>CAYXTO010000003.1:0-335652 GCA_964468045.1 uncultured Caenibius sp. | reverse complement strand
GCCTCAAGCGCCTCTACGATGCCATTGAAGCCGGTTCGCTCGACCCGGCCGAGTCCTCTCTTGGTGAGCGCATTGCGGGCCTCACGGCGCTTCGGGATCAGGCACGGGCCGATGCCATGCGGATCGAAGCTATGCTCGCAAGCTCAACCCACCAGCGCCTCACAGGGGCCGCAGTGCGGGAACTGGCGAGCGAAGCACGCACCCGACTCCGGCTTGGAAAGGGCGGCTATCGGCGGGAACACGTCCGGGCCTTCGCCCAGCACGTCGAGGTCGCGGACGACGCAATCTACATCAAAGGCAGCAAAAGCACCCTGTTGAGGGCGCTGGTAGCCACTAAGGGAGGGAAAACGGCGGGAATCGGCGTTCCCGGTTTTATACCGAAGTGGCGGACAGGGTGGGATTCGAACCCACGGTGGGCTTGCACCCACGCCGGTTTTCAAGACCGGTGCATTCAACCGCTCTGCCACCTGTCCGCACGGCGCGCTCGCTAGCGTGCTCGAAGCAGTTTGTCACCTGTCCCGGTTCACCAACATCCGGACATCAAGGGATTACATGCGAGCGCTGGCTGTGACACAATCGCGGAATGAATCGCATAAGAATCCTAGCGGCCGTTTCCGCGCTTTCCCTCTGTCTCCCGATGGGTGGAACTTCCGCCCAATCCTCGGGCTATGGCGGCAGCTTCCCTGCCTATCTCCAGCTTCTCTCTGCCCAGGCGCGGGCTGAAGGCGTGAGCGAGCGCACGATACAGCAAGTGACGCAGGGGCTCACTCCCAACCAGAGAGTGATCGATCTGGACCGGGCTCAGCCGGGTTCTCCCACAACCAGCGGCTTTCCGCCCATGGTGCCTTATATTTCCCAGCATGTCGACCCCGCCCGGATCAATGGCGGCCGTCGCGTCCTCGCTTCGATTTCGCCGGCCACGACTACAGCAATCCAGCGTGAATATGGCGTGCCCATGCCGATTGTGATTGCGATCTTCGGCCACGAAACCAATTACGGAAGCTATACCGGCGATTTCGATCTGGCCCGTTCTCTCGCCACGCTTGCATGGGAAGGCCGCCGGCGCGATCTCTTCGCAAGCGAGTTCATTGCGCTGCTCAAGATGGTCGATCAGGGTGTGCCGCAGTATCGGCTGAAAGGAAGTTGGGCCGGCGCCTTTGGCAACCCTCAATTCCTGCCGAGCGTCTATCTGCGCCTGGCCGTGGATGGGGATGGGGATGGCCGGCGCGATATCTGGTCCAGCAGGGCCGATACATTGGCTTCCATAGCGAACTATTTCCGCGATGCGGGCTGGAGGCAGGGAGAGCCTTGGGGCGTTCCGGCCTATATTCCCCCGACCTTCAACCGCAGCGCTGTCCAGACCGGTCTTGCCTCGCCGGTATGCCCGCGCGTCCATATCAGGCTGAGCAAGTGGAAGACGGTGAAGGAATGGCGCGCAATGGGCATCCAGCCCCAGCGCTACCTGGCCGACGATGTCATGACATCCCTGTTCGAACCGGACGGCCCGGGAAAACCTGCATACCTCTTAACCGGGAATTATAGGGTTATCCTCGAATATAACTGCTCGAACTACTACGCATTGTCCGTGGGGTTGCTTGCAGATGAGATTTCGCGTTGATCATTTTTTCGTTCGTTCCCTGTCACTTGGCCTGCTTCTGACGCTTGGGGCCTGCGGGGGCGAAGGCAGGCCTGAAGCGCCCGTGGCGCCTCCCACGAATGGGCCGGCTGCCGATTACCCCGTGGTGATCGGAGATCCGTTTACCATTGATGGCGTGACCTATACGCCGCTCGATACGCTGAATTATGACGCGGTAGGATATGCGACGCCGGATAGCGATGCTGGCCCCGGGGTGAGCACAGCGCATCGCACCTTGCCCTTGCCGAGCTATGTCGAAGTCACATCGCTGGACACGGGCCGCACCATCCTGGTCAGGGTCGAGCGTCGCGGGCCGATGGCAGGCCCTTATCTGATCGGCCTGTCCGCGGATGCCGAAAAGCAGCTGGGTTCGTCCGGCAATGCTCCGGTACGCGTGCGCCGGGTCAATCCGCCCGAGCAGGAACGCGCATTGCTGCGGCAGAAAGAAGCCGCTCCCGGGCGAATGGACACGCCGAAATCGCTGGTCGAGGTGTTGCGCCGGAAGCTGCCGGCAAGCTCCGTCCCTTCCACGAAGACCGAACCGGAAAAGAGCGGAACTTCCTTACCCGGCCCGACCGCGATCGAACTCCTGCCATCAACCGTCGCCGCTCCGGCGGTTATCGAGAAGGTTGAGGCCGAGACACCTCAAGTGGATGTCCCGCCTGCGGCTGAATCCACTCCCGCTCCCATAGCTGCGCCCCCCGCGGTCACCGCAGCCGAAAAGCCGTCTGAAGCGCGTGCGAAGCCCGCTGCAGCCAATGGCTTCGTTGTCCAGGTCGGTGCATTTTCAACCGAAGAGCGTGCAAGAAGCGTCGCCCATGCGATTGATGGCAGGGTGAAGAAAAGCAAGACCTTGTGGCTTGCCCAGACCGGCCCCTTCGCCACAAGGAAGGAGGCCGAAGGCTCCCTCGCCAAGGTTGCGGCCAAGGGCTATAGCGAATCTCGAATCTACCGTACCGACTAGTACCCCGCGCCATGGCGGGGCCTGGGAGAAACCTTGCGCCGCCTTGCCTCGATTTTGCCGTTTGCTCTCCTCCTCGTGTCGGGTTTTCCGCATGCAATCGCTGCGGACAAGCACATAGTGCCCGCCCTTCCGGGGCCGGAAATACCGGTCGCACTGCTGGTCGATCAATCCTCGGGGCAAATTCTCTATGCGCGGGAAGCAGATCGCCGTTTCGTTCCGGCGTCGATCACGAAGGTGATGACGCTTTACACCGCCTTCGAACTGATCAAGGCCGGAAAACTGACGCCCAATCAGCATTTCACGGTGAGTGAAGCGACCTTTCGCGAGTGGTCGCGTAAGGGTTCCACCATGTTCCTGGCCAATGGCGCGCAGGTGAGCGTGGATGAATTGCTTAAGGGGATCAGCACCGTCTCGGCCAACGACGGATGCGTAGTGCTGGCCGAAGGCGCCTTGGGCTCGGTCGAGAAATGGGTGGCGCTGATGAATGCAAATGCCCGTTCCCTAGGCATGCGGGACAGCCATTTCGGCACGCCCAACGGGTGGATGGACGACGGGCACACCTATGTCAGCGCCCGGGATCTTGTCCGGCTGGCTGACGCCCTGCTCGAACGACATCCTGAGCTGTTTCACCGCTACGTCGGACACAGGAGCATGCTGTTCAACGGGATCGCCCAGAACAACCATGATCCGATGGTGGGCGTCGTGAACGGGGCCGACGGGATCAAGACAGGCTATACGAGGCAGTCGGGCTACGGATATCTCGGCACGGCATCCAGAAACGGCCGCAGGCTGCTGATGGTGGTGGCGGGTGCGGACAGCCCCGCCAATCGCGCGCGCGCATCCCGCGATCTCATGGAATGGGGGTTTTCCGCCTTCGACAGCCGACGGCTGCTCGCAAAGGGTGACAGCATCGGGCGGGCCAAGGTTCAGGGCGGAGCGGACCGCTCGGTGGGGCTGCTTGCGAGCCGCCCGGTGTTCGCCACCGCGCCGCACGGCTCGCTGCGCGATGCAAGGCTCGCGATCCGCTACCGCGGACCGATCCATGCGCCGATCGCGAAGGGCCAGGAAATTGCGAGCCTGGAAGTCCATATACCGGGGCAGCGTCCGTATTTCGTGCCGCTCGCTGCCGCCCGCGAAGTACCCAGCGCCAATGCCTGGCAAAGGCTGCTCAATGGGCTGCTGGGCTTCCTGACATGATGGCGGGGCGATTCATCACCTTCGAGGGGGGCGAGGGGGCCGGGAAATCCACCCAGGCCCGACTTATTGCGGAAGCGCTTGCCGCGCGGGGAATCGAGGTGGAATTGACCCGGGAACCGGGCGGCACTGCCGGTGCGGAAGCGATCCGCGCGCTTCTGCTGGATCCGCCGGGAGAGGGTTGGGGCGTCCGGGCCGAAGCGCTGCTGTTCGCCGCCGCGCGCGCCGATCATCTGGCGCGCAGGATCATTCCCGCTCTCGAAGCCGGGAAATGGGTGGTCTGCGATCGGTTTCTCGATTCCAGTCGTGCCTATCAAGGCGGTGCCGGGGGACTGCCCGATGCCGATCTGATGGAACTCCATCGCATAGGTGCAGGCGGGATCCTGCCGGATATGACCTTCCTGATCGAGATATCGGATGAGATCGCTTCAGCTCGCCTCGCTTCACGCGATCAAGGCAGGATGGATGCGATCGAGGGGCGCGATCGCACCTACCATACGAAGGTCGGCGAAACATTCCGGCGGCTGGCGATGGAAGCGCCGGAACGGTTCGTCAGGATCGATGGGAGCGGATCATTATCCCAGACTCACGGGCAAGTGCTGGCCGCCCTGAACCGCTTCGAGGAACTCCAGCGGTGAGTTTCGCAGGCCATGACGAGCCTTGGCGCATCTGGCGCGCGGCGCTTTCCAGCGATCGCATGCATCACGGCTGGATTCTGGCGGGCAAGAGCGGCGTTGGAAAAGCCGCTTTCGCACAGGCTGCCGGCCGAGAGCTGGTACGGGAAGAAGGGGTTCCCCAACCGGCAGGCGAACACTCCGACATTATGCTGCTCACCCATCTTCCCGCCAGTCAGGAGGATGAAAGGAAGCGGGAGGAGGGCAAACCTTATCAGGTGAAGCGCAGCATCGGCATCGCACAGATTCGCGAGATGCAGCGCCGTCTGGTGACAAGGCCGACACTGGGATCCCGCCGCGCGATCATCATCGATCCGGTGGACGATCTTGAGAAGCCTGCCGCCAATGCGCTCCTCAAAAGCCTTGAAGAGCCCCCCACCGGCACATTCTTCCTTCTGGTGAGCCACCGGCCCGGCAGGCTCCTGCCCACGATAAGGTCGCGCTGCCGCATCTTGCGCTTTCCCTCGCTTACCGCCGCGCAGATCGACGCCATCCTGCGCGAACAGGCCCCGCAGGCCGATCCTGACACTCGCGCGGCCGCGATTGCCGCGGCATCCGGCGCACCCGGCGCAGCACTCGATTTCGTCGAGCAGGATCTGGCCGGGCTGCATCGGACAATGCAGCGGATCGCCGCGGAGGGCGATGCCCAGTTCCTCTTGCGTGGCAGCTTGTCCGAACAGATCGGCTCCCGACCGGATCGGGAACGCCTGCTCGCCGTGCTCGATCTCGCCCGCGCGGTCGTCGCCAGCGAGCTTTCCACCGCGGAAAGAGGAAGGCTGGCCAGGATCATCGACGCCCATGAGGAACTGAGCCGGCTTTCCGGGCAGGCGCCCATCTACAATTTCGATCCCGCTTTGCTTGCAATGGAAATCGGAACCTTGCTCGCCTCGACGGCCCCCGATAGGGAAGCCGCCTGATCAAAGGCCGCATGGCCGGAATTCCTTAGGAAAGGCGAAGGGCCGCATGGCCGGATCCTATTACATCACAACCGCCATCAGCTATCCCAACGGGAAGCCCCATATCGGCCACGCGTATGAAGCGATCGCCGCGGACGTCATCGCACGTTTCCAGCGGCAGCTTGGCCGCAAGGTCCGCTTCCAGACGGGAACCGACGAACATGGTCTCAAGATGGCCCAGAAGGCTCGTGAACTCGGGACCACGCCGCAGGCGCTTGCGGATGAAATGTCCGCCTATTTCATTGCGATGTGCGATGGCCTGAATGTGGGCTATGATAAATTCCTGCGCACTACGGAACAAGCTCATCACCGCGCGAGCCAGGCGCTCTGGCAAGCTATGGAGGCAAACGGCGACCTCTATCTGGATCGGTACGAGGGGTGGTACTCCGTCCGGGACGAGGCATATTACGAAGAAAGCGAACTGATCGAAGGGGAGGGGGGTGAAAAGCTCTCGCCCCAAGGCACGCCCGTCGAATGGACAGTGGAGGAAAGCTGGTTCTTCCGCCTTTCAGCCTATCAGGATCGACTCCTGGCGTTGTATCGCGACCATCCCGAATTCATCCAGCCCGACAGCCGCCGCAACGAAATGGCCGCCTTCGTATCCGGCGGCCTCAGGGATCTCTCGGTCTCCCGAACCAGTTTCGATTGGGGCGTCCGTGTCCCGGGCAGCGACGAGCATGTGATGTATGTGTGGGTCGATGCACTGACCAACTACCTCACCGGGCTGGGCTATCCCGAGCAAACCGAAGATTTCGCAAACTTCTGGCCAGCGGACCTTCATCTCATCGGCAAAGATATTGTCCGTTTCCATACGGTTTACTGGCCAGCATTCCTGATGAGCGCCAGGCTGCCATTGCCGAAGACAGTGTTTGGCCATGGCTTCCTGCTGAATCGCGGGCAGAAGGAAAGCAAGTCCGTCGGGAACGTGACGGACCCGATGGAGTTGGCCGATCGCTTTGGAGTGGACGTGCTCCGCTATTTCCTGATGCGGGAAGTCGCCTTCGGACAGGATGGCAGTTATTCTCCAGAAACGATTGTATTGAGAGCCAATTCCGAACTGGCAAACAGCTTCGGCAATCTCGCCCAACGCACCTTGTCGATGATCTTCAAGAATCTGGGCGGAGAGGTGCCGCCGCCCGGCGATGCTCCGGTCGACATCGCACTTATCCAGGATATACGCAACGCGGTAGCGGGGGAAATGCGGCAGGAATTCGAGAATTTGTCGTTCTCGACCGGCCTCGATGCCTGGCTCAAGGCGGTGTTCGCATGCAATGCCTATATCGATGAGATGGCGCCCTGGGCGCTTCGCAAGACCGATCCGATCCGCATGGCGCAAGTGCTGGGCACGCTTTATCGCTGTATCATCGACCTTGCGATCGGCCTTATTCCTGTGACGCCCGATGCCGCAAACAGGCTGCTGGATGCGATGGGCGTGGCTGCCGACGATCGCGATTACGACTGGATAAGCAGCGGCTCGTCGGGCAATCCTGTGCAGCACAGGCTTGAGCAACCGAGCCCGATCTTTCCGCGGCTCGAATTACCTGAAGAGATTGCGTGATGCTGATCGATTCCCATTGCCACCTCGAATATGAAGGGCTTGCCGAAGATCAGGACGGAGTGCTTCGCCGCGCGCGGGAGGCGGGCGTCACCGGCTTTCTGAACATCTCCACACGCCGCAGCGAATGGGAGCGGGTGATCGGAACGGCGGAGCGGGAAGAGGACGTATGGGCCAGCGTCGGCATACACCCCCATGAAGCGGACGCCCATTCGCAGATGGCCCTGGAAGCGCTGCTTGAGGCAACCGAGCACCCGCGGGTCATCGGAATCGGCGAAACCGGGCTCGACTATTATTACGAGAAGTCGGATCGGGACGTGCAGAAAGCGCTGTTTCGAACCCATATCAGGGCGGCCAGAAAGACGGGTCTTCCGCTGATCATCCATACTCGCGATGCGGAGGCCGATACAGCGGCGATCCTCAGGGAAGAAATGGCAAAGGGCGCGTTTCCGGCGTTGATCCACTGCTTCACGGCTTCAGCCAAATTCGCGCGCAACGTATTGGAACTCGGACTGAGCATTTCGCTTTCCGGCATAGTGACATTCAAGAATGCCGGGGAATTGCAGGAAGTGGCTCGCAATCTGCCCGCAGATCGCCTGCTGGTCGAAACCGATGCCCCCTTTCTCGCGCCCGTCCCACACCGGGGGAAAACCTGCGAACCCGCATTCGTCGCCGACACGGCTGCGTTCCTCGCCGGGCTGCGAGGGGAGGACCCGGAGCAAATGGCCGAGATGACGACGAGAAACTTCTACAAGCTGTTCGGGAAAGCGGCTGCGTGAAGCTGATCATGCTGGGTTCCGGCACGTCAACCGGCGTGCCCCGCGTAGGCAATGACTGGGGCGCCTGCGACCCGTCCGAGCCGCGCAACCGGCGGACGAGAGTATCCATCGTGGTGGAAAGCGAAGAAGGCTCGCGCCTGCTGGTCGACACTTCGCCGGATCTGCGCAACCAGCTTCTCGACAATGAAATCGACCGGCTCGATGCGGTTTTCTGGACCCACGACCATGCGGACCATTGTCATGGGATCGATGATCTGCGCGCGTTGCGTTACGGCAGAAGCGGGCCATTGCCCGGCTTTGCCGCGGAGGAAACCGTCAGAAGGCTGCGCCAGCGCTTCGGCTATGTCTTTGCAGGACAATTCGGCTATCCGACCATCGTCAATCTGGACTCGCTAGATCGTTTGCGGATGTTCGCCGGCATACGTATCGATACCTGCCAGATGGCGCACGGGCCGGCCCAGACCACGGGATTTCGCTTCGATCAAAATGGGAAGTCTATCGGATATGCAACTGATTTCAGTGAAATATCTGATAATATGATCGATCTTTTCAACGAGGTCGGAATCCTGGTAGTCGATTGCTTGCGGCGCGAACCGCATCCGACCCATGCGCATCTTGCGATGGCGCTCGAACTGGCCAATCTATGCGAAGCACGGCAGATCGTTCTGACGCATCTGGACAAGAGCATGGATTATCACGCGCTTTCGGCGGAAGTGCCGGCGAACGTCATGGTCGGTTATGATGGATTAAGGCTCCTGGCATGAACGCCTGGATGTCGCTGCTGCTGGTGGCGCTCGCGCTGATACTGCCGATCGCGGCCTTGCAACGCCGAAGGCTTCCACATCGCAAACTCGTCAGGCTCGGGATCATATGGCTGGCGATTTTCGTGGGGCTGGCGGTTATGATCAAACTTGCGGGGGGATGATCCCCTTCCCATACTCACCATGATTTAATTTAACATAATATATATTATCATCCTGATATGTCCGAACAGATTCACCGCCTCCTCTCGATAATGGCCCGCCTGCGCGATCCGGAGCATGGTTGCGAGTGGGACCGCGCGCAGGATTTTGCGACGATAGCGCCCTATACGATCGAAGAGGCCTACGAAGTTGCCGAGGCAATCGCGCGAGCCGACTTCCAGGAACTGCGCGAAGAGCTTGGCGACCTGCTGCTGCAAGTGGTGTTCCATTCGCGCATGGCCGAAGAAGCCGGCCTGTTCGATTTCGAGGATGTCGCTCGCTCGATTGCGAGCAAAATGGAAGCTCGCCACCCGCATATCTTCGGCGATAGCGCTTCCGGCCAGGAAGATCGCGAAACACGCTGGGAAGCGATCAAGGCCCAGGAACGGGCCGCCAAGGGCGCCAGCAGCGCGATGGACGGGATCGCCCTCGCGCTTCCCGCGCTCCTGCGCGCCGAAAAGCTCCAGAAGCGCGCCGCCCGGGACGGCTTCGACTGGCCGGATCCCGAGGGCCCTGCCGCCAAGCTTGCAGAAGAGGCCATGGAACTGGCCACGGCTTCCGACGATACCAGATTTGAGGAAGCAGGCGATCTCCTCTTCGCCGCGGTCAATCTGGTGCGGGCTTACGGCATCGCGCCGGAAGACGCCCTGCGGGCCGCAAACCGCAAGTTCGAGCGGCGATACCGCGCGATGGAGGGCCTGGCAGGCCAGCGCGGCCAATCCTTCGCGGGGCTTTCCCTGGAGCAACAGGAAAGGCTGTGGCTGGACGTGAAATCGTCAGAGGGCGGCGAAGCGCCCTAGCTCGCGCTGGGTAAGGCGGACGTCCAGCTTGCGCAAGGGGCCCTCCTCGCCCTCTCCCGCATCGCTCTCGGCCAGGACTTCACCATGCGCATGGAGCCAGGCGATGCGTTGCCCGTCGCTGACGGGGAGCACGAAGCTGTGCACATGCGCGCCTTCGGTGAGGATCGAACCGAGACGCTTCAGCAAAAGCTCGGTTCCTTCGCCGGTCAGCGCGGACAGGATGATGATGGAATCGTCGCCGGCGGCTGCGTCTGCAAGCTCGTTCCTGCGCTCCTCGGAAAGCAGATCGGACTTGTTCCAGACTTCCAGGATTGGAATCCGGCTATCGCCCCCTTCCCCTTCGATAACGCCCAAATCGGCCAGCACGCCGAGCACTTCCTGCCTCTGGGCCGCGCTGGCGGGATTGGCGATATCGCGAACATGCAGAATGATGTCCGCGCCCGTTACTTCCTCCAGCGTGGCGCGAAAGGCCGCGACAAGCTGGGTCGGGAGATCCGATATGAAACCGACCGTGTCCGACAGGATCGCCTTTTCCACTCCCGGCAGCGCGATCGCCCGCATGGTCGGGTCCAGAGTGGCGAAGAGCATGTCCTCCGCCATGACGCCAGATCCAGTCAATCTATTGAAAAGAGTTGATTTTCCGGCGTTGGTGTAACCCACCAGGGCAATGACCGGCCAAGGCGCCTTCCCCCGCCGTTCACGGTGGAGCGCCCGCGTTCGCCGAACCTGGTCCAGCTCCTTCCGGAGCCGGCCCATCCGGCTGCGGATCATGCGCCGGTCGGCTTCGATCTGCGTTTCGCCCGGCCCGCCCAGGAAGCCGAAGCCGCCGCGCTGGCGCTCGAGGTGGGTCCAGCTCCGCACAAGCCGGCTTTGCTGGTAATCGAGATGAGCAAGCTCCACCTGAAGCCGGCCTTCGGCGGTGGCCGCCCTTTCCCCGAATATTTCGAGGATCAGGCCGGTGCGGTCGATGACCTTTCGCTTCAGGCGTTCTTCAAGATTGCGCTGCTGGATTCCGGAAAGCGCCCCGTCGACGATGACCAGTTCCGCATGGCCCTGCTCGCAAGCCGTGCCGATGCGCGCGATCTGCCCTTCCCCGAACAAGGTGCCCGGGCGCGCAGCGCGGATGGGAATGATGAAACCTTCGGCCACGACGATCCCGATCGCCAGGGCAAGACTGCATGCTTCCTCAAACCGCTCCTCCGGTTCGATGCTGGCGGGCCGCCCCCGGATATCCGGGCATACGACCACGGCACGCGCGCCGCGCGTTACCTCACCCGCCAGTTCCTCACCGAAAATCAGTCTTCGTCGCTTTCTTCGTCCACATCGCCGGTCAGGTCCACAGGGACAGCCGGCTGAATGGTGGATACCGCATGCTTGTAGGCCAGCTGTACATAGCCTTCGCGCTCCAGCAAGGTGCAGAACAGATCGAAGGCTGCGATCTTGCCTTGCAGCATCACGCCATTCACCAGGAACATCGTCACCTGCACGCCGGCGTCCCGCACGCTGGTCAGGAACACATCCTGCAGCAGGCGCTGCTTGCGATTCACCTCACCAATCGTGCCGAACTGCCGCGCATCGAGCGGCTGGCTGGGCATCACCGTGGAAATGGCGTGCTTGTACACCAGTTGCGACTGGCCATCGCGGCGCAACAGAATCGAAAAATTGTCGAACCAGGTCACGATTCCCTGCAGCTTCACGCCCTTGACCAGGAACATCGTCACCGGTGTCTTGTTCTTGCGCAGCAGATTGAGAAACGCATCCTGCAGATTCTGGCCCTTTCCGCCCGCCACGGTGGGTGCAGGCGGCGTCTCCTCCTCGACCGCCTTGGGCCGGGAACGGACAGACAAGGTCTTGCCAGTGGTCATTTCGCTGACTCCTTTTGTTGGCGACGATGGCAAACGCCGCATTCTGGCCCCCATACCTGCGCTTAGATGAGCAGAATATGACAGCCGGCTTGAATTGCGGATTTTATGGATTTTTGCGAAATCAGGCAACGCGTTTTTCGCAATAGCGAAAAAGTGATTGTCTATTCCTCGTCCTCGTCGAGCTTCCGATCGGCCATGCCGAGCAGTTTAAGCTTCCGGTGAAGGGCGGAGCGCTCCATCCCGATAAAGCCGGCCGTCTTCGAAATATTGCCGGAAAAGCGGCGAATTTGGATACGCAGATATTCCCGCTCGAAGCTTTCGCGGGCCTCGCGCAGGGGCACCCCCATCAAGGTGGCGATGCCCGTTTCCCCTTCCCCGCCATGGCCTGAAATTTCCGGCGGCAGCATATCGCAATCGATCCTGTCCAGCCGCTCGCGCGGCGCAAGGATGACGGTCCTTTCGATCACGTTGCGCAGTTGCCTTACATTGCCCGGCCAGTCATGCGCTTCCAGCGCCGCCATGGCCTCCGCGCTGATTTCGGGGGGAGAAACGCCGAGCTCGGATGCGAATCGGGCGAAGAAATGGGTTGCCAGCACGGGAATATCTTCCCTCCGGCGCGCAAGAGCCGGCACCTCTACCGGAACGACGTTCAAGCGGTAATAGAGATCCTCCCTGAAGCGCCGCTCTGCAATTTCATTTTCCAGGTCCCGCGATGTCGCGGAAACCACCCGCACATCGACGCCGATCTGCCGATTGCCGCCAACCCGCACGAAGCTCTGTTCGGTCAGCACGCGCAGGATGCGGGCCTGGGTCGATTCGGGCATATCGGCCACTTCATCCAGAAACAGCGTTCCCCCATCGGCCATCTCCAGCAGCCCGGTGCGGACGAGCTTGCCGTCCGCTTCCTCGCCGAACAGTTCCTGCTCGAAGCGCTCCGCCGTTATCCGCGCGGAGTTGACGATGACGAAGGCCTTGTCGTTCCGCCCACTCCAGCTGTGCAGCAGGCGGGCGGCGACTTCCTTGCCGGAACCGGCCGGCCCGGTGATGAGAACGCGGCTACCGGTATTGGCGACTCGCTTCAGCGTCGCGCGCACCTGGTTGATGACATTGCTGGATCCGGTGAATTCATCCGCGATCGAACTGCTCTGCTTGAGCCGCGCGTTCTCGCGCTTCAGGCGCTCGGTCTCGGTGGCTCGCTCCACCAGCAGGAGCAGGCGTTCCGCCTCGAACGGCTTCTCGATGAAATCCACCGCGCCCCGGCTGATCGCCGACACCGCCGTATCGATATTGCCATGGCCGGAGAATATGATGACGGGCAGGTCGGGCTCGCGGCTCTTGATGGCATCCAGCACTTCGAGCCCATCCATCGGGCTGCCATGCAGCCATACGTCAAGCAGCACCAGGCTGGGCCTGCGCTGGTCGACCGCTTCCAGTGCAGACGTGCTGTCGGCGGCGGTCCGGCATTCGTAGCCTTCATCGCTCAGCACCCCCGCGACAAGCTCACGGATATCCCGCTCATCGTCGACGATCAGGATGTCCAGCGCCATATTCCCAAATCCTTTCCTGGTTGAATTTCGATCATTCCGCGGCCTGGCTTCCCCTGCGGGCGAGAGGGTCGCGCGCGAAATGCAGCGTGACGGAGGTTCCGCCGTCCTCCTCGCTCGAGAAGAGCATCTCTCCGCCATGTTCCTCGACGATCTTGGTCACGATCGCGAGGCCCAATCCCGTCCCCTTCTCGCGGGTCGTCACGTAGGGTTCGACAATCCGCTCCCGATCTTTCGGCAAGCCGATGCCATTGTCCCTAACCTCTATCCGGACGAAATCCCCGTCGCCGGCGAAGTGCACCGAGATCCGCCCCCGATAATCGGGTCCGGCCGCAGCGGCCCGGCTTTCGACGGCTTCCACGGCATTCTTGAGGATATTGGTCATGGCCTGGCCGAACTGATGGCGGTCGCAAGCGATGATCTCCGGCGCATCCTCGTCCGCCGAGAAGCTGAAATCGATATCGGTGTGGGCGACATCCTGCAGGAAAAGCGCCTGGCGGACGAGATCGACCGCATTTTCCGCCCTGAACACGGGCTTGGGCAGGCGCGCGAAGCTGGAGAATTCATCGACCATTCGCCGCAAGTCGCCCACCTGCCTGATAATGGTGCTGGTGAGCTCCTCGAACAATTCCCCGTCCTGCGCGATCTGCTTGCGATAACGGCGGCTCAACCTTTCGGTCGCAAGCTGGATCGGCGTAAGCGGATTCTTGATCTCATGGGCGATACGGCGGGCCACATCCGACCAGGCGGCCTGCCGCTGATCGATGATCTGGCGCGTGATGTCCTCGAACGTGATCACATAGCCGGAGGTGGCCGGAGCAATCTTGACGGCCAGGGTCAGAAGCTCGCCCTTCCGGCTGTATCGCACAAGTCCGCTCTGGAGCTTGGCGGAAAGCATGCCGGCAAGCTGGGGCGCGACCTGCTCCAGTTCCTGCCCGATAGGCGCGGGCCCCGTATCGTCGGACAGGATTTTCTTGGCAGAACTGTTCATCAGCAGAATGCGGCCGTCCTGATCCGCCGAAATGATCCCGGCGGTGATCGATTCCAGCACTGCTTCGGTGAATGCCCGTCGTTCATCGAGCTGGCGGTTCGCCCCGACCAGGGCCATGGTCTGCTGCTCGATCTGCGCCGTCATCCGGTTGAAGGCCCGGTTGAGCGCGCCGATCTCGTCGGCTCCGGTTCGCCCTTCCACGCGAAGCGCATAGTTGCCGCCCCCCACCTTTCGAGCGGCGGTGACGAGATCGGTCAGCGGCTGCACCTGCCGGTCCGCATAACGGAGCGCAAACCAGATCGTCAGCCACACCAATCCGAGCGAAACGAAGAACAGCGCCAGATTGAACCGCAGCTGCAGGACCCGGGCGCGGTGCGTCAGCACCTCATAGGCATGGCGGACGCTTTGCGCGCGCTCCCACTGGCTCAGCATCAGCGCATCGGAACCGCGAGCGGCGTAGAGATATATCCCGGCCGTCCGATCGATCGCGGTGAAGGCTTCGATCCGGTTCGCGCTGGCGCTGACCACCACCGGTTCGCCCTCGTCAACCCGGCGGAGCATTTCCTTGCTTACGCGATTCAGGTTCGGATTCGCCTCCGGGTCCACGATCGCCGCAGTATTGAGCCGGCCGTCGGGGCCCTTCTGGAGGATCGCGGATTCATTCAGCTTCCTGCCCACGACCTGATAGGAATAGCCCTCCGCGAATTCCGGGCTGACGAGGCTGCTCTGCGCGAGATAGGAGCGCAAGTCGCCGGCCATGGTCACCGTTTCATTCCCGACGTCGCGCAGGTTCTGCTCGTAATATCCTCTCGCCAGCTTGTTCGCGTTCTCCAGCACGCCCCTGGAATTGTCCGAAAACCAGAATTCGATCCCGGACTGGAACAGGATCGCCGCGAAGATCGCCACCAGCAGCGTCGGAATCGCGGCAATCAGCGAGAAGAAGAAGACCAGGCGGACATGCAGCAGCCCTACCCCGCCCATGGCCCGGCGCAACGCCAGCCTGCGCCCGATCAGCACGAGCAGGGTCATCGCGGGTATCAATGTGCCGATCAGCAGGGCCGCCGCGCGCCCGGACGGCAGCAGATTTCCCTGTTCCGGCTCCGAGGAAAAGGCGATCCAGCTGGTCACCACCATGACAGCCAGAATCGCGGCGGACACTATCTCCAGAAGGAGAAAGAAATTCGCGCGACGCGACGCTACCAGGGTCCGGCGCCACCATCTCGGCCAATTCTTGCTGAAAAAGGGGGACGCGCCAGCCATAGTTGCTCAGTTACAATGCCCCTGTTGCAAAAATGCAAGACAGTTTTTCCTTGAAGCGTGTCCGGGCAAGCCGGTGTGGGCAGGTTTCGCGATCAACCCTGTCCGTTGAACCTATCCGGATCGATCGCCAGCTCCCCCAGACGCTTGCGCAGGGTATTCCGATTGATGCCGAGCATCTGGGCGGCTCTCAACTGATTGCCGCCGGTTCTCGCCAGTACCAATTCGAACAAAGGCCGTTCGAAGGCGGCAAGCGCGCTGTGATAGAGGGTGCCCGCGGGCGCATCGGTTTCCGCCATCCAGTTCTCCACAGCCGCATTGAAATCGGGCGTGCCTCCTTCTGCCCTGGCGGCCGGCTGTTCCTGCAGCAGCGAATTGACCGTAGCCGCGTTGATCACCTCCTCGCGGGCCATCAAGGCGATCCGATAGATGAAATTGCGCAGTTCGCGGACGTTTCCCCGCCACTGCTGGTGCGTCAGCACCTCGATCGCGGCGGGATCGAGCCGATGCGCCGGCAGGCCCTCTTCCGCGGCCTGGTTCAGGAAATGCTCTGCCAGCGCGGGAATATCCTGCGCCCTTTCCCGTAGCGGCGGCAACTGGATGGGAACAACATTGAGGCGATAGAACAGATCCTCGCGGAACGTACCGGCGTCGATCATGGGCTGGAGATCGCGATTTGTCGCGGCAACGATGCGGACGTCGATCGCGATTTCCTCTCTCCCGCCAACCCGGCGGATCCTGCCCGATTGCAGCGCTCGGAGGAGACGCGTCTGCGCCTCGAACGGCATGTCCCCGATTTCGTCGAGGAAGAGCGTGCCGCCATCGGCTTGCTCGAACTTGCCGATCGTCCGGGCCACCGCGCCGGTGAAAGCGCCCTTTTCATGCCCGAACAATTCGCTCTCGATCAATTCCTTGGGAATGGCGGCGGTGTTCACCGCGACAAAGGGCCCGGTCTTGCGGTGGCCAAGCTCGTGAATCGCTTCCGCGACCAGTTCCTTGCCGGTGCCGGACTCACCCAGGATCAGCACTGTCAGGTCATTGCGCAACACGCGGGTGATCATGCGATAGACGCCCTGCATGGCGGGGCTGCGGCCGACCAGCGGCAGGCTGTCCCCCCGATCCGGTGCGGGATCGAGGCTGCCCACCCTGCTTTCCACCGCCTGGCGGACCGCGCGGACCAGCTCATCCAGATCGAACGGCTTCGGAAAATACTCATAGGCGCCGGTGTCGCTCGCGCGCACCGCCGTATCGAGCGTGTTCTGGGCGGAGAGGATGATGATCGGCAGATCGGGATGAGCGTGCCTGACGTCGCCCAGGCTCTCTATTCCGTCGCCATCGGCCAGCATGACATCGGTCAGGAGAACATCGTAGTTCCCATCGGCAAGCATCCGGTCGCGGCACGAAATGCTGTCGCAGCGATCCACTTGAAGGCCCTCGGCCTCGAGCGCGGCCTTGATCACGATGGCGATGGATTCATCGTCCTCGACAAGGAGAACCGTCTTGCTCATTGCGCAGCCTCACCCGCTCTCATGATTTCGCGACCGGCAGATGAACGCTGAAATGCGTCCAGCCGCCGGATTCGTCGCGTTCATGGCTGATCCGCCCATCCATGTCGCGAACCAGTTTCTTGACCAGCGCCAGCCCCAGCCCCTGGCCGTTCTTCTTGCTGCTGACGAAGGGCTCGAAAATATGATCCCGCAAGACCGGATCGATGCCCGGGCCATTATCGCTCACGCGCACTTCGATGGGCAGCCGTATCGGACGGCCGAAACGGATCGCGCTCATGACGAAGCCGCTCACGAAACGCGTCCGGATCATGATCCTGGGACTCTCGGAACGGCTGCAGGCATCGCGCGCGTTGGAGATGAGATTGATCATCACCTGGACCAACCCGTCGGCATTGCCCAGCACCGGCGGCAGCGAGGGGTCGAATTCCTCGGTCACCGGAACGCCAGCGTCCCCGGCCGCTTCCACCACGGCGCGGGCGCGCCGGATGACTTCATGCAGGTTGCAGGGGCTGACAGGCTCCGGCTGCTCGCGCCCCAGCGACTGCATGCGATCGATCAGCTTGGCGATGCGATCGACCTCGTCCGTGATCAGGCGCACCATCGCATGATCGTCGGCCGGCATCTTGCGTTCGAGAAGCTGGGCCGCGCCCCGGATCGCCGCAAGGGGGTTCTTGATCTCATGCGCCAGGATGGCGGGGGTGCGGACCGCAATCGCGCGATCCTCGTCGAGCGGCTCGACCTTTTTCGATTCCTGCAGCGTGATCATCTGCCAGCCAGGCTCGCGGCTGACCGGCGCAATGGTGAGATCGACCTGTCGGACCGGAAGATGCTCGACCTGCAGGGCCACGCCATGCGCCGCGACCTGGGCGTCGCGCTGCGCCAGCCAGTCGTTGAGCCGGGTCTGATCGAACTTCAGCAGCTTGCTGACCGACTGCCCCACGATCCGGCTGGCTCCGACCCCGAGCAGTTGCTCCGCCGCCGGATTTGCCCCGCGAATGACAAGTTCCGGGTCGACCAGCAGGACAGCCAGCGCAAGGCTGGCAAGTTGCTGTTGCGCATCGGGGAGCGCGGTCACGCAGCCCTGCGACAGAGGAACGGCTCGTAGAATCTGGAAAGCTCGTCACGCACCGTTTGCGGATCGTCGATGAAGTTCACCCTGTTACGGAACTCCGCGGAACCGAACATTCCGCGCGTGTACCAGCCCAGATGCTTTCGGGCCATCTTGACCCCCACTTCGGTGCCGTAGTGTTCCAGCATGGCGTCGTAATGCGCGCGAACCAGATCATATTGCTCGTTGAAACCCGGGCTCGGCAAACCCTCGCCGGTCCGCCACCAATGCATGACCTGCCCCAGCAGCCACGGCTGGCCATAGGCGCCCCGGCCGATCATGAGGCCATCCGCGCCGCTCTGCTCCAGCGCCGTGGCGGCATCGGCAATGCCGCAGATGTCACCGTTGACGATCACCGGTATGGAAACCGCATCCTTTACCTTGCGGACGAAGCTCCAATCGGCGCTGCCCTTGTACATCTGGCAACGCGTGCGGCCGTGCACGGTGATCATCCTCGCGCCGAGGTCTTCCGCGATCCGCGCCAATTCGGGCGCATTGAGCGAGTGATGGTCCCACCCCATCCGCATCTTGACGGTGACCGGCACATTCACCGCCTTGACCGTGGCGTCGATCAGGCTGGCGGCAAGGGGAAGGTCGCGCATCAGCGCGGAACCGGCGTCGCCCTTCACCACCTTCTTGACCGGACATCCCATGTTGATGTCGATGATGGCCGCGCCGCGATCTTCGTTGAGCTTCGCGGCTTCCGCCATCTCCGCCGGAACGCAGCCCGCCAGCTGGAGCGATACCGGCTCCTCCACCTCGTCCCACGCGGCCTTCTGCAAGGATTGGCGAGTTTCCCGGATCATGGCCGGAGAGGCGATCATCTCCGTGACGTTCAGGCCGGAGCCGTAGCGGCGCACCAGGGTCCGGAACGGCATGTCGGTGACCCCCGTCATCGGCGCGAGGATGACCGGGCAATCGATCGTGACCGGACCAATCCGGATCGGCTTGAGGGCCGGAGGTGTGGAAAGCGGGATCATCAGCAACCTGTGCCTAAAAAACAGGCAGCGCATAGTGCATTGCCTGCTTGTGGACAAGCCGGTACGCGCGAAGCCCAGATGTCTGCCTCGCCAACCCAAGCGCTCCCTCCTTTTGCCGCAGTCATCGTCGCGGCCGGCAAGGGACTGCGCGCGGGGCTTTCGCTCCCCAAGCAATTCGCGCGCTGGCGCGGCAAGCCGGTGCTGCGGCATTCGGCCGAGACGCTGGCTCAAGCGGGCGCCGCACCCCTCGTCGTCGCCATCCCGCCGGGCGCGGACGAGCTGGCTGCCGAATGCCTGCATGGCCTGCCTGGCATTCTGTTCGTTACCGGCGGGGAAACGCGCCAACAGTCGGTTGCGGCCGCGCTGGAATGCCTCGCCTCGAGTCGGCCCGCCAGAGTCCTGATTCATGACGCCGCCCGCCCAGTCCTGCCGATACCGGTGATCGAACGGTTGCTGGGAGCGCTGGAAACCTGTCCCGCGGCGATTCCCGTCCTGCCGGTGGTGGACAGCGTGGCGGTTGCGCGTGACGATCTGATGGTCGGCTCCGCCCCCAGGGAGGAATTGCGCAGGGTACAGACCCCCCAGGCGTTCCGGTTTCCGCAGATTCTCGAAGCGCACCGGCAATGGAATCCGGCCGCGGAGGCCGGCGATGACGCGCAGGTCGCGCAAGCGGCTAGGCTGGACGTTGCCCTGGTCGAAGGTGACGAGCGCTTGCGCAAGCTCACTTTTTCGGAGGATTTCATGCAGGCACGCCCGCTCATGCGAGTCGGAACCGGCTTCGATGTCCACAGGCTGGCGGAAGGTGAGGAATTGTGGCTCGCGGGGGTGCGTATCGATCACAGCCATGGTCTCTCCGGCCACAGTGATGCCGATGTGGCGATCCACGCGCTGGTGGATGCCTTGCTGGGGGCGATCGGCGCAGGCGACATCGGCTCCCATTTCCCACCGTCTGACCCGCAATGGCGCGGCGCCCGCTCGGGCCAGTTCCTGACCCATGCCGCAAAGCTGGTCCGCAAGGCCGGTTACGAGATCTCCAATTGCGATCTCACGATCATCTGCGAAGCCCCCAGGATCGGCCCCCATCGCGAGGCCATGCGCCATCAATTGGCGGAATTGGCGGGGCTGGACAGCGGCCAGATCAGTGTAAAGGCGACGACAACCGAAAGGCTGGGCTTCACCGGCCGCAAGGAAGGCATTGCAGCGGAAGCTGTGGTATGCCTGATCCGCGAAGATTGAACGTCAGGCAAAAATCATCAGAGGTATCCTATGCAGCCCAAGCGATTGTCAGCGGCGCTCATCGCGTTTGCCGCCCTGGCCCAGGCCCAGGCCGCGATGGCGGCCGAATGCGTGACCGAGCGGGAAGTATCGGGGCTTGCGATCTACGCCCTGCCTTCGATCGTCAACGGGATCGACCCGATCTGCACCCCGCATCTGGCCTCGGACGGCTATCTCGCGCAAAACAGCCAAGACCTGGCGGAACGCTATGCCCGGCTCGGCGACGCGAACTGGCCGCTGGCGAAGTCGGCCATGCTCAAGTTCATCGGCGAGAAGGATGCGGGCTTCGAAACGATTGCGAGCCTGCCTGACGAGGCGGTTCGCCCGCTTATCGAGGCAGTGCTGGTGCAGAAGATCGCCGGCGACGTAAAGCCGCAAAATTGCTCGAAGATAGAAAGGGGTTTTGAGCTTATCGACAAGCTTCCGCCGGAAACCGTTGGCGAAGTCATCGGTTTCGTGATGGGGCTGGTGAAACCCAAGAACCCGGAAATCTGCCCGGAACAACCATGAGCGACTTTCTCCTTCCCGACGACATCGTGGCGCTCGCGCGCCGCGTCATCGAAGAAAACGCCAGGGCCGGGCGGCGCATTGCGCTGGCCGAGAGCTGCACCGGCGGGCTGGTCGCCGCGGCGCTGACCGAAATACCGGGTTCGTCTTCAGTGCTCGATCGCGGTTTCGTCACCTACTCCGACAAGGCCAAGGAAGGCCAGCTGGGTGTCGCGAGCGATATAATCGAGACATTCGGCGCGGTATCCGTCGCCTGTGTCTGGGCGATGGCGCGGGGCGCGCTCAAGAACAGCGATGCCGATGTGGCCGTGGCGATCAGCGGCGTGGCGGGGCCAGACGGCGGCAGCGACAAGAAGCCGGTCGGCACCGTCGTATTCGCCCGCGCCGTTCGCGGATCGGATGAACCCGAAGCGGAAATGCGCACGCTGGACGGCTCAAGCCGGGCGATCGTGCGGCATCAGGCGACGCTGGTCGCGCTGGAACTGCTGCTGCCGTAAAGCTCGTCCGCCCGCGTCTCGAACGCGGCGACCATCTTGCGGAAGGCGCGGTCGAAATATTGACCGGCCAGGGCCTCGAACACCCGGTTCTTGAAGGTGAACTCCACGGAAAAATCCACCTCGCAACCGCCATCGGGCAAGGGTGCGAAGGTCCATCTGTTGTCGAGGTCCTTCAATGGTCCGTCGACATAGTGCACTTCTATTTCCCACGGCCGCCGCTTGTGGACGCGGGACGTGAACTTTTCCCGCAAGGCCTTGAAGCCGACCAGCATGTCGGCGACCATTTCGGTATCGGAATCCGATTTCACGCGCGTCGCCACCACCCATGGCAGGAATTCGCCATAGCGCCCGACGTCCGCGACGAGGTCGAACATCTGCTCCGCGCTATAGGGCAAGCGCCTGACTTCACGGATGCCGGGCATTACGCTCCCTTCTTCGCAAGCCTGGCGTCACGCGCGGCACGCATCTGCGCAAAGTCTTCCCCGGCATGATAGCTCGAACGGGTCAGTGGGCTGGCCGCGACCTGCAGGAACCCTTTCGCCCGGGCGATCGCGCCATAGGCATCGAAGGCCTGCGGCGTGACGAATTCCTCCACCTTGGCGTGCTTCGGGGTAGGCTGGAGATATTGCCCCATGGTGAGGAAATCGACATCGGCGGAACGCATGTCATCCATCACCTGATGGACTTCCAGCCTCCCCTCGCCCAGCCCGAGCATGATCCCGGACTTGGTGAATATCCGGGGATCATGGCGCTTCACCTCCTCGAGCAGGCGCAGCGACGCGTAATAGCGCGCGCCCGGCCGGATCGTGGGATACAGCCGGGGTACCGTTTCCAGGTTGTGGTTGTAGACATCCGGACCGGCCGCCACGATCGCTTCGACCGCCGGGCGCATCCGCCCCCGGAAATCGGGAGTGAGTATTTCGATCGTGGTATCCGGCGTATTGCGGCGCAGGGCCTCGATCACCTTGACGAACTGCCCCGCCCCGCCGTCCGGCAGATCGTCACGGTCCACCGAAGTGACCACGATATGCTCCAGCCCCAGCTTGGCGGCGGCGACCGCCACATTTTCCGGCTCATGCGGATTCACCGCGCGAGGCATGCCGGTCTTCACGTTGCAGAAGGCGCAGGCGCGCGTGCACACATCGCCCAGAATCATCACGGTGGCGTGCTTCTTGGTCCAGCATTCCCCGATATTGGGACAGGCGGCCTCTTCGCACACCGTATTCAATCCAAGCTCCCGCATCAGATCGCGAGTGCTGAGATAGCCCTGGCTGACCGGCGCTTTCACACGCAGCCAATCGGGCTTTCTCGGCCGATCCGCGATGGAAGGAGTGGAGAGCTTGTTCATCGCGCCCATCTAGTAGCAAAAGCTTGCACTTGCCAGTGGCTAGAGCACGAGGCATTGGGCATTCATGACGGACGCTTCACCCGAACTCGATCATCTGATTGCCGGCTACCGGCGCTTCCGGGATTCGAGCTGGATACCCGAACGCGAACGCTGGTCCCGGCTGCGCGAAGGCCAGGAGCCGCGCGTGATGGTAATCGCCTGCTCCGACAGCAGGGTGGACCCGGCCCAGATCTTCGATGTCGATCCGGGCGAAATCTTCGTGGTGCGCAATGTCGCGGCCATGGTCCCCCCCTTCGAGACGACGCCGGGACTCCACGGTGTATCGGCGGCGCTGGAATTCGCCGTGCAGGTGCTCAAGGTGCGGGAAATCCTCGTCATGGGCCATGGGATGTGCGGCGGCGCGAAAGCCGCGCTGACCCAGGAACTGCACGGCAGCGAACCGGGCCAGGGCGGCTTCATCGCGAACTGGATCGGATTGCTCGACGAGGCGCGCGAGGAAGTGGTCGCCCGCCATGGGACGGCCGGCCATGATGCGGAGCGTGCGATGGAGCAGGCCGGAGTCCGCGCCAGCCTCGCCAATCTGCGCACCTTCCCCTGCATCATCGCCAAGGAGCAGACGGGAAGGCTCAGGCTCCGCGGCGCCTTCTTCGCCATAAGCGACGGCGTGCTGCACATCCTCGACGAGGAAAGCGGCGACTTCCGCCCGGTGGAGTGACTTGCCAGGGATCGTGACAGGCGGCATCACGGGGCATGTCTGAAAAACCCCTCAAAAATATCGCCTTGCTGATCGATGCCGACAACGCATCGCCCGACGGCATCGATTCCGTGCTCACCGCCATGGCCCAGCTGGGGCAGGTCAATATCCGGCGCGCCTACGGCAACTGGGCCAAGCCTGCGCTGCGCCGCTGGGCCACCCTCAGCAATCGCTATGGCATTCGCCCCCAGCAGCAATTCGACCTGACCAAGGGCAAGAACGCCACCGACATGGCCATGACCATCGACGCCATCGACCTGCTGTATCAGGGCAAGGTCGACGGTTTCGGCATCATGAGTTCCGACAGCGATTTCACGCCGCTGGCAACAAGGCTCAGGCAGGATGGGCTGCTGGTCTATGGCTTCGGAACGGAGAAGACGCCCGAAGCCTTCAAGACCGCCTGCACCCGCTTCATCGAGGTGGAGGCGCTGATCCGGTCCGACGAGGAAGATACGCCTGTTGAGGCGCCCACCGCCGAAACAGCGACGCGGGAGGTGCCGCCGGAAGTGATCGATCTGCTGGGCAAGGCATGGAAGGCCGCGAAGCGGGACGAGGAAGGGTTCGCGGCGCTCAGCGTGGTGGGGCAACTCGCCAACAACCGGTCGAGCTTCGACGCGCGCAATTACGGCTTCAAAAACCTGATCGACCTGATCAGCGCCGACAACCACTTCAAGGTGAAGATGGTCGGCTCACATCCCTGGATCAAGCGGGTTCGCTGAATCGAAAAGGGCGGCCCCGCATGAGAAGACCGCCCTTCCAACCTGTCTCAATCAAGACCGCGTTCAGGCACCCTTGTTCACTTCCTTGATGCGCGACAGCCAGAGGTCGGCCACCGGCTTGCGAACACCGCTCACCTGCGAGAAGTTCTGGCTGGCTTCCGCATATTTGCCCTGATCGTATTGGGCGATACCGAGCCGGGTCAGCACGACATCGCGATCGGAGCCGGCCTTGCCGAGGGCCGCCTTGTAGAGGTCCTCCGCCTGGGCGGCATCGCCATAGTTCAGGAATGCATCGGCCAGCGACTGCGCAACCTTGCCCGAAGCCGCCGACTTGGCGCCCGCGACCTGGCTGGGCAAGGAAGCCTTGTCGGCCGCGATCCGGCCCGAAGCGTTGGTCCGCGCTTCCTGTACCCACTGATCGGACTTGCTCAAGGCGCCCGACGCGAGCCCCTTGTCGGCCACGCGGACCACCTCGCCCGGCAGGCGGCGCGGATCGGCCGCTTCGATATATTCCTTGAATTCGCCGCTCACGAACTTCGGATCGTTATCCAGCGCCCCCGCACGGTCCATCAGCCGGAACAGGTCGAGCGTGGCCTGCGGATCGAGATTGCCGAACGTGCGGACCATCTGCGACGCGTTCAGCCAGTTGAACTTGCTGGGATGCTCCTGCACCAGAAGCTTGGCGAAATCGATCGTCTGCGGGCCGGCCTTGGCGTTGTAGGCCACGACCACAGAGCGGCTCAACCAGGATTCCGGAACCGGCTTGCCGGCGGCCTTCGTCGCGTCGATCGCCGCGCGAGCGGCAGTCAGCCCTTCCGCGGGCTTGCCGGCCTTGCTGTAGGATTCCACCAGCAGCGGCACCAGCTGCTCATCGGTGACGCCGCTTTTCGCGGCCTCCGAAAGAGCCGTCGCGGCCGTTGCATAGTCATTGGTCGCATAGGCGAAATTGCCGAGATAGAACTGGAAGGTCGGAATCTGCTCCGGCTTCAGCTCTCCGCTGTCGAGCATGGCTTGCACGCCCCGCTTGCGCAGGGCCATGTCATCGTTCCAGCCGCCTACGGTGACCGCAAACTGACCAGCGATGATCTTGTCCTTGCCGGTGCTGGCCGCGGCCAATGCCTTCTCCACCTCGGGAGTGACGGCCTTGGCGCCCGCTGCCAGCTCCGCCTTGGCGCCCGCATCGCCGGCGTCGGCCTTCGCCTTAAGCTTCTCCAGGTCCTTGAGCTTGGTCTGGACAGGACCGGCCGCCGCGACGAATTCCTTGGAATTGCCTTTCGATTGGGCATGCGCCGCATTGAGACCGAATCCGGAAAGGGCGACGCCTGCCGCAACCGCGATCGCCAGCGCACTACCCGACTGAAACCGGAACAAACCTCGCATGGAAAACTCTCCTCTATTGGCCATCGATCGGCCTATACACCCAGGTGAGCATGCTAGTGACGCGAAAAGCCCCCTTTGGCAACCACGGGCTTTGACCCGGCCTGGCTGAACCCCATTTGAATGACGCAAACGCGCGCGGTTCAGCATTGCTTCGCCAAACCGCCGGGAGCCAGCCAAATGTGGAAAACGTCGCCTCGCGGCAAGGCATTGCTGGCCTTTCCGGGTAGCATCGCCTAGGCCCGCAAGCACCTTCCCACCAACGCCAGAGATCTGTTTTCACGTGAGCGACGATATCGATACCATTGACCCTGTGGCCCCGTCTTCGGAGCCGGAAATCGAGCGGATCGACATCGTCGACGAAATGAAGACGAGCTACCTCGATTACGCGATGAGCGTGATCGTCAGCCGCGCGTTGCCGGACGTGCGCGACGGGCTCAAGCCGGTCCACCGCCGGATCCTCTTCGCGAGCCAGGAAGGCGGCTTCGTGGCCGGCCGGCCCTATCGCAAGTCGGCCAAGATCGTCGGCGACGTGATGGGCAACTACCATCCGCATGGCGACGCCGCGATCTACGATGCGCTGGCCCGCATGACCCAGCCCTGGTCGATGCGCCTGCCGCTGATCGACGGCCAGGGCAATTTCGGCTCGATGGACCCGGATCCCCCGGCCTCCATGCGCTATACCGAGGCGCGCCTGGCCAAGGTCACCAATTCACTGCTGGATGATCTCGACAAGGATACGGTCGACTTCCAGGACAATTACGACGGGTCCCGGAAAGAGCCGCAGGTCATGCCGGCGCGCTTTCCCAACCTGCTGGTCAATGGCGCGGGCGGCATCGCCGTCGGCATGGCCACCAACATCCCTCCCCACAATCTCGGAGAGGTAATCGATGGCTGCCTCGCCTTCATCGAAAACCCCGGGATCACGACCGAAGAGCTGTTCGAGATCATCCCCGGCCCGGATTTCCCCACCGCACCGCTGATCCTCGGCTCCTCCGGCTCGCGCTCCGCCTATATGACGGGGCGCGGCTCGATCCTCCAGCGCTGCCGTCACAAGATCGAGGAAGGTCGGGGCGACCGGCAATCGATCGTGCTGACCTCCATTCCCTTCCAGGTGGGCAAGTCCGGCCTGGTCGAGAAGATCGCCGAAGCCGCCAAGGACAAGCGGATCGAGGGCGTTTCCGACATTCGCGATGAGTCCAACCGCGAAGGTGTGCGCGTGGTCATCGATCTCAAGCGCGATGCGACTCCCGAAGTGGTGCTGAACCAGCTCTGGCGGCACACCCCGGCGCAGGCGAGCTTTCCGGCCAACATGCTGGCGATCCGGGGCGGGCGCCCCGAGGTTCTCGCGCTGCGGGACTTCATCCAGGCATTCGTCACCTTCCGCGAGGAGGTCATCACCCGCCGCACCAAGTTCGAGCTGAACAAGGCGCGGGACCGGGCCCACATCTTGCTCGGCCTCGTCGTGGCCGTGTCCAATCTGGACGAGGTGGTCGCCATCATCCGGGGCGCGTCCAATCCGGCCGAAGCGCGGCAGAAGCTGCTGACGCGGGAGTGGCCGATCGGCGATATCGCGCAATATATCCGGCTGGTCGAAGCGATCGAACCGAATATGGAGCAGGAAGGCGGCACTTACCGCCTCTCGGAAATCCAGGTCCGCGCGATCCTCGACCTGCGCCTCCACCGCCTGACCGCGCTCGGCCGCGACGAGATGGGCGACGAGCTGAAGGAGCTCGCGACCGCGATCGAGGAATATCTCTCGATCCTCGCGGACCGGGCGAAGCTCTATGGCGTGATGCGCGCGGAGCTGGAGGAAGTGCGCGCTAATTATGCGACGCCGCGCGTGTCGGAGATCGCGCCCGCCTGGGACGGGCTGGAAGACGAAGACCTGATCGAACGGGACGACATGGTCGTCACCGTCACGCTGGACGGCTATATCAAGCGCACCCCGCTTTCCACCTTCCGCGCGCAGAACCGGGGCGGCAAAGGCCGGTCCGGCATGGCGACCAAGGAAGAGGACGCGGTCAGCGCCATGTTCGTGACCAGCACCCACAACCCGGTGCTGTTCTTCTCCACCGCCGGCAAGGTCTATCGCCTCAAGGTCTGGAAGCTGCCGGAAGGCGGCCCCACCACGCGCGGACGGCCGATCGTCAACCTCCTCCCCGCGCTGGACGATGGGGAAACCATCGCCACCGTCCTGCCGCTGCCGGAAGACGAGCAGAGCTGGGGCGCGCTCAATGTGGTGTTCGCCACGGCCAAGGGTGGCGTGCGCCGCAACAGCATGGATGCCTTCGCCAATATCCCGTCGAACGGCAAGCTCGCCATGCGGTTCGAGGATGGCTCGCAAGACCGGCTGATCGGCGTGGCCCTGCTCGATTCCGGCGATGACGTGCTGCTCGCCTCGCGCCAGGGCAAGGCGATCCGCTTCGCCGCCGACGATGTGCGCGAGTTCCAGTCCCGCACCTCCACGGGGGTTCGGGGCATGACGCTGAGGGACGGAGACGAGGTCGTCTCGCTCTCGATCCTCCACCGCGTCGGCACCTCTGCCGAGGAGCGGGAAGCCTATCTGCGCTTCGCGCCCTGGAAGGCCGAGAAGGAAGGCGACCCCGATCTCGCGCCGGAACGGTTCGAGGAGCTGGTGGAGAAGGAGCAGTTCATTCTCACCATCTGCGCCAATGGCTACGGCAAACTGTCCTCCGCCTATGAATATCGCCGCACCGGGCGAGGCGGGCAAGGCATCGTCAACATCGACAATATCCGCCGCAATGGCCCGGTCGTGGCCAGCTTCGCCGCCAAGCAGAGCGAGCAGCTGATGCTGGTGACCGACCAGGCCAAGCTCATTCGCATCAGCCTGGATTCCCTGCGGGTGATCGGGCGCGGCAGCGCCGGGGTCCGCCTGTTCGACGTCGCCGATGACGAGCATGTGGTCAGCGCGGTGCGCCTCGATGAGAACGAAGCGCCGGAGAACGAGGCGGAGGAAGCCGTGATCGAGGAAATGGCGGTCCGCAATTCCACGCAGACCGAGCCGGAGACTCCGCCGGACCGCGACGATCCTACGCCGCTCGACTTCGAGTGATTTCGCTCAGCGCGGGCGGCCCGGCCCTCGCAGCGACTGGATTACGCCCGTGACGACGAGAAACTGGCCGATGTAATACAGCGGCCAGGCGAGCCAGCTTGCGGCGAACTCACCCCACGGCTGGGCAAACCCCGCGACCAGCAGCACATGACCCGCCGCGATCAACAAGGCTCCCGTCCCCACGCGATAGCGGGGAAAGCGGCTCATCCACGCCGCGGCGGCCATGCCGGACAGGCTCAGCGCATAGATCGAGACTGAGACGAAGCCAGGTTGCCCCAGCATGGCGAGCGCCACGATCAGCGGCAGTTGGATCAATATAGCCACGGCCGCCAGCTTCTGGCTGCCTGTGGGCGCCCGCCTCGGATGACGCAGATACAGGCTTAGCGCGAACAGATGCGCACCGAAGAACAGGAGCAGGGCATAGGCGGGATAGAGCTCGAGCGTGATGTCACCCGCCGCGGCCAGCGCCAGGCTGCCGGCGAGCAGGCGCGTATCCGTCCCGGCATGGCGCAGCAGCGCATAGATCGCCAGCAACCCTGCCGCCGCCCCCTTGAACCCGATCAGGTACAACCCGCCGATCTCGGCGTCGGCCAGAAGGTAATAGGCCAGCGCGCTGGCAAGGCTCCCCAGCAGCCACGGCCTTCGTTCCAACAATGCGCGTCCCGGCATGCAGCCCTCCCCTTGGCGACAGGCATGGCTGCGAACCGCCCGCCATGCAAGGCTAGGATAACCGGAGAGGATTTACGGTGCGTTGCGATGTTGGCTGCCGACCTTGCGGACGTTGGTTGTAATCGTCATCCCGGCCCTATTCGTCATCCCAGCGAAGGCTGGGATCGTTGTCGGCAACGCACCGCCTGCTGCCCGAGATGCCAGCTTGCCCCAATGGGGCAGTTTATCCTGAGCGGCTGGCTTTGCCAGTCAGCCGAAGGGCTGGCATGACGAGAGACGGGAGAGAAGGCTCGCTGACGATCAGGGCTGATCGCGAAGCACGCACTCCACCCGTTCGGGCTGAGCCTGTCGAAGCCCTGCTTTCCTGTTTTCGGTTACGGGAAAAACGGTCCTTCGACAGGCCCGCTTTCCAGCAGTTCAAACCAGGTTGGTCGTTACGAATGCAACCAGGAGAACGACCGTCCCGCCAAAGACGATCAGCCATCTCAGATTGTAGTCCGGGTGAATAGGAATGCGCATGACGCCCTCCATCAATGTCTGCCCCAGCAAGGGGAATTTCTCGATGGGGCTCGATAAAAACATCATACTCCTATCTCCCAACAAAGAAAAGAATATGAAGCGTTTCGACGCGGTAATTCGGCCTCGATCTCTCTCCAGATCGTGCGCCTGGCCTGTCCCGCTCGCAGTCGTCGCACCTGTTCGTTATCGCCGTGCAAACGGGGATCCAGTAGCTTCGCGCCGAAGCATCCCGGCTCGGCATCAAGACGTTAATCGCGGGGAGTCTGACCAATCTGATGTTGGCGGCGCTGGCGGGATGAAAGCGGTGACCACCCGGATCAGCCCTTCCCCGCTGCCCGATCGACGAGCAGCCGGGTCAGCTTCGAGCGCCAGATTCGCCACGCGCCGTCCTCGAACCGATATTGCTCGTGATAATGACCATAGCCGTGCACCGCGATGTCGCGCGGCGGGGCCCAGCGCAGGATATCATCCATGGCGA
Organism: uncultured Caenibius sp.; assembly: GCA_964468045.1. Classification (GTDB taxonomy): domain Bacteria; phylum Pseudomonadota; class Alphaproteobacteria; order Sphingomonadales; family Sphingomonadaceae; genus JAWKXU01. The sequence continues at coordinate 305,660 of CAYXTO010000003.1, read as the reverse complement.
TGAGGCCATGGGCTTCGTTCGGTGAATCGATCTCGATTTCATGGCCATGCCCGTGATGGACGGTCACAGCGCCATCGACCGCGGTGCGGATCGCCGTGACGATGCCGTCCCGGCCCTGCCAGGGCTTGCGGTTTGGATCGGCGCCCGACTGGCTGGCGTCGAAGATAGCGTCACGGCAAAAGATCGTCACCAGGCCGTCCCAGTCCTTGGTGTCGATGAACCGGAAGTAGCGCGCCTTGAGCTGTTTGATCTGTTCAATCGCGTAGAGCTTCTCGCCAATATCCATCGTTAACCTCTCTCGAGTTCGCTTATCTCCATTGTCTTCCCCCGCTGCCCAGGCGGCAAAGGGTATGGCGCCGATCGCGCCGACGAAAACTCGCCGACTGAGATGTGAGATGCGGCCGTTCATCGATGGCTCTCGACGATCGCCTCGATCTCGCCGCGGTCACCCACGATCAGAATTCGCATATTCACGCTCTCCAAGCTCTATGATTCCGCAGCCGAGTTCGGTGGTAATCGGCCAACCTACCAACGCAATATCCGTATTGATTTATAGCGCGATGAAATCGAAAACGTTCAGCGTATTCTGATATTCTTTGAGCAGGGCGAGCTTGCCGTCCTTGAACCGGAACAGCATATGGTAAAACTAGTGGTCCACGAATTCATCGCGGGTCAGGAGGGTGAGGCTATGTCGTTGGGACCTTCCTATTGGACGGTAGATTACTGCCGAATACCGCCGCTCCATCATTGATTGCCTAAACACTCGGATTTGATCGAGATCTTACTAACAGGGTAAGCTCGGCGCTTTCACGGTAATGACGAGGCGCGAGATGCAGCTGACTGACGGTCAGGCCTGATCGTAAAGCACGTCCCCCGTTCGGGTTGAGCCTGTCGAAGCCCTGCTTTCCTACCCGGCGAAAATCTGGCTTATCCTGATGGATGACAAGCGAAGCATCCTGCACCGCCCCGCCGCCCGAGATACCAACCTTCGCTGGCATGACGGCAAATTCGGGAAAGGTCACACTGAAAAGCGCGCGCGGATCGCCAAGGAAGCGCCGTTCCTCGCGGGGATACGGCGCGCGGAAGGCCCGGATCGAAATCCACATTTTCGGCGTTCTGCGTCAACCAGCCCACCCCGCTGCGACTAGCCTCGCCAACTCGGCAAGTCTCGCTCCCCTCCCGCCCTTCGGCTGGCCGGCAGGCCGGCAGGCCGCTCAGGACAGGCTTGGGAGGGGTTAGGGGTGGGCATGACTGCGAGACCACTCCACGCCAGCAATTTCGCATACCCTCACCCAAGGTGGGGTGGTAGGGCGCCCGCATGACCTATGACGTGCATATAATCGGCGGCGGCCTGGCGGGCTGCGAGGCGGCCTGGCAGCTCGGGCGGCGCGGCTTTCGCGTGAGATTATCCGAAATGCGCGGCTCGGGCAGCTCGACCGCCGCGCACCAGACGGACGGGCTGGCCGAGCTGGTATGCTCCAACAGCTTCCGTTCCGACGATGACGAGAAGAACGCGGTCGGCCTGCTCCACCATGAAATGCGCAGGCTCGATTCCCTGCTGATGGCCGCCGCGAAGATCGCGCAAGTGCCGGCCGGTTCCGCGTTGGCCGTGGACCGCGACATCTTCTCGCGCGAGGTGGAACGCGCCTTGCAGGCGCTGCCGAATGTGGAGATCGTGCGGGAACGGGTGGACCGCCTGCCGGACGAGGGCCTTGCGATCATCGCCACCGGCCCGCTGACCGCCGCGGCGCTGGCGGACAGCATCGCGGGCGCGACCGGGGCGGACGCCCTCGCCTTCTTCGATGCGATCGCGCCGATCGTCCATCGCGAAACCATCGACATGTCGGTCTGCTGGATGGCGTCGCGCTGGGGAAAATCATCGGCTTTGGGGGGCGAGACGAAGGACTACATCAATTGCCCGATGAACAGGGAGCAATATCTGGCGTTCCATGCCGGGCTGCTGGCGGGCGAGAAGACCGAGTTCAAGGAGTGGGAAGCGAACACGCCCTATTTCGACGGCTGCATGCCGATCGAGGTCATGGCGGAGCGCGGGGTCGACACGCTGCGGTACGGCCCGATGAAGCCGGTCGGGCTGGACGATCCGCGCACCGGGCGCTGGCCCCACGCCGTCGTCCAGTTGCGGCAGGACAATGCGCTGGGCACCTTGTGGAACATGGTCGGGTTCCAGACCAAGCTGAAGCATGGCGAGCAGAAGCGGCTGTTCCGCACCATCCCGGGGCTGGAGCAGGCGGAATTCGCGCGGCTGGGCGGGCTGCACCGGAACACCTTCATCAATTCGCCGGTGGTGCTGGACCGGCAGTTGCGGCTCAAGACCGCGAGCCGCATCCGCTTTGCCGGGCAGATCACCGGCTGCGAAGGCTATGTGGAAAGCGGCGCGGTGGGGCTGATGGCCGGGCTGATGACAGCGGCCGAACTAGCCGGGCGAAGCTGGGACGCCCCGCCCCGCACCACGGCGCTGGGCGCCCTGCTCGCCCATATCACCGGCGATGCCGATGCGGAGAGCTATCAGCCGATGAACGTCAATTTCGGGCTGTTCCCGCCCCTGCACGATGTGAAGAAGAAGCAGCGCAAGGAAGCCTATACCTCCCGCGCCAAGGCCGATCTCGCGGAATGGATCGGCGGCCTGGCGGGGGCGCCGGCGTGATCAGCACTTGCAGGTGGGCTTGCGCGCGGGCTTGGGCCGGGTGCTGGCGAATTCCTCGGGAGTAAGCTCGAGATCGCCGTTCCGGTCGGCCGCGCTGAACTTGTTGGCGGTGGCGAAGGCCCATTCCTCGAAGGTCAGGAGATTGTTGCCATCGACATCGAGCTTGCGAAACGCCTCGGCGCGGCTGGCCAGCATTTCGTTGCGGGAGATGCGCAGGTCGCGGTTGCGGTCATAGCGGAAGAAGCGCTTCTGCTCCTGCGTCAGGTCGTCCGCTGCCGGCGGTTCGGGCCCGCGCAGGCCGGATATGTCGGCACTCGGCAATTCGCCCTCCGCCCGGGCGGTTGCTTCGGGGTAAGGCGGCGGTGCGCCCGCTTCGATCTCCGCTCGCCCCTGCCACCAGAACAGGCCGATTCCGGCAAGGGCAAGCGCGATGATCGCCCCCAATATCGCGCCCTTCATCCTGCCCCCTCGCTGCGTGAAAGATTTACTATAATTCAGCGGCCTAGAATGCCAAGGCGCATCGCAAGCAACCCTGTCGACGCGCCGTCGAGCAGGGGCCGCCCGCCCTTCGCCATGCTCCGCCGCGCCAATCCCGCCAGCACCGCCAGCGGCCGCAGCGCAGAGGGCAGCTTTACCGGCTCCCGCACCGCATCGCGCGCGATGCACAGGGCGGCGTCCCGCTCCGCTGGTTCCGTCACCCCGCTGGCGAGATCGGCCATGGCCCACAGCAGGCCCGCGCGAGCGGCCGCTTCGGCATGGGCAGGCTCCCCGCTCAGCCGCGCGAGCGCGGCGACGGCGCGGCCGCGCGCCTGCCCGAAGCGCATGATCTGCTCCCCGGCGAGCGGGGGTTCGTCCAGCAGGATTTCCCAGCCTTCCGCCAGTTCGACCAGGGCCTGCTCCTCCCCGCGCCACTGCGCGAGCATTTCCAGCACGGGCTCCCCCGAAGGCCAGGCATCCCCATCCTTCTCCAGGGTTTCCCGCCACCAGGCCAGCCGCATCTGGGCCAGGATCGGCTCCCGACCCTGGCGGATAACCAACGAAAGCCTTGAATCCAGGGCGAAGAAGCCCAGGAAAAGCGAGCGTGACCGCGCCGGGGCATAGGACAGAGCCAGGCGCAAGGGCAGCGGAAGAGTATCGATCAGCGGGTCCGGCATGGGACGATGACGCTCGTCGCGTCACTCCCGATTAGTCAAGGCAATTAGCAAATAATTTACGCGGCCGCTCTAGGGCCGCAATGGGGAAAACTATCGAAGGGCGACCTGATGTCGCGATTGGGCACCGATATGCGTGGTTTTTTGGGCAAGCTGCTAAGGGATCGCGGAGGCAATACCTTGGCGATCATCGCGGCAGCCACGCTTCCGCTGGTGGGGATCATTGGCGGAGGTATCGACATCAGTCGCCTCTACCTAGTCAAGGCTCGCCTGCAGCACGCGTGCGACGCAGGCGCCCTGTCCGGGCGCAAGGTCATGGCCGGCAGCAGTTGGACGACCGAGGCGGAAGCGAGTGCCGATCAGCTGTTCAGCGCGAACTTCGCCGACGGCGCCTACGGTACGAGCAATCTGGATGGCGAATTCACGGAAGACGACGGCGTCGTCACCGGTACCGCTTCAGTCGACGTTCCCATGACCCTGATGCGCGTGTTCGGTTTCTCGGAAAGCACGGTAGAAGTCGATTGCACCGCCAAGATGGAAATCCCGAACACCGACGTGATGTTCGTGCTCGACACCACCGGCTCGATGAATTGCGCACCTTCCGACCCGAATGTATTCTGCAATCAAAGCGTGCCGGCTGCCGACAAGCGGATCACCGCGCTGCGCATCGCGGTCAAATGCTTCTATGAAACGCTGGCCCGAATCGATACCGACGCCACCGAGGAAGAGTGCGGCTCAACCCCCACCGGCGGCGCGGGCACCGCGCAGATCCGCTTCGGCTTCGTGCCCTATGCGACCAACGTCAATGTCGGCAAGCTGCTGCCCAACGAGTATATGGTGGATAGCTGGACTTACCAGACCCGCAGGGCCAATCTGGCCGTACCTCCTGAAAAGACCGAGACCAGATGGGAAAGCTACGGCGGTGGTTCCCTTACGAAGGCCAACTGCCTGAAATTCATGAACAATGAGGCTTTCTCAGGCTTCACGCCGACAGAGCTCGATGAAGGAGGGCCGGCGCCCGCGCCGACGATCGTGGTGGCCAACTTCGCCACGACCAACGACGGGACCGCGACCGACGGCGGCGCCAACGGCGAATGGGGCTGGTCCAGAGGATCGAATTCGGTGGAATCCTGGGGCAATGCACCGGATAGATCGACCGGTGGCTCCGACAACAAGAAGAGCTGTCGTCGCAAGAAGAAGACCACGACAACTTATTACGAGGAAAAATTCCAGGACTGGACCTACAACCAGTTCGAAGTGGATGTCAGCGGACTGAAGAATGGTGGAAGCACCTGGAACAGCAGCTTCACGATACCCGGCTCGGCGACAGACCCGGACACCCAGTCCGTTGCCAACGCGACAGCTGGAAGCGACGTGCCTGACACGACGATCAGCTGGGATGGCTGCATCGAAGAACGCCAGACGGTGGAAACGGACGATTTCGATCCGATCCCGGACGAAGCGTTCGACCTTGACATCGATCTTATTCCCGACAGCGATGCGACCCGCTGGAAACCGGCGCTTCCTCGCTTGATTTACACGCGGCGCGGTAACAGCACCTACTACTGGGACACCGCTTCAATAACGACAGCGACTAACTATCCAAACGGCTCGTCCTATGCCTGCCCGATCCAGGCGAGCAAGCTCGCCGTATGGAGCAATGGCGGAACGACCGCAGGTGGATTCAGCAAATACGTCAACAGCCTCAGCCCCAATGGCGCGACCTATCACGATATCGGCTTGCTGTGGGGTGCGCGGCTCATGTCGCCCACTGGAATCTTCGCCGATGAGAATGAGGAAACTCCAACGGGCGGCACCATCCAGCGCCATATGATCTTCATGACCGATGGCGATACCAACGCCAATTCCGATGACTATGCCGCGTATGGCCTGCCCTGGTTCGACCGGCGCCAAACCGCTGACCGGCCGAGCAAGAGCGACATGGATGATCAGGTCAACGCGCGCTTCTCCGCCCTCTGCACCGCGGTCAAGAACAAGAACATCACGCTTTGGGTCATCTCGTTCGGTGCGGGCGTCAATGAAGATACGCAAGGCCGACTGAAGGCATGCTCTTCCAATGGAAACGGTCCGGAGGGAAAGCTCTTCTTCCCCGTGGCCGACTCTGAGGACCTGATAAGCAGATTCAAGCAGATCGCATCCGAAATTGCCGATCTGCGGCTTACGAGCTGAGGCGCCCATGGCTTCGTATCGGACACTGCGCGATCTGGCCAAATCGAAGGATGGGGCGACATTGGTCGAGTTCGCCCTGGTCGCCCCCGTGCTCTGCCTGCTGTTGCTCGGTTCGTTCCAGATCGGACATACCCTGTACATGCAGGCCGTTCTGGAAGGAGCCGTGCAAAAGGCGGCCCGGGACGGCTCGCTGGAAACATCAGCCGGTACGGATGCTGCCATACGCGACGCGATCGACGATCAGGTCGAGAGCCAGCTGCTCAGGCTCAACAAGTCAGCCGAGGTGGAATTCAGCCGCCGTTTCTATCGCACGTTCGAGGAGGCGGCGGAAGCGAGGTTCGAAACCTTTACCGATACCAACGAAAACGGCCAGTGCGACGCCGGCGAACCGTTCGAGGACCGCAACAATAACGGGGTGTGGGATTCCGATGGCGGGGATGACGTGGGCAACGCCGGTGCGCGCGACAATGTCGTTTACACCGTGAGTGTCGAATATCCGGCCATGCTGCCGCTGCACAAGTTCATCGGCGTCTCCGATACCGTCAAGCTGCGCGCCTCGACGGTGCTCGCGAACCAGCCTTACGGTGATCAGGAAAGCTATAGCGAGCCGACAGAGGGGAACTGTCCATGAAGCAGCGGATCACCTCCTTCTTCGCTGGCCTGCGTCGCGCCCGGGAAGGCGTGGCGATGGTGGAATTCGCCTTTTCGCTGCCCTTCGTCATCCCGTTGTTCCTGGGGGGCGCGGAACTGACCAACTATATCGTCACCAAGATGCGACTCAGCCAGCTTGCCCTCCATGTAGCCGATAACACTTCGCGCATCGGGACCGAGAGCCTGCTGAGCGACCCGCGCATCAGCGAGGTACAGATCAACGATCTCCTGACCGGCGCGAACTTGCAGGCCGGGAATCTGGATCTCGAGAATCGAGGACGCGTGATCATCTCCAGTGTGGAGCCGGTCGAGCCCGCCGAGCCAAGTGACCCGCCGGAGGAGTTCAGGATTCACTGGCAGCGGTGCTATGGCGAGTTGGACTGGTCTTCCAGCTATGGCGAGGCGGGCGATGTTAGCGCCGGCGTCGGACCGGCGGGGCAACAGGTGACCGCCCCGGCGAACGGTGGCGTCATCTTCGTCGAAATCGCCTATCAATACCAGCCGCTGATCACCTCGGCCTTCACCTCTGCAAGCATCATCAGGGCAACAGCCGCGATGACGGTCCGCGATGACCGGGACTACGAAGGCAACGGCGGAGTCGGCATCTATAACGTCGAAGGGGTGGCACCCTTCGTCTGCTAAGGTCAGGATGCATTCCCGGGCTGGCTAACCGCGGTAACAGACCTTCCGCGCCGCCTCGGCGATACGCGCCGAGGTCACCAGGGCGAGCTTCTCCAGATTGGCGGCATAGGGCAAGGGCACATCCGCATTGCAGACGCGCAGGACCGGTGCATCCAGAGAATCGAACCCTTCCTCCATGCAGATGGAAATGACCTCCGAAGCAATGGAACACTGCGGCCACCCTTCCTCGGCCACGATGAGCCGGTTGGTCTTGGCCAGGCTCGCAAGCACCGCTTCGCGATCCAGCGGGCGCAGGGTGCGCAAGTCGAGCACTTCCGCGTCGATCCCCTCCTCCGCCAGACTTGCCGCCGCTTCGAGCGCGAGGCCAACCCCCACGGAATAGCTCACTATCGTGATATCGGAACCTTCGCGGACCACTCTCGCCTTGCCGATCGGAAGAACGAAATCCTCGGTTTCCGGAACTTCGAAGCTGCGCCCGTAGACCAGCTCGTTCTCAAGGAAGACCACCGGATCCTCGCACCGGATCGCGGCCTTCAGCAAGCCCTTGGCGTCCGCCGCATCGTAGGGAGATATCACGATGAGTCCCGGCACGCTCGCATACCATGGCGCAAAATTCTGGCTGTGCTGCGCTGCAACCCGGCTTGCAGCGCCGTTGGGGCCACGAAACACCACCGGGCAGCGCATCTGTCCGCCGGACATGTAGTTGGTCTTGGCGGCCGAATTCACGATATGGTCGATTGCCTGCATGGCGAAATTGAACGTCATGAACTCGACGATCGGCCGCAATCCCCCCATGGCGGCGCCCGTGCCCAGACCGGCGAAACCATATTCCGTGATCGGCGTATCCACTACCCGCTTCGGCCCGAACTCTTCCAGCAATCCTTGCGTAACCTTGTAGGCGCCTTGGTATTCCGCCACTTCCTCGCCCATCACGAAGACGCGGTCATCCTTGCGCATTTCCTCGGCCATGGCATCGCGCAGCACCTCGCGCAGCGTCAGCGACACCATCGGCGTTCCCTCCGGCACTTCGGGAACGACCTGCTGGGGAAGCGGAGCGGGCCGGGCGATTTCCGGTTCCTCATCCTGGGCATCCGGCTCCGGGGCTGTCGGCAGCGGAGCCGCAGCACTTTCCGCAGGGGCCGGGGCCGCCTCCGCTTCGCCATCTCCGAAAAGCCGGGCGATCACCGTGCCGACCTTCACGCCCTCGGTGCCTTCCGGCACGAGGATCTGGCCAATCGTGCCCTCGTCCACCGCTTCGAATTCCATAGTGGCCTTGTCCGTCTCGATCTCGGCAAGAATATCGCCGGAGCGGACTTCATCGCCTTCTTTCACCAGCCATCTGGCCAGGGTGCCTTCTTCCATGGTCGGGGACAGCGCCGGCATCTTCAATTCGATCGACATCAATAGCTCCCAACCAGGACATCGGTATGGAGTTCCGACGGATCGGGTTCAGGAGAACTTTCGGCGAAGTCCGCCGCCTCCGCCACCTGGGCGCGAATGCGCTTGTCGATATCCTTCAGGGCATCCTCGGCAATGCCGCGTTCGATCAATTCATGCCTGGCCGTCTCGATCGGATCGCGCTTCTCGCGAACCTCCTGCACCTCCTCGCGGCTGCGGTATTTCGCGGGATCGGACATCGAATGGCCGCGATAGCGATAGGTATTCAGCTCCATCAGCACCGGCCCGTTGCCGCCGCGCACGAAGTCGATGACGATATTCGCCGCCTGCCGGACTTCCAGAACATCCATCCCATTCACATCCAGGCCCGGTATGCGAAACGCCGTTCCCCGCCGGTAGAAATGGGTCTCCGCCGAACTGCGCCGAACGGCGGTGCCCATCGCATACTGGTTGTTCTCGATCACGAACACGATCGGCAGTTTCCAGAGGCTGGCCATGTTAAAGGTTTCATAGACCTGGCCCTGGTTTGCCGCTCCGTCGCCGAAATAGGCAAGGCAAACACCGCCATCGCCCCGATATTTGTGAGCGAAGGCCAACCCTGCCCCGAGCGGAACCTGCGCGCCCACGATTCCATGCCCGCCATAGAAGGCATGTTCCGTAGAGAACATATGCATGGAACCACCCTTGCCCTTCGATATGCCCGCCTGCCGGCCGGTCAGTTCGGCCATGATGACTTTCGGATCGATGCCGTAGGCGAGCATATGGCCGTGATCCCGATAGCCGGTAATCACGCTGTCCTTGCCGGCCATCAATGCGGATTGCAGGCCGACCGCCACGGCTTCCTGGCCGATATAGAGGTGGCAGAAACCCCCGATCAGACCCAGGCCATAGAGTTGGCCGGCTTTTTCCTCGAAGCGGCGGATAAGCAGCATCTGCTCGTAGAAGTGGAGCAGTTCGTCGTCGCTGGCGCTGTAGCGATGGTCCTTCGCATAACTCTCCTGCAGGCTGCGCAATGCGAAATCGGCTTCGTCTTCTACCGTCTTGGCAGTGGTTTTGCGGGTACGGGCAGGTTTCGCCAAATCACTTATCCCAGAATGAGGATGCCGGAAGCGTGCCCGGCCGGACTGTCGAAAAAGCTATAGGACAAAGCCGTCAAATGACGCAACGCCATCCCGAGAACAATGCTGAAGGAGACCGGGGAATCGAACCGAAGGCGAAAACCTTCAGTCGAGCGTTATGACCACCTCGTCCGGATGAGCCACATTGAGGTTCTTCCGGAGCAACTCACCGACCAGATCCGGATCCGCATGCCGGGGATCGAGCAACAAGACGCGATTGCGCAGTTCGGCCCGCTCCGCCTCAAGCCGCGCAATCTGGCTGTGCCGCTTGTCAAGCATGGACAGGTTCTCGCCCCAGGCCAGCACACCGCTCGGACCCGCGAGCGCCAGGCCGCCCAAGACGACCAGGCAGGCGAATGCCGCACCGCGCGCCAGCCGCTCACGACCAAATCGATGAAGGGAATCCTGAGCTTTCATGGGATTGAGAGAATCACAGTTAACCGTCGCATTCAAGCGCTATTTGCGCCGGACGAGAAATCACCGCGCCGAAATCGAGCCGCAGCCTGAGGCTGGGCCTGCCGGGCTCCCCCACACCGCTGGCCGATCGGGATCATGCGAGGCCTTATTCGAGTTCCAGGATCACCGCATCCACCCGAAGGCTTTCGCCAGCCTTGGCGTTTACCGATTTCACCACACCCGATTTTTCCGCGCGCAGGATGTTTTCCATCTTCATGGCTTCGACCACGGCCAGTGGCTGGCCAATCTCGACATGATCGCCCTCCCCGACATTCAGCGCGACCAGCAAGCCCGGCATCGGGCAGATCAGGAATTTCGAAAGATCCGGCGGCACCTTCTCGATCAGATGCCCGGCCAGAGGCGCAATATGCGCAGGCAGCACGCGAACGTCATGCGCTGCTCCCCGGGTCGTGAGAGTGAAGCCCATCCGCTTCATGCCGATCTTCACAGCCAGTTCCTCGCCGCCCACCTCGGCAACGACCAGCGGCTCACCGGGAGTATAGGCCATGGAAAGATCCACAGCCTCGCCATCGACCTTGATCTCATCCTCCGCCAGGGAGACCTCGTGGATCATGTCGCCGATCTTCACCTGCCATTCGGAGGGCGGATCGAGCGGGCCATCCAACTGACCGTCGATATTGCGGGCGCGATCTGCCAGCGCCGTCGCGAGGAACGCCGCGATGGCGGAAAGGTTGCGCAGCAGCGCGGCATCGGCCGGGGCGCCGGTGAAGCCTTCGGGATATTCCTCGGCGATGAAGCCGGTCGTCAATTCGCCCGCGCGGAACCGCGGATGCTGCATGATCGCGGAGAGGAAATCGATATTGTGGCCCAGCCCCTCGATCCGGAACTGGTCGAGCGCCGCGATCTGCTTGTCAGCGGCTTCATCCCGCGTCTCGCCCCAGGTGATCAGCTTGGCGATCATCGGGTCGTAGAACATGGAGACTTCGCCCCCCTCGGCGACGCCATCGTCCACGCGGGTGCCTTCAACGCCTCGGATGCCGCCTTCCCAACCTGGAACGGGAGATTCATATCGCACGAGCCGGCCGGTGGAAGGCAGGAAGCCGCGATAGGGATCTTCCGCATAAACGCGGTTCTCGATCGCCCAACCGTCGATCTTCACGTCATCCTGCGTAAGCGAGAGCTTCTCCCCCGCCGCGACGCGGATCATCTGTTCGACCAGATCGACACCGGTGATGCATTCGGTGACCGGATGCTCCACCTGCAGACGGGTGTTCATTTCGAGGAAATAGAAGCTCTCGCCCGTCGGGTCCGCGCCCGATACGATCAGTTCCACCGTGCCCGCGCTGTAATAGCCCACGGCCTTGGCCAGGGCGACGCACTGTTCGCCCATCGCCTTGCGCATCTTGGGGGTGACGAAGGGAGACGGCGCTTCCTCCACCACCTTCTGGTGGCGGCGCTGGATCGAGCACTCGCGCTCGTTCAGATAGATCACATTGCCGTGCTGATCGCCCAGCACCTGGATCTCGATATGGCGCGGATTGAGGATAAACTTCTCGATAAAGACCCGATCATCGCCGAAGGAGTTCAACCCCTCGCGCTTGGTGGCTTCGAAGCCCTCGCGCACGTCGGTCTCGTTGTATGCGAGACGCATGCCCTTGCCGCCGCCGCCAGCGGACGCCTTCATCATCACCGGATAGTCGATCTCGTCGGAAATCCTCACCGCGTGTTCGGTATCCTCGATCTCGCCGACGAAGCCCGGCACGACATTGACGCCCGCCTGTTTGGCCAGCTTCTTGGATTCGATCTTGTCGCCCATCGCGGCGATGGCGTTCACCGGCGGGCCGATGAACGCGATGCCTTCCGCCGCAAGCTGTTCGGCAAAGCTGGTCCGCTCGGAGAGGAAGCCATAGCCGGGATGCACCGCCTGCGCCCCGGTCTGCTTGCAGGCCGCGATGATCTTGTCGGCGATCAGGTAGCTTTCCGCAGCGGGCGAAGGGCCGATATGCACCGCCTCATCCGCCATACGCACGAAAGGCGCGCGCGCATCGGCATCGGAATAGACGGCCACCGTCTTGATGCCCATGCGGCGCGCGGTCTTGATGACACGGCAGGCAATCTCGCCGCGATTGGCGATCAGGATCTTTTCAAACATCGGCATCCCTATTGCTCAATCAGTAAATGCAGTTGCTTGGTGCGCTCCTGCGTCAGGTTCGTTTTGCATGTGCTGACGAGCAACGGCTCCATGGAGCCGCCACGCGCCCAATATCCCTCGCTGGCACATTGCCGGTCACGATACGTCAGCCACGCGCGCTGCGCGGCAAGCAGCGTGTCGAAATGCCCGGGACGCTTATCCTGGGAGAAATCCCATTCCGCATCCCGTGCCTTCATGGCGCTGGCGGTCAGCTTCCATTGCCGGTTGAGAGCCGCATCCGCTTTCTCGAATTCCCGGGCCGCGCACCAGTTCATTTCCTGCTGGGCGACGGGATTGTCGCAATTCCACTCAGGCATGCCCGACGGTGTGCCGGCCGCCAGGAAAAGCGCGACGATCACTCGGCAGGCTCTGGCACCGCACAGCAGGACTTTTCGCGCTGCTCCGCCGGCATGCCCTTGAGGCCAAGGCGAGCAAACAGCTTCGCGTCATTGTCATCGCCGGCATTGGGCGCGGTCAGCAGCTTGTCGCCGGTGAAGATCGAATTCGCACCCGCCAGGAAGCACAGCGCCTGGGTGCCGTCGGACATGCTCTCGCGGCCCGCCGAGAGGCGGACCATGCTCTTCGGCATGGTGATCCGCGCCACGGCCACGGTGCGGACGAACTCGATGTCGTCGATCTTGGCCATCGGCGTATCGGCCAGCATGTCGCCCAACGGTGTGCCCTTCACCGGCACCAGCGCATTGATCGGCACGCTTTCGGGATGTTCCGGCAAGGTGGCCAGCGCATGGATGAAACCCACGCGGTCGGCCCGCGTCTCGCCCAGGCCGACGATCCCGCCGGAACAGACATTGATCCCCGCATTGCGGACATTGGCCAGCGTTTCCAGCCGATCCTCGAAAGTGCGGGTGGAAATTATCTTCGCATAGTTTTCCGGCGAGGTATCGAGGTTGTGGTTGTAGTAATCCAGCCCCGCGTCGGCCAGCATTTCGGCCTGCTTCGGGCTGAGCATGCCCAGCGTCATGCAGGTTTCCATGCCCATGGCGCGCACGCCCTTCACGATCTCCACGATCGCTGGCATGTCGCGATCCTTGGGATTGCGCCACGCCGCGCCCATGCAGAAACGGGTGGAGCCCTGATCCTTGGCCTGCGCCGCCGATTGCAGCACCTGCTGCACTTCCATCAGCTTGGTCGCCTTGAGGTCAGTGTCGGCCGTGGCGCTCTGCGAGCAATAGCCGCAATCTTCAGGGCAACCGCCAGTCTTGATCGAAAGGAGCGTGGAAAGCTGGACTTCGTTCGGATTGAAATTCTCGCGGTGGACCTGCGCGGCCTGAAAGACCAGTTCGGTGAACGGCAGGTCGAACAGCTCCGCGATCTCTTCACGAGTCCAGTCAACGCGGGTCATCGGCATCCTTTCGATCATGTTCATTCCGCGGCCTCCGCCAGCTCGTCCCCGGCGGGCGGCATGTTGTGGCCCAGCAGGCGTAGCACATCGGCCGCGCATTCGACCACGTTCGATCCCGGCCCATAGATGCCCTGCACGCCCGCGTCTCGCAAAAATTCATAGTCCTGCGGGGGGATGACGCCACCGGCGATCACCTTGATGTCGGTGCGGCCCTGTTCGCGCAGCTTGCGGATCAATTCGGGAATCAAGGTTTTGTGGCCGGCGGCAAGGCTGGAAGCGCCCACCACATCGACCCCGCTCTCGAGCGCAAGGACGACCGTCTCGTCCGGGGTCTGGAACAGCGGACCGGACACCACGTCAAAGCCCATGTCGCCGAAGGCCGAAGCGATGATGTTGGCGCCACGGTCGTGACCGTCCTGCCCCATCTTGGCGACCAGCAGCTTCGGCTTACGGCCAAGGCGGCGCTCTACCGCCTTCACCCCTTCGACGACCTGGGCCCAGCGGCTGTCGCCCTCATAGGGCGCGGCATAGACGCCCTTCACCGGGGTCGGCACGGTCCCATAGCGATCGAAACTTTCTTCCATTGCAGAAGAGATCTCGCCCAGCGTCGCGCGCGCACGCGCGCATTCGACCGCCAGGGCCAGCAGGTTATTCTCGATGCTGGAAGGCTTCGCTGCGCCATCGCGCAGCGCCTGCAACGCCGCCTGGCATTTCGCCTCGTCACGCTCCGTCTTCACCTTGTTGATGCGGGCGATCTGCGCTTCGCGAACCTTGGTATTGTCCACCTCCAGGGTTTCCAGCAGGTCTTCATTCGCCAGGCGATATTTGTTGACGCCGACGATCACGTCCTCGCCGCGGTCTACGCGGGCCTGCCGCGCTGCAGCCGCGGTTTCGATCATCGCCTTGGGCCAGCCGGCCGCCACGGCCTTAGCCATGCCGCCTTCGGCTTCGACCCGCTCGATAATCTCCCAGGCCTGGTCGACCAGTTCCTGAGTCAGCGCTTCGACGTAGTAGCTGCCGCCGAGCGGATCGACGACCTTGGTCATCCCGGTTTCTTCCTGGATGATGATCTGGGTGTTGCGGGCGATACGGGCCGAGAAGTCCGTCGGCAGGGCGATCGCCTCGTCCAGCGCGTTGGTGTGGAGCGACTGGGTGCCGCCCAGCATCGCCGCCATCGCCTCGATCGTGGTGCGCATAACGTTGTTGTAAGGATCCTGCTCCGTCAGCGAGACGCCGCTGGTCTGGCAGTGTGTACGCAGCATCTTGGAGCGTTCGTCCTTCGCGCCGAGTTTGGTCATCACCCGGTGCCACAGTACGCGCGCGGCGCGCAGCTTCGCGATCTCCATGAAGAAGTTCATGCCGATGGCGAAGAAGAAGCTGAGGCGTCCCGCGAACTTGTCGATATCAAGCCCGCTGGCCACGCCGTAGCGGACATATTCCGCGCCATCCGCGATGGTGAAGGCCAATTCCTGCACCTGCGTCGCGCCCGCTTCCTGCATGTGATAGCCGGAAATCGAGATGGAGTTGAACTTCGGCATCTCGCGGCTGGTGTAGCCGAAGATGTCCGAAATGATCCGCATGCTGGGCTCTGGCGGATAGATATAGGTATTGCGGACCATGAACTCCTTGAGGATGTCGTTCTGAATGGTCCCGTCGAGCAGCTTGCGGTCGACCCCCTGCTCCTCGCCCGCGACGATGAAGAAGGCGAGGATCGGGATCACCGCACCGTTCATGGTCATGGAAACGGACATCTGATCGAGCGGAATGCCGTCGAACAGGATCTTCATGTCCTCCAGCGTATCGATCGCCACGCCGGCCTTGCCGACGTCGCCCGTTACCCGCGGATGGTCGCTGTCATAACCGCGATGGGTCGCAAGGTCGAAGGCGACCGACAGCCCCTTCTGGCCCGCGGCCAGGTTGCGCTTGTAGAAGGCGTTGGATTCCTCGGCGGTGGAGAAGCCGGCATATTGGCGGATGGTCCAGGGGCGGCCCGCATACATGCTGGCGCGCACGCCGCGCGTGAAGGGCGCGAAACCGGGCAGGCCGGGATCGGTGTCGACATCCTCCGCCGTATAGAGCGGCTTCACATCGATGCCTTCCGGGGTATGCCAGGTCAGATCCTTGCCCTTAACCTCCTTGTCGGCCAAGGCGTTCCAATCGGCAATCGTCGGATTGTCACTCACGTCCATTCACTCCGTTCGGCTCTCGCAAGCCTTCATGGGCACAAAAAGGCGGTCTCTCGCCCCGTTGCCAAAACCGGCATTCTCGTCAATGCGCCTCTTGCGGGGTTTCCATGATTTCCGTCAGCATACCACCCATATCCTTGGGGTGGACGAAAAAGATGAGCGTGCCATGCGCGCCGATGCGCGGCTCGCCCAGCACGCGCTTGCCCAGCGCTTCGAACTCCGCCCTGGCGGCGTGAATATCGGGCACTTCGAAGCAGATATGATGCTGGCCACCCAGCGGATTCTTCTCCAGCCACTTGCCGACCGCCGAGTCCGCCTCAGTGGGCTGCAGCAACTCCAGCTGGGTGCCGGCCGTGCCGTTCTCACCGGGTGTATTGACGAAGCAAACCCGTACCTTCTGCGATTCCAGCACGAAAGGCTCGGTAATGTCCGTCGCGCCCATCACATCGCGATAGAAGGCAATGGACGCATCGAGGTCAGGCGTCGCGACGCCGATATGGTTCATGCGGCCGAGTTTCATGGTTTCCTCTTCATCGCCCGGTTTCTCGTCACCCCAGCAAAGGCTGGGGGTCTCGTGAGGCACGCGATGCCAACCTTCGCTGGCATGACGGTTACTGCTCACAGCGGAATATTATCGTGCTTCTTCCACGGGTTCTTCAGCTCCTTGTTGCGGAGCTTGCGAAGCCCGAGGGCGATGCGGCGGCGGGTGGAATGGGGATGGATCACTTCGTCCACGAAGCCCTTGCTTGCCGCCACGAAGGGATTGGCGAAGCGGTCCTCATATTCCCTGGTGCGTTGCGCGATTTTGTCCGGATCGCCCATATCCTTGCGGAAGATGATCTCCACTGCGCCCTTCGCGCCCATCACCGCGATCTCGGCGGTGGGCCAGGCATAGTTGAGATCGCCGCGTAGATGCTTGGAACTCATCACGTCATAGGCGCCGCCGTAGGCCTTGCGTGTGATGACAGTGATCTTCGGCACGGTCGCCTCCGCATAGGCGAACAGCAGCTTCGCGCCATGCTTGATGATGCCGTTATGCTCCTGGTCGGTGCCGGGCAGGAAGCCGGGCACATCGACAAGGGTCAGTATCGGGATGTTGAAGCAGTCGCAGAAGCGCACGAAACGGGCGGCCTTCTTGGAGCTGTTGATGTCGAGACAGCCCGCCAGCACCATCGGCTGATTGGCGACAACCCCGACCGTACATCCTTCCACCCGGCCGAAACCGCAGATGATATTGGCCGCATGAGCAGGCTGCACTTCGAAGAAATCGCCCTCGTCCAGCGTCTTGCGAATGATCTCGTGCATGTCATAGGGCTGGTTCGCATTGGCCGGGATAATCGTGTCCAGGCTATCCTCGATCCGATCCCATGGGTCGGAAGTCGGCCGTTCCGGCACTCCCTCCTTGTTGGACAGCGGCAGGAAATCGAAGAAGTCCCGGACCGACATCAAGGCTTCGATATCGTTCTCGAAGGCGATGTCAGCGACGGAAGTCTTGGTGGTATGGGTGATCGCGCCGCCCAGTTCCTCCTGCGTGACGACTTCATTGGTCACAGTCTTCACCACATCCGGGCCGGTCACGAACATGAAGGAGCTGTCCTTCACCATGAAGATGAAGTCGGTCATGGCGGGAGAATAGACCGCGCCACCGGCGCACGGCCCCATGATCACCGAAAGCTGCGGCACCACGCCGGAAGCCAACACGTTGCGCTGGAACACCTCCGCATAGCCCGCAAGGCTCGCCACGCCTTCCTGGATGCGGGCGCCGCCGCTGTCGTTCAGGCCGATCACCGGCGCGCCGACCTTCATCGCCATGTCCATGATCTTGCAGATTTTCTGGGCATGCCGTTCCGACAGCGCCCCACCGTAGACAGTGAAGTCCTGGCTGAAGACGAACACGAGGCGGCCGTTGATCGTGCCCGAGCCCGTCACCACGCCGTCGCCGGGAATATGCTGCTCATGCATGCCGAAATCGGTGCAGTTATGCTCGACATACATGTCGTATTCTTCGAAGCTGCGCTCATCGAGCAGGACCTTGATCCGCTCCCGCGCGGTCAGCTTGCCCTTGGCATGCTGCGCATCGATACGCTTCTGTCCCCCGCCCATCCGCGCGGCGGCGCGGCGGCGCTCCATTTCCCCGACATTGGCGGACATTCAGGCCCCTCTCACGATCTGGCGCTATAGCAGCGTGCGGCCATGACGAGGCCGGTCCGCCCTGTCCAGTGTTAACTTGCGAAGTTGCAAAGCTGCATTTTGCAAAATATTGCCGGAAGCATGTCAACCAGACGGCGGATCTTCGCAGGGCAAAGGCTGCGCGCGCTTCGCGTGATCCGAGCTCTGCGCCAAGCCGAGATGGCGCAGCGGCTCGGCATCAGCGTGTCCTATCTTTCCCAGCTCGAAAATGACGACAGGCCCCTGAGCGATACGCTGCTCGACCGTCTGGCGCGCGAATTTCCGCTGGATTGGCAGGATCTCGGCGCGGACAGCACGGAAAAGCGGCTGGTCGCCCTGCGCGAGGCATCGGCCGATCCGCTGTTCGCGGAAGCGCTTCCGGCGGAACAGCTGGCCCGCATCGCGGAACAGCAGCCCGCCTTTGCCGAGCGTTTCATCGCCCTGCATGAAGCCTATCGCCGTACCGGCCAACGGCTCGAAATGGTGGATGAAGCGCTCGCGGCGGACCATTCCGGCGGCGCACGCCTGCCGTGGGAGGAAGTCCGCGACTGGTTCCACTTCGCCAACAATTACGTCGATTCCATCGACTGGGCGGCAGAGCGGCTGGCCGACGGCTTGCGCGGCATGGCGCCCTCCCCCACCACCGATGCGATAGAGCATTACCTGGCCACGGGCTTTTCCGTTTCGGTTCTGTATGAAACCGGCGGCGCCCTGCGGGAATTCGATGCGCAAATGGGCCATCTGCTGATCGATGCCGCGCAGCCGCCGGAAACGCGCAGATTCCAGCTTGCGCACCAGCTGGCCGCGCTGGCCCTCAAGTCGGAAATCGCCGCGGTCGTGCGCGAAGCGGCCCTGCGCAGCGCGGCGGCACGGCAGTTGCTGTTCGTCGGCCTGTGCAATTATGCCGCCGGCGCGATCCTGATGCCCTATCGCCTGTTCCGGGACGAAGCCCGGCGGCTGCGCCATGACATCGACCGGCTCGCGCTGATCTTCGGCACCAGCTTCGAACAGACCTGCCAGCGCCTTTCCACGCTGCAAAGGGCCGATGCCCGGGGCGTACCATTCTTCTTCTGCCGGGTCGACATGGCCGGCAACATCACCAAGCGGCATTCCGCCACCCGGCTGCAATTCGCCCGTTTCGGCGGCGCGTGCCCGCTGTGGATCGTGCACGAGGCGGTCGCGATCCCGGACCGTATCCTGGTCCAGCTTGCAGAAACGCCCGACGGCGTGCGCTATGTCTCGATGGCCAAGGGGCTGGTGAAGCCCTCGGGCAGCTTCGACCGGGCGCCGCGCCGCTATGCCGTGGCGCTGGGCTGCGAAGTCTCCCATGCGGACGAGTTCGTCTACGCGGCAGGCCTCGATCCCGACACTCCGCACCGGGTCGACAGGATCGGCGTATCCTGCCGCCTGTGCCCGCGCACCGATTGCGACCAGCGCGCCTTCCCGCCCAATGACCGCGCGATTCGAGTCGACCCTGACAATCGCGAGGTGGTGCCCTACCGGATCACCTGAGCGGCAAGGCCGTCAGCGCATCAGCACCAGTTCCTCCGCCATGGAGGGATGGAGCGCGACGGTGGCGTCGAAATCCGCCTTGGTCAGCCCCGCCTTCACCGCAATAGCCGCCGCCTGCAGAATTTCCGGCGCATCCGGGCCGATCATGTGCAGGCCGACCACCCGGTCGCTCGCGTCATCCACCACCATCTTGTAAAGGCCGCGCTCCGCCCGGTTGGCGAAAACGTTCTTCATCGGCCGGAAATCCGACGAATAGACCCGGACCTTGCCGAGCTTGTTGCGGGCATCGCCTTCGGTCAGGCCGACCCCGGCCAGTGGCGGGTGGGAGAAGACCGCGCTGGGTATGCAATCGTAATCGACCCTGGTCGGCTTGTCGCCGAACAGCGTATCGGCGAAGGCCTGCCCTTCGCGAATGGCGACGGGCGTAAGCTGCACCCGGTCGGTCACGTCGCCGACTGCATAGATGCTGTCGCAGCTCGTCTTGCCATGCTCGTCCACTGCAATCGCGCCATTCCTACCCAGCTCGACACCGGCGCTTTCGAGCCCCAGCCCGGCGGTGTTCGGCTTGCGCCCGGTCGCGACCAGCACGACATCGGCCGGGATCGGATCGCCGCGCCCGACATGGACCTGGAGCGTGCCGTCACCGTCCTTCTCGATCCGCTCGAACGGGGCATTGAGCTTGATGTCGATTCCTCGCGCCATGGAGATCTGGACCAGCCTGTCCACCAGGGTCCGATCATAGCCACGCAGCAGTGCCTCGCTCCGGTTGCAGAGAGTCACCTGGCTGCCGAGCGCATTGAAGATGCCCGCGAATTCCATCGCGATATAGCCGCCGCCGATCACTACGAGGCGCCTGGGCAATTCTTCCAGATGGAACGTTGCGTTGGAGGAGACGGCATGTTCGATCCCGGACACATCGGGCATGGCGGGCCAGCTGCCCACCGCGATTAGGATATATTTCGCGCTGATCTCCCGTCCGCTCGCCAGCTTGACGCTGTTCGGCCCGGTGACGATCGCCCGCTCCAGGAAACGCTCAACCCCGTTGTTTTCCAGCGTCTGCGTGTAAAGGCCGTTCAGGCGATCCACATCCGCCAGCACATGATCGCGCAGCTTCGGCCAGTCGAACGACATCCTGTCGATGGTCCAGCCATAGTTTTGTGCGTCCTCAAGGTCTTCCGCGAAGTGGGAGCCATAGACCAGCAGCTTCTTCGGCACGCAGCCCCGAATCACGCAGGTCCCGCCAATGCGATATTCCTCCGCCACCGCAACCTTCGCGCCATGCGCCGCAGCGACCCGGCTGGCGCGCACCCCGCCGGAACCGGCGCCGATCACGAAAAGGTCGTATTCGTATTCTGACATCCAATTATCCTTTCTCGCCTCGGGTCAGCCCCGAGGCCGCGAGCAAAGCTGCGGTGCTGGGATCGAAGCTTTCCTCGCCCTTTTCGATCTTGCGGGCGATTTCCTTGCCCAGCTCCACCCCGAACTGATCGAAAGGATTGATCCCCATCAGCACGGCGTTGGCGAAGGTGCGATGTTCATGGAATGCGATCAGCGCGCCCAAGGTCGCCGCGTCAAGATCGTCGCACAGAATGGTCGCCGACGGACGGTCGCCCGGATAGGAACGCGCCGGGTCGCTGCTTGCCTTGCCTGCCATCAGCGCCGCGCCCTGCGCAAAGCAATTCATCAGCAGGATGCGATGATGGGCAGGATCGAGGCTGTCACCGGGTGCGATCGAGGCGATGAAATCCACCGGCACCAGATGCGTGCCCTGATGCAGCAACTGGAACACGGCATGCTGCGCATCCGTGCCGACCCCGCCCCAGGTGATCGGCGCGGTGGCTGCGGAAACGGGCTGGCCATCAGCGGTCACGCCCTTGCCGTTCGATTCCATCTCGAGCTGCTGGAGATAGGAAGGCAGCAGGCGCAAGCGTTCGTCATAGGCGAAGACCGCGCGGGTCTGGCAGCCGCGCAGCCGGGTATAATACAGGTCCGCGAAGGCTGCGCGCAGCGGCAGGTTGGCGGCGCCGTCATGGTCCAGAAAATGCCGGTCCATCGCCGCCGCGCCTTCCAGCATTGCCGCGAATTCTTCCCAGCCCACGGCCAGCGCGACGGGAAACCCGATGGACGACCACAGCGAATAGCGCCCGCCGACTGTTTCCGGGAACGGCAGGATGCGGGTTTCGTCCACGCCCCATTCCACCGCCTTTTCCGGGCTGGCGGTCAGCGCGATCACCCGGCCGCCCGGATCGTCCACCCCGCCTTCGCCGAGCCATTTGAGCACGCTTTCGGCATTGGTCATGGTCTCGATCGTGGTGAAGGTCTTGGATGCCACCGCCAGCAGGGTGGTTTGCGGGTCGCAGGCGGCAAACGCTTCTTCCAGCGCGCAGCCGTCGACATTCGAGACGACATGCACGTCCACCAACGCAAGATCGCGCGCCAATGCATCCACCGCCATCGCCGGACCGAGCGCCGATCCGCCGATCCCGACATGGATCAGGTGCCTCACTTCCCCCAGGGCGCCGTCATGGATCGCTTCCACCAGCAGCTTCATGCGCTCATGCAGCGCCTGCGCTTCCTCGACGCTGCTGTCCTTGCCGAGGCCACGCTGCGCAATGTGTTCGGCGGCACGGCCTTCCGTGGGATTGACGATGTCGCCCGTGAACAATGCTGCCCGGGCGGCGGCGAAGCCGGCCGCCTCGGCCAATGCTTCGAAACCGGCCAGCAATTCCGCGGTCAAATGGGTTTTCGACCAATCGAAGCGAATCCCGCCGCCCTGCGGCAGGTCGAAGCGCGCGGACAACAAGGAAAGCCGGTTCGGGTCCTGGAAAAGCTCGGCCAGAGGAGGAGTGCGGTAGAGCCCGAGCTGGTCCCACGCCGCCTTCACCCTGTGCTTCATACCGGTCCTTTCCGATCCGCCCGGATCGCCTGAGAGAGCCAAGCCCTATGCCTGTTCGGACGCATGACGCCAATGCCCGAACCGGATTTAAGCTTCGGTACAGATACAATCCTGTCAAGCGCGCCGCGATAACGCTACTTGACGAGAAAGGCGCTGCCCAACATGGACACAGCCATGAACGACAATTCGCCAGATGTCAGCGCCTCGCCGGAGGCAGAACTGCGCTCCAAGCCGGAAAAGAAGGAGGACAGCTTCCCTGTCTTCCTGCTGAAGCTCGTGGTGATCGTTGTGATCTTCCGCAGCTTCATCTTCTCGCCCTTCAACATACCGAGCGAAAGCATGCTGCCGCGCCTGCTGGACGGGGATTACCTGCTCGCCGCGAAATGGCCCTACGGCTTTTCGAAATATTCGATGCCGTTCAGCCTGCCGGTAATACCTGGCCGCATTTTCGCCAGCCAGCCGGAGAGGGGTGATGTGGTGATCTTCAAGGCGCCTCCGCTCAACGACACCGACTATATCAAGCGCGTGATCGGCGTGCCCGGGGACACGGTGCAGATGGTGGGCGGCGTTATCCACCTGAACGGCAAGCCGGTGCAGAAGGACAAGATCGCCGATTTCATCGTGCCGGTTTCACCGAACACGCCCTGCGCTTCCATCCAGTTCGAGGATCGAACCGGCGACGGCACCCTGTTCTGCCGCTATCCCCGCTATCGGGAAACCCTGCCCGGCGGGCGCAGCTACGAAGTGCTCGATCTCGGCCTGACTCCGCAGGACGATACCGCTCCTGTCGTGGTGCCTGAGGATCATATCTTCCTGATGGGCGACAATCGCGACAATTCGCAGGACAGCCGCTTTCCGGCCCAGCCCGGCGGCGGCATCGGGCTAGTTCCGCAGGACAATCTCGTCGGCAAGGCGACCATCGTCATGTGGTCGACCGATGGCTCCGTCGAATGGCTCAAGCCCTGGACATGGTTCACCGCAGCCCGCTGGAATCGCATCGGGGGCACCTTTTGAGGAAGCTCGACGGTTTGACGCCCGAAGCGACTGCCTTCCTGGCCGGGCTGGGGATCGAACCCATCATCAACGAGAATGTGTGGCAGGAAGCGCTGACCCATGGCAGCGTCGGAACCGCCAGGAACTATGAACGGCTCGAATTCCTGGGCGACCGCGTGCTGGGCCTCGCGATTGCCGAATGGCTCTACGAACAGAGCGACAATACCGAAGGCCAGCTCTCCCAGCGGCTGAACGCCCTGGTCAGCCGCGAAATGTGCGCGCGCGTCGCCCGGGAAATCGGCTTGCCGAAGCATATCCGGCTAGGCAAGCAAGCACGCGACGATGGCGGGGCGAACAGCGACAATATCCTTGGCGATGTGATGGAGGCCCTGCTCGGCGCCAGCTTCCTGACGCGCGGCTTCGGCGCGACCCGCGATCTGGTCCGGTGCATCTGGGCGGATGCCGTCGCCGGCCGAGCCGGGCACCGCAAGCATCCCAAGAGCGCCTTGCAGGAATGGGCGGCGGGCAATCGCCGCGCCATGCCGGAATACAGCCTGGTCGAACGCTCGGGGCCGGACCACGCCGCCAGCTTCACCGTCAAGGTGCTGGTCCGCAATGTGGGGGAAGCCGAAGCCAAAGGCTCCAGCAAGCAGGAAGCCGAAACGGCGGCGGCCGCCGCCTTCATGGAGAAATATGCGTGACCACTTCGCAAGCGGAACCTGAGACCCATTGCGGGGTGGTCGCAGTGATCGGCCCCCCCAACGCCGGCAAATCCACGCTGGTCAACGCACTGGTGGGGCAGAAGGTGGCGATCACCAGCGCCAAGGCGCAGACCACGCGCGCGCGGCTGCTGGGTATCGCGCTCGAAGGACCTGCGCAGATCATCCTCGCCGACACGCCCGGCATCTTCGCGCCCCGGCGCAGGCTCGACCGGGCGATGGTCAATGCCGCGTGGGAAGGCGCGCAGGAAGCCGACGCCATCCTGCTGGTGGTCGACAGCGTGAAGCAGCGCCGGCACGAGCTCGCCCCCTTGCTGGAAACCCTGAAATCCCGGCCGGAACGCAAGCTGCTGGTGCTCAACAAGGTGGATGCGAGCAGGAAGGAAGCCCTGCTCCAGCTCGCGCAGGAATTGTCGGATGCCGTGGATTTCGAGGAGGTGTTCTTCATCTCCGCACTGACCGGCGACGGCGTGGCGGAGCTGAAAAGCCACCTTGCCGGGCTGATGCCGCAAGGCCCATGGCATTACCCGGAAGATCAGGTGTCGGACGCCAGCGAACGATTGCTTGCCGCCGAGATCACGCGGGAACAGCTGTACCGCCAGCTTCACGAGGAACTGCCCTATGACAGCGCGGTGCGCCCGGAAAGCTACAAGACCCGGCCCGACGGCAGCATCGAGATTCACCAGCAGATCGTGATCGGCCGGGACAGCCAGAAGCCGATCGTGCTCGGCAAGCGAGGCGCGCGGATCAAGGCGATCGGCGAAGCGGCCCGCAAGGAGCTGGCGGAATTGCTGGGGGTGAAAGTGCATCTGTTCCTCCATGTGAAGGTGGAGGAAAACTGGGCCGAAAACCGCGAGCTTTACGAAACGATCGGGCTGGACTGGGTCAAGTAGACCCCCAGGCCCGCTCGGTTTCAGATCCCTGGTTCCACCATATGCTGCGCCATGCGCTGGGCCCGCACGGTGCGGAACCGCACCATGCTGCAGACCATGGCCAGAACCGCCAGCAAGGCTGCGACCAGCATCGGCACCGGGCCGAGCCCCATCCCCAGCGCCAGCAGCACGCCGACCAGCGTCGCCGCCATCGTCTGCCCGAGCAGGCGGGAGGTGGACAGGACGCTGCCGGCTGCGGCGGAACGGTCCAATGGCGCACTGCCGATCATGAGGCGCGAATTGGGCGCCAGGAAGAATCCGAAGCCGGCCGCCGTCAACGCAAGGCGCCATGCGATCCCGGCCGGGCCAACTCCCTCGGGCATGAACGCCAGCAGATACAGCCCGCAGATCGCCACCATCAGGCCCGGAATCCCGAGCTTGGTCGGCGCGACCCGATCGGACAGCCATCCCGCGAGCGGGGAAACCACCAGCAGGGCAAGCGGGAAAGGCATCAGCAGCATCCCCACTTCGTCCGGCGCATAGCCGCGCCCTTCTTCCAGCACGAACGGCAACGACAGCAACAGCGCCGCGATGGCGCAGAACACGGCCATCGCCGCCAGCGCGGAGAGACCGATCGCGGGCATCGCCAGCAGATCGACCGGAACCACCGGACGCGCGCGCCGGCGTTCCCGGCGCACCAGCAACACGATGGAAGCCACGCCCGCCAACGCCAGCAAGGCCCCGGGCCACGGGTTGGAGGCATGGGCCGCAAGCTGCAGGCCGCCGATCAGCAGGCCCACGGTCAGGGCGCTCCAAAGGCCGCCGATCCAGTCGGCCCGGACCGGCTTGGGCCGGGGATCCGGCAAGGCCCGGCCGAGCAGCAGCGAAATCACCGCGAGCGGCGCGGCTGCGACGAACACGGCCTGCCATGGGTAATGCGCAACGATCAATCCGCCGAGCGTCGGCGCCATCGCCGCGGCGGAGGCGATCACCACGCTGTTGAAGCCAAGACCGCCGCCCAGGCTCTTCTCCGGATAGGTTTCGCGCAGAACCGGAACCGCCACCGACAACGCCATGCTCGCGCCCAGCGCCTGCGCTGTCCGCAGCAGCAGCAAGGACCCGAAATCATCGACGAAGATGCAGAGCGCGGAGGCAATGCAGAAGATCAGCTGCCCGAACTGATAGAGCGTGCGATGGCCAACCCGATCCCCCAGCGCGGCGAAGGGGAGCAAGCCCATCACCATCACCATCTGATAGATGGTGACGACGTTGGTGACCACACCTTCGCCGACCGCCAGTTCCCGGGCGATCGTAGGCAAAGCGACGTTGGGAATGCTGCCGTCGATGACCAGCAGGGCATTGCCGAAAGACATCGCGACGATGGCCCAGATCCGGCGCGGAACCGGCAGCCCATCCCCGGGGGTTTCCGGCAACGCCGACCCATTCCCGGCGGATTCATCCGCCGGTGGGTTGTCCTGCTGTTCCTCGTCTCGCATCTTCAGCATGGCCGCGAAACGCTTTTCAGCCGAAAAAGTCCCGCCTAGCCAGCCGCCTTTTTCTTGGCGGGCGTTTTCTTTTTCTTCACGGCCTTCTTCTTCGCCGGAGCCTTGGCCGCGCGTTCGTCGATCAGACGGATCGCATCCTCCTGCGTGACATCCTCCGGTTTCATGTCCTTGGGAATGGTGGCGTTGGTGGTGCCATCGGTCACATAGGGGCCATAACGGCCCGGCATCACTTTTATTTCCCCGCCGCTGGTCGGGTGCGCGCCCAGCGTCTTGATCGGTTCCGCCTTGGCGCCGCCGCCGCGCCCCCCGCCCCGGTTGGCCGCCTCGGCCAGCAAGGCGACAGCCGCGTTCATGCCGGTTTCGAACACGTCCCGGGTGGACTGGAGCCGGGCATATTTGCCGTCATGGGCCAGATAGGGGCCATAGCGGCCGATGCTGGCGGTAATCGGCTTCCCGCTTTCAGGATGCGCGCCCACCTCGCGCGGCAGGCTCAACAGCTTGAGCGCCCAATCCAGATCCAGCTCGGGGATGTCCTTCGGGATCGAGGCGCGCTTCGCCTCCTTGCCTTCGCCAAGCTGGATATAGGGGCCGAAGCGCCCCACCCTGCGCGTGATGTCCTGCCCGGTCTCCGGATCCGTGCCGAGCGCCGCATCGTCGCCACCCTCCGCGCCTTCTCCGCCCGGCTGGGCGAAGCGGCGGGTATATTTGCATTCGGGATAATTCGAACAGGCAACGAAGGCGCCATATTTGCCGCCACGCAGCGCGAGCCGGCCTTCCCCGCATTTGGGACACACACGCGGATCGCCGCCGCTCTCGTTCGGCGGGAAGAGGTAATCCTCAAGGAAGCCATCCAGCACTTCGGTGATCTCGGAAGGCTTGCGGTCCATCACCTCGTCCGACTTCGGCTTGAAGTCCCGCCAGAAGGATTCCAGCACCGCCTTCCAGGCGGCCCGGCCGCCGGACACGTCGTCCAGCTCATCCTCCATCCCGGCGGTGAAGTCGTAGGCGACGTAGCGCTCGAAGAAGCGTTCCAGGAACGCCGTCAGCAACCGACCGGATTCCTCCGCAAAGAAACGATTTTTCTCGGTGCGGACATAATTGCGGTCCTTGAGCACCTGGATCACCGAGGCATAGGTGGAAGGGCGCCCGATGCCCAATTCCTCCATCCGCTTCACGAGGCTCGCTTCGGAATAGCGCGGCGGCGGCTGCGTGAAATGCTGGGCTGCCTCCACCCCCTTCTTCGCCGGGCAATCGCCCTTGTTCATCAGCGGCAGGAGGTTGGCATCATCCTCGTCGTCATCCTTGTTGTCGCGACCTTCCTCATAGACCGCGAGGAAGCCGGAGAACTTCACCACCTGGCCGGTCGCGCGCAATTCATGGCGGCCGGTCGGATCACGCAGGGTGACGGTCGTCCGCTCGAGGCTCGCCGCAGCCATCTGGCTGGCCATCGCCCGCTTGAAGATCAGGTCGTAGAGCTTGGCCTCGTCTCCCGACCCGGCGCGATCCCGCGTGAAATCGGTCGGCCGGATCGCTTCATGCGCTTCCTGCGCATTCTTGGCCTTGGTGGAATAATGGCGCGGCTTTTCGGGGAGATAATGCCCGTCATAGCGATCCGCTATCGCCTTGCGGGCGGCGGAGATCGCGCTCGGATCCATCTGCACGCCGTCGGTTCGCATGTAGGTGATCGCGCCCGCCTCGTAGAGGTTCTGGGCAAGCCGCATGGTGTGACTGGCGGAATAGCCCAGCTTGCGGGCCGCTTCCTGCTGCAGGGTGGAGGTGGTGAACGGCGGGGCCGGATTGCGCTTGAGCGGCCGGGTCTCGACCTCCTCCACCGTGAAGCGGGCCGCGTCCACCGCCGCCTTGGCCCGCATCGCAATGCCCTGCTCGCCCAGCGAGAGCTTGTCGAGCTTCTCGCCATCGAAACGGACGAGGCGCGCATCGAATTCCGTGCCGTCCTGCTCCATCCGGGCGATGACCGACCAGTATTCCTGCGGCTTGAACGCCTCGATCTCGCGCTCCCGATCGACGATCAGGCGCAACGCCACGGATTGCACCCGGCCCGCGCTCTTGGCGCCGGGCAGCTTGCGCCACAGCACCGGCGAGAGCGTGAAACCGAACAGGTAATCCAGCGCGCGGCGCGCGAGATAGGCGTCGATCAGGTCGCGATCGAGCGCACGGGGGCGCTGCATGGCGTCCGTAACCGCCTGCTTGGTGATGGCGTTGAAGGTGACGCGCTCCACCTCCTTGGGCAGGGCCTTCTTCTTCGCCAGCAATTCCTGGACATGCCAGCTGATCGCCTCGCCCTCGCGATCGGGGTCCGTCGCGAGGATCAGGCGATCGGCCTTCTTGGCCGCGTCGGAAATCTCCTTCACCCGGCTCGCCTTGTCGCGATAGGTTTCCCAGTCCATCGCGAAATCCTCGTCCGGACGGACCGAACCGTCCTTCGGCGGCAGGTCGCGAACATGGCCGTAGGATGCGAGAACCTTGTAGTCCTTGCCGAGATATTTCTCGATGGTCTTTGCCTTGGCCGGCGATTCAACGATGACGAGCTGCATTTATGTTCCGAACTTCCCACGCGTATACGTACGTGCGCGAGGGTGGCGACGCAGGATAGGGTTCGTCAAGATGGCACGCTCACTCAAATACCTCGGTCAGCTTCCGGGCGGGGAAACGCAGCATGCCATAGGCCGCGACTCCGAAACCGCCGAAGATCACCGAAACCGCATTGGCGGCCATCTCCGTCAGGACGATCCCCAATGTTTCATCGATCTGCGATGCACCCGCCGCCAGGGCGACTGCCGCCACCATGATGAGCAAGAGCACCAGCGCCGCCACCAGAAGCGCAGCCGTGTGCCCGCGTGTCAGTTCCCAGCTTTCGCGGATCGCTTCCACCGCGCCTTTGTGCTCACCGACAAGCAAGGGCGAGGCGAGCGACCAGCGAGCCGCCAGCAGCAGGCCGGGTATGATCAGCAAGATCAGGCCCAGCACGATGCCGAGGCTGAGCAGGATCGACTGGCCGAGAAAGGGCAGGTAACGCCGGGTGGTATCGGCCGAGAAAAGCCCGGTCTGCTTCAGCATCGCCTCGATCAGGAGATACTGGGCAACGATGGCCGCAAGAAAAAGGCAAAGCTGAAGGAAGCCTACTGCCGTGGCCGCAGAGGCTTCCCCGCCGCCAAACGCCAGCTCGATGGCGACGCCCAATGCCGAAAGCACGCCGATATAGAGCGCGACCGCCTTCAAGCTCGCCGACAGCGTGTCAGAGGTGCGTGACAGAAGGGAGCCCAACGTCACTGCGGAGTCCTTCACCATCGTCGCTCCCGTCCTTCGTTCCCCAGGCGGGTCCTGCCGGACCGGTTCAGATCACATCGCATCACCGCAGCGTGACGAGCTTCTGAACGAGAACCTCGTTCGCTTGCGTCGCCAGCTCGCCCGCTCCGGCGGCATATTCTCCCGGCCGCGCGGTGAAGGTGAATTTCTTCGAACTGTTGGTGCCGACACCGCCGAGGAAGCCGATCACATTGGCCGCGGTATTGGCCGCCTTCTCGCCGCCGCTCATGGCATCTTCCTTTTCGAAGAAGTTTCCGCCGACGGCCACCGGTTCGGCAAGGGCCAGCGAGCCGGATTTGTAGTTCGCACCGACCACCGAGAGCTTGGATTGATCCGGCATCATGGCAAGGCTTCCCTCGACATTCACGGCCGAGGAGGAACGGAACCAGCCGCCGTATTCATCGCTTTTCGCGAAATCGAGATAATAGACCACGTTGATGACCTTCGAATCCGTTTCCTTCGCATAGGCGGTGAAGGCGTTCATCGCCTGCGAGCCCGACATGATGATGCCCATCGCGCCGAATCCGCTGGCGGCAACGTCGCCGGGCATGAGCCGCAGCGGAGCGGATTGGGTGGCGCTGACGAACAGCACTTCCGCCTTGTCGTCCCTGCCGGTAATCGTCGTCATCTGCTTCGGCCCGGGTTCGCCCTTCACCTTGACGAGAGCGGGAGAGGCGGCCAGGCCCGCGCGATCCATCACTGCGAAGCCGGCGGCGGAAAGCCGGCTCACCATGTCGTCATAGGCGGCGTCGGCGATCTTCTGGAGCTCGTCCTGGGTGTAGCCGGCAAGCTGGCTGCGAACCGTGGACTTCCCGCCGAAGCCGCTGCCGGTCAGGCCGCCGCCCGCCTTCGCCGAATCCTTGCGTTCGACCAGGAAGCCGATGGTGAACTGGCCGATGACCACGCGCTCGATGCCCTGGATATTCTTTGCCGACGTCACCTTGACCGGTTCCGCCTCCTTGGCAACGAGCGGCATGGCAAGCCCCAGGCCGATAGCCGCCACCAAAGCGGCCGCCGTATTGCGCCTTGTCATCAAAGCCCCCTTTGCATCGAACAATTCCCGGCAACATAACCGCACGCAATCCGGGATCAAGCGGGACAGAGCGATACCCTGCCCCCCGCGTGGCGCTGAAGCCGCCCGGCAATCTCCAGCTCCAGCAGCGCAAGCTGGACAGCGGCGGCGCTTTCCCCGCTCTGGCGGATCAATTCGTCGACCGCGACCGGCGCGGCGGTGAGCAGCACCCCCACATCCGCCGGCTCCTCCGCCAGATCCTCGGACAGGTCGTATGGATTCCCGACGGCTTCCCGGAAGCAGGAGCGCGCCTGCCCGCCGAAGCCGCGCACCAGCTCGATCACATCCTCCGGCGACTGCACCAGCACCGCGCCATCGCGGATCAGCTGGTTGCAGCCGTGGGAGCGCGGCTCCAGCGGCGAGCCGGGAATCGCCATCACCTCGCGCCCCGCTTCTCCGGCCAGCCTTGCCGTGATCAGCGAACCCGATCTGGGGGCCGCCTCGACCACCACCGTTCCGGCCGCCAGCCCCGCGATGATGCGGTTGCGGCTGGGGAAATGGCTGCCGCGCGGCTCGGTGCCCGTCGGCTGCTCCGCGATCAGCAGGCCGCGCTGCGCGATCTCCTCCTGCAGATCGGCGTGCTGGGGCGGATAGGCGACATCGATGCCGCTGGCGATCACCCCCACGGTCGCGGGCATGGCGCCGCGATGGGCCGCGCCGTCAATTCCACGAGCGAGCCCCGACACCACCGTCAGCCCGGCCTCAGCCAGGGCCGCGGCGAAATCCCGCGCGAGCTTGACCGCCGCGGCGGAGGCGTTGCGCGCACCGACGATCGCGACGCAAGGCCTGCTCGCCAGCGCGACATCGCCGCGCACCGTCAGGATCGCGGGGCCGCTTTCGATCTCGCCCAGCAGCGCGGGATATTCAGGCGAGTCATGGAAAAGGTAGCGCGCGCCGGCCTTGCGGACCGCCGCGATCTCGTCCTCGATCCGCACTTGCGGCGCGGCGCGATAGGGTCGCCCGCCCCGCGCCGCCAGTCCCGGCAGCGCGTCCAGCGCCGAGCAGGCGTCGCCAAAGCGGCGCAACAGCTGGCGATAGCTGACCGGCCCGATATGAGGCGAGCGCAGCAGCCGGATCCGCGCGAAGGCTTCGTCCCGGGAAAGCGTCACTTGCCGGTGCCGACCTTCGGCTCCGTCCCATTGCGCAGCCGCGCGATATTGGCCTGATGCAGCCACAGCACCAGTACGGCGATTCCGGCCAGGGCCGCGACATAGGCGGGGTAGCCCAGCAGCCAGGCGGCGACCGGAGCGGCGATGGCCGCGCTCATCCCGGCCAGCGAGGAAATGCGGGTCAGCGCCAGCGCCGCCAGCCAGACCAGGGCATAGGCCAGCCCGATCGGCCAGGCGAGGCCGGTCGCCACGCCCATCGTCGTCGCCACGCCCTTGCCGCCGCGAAAGCGCAGCCAGACCGGGTAGCAATGCCCCACCACCACCGCGAAGGCCGCCAGCGTCTCCAGGCCGGGCAGCAGCGCCCTGGCCAGCAGCACCGCCGCCAGCCCCTTGCCGAGATCGAGCAGCAGCGTCGCCGCCGCCAGCCCCTTGCGCCCGGTGCGCAGCACATTGGTCGCGCCGATACTGCCCGAGCCGATACCGCGCAGGTCGCCCGCGCCGGTAATCCGGGTGAGGATCATCCCGAACGGAATGGAACCGAGCGCATAGCCCAGCGCAATCGCCAGAAATCCGGCCTGCCAGCTTTCCAAAAACCCCTCCCCCAGATCGATAAGCCTTTGACTACCTTAAGCGGAGTTCTTGCATTTCGGCAGGGGGAAAATATGGCGAATCGCATGGCACCCGATCCGACCGCCCCCATCCTGCTGTTCGATTCCGGCATTGGCGGGCTGTCGGTGCTCGCGGAACTGCGCAAGCTCCTGCCGCAGGCGCCGGTCATCTATGCCGCCGACAATCGCGGGCTGCCCTATGGCACCAAGACGGAAGCGCAGATCGCCGCCCGCGTCGCCGGCTTGCTAGGCCGGATGACCGAGCGGTTCGGCCCCCGCCTCGCCTGCATCGCCTGCAACACCGCCTCGACCATCGCGCTGAGCATGGTGCGCGAAGTGCTGGAGCTTCCGGTCGTCGGCACGGTGCCCGCGATCAAGCCCGCCGCCGCCCTGACGCGGACCGGGGTGATCGGGCTGCTCGGCACCGCCGCCACCATCCGCCAGACCTATGTCGACAATCTGGAAGCCGAATTCGCGCAGGGAAAGCGGCTGATCCGCCACGCCGCGCCCGATCTCGTGGCGGCGGCGGAAGCCAGGCTTCGCTGCGAGGAGGTCGACCCGGAAATCTATGCTGCCGCGGCGCGCGGGCTGCGGGCGCAACCGGATGGGGAACGGATCGACACGGTGGTGCTGGCCTGCACCCATTTTTCGCTGGTCCAGGAAGAGCTGGCCACGGCCCTCGGGCCGGATGTCCGCTTCGTGGACGGCGCGGCCGGCATCGCCCGGCGGATCGCCTTCCTCACGCAGGGGCAGGACTTCGCCCGCGAGACGGACGACTTCGCGGTATTCACCGCCGATGGCGAGGATCTTGCCCGGCTCGCCCCGGCGCTGGCCGGATACGGGCTGGCCGATCGTGTCGTCTTCTGATCCAGATCAAATCTCTTTGACAAAGATGTGGATAAGGAGCCCACGATTAGGTAAGGGGCTGGAAATCGGCAGCCGCATCGAGCGGGGAATGATCTCCAGGCGGCGACATGGGCGGACGATCCGTTGAACTACGAACACATTTTTGACCAGGCGATCGAACGGCTTCACTCGGAAGGCCGCTATCGCGTGTTCATCGACATTCTCCGCAACAAGGGCGCCTACCCCAACGCGCGCTGCTTCGCCGGCCATAATGGGCCGAAGCCGATCACCGTGTGGTGCTCCAACGATTACCTCGCCATGGGCCAGCACCCCAAGGTCATCAACGCGATGGAAGAGGCGCTGCACGATGTCGGCGCCGGCTCCGGCGGCACCCGCAACATCGGCGGCAACACCCACTACCATATCGAGCTTGAGCGCGAGCTGGCCGATCTCCACGGCAAGGAAGGCGCGCTGCTGTTCACCAGCGGCTATGTCTCCAACGACGCTACGCTCTCCACCCTGGCCAAGCTGCTGCCGGGCTGCATCATCTTCTCGGACGAGCTGAACCACGCCAGCATGATCGCTGGCATCCGCAATTCCGGCTGCGAGAAGCGGGTGTGGCGCCATAACGACGTGGCCCATCTGGAAGAACTGCTCGCGGCGGAAGATCCCGCCGTTCCCAAGCTGATCGCCTTCGAAAGCGTCTATTCGATGGACGGCGACGTCGCGCCGATCCACGCGATCTGCGACTTGGCGGACAAGTACAACGCGCTGACCTATATCGACGAGGTGCACGCGGTGGGCATGTATGGCCCGCGCGGCGGCGGCATCACCGACCGGGACGAGGCGGCGCACCGGATCGACATCATCGAAGGCACGCTGGGCAAGGCGTTCGGCGTGATGGGCGGCTATATCGCCACCGATTCCCGCATCATCGACTGCATCCGCTCCTACGCGCCGGGCTTCATCTTCACCACCTCGCTCAGCCCGGTGCTGGTCGCGGGCGTGCTCGCCAGCGTGCGGCACCTCAAATCCTCCAGCGTCGAGCGGGATGGCCAGCAGGCCGCCGCCGCCACGCTCAAGCAGATGTTCCGGGACGCCGGGCTGCCGGTGATGGATTCCACCACCCATATCGTGCCGCTGATGGTGGGCGATCCGGTGCGCGCCAAGAAGATCAGCGATATCCTACTGGCCGAATATGGCGTCTATGTGCAGCCCATCAATTTCCCCACCGTCCCGCGCGGCACGGAGCGGCTGCGCTTCACGCCGGGGCCGGCCCACACTGAGAAGATGATGCGCGAACTGACCGACGCGCTGGTTGAGATCTGGGACCGGCTGGAGCTGAAGCTCGCGGCCTGAGGCCTGTTCTTCCCTTCCTTCCTCGTTATCCTACGTCGTCATCCCAGTCCCACTTTCGTCATCCCGGCGAAGGCCGGGATCGTTGTGGGCAACGCACCACCTATCCGCCCGAGAGGCCAGCTTGTCCGAAGGGCAGTTTATCCTGAGCGGCTGGCTTGGCCAGCCAGCCGAAGGGCTGGCATGACGATATTGGACTAGGCATCCCCGGTCGCCCTGAGCCTTTCTGATCCTTCTTTCGTCATCCCCGTGAAAACGGGGATCCAGTCAGTTTAACTCCAACTCGCTCTAGGTTCCCGCTTGCCCGCAGGGCAGTTTATCCTGAGCCAGTCGAAGGGCGGGAATGACAGGGATAAGCGGGAATGACGAGAGAGTGCGGGAGATAGCTCCTCCCCTTTCCTACACGGCTGAAATCTGGCTTATCCTGCCGGATGAGACGCAGAGCATCCCGCACCGTCCGCTGGCCTGCCTATCGGCGGGTTCCGTCCTTCACTCCGGTTCCGCTGCGCGCGCGGCGTGACGGCTGGACGCCCGAGCGGCAGGCCCGCTTCCTCGGCTGGCTGGCCCAGACCGGCTGCGTCGCGCAGGCCGCGGCGAAACTCGGCATGGCGCGCGAGACCGCCTATCGCCTGCGCCGCCGGGAAGGCGCGGGCAGCTTCGCCCATGCCTGGGATGCAGTGATGGCGATCCGCAGCGGCGGAGAGGCACCTCAGCGAAAGGTCACACTGGATGAGCGCTGGGTGCTCGCCATGCAAGGC
Source organism: uncultured Caenibius sp. (assembly GCA_964468045.1). Lineage (GTDB taxonomy): Bacteria > Pseudomonadota > Alphaproteobacteria > Sphingomonadales > Sphingomonadaceae > JAWKXU01. Next base: position 269,946 of record CAYXTO010000003.1, on the reverse strand, counting down.
GGGTTCGTGGTGCGGATGCGGCGGGGCCGTTTCGCGGGAACATGGCGCAAGCCCAGCACTTCCGCGCTGCTCAGCTTGCTCGCCTCTTACGACCGGGCATTGCGACGATGGGACCTGCGAGCGTGAGGAGGTGGAAAATGCAAATCCACATTTCCGGCGTTTTGCGTCAACCGGCTCACCCCGCTGTCCCTTCTTCGTCATCCCCGTGAAAACGGGGATCCAGTCAGTTTAACTCCAACTCGCCCTGGGTTCCCGCTTGCCCGCAGGGCAGTTTATCCTGAGCCAGTCGAAGGGCGGGAATGACGAGTGGAGAGCACGGCACGTTGCCGAGCGAGATCCCAGCTTTCGCTGGGATGACGAGAAAATGATGACGAGAAACAAACGGGGAGTACGAGATTCCAAGCCTAGCGCACATCCCCGTCCCGCGTGATTTCGCGCGCCTGCTTCGCTTCCTCGCGATCGTGGTCCGGATGCAGCGGAGCGAAGCGCAGCAGCACATAGCCGGTCAGGGCCGCGACCAGCGAGCCGGCCAGCGTGCCGAGCTTCGCCTCTTCCACCAGCTTCGGATCGCCAAAGGCAAGCCCGCCGATGAACAGGCTCATGGTGAAGCCGATCCCGCAGATCACTGCCACGCCATAGATCTGCAGCCAGGTGGCGCCGCGCGGCTTCGCGGCGAAGCCGGACCGGGCCGCAAGCCACACCGCCGCGAAGATGCCGAGTTGCTTGCCGAGGAACAGCCCGGCGGCGATCCCGACCGGCATCGGCGCCAGAATATCGCCGGGAGCCAAGCCCGCCAGCGCCACCCCGGCATTGGCGAAGCCGAACAGCGGCACGATGAAGAAGGCGACCGGAGCATCGAGCAGGTGCTCGAGCCTGTGAAGCGGGGATTCCGGCGAATCCGGATCGCCCGGCGTGGGAATGATCGGCACGGCGAAGGCCGCGAGCACGCCGGCGATCGTGGCATGAACGCCCGACAGCAGCACCCCATACCACAGCAGGGCGAACAGGAGCAGATAGACCGCCAACGCGCGCACCCCCAGCCGGTTGAGCAGGAACATCCCGGCCAGGATGGCGGCGGCGCCCGCCAGCGCCGGAAGGGAAAGGCTGGCGGTGTAGAACACCGCGATGATCGCGACCGCGCCCATGTCGTCGACTATGGCGACCGTCACCAGGAACAGCTTGAGCGAGGTCGGCGCCCGGCGGCCCAGCAGGGCCAGCACGCCGATGGCAAAAGCGATGTCGGTCGCCGCCGGTATCGCCCAGCCCCGGGCCAGCACCGGATTCCCCCCGGCAAGCAGCAGGTAGATGACTGCGGGAAACGCCATTCCGGCCAGGGCGGCGACCAGCGGCAGGCGGCGCTGCCGCCAGGTCGCAAGGCGGCCATCGACCAGCTCACGCTTGATCTCCAGCCCCACGAACAGGAAGAAGACCGCCATCAGCCCGTCGTTGATCCACAGATGGACCGTCATCGGGCCGAGCTTTTCGGACAAGGCAGGGCTGACCGGCATATGCAGCAGATCGCGATAGAGCGCGCCGAGCGGCGAGTTCGCGACGATCATCGCCAGCGCGGCCGCCCCCATCAGGATGATGCCGCCGGCGGCTTCGCTGGCCAGGAAGGCGCGGAGCGCGGAGCGGGGGCCGGAACGGTCAGGCATCCCGGGCGGCTATCCTGGGCGGGTGACAGGTGCGGCCCCGGAAGAAGGATCGCCTTCCCTGCCGGCCGGGAAAGACCGCCATTGCGGATCCGTCGGCGCCGGCCTGCATCAATGCGCGCTGGCCCTGGAAAAGCCGTTCATCACGATCACGCCTGCAATGATCAGCCCCATGCCGATCAGCGCCGGCGCATCCAGCTTCTGGCCATGGAACAGCCAGGCGGCGGCCGTGATCAGCACGATGCCGACCCCAGACCAGACGGCATAGGCAATGCCGGTCGGCACGTCCCGCAGGGTCAGCGAGAGGAAGTAGAACGCCACCGCATAGCCGGTCAGCGTCACCAGCGCGGGAACCAGCCGCGTGAAGCCGTCGGACTCTTTCAGGGAGGTGGTTGCCGCCACTTCGGCAAGGATGGCGATCATCAGGTAAACATAGGGCATGGCGCCGCTGTAGGGCGTTTCCCGCCCGATGTCATGGCGCTTCAGGGGCGGAACATGCCTTCCGCATCGTTCACTCCACGGCTTAAGCCGGCCTTAACCCTGATCGGATAAGCATATGGCAGTGCCGCCTTGGGGGAGTTCGGTATGGATCGCAGGAAGGAAAGCCGATTGTTCGCCGAGCTGGCGGGCCGTTACGAGCTTGCTGGGGGGCCGGTGCGGGATGTCTATATCTCGCAGATTTCGGCCAATGGTTGCCGTCTCGGCAATCCATATGGCGAGTTGGAAGCCGGTAAGCAGGTGCAGGTCTCGCTGGGGCCGATCGGCCCGCTGGAAGCCACGGTCAAATGGGCGAATGGCGATCATGCCGGGGTGGAGCTCCATGCCGCCATCCATCCCGCCATCCTGGCCTATTTCGCCGGCTACTGCCGCGTCGCCAGCTAGGGAGATCGCCCGGGGCGGCGAACACGCCCGCCCGACGGGTGACCGCGGCGACCCACGCCAGCGCCGCGTGATCTGGCTCCCGCTTCATTGGGAATCCGGAAACCTTTGCCCATTAATATCCGAAATGGGTGTAATTATACGCCAGCCATCCGCAATGTTCCGGATGGAGCAGGAGAGGCAAGATCATGAAGGCACGCTGGGCCATATATCCCTTGCTGCTGGCGGCTTCGCCGTCGGCCGCCTGGGCCGAGCCGGTAACCGGCCGCTGGCTGACGGACGCCAGGGATGCTGTCGTCAGGGTGGACAATTGCGGGCAGAGGATGTGCGGCAAGATCGAGCAGGTGCTCGATCCGAAGCTGCCGACCCGCGACATCAACAATCCCGATGCCTCGCAACGTACCCGCCCGATCATCGGCACGATGGTGCTGCGCGATTTCGCAGGATCCGGCGGCAGCTGGAAGGGCGGGCAAGCCTACGATCCCAAGACGGGCAAGAGCTACAAGTCCAAGATGCAGCTGCTGGCCAACGGGAAACTGAAGGTATCAGGATGCATCCTGTTCCTGTGCGAGGACCGCTACTGGACCAGGATGCCCTGAACCTGGCCCTGCCCTGGTCAGGACAGCAGGCGGGAGCCCCGCGATTGCCGCAAGGCTCCCGGGATAAGTCAGCGAAGGCTCACCACATTGTCGCTCTGGCGCGGATCGGCGCGATCGCCGCGATAGAGGCTGGCCATCGGCTCGTCCGCGACATTGATCGCGACCGCCTGTCCGAAGCCGTTGAAGCCGGTCTTCATCGCCGCGCCATAGGCCCCCAGCATGCCGATCTCGATATAGTCGCCCGGCTTGATGTCCGCAGGCAGCAGGAACGGCCCCTTCATATAGTCGGCATCGTCGCAGGTCGGCCCGTAGAAGGCGAATTCCTCCAGGCCGTTAGAACGCCCCTCGCCCAACGCGGCCACCGGGAAACGCCAGCCGACATGCGCCGCATCGAACAGCGCGCCATAGGCGCCGTCATTGATGTACAGTTCGTCGCCGCGCCGCTTTTCCACGCGGACGATCAGCGAGCTGTATTCCGCGCACAGCGCCCGGCCCGGTTCGCACCACAGCTCTGCCGAATAGGAAATCGGCAGCGATTCCGAAGCGCGATGGATCACGCCGAAGTAATCCTCCAGCGGCGGCGGCTCCATGCCGGGATAGATGCTGGGAAAGCCCCCGCCCACATCGATGATATCGACCGTGACCGACGCATCGACAATCGCGGCGCGCACCCGCTCCAGCGCTTGCACATAGGCGAAGGGGGTCATCGCCTGGCTGCCGACATGGAAGCACACGCCCAGCCAGTCGGCCACCTGACGGGTGGCCTGCAGCAGCGGCGCGGCATCGGCCAGATCGACGCCGAACTTGGACGCCAGGCTCAATTCCGCGAATTCCGACGACACGCGCAGACGCACGCACAGGCGCAGATCGGTCGCCCGGTCGGTGGCGGCCACGATCTTGTCCAGTTCCTCCATCGTATCCAGGCTGAACACGCGCACGCCATGCTGGTGATAGGCTTCCCGGATAGCGGCCGGCGACTTGACGGGATGCATGAAGCACAGCGTCGCATCCGGCAGCACTTCGCGCACCAGCCGCACCTCGGCAATGGAGGCCACGTCGTAGTGCGTGATTCCGGAATCCCACAACACGCGCAGCAGGTCGGGCGAAGGATTGGCCTTCACCGCATACAGCGACTTGCCCGGAAATTTCCGTGAGAAGAAACGCGCTGCTCGCGCCGCTGCGTGCGGGCGATTGAGGATAACGGGTTCGTCCGGCGAAAGGTCGCGGACTACAGCCGATGCATCAGGATAGATGTACAACTCAAGGGACCCCCAAAACGGTTAGTTTCGAACAAGGCTGCCTTGCGGTTAGGAAGTCCCCTTGGGGCAGCGGAGGGGTCCTATAAGACCTCCCCCCTTAATCGCAAATGAAATTTTTGTGACAGCGGCGCCCCGCCGCAAGCTCAACTCAGACGGTCGCGGAAATCCGGGTAACCGAAGGTTTTTATGCGCTCCAGAGCATCGGTTTCGCTGTCCCACAGCCAGATCGAGGGCAGCGGCACCCCATTGAAAGTGGTGGTTTTCACCATCGAATAGTGCGCCTGGTCAAGGAAGGCGATTCGCTCGCCGGGATGCGGCGGAACCGGCAGCCGGTAATCGCCGATCACATCTCCCGCCAGGCAGGACGGGCCGCCGAGCCGGACCGGCTCCCCTTCTCTCCCTTCGTGCAGCATGGCAGGCCGGTAAGGCGCTTCGAGCACGTCGGGCATATGACAGGTCGCGGAGATATCGGTGATGGCGAGTGGCATCCCGTTCCAGTGCGAATCGAGGATGCTGCCCACCAGGATGCCGGCATCGAGCGCTACGGCTTCCCCGGGCTCGAGATAGATCTCGCAGCCGGTATCGTCCCGCACGTCGATCAGGAATTCCACCAGCTCGTCGCGCTGGTAATCGGCCCGGGTGATGTGATGCCCACCCCCGAAATTGAGCCATTTGAGCTGCTCGAAATAGGGCTCGATATGATCGAACAGCTTGTCCCAGGTGCGTTTCAGCGGCTCCAGGTCCTGCTCGCACAGGGAATGGAAATGCAGCCCGTCGACCAGCGCGGCATGCTCTTGCGTCAATTGATCGATCGGAAAGCCAAGGCGCGAAAACGGCGCGCAGGGATCGTAACGCGCGACTTCACCTTCCGGATTCAACGGATTGATTCGCAATCCTATATCGAAATCGTTTCCCCGTGTCCGGGATAGGTCCAGCATCTCCGAGAAGCGCTCGATCTGCATGGGCGTGTTGAAGATCACATGATCGGAGAGGCGGCAGATCTCCTCCATGTCCTCCGGTTTGTAGGCGGCGCTATAGGTCGCGATCTCCCCATCGTAATGCTCGGCCGCCAGCAAGGCCTCCCACAGCCCCGAAGTGCAGACCCCGTCGAGATATTCGCCGATGACCGGAGCCACGCTCCACATCGAGAAAGCCTTCAGCGCGGCGAGCACCCTGATCCCCGCGCGATCGCGAATGTCGGCAAGGATACGCAGGTTCTGGCGCAGCTTCGCCACGTCCACCACAAAAGACGGGCTATCCACCCGGTGCAGGTCGAAATGCGCGAAGGCTCCGGGATCGCCGGCTCTCGTTTCCATGGTTCCGATCCTTATCCCAGCGGCGCCTTGAAGACGAAATAGGCTCCGGCCGCAATCAAGGCAAAGCCGACGATCTGGCTGACTCCCGGCTTCTGCCCGAACAAGGCCCAGGCCACCACGATGAAGCCGAGCAGCGAGAACAATTCCTGCAGCGTCTTCAGTTCAGCCAGCGAGTAGGTGCGCGCGCCGATCCGGTTGGCGGGAACGGCCAGGCAATATTCGAAGAAGGCGATGCCCCAGCTTGCGAGGACAGCGATCCACAAGGCTTTCTGAGGCGCCTTGAGATGGCCATACCAGGCCAGGTTCATCAGCAGGTTTGAACCCGCCAGCAACCCGATCGGCGCGATCGCGTTCCAGCCCATCGCGCTGTCAGAAGCCCAACGGTCCGGGCAGTTCCTCCACGGTCCACGGCAGGCCATGCAAGTTCAGCATGTCCATGAAAGGATCGGGATCGAACTCTTCCATGTTGAACACGCCTTCCCCGCGCCATGCGCCGGTCAGCATCATCGCCGCGCCGATCATCGCCGGAACGCCGGTGGTATAGCTCACCGCCTGATTGCCGGTTTCCTCATAGGCGGCCTCATGGTCGCAAATGTTCTTGATGTAGAAGGTCTTCTCGCCCGAACCGTCCAGCGCTTCGCCAGTGGCGATATCGCCGATATTGGTCTTGCCCTTCGTCGTCGGCCCGAGGCTTGCAGGCTCAGGTAGCACGGCCTTGAGGAATTGCAGCGGGATGATCTCCTTGCCCTCATAGATCACCGGATCGATCCGGGTCATGCCGATATTCTGCAGCACGGTCAGATGCTTGATGTATTCGTCGCCGAAGGTCATCCAGAACCGCGCCCGCTCCATCTCGGGAATGAATCGCGCGAGGCTTTCCAGTTCCTCGTGATACATCAGGTACATGTTCTTCGGGCCGACGCCTTCGAAGTCGAAGCTCTGCTTCACGCTCATCGCCGGGGTTTCGACGAACGCACCGTTTTCCCAGTGGCGGGCGGGCGCAGTGACCTCGCGGATATTGATCTCCGGATTGAAATTGGTGGCGAAGGCCTGGCCATGATCGCCTCCGTTGCAATCGAGAATGTCGAGCCGGCGGATGGTCTTCAGCTTGTGCTTCTTGAGCCACATGGCGAACACGCTGGTCACGCCAGGGTCGAACCCGCTGCCGAGTAGGGCCAGGATGCCTTTCTCCCTGAAGCGCTCGTGATAGGCCCACTGCCACTTGTATTCGAACCGGGCTTCGTCCTTCGGCTCGTAATTGGCGGTGTCGAGGTAATCGACGCCGGTTGCGAGGCAGGCGTCCATGATCGCCAGATCCTGATAAGGCAGTGCCAGATTGACCACGAGCTTCGGCTGGATCTTCTCGATCAACGCGATGGTGGCGGGCACGTCTTCCGCATCGAGAGCATAGGTATCGATCGCAACCCCGGTGCGCTGCTTCACCGATTCGGCAATCGCATCGCATTTGGATTTGGTGCGGCTGGCCACGCTGATATGGCTGAAAATGCCGGGATTCATCGCCATTTTATGCACCGCGACGGAACTCACCCCGCCAGCGCCAATCACCAGAACCTTGCTCACCTTGATCTCCTCCGGAGCGTGCAGAGCGCACGCATATAGGCCGCGTTCAAGACATCTCAACTAATCCGGTATCGCAAATGACCCCTGCCCGCTGAAATCGAAGATTACAGCCTGTCGTCACCGCGCGGTCACAATCGTGGCCGAAGGCACGCGCGGGGCGCCCGCCCTCAAGCTGGGGTCGAATGTCACATGGCTAAACCCGCCAAAGAATTGATCAGTCGCGCCGTCGTCCGTGACGAACACAATCCCGCCGCCCGCCTGCTCGACAAGGCCTTTGCGTTCGCGTTCAAAGGTCTGGTTTACGCGCAGATCTGGGAAGATCCGGTGGTGGATATGGAGGCGCTGGCGATAACGCCCGATTGCCGCGTCATCACCATCGCCAGCGGGGGCTGCAATGCGCTGTCCTATCTGGTCGCAAATCCCCGTCAGGTGATCGCCGTCGATCTCAACACGGCGCATGTCGCGCTCAACCGGCTCAAGATCGCCGCAATCAAGCACCTGCCCGATTACGCGCATTTCAGCCGCTTCTTCGCCGAGGCGGACAGCCCGGCCAATATCGCGGCCTACCGCCGCTACCTCGCTCCGCACCTGGATCATCCCACCCAGCGTTACTGGGAAGGGCGCGATCTGGCCGGGCGCCGGCGGATCGCGGGCTTCTCACGCGGAATCTACAAGCGCGGGCTGCTCGGAGGCTTTATCGGCCTCGCCCATCTTCTGGCCCGCCTTTACCGCATCGATCCGCGCGAAATTCTGGAAGCGCCCACCACCGATGAGCAGCGGCGGATCTTCGAGGAGAAGTTTGCGCCGATCTTCGAGCGGCGTTTCATCCGCTGGCTGACCGATCAGCCGATATCGCTGTTCGGGCTGGGCATTCCCCCAGCCCAATATGCGGCACTGGCCGGCGACGAGCGGATGGCGACCGTGCTGCGCAAGCGGCTGGAAAAGCTGGCCTGCCATTTCCCGGTGAACGACAATTACTTCGCCTGGCAAGCCTTCTCACGCGGCTATGGCCGCGCGCCTACCCGGCCACTGCCGCCCTATCTGCAAGAAGCCAATTTCGCCTTGCTGCGTGAGCGGATCGGAAGGCTGGATATTCGCCATGCCAACATAGCAGATCAGCTCGCGGTCCAGCCTGACGAAAGCCTGGACTGTTATGTGTTGCTCGATGCGCAGGACTGGATGACCGAAGCGCAGCTCAACCGCCTCTGGACCGAAATCCAGCGCACCGCACGCAAGGGGGCGCGCGTGGTCTTTCGCACGGCCGCCGAATCCTCGCTGTTGCCGGGCCGGGTTCCGGAGCAGATCCTGTCCCGCTGGTACTATGCCGAAGAACAGTCTCGCGCGCTGACCCTGCGCGACCGGTCATCCATCTACGGCGGCGTCCATCTTTACGAGCTGCGCGGATGAGCGACGGCGCAACGACAACGCCCGGACATGGCGCACTGATGGATTCGGTCTATCGCGGCCAGCGCCATATCTATGACGCCACGCGCAAATTCTTCCTCTTCGGCCGGGATTCCCTGATCGAGGATCTGGATTGCCGGCCGGGGCAGACGATATTGGAGATAGGCTGCGGAACCGGCCGCAACCTCACCCTGATCGCGCGCCGCTGGCCCGGCACCCAATTGCATGGGCTCGATATTTCCAGCGAGATGCTGAAAAGCGCGCGGGCCAGGCTTGGCGAACGGGCAATCCTGCGATTTGGGGACGCAACGACATTCGAGCCGGTCGCGCTGTTCGACCGGGCCGGATTCGACCGCTTGGTCCTTTCCTTCGCGCTTTCAATGATCCCGGATTGGCAAGCGGCCATCAGGCGTTCGGCTGCCGCACTTGCCCCGGGAGGATCGCTTCATATTGTGGATTTCGGCAATCTCGCCGGCTTGCCGCTTCCGCTGCGCACGGCGCTGAATGCCTGGCTTCGGCATTTCCATGTATCGCCCCGTCTGGAACTCATCGGCTGCTGCGAAACCATTGCCGGCTCGATGGGTTGGCAATGCGCCGTGCGGCGGGCGCCGCTCGATTACTTCAGCCGCGTTACCCTGACCCGGCCCAAAGCTTAGCCGGTCATGTCACGGAGGGGTCCAAACCCCGGAAAATTCGAGCTTGTGTGGCAGACCAGCGCAGGCATTATCGCGCCTCCTGCAAAGGGGAGAGGACAATGCTAGGAATGACCATTCTGCAGCCGGTCGCTGCTCTCGCGATCTGGACCATGGTAATGTGGTGGTGGATGTATTTCACCCGACTGCCCGCCTTCGGAAAGATCAACCTATCACCCGAAGAGCAATCTCGCCTCACCACGGGGAAGCTCGACGAGCTGCTGCCGCCGAGCGTCCAGTGGAAAGCCCACAACTACAATCATCTGCATGAAGCACCTACGGTGTTCTATGCTGTCGCCATCACCCTGGCGATCGTCGGAGCCGGGGACGGCATCGCCGCCAGCCTTGGCTGGGCCTATGTCGCGTTGCGGGTGCTGCACTCGCTGGTGCAGGCTACCATCAACAAGGTGATGGTCCGATTCGCGCTGTTCGCGCTTTCCAGCCTGGTGCTGATGGCGCTGGTCGCACTTGCCGCAAAGGCAGTGTTCTGACGCTGGACCTTGAGAAAGCGGCGGCTCAGGCCGATGCCGCCGCTTCCTTCTTCTGCTGGTTGCGCGCAAAATCGAGCGCCGCCAGGAAGCGCTCCGCGTCGAGCGCGGCCATGCAGCCCGTGCCGGCGGCGGTGACCGCCTGCCGATAGGTGTGGTCCATCACGTCACCACAAGCGAATACGCCGGGAACGGCGGTTTTCGGCGTGCCCGCCTCAACCACCAGATAGCCGGAATCGTCCATTTCGAGCTTGCCCTTGAACAGCTCCGTCGCCGGTGCGTGGCCGATGGCAACGAAGGCGCCTTCCGTGGCGAACTCGCTCGTTTCGCCGGTGACGGTATCGCGCAAGGCCAGCCCGGTAAGCCCGCCTGCCAGGGGATCGCCGATGAAGCGATCCACCGTCTTGTTCCAGATGACCGTGATCCTGGGATGGGCGAACAGCCGGTCCTGCAGGATCTTCTCGGCGCGTAGTTCGTCGCGGCGATGGATCAGGGTCACATCGTCGCTGTGGTTGGTAAGATAGAGCGCTTCTTCCACGGCCGTATTGCCGCCGCCGATCACTGCCACCTTCTTGCCGCGATAGAAGAAGCCGTCGCAGGTGGCGCAGGCCGAGACGCCCTTGCCCGACAGTTCCTGCTCACCCGGCACGCCCAGCCATTTCGCCTGCGCACCCGTCGCGATCACCAGCGTATCGCCGATATATTCGTCACCGCTATCGCCCACCGCTCGGAAAGGGGAGCCGCCGGCGATATCCACATCGACGATGGTGTCCCACATCATCCGCGTGCCGACATGCTCCGCCTGCGCCTGCATTTCCTGCATCAGCCACGGACCCTGGATGACATCGCGAAAACCCGGATAGTTCTCCACGTCGGTGGTGATGGTAAGCTGGCCGCCAGGCTGCAGGCCCTGCACCACGATCGGCTCCATGCCAGCGCGCGCGCCATAGATCGCCGCGGAAAGGCCGGCAGGGCCGGAACCGATGATAAGCATCCGAGTAGTGTGAGTCGCCATGAATTCCTCCGGAAAGGCGAGATAGGGGGACGCGGAGCGGATTGCCAGCCCACCGCGCGATGATCCTGCTTTTGCAACATCAAGCTGACCTTCGCGCCATGGATTGACGGAAACGGACGATCCGCGCAAAGCCCCATCCCATGCAGTTCCTTGGCCCCACATCGCACAGCTTCGTCTCCCAGCGCCTCCGGCTCAACTATGTGGATTGGGGCAATCCCGAGGCTCCGCCGCTGATCCTCCAGCATGGGGGGCGCGACCACTGCCGCAGCTGGGACTGGGTGGCCGAGGAACTTCGCGACGACTGGCACGTCATTTGCCCCGATTTGCGCGGCCATGGCGACAGCGAATGGGTTTCGGACGGCGATTACGACCTCAACGCCTTCGTCTATGATTTCGCGCAGCTAGTGGAAACCCTGGACTACGATCAGGTGACGATCGTGTCCCATTCGCTGGGCGGCAATATCGCAACCCGGTTCACCGGCCTTTACCCCGAAAAGGTCCGCAAGCTAGTGAATATCGAGGGGCTGGGCTTCTCGCGCAAGCATGGCAATGACCTGGATCCCTTTCCGGACCGGTTCCGCAAATGGATCGCCGATACGCGCAAATCCGCGGGCCGTTCGCCGCGACGCTACAAAACCTTGCGCGAGGCCTATGAGCGCATGAAGGAAGAGAACGGCCACCTCTCGGATGAGCAAGCCCGCCACTTGACCATTCACGGAGCGAGCCGGAACGAGGACGGCACGTGGAGCTGGAAGTTCGATCCCTATCTGAACGTCTGGACCATGTCCGACTTGCCGAAGGAAGATGTGATCGGACTATGGGAAGCGGTGACCTGCCCCGTGCTGCTGCTCTGGGGCAAGGACAGTTTCTTCTCCAGCCCTGCGGAGGATGGCCGCGCCGCACATTTCACGGACGCGCGGGTGGTAGAATTCGAGAATGCCGGTCACTGGCTCCATCATGACCAGTTCGATCTGTTCATGAAGGAATTGCGCGGCTTCCTGTAACGGAGTCCGACTGTAACGGAGCCAGGGCTTCAGCCTTCGAGAACCCGTGCGGCGATCGCCTCCCGCTTTGCCGAGTCCACGTTCAGTCCCTCCCGGAAGAATGCGTCCAGCGAGCCATAGCGCTCCTTGATGGAAGCGAATGCAGCGTCCAGCCATTCCGGATAGACGCCGCTCAGCACATAAAGCGCGGATTCGCTCATCTTGCCCCAGCATTCCTGCATGAATTCGCCGATTTCCTGCATATGCCTGGCGCGGTCGCTGGCTTCGTTCGTCAACAGGTAGTCCTGCATCACATCGTCGGGATGGACGCCCATCAGGGTATGGAACAGAGCCACCGCCACGCCGGTGCGATCCTTGCCGGCGAAACAATGGATCAGGCTCGCGCCTTCGCTGCGGGAAAGCGCGTCGAAATAGGTTCCCAGCATCGAAAAGATGCTCGGCCGGAAAGGAAGGTCGCGATAGGTGATGATCATCCGCTCCTGCATCTGCGGCTCATTCAGCGAGGCGAGATCGCCCTGGAGATGCGGCGGCAGCGAAGCGCTTTCGCGCGGATCGAAAAACACGTCGGCCGCGAAGCCCGCCGCCCGCCGGCACGGGTAGGAATCCCGTTCCGAACCGCCACGCAGATCGATCACCGTTGCAAAGGGAATGCTGCCGATGGTGCCGAGATCATCGTCTGTCGCGCGGGCGTGCTGGCCCGAACGGAACAACAGCCCGCTGCGAAGCTTTCCGCCATCCGCAGTTGCGTAACCGCCATAATCCCGAAAGTTGTGCACGCCGTTAAGCGCGATAATCCGACTATGTATCATGCGGCTTCCTTGCCAGCGCGAGGTTCAATTCGCAAGCCGAGCCTGCATCGGCTTGTGCAAGCCGAACCGCCAGGCAGGATAGCGCGCGTCCGTTATGAAACGGTGACACAATCCCGGCATACCGCTGAAACTCCGGCGTGGGCGCAGGAATATGAAAATTCCTGTTTCCTTAGCAGACCATCGGCCTGGGAAGTCTTTTTGTTGCAATGCAACATTCAAAGGCGTTTAATACCCGCATGATACGGGCGGCGCTGAATCACCTCACACGTTATCGCTATGATCGGCCGGTCCAGCTTGGCCCCCAGATGATCCGATTGCGCCCCGCCCCGCACACACGCACGGCTATTCCCAATTACTCTCTCAAGATCGAGCCCGCCGGCCATTTCTTGAACTGGCAGCAGGATCCGCACGGCAACTGGCTGGCGCGGATCGTGTTTCCGGAGCGCGTGGATCATTTCTCCATCGAAGTCGATCTGATCGCGGACCTTACGGTGATAAATCCATTCGACTTCTTCGTGGAGGAAAATGCCGAAGAAGTTCCCTTCACCTACGATGCGGAGTTGCGCGAGGAACTGTCCGCCTATTTCGAAGCCGCCTCCGCCGGGCCGTTGTTCGAGGCTCTGGTGGCGGAATTCGCGCCTTGGCGCGGACCGACCATCGATTTCCTGGTGGCGGTGAATCAGACGCTGGAGCAGCGGACCGGCTATGTCGTGCGCATGGAACCTGGAGTGCAGACGCCAGAGGAAACTCTCAGCCTTGGCACGGGATCATGCCGGGACAGTGGCTGGCTGCTGGTCAACCTGATGCGCCGCCTAGGCTACGCGGCCCGCTTCGTTTCCGGTTACCTGATCCAGATGAAGGCCGATGTGGAACCCGTGGAAGGGCCGAAAGGCCCGGAGGCCGATTTCACCGATCTCCATGCGTGGGCAGAGGTCTATGTTCCGGGCGCGGGCTGGATCGGACTCGATCCCACCTCCGGCCTGTTCGCGGGGGAGGGCCATATTCCCGTGGCGGCAACACCGCACTACCGTTCCGCAGCGCCGATCACCGGCGTGGCCGAACCGGCCGAGGTCGATTTCCATTTCGAGATGCGGGTGGATCGCGTGCGCGAGGCCGTGCGGATCACCAAGCCCTTCACCGACGAGCGCTGGGAAGCCCTGCTTGCGTTGGGCGAGAGGGTCGATGCGGATCTCCAAGCGCAGGACATGCGGCTGACCATGGGCGGAGAGCCGACCTTCGTCGCAGCCAGCGACCCGGAAGCGCCAGAATGGAATGGGGAGGCAGTCGGCCCCACCAAGGCCAAATTCGCCGACAGGCTGATCCGCAACCTGCGGGACCGCTTTGCCCCGGGCGCACTGCTCCATCACGGCCAGGGCAAGTGGTATCCTGGCGAAAGCCTGCCACGCTGGGGATATTCGATCTACTGGCGCAAGGATGGCAAGCCGCTCTGGAACAATGCCGCCCTGATCGCCACCGATCCGGACGATCAGCCCGTCACCCCTCTCCGCCCGGAAGATGCCGCCCATTTCATAGCGGAAACGGCGCGCAGCCTTGGGATCGAACAGGATTTCGTCCGGCCGGTATACGAAGATCCGGAAAAATGGGTGAAGCGCGAAGGCGAATTGCCGTTCAATGTCACCCCGGACGATCCGAAGCTGGACGATCCAGAGGAACGCGCGCGGATCGTGCGCACTTTCTCCCGCGGGCTGACTACTCCGGTCGGCTATGTCCTGCCGATCCAGCGCTGGCAGGCCGAACCCGCCAAGGGTCCGCGCTGGAAAAGCGAGCAATGGACCTTGCGGCGCGGCGCGCTGTTCGCGGTGCCTGGGGATTCCTCGCTCGGCTATCGTCTGCCGCTCGGCTCCCTGCCGCATGTGCCGAAATCCGATTATCCCTATATCCACCCGCGCGTCACCACGGATCCGCGCGAGCCGCTCGCCGATTTCCGCCAGCAGCTTCCCATGGCGGCGCTGGAAGACAGGGAACGCGAAACCACGGAAGCGCCAGCCCAGCGGGCGGAGCGCGTTGCAGGGCCCGACGGCGCGCAGCAGGAGATCGTCGAACAGGAAATCGTGGAAGGCGCGGTGCGCACGGCTCTCACGGTGGAGCCACAAGGCAGTTACCTGTCCGTCTTCATCCCGCCCGTCGAAGCCATGGAGGATTTCCTGGAACTGGTGGCGGAAATCGAGGCGACAGCGGAGCGGCTGGCGCTTCCTGTCCGGATCGAAGGCTATCCTCCGCCCCCCGACCCCCGGGTGAATGTATTGAAGGTGACGCCCGATCCCGGGGTGATCGAAGTCAACATCCACCCCGCCAGCAACTGGGCAGAACTGGTCGACATCAGCACCCAGCTTTACGAAGCGGCGCGCGAATGCGGGCTGACAGCCGACAAATTCATGATCGATGGCCGCTCGGTCGGCACAGGCGGCGGCAACCATCTCGTGCTGGGCGGGGCGAGCGTTACCCAAAGCCCGTTCATTCGCCGCCCGGACCTCCTCAAGAGCTTTGTGCTCTATTGGCAGCGCCATCCTGCGCTGAGCTACCTGTTCTCGGGACTGTTCATCGGGCCCACCAGCCAGGCGCCTCGCATCGACGAGGCAAGGCATGACAGCCTGTATGAACTGGAAGTCGCGCTTTCCCAGGTGCCCGGCCCGGATCAGCCGCGATTCCCCTGGATCGTCGACTTGCTGTTCCGCAACCTCCTGGTCGATGTGACAGGCAACACCCATCGCACTGAAATCTGCATCGACAAGCTCTATTCCCCTGATGGACCCACCGGCCGCCTTGGGCTGGTCGAATTTCGCGGCTTCGAGATGCCGCCGGACGCCAGAATGAGCGTAGCGCAGCAACTGCTGCTGCGTGCCCTGGCTGCCTGGTTCTGGCGTGAACCGCAGGATGGGTCGCTGGTACGCTGGGGCACGGCTCTGCACGACCGGTTCCTGCTGCCTCATTTCGCCTGGACCGATTTCCTCGAGGTTCTCTCGGACCTGCGTCGCGCGGGCTATGAGTTCGATCCGCAATGGTTCGAGGCGCAAAAGCAGTTCCGCTTTCCGATCCATGGCACGGTGGAGGCCGGCGGCGTGGTGCTGGAAATCTCCCACGCGCTGGAACCATGGAACGTGCTAGGCGAAACCGGCGCCATCGGCGGTACGGTGCGCTATGTCGACAGTTCGACCGAGCGCCTGCAGGTGCGGGCCAGCGGTCTAGTGCCTGGACGGCATGTAATCGGCTGCAATGGCAGGCGCGTGCCGATGCATCCGACCGGCAAGCCGGGCGAAGCGATAGGCGGTGTGCGCTACAAGGCCTGGACGCCGCCCAGTTGCCTGCATCCCTTGCTGAAAGCCGACGCTCCGCTGACGTTCGATGTATTTGACAGCTGGAATGGCCGCTCGCTGGGCGGATGCGTCTATCATGTGGCGCATCCCGGCGGCCGGGCCTATGATGACGTGCCGGTGAACAGCTATGAAGCCGAAGCGCGGCGCAAGGCTCGCTTCCAGGATCACGGCCATACGCCCGGCAAGGTGGAAATCCCGCCGGAAGAACATGGGGGAGAATTTCCGATGACTCTCGATCTGAGGCGCCCGGCGCGATTGGGATGAACGGCACGGGCCCGTCTGCCGCGGAGGCCGATCTCCTCGGGCCGGAACCCTGTTCCGATCCGCTCGCCTGTTATGGCACCGCGCCGGGAAATGGCGATATCTACAGTTCGGCGCCTCCCGCAGTAGCGCAACATTGGCGTGATTTCGCGGTGGGGCTTTCCAGGGCGGGCCAAGGCGATCTGCGCAGGATCCAGGCCTATATCGACCGTCATGTCGATGATCTGGGCCTGGCTTTCCGGGTCACCGGCGATGAGCAGGAGCGGCCTTGGCCGCTCGCCCCGATGCCGATCATCATCGGCGCGCAGGAATGGCATTCGATCGAAGCCGGGCTGGTCCAGCGCGCCAACCTGCTGGAAGCCGTGATTGCCGATATCTATGGCGAGCAGCAATTGGTGTTCGACGGCCGGCTTCCCGCATCGATCGTGACCGGCAGCGCGAACTTCGCCAGCCGCATGGTGGGCATGAAGCCCAATGGCGGGCATTTCCTGAATGTCTATGCAGTGGACCTAGCCCGCGGTCCAACCGGAGAATGGCGCGTACTGGCGGACCGGGTGCGACTGCCTACGGGTATCGGCTATGCGCTGGAAAACCGGCTGGCGATGGCACGCGCGACCGGCGATCTCCTTGCTTCGATCGGGACACGCCGACAGGCCGACTTCTTCGAGGCGCTGCGCCACGGCATCGCCGCCGCCTGCACGCGGGTCGAACCGCGTATCGGCCTTCTGACGCCGGGCCGCTTCAACCAGAGTTACCCGGAACAAGCGCATCTCGCGCGCCATCTCGGCTTCTCGCTGGTGGAAGGACGCGATCTGATGGTGCGGGAGGGGCG
Source organism: uncultured Caenibius sp. (assembly GCA_964468045.1). Classification (GTDB taxonomy): domain Bacteria; phylum Pseudomonadota; class Alphaproteobacteria; order Sphingomonadales; family Sphingomonadaceae; genus JAWKXU01. The sequence goes on along the minus strand of CAYXTO010000003.1, from coordinate 252,820 downwards.
CGTGTTCGTCCGCACCATTGCCGGCCTGAAGCGGATCGACGCCCTTTGGCGCTGGATCAACACGCGAGATATCGACCCTCTCCATTTCGATTCCCGCTCGCGTATCGGTGTTCCCAATCTGCTGTCCGCCTGCACCGAAGGCGGCGTCGCCATCGCCAACTGGCCCGGAGCCGGAGTGATCGATTCTCGCGCGATGTCGGCCTTTCTGCCGCGCTTGTGTAAAAGCGTGCTGAACGAACCGCTCAAGCTGCCCAATGTCGCAACCTGGTGGTGCGGGCAGGCCGAGGAAAGGCAATATGTTCTCGAGAACCTGAACAAGCTGATCATCAGCGCCGCATTCGGCGGGCCGGTATCCGCGCTGCCCGGCGGCCGCTCGATCGCGGGATCGGAACTTTCCCCGGAGCAACGCGACAAACTGGTCGAGGCCATCGAACGCCGCCCGATGGATTATGCCGCACAGGAAATCGTGAACCTGTCCACCACACCCTGCCTTGTAGAAGGCCGGCTGGAGCCGCGCAGCTTCACCTTGCGCGCTTTTCTCGCACGTGATGGCGAAGGTCGCTGGGTCGCGCTGGCCGGGGGGTTCGGGCGGGTGTCCGATCGCGATGAGTTACGGACTTCGCTGATGGGTCTGGGCGACCTTTCCGCGGATGTCTGCATCGTCGAAGACAGCTATTCGGCGCAAACCGTGGTGCCGCTCGCTCTGAACCCACCCGCCATCCGCCGGTCGGATGGAGCCTTGCCAAGCCAGGCGGCCGACAATCTCTTCTGGCTGGGCCGCTATTGCGAGCGCGCCCATCAGGCCGCACTCGCCATCCGCACCTTGCTGGACACGGCCAGCGGGCATCATGCGGAAACCGATGCCGGCACCGCCACTGCTCGGCTTTCCGCCCTGCTGGAACGGTGGTCCGCTGTGCCGCCGAGAAGTGCCTCCCTCCCCCCGCTGCAAACCGCGATCACGGCCCTCACGGCAAGAGGCCAGCCGGGATCAGTTGCTGCCCTTGTCGAGACTGCACGGCAGATCGCCCTGCTGCTGCGTGACCGGCTCAGCCGCGACACCTGGCGCGTGATTCATCGCCCCTTGCCCGATTTCAAGGCGCATGATCCCGATTCCGTATCCGCTGCCACCGGCATCGTGATTGAACGCTTTGCCGCTTTTGCACGCCTGATGGCGGACAGCATGACTCGCACGCCGGCCTGGCGATTCCTCGATATGGGCATTTCGCTGGAGCGGGCCAGCCTGATCGTGCAAGCGTCTGCGACGATGGTCCCGGGCAGCGCCAGCGCCGAGGATCTCGCGGCATTGCTTGAGCTGGTCGATGGGCAATCGCTCTATCGCAGCCGCTATCTGACGATGCCCTTCATCGCCCCTGTCCTCGACATGGTTCTGCTCGATCCCGTTCACCCCCGCGGGCTGGCTTTCCAGATTTCCCGACTGGCCCACCACCTCGCCACTCTGCCGAACCTGCGCGATGATGGAATGATGGAGCTGCCGCTGCGGCTCGTGCGCGAATTGCGCGGAAACCTGGAAGGCATCATCGCGGAAAATCTCGACCAGATTATCCTTCAAGGGATTGCCGAGCGCATTGCCGAATTGTCCGACGCCATATCTCGGCGCTATTTCCTGCAGGAAGAAACCAACCCCGCACCAGGCGACATGGCTTTTCTTTCATGATCTACAAGGTCACTCACCGCTCGCTGATCACCTATGATCCGCCGGTGGTCCACGCTCGTTTCAATCTACGGTTGCGGCCCGTGGGGTGGGCAGGCCAGAAACTGCTTTCGCAACGGTTGAGCTTCCTGCCCCTGCCGGCAGATATTACCGAAACTCTGGGGCCCTACCTCGTCAATACAACCCAGCTAGTCTTTGCGGAACCGCTGCATGAGCTTTCGCTGGAAAGCGAATTCGAGGTCAGGGTCGCCGCAAGGCCGGTGCCGGACGATGACGGCACGATCGAAGATATACGCCGCGCCGCCTTGCAATCGCGCGACCTCACCATGCTCGCGCCCGCGCCGTATCTGTTTGGATCGCCCCTGGCTCGCCTGCATGACGAAATCGCGGAATGGGCCGCCCCGCTGTTGCGGCAAGACGAATCGATTCTCGCCGCCGTTCGAAACCTGGCGGCGGCGATCCATTCCGAGTTCACCTACAAGACCGGCATCACCGACAGCGAAACTCCTCCCATCGAAGCGTTCCGGAAACGCGAAGGCGTTTGCCAGGATTTCGCCCATATCATGATCATCGCATTGCGATCTCACGGCATTCCCGCAGGCTATGTCAGTGGTTACCTGCGTACGGTGCCTCCACCCGGCGAGGACCGGCTGGTGGGTGCCGATGCCATGCATGCCTGGGTGCACGTCTGGTGCGGCCCGCGCCTGGGCTGGATCGGCGCGGACCCTACCAACAATTGCCTTGTCGGCCCTGACCACATCGCTGTGGCCATGGGCCGGGACTATGCCGACGTTGCCCCGATCGACGGGGTTTTCGTGGGCAATTCATCCCAGCACATGAATGTTGCCGTAGATGTGACGCCAGTCGGCTGAGGCCGCCGGGCCTCAGAAGATATTGGCAACGCCGATCAGCACGCAGGCGAGCACGAGAACGGCGATTTTCGCGATCGACGCCGGCTCACCATACATGAAGATGCCGACGGCAACCGCCCCTAGCGGCACGAGCGCCGCCACAAAGGGAATGAGAAGCCCCAGATTGACCCCCATATTGCTGATCCGCGCCAGAAGACCGATGCCGACTGCAAAGCAGAGCGCCAAGCCCAATGTCGGGAGCGGTTGCGTAAGCCCCTTGGTGGCCGGCATGATCATTAGCCCGATGACTTGAGCCAGCGCGGAAAGCAGAACCAGAACAACGATCAAAGGTGAAACTGCAGCCATCTTATCATCCCCTCCTTGGAATTATCGGCAAGGCTGTAGCCGGGATAAGTCGGTTCTGCGAGCAGGAAAGGGTTAATGGTCTGATGAAATGACCATGGCGCTTGACTGGCGGGGCCGCAACAGGCCAACTTTCAGCGACCTTAACAACAGAAACGAGGAAGTTGGATGACCAGATTTTCCGGCAAGATCGTCATCGTAACCGGCGCTGGCACTGGTATCGGCGCGGCCACGGTCCGACGCTTTGTCGAAGAGGGCGCAAAAGTCGTGCTTGTCGGTCGAACTCTCGAGAATCTGGAAAATGCCGTCTCCGGCCTGCCGGAAACCCAGATTGTCCTGCATCCCGCCGATGTTGCCGAAGAGAGCGCGGTTGATGAGCTGATCCGCATGGTAACGGCGCAATTCGGCCGCCTGGACGTGCTGGTGAACAACGCGGCCATCTTTCTGCCCGGCGCCGCAGCGGATGTTACGACGGAGGAATGGCGTCAGGTCATGGCGATCAATTTGGATGGCGTCTTTTTCGCAACCCGCGCGGCTATCCCGCATCTGATCAAGACCGGTGGATCGATCGTCAATGTCGCATCCGCATCGGGGCTCGGGGCGGACTGGAATGCAGCGGCCTACGATACGGCGAAGGGCGCCGTGGTGAATTTCACGCGTTCGGTCGCCCTCGATTACGGGCGCCGCGGGATCCGTATCAATTCGGTCTGCCCGAGCCTGATCGACACGCCGATGGCGGCCGGGGTCAAGGCCAGCGCCGAACTGCTCGGGAAATTCGAGGAGCGGATTCCCTTCGGCCGCATTGGCCAGCCCAGCGAGGTCGCGGCGGTCATCGCATTCCTGGCAAGCGAGGACGCGAGCTTCGTGCATGGGGTGAACATGCCGGTCGATGGCGGGCTGGCAGCATCGAACGGGCAGCCTGCGCTCTATTTCTAGGCGATCCGGCGGCAATCAATGGAAGATCGTCAGCGAATGCAGCCATTACAGCTGTAAGTCAGCCACGCCAGATCATTGGTTTTGGTAGCGGAGGAGGGACTCGAACCCCCGACACGCGGATTATGATTCCGCTGCTCTAACCACCTGAGCTACTCCGCCCCACAAGACTGCGTCTGATCGAGGCTGCGGCGCCTGAAAGGCCCCGGCAGGCGGCGCTCTTAGGGCGCGCGCGAGGCTCGGTCAACCGCCCTTTAGGCCTCTGGAACGCCAATTTTGACAAACGCCTCACACGCCGCTGTGAGGATCGGTGCGCAAGCGGCACTGCCCGGTCATTCGATCGCTACATCTCACCGCGCGCGCGACGGATCGCGAACCACTTCTCCACATTGGCGTTATGCTGCTCCAGAGTGTTCGCGAAGACATGGCCGCCGGTGCCGTCGGCGACCATGTAGAGCGCGTCCGTCTTGGCGGGATTGAGGACCGCCGCGATCGATTCCCGCCCGGGATTCGTGATCGGCCCCTTAGGCAGCCCAACCATGCTGTAGGTATTGTAATCGTTGATTGCGGCGATTTCCGATTGGCGGATGCGACGTCCCAATGGCTTGCCCTTGGTGATGGGATAGATGATCGTCGGATCCGCTTGCAGCAACATCCCCTGCTTCAGCCGGTTGGAATACAGCCCGGCCACCATGCGGCGTTCGGCGGGCTTGCCGGTTTCCTTTTCCACGATGGAGGCAAGGGTCAGCGCTTCCTGCGGCGTCTTCACCACCAGCCCGGGTGCGCGCTTGGCCCACAGTTCCGCCAGGGTGCGCTGCATGGCAGCCTGCATCCGCGCCAATACGGCAGCGCGCGGCTCACCCCGCTCGAAGTCGTAGCTTTCGGGCAGGACGGAACCTTCAGCCGGCACCGATACATTCCCGGTCAGGAGCGGTTCGGCCATGAGCCGCTCCTGCACCATGATCGAAGGCATGCCTTCGGGGATGGTGACGAAGCGGCGGATCACTTCATTGCCTTGCAGAATGGACAGGATCCGCGCTGGACTGGCTCCCGCAGGCAAGAGGAACTCGCCAGCCTTGATTGGATCACCGGAGCCGAGAATCCGCGCCCGCAGCCGGAATGCCTTGGCCGACCCTATCGCGCCCTGCTCTTCAAGCTGCTGTGCGACATCGGCGAGAGAGGAACCGGAACGGACGACAAAGGCCTGCTCCTGCCGGAGAGGGCCCGCGCCGTACCAGCCCCAGGCGAAGCCGCCTGCGGCCAAAGCCAATCCGAGAAGCGCCGCCAGCGCAAACAGCCAGCTGCGGCGGATCACGCGTATATCCCTTAATCGACCTGCTTCATGACCAGGCTGGCATTGGTGCCGCCAAAGCCGAAGCTGTTATTCAAAACCGCGCGAACCTGCCGTTTCTTGGCCTTGTAAGGAACAAGATCGACCCCGATGCAGCTTTCGCTCGGATTGTCGAGATTGAGCGTCGGCGGTACGATCTGGTCGCGCAGCGCAAGGATGCAGAAGATGCTCTCAACGGCACCTGCGCCGCCCAGAAGGTGACCTATCGCCGACTTGGTGGAACTCATCGAGACGTTGGAGATCGCATCGCCGAACAGGCGGCGAACCGCCCCGAGTTCCAGTTCATCACCCAGTGGCGTGGAGGTTCCGTGCGCATTGATGTAATCGATGTCCGCCGGGCTCATTCCTGCCTTGCGCAGCGCCATCTCCATCGAGCGGTAGGCGCCCGAACCTTCCGGATGCGGCGCCGTCACGTGATAGGCATCGCCGGACAAGCCATAACCCAGCACTTCGGCGTAGATCTTCGCGCCACGTGCCTTGGCATGCTCGTATTCCTCGAGCACCACGACACCCGCGCCCTCGCCCATCACGAAGCCATCGCGCGCTTCATCGTAGGGGCGGCTGGCCTTTTCCGGCTGGTCGTTGAAATTCGTGGAAAGGGCCCGCGCCTGCGCAAATCCGGCGATCCCGATCGGGCAGATCGTACTTTCCGCACCACCCGCCAGCATGATGTCGGCGTCGCCGTCCTTGATCATCCGCGCCGCATCACCGATGGAATGCGCGCCAGTGGAGCAAGCGGTGACCACCGCATGGTTCGGCCCCATCAGGCCATAGCGGATCGAAACCTGACCGGAGATCAGGTTGATCAGGCGGCCATGCACGAAATGCGGAGAAACCCGGCTCGGCCCCTTCTCGGCCAGCACCAGCGACTCCTTCTCGATCCCGGGAAGCCCGCCGATGCCGGAGCCGATCGAGCAGCCGGTACGCAGCCGGGTCGCCTCGTCCAGTTCGGTAAGGCCGGCATCTTCCATCGCCTGCCCGGCGGCATCGATGCCATAAACGATGAACGGATCGACCTGACGCTGGATCTTGCTGTCCACCCGCCTGTCCGGATCGAAGCCATACTCATGGTCGGCCGGCTTCACTTCGCACGCAATCCGGCATTTCTGATCCGAAGCGTCGAAGCGGGTAATCGGGCCCGCCCCGCTCTTACCGGCCAGGATATTTTTCCAGGTCGTCTCGACATCGGCACCCAGCGGGGTGACGAGGCCCAGACCGGTTACGACCACACGGCGCATAGCAACTCTCCGAAATTACGAAAGGCTCAGCCCGTTATGGGCCGAGCCTGTCCGTCCCCGTCCGGCGGGTAGCGCGGCGGGGAGCAAGGGCGGCTTAGCCCTTGTTGTCGTCAATATACTTGATCGCATCGCCGACGGTGCCGATCTTCTCGGCGGCGTCGTCAGGTATTTCAACACCGAATTCTTCTTCGAAAGCCATGACCAGCTCGACGATGTCGAGGCTGTCGGCACCCAGATCGTCAATGAAGCTGGCGTCCGGAGTCACCTTTTCGGCTTCGACGCCGAGATGCTCGACGACAATCTTCTTCACGCGGTCAGCGGTATCGCTCATGCAAAATCCCTCTCGAAAGGATGCGGTTGTTCGGTCGGCTTTCGCCCTAATGAACGGTTGGCAGGCTGGCAAGGGGATTGCGCACAGCTTACCCGCCCTCACGGTGCGAAAATGCCACATCTCTGCATTTTCATGCCGATTTTGCGCTGAATATGCCGTATTTTCGGTGAATGCGGGCAATATGGCCCTATCTGCGCCCGGCAATTGGCCGGTTCGGCGCCCCGCGCTGCTTTCCCCCTCCAATCTCCGCTGGGATGCCACTCGCTTGCCACCATCGCAGCCCAGCCGCCTTCCGGCACCGGCCTCATCAACTTGACAATATGGTCAGGATAATTCCTAGTACTTCTCCTCGCGAGCCGGAAGGTTCGGCACACATATAAAGGGAGCGGGTAATGGGACGTCTGGCCGGAAAAGTGGCAGTCATAACGGGTGGCGCTTCGGGGATCGGGGCGGCCTGTTCGCGCCTGTTCGCCCAGGAAGGCGCGAAGGTGGTGATCGCCGACATACAGGAGCCGACCGACCCGGCCCTGGCCAAGGCGATCAAGACTAATGAGGCATCCTTCACCTTCATCAAGACGGATGTGATGAAGGAGGAAGATGTCGCCGCGGCCATCGCGCTGGCCGAAAGCAAATGGGGGCGGCTGGACGCCACGGTGGCCTGCGCCGGCGTTTCCGGGCAAGGCAGCGATGTCTCGCTCAGCCAGGACGAATGGGACACGATCATGGCGATCAATGCGCGCGGCGTATTCTTCGTCCACAAACACGCCATTCCGGCCATGCTGAAAAGCGGCGGCGGATCGCTGACCAATATTTCCTCGGCTTACGGGATGATCGGCGCGGCCGGGTTCGCCGCCTATTGCGCGTCGAAAGGCGCGGTCAGGCTGCTGACCAAATCGACCGCCATCGAGCACGCAAGGGAAGGCATCCGCTGCAACTCGATCCATCCCGGCGTCATCGAAACGCCGATGCTGCACGCCATATATGACGGAACCGAGGACCCGGAAGCGACACGCCAGCTGTTCGAGGCCCAGCAGCCGAGCGGCCGCACCGGACGGCCCGACGACATCGCCTGGGGCTGCGTCTATCTCGCCTCGGACGAGGCGGCGTTCGTCAACGGCGCCGAACTGTCCATCGACGGCGGGATCGTGGCTGGCTGATCGGGACCGCAGCCGGGAGAGTGACGGTTCCCTCTCCCGGTCCTGTCCGGGCCTTACTGCTTCGGCGGCTCGACGATCCGAATGCCAAGCTCGCGCAGCTGCTTCGGCTCAGCGGGCGACGGAGCCCCCATCAGCAGGTCTTCCGCGCGCTGGTTCATCGGGAACAGCGTGATTTCGCGAAGGTTGACCGCGCCGCAAAGCAGCATGACCACGCGGTCCACGCCGGCGGCCATGCCGCCATGCGGCGGCGCGCCATAATGGAACGCGCGATAAAGGCCGCCGAAGCGTTCCTCCACATCTTCCTTCGATAGCCCCACCTTCTCGAACGCAGCGACCATCGTTTCCGGATCATGGTTGCGGATCGAGCCGGAAGCGATTTCATAGCCGTTGCAGACCAGGTCATACTGGTAGGCGTTGATCGTCAGCGGATCCTGATTGCGCAATGCTTCCAGCCCGCCCTGCGGCATGGAGAAGGGATTGTGGGAGAAGTCGACCCTCTTTTCCTCCTCGTTCCACTCGTAAAACGGGAAATCAACGATCCAGCATAGCTCGAAGCGATCCTGGACGATCAGATCCAGTTCTTCGCCCACCCGGATGCGCGCGGCGCCGGCCAGCTTGGCGGCGGCCGCTTCCTTGCCGGCGGCGAAGAACAACCCGTCGTCCGGACCGAGGCCAAGCTCATTGTAGAGCTCCTCCATCCGCTCCGGACCGTGGTTCTTGGCAATCGGACCGCCGAATTCGCCGCCCTTGCGGGTGACATAGCCAAGCCCGGCATGGCCCTCGCTCTGCGCCCAGGCATTCATGTCATCGAAGAACTTGCGGCTCTTTTCCGCCGTGTTCGGCGCGGGGATGACCCGGACCGCCCCGCCCTGCCCCACGATCCGCTCGAAAATGCCGAAGCCGGACTTCTCGAAATGACGGGTAACATCCGAGATGATCAGCGGATTGCGCAGGTCCGGCTTGTCCGAGCCGTATTTCAGCATCGCTTCGGCATAGGGAATGCGTGGAAACGAGCCGGTCGGGGTGACGTGCCGGCCTTCAGCGAAAGCCTCGAACACTCCGCCGATCACCGGCTCCATGGTATTCCAGATATCTTCCTGCGTCACGAAGCTCATCTCGAGGTCGAGCTGGTAGAATTCGCCCGGCAGGCGATCGGCGCGGGGATCCTCGTCGCGGAAGCAGGGGGCGATCTGGAAATAGCGGTCGAACCCGGCCACCATCAGCAACTGCTTGTACTGCTGCGGGGCCTGCGGCAGCGCATAGAATCTGCCGTTATGGATGCGGCTGGGCACCAGGAAGTCCCGCGCCCCTTCCGGGCTGGAAGCGGTGAGGATCGGCGTGGAATATTCCGTGAAGCCTGCCTCCGCCATGCGGATGCGCATGTCTGAAATGATCTTCGTGCGCTTGAGGATATTGGCGTGCAGCGTGTCCCGGCGCAGATCGAGAAACCGATATTTGAGCCGGATCTCCTCGGGATACTCCTGCTCCCCCGCCACCGGCATCGGCAGTTCCTCGGCCCGCGATTGCACTTGCGCCGCACGGGCAAAGACCTCGATCGCGCCGGTCGCTAGATTGGGATTGACGGTTTCGACGCTGCGCTTCTTTACCTCGCCGTCGATGGTGACGACGCTTTCCACCCGCAGCGAATCCAGCAAGGCCAGGGCCGGGCTGTCTTCGTCCGCCACGATCTGGGTAATGCCGTAATGGTCGCGAAGATCGACGAACAACACGCCGCCATGGTCGCGCTTGCGATGAATCCAGCCGGACAGGCGAACCGTTTCACCGGCATTCTCCTGCGACAGGGCGGCACAGTGGTGGGTGCGGTAGAGATGCATCTAAGTTCTTTCCATCGGGGCTCGCGTAAGGCAGGGGAATTCCCTGACATGCAGCGGGCGCTAACACGGGAAGTCCACCGCTTTGTCAAGCCGCAGCCCTTGGGCTGGGCGCTGTGCGGCGCTATGAACGGACGGAAATGAAGATACACGATCTGATCACTACCACTGCAGAACTTGCCGATTTGTGCGCACGTCTTGCCAAGGCCGACTATGTCGCGGTGGATACGGAATTCATGCGCGAGAACACGTACTGGCCGGAGCTTTGCCTGGTCCAGATCGCGGATGACAAGGAAGCAGCCGCCATCGATCCGCTTGCGGAAGGGATCGATCTTGCGCCCCTGCTCGATCTGCTGACCAACAACGAGGATGTGCTCAAGATCTTCCACGCCGGCGGCCAGGATTTCGAGATCATCTACAATCTCACCGGCAAGACCCCGCATCCCATCTTCGACACGCAGGTGGCGATGATGGCGATCAGCCAGTCGGAACAGATCGGTTACGCCAATCTCGTCGAAAGCTGGCTCGGCACCACGATCGACAAGGGCGCCCGCTTCACCGATTGGTCGCGCCGCCCGCTGACGGAACGCCAGATCGAATATGCGATCGGCGACGTGACCTATCTCTCCAAGATCTTCCCGCGAATCCTGAAGCGCCTGCGGCAAACGGGGCGCGGCGCCTGGCTGGATGTGGAGATGGAGCGACTCGCCGATCCGGAAAACTACAACAACAATCTGGATGAAGCGTGGCACCGCATCCGCCCGCCGTCGCGCAACGCGCAAGTGCTGGGCCGGCTCAAGGCGCTGGCGGCCTGGCGGGAAAAGGAAGCGCAGGACAAGAACATCCCGCGCGGGCGCATCATGCGCGACGAAACGCTGGCGGACCTTGCCAGCCATCCGCCCAAGCAGCAGGCCGATCTCGCCAAGGTGCGCGGGCTCTCCACGGCCTGGCGGGAAAATGACATCGGCCGGCGACTGATGCGCGTGCTGCGCGACGCCGAACCGCTGCCTCCGGACGAGATGCCGCCAAAGCCCCAGCGCGGCGCCCCGCTCGGCAAGGAAGGCGCTCTCGTGGCCGACTTGCTCAAGCTGCTGCTCAAGATCCGCACTCGCGAGATAGACGTGGCGGCGAGGCTGCTTGCCCGCAGCGAGGAACTGGAAGCCCTGGCCGCAGGGGTACGCAACCTGCCGGTGCTGGAAGGCTGGCGCTACGAGATGTTCGGCCGCGACGCGCTGGAACTGGTCGAGGGCAAGCTCGCCTTCGCCGTGTTTGAAGGCAAGTTGAAGATGACCCATGTCGACGAGATCGCACAGGACGTCGCCGCCGGATGAGCACCTATCTTCCTACGCTCAAACAGCTGCAATATCTCGTCGCGCTGCATGAACACGGGCATTTCGGCCGCGCGGCGGAAAGCTGCTTCGTTTCGCAGTCCACGCTTTCGGCGGGTTTGCGGGAGCTTGAGTCGCTCTTGGGCGTGACCCTAGTGGAGCGCAGCAGGAGAGTGGTGCGCTTCACGCCGCTCGGCAACGCCGTGGTCGAGAAGGCGCATCGCCTGCTGCGCGAAGCCGAGGAACTTTCCGAGCTGGTCCAGTCCGCGGGCCAGCCGCTGGCCGGCGAATTGAGGATGAGCGTGATCCCCACCATCGCGCCGTTCCTGCTCCCCCGCATCCTGCCCCGGCTCCGCAAGGAACGCCCGCAACTCAAGCTGTTCCTGCGCGAGGAAACCAGCGCGGATGCGATCGAATCGCTCCACCACGGGCGCGCCGACTGCGTTCTTCTCGCCCTGCCTTTCGCGACCGGCGATGTGGACAAGGAAACAATCGGCCAGGATGCGCTTTATGTGGCTTTTCCCAAGGGCGATCCTCGCGACCCGCCGGACGAAGTGCCCCCGACGATGATCGACGAGGGCAGGCTGCTGCTGCTGGAGGACGGGCATTGCCTTAGAGAACATGCGCTGGCCGCCTGCAATCGCCCCGAGCTGCGAGCGAGCGCGACGATGATCGGCACCAGCCTGCACACGCTGGTCCAGATGGTCGACAATGGGCTTGGCGTGACCATGCTGCCCGAAATGGCGCTGGATGCCGGGATCCTGCATGAAACCGAAGTGGTCGCGCGCCCGCTCAAGGCGAAGAATGCCAGCCGGGAGATCGCCCTGGTATGGCGCAGGAATTCTCCGAGAAGCGATGAATTCCGGCTTCTGGCGGAGGAATTGCGGTCTGGCTGATGCCGGACGGTTCAATCCATGTGCTTCAGGCCGACCCGCAGATAATCCCACCCCGTTATCACCGTGAGGATCGCCGCGCCCCATAGGCTGACGATGCCCACCTGATACGGCAAGGGCCAATGCGGCGTTCCGCCCGCGAGGATCAGCGCGCCCAGCGAAACCAGCTGGAGCGTCGTCTTCCATTTCGCGAGGCGGGACACGGGGACCGAGACCTGCACTCCGGCCAGGAATTCCCGCAGGCCGGACACGGCGATCTCCCGCAGGAGAATCACCAGCGCGGCGATCACGTGCCAGCCGGCGATGTCGCCATTGGCCGCCAGCACCAGGATGACGGCGGCGACCATGATCTTGTCGGCGATCGGATCGAGGAAAATCCCCAATTTCGAGACCGTTCCACTGGTGCGCGCAAGATAGCCGTCAAAATAGTCGGTTATGCCCATCAGGCAGTACACGACAAATGCCACTGCATAGCCGCTCGGCCATCCGGGCCACCACAACAACGCGATCAGAAGCGGAATGGCCACGATGCGCGAGAGAGTCAGTATATTCGGTAATGTCAGCATGGCAGTTGCATTACCGTCCCCCGGGCCCGTGCAAAAGCTTTGCCTGCCCCCTTGTCCCCCAGTCGCATGCCGCTAGGGTCTGCGCCAGCCAGAGGCCGCTGACAAGGGTTGCATGACGACATCGACACATCTTCTCGCCCGGCGGCGTTTCCTTCCGCTGTTCGTGACCCAACTGCTCAACGCATTCAACGACAATCTATACAAGAACGCGATGGTGCTGTTCGTCGTCTACAGCGTCTACAACTCCGAAGCGGAAGAAGCGAAGTTCAGCGCCATCGCCTCGGGCCTGTTCATCCTGCCCTTCTTCGTCCTGTCGGCCCTTGCCGGACAGCTTGCGGACATGCGGGACAAGGCCAGGATCATTCGCACCGTCAAGTTCTGCGAAATACCCATCATGGCTTGCGGCGCCGCCGGGCTGGTGCTTGCCTGGCTGGGACAGATGACGGAAGCGGTAGCGATCCCGCTGATGCTGGCCGCCCTGTTCGCGATGGGCATCCACTCGACCTTTTTCGGTCCGATCAAATACGCGATCCTGCCGCAGCACCTCAGAAAGGAAGAAGTGCTGGCCGGGACCGGACTGGTCGAGGCAGGCACCTATCTCGCCGTGCTGGGTGGGACCATCCTGGCGGGCTGGATTCCGGTGGAATGGGCGGCGGCCTGCGTCATCGCGACGGCCGTGGTCGGCTATTTCGCCAGCCGGGCGGTCCCCGCCGCGCCCCCAGCCATCGCCAGCCAGCCGCTCGATTGGCACCTGCTGCGATCATCGGTCACCCTGGTGCGCAATACGATGCACGATGCCTGCATCTTCTACGCCATTCTCGCGATCAGCTTCTTCTGGACCATCGGCGCCGTGCTGTTCATCCAGTTCCCTCCGCTGGCCAAGAACGTCCTGATGGCCAGCAAGGAAGTGGCCAGCCTGTTTCTCGTGATCTTCTCGGTCGGGGTGGCCATTGGATCGATGTCCATCAATTCGCTGCTGAAAGGCAAGGTCTCAGCCCGGTTCGGGCCGGCCTCCGTGCTGGTGATGGGCTGCTTCGTCGCGGCCTTCTACTTCGTCTGCCGGGCATGGCCGGCCTCGGAAACCGGAGAACTGCAAGCGATCGGCGCCTTCATGACAATGCCGCTGGCGATCCCCCTGCTGCTGACCCTGCTCGGCATCGCCATTGCCGGCGGGATGTTCGTGGTGCCGCTCTATGCGTTCCTCACCACCAAGGTCGATCCGTCCCAGGCGGCGCGCACCATTGCCGCGAACAATATCGTGAACTCCGGAGCCATGGTGGGCGGATCGCTGCTTGCCGTGGGGCTCAGTGCGGCAGGGGTGGCGATCGTCGACCAGTTGCTGCTCAGCGCCGCGATGTGCATCGTATCGGCATGGCTGGGGCAGATGCTCTACAAGGCCGAATGCGCCCAATCGCCTGCTTAGCCGGCAAAGCTTCCGGTCAGAAAATAAACGCGCTGACCGCCAGAAAACTCGCGCAATAGGCCATCAGGAACTCACGCAAATCCTGCATCGTCCAGCGAGGCTTGGTCGCCTCTTCATCCTCGGCGGCAACAGACCGCACATGCGGCGGCAACGATGCAAGGAACGGGTGCCGAGCGGCTTCATCGGTAAGGACCAGGGCGCGTCGCATGTCCGGACGTTAACGCGCCGCTTACCATTTAACAGCCCGCGCTGGCTGCGTTTTCCCCCGTCGTCGCACTATGGGACAAGATCGCCCATGAGTCTGAAGCGATACTCACTCGCCGGACATTCTGAGCACTTCCTTCCATTCCGCAGGTCGCACTTCGGCCACCGAGAGACGGGACAGGCGGACCAGTTCCATATCGGCCAGCGCGGGGTTGGCCTTGATCTCCCGAAGCGTGACCGGTCGGCCCAATTTGCGGACCGGCTTCACCTTCACCGCTGCCCATTTTCCCTCAGGATCGGTCGGGTCGCTGATCCCTTCCACGCTGATCTCGACAATGCCGACAATCTCCTTGCCGATATTGGAGTGATAGAAGAACGCCTGATCGCCCTGCTTCATCGCGCGCAGGTTGTTCGCCGCCCGATGATTGCGCACCCCATCCCAGGTCCCTTCCCCTTCGGCCACGAGATCGTCCCAGCCATAGGCGTCAGGCTCGGACTTCATCAGCCAATAGCTTTTTGCCATGCACATGCTCCCGTCAGACGTTAGGCTGGCGGCTTAGCCGCAAACTTCTCACCGGGCCATATGGACTCTCCTGCACTTCCCGTTCTGTCCCTTGCCGATCCGGCATCCACCTTTGCCGAGGCAATCGGGCAAAGCTTTCGCCAATTCGGTTTCGCGCTCGTCCGCGACCATGGGCTGGACCGAGATCTCGTCGCCCGAGCCTGGAGCTTGACCAAGGCATTCTTCGACTTGCCGGAGGCGGAGAAGCGCCGCCACCATGTGCCGGGCATTTCAGGCGCGCGTGGCTATACCCCGTTCGGGACCGAAATAGCCAAGGGCGCCACTCGTCAAGATCTGAAGGAATTCTGGCATGTCGGGCGCGATCTTCCCGCCGGGCATCCTTTGGAATCGGCCATGCCGGCCAATATCTGGCCCCTCGCACCCGAAGGGTTCGAACCGACTCTGCGCACATTGTTTTCGGAGATGGATCGCGTCGGCGGGCTTCTTCTATCCCGCATCGCATTGCATCTGAAACTTGCGGAAGACTGGTTTGAACCCGCGATCGAGGACGGCAACTCGATATTGCGCCTCCTCCATTACCCGCCAATCAAGGATGACGCGCAAGGCGCAATTCGCGCCGAGGCACATGAAGATATCAATCTTATCACCTTGCTGCTGGGGGCGGAGGAAGCCGGGCTTCAACTGCTCGATCGCCATGGCGCATGGATCGATGTCGCGCCTCCGGAAGGCGCGCTCGTGGTCAATATCGGCGACATGCTCCAGCGCCTCACCAATCACGTCCTTCCGTCAACCACGCACAGGGTGCGAAATCCTTCCGGGCCGGCGGCCGGCCGCAGCCGCTATGCCATGCCGTTCTTCCTCCATTTGCGGAGCGACTTCATGATCCGCACCCTTCCCCAATGCATGGGCAGCGGCAATCCCGATCGCTATCCCGAACCGATCACCGCCGACGCCTACCTGCAGCAAAGGCTCAGGGAAATCGGGCTCGCAAAACCCTGAGGCGGCCCCTCCGCGAATGCTTCCGAACCCGCTTTAACTAAAATTTCAGCCTATCGGATGCATCTCGTTCGACACATCACGCGAAGGGGGCTTCGCTTGGCAGAGACCGGCAAGAGCGAAATGCAGGGTGCAAATGCGGGAAACGATCGTCTTAGGAAGGCGGATCGGGACATAGTCGTACTTGGCGTTGCGATTTCGGCAATATTGATGTTTGTAGGAACCGGCGGTTCCGTGCTTCCGCAAGTCGCCAATTACTGGCTTGCCAATGGCGTACGACCGGACGAGATGCTGGTGAATCCGCTGCTTCTCAATATCGCTCTCATCATCTTCGGCTGGCGCCGATATCGCGAACTGACGCAAGAAGTGCGCGAACGCCGCAAGGCCGAGGAGCAAGCCCGGGTACTTGCCGAAACCGATTCCCTGACGAATTGCCTCAATCGCCGCAGCATCGGCCCCGCCTCGGCCGAGCTGATCGAGAAGGCCAAGCGATCCGGGCGGATAGTGGCGGTGATGGTTCTCGATCTCGACGGCTTCAAGCTGGTCAACGATCTCAACGGGCACGGGATGGGGGATGCCGTGCTCCAGGAAACCGCGAAACGGCTGCAGGAGACAATCCGTCAGGATGGAATAGTCGCACGTCTCGGCGGCGATGAATTCGCATGCACGGTCACATGCGATTCCCGCAATCCCGATCGGATCGATCAGCTTGCGACCGAGATAATCCAGGTCGTCGCCGAACCGATCACGATCGACGAAACCATCTTCGAAATCACCGCATCGATCGGAATAGATCGAATTGATTCGAACCTTCCCGAGCAGGCCGAGCACGCCGGCTGGGAACTGCTGATGCATAACGCCGACATTGCCATGTATCATGCCAAGAAAAAGGGGCGGAACCGCTACGCCTGGTTCCAGCCGGCAATGGAAAACGAATTGCGCTTCCGCAGCCAGATGGAACAGGGGATCCGGCGCGGCATCGGCAAGGGTGAATTCATCCCCTATTATGAGCAGCAGATCGATATCGACAGCGGCCGCCTGGTCGGCTTCGAGATGCTCGCGCGCTGGAACTCGCCCGAACTGGGAATTGTCAGCCCCGACATCTTCATCCCGATCGCCGAGGAGATGGGCGTAATCTCCGATCTGTCGGAATCGCTTATCAGGCAGGCATTGCGGGATGCGAAGAACTGGAATCCGGATCTTCTCCTTTCCGTCAATATCTCTCCCCTGCAGCTGCAAGACCCCTGGTTTGCGCAAAAGCTCCTCAAGATGCTGACCGACAGCGGCTTTCCGCCGCATCGTCTGGACATCGAGATCACCGAAAGCTGCCTGCACGAGAATATCGGCGAGGTCCGCTCCGTCGTCACCAGTCTCAAGAATCAGGGCATAAAGATCAGCCTCGACGATTTCGGCACCGGCTATTCCAGCATAGCCCAGCTGCGCTCCTTGCCGTTCGACCGCCTCAAGATCGATCGCAGCTTCATCGCCGAGCTCGGTTCGGACAAATGCAATCCGAAGCTCGTCCAAGCCATCATCTCGCTCGCGAAGGGTCTCAACCTGCCCGTCACTGCCGAAGGTATCGAGAATGTCCGCGTTCTCGCGGTTCTCAAGGAACTGGGGCAGATGAAGGGCCAAGGCTATCTCTATGGCCGGCCGGAAGATGCCGATGCCACGCTCACCAGGCTTGCCGAACAGAAGCTCCTGGCCGAAATGCCCTCATTTGCGGCAAACTGCCGCGAGCAGCCCGAACCGCCGCCGGAGCTCGACACCGAGGATGCCCAGCGCAAGGCCGCTGGCTGAGCGGACCTCCACTTTCCGCACCTCTGGACGGGAAGGCTCGCAATCCCTAGACGCGCAAGGCTATGCGCGTAGCTTTCGTCAAGATGCACGGCCTCGGGAACGACTTTGTCGTCATCGACAGGCGCGTCGGCAATGTGCCGCCGGTCGACATGGCCCTCGCCCGCAGCCTTGCGGACAGGCGCACCGGGATCGGCTGCGACCAGCTCGTCGTGATCGAGGGCAGCCAGGCCGCCGACTTCCGGATGCGAATCTTCAATTCCGACGGCGGAGAGGTGGAAGCGTGCGGCAATGCCAGCCGCGCGGTGGCGCTGCTGCATGGAGAGCCGGCGCGCATCGAAACCGCCAGCGGCATCATCCATGCCCGGCCCGCCGATCACGGGATCGCGGTGGACATGGGCCAGCCTCGTTTTGAATGGAACGAGATCCCCCTGGCCTATGCGATGGACACCTACAGCATGCCGGTCGGCTGGGATGGGCTGGAAAACCCCATCGCCGTCAATGTGGGCAATCCGCATGTGGTCTTCTTCGTGCCGGATACCGACTCCATCGAACTCGACCGGCTCGGTCCCCAGATAGAAAACGACCCGCTGTTTCCCGAGCGGGTGAACGTGAATGTGGCCACCATCGTCAATCGCCACTCCATCAGGCTTCGGGTGTGGGAACGCGGCGCGGGCCTGACCCGGGCTTGTGGGACCGGCGCCTGCGCCACGGCGGCAGCCGCACTCAAGCGCGGCCTCGTGGAGCGACAGGTTACCGTAGCCTTGCCCGGCGGAACGCTCGCGATCGCGCTGGGCGAAGACGGCACGATCACCATGACCGGACCAGCGGCCGAATCCTTTCGCGGAACTTTCGAATGGGGAGCCTTCGCTTGAGCGTGGAGGTGATTTCCCTGGGCTGCCGTCTCAATATCTCGGAAAGCGAAGCAATCCGGTCGCTGCTGGGAAACGAGCCCGATATCATCGTGGTCAATAGTTGTGCGGTGACGGCCGAAGCGGTGCGCCAGACGCGGCAGGCCATCCGGCGGGCGCGGCGGCGGCGGCCCGACGCCCGCCTTCTGGTAACCGGCTGCGCTGCCGAGATCGAACGGGCGGAATTGGCCGCCATGCCGGAAATCGACGGGATTGTCGCAAATGGAGCCAAGCTGGATGCGCGGGCCTGGAATGTGCCGGCGCAGCCAAGGCCCGTCCCGCCCAGCCATACGCGCGCCTTCATCGCCATCCAGAACGGCTGCGATCATGGCTGCACTTTCTGCGTGATCCCGCAAGGCCGGGGGCGCAGCCGTTCCCTCTCCGTCCCGGAAGTGCTGGACGATGTCGAACGGCATCTTGCTCAGGGCGCGCCGGAAGTGGTGCTGACCGGCGTGGACGTGACTTCCTGGGGCCAGGACCTGCCTGGCACCCCTGTCCTGGGCTCGCTGGCAACCGCCATATTGAGCCGCTTCCCGCAATTACGGCGGCTGCGGATGTCCTCGCTCGACGGGATCGAGATTGACGGGGAACTGTTTGAATTGCTGGCGAGCGAACGGCGGATGATGCCGCATCTCCATCTCTCCCTGCAATCCGGCGACGACCTGACCTTGAAGCGCATGAAACGCCGGCATCTTCGTGCGGACGCCATCAATCTCGTCGAGCGGCTTCGCAAGC
This sequence comes from uncultured Caenibius sp., assembly GCA_964468045.1. Classification (GTDB taxonomy): domain Bacteria; phylum Pseudomonadota; class Alphaproteobacteria; order Sphingomonadales; family Sphingomonadaceae; genus JAWKXU01. Next base: position 233,716 of record CAYXTO010000003.1, on the reverse strand, counting down.
GCCGGACGGACATAGCCATAGGCGCGGATCTGATCGCCGGCTTTCCTACCGAAACCGAAGCGATGCACGCCAACAGCCTCTCCATCATCTCCGAACTCGGCATCGTCCACGGGCACATCTTTCCCTATTCGCCCCGGACGGACACGCCGGCCGCACGGATGCCGCAGGTGGACAAGGCGATCATCAAGGAACGCGCCTCGCAGTTGCGCATGGAAGTCGCTCGGGTACGGTCATCCTGGCTCAGGGGACTGATCGGCGCCGAACTGACCGTTCTCGCCGAACGCGATGGGACAGGCTACGCTGAAAACTTCGCGCGTGTCGCCTTGCCTCCCGGAACCGCACCGCGCACCCTCGTCACCATCACCCCCACCCAACTCGAGAACGGCGTGCTGCAATGAGCGAACCAAGCTGGTCGGAACGCTTGCTGGGCGGGTTCCGAAAGACTTCGGACCGACTTTCCGAGAATCTCGCCGGCATCGGCGGCGGCACCGCGAAGCTCGATGACGCCACGCTGGATGAGGTGGAAGACGCTCTCATCCTTTCCGATCTCGGTCCATCGGCCGCAGCGCGGATCAGGGAGAAGCTCGCCGGCAAGCGCTTCGGGCTGAGCATCAGCGATACGGAACTGCGCGAAGCGGTGGCAGAGGAGATAGCGGCGATATTGCGCCCTGTAGCCAAGCCGCTGGAAATCACCGCCTTCCCCCGGCCGCAAGTGATACTGGTCATCGGTGTGAATGGCAGCGGCAAGACCACCACCATCGCCAAGCTCGCCCACCTGTTTCAGGAAGAGGATTACGGCGTGATGCTGGCGGCGGGCGATACTTTCCGCGCCGCCGCAATCGGTCAGCTGGGAGTCTGGGCAGACCGGCTGGGCGTGCCGATCGTCAAGGGGCCGGAAGGCGGCGATCCGGCCAGCGTGGTATTCGATGCGGTCAAGACGGCAACGGCTCAGGGCATCGATGCCCTGGTCGTCGATACCGCGGGCCGGCTTCAGAACAAGCGGGAGCTGATGGACGAACTGGCAAAGATCCGGCGCGTTCTGGGCCGCCTCAATCCTGAAGCGCCCCATGATGTGGTGCTGGTGCTGGATGCCACCAACGGGCAGAATGCCCTTTCGCAGATCGAGATCTTCAAGGAAGTTGCAGGGGTTACCGGCCTGATCATGACCAAGCTCGACGGAACCGCGCGCGGCGGCGTTCTCGTCGCGGCGGCGGAACAGTATAGCTTGCCGATCCACGCGATCGGAGTGGGCGAACGGATAGACGATCTGCGCCCCTTCGATCCGGATCTCGTCGCGCGTGTGATCGCAGGGGTGGCATAATGGTTGCTGAAAAGAAGAAATCGGGCTGGCTGAACCTGGTGGTCGATTATGGGCCGCTGCTCATTTTCTTCCTGGTCTATCGCCACTACTCGCCGGCCGACAAGGAAGATGCCGTCGGCGAGGTGTTCGCGGTGATGCGCGGGACCGGCGCCTTCATTGTCGCCGCCATCGCAGCGCTGGGCATCTCGAAATGGAGGCTCGGCAAAGTCTCACCGATGCTGTGGCTTTCTACTGCCCTGATCGTCGGGTTCGGGGGGCTGACGATCCTGCTCCACGATCCATTTTATGTGCAGATCAAGCCCACGGCGATCTATCTTCTGTTCGCCGCGGTCCTCCTCGCGGGATACTGGAAGGGCAAGGCGCTGCTCAAGATCCTGCTCGAATCCGCTTTCGAAGGGCTGGATGACGAAGGATGGATGCTGCTCTCGCGCAACTGGGGGTTTTTCTTCCTGTTCCTGGCCGCGCTGAACGAAGGCCTGCGCCTGTGGCTCTCTTTCGGAGACTGGCTGGCAACGAAGCTCTGGGTGTTCATGCCGCTCTCCTTCCTGTTCACCTTCTCCCAGATTCCCATGCTGCTGCGCCACGGCCTGGGTGAAAAAGGACAGGAAGAGGCCGAAAGCCAGATCCCGCCTTCCTGACATTGCCGCGAAATCATGTGACAAAGGCGCGTTGTTTTCTATTATGCCCTCGCTTTCGCCCCGTAATTTACGGGTACAACAGGAACGAGAAGTGAGGGGGAACGAACATGGCCAAGTTTTTCGGTAATCTGCATCTGGTTCTGGCGGTCGGGTTGATAGCCGCGATCGTGGTAATCGTTTCATTCGCGGGCTGGACGGGAGGTGACCCGAAGTCGGTGACCGATGACGTATTCCGCTGGCTCCACCTGTTCTTCGGGGTGCTGTGGATCGGGCTTCTCTATTATCTGAACTTCGTTCAGGTGCCGACCATGCCGTCGATTCCCGCGGAGCAGAAGGGGGCCATCACCGGCTTCATCGCGCCCAAGGTATTGTTCTTCTTTCGCTATGCGGCTCTGCTGACGGTAATCACCGGTTTGGTTATTGCATTCCACAACGGATATGGCGCCCTCGCCCTTACCTTCGGCGGCCAGGGTGCGGATGGCATCAACCTGATCGGCCTGGGGATGTGGCTTGCCCTTATCATGGCTTTCAACGTGTGGTTCATCATCTGGCCGGCGCAGAAGAAGATCCTGGGCATTGTTGAAGCGAGCGCGGAGGAAAAGGCCGCTGCGGCCCCTCGCGCCCTTATAGCCAGCCGCACGAACCTGCTGCTCTCGCTGCCGATGATGTATGCGATGGTCAGCGCCAACGTGATCAACTGAACCTGCGTCACTGACGCTGAGGGGCGGTGCATGAAGCGCCGCCCCTTTTCCATGGCAGCGATCAGATCTCCAGCTGGCTGCCCAGCTCGACCACGCGGTTGGTGGGCAAGCGGAAGAAATCCATCGGCGCGGCGGCATTGCGCATCATCCAGGCAAACAGTTTTTCGCGCCAGATCGCCATTCCGGGATTCTTGGAGCTGAGCAGGGTCTGGCGCGACAGGAAGAAGCTGGTCTTCATCATGTCGAACGGCTCTCCGCACATATCCACCCTCGCGAGCGCCGCCGGCACATTGGTTTCTTCCAGGAAGCCGAAATGCAAGGTCAGACGATAGAAACCCTCGCTGAGATTGACGACTTCCCAGCGCTCGGAGCCATTCAGGGTGGGCACGTCCTCGATCTCCACCGTCAGAATGATCACACGCTCATGCAGCACCTTGTTGTGCTTGATATTGTGAAGCAGCGCCGACGGTACGCCGGTGTTGCTCGATGCCATGAAGATTGCGGTTCCGGGCACCCGTGCCGCGCTGTTATGGGCGCTCTTGGCGAATACTTCGATCGGGATCGACGCCTCCGCCATATTCTGGCGCATCAAGGCCCGGCCTTTCGCCCAGGTGGTGAGCAGGATGAAGATGAACAGTCCGATGAGAAGCGGAATCCAGCCGCCATCCGGAATCTTCGTGAGGTTGGCGCTCAGATAGGCGACGTCCAGCACGAAAAAGAGCAGAAGCAGTGGAGCAGCTTGCCACCATTTCCATTTCCACATGGCGAAAAGCACCACGGCGAGCAGGAAATTGTCGATCAGCATCGCCCCGGTCACCGCAATGCCATAGGCAGCGGTCAGGTTGGATGAGCGCTGGAACACCACAACCAGAAGCAGCACGGCAATCATCAATGCCCAGTTGACCGCCGGGATATAGATTTGCCCCATGGCCTTGCTGGTATGCTTGATCGACATACGGGGAATAAAGCCAAGCTGGATGGCCTGCTGGGTGACCGAGAAAGCGCCTGTTATCACCGCCTGCGCGGCGATGACCGCCGCCATGCTGGCGATCAGCAGCAGCGGCCACTGGAACCATTGCGGAGCAAGAAAATAGAACGGGCTTTCCAGCGCTCCCGGCACTCGCATCAACAGCGATGCCTGACCGAGGTAGTTCAGGACCAGCGCGGGAAGGACCAGGGCCACCCAGGACAGCCGGATTGGTGGGCGGCCAAAATGCCCCATATCGGCATACAGCGCTTCCACCCCCGTCACGGCCAGCACCGCCGCACCCATCGCCAGGAAGCCACGCAGCGGATCGGCAAGGAACATCGCCACCGCATGATGAGGACTCAACGCCCCGATAACGCTGGGCATTGCAACGATGCTCATGATCCCGAGAACCGCGATCGTCGCCAGATACAATGTCATCATAGGGCCGAACCAGGCGGCCACCCGCGCCGTGCCGCGCTGCTGGATAAAGAACAGGACAATGATGATGACCACCACCAGCGGAACGACCAGTGGCCCCATCCCGGGCGAATAGACCGCCACGCCTTCGATCGCGCTCAGCACCGAAACGGCCGGGGTGATCATGCTGTCCCCATAGAACAGAGCTGTCGCGAACACGCCCAGCAGGACGATGCCGGTGCTCCACCGGCGCTGGCCCACATTCATGTTGATCAGGGCGAGCAGGGCGAGGCTGCCGCCCTCTCCCTTGTTGTCCGCGCGCATGATGATGAAGACATATTTGAGCGTCACGATGATCATCATCGACCAGAACATCAGGCTGATGATGCCGTAGACATGCAACTCGTCGAGGGGCAGCGGATGATGGCCGGCAAAGGTGTCGCGCAGCGCGTATAGCGGGCTGGTGCCGATATCTCCGAACACCACGCCCAGCGCGCCGACGGCCAGCTTCAGAATGTTCCCTTCAGGTTGATGCGCGCCCTGCCCCGGCTGCGGGGGCTCAGCTTCGCCTTCGATCGCGGCGTCACTCATCGAGATTGCGCACCCCTGCTGCCTGCAAAGCCCGTAGCCGGACTCTGGACTGTGGGGACCGGCGCTTAGCAATATGCGGTGAGCGCCGCAACAGGATCACTCGGCCTGTGCCGCAATGCGGCGGAGGAGTTCCTCCAATCCCCTGACACGCAATTCGAGATCGGCGCGCCAGGGCGCGTCGGGCGCGGTCTTCGCTAGCGCTCTCGACCAAAGCTGGTGCGCTTCGACCAGCTTGCCCGAGCGGAGCATCGCCACGCCCCTGAAGAAATCGGGTCCGGCGGCGTTTGGCGCGGCAGCTTCCGCACGACGATAGGCATACAACGCGGCCGGAGAGAGATTGCCTTCGGAATGCGCCGCCAGGGCGTTGGCCATCGCCAGCCAGGCTTCCGAATCCTCGGGATGCTTCCGCACCGCCGTTCTCAGCGCCTCCGCGGCGTTGGCAAAATCTCCGCGCCGCGTAAAAGCATCTGAAATAATAAGATAATTATTCGGCAAATTGGTGTCGCTGAAACGCTGGCGAGCCTCGACGATCAGCGGCCCTTCATTGTCGGCGGAGCGGACAGCGTCCCTGGGCGAGCCGGGCAGGTCCGGATTCGCCTGAGTGGCGTAACCGGCCAGCCCCAGCATCAGCGTGGCGCCCACACTGCTCCAGGCCCAGCGCGGCAGGCGGAACAAGGCCACCATCGCCAGGAAAGCCGCCAATGCGACACCGATCGCAACAGCCCAGCTCATGAGCGCCTGCCGAACCGTCGGAGCAGCACAACGGCACCCAACAGCACCAGAAGCAGCGGTACGGCGAACAGAGGCCACGTTGCACCGTCCAGACGGGGCTTGTAGCTCACATAATCGCCATACCGCTCCACCAGCCAGGCGCGAATGGCCTCCGGAGACTCGCCGGCGGCGATGCGCGTGCGGACCTGATGGCGCATATCGCCAGCCATCGGTGCGTCCGAGTCGGCAATCGACTGGCTCTGGCACTTGAGACAGCGCAGCGTCTCCATCAGCGCCTGCGCCTTCGCTTCCTGTTCCGGATCATCGAGCTGGCGATAGGCATAGGGGGCGGGCGGGAGCGAATCTTGGGCAAGGACCGGCACTTGCAGCGAAAACGCCAGCACGAGGGCGAGCAGGACATGCCTCATTCCGCCGCCTCCTTCAGCCTGTCCAGCAGGATGGCCACATCCGGCTTCCGCACATCGCCGATATGCTGATAGCGGATGATGCCCTGCCCATCGACCACGAAGGTCTCGGGCACGCCGGACGATCCGATCTCGAGCTGGACCGAGGAGAGATTGTCCGCCCCGATCCGGGCATAGGGATTGCCGTATTGCGCGAGGAAGGCTGCCACATCCTCCGGCTTGTCGCGAATGGCGACGCCCACGATCTGCGCTCCCCGCGCCTGCAATTCGGCCAGTTGCGGGGCTTCGGCCGCGCAGGGAATGCACCAGCTGGCCCAGATATTGAGCAGCTTCGGTTTCCCGTCCCTGAAATCCGCCGTGGAGACGCCGGGCAGGTCCGGGCTGGCCGCGGGCAGGGCGAATTGCGGAACCGGCTTGCCGATCATCGCGCTTTGCACCTCGCGCTCGGCGGGGCGATAGAGCTGCAATCCCACCAGACCCAGAAAAGCGGCAAATACCGCCAGGGGCAGCCAGACCGTCCAGCGGATGCCGCTCATCGCCCCATCTCCGCCTTGCGCTCGGCAATTTTCACCAACGCCGTCCGGCGTTTCAGATCGTTCGCCAGGCGGCCCAGCAATGCCAGCAAGCCGCCCAGGGCGATCAGCATTCCACCGAACCAGATCAGGGTGACAAACGGCTTCCACCACAGCCGCAGCTGCCAGCGGCCATCATCCGATTCATCGCCCAGCACCACATAAAGCTGGCCATTCCAGCGCGTCAGCAGTGCGGATTCACTGGTTTCCTGTACCGGCGCCCAGAAAGTGCGAGCCTGGGGCTTCACCATGACCGCGCGACCGCCCTGATATTCTGCGGTCAGCCTGCCTTCCATCGCGGTCCAGTTCGGGCCGGCAACCGGCTCGATCGCGTTCAGGCGCACTTGCCAGGGGCCGACCGTCATCGCTTCCCCAACCCGGGCGGCAACCAGCTTCTCCACGGAAAATGCACTTTCCGAAGCCATGCCGAACAGGGATACCGCAATGCCGAGATGGGCGATGACCATGCCCCACACCGCCATCGGCAAGCGTCGCAGGTTCCTGCCCCGCAAGGGCAGCAGGCTCGCCACCCCCAGCCCGGTCGCCATCGCAAATCCCAGCAGGGGCAAAAGTCCTGGCGGGTTCCACGCCAATACGCCCACCAGGGTTGCGAGGCTCACCAGCGCGGCGAAGAGCAGCGGAGTTTTCACGCGGCTGAGGTGGTCCCGCCGCCAGCGCAGCAAAGGACCGATCGCCATCACCACCAGCATCGGCACGAAAAATATCGCGCCCGCCGGATTGAAATAGGGCGGCCCCACCGAAACCTTCACATCGAATGCCTCGGTCAGCAGCGGATAGAGCGTGCCCACCAGCACGATCCCCAGGATCGCGCACAGCATCACATTGTTGAAGACTAAGGCGCCCTCGCGACTGGTTACCGCGAAACGCTCCCCCTCGGCCACGGTGCCCGCCCGCAAGGCGAACAATGTCAGCGCGCCGCCGATATAGATCGCCAGCAAGGCGAGGATGAAGCTGCCGCGTTCCGGGTCCACGGCAAAAGCGTGGACGCTCGTCAGGATTCCCGAGCGCACCAGGAAGGTGCCGACCATCGACATGGAGAAAGCCACCACGCCCAGCATGATGGTCCAGGCCCGCAAGGCATCGCGCGCCGCCAGCACACTGGCCGAATGGAGCAGTGCGGTCGCGGCGAGCCACGGCATGAGCGATGCGTTCTCGACCGGATCCCAGAACCACCAGCCGCCCCAGCCCAGCTCGTAATAGGCCCAGTAGCTGCCCGCCGTGATGCCCAAAGTGAGGAAGATCCAGGCGCCCAGCACCCAGGGGCGCATCGCGCGGGCGAAGGCAGGCGTGACCTGCCGGGTGACCAGCGCGCCCACCGCAAAGCTGAAGGCCACGGAAAGCCCGACATAGCCGAAATAAAGCGTCGGCGGATGAAGCGCGAGACCGATGTCCTGCAGCAGCGGGTTGAGCCCCATGCCTTCCGCCGCCGGTTCCGGCAGCCGCTCGAACGGGTTCGATGAAAACAGCAGGAAGGCGTAGAAGCCAAGCCCGACAAAGGCCTGCGCCGCCAGGGTCGCCAATATGGTCTTTTCCGGCAGGCGACGTTCCAGCATGGCGATCAACGCGCCCGACATGGCCATCACCGTGACCCACAGCAGCATCGATCCTTCGTGGTTGCCCCACGCGCCCGACAGCTTGTAGATGAATGGCTTGGCGGAGTGGGAATTCATCGCCACCAACTTCACCGACAGATCGGTGCGGGTGAACAACAGCAGCAGCGCGCCGAAGGACAGCGCGGCAAGAACGCCCTGCCCGGCCGCGGCCGGGCGCACCAGCGCCGCCAGCCTTTGCCCACCGTCCCGCAGCGCGATCGCGCCGCCGAGCAACTGCAGGCCAGCCAGCGAGGCGGCCAGCCAAAGGGCGGCCAGTCCGAATTCGGCGATCATTCGCCGGCCGCCCTCATTGCGAAGTTTCCGCCACGGTCGCCCGCGCCTGCTCGGCGGTCATGTCCTCCAGTTCCCGCGGCATGTAATTCTCGTCATGCTTCGCAAGGAGATTGTCGGCAACGAAGGTGCCGTCCGGCTGCAGATGGCCCTCCGCCACCACTCCGGACCCTTCCACGAAGAGATCCGGCAATATTCCGGCGTAGCGGACGGGAACACGCGCTTTCCCGTCACCCACGATGAAGCGGATGGTGACGCCATCGGGCATGGTGTTGATGGATCCTGCCTCCACCATGCCGCCCAGGCGCACGGCACGCGCCGCGTCCGGTGGCGACGCGACCATCTCGCTCGGCACATAGAAGTAGCTGGCCTGGCTGCGCAGCGCCCAGGCAGCCAGCAGCCCCGCGCCGATCAGGGCGGCAAGCGCGATCAGAAGCAGGACCAGCCGCTGATGCTTGGGCGCGATCCTGCCGTTCATTTTCCACGCACCTTGTCGCGCCGCGCCTCTGCGCGCCGCATGGCAAGCCAGCTCCAACCCGCAAGCAGCAGAGTTCCGACGATGCCGATAGCATAGGCGGCGGCAACGAACAGCCATTGATCGAGCGCTTCACGCATGGCCCGCCCTATGCCTCCAGCGCCTTGCGCCGCAAGCGGGATTCGGTCTGTATATCCGCCAGCAAGGCCCGCATTCGGACCAGCACCACGCCACCGAATATCAGCGAGAAGCCGACCGCCGCCGCCAGCAGCGGCCAGAGGAAGACCGGGTCGATGGCGGATTTCCCGAGAGTGATGCTGGGTGGCTGATGGAGGGAATTCCACCATACGACCGATCGATTGATGATGGGCACATTGATGGCCCCGACCAGCCCGAAGATCGCCGGAATCCGGTTGGAAGCGCCATCCCGCTGCGCGGCGCCGGCCAAAGCGATATAGGCGAAATAGAGGAATAGCAGCACCAGCATGCTGGTCAGGCGGCCGTCCCATACCCACCAGGTGCCCCAAGCCGGTCGCCCCCAGATCGATCCGGTGACGAGGCATATGGCGGTAAAGACCGCGCCCGGCACCGCCGCAGCACGCGCCGCGATACCCGCAAGCGGATGACGCCAGACAAGTTCCACCACGCTGGCAATCGCAATCACGGTCCAGCCGCCCATGCCGAGCCACGCGGTGGGAACATGGATGAACAGGATCCTGACGGTCTCGCCCATCAGGCGATCGGGCGGCACGGCAAACCAGCCATAGGCGAGCGCGACGCCGGCAATGACCAGGCCGCCCAGCAGCAGCGGCGCGGTAAGCCAGCGCGCGAGGCGCAGGAAACGGGCAGGATTGGCAAAACCGTGCATGGGTCGGGGCTATCCGGAGCTTGGGGTGCCTTTGGCAGGTGGCGAGGTCTCAGGCAAGTGCTTCCCCTCTCCGGCCGAAGATTACCTGCCGATCAACGCCTGGGCCATGCGATCGGCAACCATATCCGGAGTCAGCCCGCTCTTCTCGCTTTCCTGCCAGATCCGGGTCAAGCGCTCGGGAATCTGTGCGATCCGCGCATGCACTTCGTCCACGCCGCAATGTTCGCGGTTGCGCCGGGCGACGTATTCCAGCGTGACATTGATAATGCCCCCGGCATTGATCACATAGTCGGGCGCATACAGGATGCCCCGGCCGGCAAGCGCCAGCCCATGTTCGGGCCGGGCCAGCTGGTTGTTGGCCCCGCCCGCCACGATGGGCGCATTGAGGCGGGCGATGCCGGCATCGTCCAGTATCGCGCCCAGCGCATTGGGGCTGAACACATCGCATTCCACTTCCATGATCCGCGCGGGATCGACCGCGGCGGCGCCAAGCTGGTCCACGAGCGCAAGGGCCCGCGCGCCGTCGATATCCGCAAGGGTCAGTCGCGCGCCATCCCGGGCGAGAAGCCGTGCAACTCCGCCGCCCACGCTGCCGACGCCCTGCACCGCCACATGAACGCCATCCATGGAATTGCGCCCCAGCTTGTGGGCAACCGCAGCCTTGATGCCGAGATAGATCCCCATTGCTGTAAACGGCCCGGGATCGCCGCCCGCGGAACCATCGCCAACCGGCAGGCCTGAGACATGCTCCGTGCGCTTCGCGATGGCGGCCATATCGGCTTCCGCCATGCCCACATCCTCGGCGGTGACATAGCGCCCGCCGAGCGCCTCGATCGCATCACCGAAGGCGGACAGCATTTCGGGGGTCCTGGACCGTTCCTCGTCCGCCAGGATCACCGCCTTGCCGCCGCCAGCCGGCAAGCCAGCCATGGCGTTCTTGTAGCTCATCCCGCGTGAGAGGCGCAGCGCGTCGCGCATGGCATCCGCGGGATCGGCATAGTGCCAGAAACGTGCGCCGCCGCCCGCAGGCCCGAGATGAGTGGAGTGAATTGCAATGATGGCGGTCAGGCCGGATGCACGATCACGGACTACCTCGACCAGCTCATGGTCGTCGAAATCGGCTTCGGTCCAGAAGGCGGTCATCATGTCCCTTGATTCGCCAACGGATCGCAGTGACGAAACATCCAAAACTGAAAGGAAAATGGGGCGACCGATGGGGTTCGAACCCACGACCTCCGGTACCACAAACCGGCGCTCTAACCAACTGAGCTACGATCGCCATATATTCGGGCCCGGCCTTGAAACCGGGATACCGCACGGCGGCGAGCCTCTCGCACAGACCGTCAGATTTGGAAAGGGAAAACTGTGCATTACGGGAGATTGCACCCGCACTTCCTGCCGGCGCATATCGCAACGCTTGCGGCTTGCCTTTGCCCGCCAAGGGCTTATGCCTCGCCCTCATGGGCACAGGCGGTGACACCTCGGCCGAGAAGCTGGCAACCTGGCCCGGCATCCAGCGCATTCCCCTATCCGCGGCCGAAGTCTTCACCTGCAAGGCATTCCTGGCCGACCAGCTTTGCGACCGGTTGATCCGGCTGATCGACATCAATCGCCGCCCTTCGACCATCGCGGATCCGAATGGGGATGATTATTTCAGGACCAGCGAGACTTGCGATCTCGAGGCGGACGAGCCGGCCGTGGAAGAGCTGGAGGAGCGGCTCAACGCCGTTTCGGGGATCGCTCCGGAATATGGAGAGCCCGTGCAGGGGCAGCGTTACGATGTCGGGCAGGAATTCAAGGCCCACACCGATTATTTCGATCCTTGGGGAAGGGATTACCAGCGCTACTGTACGGTTTCAGGGCAGCGAACCTGGACGATAATGATCTATCTCAACACGGTCGCTGCAGGCGGCGGCACGCGCTTCAAGGAGCTGGACAAGACCTTTCAGCCGGAGCGCGGACGGCTGCTGGCATGGAACAACCGAAAGCCGGACGGGCAGGTCAACCCGGCAACGCTGCATCACGGGATGAAGGTGCGCAAGGGTGTCAAATACATCATCACCAAATGGTACAGGGAACGCCCATGGGGCTGATCTGGAACCCGAACGGATCGAGCGCGCGCCCATGAAGAAGTTCAGGCCATGCCGGGGCGTTCACGCGGGGATTCTTGCGGTGCTCGTGATATATGCGCCCCATCCCGCATCGGCGCAGGAAACGCCGCCGCCTGACCGATCAACCGAACGGATCAGGATCTATGCCGGCCCGGAAATCGGCCCCGCTTATCCCGGCGCGAAAGACATCGGCCTTTCGCCCTTCTTCGATTTCAGCCGGGCCAGGGGCGATGAGGAATTTGCCTATGAAGCGCCGGACGAAGGTTTCGGCATACCGGTCATCCATGCAGGCGGTATCTATATCGGGCCGGTTCTGACCTTCACCGCCAGGCGCAGCGTGAACGATACCGCGCCGGGCATCGCGCCGGTCAAGGCCACGGTCGAGGCTGGCGTCTCGCTCCAGGCGGAAATCGGCGATCACTTATACGGCTTCACTGAAATCCGCCGCGGCATCGGCGGGCATGATGGCTGGGTGATCGACGCCGGGCTGGATTACATCCTGCGCGATCGCGACAAATGGCTGGTCTCGATCGGCCCCCGGCTGGAATGGGGCAATGCCCGCCATCAGCGCGCCTATTTCGGCGTAACTCCAGAGGAATCCTCGATAGCGGGCGTGGACGCCTATTCGCCCGGCTCCGGCATCCAGTCGCTCGGTGGAACGCTGGGTGCGCTCTATCAGCTTTCTCCGCAATGGGGCCTGGCCGCCTATGGGCGCTACGATCGCCTCGTGGGGGATGCGGCGGATTCACCGATTACGGAGAATTTCGGGCGCCGGAACCAGTATTCCGCCGGCATTGCGCTCAGCTACACCTTCACCCGCATGCGGCGCTGATCCCGCCAAACGAAAAGGGCGGCCCGCAAGGCCGCCCCTCGAATTGGCACGCGAAGCGCCGATTATTTCTTCTTGAGCGAAAGCCCGCCAAACCGCTTGTTGAACTGGGCAACGCGGCCGCCATCCTGCAGGCGCTGGGGGCCACCCGTCCAGGCCGGATGACTGGTAGGATCGATTTCCAGCGTCATCGTGTCGCCTTCCTTGCCCCAGGTCGAACGGGTTTCGAACACGGTGCCGTTGGTCATCTGCACCTTGATCATGTGATAATCGGGATGGATATCGGCCTTCATGGCTGCTGCTCCGTATATGTCGGCCGGTTCCGACCGGCCTGCGGATGAATGGAAAGGCGCGCCCTTAAAGGCAGGACGCGCAAAAGGCAAGCGTCAGGCTTGCTCCTCGGGCGGATCGGCCACCATGGCGGTGAACTGCACCTCGCAGGCAAGCTTGCCCCCCACCATCGCCTTGCCCCAGAACTTGCACACGCGCGCGCGCTTCTGGACGAACCCCACATGGAGATCCAGCAGGCTTCCCGGCTCGACGGGGCTGCGGAACTTGGCTTCCTCGATCGCCATGAAATAGACGAGCTTGCCGCTGCCCGCCAGTTCCAGCGTCTCGATTGCGAGGATAGCCGCGGCCTGCGCCATCGCCTCGACGATGAGCACGCCCGGCATGATCGGCCGACCCGGGAAATGGCCCTGAAAGAACTGCTCGTTGAAGCTTACCGCCTTGACCGCGTGAATCTCCTCACCGATCGTCAGGGATTCCACCCGATCGACCAGGAGCAATGGATAGCGATGAGGCAACGCATTCAATATCTTGCAGATATCGTATGCGCCGCCTGCCGCTTGCGTCGTTCCGCTCACCAGCTTGCCCCGTTCCGCGTGGACTAGCGGCTTTGCGGCTGCGGGCCCGCCGGTTGGCTGGGCTGAGCGGGCTGGCTCGGTTGTGCCTGGGCCTGCGCAGCTTCCTGCTGTTCACGCAGCTGACGCGGCAGCCAGCCCTGCGGCGGCACGAGCTGCGCACTGGGCAGCAGCGTATTGAGCTCGTCCAGGACGCCCTGGTTCAGGTTGTAGGTCGGATCGGCGAACAGAACGCTATCCGGCGTCATCACGAGGGAAATCTTGGCCTTCTTGGCCGCATTTTCCACGGCCTGATTGAGCTTGTCGCTGATCTGCTCCTCGACATAGGCGCGAGAGAGCGAAACCGGGGCAAGGATCTGCTGCAGCTCACGCTGGCCGGCCTGTTCGATCTGCTGAATCTGGGCGGCCTGCTGCTGAAGCGCGGCGTCGTTCGGCTTGGCCGCCCGGCGATCCGCTTCGAACTTGTTCACCAGCGGGTCCAGCTGGGCCTGGATCTGCTTGCGGCGATTCTCAGCCTGATCGATCTGCGCCTTGTAAGTGACCGGGCGCTGCTGCTCCGCAGTCTTGTAGGCGTTCGAATTGCCGATGATCGCCGGAATATTGACGATGCCGATACCCTTGATAGCCTGGGCGGCGGCAGGAGCCACCGCGACCGGAGCAGCGGACAGGACGAGGCCGGCGGCAACCGCCGATTTGAGGAGAAATTTCATCAGAATTGGGTTCCTACGTTGAACGAGAAGGGCTTGGTGTCGTCGCCTTCTTCCTTGAGTAGCACTTTCGCGAAATCGATACGGAGCGGGCCGAACGGCGAATTCCAGTTCACGCCAATGCCGACAGCAAGGCGCGGCTTCCAGGTATTACCCAGGAAAACTTCCGTGAAGGGAGGAATAGTCGTGCCGATAGGTGAGTTTGCAGCGTTAGTCAGACAAGCAGGTGGGCTCGGATTGGTCTCGTCAGTGACAGTCGATGTCTGAGTGGCGGTGCAGGAGCCGTCAACCACTTCGGCAGCATCGATCTGCGTGTAAAGCTTCTGACCTTGCTCATTCAAAGAATGGATGAACTCCGATTCTCTTAAATCCTGAAGTTTGGGTTTCTTCACACCCCAGACCGCCCCGACATCGGCAAAGATGGAAGGCCGCAGGCCAAGTTCGCGAGCACCGGAACCCAGAGGAATCTCCAGTTCGGCACGGCCCGTGTAATAAAACCGGCCGCCCAATGCATCGTCGGTCCAGGTTCCGCGATCTTCCGACGCAACCAATGGAGTGCTGGCGTCATTATCGTCGTCAATATAGGGTTTACGTATAACACGGGGACCAACGCCGCGAATATCGAAGCCGCGCAATTGCGGTTCGCCCAGGAAGAAGCGGTCGGTCAGCCTGACATCGTCAACGCCTTCACCGCTGCGGCTCCTGAGTGCCTTGATCATGCCGCCTTCCGCACGCACCGAAAAGATGAATCCGCCGCCGACTGGCCAATATTTCGCCGCCTGAGCAGTAAGGCGCGCGTACCGCACGGAACCGCCAAGGCCAGCAAAATCGACACCGACCGTGGCGGTATGGCCTCTCGTTGGCCGCGCGCGGTTATCCAGCGTATCATAGATGAGCGAGGCGCCGAGAATGGAGCTGGTATCCTTGCCCAGCGCATCGCAGAGATAGCGGCCCGCGAGCAAAGGCTCGCACTCGCCATTGCGGAAGAATTCGCGGCCCAATGACACGTCATCATAATTGAAGGTATAGCGCACCAAGCCAGTGAGATATTCCGTGATCGGCACACCGGCGCGGAGAGTGAAGCCGGTCGTGGAACGCTCATAGGTCGTATTGCGATTGCGCTGGAAGTAATTGAAGCTGTTCATATCCCGGCGATAGATATCGATGCCTGCGGATATGTTCTTGTCGAACAGATAAGGCTCGGTGAAGCTGACCTGCGCGGAGCGGGAATATTTCGAATAGCTGGCGCTCAGGCCGAGCGTCTGACCACGACCGCGGAAATTGCGCTGCTGCACCGATCCCTGGAAAATGAAGCTCTCCAGGCTGGAGAAGCCAGCCGAGAGCTGCAATTCGCCGGTGGGCTTTTCTTCCACATTCGCTTCGAGAATGATCCGGTCCGGAGCGCTGCCCTGCTGCTGCTTGACCTCGAAATTCTCCTGGAAATAGCCGAGCGACTTGATCCGGTTGGTGGAGCGCTTGACCTGCAGGGAATTGAAAGCGTCCCCTTCCGCGATGCGGAACTCACGACGGATAACCTTGTCCTGGGTCAGCGTGTTGCCATTGATGTCGATCCGTTCGACATAGACCCGCGGCGCATCGGCTATGGTGAAGCCCACGCCCATGGTAAGCGTGTCCTTGTCGCGGCTGAAACGCGGGCGGACATCCGCAAAGGCGTAGCCACGGGTTCCCGCCAATTCGGAAATATCCTCTACCGTGTCCTCGACCTGCTTGGCATTGTACCAGTTCCCCTTCTTCATCGGGAGATTCCTGGCGATCAGATCCGCGTCGAAATCGCGCAGCTGGCTTTCGACCGTTACGTCACCAAACTTGTAGCGTTCCCCTTCCTCGACCACATAGGTGATGATGAAGTCCTGCTTGTCGGGAGTGAGTTCGGCCACCGCCGACACGACGCGGAAATCGGCATAGCCTTCGGTCAGGTAGAACTGGCGCAGCTTTTGCTGGTCGAAAGCGAGCCGGTCGGGATCGTAGCCGGTATTGGAACTGAACAGGCGGAAGAAGCGCGCCTGCTTGGTCACCATCTCCCCGCGCAATTCCCCGTCGGAGAAATGCTCGTTGCCGATGATGTTGATCTGGCGAACCTTGGATTTCGGGCCTTCGCGGATTTCGAACACGATATCGACGCGGTTCTGTTCCAGCGAAACCATCTTGGGTTCCACTTCCGCAGCGAAGCGGCCCTTGCGCTTGTAAAGCTCGATGATCCGGGCGACGTCCGCGCGAACCTTCGACCGGGTGAAGATCTGACGCGGGGCCAGCTTGATCTCGGGCAGGATCTTGTCGTCCTTGATCCGCTTGTTGCCTTCCAGCACGATGCGGTTGATGACCGGGTTTTCCTTGACCTCGATCACCACATTGCCGTCATTGTTCCGGATGCTGACATCAGCGAACAGCTCGGTCGCGTACAGGTCCTTGAGCGCCTGGTCGGCAGCGGCCTGGGTATAGGGCTGCCCTTCGCTCAATTGTATGTAGCTGAGGATGGTCGCCGGTTCGAGCCGCTCGGAACCCACCACAGTCAGCGTATTGATCGTTTGGACCAGCGGTGCAGCCGGCTGGGGAGCCACTTCGGCACCAGTCGCCGGTGCGGCCCCCTGCTGGGCAAATGCAGTTGCAGGAAGGCCCGCAAGAACCGTGGAGCCGAGCAGCGCGATCGCAAATTGCGAGGAACCCATTCTGTCTGCCTTGCGGCCCATATCCCGTCCAATCCTCGACACGGTACTTACCATCGATGTCGTTCGCGCCATTCTCATCCATTTGCCTCGATCGAAACCGACGCAATCAGATGGCGTCATGCGGAAACGCCGCCCTCTGCCCGATCAGCCGATCTCGATCAAGCACTAGCCGGTGCGGATTCTGCATCGTCCTACTTTCTATCCCCGCCAATCTTGCGAAATGCGTCGTGTTGTGGCCGCCTAACTGCCAAACAGCGGAAGTGACGCGATGTCGTTGATCGTCACAAACACCATCAGAGCCAGCACGAAGCCGATACCAGTACGATAGGCCCATTCCTGGCTGCGCAGCCCGATGGGTTTGCGACGTATGGCTTCCGACGCGTAGAAAGCCAGATGGCCGCCATCGAGGCCCGGAATTGGCAGGAGGTTAATGAATGCCAAATTAATTGAAATCAGCGCCACGAAATAAACGAAAGGCTGCCAACCGAGTGACAATTGCTCGCCGGAATATTTGGCGATCTTGATCGGGCCGCCCAGTTCCTCGACCGCGCGCTTGCCTGTCACGATCTGGACAATGCCTTGCCCCATCATGACCATGATATCCCCCGTCTGCCTGACACCCAGAGAGACGGATTCCAGCGGGCCCACCGTCACGAACTCACCCGCCACGGACACGATGCCGAGCCGGCCGATCCGCGTTTCATTACCGAAGCGATCCCGCTCGGTCACCGAAGGAATGCGGAAATCCACATCGAAGACGCGGTCGCCGCGTTTGACCTGGAGCACTATCTCGTAATCCGGAAACGGCACCACGCGGTCGCGCAGCTGGTCAAAGGTTTCGACCGGATCTCCATCGGTCGCCAGGATGCGGTCTCCCTCGCGAATCCCGGCCTTGGCTGCCGCGGAATCTTCCGCGACGGCGGCGACGACCGGCGGAATGACGAGCTTGCCATAAGCCAGGTTGAAGGCTGCCAGGATCGCCACCGCAACCGCGAAATTGGTGAATGGCCCGGCCGCGACGATCAGCGCCCGCTGCCAAAGCGGCTTGGCCTGAAAGGTCGAGGCGCGCTGCTGTTCAGGCAGATCAAGCCATTCCTGGCTGGGCTGGCTTGCGGGGTTCATGTCTCCCGCAAACTGGACATATCCACCCAGCGGAATCGCCGAAAGTTTCCAACGCGTGCCGCGCTTGTCGGTCCATCCCGTCAATTCCTTACCGAACCCGATAGAGAAGGCCTCCGCCTTCACTCCGAACCAGCGACCAACGAGGTAATGGCCCAGCTCGTGAATGGTCACGAGCGGCCCAAGAACCAGCAGGAACCCTGCAATCATCAGGAAAATCGATGGGGACTCGGTCAAGTCAGGCCAACTCCAGAATCTCTCTAGCCGCAGCGCGGGCATCCCGGTCTATCATCAAGACGTCATCCAATGTAGCCGGTGCCGCAGGCAAATCCGCCGACAGCACGCGTTCGACATTTGCTGCAATATGGGTGAATGCGATCTGACCGGCCAGAAACGCCGCCACCGCGACTTCATTCGCCGCGTTCAGAACCGCGGGAGCGGCGCCCCCCGCCCCGGCCGCTTCTCGCGCCAGGCGCGTGGCCGGAAACCGCTGTTCATCCGGCGCCTGGAACGTCAAACCGCCCAGCACAGCCAGATCGAGCGGCTCGCAAGGAGTCTCCATTCGGCCCGGCCACGCCAGAATCGAAGCGATCGGAACCCTCATGTCGGACGGGCCGAGCTGGGCGAGCGTGGACCGATCGCGGAATTCGACCAGCGAATGCACCACGGATTGCGGATGAATGACGATCCGGAGCTTGTCCAGACCGACGGGAAAGAGGTGGAAGGCTTCGATCAGTTCCAGCCCCTTGTTCATCATGGTGGCGGAATCGACGCTGATCTTCGCCCCCATATCCCAGTTGGGGTGGCGAACCGCCTCCGCCGGGGTCGCGCGCTCCAGCCTTTCCCACGTCCATTCGCGGAAGGGCCCGCCGCTCGCCGTCAAGGTAATCGCACGCACTTGCGCGAGATCATTGCCGGCAAGGCATTGAAAAATGGCGTTATGTTCGGAATCGACCGGCAGCAGGGTTGCACCATGACGAACCACCGCCGCTGTCATGACGTCACCGGCCGAGACCAGCGCTTCCTTGTTGGCCAGCGCCACCGTCCTGCCTTGCTCGATCGCCGCCATGGTAGGGGCAAGACCGGCGCAGCCGACGATCGCGGCGACCGTCACTTCCGCTCCGCGTGACGCCGCCTCGCACAGCGCCTGGGCACCGCCTGCAGCCTCGATTCCGCTCCCCGAGAGCAGGTCGCGCAATTCGGGCAGACGCGCTTCGTCGGCCACCACCGCGCATTCTGCCCCGAATTCTCGCGCCAGTCGCGCAAGCTCGCCCGCATTGCCGTTGGCGGTCAGGGCCACCACGCGCCATTCGTCGCGATTGCGGCGAATGAGATCGAGCGTGGAACTGCCGATGGAACCCGTCGCGCCAAGGATGGAAATGGTGCGGGTCACAGTTTCAGCCAACCCGAACCCAGCGCCGCACCTGCGATGATCGCAACCGGCAGCAGCCCATCCACCCGATCGAACAGACCGCCATGGCCGGGAATCAGGCGCGAGCTGTCCTTCACGCCGGCCTTGCGCTTCAACCAGCTTTCAAAGAAATCGCCCGCCTGAGCGACCACGGCAAGTCCGGCTCCCAGTGCCGCCGCCACAAGAGCGGCGCGCGCGATGTCGCCTTGCGCCCCTGCGGAGGTGGCCAGCGCCTGGGCGGCAGATGCGGCCAGGGCCACGATCAGCCCGAGAAAGATCGCTGACGCAGCCATTCCGCCGAACAATCCCGCCCAGGTCTTGGAAGGGCTGATGGTCGGCGCGATCTTGGGTCCACCGATTGCTCGACCGGCAAAATAGGCCCCCGTATCGGTGAAAATGACCACTCCCAGAACGAGACCCACGACAATCGGCGGCATCATGACGAGGGAAACGGCTGCAAGGCCGATATAAAGTGCGCCCGCTGCCCACCACGCAATCGTCCTTGCATGATCCTGGCCGAGCTTGCGCACCAACAGGGCGAACTCGAAATAGGTAATCATCGCCATCAGTACGATGAAACCGTCCAGCACGCTTCCGCCTTGCCAGAAGGCGAAGGCGACCAAGGCCAGCAGGACCGCCGCCGAAAGCGTGCGCACGGCAAGATCCTGAGTGCGCGCGGAGACGGCATGCATGGGTTCAGCGTCCGCCAAAGCGCCGCTCCCGCCCCGCGAATTCGGCCAGGGCCTGCTCCAGGTGAGCCAGCGTGAAGTCCGGCCACAGCACGTTGGTGAAGTATAGCTCGGCATAGGCGGCCTGCCATAGCAGGAAATTGGAGAGCCTGACCTCGCCCGACGTCCGGATAAGCAGATCGAGCGGCGGCAGGTCCGCCGTGTCCAGCGCGGCCTCGATGGCCTCGGCCGTAATCTCCCCGCCGGCGGCCGCGACCTTGGCCGCGCGCACGATTTCCTGCTGCGATCCGTAATTGAGCGCCACGGCAAGAGTGCCGTTCTTCCCCTCGGCGGTTCGCACCCGCGCATCCTCGATCATTTCGACAAGATCGGCCGGAAAGATGCTGTAATCGCCAATGATCTTGAGGCGAATGCCATTGGCGATGAATTCGGGAAGATCGCTGCGGATGAAGTGGCGCATCAATCCCATCAGATCCTGGATCTCCTCCTCGGAGCGCCTCCAGTTCTCCGACGAGAAGGCATACAGGGTGAGAACTTCTACCCCGGTGGATCGCAAGCCCCGTACAAGGTTGCGCACGGTTTCAACGCCACGCTTGTGGCCTATGGCTCTCGGCAGGAAATGCTTCTTCGCCCAGCGGCCATTGCCATCCATGATGATGGCGACATGGCGCGCGCCGTGCGCCGCCGGCCCGCCCTTCTCCGCCACAGCCGACCGGTCGACGCCATTCGTCCTCTCGCGCGAGCGAAGCGGGGACGATTCGTCATTCACTGGCTGAGGATTTCCTTTTCCTTCTGAGCGGCGGCTTCATCCGCCAGCTTCACATATTCGTCCGTCAGCTTCTGGACTTCATCTTCCTTGCGCTTGCGATCATCCTCGCTGATTTCCTTCTTCTTCTCGTCTTCCTTCAGCGCTTCCATGCCATCGCGGCGGACATTGCGGATCGCGACCTTCGCCTTCTCGGAATATTGGCCTGCAAGCTTGGCCAGTTCCTTGCGGCGCTCTTCGGTGAGATCGGGGATTGGCAGGCGGATCGTCTGGCCATCGATGATCGGATTGAGGCCAAGCCCGGCGTGGGCGATGCCCTTCTCAACCGGAGTCACATTGGACCTGTCCCACACCTGGACCGACAGCATGCGCGGTTCGGGCGCGGATACGGTCGCAACCTGGTTGAGCGGCATCATCGCGCCATACACCTCGACCTGAACCGGATCGAGCAGGGCGACGTTAGCCCGCCCGGTGCGAAGGCCGGTGAGATCCCCCTTCAGCGAGTCCACCGCACCCTGCATTCGCCGTTCGATATCGGCCTTGTCATACTTCGCCATGGTTCACGCTTCCTCTTGCACTATCGTCTGTACGCCTTCGCCCGCGAGCACCCGCGCAAGATTGCCTTTCTCGCGAATGGAGAAAACCACGATGGGGATGTGGTTCTCGCGACACAATGCAACGGCAGCGGCGTCCATCACCTTCAGATTATCCGACAACACCTTGTCATAAGATATTGTCTCGAAACGCTTGGCTTCCGCATTCTTCTTGGGATCACTGTCATAGACACCATCCACGCTGGTGCCCTTCAGCAGGGCGTGGCACCCCATTTCCGCCGCGCGCAAGGCGGCGCCGGTATCGGTGGTGAAGAACGGGTTGCCCGTTCCCGCAGCGAAAATGACGATCCGTCCCTTCTGCAAGTGCCGTTCGGCGCGGCGCCGGATATAAGGCTCGCATACCGAAGCCATGGGGATCGCGGACTGAACGCGCGTTTCCACACCGAGCTGTTCCAGCGCATTCTGCATCGCCAGCGCATTCAGCACGGTGGCCAGCATGCCCATGTAATCGCCGGTGGTGCGATCAAGCCCCTTGGCCGCCCCGGCAACCCCGCGGAAGATATTGCCGCCGCCGATCACCAGGCAGATTTCCAGCCCGGTATCCTTCGCCGCCTTGACCTCCGCCGCCAGCTCGGCAACGAATTCCGGATCGAGCCCGAATTGCTGACGCCCCATCAGCACTTCGCCCGAAAGTTTGAGCAGGATTCGCTTGAACTGGGGCAAAGGCATCGGAGGAAAACTCACGCGACAAGACGGGCCGGCGGCCCTTATAGAGCGCCCGGCGCGCCTGCCAAGGGGCACCGACGGGCTCTCACCGGATACAAAAGACCCCGCGCCGCCGAAGCCGCGCGGGGCCGATACTTCGAGCGCTCTATCAGGCGCCGGCAGCGGCGGCAGCCACCTCGGCGGCGAAGTCGCTTTCTTCCTTCTCGATGCCTTCACCGAGCTGGAAGCGGACATAATCCTTCAGGACGATGGCGGCACCGGCATCCTTGCCCGCCTTCTCGACCACCTGGGAAACCGGGGTCTTGTTGTCCATCACGAAGATCTGGCTGAGCAGCGCGTTTTCCTTGGCGAACTTGTTCACCGCGCCTTCCACCATCCTGGCCTGGACCTCGGCCGGCTTGCCGCTTTCAGCCGCCTTTTCGGCCGCGATGGCACGCTCGCGCTCGAGCATGGCGGAATCGAGGCCTTCCGCATTCAGCGACAGCGGGAATGCGGCCGCGATATGCATGGCGATCTGCTTGCCGAGCCCTTCGAGCACATCGGCCGGAGCTTCGCTTTCCAACGCGACGAGCACGCCGATCTTGCCCAGATTGGTGCCAAGCGCGTTGTGCATGTAGGGAACGATCAGGCCCTTATCGACCGAAACGCTCTTCATGCGGCGCAGCTGCTGGTTTTCACCGATCGTCGCGACATTGTTGGTCAGCTTCTCGGCCACCGTACCGCCATCGGGATAGGCAGCGTTCTTGAGCGCTTCGATGTCGTCCGACGAGATATCCAGGGCCTTCTCGGTGACCTTGCGGACGAAATCCTGGAACTGGTCGTTCTTGGCGACGAAGTCGGTTTCAGAATTGACTTCCACGGCCACGCCGCGAGTGCCCTGGACGGCAACGCCGACCAGGCCTTCCGCCGCGGTACGGCTGGATTTCTTCTGGGCGGCGGCCAGGCCCTTGGCCCGCAGCGCATCGACCGCAGCCTCGAGATCGCCGTTGGTTTCCTCCAGCGCCTTCTTGCAGTCCATCATGCCGGCGCCAGTGCGCTCGCGCAGGTTCTTCACGTCAGCAGCGGAATATGCAGCCATCGGTTTGATCCTTTTAAAATCATGTGTGCGCCGAACCCGGCAAGGTTCGGCGCGATAGGTTCGGAATATTGCGGCGCTGTTGCGCTCAGACCGTTTCGGTGGGCTCTTCTACCGCGACTTCCTCGATCGGCTGATCGAGCTCGCCGATATCGGCGCCGGAATCGACAACCGCACCCTGGCCGCCCTTCGAAGCGGCCTGCGCGATCGCATCGCAATACAGCCGCACGGCGCGGCTGGCGTCGTCATTGCCCGGAACCGGGAATGCGATGCCCGACGGATCGACATTGGTGTCGAGGATGGCGACCACCGGGATACCAAGCACATTGGCTTCCTTGATCGCCAGCTCTTCCTTGTTGGCGTCGATCACGAACATCACATCGGGAATACCGCCCATATCGCGGATACCGCCCAGCGACAACTCAAGCTTGTCGCGCTCGCGGGTAAGCTGCAGGACTTCCTTCTTGGTCAGGCCGGCCGTGTCGCCCGAGAGCTTCTCTTCCAGAGCCTTGAGCCGCTTGATCGACTGGCTGATGGTCTTCCAGTTGGTGAGCATGCCGCCCAGCCACCGGTGATTGACGAAATGCTGGCCACAGCTGCGCGCGGCCTGGGCAATCGGTTCCTGCGCCTGGCGCTTGGTGCCGACGAACAGGACCTTGCCGCCAGCGCGGACGGTCGCGGACACGAAATCCAGCGCGCGGGCGAACAACGGCACGGTCTGCGACAGGTCGATGATATGAACGCCATTGCGCGAGCCGAAGATATACGGCTTCATCCGCGGGTTCCAGCGGTGGGTCTGGTGGCCGAAATGCGCGCCGGCCTCGATCAATTGCTGCATGGTGACGGTAGGAGCCGCCATAGGTATTTCCTTTCCGGTTATGCCTCTGGAAGACTGGAACCGTGCGGATACCCGCTGCGGCACCGGTATGTGGGCCTTCCATGTGGATTTGCCTGGATTGAAGGCCGGGGAAATCCGCCTCTTCGCTCACAGACCGCGCGCCCTTAGCTGCAAACCGAGACAAAATCCAGCATCAACTCGTCGCATGTGATGCCGAACCGGACGCAGAATGCTCTTGACATGTAGAACAAATAGAGAACATATGCATTCATTATTGGAACAAGGCACTTCCCTGGGTTGTTTTCCACAAGCCTTCCACAGGATGCAAACAGGGACAGGCACAGGAAAAAGGCATAACCATGATCACAGCTATCCTCGGTGCGTTGTTTGTATCATCCGCCCTCGTGGCAGGCGCCGTTCTTGCTGATGCTTTCCGCAAGGCAATCCGCTTCCATGGTGCATTGCGCCAGGCGCTTGCGGCTTCCCATGATTATCGCGACGTGCGGATCCGCCATATCGACCTGAAGGTTCATGCCGCTGTCGCGCAATTGCCCGTCGCCCGGATCGGCACCCGTCAAAATGGGCAGAAGGGTTTTCCCGATCTTCCCCTCGTCGCGTGATCAGCGAAGGTCGGTTGGGCTGGTTTCGACGGGGCCGGCCTGCAAGGGATGACGCGAGGATGATCTGGCCCGCTTTGCCCGGGCATAGCTGAACAGGCCATAAGGCATGAGGAGCAGATAGCCGGCGCAAAGTGCCGCCAGTGTCCACCATGGTTCGGTAAGCAAAGCCGCGAAGACAAGGCCTGCCAAGGCGAGCATCTCGAGCCGGATGTTGCGGCGCGGACGAAGGGAGGTCCAGCTCAGCGTGGCGAGGTTCGAAATCATCAGGAATGCGATGAGGGCGACCCAAACGCTCACGAAAATGGGTTCGCGAAAGATCGTCCAGCCGCTTGCCAGCCACAGATAGAGGGGAAGGAAGGCCAGCCCTGCCCCAACTGGCGCGGGCACTCCCGTCAGGAATCCGGCGGACTTGTGAGGCTGGTCGTCCGTATCGATCTGCGCATTGAAGCGCGCGAGCCGCAAGGCGCAGCAGATGGCGAGCGCCAGGGCCGCGAACCAGCCGAAGCGGGGAAGATCCTGCAAGGACCACAGGAACAGGATCAGCGCCGGCGCCATGCCAAAGGACAGGGAATCAGCCAGGCTGTCCAGCTCCGCGCCAAAGCGCGATTGCGCCTTGAGCAACCGTGCGATGCGCCCGTCGATCCCGTCCAGCAACCCGGCCAGGATGACCATCAAGATGGCTTTTTCCCAATTGCCGACGATCGCGAACCGGATCCCGGTAAGCCCGGAACACAACGCAGCCACGGTAATCGCATTGGGGACCAGCGCCCGTAGAGTAAGGCCCGGCTTGAGTCGGCGAGATCCTCGCCGGCGCAAACCGTCTCCTTCGCTCACTGGCTGACCCCTTCCATCACGCATTGCTCGCCGATCCGCGCGAGCACCGTTTCGCCCGCAATGATCTTCTGGCCCAGAACCACCTGGGAATCAGTGCCCTTGGGTAGATATACGTCCACCCGACTGCCGAAGCGGATCAGGCCGACCCGCTGGCCGGCCGCAAGAATATCGCCCGGCTTGACGAAAGGAACGATCCGGCGGGCAACCAGCCCGGCGATCTGGGTAAAGCCGATCGCAACGCCGTCAGGCCGCTCGATCAATATGTGCTGGCGCTCATTCTCTTCGCTCGCCTTGTCAAGATCAGCGTTCAGGAACTTGCCCGGAATATAGACCACGCGGCGCACCGTTCCGCCAATCGGCGTGCGATTGATATGCACGTCGAACACGCTCATGAAAATCGAGATACGGGTGACAGGCCCGCGAGCAAGGCCGCGCGAACCGCTGCCGTCATCCACCTGGAGCTCCGCCGGAGGTTCGACCTGCTGGATAAGCGTCACCAAGCCGTCCGCGGGCGATAGCACCAGCTTGTCATCCTGCGGCACCACCCGTTCCGGATCGCGGAAGAACGCAAGGATGCCAAGGGTCAGGAAGGCCATCGGCCAGGCCACGGTTTCCCACGCGAGAAATGCCGCCACCAGGCAGATTGCGGCTGCAATCAACCCGAACTTGCGACCTTCCGCGTGAATTGTGGGCCATCGCCAGGCTGCTTCGCCCCGCCCCCGGTTGTCCATTATCTCTCCGGCCATCGGCGACATGTAGGGCGGGCATCCTCGCGGAACAAGCCAAATGCAACGGCGGCAAATCCCTTAAGCCTTTGATTAACTATTTCCCTTATCATTTTCAGCGAGTTGGAGCTTGGAGTGGGCATGGGCCGGCGCGCAATCTTGCAGCATTTCCGCAAGGACGGATATCGCGCCGAGCTTATCGGCCAGATCCCGGTATTTGCCATTTCCGGGCTGCTCTTTACCATCTCGATCGGCATCCTCATGCAGGTCGGGCTTCCCTTCCCGCTTTCGGTGATCCTGCAGAACATGGATCTTTATCCGAAAGGACTGGCGCTGATACTGATTGCGGATGCGGTGGCTACGTTGGCCAGACACCGCCCGGCATCGCCGCTCTCCTTTCTGGGAAAACGATATGCCGAGCCATCCTTCCTTGCCAGATTGCTCGCCCGCCTGCCGCTGTTTCTGGTGCTGGCCCTGCTCCTGCCGCTTTTCGCGATGCTCAAGCCGTTGATCCCGCTTTTCCAGCCCTATTCCTGGGACGCGACGCTGATAGCCTGGGATCGCGCCATCTTCGGCACCGATCCATGGATATTGCTGCAACCTGCGCTGGGGTATCCGTTGATCAGTTCGATCCTTGCCGGATTCTACCACGGCTGGTTCCTGCTGGTTTATCCCGGCTCGCTGTTCATTCTGCTCGCACCACAGGCAGATTCGATCCGCCGGCGCTACTTCCTGGCGCTGGTGCTCACCTGGCTGATGGTCGGCTTCGTACTGGCCATCGTCTTTTCCAGCGTGGGGCCCTGCTTCCTCGAACCGCTCCTGGGCGATCGAACCTTCGCCAGCCAGATGGCCTATCTGCATCGTGCCGACGGCCAGTTTCCGATCATGGTGCTCGACGTGCAGCAGATGTTGCTGGACACCTATCTGGCGCAAGGACCCGGCCATGGGGCGGGGATCAGCGCCATGCCTTCGATGCACGTGGCCATGGCCTTTCTCTTCTATCTTGCCGTGCGCCATGTCTCGCGCCGCGCCGCGCCATATTGCCTCGCTTTCGTCCTGCTGATCTGGATCGCCTCGATCCATCTCGCCTATCATTACGCGCTGGACGGCGCCTTCGCGATCATCGCGACGTGGCTGATCTGGAAGCTCTCGCAGGCTGTCTTCGTCTGGTGGGACCGGGCCAGCGCCGCCCTTGCTCCAGGCATCGCCAGCAGGCCGGGCACGATCACGGCCTGAAGCCTTTTCAGGGCGCAACGATATCCGCCCATTGCAGGCGGGACAGGTCCTCTGCGGTATCCACATCCAGCGCCAGCCCCGGCCGTTCGACCAGAACATGCTTCAACCCGGCTTCACGCGCAGCCGATATATGGGCGGCGAGACTGTCGGGGCCATAGCGGAAGGGAATCGCATGAGGCTGCGCCATCAGCAGCGCGTTGGTGCCCTGCCCAACATGATCTGGGGCAATGACGATATCTGCCGTTCTCGATGCCTCGACCATCGCGGCGAGATCGCCATGCCCAAGGCCCGGCAGATCGGTCGCCAGGGCAAGAAGCGGGCCGGAGCCCTTCGATGCGGCAATCGCCGCGCCTTGCTCCAATGCTTCATTCAGGCCGGAACCCCCTTCCAGCAAGGCTTCCATTCCCCTTGCCTGGCTTTGCTCGAGCAAAGCCCGCGAGCGGCTGACGATGATGATCCGATCCGCCGGCAGGAACGACAGGCTCGTTTCACACACGTGATCGAAAAGCCGCTGGTTGAGGATGCTCCGCTTGTCCACCGGAAGCACGGAAGCCAGCCGGCTCTTGCCATCTTCCACCGGGCGCACCGCGATCAGGATCCGAAAATCCGCCATTGTCTCAACCTCGCGCAACAGTTCGGGCGAACGCCAGCACCTCGCGCGCCAAGCGGGCCTGATCCTCGTCATCGCGCATCAGCGTGTCCGTCGCCAGGATGGCGGGATGGCCAGCCGCTGCCTCTTCGGCATCCGCGTGATCGATGACCAGCCCATCCAGCAGGCCCCGATAATGACGAATGATCGTTTCCGCCGTGGCGGCCATGCCCAGCTCCGCCATGATCTTGGCTGCCGGCCCCTTCACGGCTTTTCCGCCAATGAATGGCGAAACCGCCACCACCGGCACGCGCCGTTGCTCCAGCCTGTGCCGCAGTCCCGGCAGGGCCAGGATAGGATCGATGCTCAGCACCGGATTCGAGGGACAGATCACAATCGCTTCCAGCGCAGGATCGTCAAGGGCAGCCAGAAATCCCGCACTCGGCCGCGCCTTGTCCACCCCCTCGAAGCGGATGGATTGAAAGCGCGGAGCGCACTGCCGCCGCACGAAATAATGCTGGAAGGGCAATTCCCCTTCATCCGTCAGCACCATGCTGCGCACCGGATCATCGCTCATCGGAATGATGGGATGAGTGATTCCAAGCCGCTGCGTCAGCCTCGCCGTCACCTCGGAAAGGGTCTGCTCACGTAAAAAGGCGGTTCGCAGGACATGCATCGCCATGTCCCGATCGCCCAGGCGGAACCAGTCTTCCCCGCCCAATTCGCCCAGCATGTCGAGGAATGCCCAGCTCTCGCCGGCAATTCCCCAGCCAAGCTCCCGGTTGTTCCGGCCCGCAAGCGTGTAGGTGACGGTATCGAGATCCGGGCAGATACGCAGGCCCAGATGATCGAAATCATCCGCCGTATTGACGACTATCCGCAGTTCCCCGGGCTGCGAAATGGCCGCAAGCCCGTTGGCGAGCCGGGCGCCACCCACGCCCCCTGCCAGAGCGAGGATCATGGGAACAGGTCCAGCGCGCGAGGCCGCACCAGATCCGTGGCTTTTCCCTCTCCCACAGCAATGCCGCCACCCCGCAAAAGCACCAGCGGACGGCCTTCGTCCGCCTGCCCCATCAGCAGGGACGCTGCGGCGGCGATCTCGTCGGCCAGGCCGATCTCGGTGGTTTCCAGCGGGCGACCGAACAGATCGGGATTGCCGCGCAGATCGGCCACCGCTGAAATGCCGCTGACGCCGATGGCGGTCCCGACCGTGCCATTGCGCCAGGCACGGCCCAGGCTGTCGATGATGAGCACCGCCACGTCCGCTCCGCTCCGCGTGCGGAGTGCAGCCCGGATCGCGCGGCAACTCGCATCGGGGTCGACCGGGAGGAGAAGAACGTGATCCTCACCATCCCCATCCCCAGAAGTGACATTGGAGCGGTCAATGCCGGCATTGGCCAGCACCAGCCCGAGCCGGTGCCGGACGATGATGACCCCCGGCCGCACCCGCATCACCTCGTCCGCTTCGGACAGGATCAGCTCGACCAGGCGAGGATCCTTTGCGCATTGGTCGGCCAGCTCGATCGCACGCGACGAAGGCGTGACGGAAGACAGCGCAACGGCGCGGCCTTCCGCCTTCGACACGACCTTCTGCGCCAGCACCACGACATTGCCGCTTTCCAGCGCAATGTCCGCCTTGGCCAGGCAATCGAGAATAAGCCCCGGCAGGTCATCGCCCTCTCCGACCATCGGAAAGTCGCCGGGCGCCACCAGGGTGACAGAGGTTGTAGAGGTCATTCCTGCCCGGTCGGGATACCCGTGATGCGAATGCCGGTGCCCGGCACCTTGTAGCGACGATTGAGGCCGATCAGGATAGAGGTCAGGCCTTCGGCGACCACCGAGTTGCAGAGCGGCCCGGCATTCCAAGCGCGCAAGCCGATCTCGCGAGTCAGGCCTACCACCTGCTCAGCCGCTTCGCTGTCGTCTGCGCACACCAGCACGTCGCATTCGATCTCTTCATCCAGATGCGTGAGGTGATGGGCCGAAATGTTCTGGAACGCGGATACCACGCGCACGCCTTCGCCCAGCAGCTTCTGGATCGCTTCGACGGCGGAACCGCCTTCCGGCAATTGCACCCGGCTGACCTTGGGCGGAACCAGCGGCACGGTGACATCGACCAGGATCTTGCCGGCCAGCTTGTCCTTCACTTCCTCCACCGTTCCCCGCTGGGCGGCATAGGGGACCGCAAGCACGACGATGTCCGCCTCGCTCGCCGCCGCGACATTATCCAGGCCGCGCAGAGCTTCGCGGCCGAGAGTAGCGTTCATGCGGCTCGCCGCCTCCTGCGCGCGTTCGGCGGAACGGCTGCCGACGATCACCGGGTGGCCGCGATGCGCCCAGCGCAGCGCAAGGCCGCCGCCTTCGTTGCCGGTTCCCCCCAAGACGGCAATGGTAACAGACTTGTCATTTCTCATAAGAAAGGCTTTCCAACTCTTTTGTTTTGCTTGATTTCTTGCGCGGAGGTGTTTGCACGACCGGCTCTAGCGGAGCAGCCTCCATCCCCTTTTGCGCGATAGCCTCGTCCACCACGCCATAAAGTGTCGTCCGCTGCCGCGGCTCTCTGCCCAGCGACCGGATGATCTCCTGCATCGCAGCGGGCGGCATTTCCTGTCCATGGCTGGTCCCCGCCGCGCGCGAGATACTCTCATTCATGAGCGTGCCGCCCATGTCATTGGCCCCGGCATTCAGGCAGGCCGAAACCCCGGCTGCGCCCAGCTTGACCCAGCTTGTCTGGATCGAGGGAATATGGGGATGGAGCGCCAGCCGGGCTACGGCATGCATCAACACCGCTTCCCGGAAGGTCGGCCCCCTGCGCGACTTGCCCCGGAGCGCGATCGGCGCTTCCATATGCACGAAGGGAAGCGGAACGAACTCCGTGAAGCCTCCGGTCCGGGCCTGCAGCGCGCGAATATGCAGCAGATGCCTTGCCCATTGGCGGTAATTGTCGACATGGCCGAACATGATCGTGGCGGTGGTGCGGAAACCCACGCAATGCGCGGCTTCCACTACTTCCAGCCATTCGCCGGTATCCAGCTTGTCGGCGCAGAGTATGGCCCGGGCCTCGTCATCCAGGATTTCCGCCGCCGTGCCGGGCAACGTATCGAGCCCGGCGGAACGCAGCTTGCGCAGATAATCTTCCAGCCCGAGCCCCAGCGTTGCCGCGCCCTGGGCCACTTCAAGCGGGGAAAAGGCATGGATATGCATTTCGGGAACGGCTGCACGAACCGCGCGCACCAGCCCGAGATAGGTTTCCCCGGTATAGTGCGGGTGAATACCGCCCTGCATGCAGACTTCGGTCGCGCCCCGGTCCCACGCCTCGCGCGTGCGCCGCACAACCTCTTCCAGATCGAGATCGTAGGGTCGGCCACGTAGCGCCTCATCCATGCTGCCCTTCGAAAAGGCGCAGAAGCCACACTTATAGGCGCAGATATTGGTATAGTTGATGTTCCGGTTGACCACATAGGTCACCGTTTCGCCCATGACGCGCTGGCGCAGCGCATCCGCCGCTTCGCAGATGTGGTGGAAATCGGCATCGCACGCGGCGAACAACAGCGCGATCTCTTCTTCCGAAAGATCGGCGCCGTCGCCGGCCTTGCCGGTGATCTCGCGAATTCGCGAATCCACGCCCAAAGAAGATCGCCGGGGCAGGCTGGGCTGGCGAGTTGTGCCGGGCGACCATAAGTCTTCCCTGCCGAAGCCGGAACCATCGGCGGCCGCGGAGAGCAGCGGCTCGATGGAAGGATCCACCCAGCGCGAGGCATCGGCCAGGTAAGAGGGATATACCGGCAAGCGAGCGACGAGCATGCGCCCTTCCGCTTCCGTAGCGGCGCGCAACCGCTCCACTTCCGGCCAGGGCGCTTCCGGATTGACATGATCCGGAGTGACCGGCGAAATCCCCCCCCAGTCGTTGATCCCGGCCGAAAGCAATCTCGGGAAATCGGCGGCGGACAGGTTGGGCGGAGCCTGGATATTCATCTGCGCCCCCAGGATCAGCCTGGCGGCGGCAATGGTCCAGAGCAGTTCCTCCATGTCCGGCTCCGGCGCATCGGCCATGACGGTGCGCGGCTTGGCCCGGAAGTTCTGGATGATCACTTCCTGGATATGGCCGTAGCGCAAATGCAGGTCGCGGATGGCGACAAGCGCCTCGATCCGCTCGAGCCGGGTTTCCCCAATGCCGATCAGGATGCCGGTAGTGAAAGGAATGGCGAGTTCGCCCGCCAGGCGGATCGTTTCCAGGCGCGCGGCCGGCTCCTTGTCCGGCGAGCGGTAATGCGCGCCGCCCTTCTGGCAAAGGCGATCCGAGACGGATTCCAGCATCAGCCCCTGCGAGGCGGAAACTGGGCGCAGCATCGCCATTTCCTCGCGATCCATCACCCCCGCATTGACATGCGGAATCATGCCGGTCTCGTCCCGGACGGCAGCGCACATTTCCGCAAGATAGGACAGGGTCGTCTCATGCCCGAGCCGAGCCAGTTCCTCCCGCGCGGCGGAAAAGCGCAATTCCGGCTTGTCGCCGAGAGTGAACAAGGCCTCGGTGCATCCCGCCGCCTTGCCGGCGCGCGCGATGTCGAGCATCTGCTCGCGCGTGAGATAGGCGGCCTCCCCTTTCCTGGGCGGCTGCGAAAAGGTGCAGTAGTGGCAGAGATTGCGGCAAAGCTGGGTAAGGGGAATGAACACCTTCGGAGACCAGCTCTGGAGCCGGCCATGCCCCCGATCGCGCAAGGCAGCGGCCGAATCCAGCAGTTCCTTGAAGGAAAGCCGGTTTAGCGCCGCAAGAATTTCCTGCGCATCATTCTCCTCGCTAATGATCGTACTATCCCCTTCCAGTCAGTCCGGAATCATCCACTTTCAGGAACGGCAGGGTGATTGCAGGCAAACAGCCGGATAGCAACCATTCCGCAAGTCTGCAACAATTCCTACGCTTATCCTGTCCAATAGGTCAAACAAACGTATCTGGCTTTATCGGATAAGGCTGGTGGTGGACAGGGCTGGATTCGAACCAGCGTACGCTCACGC
This sequence comes from uncultured Caenibius sp., assembly GCA_964468045.1. Taxonomy (GTDB): domain Bacteria; phylum Pseudomonadota; class Alphaproteobacteria; order Sphingomonadales; family Sphingomonadaceae; genus JAWKXU01. The sequence continues at coordinate 200,728 of CAYXTO010000003.1, read as the reverse complement.
GGGCAGATTTACAGTCTGCTGCCTTTAACCACTCGGCCACCTGTCCACACCATTGCCGGTTGCGGGTTGCCCCGCGAAATGCTTCCCAGAAGGAAGCGCCGTCCGGCCGAGTGCGCGCGTCCATGACGAACCGATGCTTGCCTGTCAATGGGGGGGCTGGCAGGAGACGGAACATTCGCAACAGGGAGCATTCATGAGCAAGGGGCGCAAGGAACGTGCATTACGCGGACGCGCCGGGCGCATGCAGGGCGGGCGCGGCAGTGGACGCGCCAGCAAGGGCATGGTCCGGCTATGGGGACATCACGCCGTGGAAGCGGCGCTGAAGAACCCCGAGCGGGTCCATCGCAAGCTGTGGGCGACCCGCGAGGCTATCGAGCGGCTCGATGGCGAATTACCGGAAGATTTTCCGCTGGAATATGCGGACACGGCCGATCTCGCCCGGCTCGTCACCAAGGATTCGCCCCATCAGGGCCTGGTGCTGGAATGCGAACCGCTCGACGGGTTTTTCCTCGAAGATGTGCTGGCAGGCGATCCCGCGCGTCCGGTGGTTGTCCTGGATCAGGTCACCGACCCCCACAATGTCGGCGCGATCCTGCGTTCGGCGGCGGCTTTCAATGCCTGCGCCCTCGTCACCCAGGACCGGCACTCGCCCCCCGAATCCGGCGTGGTGGCCAAGTCTGCATCCGGAGCGCTGGAGGTCGTGCCCTGGGTCCGGGTGGTCAACCTGGCCCGGGCGCTCGAAGACATCGCGGAGGCCGGATATTGGCGCATCGGCCTTGCGGGAGAGGCCGAGGCCACGCTGGCGCAGGCACTGCCTGCCGGACCCGTCGCATTGGTCCTCGGCGCCGAAGGCGAAGGAATGCGCCAGAACATCGCAACCCATTGCGACGCGCTTGCCCGGCTGCCGATCAGCGAATCGATGGAAAGCCTCAATGTCTCCAACGCCGCGGCGATCGCTCTCTACGCGGCCGCAACCCGCCACGGATGAGCCCAGAAGGAGTTGTTATGCGAAAGAACAAGACCGGACCGCGTATCGCCACGATCCTCTTCGCCGTGCTCGCCACCGCGTTGCTGAGCGCATGCTTTCTTGCGCCGGGCCGCTTCGTTTCGACCCTGGATATCCGGAAGGATGGCCACTTCACCTTCTCCTACGCGGGCGAAATCCACATGCTGGCGCTCAGCAAGCTGGCCGAGGATGCCGTCGAGGAGGAGTTCAAGCAGGACTCCTGCATCGACGACGAGAGCGGGGAGGAACGCGAATGCACCCGATCCGAAATCGCCGAACAGAAGAAGCTCTGGGAAGAAGGCCGGCAGATCCGCACCGAGCAACGCAAGCGCGATGCCGAACAGATGCGCGCATTGCTGGGCGGCATCGATCCATCCGATCCCAAGGCCGCCGATCAGCTGGTGGAGCGCTTGCGCCGACAGGAAGGCTGGAAGCGAGTCGACTATAAGGGGAACGGGCTGTTCGATGTCGACTTTGCGGTGACCGGCAAGCTGACCCATGATTTCGCATTTCCCACCATCGAGCGCTTCCCGATGGCCAATCCGTTCGTGCAGCTGTCACTGCGCAAGGACGGGGCAGTGAGGCTCGATGCGCCGGCTTTCGCCGCCAATCCGGCCGACCCGATGCGGATGATGATGCTGGGTAATGCCGCGGGCCTCGGCGGAGATGATTCGAAACCGAATCTGCCGGAAACCTCGGGCACTTTCACCCTGACGACCGATGGCGCGATCCTGGCCAACAATACGGATGAGGGACCGCAGCTTGCCACCACGGGCAAGCAGCTGCGCTGGACGATTGGCGGATCCCCGATGGGCAATACGCCCACCGCCCCCATGGCGCTTGTCCAGCTCGATCGCTGAAGCGCGAGAGCAGCGCCAAAGACAACACCGCGCCGGCCGGAAGGCTGACGCGGTGTTCTCATATCGACCGGGACCGGAGCGACCGGCATTGCTGCCAGCTTGTGGCTAATCCGTTTCAGCCATCTCCATACGACTGCCCGCCCTTTCAGGCTTGCAGATCACACGGGGCCTGCGCCCCGATCATTGGGAAAAGCTTAGTTGACCGCGTCCTTCAGGCCCTTGCCGGCCTTGAACTTGGGCTGGTTCGATGCCTTGATGGTCATCGGCTCGCCCGTGCGCGGGTTGCGTCCGGTCGAGGCCTTGCGCTTGGCGACCGAGAAGGTGCCGAAACCGACCAGGCGGACTTCATCGCCCTTCTTCAGCGCCTTGCCGATGGAGTCGAACACGCTCTCGACAGCCTTGGTCGCATCGCTGCGGGTAAGGCCGCTAGAATCGGCGACGGCGCTGATCAGATCATTTTTGTTCATGGTTGAGTGAACCCCCTCTAGGTTGAAAAAACCGTGGTCGCGGATTGCCTTTCCGACGGCGCGCGAATTGAAACGGTTTTGCCCGGCGTGTCAAAGGCAATCCACGCGCAAAAGTGCGGTTTTCCCATATTTGAACACGGTTTTCGACGAGTCGAGTGCAGAAAGACCCGACTCGCCTGACCGCGGGGCCGTCACGAGCCGGTCAATTGCGACCGATTCGCTGCGCCGCAATACGAATCAATGGGCCGTCGGTGGCACCGCTCCCAGCGCGGAACCAGCGCTCGGCTGGCTCGCCAGATCGTCCGCTTCCGTCCATTCGATCGGCTCCGGAACGGCGGTGAGCGCATGGGCCAGCACCTCATCGACATGGGACACCGGAATGATCTCCAGCCCCTGTTTCACATTCTCCGGAATCTCGGCGAGATCCTTGCGGTTCTCTTCGGGAATCAGCACGATCTTGATGCCTCCGCGCAGGGCGGCGAGCAACTTTTCCTTCAACCCGCCGATCGGCAGGACCCGGCCACGCAGGGTCACTTCCCCGGTCATCGCCACGTCAGGACGCACAGGCACCCCGCTGAGCGTCGAAACGATCGAGGTGACCATTCCTATGCCCGCGCTCGGACCATCCTTCGGCACCGCGCCTTCCGGCAGGTGGATGTGGATGTTCTTGCGCTGGATCAGCGAGGGGTTGATGCCGTAATGCGGCGCGCGGGCCTTCACGAAGCTGAAAGCGGCCTGGACCGATTCATTCATCACTTCGCCAAGCTTGCCCGTCGTCCTGATCTCGCCCTTGCCCGGCACGGTGACGCTTTCGATGGTCAGCAATTCGCCGCCAACTTCCGTCCAGGCCAGCCCGGTGACCGCCCCCACCTGCGCCTCCTCGTCGGACACGCCGTGGCGGAACTTGCGCACCCCGGCATAATCGCCAAGATTCTCCGGCGTGATGACGACGGACTTCACCTTGTTCTCGAGGATCGCACGCAGGACCTTGCGGGCCAGGCGCGCAATTTCGCGTTCAAGCGTACGAACGCCCGCCTCGCGCGTGTAATAGCGGATCAGATCGCGAAGGCCGGGTTCGGTCAGCTCGAATTCGCCCTCCTTGAGGCCATGCGCATCGATCTGCTTGCGGATCAGGTGGCGCTGCGCGATCTCGACCTTCTCATCTTCCGTATAGCCCTCCAGCCGGATGATCTCCATGCGGTCGAGCAGAGGCTGCGGCAGGTTGAGGCTGTTCGCCGTGCAGACGAACATCACGTCGGAAAGATCGATATCCAGTTCCAGATAATGGTCCTGGAATTTCGCATTCTGCTCCGGATCGAGCACCTCCAGCAGGGCGGAGGCCGGATCACCCCGGAAATCCTGGCCGAGCTTGTCGATTTCATCGAGCAGGAACAGCGGATTGGAGGCGCCCGCCTTCTTGAGGTTGGTCACGATCTTGCCCGGCAGCGAGCCGATGTAGGTGCGCCGATGCCCGCGGATTTCGGCCTCGTCCCGCACGCCGCCAAGCGACTGCCGCACGAATTCACGGCCGGTCGCCTTCGCGATCGACATCCCGAGGCTGGTCTTGCCGACGCCCGGAGGGCCGACGAGGCACAGGATCGGCCCCTTCAGCTTGTTGGTGCGCGCCTGGACCGCGAGATATTCGATGATCCGGTCCTTGACCTTGTCCAAGGCATAGTGATCGGCATCGAGCACTTCCTGCGCTTTCGAGATGTCCTTCTTGAGCTTGGACTTCTTGCCCCAGGGCAGGCCCAGCAGAACATCCAGATAGTTGCGCACGACCGTGGCTTCCGCGCTCATCGGCTGCATCGACTTGAGCTTCTTCAGTTCCGCCTGGGCCTTGGCCTTGCCTTCCTTGGAAAGCTTGAGAGTCTCGATCTTCTCCTGCAGTTCGGCGATTTCGTCGCCATCCTCGCCATCGCCGCCGCCCAGCTCGGACTGGATCGCCTTCAACTGTTCGTTGAGGTAATACTCCCGCTGGGTCTTCTCCATCTGACGCTTGACGCGCCCGCGGATCTTGCGCTCCACCTGCAGGACGGAAAGCTCGCCCTCCATGAAGGAATAGACCATTTCGAGCCGCTTCATCGCATCCGGCTCGGTCAGCAGCGACTGCTTCTCGGAAACCTTGATATTGAGATGGGCGGCAATCGTATCGGCAAGGCGCGCGGCGTCTTCGATCTGCGCGAGCTGCGACGCCAGATCCTCGGGCAGCTTCTTGTTGAGCTTGGAATACTCGCCGAACTGATCCAGCACGCTGCGCATCATCGCCGACACCTCGGGGCCGGTCGACACCTCAGGATCGAGCATTTCGATCTGCGCGACCACAAAGTCGCGCTCAGGTCGCATGTCGCGAATCTGGGCGCGATGGTGGCCTTCGACGAGAACGCGCACCGTGCCATCCGGCAGCTTCAGAAGCTGCAGCACCTGGGCGACCACCCCGATGTCATAGAGATCGTCGCGCCCCGGATCGTTGCAGGATGGATCTAGCTGAGCGAGCAGGAAAATATCTTTTTCGCCCATCATCACTTCTTCGAGCGCGGCCACCGATTTCTCGCGTCCAACGAAAAGCGGCACGACCATGCCCGGGAAAACCACGATATCGCGCAAGGGAAGCAGGGGAAGCAGGTTCATCGTCATCTTATTTCCAAATTGGCGCACCGCATCATGCGCTCCGGGCAAGACGCCCATCGTTTTGCGGGATATGGGATGGCTGGTTGCGCTCTGCAATGGCGTAAACCCGCTGGGTTGTGGATGGGACCGGCGACGAGCGCACCGTCATAATCGGTGAAATCCCACTCCCCTCCCGGAAATCGATGTTTCCGCTGCGGCTTCCGCTTGATTTTTGAACCGCGCGTTCATATTTCCGGAGTGCGGACCGGGCCCCTCTGGCGAGGGCTGACAAGCCTCGTGATGTCGGACCGCATCGGAAGATCCGATGCTTCGACGGCCCATACCTAAGGTCATCAAGATGCTGCGGATTCTCCGATCGACCAAGCGGATCGTGAAGAGGAATCTATGTTGGAAGCGCTATCGATGGACTGGCTGGGCACGCCGGCGTGGTTCTGGCTCGCGTTCCTGGGGATCGTCATCGCCCTGACCGCCTTCGATCTTGGCGTCCTCCACAAGGACGACCGTGAGATGGGCATCGGCGAAAGCCTGAAGCTGTCGGCTTTCTATATCGGGATCGCGCTTCTTTTCGGCGCCTGGGTCTGGGCCGAACGCGGCGCCGACCTCGGCATGAAATACTATACCGGCTTCTTCATCGAGAAAGCCCTCTCGATCGACAATGTCTTTGTCATAAGCCTGATTTTCTCATATTTTTCAATACCTCTGCGCTATCAATACAGAGCGCTTCTATGGGGCATCATCGCCGTCATCGTGTTGCGCGGGTTGATGATCGCCGGCGGGATCGCTCTGATCCATCACGCCTATTGGATCATCTATCTTTTCGCCGCTTTCCTGATCTTCACCGGGGTGAAGATGTTCTTTGGCGGCGGGGAATCCGTGAACATATCGCAGAATTCCGTGCTTCGCTTCATCTCCCGCCACATGCCGGTGACCCATGAACTGCACGGCAACCGGTTCCTGGTGAAAGCCCCCCATCCCCGGACCGGCAGGCTGGCCATCACGGCCACGCCGCTGCTGCTGGCGCTGGCGGTGATCAATGTCGCGGACCTGGTGTTCGCGATAGACAGCGTCCCGGCCATCCTGGCGATCACCACCGACTCGTTCATCGTCTACACGTCGAACATCATGGCGATTCTGGGCCTGCGCGCGCTCTATTTCGCGCTGGCGGCAATGGTGCACCGCTTCCATTACCTCAAATATGCGCTGGCCGCGGTGCTGGTATTCATCGGCTCGAAGATATTCATAGCCGATTTCTGGCTGGGCGGCGGGAAATTCCCGCCAGCCCTGAGCCTTGGCGTGACCTTCGGCCTGATCGCGGCCGGCGTACTCTATTCACTATGGAAGACGCGCGACGAGACAACGCCGCTGCATCGCGTGGAGGAGGGGCCGAACGACAGTATCCGCTCCGGCTGACGGGCCCCTCACGCCACCCTCATGCCGGCTTCAGCCCATGCCGGGCAGGTTGAAACCGGGCGGCAAGCCGAGGCCCTGCTGGATCCGCTGCATCTCGGCATTGGCGGCCTGATCGGCCTTGGTGCGCGCGTCGTTGAACGCGGCGGTGACCAGATCCTCGAGTATGTGCTTTTCGCCGGGCTGCATCAGGCTGTCGTCGATCGAGACCGCCCGGATCCGCCCCTTGGCGGTGCAGCGGATCTTCACCAGCCCGCCGCCGGAAACGCCCTCCACCTCGATCGAGTCGAGCTTCGCCTGCGCTTCGCCCATCTGCTTCTGGATGGTCTCGGCCGCCTGCTGGGCAGCCTGGATCATCTCTTCCATCGACTTCATGACAATATTTCCTTCAAGCTCTCTTGCTCCAATGCTGGTCGCGCGCAACGGAAACGCCGTTTTCCTCCACGATCTGCGCCTGCGGGAAAGCCGCGAAGGCAGCAGCGACCAGCGGGTCGTTCAGCAGCGCATCCGCCGCCTCCGCCTTGCGCGCTTCCTCCCGCTCCAGCAGCGAAGGCGCACCCTCGCCCACGCCCTGCTCGACCTGCCAGCGCTCGCCGGTGGCCTTGAGCAGCGCATCCCGCAATTCCGCCCCGGGATCGAGCGCGAGCCCCGGAGCCAATGAGTAGACCAGCCGGCCCGGCATCAGGTCGATAACCCGGATCCAGTCCCGCATGATCTGGGCCACCCGGAGATGGCCCGTCGCATCGACCCGCGCCACCAATGCTTCCCAATCCGGCGTCGCCGCCGCGGATGGCCCGGGGGAGCCTTCCACTCCACCCTGCGCCGCCGGCGCAACGCCCCTGGCGAGCATATCGTCCAGCTGTTTCGCCAGAGCGCCCGGATCGGGCATGTCCGCGGCATGCATGACCCGCAACAGCGCCATCTGCGCCGCGATCAGCGGGTCCGGCGCGCCGCGCACCTCATCATAGCCCTTGAGCAGCAATTGCCAGAGACGATGCAGCTTCGCAGGGCCGAGACCTTGCGCCCATTGCTCGATCAGGGCGCGTTCTTCCGCCGTCGGGGCGTCGGCGCCACTGCTGCCGACCTGCGCCACGGTGATCCGGTTGACCAGTTCCAGCAGGGTCCTGAGGAGCGCCAGCGGCTCCACCCCGAGCGCATATTGCCCATCGATCCGTTCCAGCAGCGACGGGGCGTCACCGGCCAGCAAGGCCGCGAAAAGATCCCGCTGCGCGCCCTTGTCGGCAAGGCCCAGCATATCGCGCACGCGCTCCGCCACCACCTTGCCGCCTTCGGCGCCGTCCGTCTCGAAATCCGCATGGGCGATCGCCTGGTCGAGGATCGACAGGCCGTCGCGCACCGAACCCTCGGCCGCCCCGGCAATCATCGCCAGGGCCTCCTCCTCCGCTTCCACGCCTTCCTTCGCGCAGATGGCCGCGAAATGCTGTTGCAGCATCGGGGTGTGAATCCGGCGCAGGTCGAAACGCTGGCAGCGCGAGAGGACGGTGACCGGCAGCTTGTCCACCTCGGTTGTGGCGAAGATGAACTTCACATGCGGAGGCGGCTCCTCAAGAGTCTTCAACAATGCATTGAAAGCGTTTCGGGAAAGCATGTGGACTTCGTCGATGATATAGATCTTGTAGCGCGCCGACACCGCAGCATAGCGCACCGCCTCAATGATCTCCCGCACATCGTCCACCCCGGTATGGCTCGCGGCGTCCATCTCGATCACATCGATATGGCGACCCTCGGCAATGGCGATGCAAGGCTCGCACAGGCCGCAGGGATCGATGGTCGGCCCGCCCTGCCCATCCGGCCCGATGCAGTTCAAAGCCTTGGCGATGAGCCGGGCGGTGGAGGTTTTCCCCACCCCGCGCACACCCGTCATCAGGAAGGCGTGGGCAAGCCGGTCGCGCTCGATCGCATTGCCCAGCGTGCGAACCATCGCATCCTGGCCGATCAGCTCCGAAAAGGTCTGGGGGCGATATTTGCGCGCCAGCACCCGATAAGGCTGCGTGCTGGAAGGAATGGCGGCCGGGGAAGGCGCCGGCTCGGCGCGCGGCGGAGGGTCTTCGCCGCCGAACAGGGCCGATTGACCCGCCGCTTCGAGTTCGGCCGCGCTCGGCTTGGCTTCCTCAGCCTCATCGGCCGGCGCACTCTCGCCGAACATGTCTCCGGAATCACCCATGGGCGTCAAACTAGGGACTGCCGCTCACAATGTCAGGGGAAAAAGGAGCCGGGCGACCCGCCGCAATCCGGTATGGCTGCTTCCTTCCGGACCTGACCAGGTTAACGGACGCAAACGCCCGCCCGACTCCCGGTCGCGCATATGGCGAGGGAACCAGGGCGATGCAAGCCTTCCCGTTTGCGGAAGGAGCGGGATTTACCGGAAATTGTCGGCGTAGGCCTGAATTTTCAGCCTCTTGGCCGGGGTGGGATGCACGCGCGCGGCGATGCCGTACTTCGCGGCATAGGCCTGCGCCGCATCCTTGCTGGGAAAATTCAGCTGGACCTGCTGCCGGGTATCGCCGGAGCCGGCCCACCCCATCAGCGGATCGGGCTGCTTCGCTTCCGCCGGATCGAATTCGAGAATCCATTGGTCGACAAGCGCCTTGCCGGACTGCATGGCGTTCTTCGGGCGCTGATAGATGCGTGCACTCATGGCCCCTGCCTTTCCTGCGAATCGCGCAAAGAATCAAGCGGGCAAATCACGAGCGGGACTGGCCTTCGAATGCATTCCTGGTCTTGAGGCTGGGCGCTTCCGTCCAGGGCTCCTCCGGCCAGCGATGCTTGGGATAGCGACCTTTCATGTCCTTCGCCACGTCACGCCAGCTTCCGCGCCAGAATCCGGGCAGATCCCGCGTGGCCTGGATCGGGCGGCCCGCCGGCGATGTCAGTTGCAGCAGCAGCGGCGTCTCGCCGATCATCGGGTGCCGGTCCAGCCCGAACAGCGCCTGCACCCGCACCTCCACCGCCGGCCCGCCATCGTGATCGTAATCGATGCGATGGCTCGTGCCGGCCGGGCTCGTGAATTCACGCGGAGCAAGCCTGTCCAGCCTCTGTCGTTCGTCCCAGCCGAGCCGGGTGAGCAAGGCATCCGCCACGGCTCCCCTCGGCAGATCGAGATCGCGCCGCCCCGAAAGAAGCGGCAACAGCCATTGCTCCGCCTCGGCGGCGAGCGTCTGCGGATCGAGCGCCGTGATCCCCGCATGGCGCGCCCTGGCGATCAGGCCCGAAGGAAACAGCGTGTCCAGCCTCTCGCGCGCCTTTTCGAGCAGGAGTACCTCCAGCGCGGCGGCGTCCGGCGTGGGGTCCGGGCCGCTTGCCAGGACAATCGCGCCAAGCCGCCGCTCCAGCCGCGCTTCCACCCGGCCCTCGGCCTCGTTCCAGCGGGCAAGGTGGCGACGCTCGATCCGCTCGCCCAGCCATTCCTCCACTTCCGCCGTGGTCAGCGCGAACGCGGCGGTTATCCGCGCGCCCTTCGCCGTCCCCTGCGCATCGCCGACCGCCAGCCATTCCGCGCTGGCCAGGGGAGACGCGGGATCGAGCACATAGCCCCTGCCCCCGGCGGACAGCCAGCTTTCCCCCTTGACGTCACGACGCCGGGCGAGATTGTCCGGCAGGCCGTAAGCCAGAAGAATGCCGGGAGGGGGTATATTTTCCCCCGTTCGGGCTGAGCTTGTCGAAGCCCCGCCCTTCGTTTCCGCAGGACAGGACTGCCCTTCGACAAGAGACCGCGCCCGTCGCGCCCAGCCGTCGGCCAGCTTGCGCGAAGCCTCGGCGCGGGGCGAGCGATCGCCCTCCCAGCGCGACAAGCGCTGCGCCAGATCCTCGCCCTTCCCGCCGAGGCCACGCTCCTGCAGCAGCAGAGCGATCCGCGCGGCCATTCGCGCCGCGCCATGTTCCGCGCCATGGAGGACCATCGCGGCCAGCGGCGGCTCCATCGGCAGGCTGGCGATCTTTCGCCCTGCCGGGGTGATGCGGTTGTCCTCGTCCAGCGCGCCCAGCGACCGCAGGCGAGCGCGGGCCGCCCCCAGCGCGGCCTCGGGCGGGGGATCGAGCCACGGCAGGGCCCGGGGATCGCCCGCGCCCCACTGCGCCAGCGCCAGGGTGAGCGATGCGAGATCGGCATCGACAATTTCCGGCGGATCGAATTGCGGGCGCCCGGGATGCGCCGCTTCCTCCCACAGCCGATAGGCGATGCCCGGCCCCTGCCGCGCCGCCCGACCGGCGCGCTGCGCCGCCCCAGCCTGACTCGCTCGCCGCGTCACCAGATGCGTGACCCCTGCCGCGACATCGAATTCCGCGCGCCGGGCGAGCCCGCTGTCCACCACCACCGCCACGCCATCCAGCGTCAGCGAGGTTTCGGCAATGCTGGTCGCCAGCACGATCCGCCGCCGCCCATCGGGATCGCGGCGGATGGCGGCGCGCTGCGCCGCCGGTTCGCACTGCCCGTGCAGAGGCAGGATCGGGACGCCGGGCAGGCGGCTTTCGAGCCTTTCCCGCGTCCGCTCGATCTCGCCGACCCCGGGCAGGAAGGCCAGTATATCGCCCTGTTCGTCGCGCCATGCGGTCATCACCGCGCCGGCCATTGCCTCCTCGATCCGCAACTCCGGCTGCGAGCCGAGCCAGCGGATTGCCAGCGGATAGGCCTTGCCCTCGCTCGCGATCACCGGCGCATCGGGCCCGAGAAGGCGAGCGAAGCGCTCTCCGTCGATGGTGGCCGACATCACCAGGATGCGCAGGTCCTCCCGCAGCACCTGCTGGCTTTCCAGCGCCAGGGCCAGGCCAAGATCGCTGTCGAGATGGCGCTCATGCGCCTCGTCGAACAACACCGCGCTGATCCCGGTGAGTTCCGGATCGTCGAGAATGGTCGAAACGAAGATCGCCTCGGTGACGACCAGAATGCGGGTTGCCGCGGACCGCCTGCTATCCAGCCGGGTCAGATAGCCGACCCGTTCGCCCGGCTTCTCGCCCAGCAGCTCCGCCATCCGCTCGGCCGCCGCGCGCGCGGCTACGCGGCGCGGGCTGAGGATGATCACCGTGCCGGTGCACCACTCCTCCCCGATCAGGGCCGGGGCCACCGCAGTGGTCTTGCCCGCTCCGGGCGGCGCGATCAGCACTGCGGAACTGCGCGTGGAAAGCGCGGCCAGCAGATCGGGCAGGATGGGGAGCATGGTCACGCCCTACCCCATATCGTCATGCCAGCCCTTCGGCTGGCTGGCCCAGCCAGCCGCTCAGGATAAACTGCCCTTGGGCAAGCTGGCATCGCCGGCCTCCTGCATGCTGCCAGAGAGACCCCAGCCTGCGCTGGGGTGACGACAGTGGCCCTAATACCCCCGGCTGACCGCGAAGCGCGCGGCCTCGACCATGGCGGCGCGAGCCTTGCCATCGGGGAAAATCGAAAGCGCATCGATCGCCCGCTCCGCGAAATGGCGGGCGCGGTCACGCGTCGCGGTCACCGCGTCACGCTTGCGGATCAATGCGACCGCATGGGCGAGATCCTCGTCCTCCGTGCGGAAACCGGCGATCGCCTCCTGCCAGAAGCGGCGCTCCTCGTCATTGCCGCGCGCATAGGCCAGGATCACCGGCAAGGTCATCTTGCCCTCGCGGAAATCGTCGCCCCGGTCCTTGCCCATTTCGGCGGCATCGGAGTCGTAGTCGATGGCGTCGTCCACAAGCTGGAAGGCGATGCCCAGATTGCGGCCATAATCGTCCAGCGCGCGCTCTTCCGCCTCGTCCCTTTCGGCCACCACGGCGGAAATGCGGCTGGCGGCCGCGAACAGGGCCGCCGTCTTGGCGCCGATGATCGAAAGATAGCGATCCTCGCTGGTTTCGATCTCGCGCTGGGCAGTCAATTGATCGACCTCGCCCTGTGCGATGATGGCGGATGCGCCGGACAGGATCTTCAACACCCGCAGGCTGCCATCCTCGACCATCAGCTCGAAGGCCCGGCTGAACAGGAAATCGCCCACCAGCACGGTTGCCGGGTTGCCGAACACGATATTGGCGGTCTTCTTGCCGCGCCGCAAATCGGAATCGTCCACCACGTCGTCATGCAGCAGGGTGGCGGTGTGGATGAATTCCACCGCCGCGGCGAGCTTGTGATGCCGCGTGCCCTGATATCCGACCAGTTCCGCCCCGGCCAGGGTGAGCATCGGCCGCATGCGCTTTCCGCCCCCCGAAATCAGATGGCCGGCGAGCGCGGGAATGAGGGGAACCTCGCTCTGCATGCGGTCGAGAATGACTGCATTCACGCTGTTCATGGCGGTGGCGGTCAGCGAAAGAAGCGGAGCCAGTGACGGCTCGCTGCGTGGCAGTGGAATGACCTCGGCGCTCATGGCCCCGGCCATGGGGCGACATGAGGCGCTTGGCAAGCGAACAATGTGTGATAGAGGCGTGCGCCATGTCGAACACCGCCGAAGATTCAACGCTTGCCGCCTATCGCAAGAGCATCGACAATATCGATGCCGCGCTCATCCATATCCTGGCGGAACGCTTTCGCATCACCAAGGCGGTGGGGGATTACAAGGCCAGAACGGCCCTGCCCCCCGCCGACCCTGCCCGGGAAGAACGGCAGATCGCCCGGCTGCGCAAGCTGGCGGAAGATGCCGACCTGGATCCCGAATTCAGCGAGAAGTTCCTGCGCTTCATCATCGATGAGGTTATCCAGCACCACCGGCAGGCACGCGGCGACTGATCTTTGCGGCAGGGCCTTGGCCATCGGCCGGACCTGGGCTAGCTTCGGCGCGGGCGCGGCGATGCGCCGGGGAGAGAAACATGGCCGATGCCAATGAATTCATGGCGAATCTCAAGCCGTTCTTCGAAGATCACCTGCGGCGATACCTCGCGGACGGCAAGGACGGGCACTATATCGACGGCAGCCAGTTCGGCGGCCCGGAAAAGACGACCACGCTGCTGCTGAAGACCATCGGCCGCAAGAGCGGGCAGGAATATATCACGCCGCTGATCTATGACCGCGCGGGCGACGAATATGTGATCATCGCCTCCAACGGCGGCAGGGATTTCGACCCGGCCTGGTTCACCAATCTCACCGCGAAGCCCGGCGTCCGGTTCCAGGTGGCGGAAGATCGCTTCGAAGGAAGCTGGCGTGTCGCCGAAGGCGACGAGCGGACGAGGCTCTGGACGCAGATGACGAATTACTACCCGCCCTACAACGACTATGAAACGCGGACCGACCGCCTGATCCCGGTAGTGCTGCTGCGGGCCGAACGCGGCGTGGAGACGCTTTAGCGTTTTAGCGCTTTAGCGTTTTGGCGTTCTCGTCATCCCGCCCCTATTCGTCATCCCCGTGCAAACGGGGATCCAGCTGCAACCTTGCCCTGGATTCCCGCCTTCGCGGGAATGACGACAGAAGCGGGAGTGACGAAGTGATAGAGGGGCCGGATTAAGCGTTCCATCTTTCCTACACGGCCTTTCCTACACGGCTGAAATCTGGCTTATCCTGCCGGATGAGACGCAGAGCATCCTGCAGCTTCACCCGCTGGCCGGCCTACCGGCGGATTCCTTCCTTCACTCCGGTTCCCGTCCGCGCGGCGTGACGACTGGACACCTCTTTGTCCTTGCCGTCATCCAGCCCTTCGGCTGGCTGGCCAAGCCAGCCGCTCAGGATAAACTGCCCTGCGGGCAGGCTGGGATCGTCATGAACAACGACCCAGCCGAATGAGACGCCAGCATCCGCTGGCATGACGAAAGCGCGGAAGGGGCTGGCATGACGGCACCAAGACAAGGGTCTGCACGAAAGGTCACACAGTTGCACGCCAGTTTCCCACCACGGAACGGCTGTTTATCGTGCAAAAGCGGATGGCGGTGGCGACAAATCGCAATCCACATTTCCCGCGTTCTGCGTCAACCGGCGCGTGTCGTTCCACATTCATCGTCATCCCCGTGCAAACGGGGATCCAGCCAGTTCCGCCCTAACTCGCCCTGGATTCCCGCATTCGCGGGAATGACGGAGAGGGTGGAACGACGATGAAAGGAGGGCCCGAACCCGAAACCGCGCCGAAGGCTGCCCTAGCCCGAGCGCGGGAGGGTGAGCTTGACCAGCAGCCCGCCCAGGTCCGCGCTTTGCGTGAGCCCCACCGAGCCGCCATAGATTTCCGCCACGTCGCGCACGATGGCAAGGCCGAGGCCGGTGCCGGGCTTGCCGGTGTCCAGCCGCGCGCCGCGATCGAAAATCCGCGTCCTTTCGCCCACGGGAATGCCCGGCCCGTCATCCTCCACCCAGATCTCGCAGGCAGGCGCATCGGGTTCGATATCGACCGTCATGAACACGCTGCCGCCGCCATATTTCGCGGCATTCTCGACGAGGTTGCCCAGGATCTCGTCCAGATCCTGCCGCTCGATGGCCACCATCGCCTCCTTGTTCCCGTCGAGATCGAATCGGACCTCGGGATAGAGACGACCCATGGCGCGATAGACGCCTTCCGCGCTGTCCCAGACCGGGGTGCGGGCATGGCCGATCGCGCGCCGGCCCACGGCCCTCGCCCGCGCCAGATGGTGATCGATCTGGCGGCGCATCACCTTGCTTTCCCGGAGGATCGTGGCGGCCAGATCGGGCGCCCCGGTATTCGCGGCATTCGTCACCACGGTGAGCGGAGTCTTCAGCGCATGCGCCAGATTGCCGGCGTGCGTGCGCGCTTCGGCGGCCTGGCGCTCCGAATGGGCGAGCAAGGCGTTGAGCTCCTCCACCATCGGCTGAACTTCGAGCGGCAAGGGCTCCATCACGCGATCGGTGCCGGTGGTCCGCATCCGCTGAATGGCGAGGCGCACGCGCCGCAAGGGGCCGAGGCCATACCATATCTGCAGGACGGCCAGCAGGAACAGGCCGATCCCCAGCACGGCGAAGCTCCATACCAGGATGGAGCGCACCCGCGCGACCTGCGCATTGAGCTCCCCGCGGCTGGCCGCGACCGCGAACCACCATTCAGTGTCGCTTCCCGGGAGGATGATCGATCGCTCGATCATCCGCAGAGGCTCGTCGCCGAACTGGCCGCTGTCATAGATCTGGGCGTCGTTCTCGAAATGCTTGCCACGCAGCTTCAGGCTTCGATCCCACAGCGACCGGGAGGGGAAATCCTCATGCCCCTTGCCGCTGATCTGCCAGTACAGGCCGCTGTTCGGCTCGAGGAAGCGCTGGTCGCCAAGCGGACGATTGAAGAACACCTCGCCATCCGGCCCGATCTCCGCCGCCCCGATCATGGCGGTGAGCATATATTCGAGCTGCTCGTCGAAATTCTTCTCGATCAAGCCGGTCAGCGTGCGGTCGAGCGCAATTCCACCGACCAGCAGCAGAATGCTGATCCACCCCGCGGCGATCAGCATCATGCGCCGCGAGATGCTTCCGGTATGCGGAGCGGTCTCCACCTCCTGCCCCGCCGGCGCAGGCGTTTCCTGGCCTGCGCTGGGCGTGGTCATCGCCGCCTCATCCGCGCGGAGCGTCGGCGGGGTCGTCGAGGCTGTAACCGAGGCCACGGATGGTCGTGATCACATCCGCCCCGAGCTTCTTGCGGATACGGGTGACGAACACTTCGATGGTGTTCGAATCGCGGTCGAAATCCTGGTCGTAGATATGCTCGATAAGCTCCGTGCGGCTGACCACCTTCCCCTTGTGATGCATGAGGTAGGACAGCAGCTTGTATTCCTGCGCGGTCAGCTTGACCGGTTCCCCGGCCAGGGTGACGCGGCCGGAACGGGTGTCTAGCCTCACATCGCCGGCGGTGAGCTCGGAGGAGGTATTGCCGGACGCGCGGCGAATCAGCGCCCGCAGCCGGGCGATCAGCTCTTCGGTCTGGAACGGCTTGGCCAGGTAATCGTCGGCCCCCGCATCCAGCCCGGCCACCTTGTCCGACCAGCTGTCGCGCGCGGTGAGGACCAGGACCGGGAAATCGCGGCCTTCCCTGCGCCACTTGCCGAGCACGGTCAGCCCGTCCATCACCGGCAGGCCGAGGTCGAGGATCACGGCGTCGTAATCCTCGGTCGAGCCGAGGAAATGGCCGTCCTCCCCATCAACGGAAAGATCGACGGCATAGCCGGTCTGTTCCAGCGTAGACTTCAATTGCTGGCCGAGGGTAGGTTCGTCCTCGACGATCAGGATGCGCATTCCTCATGTCCCCTAAAGCTGCGCGTTGAAATGAAATTGGGCACTAGAAAGGAACGCGTCAAGCGGCTGCATGGGTCCCGCCCGACTTATCTTGACCGCCGCATCACCCTCCCGGAGCGGGCATCCACATCGATGAACATGACGCGGCCATCATGAATGAACTTCAGGCGATAGGCCATCGCGGCCGCATCATATTCCGGGCCGAGGTACTGCATCCCCCTCATTTGCGGCAGAATCCTGCCCTCGATCTCGCGCAGGGACTGAACGTTGCCAGCCTTCATTTCCCTGCGGACCTGGCCCTGATCGTCCCGCGCCTGGGCGAACGCCGGAACGCCCGCCGCATTGACGGCGAGAACGGCGGCAAAGGCCATCAGGAGAGAAGCTATGGGCTTGCGCATGATGGCCTTTTGCCTAATCGGCACGCCTTGAACAAGGTGTGAATAAGCGCGGGGAGCGCGGTCAGGGTCGGGACCTGGCCTCAGCGCGTGAGTTCATACTTCACGGTGACAATCACGCTTGTCCCCACCAGGCCCGGTTCCACCGGCGGCGCGGCAGCGACTGCCTGCGGTGCTGCGTCATAGGCCTTGCGGAGCATCGGCATCGGCGTCTGGCCGGTGATCGCCTCGTTGATCTCGAGCAGCTTGAGGCCGGAATAGCCCGTCATCTGGGCATATTCCATGGCCTGGCTGCGGGCCCGTTCCATCGCCGTCCTGCGCGCCTGGGCCTTGGCTTCGGTGTCGTCGTCGATCGAGAAGCTCGGCCCGTTGAGATCGGTGGCGCCGGCCGCGACGAGGGCATCCAGAACCTTGCCGGTATCGTCGATCTTGCGCAGGATCACGCTGACCTGGTTCGAGGCCTGATAGCCGCGGAACACCTGCCGCTGGGTGGCCTGGTTGTAATCATATTGCGCATAGAGATTGATGCCGGTGGTCTGGATATCGTCCTTGGCGATGCCCAGGGCCTTTATCCTGGCGACGACCGCGTCCATCGCCCTGGCATTCTCCTGCATCGCGGCGACCGCGGTGGGGGCGCGGCTGGTGACGCCGGCCCCGACCGTCGCGATGTCCGGCCGGGCCTTGACGGTTTCATTGACTGTCAGCTCGACCACCGGGCCGGCGGCCTGGATCTGGATATCGGCGGCAAGGGCCGGCGAGGCCAGCGCCGATACGGCAACCAGCGGCAAGGCATAACGGATCATATCTGGTTCTCCCAAGATTTGGCACGCGGATGGGTGCGCCAGCCCATATTACGCATCGGTGAATGGAGCGGTTCCGGCGCTGGATGGTTGACGGACACATTGCAGGGGATTCGCATCGCTATTGCAAAAAACCGGTTCCATCCTTCGGCAGGCTCAGGACAGGCTTTTTTTTTGCGCGATGCATGCCCCGTTCTTCGCATCGCTATTGCAAAAACCGGTTCCCACTTTTTTGCGCGATGCTCTAAGGCGCCCGCCATGGCTGCCGCACCGATCTTGAGCTGGGAAGAACTGGGACTGATTCAGGGAGCGGGATGGCTGTTCCGCGACCTGGACCTGCATATCGGCCCGCGAGACCGGCTCGCGCTGATCGGCCGCAATGGCGCGGGCAAGACCACCCTGCTCAAGCTGATCGCCGACCAGATCGAGGCGGACAAGGGCAAGCGCTCGATCCAGCCCGGAACCCGGGTGGTGATGCTGGAGCAGGACCCCTTCTTCACCGGCTTCGACACGCTGATGGATTTCGCGCTGGCCGGGCCGGACGCCCCGCCCCGGCACGAGGTGGAGGCGATCGCCGGACAGCTGGGCATCGACATGAGCCGTCCGGCCGAGAGCGCTTCGGGCGGCGAACGGCGGCGGGCCGCGCTCGCCGGGGCATTGGCGTCCGAGCCCGACCTGCTGCTGCTGGACGAGCCGACCAACCATCTCGACCTCGCCGCGATCGACTGGCTCGAAAGCTGGCTCAATCGCTACACCGGCGCCTTCGTGGTGATCAGCCATGACCGCACCTTCCTGACCCGGCTGACCGGGGCGACCCTGTGGCTCGACCGGGGCACCCTGCGGCGCAAGGAAGTCGGCTTCGGCGGCTATGAGGCGTGGGAAGAACAGATCTATGCCGAAGAAGCCCGCGCGGCAAAAAAGCTCGACGCCAAGCTGAAGCTCGAGGCGCACTGGCTGGAACGCGGCGTCACCGCCCGCCGCAAGCGCAACCAGGGCCGGCTGGAAAAGCTGCATCTGATGCGGGCGCAGCGGGCGGCGATGCTGACTCCGGGCGGTGCGGCCAAGCTCAAGCTCGCGACCGACGATGTGAGAACCAAGTCGGTGATCGTGGCAGAGCACGTGACCAAACGTTTTGCCAGTCCCGTTCGTGCTGAGCCTGTCGAAGCACCGTACTTGTCTTCGGATGAGAAAAGCCGCCCCCTTCGGCTGGCTGACAAAGCCAGCCGCTCAGGACAGGCTTCGACAAGCTCGGGGCGAGCGGATGAGGGCGCATCCCATCGTACGATCATCAGGGATTTCACCCTGCGGATACAGCGCGGCGACCGGATCGGCGTGGTCGGCGCCAATGGCGCGGGCAAGACCACCCTGCTCAAGCTCCTCACGGGCGAGATCCAGCCGGACGAAGGCAGCGTGACCCTGGCGAAAACCCTGCATGGGGTGATGATCGACCAGCAGCGCAGCCTGCTGTCGCCCGACAAGCGCGTGCGCGACGTGCTGGCCGAGGGCGGGGACTGGATCGATGTGCGCGGCCACCGCAAGCATGTGCAGGGCTATCTCAAGGAATTCCTGTTCGACCCCGGCATCGTCGATACCAAGGTCGGCATCCTTTCCGGCGGCGAGCGCTCCCGCCTGCTGCTGGCGCGCGAGTTCGCCCGCAAGTCCAACCTGCTGGTGCTGGACGAGCCGACCAACGACCTCGACCTCGAAACGCTGGACCTGCTGCAGGAAGTGATCGCGGATTATGACGGCACGGTGCTGATCGTCAGCCACGACCGCGATTTTCTTGATCGCACGGTCACGGTCACCCTCGGCCTTGACGGCTCCGGCAAGGTCGACATCGTCGCAGGCGGCTATGCCGATTGGGAAGCCAGGCGAAAGAGCCGGGTCGCGCCGGTCAGGAAGGTGGCGGAGAAGGAAAATCCCCCGCCTGCCGCTCCTCCGCCTCCCTCGAGAAAAGTCAAGCTGAGCTACAAGGACCAGCGCGACTACGATCTGCTTCCGCAGCGGATCGAAGAGCTGGAAGGCATGATCTCGCATGGCGAACAGACGCTTTCCGACCCGGACCTCTACACGCGCGACCCTGCAAGGTTCGCGCAGCTCACCTCCTCGCTGGAAAAGCTGCGCGAGGAAAAGGAATCGGCGGAGGAGCGCTGGCTGGAGCTGGCCGAGCAGGTGGAAGGCTGAACGCCTCTGGCATCGGCCGCTCCCGGCACGAGTCAGGAAATCCGATAGAATTCCGCCACCCGTTCAAGCGCCAGCTTGAGGACGAGCTTGCCGCTGCGCGCGGGCCAGGCAAGCGAACGTTCCGCATCAGGCAGCGGATCGCCTGCGCAGACCACCCGCCACAGAATGTCGTTCAGTCCCTTGCCTGCCTCGGCCATTGCGCCGTCGAACCTGCCCTTCGCGGCAATCTGGCGCTCGCCCGGCGTCAGGCCGCTGTAGGCCGTTCCCCAACCAACCGCACCGGATCCCAGCGCATGGTAAGGGTGGGTGAAAGCTGCGCGCGCTCGTAATCCATCCGCAGCCGCTCGCCCGCGTCGAACAGCCGCCGGTCGATGTGCCCGCGCGCGTGGAGCCAGGACAGGGGCGATTCGGCGAGATTGACCATCACCGTGCGGGTGCGACGGCCGGGTTTCCCGCGCCGGCGCGGGCCTTCCGCAGTCAGTTCCCGTTCGACCAGTTGGCGCTGCATGGCAATCTCCTCGTTTAAACCGCACAGGTACTTGCCAAATCGAGATGCTTGTAGGAAAGCGGAAACCGATTTGGTTAGTGGAGAGGCGTTCATGATCAATCGTATCCGCGATATCCGCAAGGAAAAGGGCATGACCCTTGCCGATGTCGCCGCTGCCTGCGACCCGCCGACCACCGCCCAGACCATCGGCCGGCTCGAGACTGGGATGCGCAACCTGTCGCTCGTCTGGATGAACCGGATTGCCGCCGCGCTCCAGGTCGAGCCGGAAATGCTGGTGCGCGGGGAGGAAAGCCCGCAGCCGAAAGTAGTGGCCAGGCTTACGGATGGCGGTGCGGAACCCCTTTCCGCCGAGCGCGACGCCATCCTGCCGACGGACCTCAACAGTGGCGCGCCGTTGATGGCCCTGGCGATCGAGACCAGCGCGGGCGAATATCGCCCCGGCGACCAGCTCTGGCTGCGTCAGCTTTCTCCGGAGGATGCCGCCAGGGCCATCAATCGGGATGTCCTCGTGCCGCGCAAGGGCGGGCGCTTCGCGTTCGGGCGTTTGATAGACCGGCAGGGCAAGCGCGTCGGCGTGCTCCCCCCGGGTCTGGGGCAGAAGCAACTGGTGGTCGATGATCCGCCCTGGGTCGGCGTGGCGGAAATGCTGGTGCGCAGGCTGTGACGGCACGCCGCCTGCTGTCGATTGCCACGCTTTATCCCAATCGTCACACCCCGCGCTTCGGAACATTCGTCGCCCGCTCGCTCGAGGCTCTGGCGGCGCAAGCCGGCTGGGAAGTGACCGTCATCAACCCGATCGGCCTGCCGCCGCTGCGCCTGGGCCGCTATCGCCGGTTGGTGGAGGCCCTGTCCGACGGTGTCGAGCATGGGGTGGAAGTACACCGGCCCAGCTTCCCGATCCTGCCCGGGCTGTCCGGCCCCATCAATCCCGCGCTGATCTCCCGCGCGATATTGCCGCTGGCGCACCGCCTGCACGCGCAGAAGCCGTTCGACCTGGTGGACGCCCAGTTCTTCTATCCGGATGGGCCTGCCGCCGCGCGAATTGCAAAAGCCCTGGACCTGCCTCTCGCGATCAAGGCGCGCGGCGCGGATATCTCCTATTGGGGCGCCAGGCCCTACGCCCGGCGCCAGATGATCGCCGCAGCGGCCCGGGCAGGCGCCCTGCTCTCGGTGAGCGAGGCACTGGCGCGCGACATGGCGGCGATCGGCCTGCCGCGCGAAAAGATCGCGATCCACTATACCGGGCTAGACCGCGCGCGCTTCCACCCCCGCGACCGCGAGGCCTGCCGGGTGGAACTCGCGGAAAGATTCGGCATCGCCCGGGATGGAGCGCTGCTTGCCACAGTCGCTGCGCTGATCCCGCGCAAGGGGCAGGCGCTGGTGATCGAGGCATTGGCCGCTCTGCCCGGCGCACGGCTCGCTCTGGTCGGGACAGGTGCCGATCAGGGCGCTTTGGGTGCCCTTGTGCACCGTCTCGGACTTGCTGATCGCGTGCATTTCCTGGGCGCGCTGGACCATGATTCGATCCCTGTTCTGCTCTGCGCCGCCGATGCGATGGTATTGCCTTCCGAAAGCGAAGGGCTGGCCAATGCCTGGGTGGAAGCGCTGGCGTGCGGCTGCCCGCTGGTGATCAGCGACGCAGGCGGCGCGCGCGAGATTCTCGGCGATGCGAGCGCCGGCCTGATTGCCGAGCGCGATCCTCGGGCCATTGCCGCAGCCGTCGGCGCGGTTCTGGCCGCGTTCCCCTCACCGGAAATGGTCGCGCAGAATGCCGCGCGATTCAGCTGGGGCACGCACGCGGAAAAGCTTGCCGGATATTACGAGGACCTGCTGAACGCCTGATTTGGAGGCAGGTTTCTCAGGCGTCGCCGCGCGCGAGCCGCTCCGGCCTTTCATCCCCGCCATCGACCGGAACGAAGCTTTCGGAAGTCACGCCCAGCCAGATAAGGATTGGCGTCGCCATGTAGATCGAGCTGTAAGTGCCGACGAAGATGCCGAGCGTGATCGCCGCGGTGAAGCCGAAGATGACATCCGGGCCCCACAGCAGCAGCGCGAGCAGCGTGATCAGCAGCGAAAGGGAAGTGACGATCGTGCGGGACAGCGTTTCGTTGACGGACAGGTCCAGCAATTCGGCGACCGGCATCTTGCGGTATTTCTTCAGATTTTCCCGGACGCGGTCGTAGACGACGATATTGTCGTTCAACGAATAGCCGATCAGCGTCAGCAGCGCCGCGACGATGTTGAGATCGAATTCCATCTGGGTGAGCGCGAACATGCCCAGGGTCAGCGTCACGTCATGCACCAGCGCGAACAGCGCCCCGACGCCGAACTGCCATTCGAACCGCACCCAGATATAGATCGAAATGCCTATCATCGCGAGACCGAGCGCGAGCATGCCGGTCTGGAACAATTCGCCCGAAACCTTGCCGGACACGGAATCCACACCATCAATGCGAGCGTCCCTGTGCTCCGCCTGGATCGTTGCGGTGATCTTGCGCGCCATCGCATCCGCGAGCGCCGGTTGCCCTTCCGAGCCTTCCGGCAGCTTCATGCGGATCGAGACCTCGTTAGGCTTGCCGAATTGCTGGATGATGGGTTCGCCGTAGCCCAACCCGCCCACCGTTTCGCGCAGCTCGGCAACCGGCGCTTCCTCCATCTGGGTGAAGGTCACGCGGATCATCTGGCCGCCGACGAAATCGACCCCCAGATTAAGGCCGCGGATCAGCACCAGTGCGATCGAGGCCGCCATCAGCAGAACGCTGACCGAATAGAAGGGCACGCGCCACCGCAGGAAGCGAATGTTCGTATCATCCGGAATGAGCTTGAGCAGTTTCATCGCTGGCATTCCTTCACAGCACGATTTCCGACGGACGTTCCCTGCGCAGCCAGTTGGCGACCCACATGCGGGTCAGCGTCACGGAGGTGAACACCGAAGTGACGATACCGATCATCAGCACCATGGCAAAGCCGCGCACCGGCCCGGAGCCGAACAGGAACATGAGCACCGCCGCAATGACGTTGGTAATGTTGGCGTCGAAAATCGCGCGGCTGGCCTCGCGATAGCCGGCCTCGACCGCCGCGAACACCTTCCGCCCGCGTTTTCGTTCCTCGCGTATTCGTTCGTTGATCAGCACGTTGGCATCCACCGCGGCACCGATCGTCAGCACGAAGCCGGCGATACCGGGCAAGGTGAGCGTGGTGTTGAAGATCGCCATCACCCCCAGGATCATCATCACGTTGAGGATGAGGGCGACGCACGCATATATCCCGAAGCGGCCATACGTGGCGATGATGAAGGCCATCACCGCTACCGAGCCGATCAGCATGGCGATCAGCCCCTTCTCGATCGAGTCAGCGCCCAGATCGGGACCTACGGTCCGTTCCTCGACCACCTTGAGATCGACCGGAAGAGCGCCGGAACGCAATGCAATCGCGAGCTGGTTGGCCGTCTCTACCGTGAAACTGCCGGAAATCTGCGCGCTCCCGCCCAGGATCGGCTCATTGATATTGGGGGCCGACAACACCTTGCCATCGAGAATGATGGCGAAAGGGCGGTTGACGTTCTCCGTGGTGAGCTTGGCAAATTTCGCACCGCCCTGCTGATCGAAGGTGATCGAAACCACAGGCTCGTTGGTCTGCGAATTGAAGCTCTGTTGGGCATTGGTCAGGGAGTCGCCCTTGATCCCGCCCAGACGCTTGACCGCGATCGCGCCGACGCCGGAACTTTCCGCTTCCGCATAGGGCACGATCTCGCTGCCCGGAGGCGCTACTCCCCTGGCTATGTCAGCGGGCAACGCAGTGGTGTCGACCAGCTTGAACTCGAGCTTGGCGGTCTGGCCCAGCAGATCCTTCAACGCCTTGGGATCGCTGAGGCCGGGAACCTGCACGACGATGCGTTGGGCGCCCTGGCGAATGATGGTGGGTTCGCGAGTGCCAAGCGCGTCGATACGCTTGCGCACCACTTCGGTCGCCGAATCCATGGCCGAAGTGACCGCCTGGTCGATTCCCGCTCGGGTGGGTGTCAGCTTGAAGCGGTTGCCTTCGACCACTTCGATCTTCCAGTCGCGCTGCCCGGTCATGCCGGCGCCGGTGGTCAGCGGAAGTATGGCTTCGCGTGCCGCATCGACCTGCGACGGGTCTTCCAGCAGGAACGACAGCGTTCCGCCCTTGCTCGATACATCGCCGATGCGAATGCGCGGTTCGGTGGCACGCAGCGCGCCCCGAACGGATTCTTCCATGCCTTCCAGCCGCTGGCGTCGAACCTGGGCCGGATCGGCTTCAAGCAGGATATGGCTTCCTCCTGCGAGGTCCAGTCCGAGATTGACCTTGGGGTCGGGCAGGAAGGAGGGCCAGTTCGCGCCTGTTACGGAAACGAGCGAGGGCATGGCCGCAATTACCAGGACCAAGGTGACGAACCACAGCCAGATCTTTTTCCAGCGAGGAAATTCAAGCATGATTCAGGGTCAATCGTTCGCTGGGGCGCCGTTGCCGGGCGCCAGGATTTCGCCGATCGTGCTCTTGACCGCTTTCACGCGCACGCCCTGCCCCAGCTCAAGCTCAGCGTAAGTGTCATCCACCTTGATGACCTTCCCGACAAGCCCGCCGGCGGTGACCACCTGATCCCCCTTCTTCAGCGCGGAAACACGGGCTGCGTGTTCTTTCTGGCGGCGAATTTGCGGGCGAATGATCAGAAACCAGAAAATGACGCCCATGCCCACCAAGGGCAACATCGATACCCAGAAAGGCGGTTCCGACGCGGTGGGAGCGGCTGCGGAAAGAATATCTAGCATGGATGCGCTCGTCGCAAGAAAGATCAGGCAGATCGGGCCCGAAGCCACGGCCAGCCAGAGCTGGCCTCCCGGCACCGGAATGGAAGGCTGCGCGCCTAGCAATAAAGAAGGGCATGCGCAACGCGCACATCACGGAAATGGCACAGGGAAAGAGACTGATGGCAATGCTTGTATTGCAGTCCCGCGATGCTATAGGCCCGCTCCACGGTCGGGACGTAGCGCAGCCTGGTAGCGCATCACACTGGGGGTGTGGGGGTCGGAGGTTCGAATCCTCTCGTCCCGACCAATTCAATTCCCCAAATCCCCTGCAGCAGCGCATTTTCGCGCAGCACAAAACATTTTCCTACACGAACCAGATTGGTTACCTGATGGCGACTCGCATAAGCAGGAGCGCGTATCATGGCATTGCTGGAAGCCCTAATCGGTCCCCTCGCCGCAATCATCGACAAAATCATCCCGGACAAGGCCGCTCGAGACCAGGCCAAGCTGGAGCTCATGAAACTCCAGGGCACGCGAGAGCTGGAGTTGGTCCAAGCCAGGCTTTCCGCAATCGTGGCCGAAGCCAATGCACAGGATCCCTGGACCAGCCGCGCTCGGCCGAGCTTTCTCTATGTCATGTATGCGATCATCCTGTGGGCCATTCCCATGGGCATTCTCGCCGCTTTCAGGCCACAGACCGCCACGGATATCGCAATCGGCATGAACGCATATCTCAATGGCTTGCCGGAGCCGCTCTATGCGCTCTTCGGCACAGGATATCTGGGTTACACGGCGGCCCGCCAATGGGGAAAGATGAAGGGCGTCGACAATTAGGCCATAACTCCGACTAGCCGTTCCATGCCTTTGCCGAGCACGCCGCATGGCGCTATGGCGAATGCCTCACCATTTGCGAGACCATCATGACCAGCAATGTCGTCTATGTCCTCAATGGACCCAATCTCAATCTGCTCGGCACGCGAGAGCCGGAAATATACGGCTCCGATACGCTGGACGACATTGCCGGGATGCTGGAAGACCGCGGCCGGGAGTTCGGACTGGAAATCGACATGCGCCAGTCCAACCATGAGGGGCACCTGATCGATTGGCTGCATGAGGCGCAGGCCGAAGGAGCGAAGGCGGTCCTGCTCAATGCGGGCGGCTATACCCACACCTCGATCGCCCTGCTGGATGCGATCAAGGCGATCAGGACGCCAGTGATAGAAGTGCACCTGTCGGACCCTGCGAAGCGCGAGCCCTTCCGCCATCTCAGCTATATCGGAATGGGCGCGATACAGACCGTCGCGGGCCACGGCGCCAACAGCTATATCATCGCGCTGGAGGCCGTTGCGCGGCTCTGAACCGGCGCAGCGGGTGGGACGCACAGTGGATTTGACAGCGACAACCCCTTGCCAGCCTTGCCGCGCCTGCGCATAGCGGGCGCACAGTGCAATGACCCCGAGGGAAGAATGGGCGAAAACAAGGGCGCGGCCCCAGCAGGCGGCATGAATATCGACAGTGCGCTGGTGCGCGAACTGGCTGAGTTGCTGGCCGAAACCGGTCTGAGCGAGATCGAGGTCGAAGATGGCGAGCGCAAGATCAAGGTCGCACGCGCCTTCTCTGCTCCCGCTGCCTATGCGCCTGCGGTTGCCGCGCCGGCCCCGGCTCCGGTCGCTCCGGCATCCGCACCACCTGGCGCAAGCGCCCCCGCTGATCAGGCGGCGGATGGCAATATGGTAAAATCGCCCATGGTCGGCACCGTTTATTTGTCGGCAGAACCCGGCGCCGCGCCGTTCATCACCGCCGGCAAGCAAGTCAAGGCGGGCGAAACCCTGCTTATCGTCGAAGCGATGAAAGTGATGAACCCCATCACCGCCCCTTCCGCCGGCACGGTGAAGGCCATTCTCGTCGACAATGCCCAGCCGGTCGAATTCGACCAGCCGCTGGTCGTTATCGGTTGAGCCGGCGGTTC
Organism: uncultured Caenibius sp.; assembly: GCA_964468045.1. Taxonomy (GTDB): domain Bacteria; phylum Pseudomonadota; class Alphaproteobacteria; order Sphingomonadales; family Sphingomonadaceae; genus JAWKXU01. The sequence continues at coordinate 173,612 of CAYXTO010000003.1, read as the reverse complement.
GCACCATGTCGATAAGCCGTCTGCTGATTGCCAATCGCGGAGAAATTGCGCTGCGGATCCATCGCGCCGCGCATGAAATGGGCATCGAAACCGTGGCGGTGCATTCGACCGCAGATACGGATGCGATGCATGTCCGCCTGGCTGACCATGCGATCTGCATAGGGCCGCCGCCGGCAAGCGAAAGCTATCTCAACATCGCAGCGATCATTTCCGCTGCGGAAATCTCCGGCGCGGACGCGATCCACCCCGGCTACGGCTTTCTTTCCGAAAATGCGAAATTCGCCGAAATCGTCGAAGCGCACGACATCGCCTGGATCGGCCCGAAGCCGGAGCATATCCGCACCATGGGCGACAAGGTGGAAGCGAAGCGCACCGCACGCGACCTCGGCCTGCCGCTCGTTCCCGGTTCGGACGGTGCGATCGAATCGATCGAGGAAGCCAAGGAAGTTGCGGCCCGGATCGGCTACCCCGTGCTGGTCAAGGCCGCATCCGGCGGCGGCGGCAGGGGCATGAAGGTCATTCCGTCCGAGGAAGAGCTGGAAACCCTCGTCAGCCAGGCCAGGAGCGAGGCAAAGGCAGCCTTCGGCGACGATACCGTTTATATAGAGAAATATCTCGGCAATCCGCGGCATATCGAATTCCAGGTGTTCGGTGACGGCAATGGCAATGCCATCCATCTGGGCGAACGGGATTGCTCACTGCAGCGCCGGCACCAGAAGGTGCTGGAAGAAGCGCCTTCCCCGGTCATTTCCGCGGAAGAGCGCGAACGCATGGGCACGATCGTTTCTAGGGCGATGGCGCAAATGGGCTATCGCGGCGCGGGAACCATCGAATTCCTCTGGGAAGACGGCGAATTCTACTTCATCGAGATGAACACGCGCCTGCAGGTGGAGCATCCCGTCACGGAAGCGATCACCGGCCTCGATCTCGTGCGCGAACAGATCCGGATCGCAGAAGGCAAGCCGCTTTCCGTGCAGCAGGAAGAGCTGCGCTTCACCGGCCATGCGATCGAGTGCCGGATCAACGCGGAAGATCCCTGGACATTCACGCCCTCACCGGGACAGGTCACCAGCTATCATGCCGCCGGCGGCATGCATGTGCGCGTCGATTCAGGGCTGTATTCGGGCTACCGGATCCCGCCCTATTACGATTCCATGATCGCCAAGCTGATCGTCTATGGGCGCACCCGCGAAGGCTGCATCATGCGCCTGAAGCGGGCACTCGGGGAAATGGTGGTGGAAGGCGTAAAGACTTCGATCCCGATGCATGAAGCGCTACTCAATGAGCCGGATTTTCTCAACGGCGACTACACCATCAAATGGCTGGAGGACTGGCTGGCCAAGCGCCAGGGCTGAGCCCACTTGTAGTCAGCCGCTGCTTATTCCAGCGGCACGCCCGGCAGTTGCTTGGCGGTGCGGATGGTGAGCGATGTCTTGACGCTGGCGACATTCGGGGCTGGCGTAAGCTTGCTGGTGAGAAATTCCTGAAAGCTCTGCAGATCCTTGCTGACAATCTTCAGGATGAAATCGATTTCGCCATTCAACATGTGGCACTCTCGCACTTCCGGAAGGGTGCGCATATGCTCCTCGAACTGGCGCAGCGCATCCTCCGCCTGGCTCTTGAGGCTAACCAGCGCGAACACCATGATGGAAAAGCCCAGTTTCGCGGGATCGACTTCGGCATGATAGCCGCGAATGACGCCCGATTCTTCGAGCGCGCGAACCCGGCGCAGGCATGGCGGGGCGGTCAATCCCACATGACCAGCCAACTCGACATTGGTCATCCGCCCTTCGTCCTGCAGCTCTGCAAGTATCCGGCGGTCGATTTCGTCGAGATTGGCCATGCATTCCCCTGCCCGATTCTCAGATAATGGTGGAAAACATAACAGAGTTAAGCCTGAAAATCGGGGGTCTCGAGTAAGTTTATTTCATGCTGTGCCGTTGTCCCGCTTTGCGACGCATCCGCCGTCGCGGTTTGAGCATCCAGCAATGCTGATAGACCCGAATCTCGCGCGGGCGACGCTCGCCGCCCTAAGCGAATTCGCTGGAGTCCAGATGCATTTTGACGACCGCCTCGCCACTGTGCTGCGCTCCGGCGCACCGGGTGAGCGTGCGGCTCGCACCCAGTATCGCCAGTTGCTGGATCTGATCGGCACACTGCCAGCCAGTGCCGTCGGCATCACCCTACAGAGCGGATATGAACGGCTTGAAGAGCTCGCCCGGATGATCCCGGCGGCGGAACGGGCGGCGATCATCCGCGATCAGGGCATCCGCCTCGCCAATCCCCGCCTGGTTGCGCTGCTTGCCGAACAAGAAGCGGAGGTCGCCACCGCCGCCATGGCGAGCGCCCGCCTCACGCAGGAAGACTGGCTGGCGCTGATCCCCGCGCTTCCGGTCAGGGCGCGGGGCTTGCTGCGCCATCGCAAGAATCTGGGCGGAGAAGCCGACAAGCTGTTGGCGCGGCTGGGAATACGCGATCTGGTGCTGCCTGGTCCTTCCGGCGCGACCCTCGACGATCAGGTCCGGATGCTCGAACCCGCATGGATCGAACCCGTACCACCCGAAGACCTTCCGGAAGCCGAAGAGCCGGACCAGAAGATCGCACCGGTCGCTGACGATCCCGCCGGACGGGAAGACCAGGAAGCGATCGGCGCCATTGTCCGCAGGATCGAAGCCTTCCGGCGTGCCCGGGAGAGCCTTTCTCCACCCAACGGGCCGGATGCTCCTCGTCTTCCGCTTGGTGAACGGCCGGAATCTGATCCGCGCGCATTGCCGCGCGCCTTCGATTTCGAAACTGACCCGAACGGCCACATCGTCTGGACCGACCCGTCCGTCGCGCCCATGGCGGTGGGCTTGGCGCTGGGCACGGCCGACGATTTTGCGCCGGCCCGGCTCGATGCGACATCCGAAAGCGCCATGCGCGATCACCTTCCCATCATTGCCGGAACGCTGGCGATTGACGGCGCACCCGTCATTTCCGGGTTGTGGCGGATCGATGCGACCCCGCGCTTCGGCCTGCCCGAGGGCAATTTCACGGGATATTGCGGAAGGCTGCGGCGCAAGCTCGCCCAGCCAGTGCAGCTTGCCGAGAACGGGGCAGCACATCGGATGCGCGAGTTGCTGCATGAATTGCGCACGCCCGTGAACGCCATCCAGGGCTTCGCGGAAGTGATCCAGCAGCAGGTATTCGGCGCGGCTCCCCATGAATATCGCGCCCTGGCCGCAACCATCGCGGGCGACGCGGCGCGTATTCTGGCGGGCTTCGACGAACTGGATCGCCTCGCCAGGCTGGAAAGCGACACGCTGGAGCTTGAACCGGGACAATATGATTTTTCCGCCGCATTGCGCGCCATAGTCGCGCAGCTGACCCCTTTTCTGGACGCGCGCAGCGGTGCAATCAGCTTATGGGGAGATGATGAGGCGACGCCCGTTCCTCTGGCCAAGGTCGAGGCGGATCGGGTCGCCTGGCGTCTGCTCGCTACGCTTTGCGGTGCCATGACCGCGGGCGAACAGCTTGATATCCATGTGGTGCGGGAGCCGGACCGGGCCATATTCGCATTCGAGCTTCCTGCCGCGCTGGCTGATCGGGATGACATATTCTCCGCCGCGCCCCGCAGCGCCAGCCAGGCCATAACCGCCGGATTGTTCGGCTCGGGCTTCGCCTTCCGCCTTGCCCGGGCCGAAGCCAGGGCCGCGGGCGGCGGCATGGCACGGGAGGGGGATACGCTGCAGGTGTGGTTCCCGCTCTTGACCGCGGATGGCCCTGACCATAGCGATGGCGGCGGCGATACTGAAGGTGAGGTAAAGCGTGCCACTCGATCCGGGTCGCCAGGAGCCAGAACGTCGTCCGATGCCCTCGATAACGGATCTTCCGCGTGAAACGGCTTTTGCCCACTTTCACGAAGGTTTCGGCCAACGCTTCATCCTGACCGTCGATACGGAGGAGGAGTTCAACTGGAACGCGCCGTTCCAGCGCAGCGGCCATGGGCTCGAACATGTCGGCCGACTCGCCAAGTTCCAGCAATTCTGCGAAGGGCTGAGTATCGTTCCGATCTACCTGATTGATTATCCGATCGCCGATTCGGCGCGCGCTGCCGAAATCCTGCGCGGACCGATGGAAGCCGGTCTCGCCGAGGCAGGCGCACAGCTGCATCCGTGGGTCAATCCGCCGTATGACGAACAGGTCAATGACTTCAACAGCTTCGCGGGGAATTTGCCCTATGCGCTGGAGCGCGCCAAGCTGCTGCAGTTGCGCGACAGGATTTGCGGCAATTTCGGCGTGCTGCCGCGTATCTACCGGGCCGGCCGCTATGGCCTCGGCCCCAATACGGCAAGGATATTGTGCGAGGCGGGCATAGCGATCGATACATCGGTGCGCGCGCGCTTCGATTACAGCTCGGGCGGCGGGCGCAATTATCGGGACCATCCGGTGCATCCCTACTGGATAGATACCGAATGCAGACTGCTGGAACTGCCGCTCACCACCGTCTTCACCGGTGCGCTCCGCAAGCAGGCGGGACGGATCTATCCCGCGCTCTGGCGCTTGCCGCGAATGCGCGGGATAATGGCCCGGCTCAAGCTGATGGAACGCGTTCCCCTCACACCGGAAGGTGTAACCATCGAAGAAGCGATCCACGCCGCAGATGTCGCGGTTGACGAAGGGCTGCCCTTGCTCGTCTTTTCCTTCCATAGCCCTTCCCTTCACCCCGGCAGCACACCCTATGTCCGCGACGAGACCGAGCTTGACCGCCTTTACGATTGGTGGAGAGGCTTGTTCGCGCATCTTGCGGCGCGCGGGGTACGCGCGACAACGGTTTCGGAAATAATGGGTTCGATCGAACTCTGAGGCTGGCTCCCAGGGACGGGAAACTATTTCTGATAGCGCGCGCTTGCGTGGGACAGGAATGCGAGCAAAGCCAGAGCCAGTTTCCAAAGCCCTCGATCCGGACCGGAAGCCACCATCGATTGACAACGAAATGACATTTTGCTGACATCGTAAAAATAAGAAAATCAGGTAAAGGCAATAACTTCAGACATCATGCGAATTCCCGAATCGCTTATCGGCGTAGTCTATGAAGCTGGCGCCCTGCCGGAGCTTTGGCCTTCGGCACTGGAAACCATCGCTCGGCAGGTCGGCGCCATGGGCGGCAACCTGATCGTAAGCACGTCATCCGGAATGACGATCAAGTCATCGCCGTCCGTCGAAGAGATCACTCGCGAGTTCGACGAACAAGGATGGAACTGTGAGAATTCTCGTGTCACTCGGCTGATGGAAAGGGCCAGCCATCCCGGGTTTCTGACAGATCGCGACCTGCACACTCTCCACGAAATCCGCTCGCTGCCGATGTATACGGATTTTCTCACGCCGCGCGGAGCGGACGCCGGGGCAGCCACTGTGATCCCAGGTGCCAACGATGATGGCATCGTGCTTGCGCTGGAAGCATTTGAAAATCATCAGGCCGCAAAACGCGCGGTCAAATTTCTCGATCGCCTTCGTCCGCATATTGCGCGAGCCTCGGTCCTGAGTAGCCGCATCCAGGATTCACGGGTTCAATCGGTCGTGGCTGCCTTCAACTCCGTAGGAACCGCCATTGCCTTGCTCGATAAAAAAGGCGGCGTGAGAGCGGCAAGCGATCCATTCGCCAGTCAAATGGACTCCCTCTTCATCGATGGACCTGCTCGTTTGCGCATCCGTGACGTCGAGGCTGACCGGCGGTTTGTGGAAGCGCTTGGCGGAGATGAAATCGGTTTAAGCGGAGCATCCATTGCGCTGCGCGATTCGAGCAAAGCCGGAATCGCCGTGCTTCATGTGGTGCCCGCTCTTCGCGAAGCACGCGATCTATTCGGGAGCACTGCCTTTTTTGCCATTCTGGCACAGCCCGACAATCAATTGCTGCCCTCGCTTGATATACTTTCGGCACTGTTCGATCTCACTCCAGCGGAAGCGCGGGTCGCGCGCGCGATGGGTGAAAGCCTGACCCCTTCGGACTTCGCCGAACAGCATGATCTGTCACTGGAAACGGTCAGATCCCAGCTGAAAAAGGTCTTCGCCAAGACCTCGACCAAGCGGCAAGGAGAGCTCGGTCTGCTTGTTTCCCGCCTCCGGTAGAATTGTAACATTAAGTTACTGATCACCCATTTGGGTGATGCCCTGCCGGAAAAAATCCCTAGCGATATGCGTTTGGATTCTTGGATTTTTTCGGGGGGTATATGAAAGGCAATAATTCTCATCGGCAAGCGGCTCTCGCCACCTTGGCGGTTAGCGCCAGCGTGCTGGCGATCGGGACCTCGCATGTGGCCGCTGCTCAGGCCGTCTGCGGGGAAGGCAGCAACGCTGCAATTTGCCAGATCAACAATTCGGAAGCGATCGGCGGCATCGCCGGGACATATCCGGTGACGATTATCACCAACAGCGGCACCATCACCGGCACTCCGGCGATTTCGCAGGGAACTTCCATACAGCTTTATATCGATAACGAGGCGACCGGCTCGATCGAGAGCAATATCGAAGGGAATTCGCTCTTCTACTTCGGCGTTCGCAATGCCGGTGAAATCGATGGTTTTGTGTTCGTAAACGATACCGGGGGGCCAAACCTCTTTACCGGCTCGACCATCTATTACATCGCTGACGGTGGCACGGTGGGAAGCGTGCAGCTGGGGACAACCGGCTACTCCGCAGCCAATTTTATTCAACGCGGGGCCGACCCGGGGACGGACACCATCACGGCTGGCAACGGGCTGGATGCCTACACCAAGAGCTATAACGCAACCCAGTCCGTCGCGCTGAGGCAATATGATCTGCCCGACACATTCGAGCTTGAAGGGTATGAAATCCTTGGGGCAGACAAGACGCTGACGCTCACCGGAGCAGGCGAAACCATCATGCTCATGGGCGATGGCAGAATCAGGAACGAAGCTGTAATCGGTCTTATCGACACGAGCGGCGTTTATCCAATAACGGTCGTTCCTACCGCGATCAGTTCCTATCAAACCCAACTGGCAGCTTTTAGGCGAGAGCAGATCCCGCCGGGGCAGCCTGGGAGCTATTATACCATTCCTTATGGTGAAGCTCTGGCCAGCTTCACGAATAGCGGCATTGTGAATGGCGACATTCGCATCTCGACCGCCAGCTTCGCCAATCACGGTGAGATCAATCTTTCCAGCGATGGCATGGGAACGATAATTCGCGGTGCCGCAAATCAAAATTTCCAGTTTATCAACGAAAGCTCGATCATCCTGTCGGACAATGGCTCGCGTCCATCGTCCAGCGACATCGAAGCCGAGTTCGAAGACGGGACCGAACACGCTGTCCGGATAACGACGGCGATCGAAGCCACACAAGCTGATAATGTTCTGATACAAAATGGCGAGGACGCGGAGATTTCCGGCGGCCTCTCATTCAATGGCATCGCATCGGAATTCGTCTTCAACAATGATGGCGTCATCTCGATCGGAGACAATCCTTTCGAGATCGATCGGGCGGTGGATATCGAAATGGTCGAATTCCCGCTGGCGCTGGATCTCTTGCTGCGCCAGGACGTCGTCGCCAATTCCGTGACCATAACCAACGGCGGCACGCTGGATGGCGGGATCGAGGGAACCTTCACCACAAGGACGTTGAGCTTCACCAACACCCGTCACATCAACGCGGATGTGACCGACCCCTATGCGGCAGCGGTGAATCTCGGGACGAATGACTGGCCCGACACGCCAACCGGCGAGGACGTCAACGACACCGAAACCCTATCATTTCTCAATACCGTCGACGGAACGATCGTCGGTTCGATCGAAATGGTAGTGGATGCCAGCCTGGTCACGATCACCAACAATGGCTCCATCACCCAGGCACTCCGCCCCGGACATGGCGAGACGGTGGGGGCAATCGCCAACTCCTATCCTTCCGAAACGCTCTATGCCGAGCAGGAAACCGCGCTCGGCGCCGAGCTTGTCTTCAACAATACGGGCACGGTCAGCAATGCCGATTATGCGGGCGGAGCCGTGTTCATCGACCTCGAAGCGGGCGATATGGAAACCGGCCTGCCAGGCGCAGCCACCGCCAATGCGACCGTCACGGTCACCAACAGCGGATCGATCGTGGCCTCCGGCGGCAGCTATCTCTCCTTTCCGCCGACGCTTGGGTTGACGACGGGACAGCTCGGGTTGGATTTCAACACTGCGCTGGCAGTGGTGGCCGAGGCTGAAGGGATCAGCAGCGTCTCCATCACTAACCAGGCCAATGGCCTTATCGATGCACGCGGCATGGCTCATATGTGGACGGGCAGCGTGCAGGTAGTTCCGGATCAGCCGGTCGACGCCGGCGGCATCGCCATTTCCGTGGCGGACGCCAATACTGTGACGATCGTGAACCAGGGAACCATTCGTGGCGGGCCCGGCGGCAATCTCACCGTTGATGGGAATACGTTTGTTCCCATCAACGCAGGCGACGCCGATTTCGAAGGCGTATGGGGCGGCGCCATCGATACGTTCAGCGGCAGCACCGACAGCATCACGAACTCCGTAACCGGCATCATCGAAGGCGGCATTGCCTTGCGGGCCGGCAACGACATCTTCCGCAATTATGGCACCCTGAAAGGTAATCTCTGGCTTGGAGCAGGCGATGACACCTTCCTCCAGGGAGGCAACGCAACCTTCATCGGCATTGCGGATGGTGGCGCAGGAAACGATACCTTTATCCTCGATCTGACCGGCGGCGGCACGAACAATGTCAGCATGTCCCAGCTTATCAATTTCGAGCAGTTCACCACGATCGGTTCAGGCGCGGTCGACGTCGATGGCAGCGATGGAGATGACAACCTCGGCAATGAAGGCACGCTGGACGGTGATGTCGCGCTCGGCGCGGGTAACGATACCTATCAGCAGAATGGAACCGTGAATGGGAATGTCTCGCTGGGGACCGGTAATGACAGCCTGATCCAGACCGGCACGATCAATGGCGATATCGATCTCGGCGAAGGGAACAACAGCCTCCAGAATGCAGGGACGATCAATGGCACCGTGAATCTGGGCACGGGTAATAACGAGTTCGCCAACGCCGAGGGAGGCTCGATCGTCGGCAATGTCGTCTCCGGTAATGGCAATGACAATGTCCAGAATGGAGGAGCGATCCAGGGAACGGTCGATCTGGGGGCTGGCGACAATCAATTCGCGAATGGAGCGACCGGAACCATCACCGGCAATGTCGTTTCCGGCAATGGCGACGACAGCGTCCAGAATGAAGGAACCATCAATGGCGCCATCGACCTGGGAGCTGGCAACAATCAGTTCACCAACGGAGCGGGCGGAACCATCAATGGCAATGTCGCTTCGGGCACCGGCAGCGACAACCTGGGCAATGATGGCAATATCGTCGGAGACATCCATCTCGATGGAGAAGGCGCGGACAGTGCGCCTGCTGCACTAGCCGCGTTCTCGCTGATGGCGGTCCAGGCGGAGCCTGCCATCGAACCGACTGGTGGAGACGACGTTCTCGCCAACGGCGGAACCGTGGATGGCAACGTCTTTGCGGGCGGCGGCGATGATCAGCTTGCCAACACCGGGACCATAACCGGGCTGATCGACCTGGGTGACGGGGACGATACGCTGCTTCTCACCGGCGACTGGGCGATCGGCGGCGATGTGAATGGCGGCGCCGGGACGGACAAGGTGCAGGCGACATTCGCCGATGTGCTGTCCGGTGAAGAGCCTGCCGTGCTCGATCTCTCTGGCTTTACCGCGCTGGAACAGTTCACGGTGAGTGGCGGCACCGGGACAATTGGCGGCGAAGCCGCTTTCGACGAGATCGACATCCAGTCCGGTAGCCTCGGCATTGCGGCCGATGCGGTGATTTCAGGCAATGTGAATGTCGCTGACGGCAGCACGTTCGGCAACGCCGGGGCACTTACCGGCGATGTGACTTTCGGATCAGCAAGCAACAGCTTCACGCAAACCGGCACGATCACCGGCGATGTGCTGACCGGCGCGGGCAATGATCAGCTTGCCAATCAGGGCACCATCACGGGCCTGATCGATCTTGGCGAGGGCGACGATACCCTGCTTCTCACCGGCGACTGGGCGATTGGCGGCGATGTCAATGGCGGCGCCGGGACGGACAAGGTCCAGGCGAAATTCGCCGATGCTTCGTCCGAACAGGATCTTCCGGTGCTCGACCTGTCGGGCTTCGCGCAAATCGAACAGTTCCAGGTCAACGGCGGCCTCGGCAAGGTCGGCGGGGAGGCTACCTTCGATCAGATCGATATCCTATCTGGCCGCCTGATCGGCGCGTCCGGCTCCGTTATCACGGCGAACGTGGATGTGGCTTCCGGCGCAACCTTCGGCAGTGCCGGGACAGTGGTCGGCGACATCGCGGTGGCTTCCGGGGGAACGCTCTCGCCAGGCGCGTCGCCGGCGATCATGACGGTGGTCGGCGATGTTTCCCTGGCAAGCGGATCCATCACGACCTTTGAATTCGTGCCCGCCCCTGGCCAAAGCGATCAGCTCATCATCGACGGCAATCTCACCATTGCCGGGGATGCCGTGCTGAACATGACAGGCAATCGTCCGCTGACGCCAGGTATCGTACATGACATGATCATCGCGGACAGCATCACGGGCGAATTCGCGATCGGCACATGGGACCAGTCCGCAATTCAGGGCTTTCTGCGCTATTTCGATGGCGCAACCGATAATCGCCTGCAGCTCATGGGCACGTTCCTTGCCGCCGAAGGCACGACACCGCAGGCAAGGGCGGCGATAGATTACGTCAATGGATTGCTGATCTCCGGAGATGCCGGAACGGCATTGCTGGAGGCGGTGCCCTCGCTTCTGGCCTCGAATGGCTATGCGAGCGCCCCGGCCTTCGCGCTTGTCACGCCGGAACCATACGCCGCGGCATCCCAACTCGGCGTTGAGAATGGCCTCAGCCTGGCCAAGACGTTCCGTTCCGGCATTGCGGCACCGTCTCTTGCGGAGCCTCAGCTCTTCACGTTTGCCGGCGCCCTCGGAAACTGGCGGCCGGTGCGCGGCAATAGCGCCGCCGGCACCTCGCGCGCGAAGAACGATGGCTACGGCATGGTGGGCGGAATAGGATATGGCAGCGAAAGCGGCTCCATCGCCGCCTTCATCGGCTATCTGGACAGCGAGCAGCGCATAAAGGGCTTGGGCTCCAAAACGGATGCGGATGGCCTGACTGCTGGCGTTACCGGGAAAATTGCTGCCGGCGGCTTCAATCTTTCCGCCCTTCTTGCTTATGATTGGAGCAAGGCGAAAACCAGGCGGGTGGTCCCTGGCGATGAGGATGTCGCATCGACCAAATACGATCTGCACAGTCTCGTCCTCGATGCGACCGCGGGATATGAAGTCGCGCTCTCCGATGGATGGGCGATCGAACCGCAAGTGGGGATCACCCACGTTTCGACACGCCGTGGGTCAACCATCGAAACCGGCAGCGACGCCTTTGCGCTTGAAGTCGACAAGAAGCGGTTGAACGCCACATTCGTGGACGGAGCCGTCACATTGCGTGGCCGCCAGGGAAGTGACACGATATTCCAGCCTTGGCTGCAACTGGGCGTTCGCCATCAACTGGAAGGCGATCTCCCCCAGGCCACCGCTGCATTGGCCGGGATGGATACCTCGTTCACGGTACTGGGCGCGGCGCGCAAGGAAACGGTCCTGACCGCAGGAGCCGGATTCAGCGCCCAGCTATCACCCAACTTCCGTCTCATGGCGGCATATCAAGGGGAGTTCGGCGGTGGAACCGGAACCCAGTTGAATGTGGGCATCAATCTGGCGTTCTGATCTTTTGGGGGGAAGCTCAACAGCTTTTCTGCGGAGCATGGCGGCGCCGAGGTTTTGCATCGGCGCTTGCCTCTTGCCTACGCGCAAGCTAGGCCACCCCCCGCAATCGGGGCCTGTAGCTCAGCGGTTAGAGCTGGCCGCTCATAACGGCTAGGTCGCGGGTTCGAATCCTGCCGGGCCCACCATTGCACCAGCCGATCGGCTCAGGGTCGGGGAGTAGCGCAGCCTGGTAGCGCATCTGCTTTGGGAGCAGAGGGTCGCAGGTTCGAATCCTGTCTCCCCGACCATATAATTTCCCTGTATTTTGGGCACGGGCAGCCCCGACTGCGCGCATTCAATCAACAGATCGCGCTCAAACTCCTATTGTGCTGAGGACTTCATCGTCATTTTGCCTGCGGCGACAAGGGACTGCGAAATCCAGCCAGGGATTGTGGAGCTACATGTCATCGTGTTGCTGTCCGCATTGCCTTCGCCTTTCCTCTTCTTTCTCGCGGTCGCGTTCCTGATCTTGTTGCGGCTGATATTTGGGCTCCCGGTCGCCATCATGGTTCGGGTTTGACTTGGTCCCATTTTGGTCAGGCATCTTCCTTCTCCGGGTTTCAGGCACCTCAAGAGAAGGGGTGATCAAGGCAATGGTTCCCGGTTTTCGGTGGAGTCGAACAACTCAGCCTAGTAACGGTTACGATTCAGCGGATGGCGATGAGGGAAGTTCAGCCCAATCTGCCATTGTTCTGCGCAGATAGTCAAAAATGACCCGTGCAGTAGGCTAGCAGCAATATTAACGGGATTGGCACACCGATCAGCCAGAGCAATCCGGACCGCATATGAAGCTCCTCTCAATTTAGCTATAAAACGGCAGCCGGGTATAACTGTTCCGAAGTTCACACCGCTTGGAACAGCGTGAAGCGCGCGGCCCGTTGAAGCGTGAGGATCAGAAGCTTCGCAAGCTGATTGAGAACGCATGCGGCGAGTATGATTTGAGTGTTATCCTGGGCGGGAGCAGTCATGTGAGGGCGTTAGTTGGTATCGTTCCTGCTGCGATTTTTGCAGCCGTCGGCCTGACGGGCTGCAAGCCAGCCCAACACGCCCTCGCCGATAACGAGCCTCCCATGCGGGAGCGTGCGCCGGAACCCTTCTCTCCCCCGCTCGCACCCGGCTCGAGTTTCGAAAGGGGCCAGGCTATCGCCCTTGCGGGCATCGCGGATACCAGCGGTCTCGACGATGCTCAAATCGATGCGATGTTTGACGCGGCGCTTGCCCAGGCGAGGCCAGGGGAGGACAAGCGCGCCGTCTGCGTTGCCATGCAAGACCTCGGCGATCGGGCCGTCAAGGATGCTCCGGAACGCGTGATCGCACGCTTGGCCGGGATATTGCACCTGCCTGCCGTCCCCGCCTCGCACTGCAGGTTCGATGAGTTCCCTTTCGTCATTTGCGACCCAAGCGAACGCGATCCTCTATAGTGTGAGGATCGAATCCCGCGATGCACACGGCGTCCCGATCTTTTGGGCGACAGCTGCTTTCGGAAACCTCGGCGCCTACGGTACGCAATTTCGCCTTGTTCGGGAGAATGGGCGCTGGACGCCGCAACCGACCGGAAAATCCATCGTTTCATGAGCGATTGGTAAGGAACGTTTTTCGGACAACGTGCGATGTCGGGCCTCAAGGTGACGAGTAGGAGTCTTCTCCATCTATAGACGGCTTCCCCTATAGGCACCGAGGCCACGCGCTTATCGATGCGTTTTCGTCGTCTATGATGGCAAATCGATGCGCCAGATGAAATTCCAAGCGGTATATATTACGCAGTCTCAACAACAATATCGACCGGAATGTAATTGAGATTAATATTGCCGGATGGCACATCAATCAACTTCTCATCGGCAAGCAAATTGTAGTTCGCGCCTGGACGGGATTTTGCATACGGCTGCCCAGGAACCTCAGGATCATCGTGTCCCCAACCATGAGGCAGACTGATAACCCCTCGGCGCATTTCGTCACTCAATCTTACCGGCACCCTTACCTGGCCCTGGCTGGATCTGAGAGTAACCTTCATTCCGTCGGTAATGCCGCGCTCATTCGCATCGTGAGGGTTGATCAGCAGCACGCATAATTCCGGTCCTTTGGCCAAGGATGGGAAATTGTGCATCCAGGTATTGCAGCTGCGCACCTGCCGTCGACCGACTAAGCGCAACTGGTTGGATCTGTCTTCGTCCAGCCATTCTTCAAGCCTGGCAAGATCAGCCACAAGCAACTCGGGCGCAAAATCAATCTTTCCATCCGGTAGATGGATCATATCGGCTATACGGGGTTGCAAGGGCCCGAAATCCATTGCCTCGCCATGCTCCTTCAGCTTTGCCAGCGTCAGCCCTTCCGGCCGCTCGCCAAAGTTGTCGCCATACTGGCCAGCCCTGAGCAACATGTCGAAGATCCGATCCTCACCCTCTTCGCTGCCCAAGTGCTGCAACAATTGCTCAAAGCTCATCTTGCTGAGCACCGGCTGTCCTTCTGCTCGCAACTGGTCGAACACCATTCGCAATGTGTTCTCGTCAGCTTGCTGGCGAGTGATGCCAGAAAGCCGGGCAACTATTTCGCAGATTGCCTCGCTGTCATGACGCTCATTTGGCTGCAGATCGAATATTGGAGCGGCATATTTCGTATATCCATGCACTGCAAACATCGCATAAAATAGCATGAAGTCGGAATGTGATAGCTGTGATGGGGAAGGCAGTATCAGATCCGCATGACGAGTTGTCTCATTGATATAGATGTCAAATGAGAGCATGAACTCCAGCTCTTCCAACGCCTTGCTAAGCCTACCCCCGCCATTGGCATTGGAAATCACCGGGTTGGCTCCCATGCTGATCAACGCCTTGATCTGACCTTCTCCCGGCGTTTCCATTTCCTCGATCATCAAACCAGCAGGAAACTGGCCGGCAAGTTCCGGAAACTGGCTCACGCGCGATTGATAGCGGCCATAGGGGATGCTGCCGTCCGCATATCGCTGTGAAAGGATTACCGGATCGAACACCGCATTGGCGAACATCGCGCCGCCGACGCGATCGAGATTGCCGGTTAGCGCATTGATTGCATTGATCAGCCAGTTGGTGACTGACCCAAAGCTCTGCATGCTGGAACCCAACCGGCCATAGACACAAGCGCGGTCCGCCTCCGAGATTTCACGGGCGAGGCGCCGGATATCGGTTGCATCAATGCCCGTGGCAAGAGCCACGCGTTCTGGCGTAAATGGCTTGGCGAGATGCTTTAGCCTTTCGACATTACGGGCGTAGAGTTCGATATGACGCAGCTTGATCTGCCCTTCCTCGAACAGGGTCCGGACGATCGCCAGGAGCAAGGCGGCATCGGCGCTCGGCTCGATAGGCAGATGCCAATCCGCAGCCTTTGCGGTTTCGGTTCTACGCGGGTCAATTACGACTACCTTGCCGCCACGCTCCTGGATCGCGCGCAATCGCCCTGGCACATTGGGCGCGGTCAGGAAGCTGCCATTGGACTGGTAGGGATTGGCGCCGATCACCACCAGATAGTCACAATTGTCGATATCCGGCACCGGCAATGACGACAGCGCGCCGAACATCGCGGCAGCGACAAGAAAATGGGGATGGCAGTCGACGCTTGAGGAGGAAAATATCTGGGTGGTCTGCAGGGCGGTCAGCAGTGTCGGGGTGTAAAGCGCGATCCCCTGCACATGCCCGATAGAAGTTCCCGCGTAAAACCCTACGGCATCTGAACCGTGCCTTCCTTGTACTTCCCGAAGTTTCTCCGCGGCCAGATCATAAGCTTCGTCCCAGCCGATCGGTTCAAACTTTCCATTTCGCTTGACCATCGGGCCGCGCAAGCGATCGGGATCATGATGAAGATCCTTCACCGCGACAGATTTCGGGCAAACGAATCCCTGGCTTAGGGGATCATCCTTGTCTCCTCGCACTTGGAGGACCTGACCGGTCGAATGATCCACCTTCACCAGTGTGGCGCAATTCTGCTCACAGAAGGGGCATATCCTCCGATGGGTTTGCACCGTTTCAGCATCGATTAGATCAGACATTAGCCAGGCCCCACTGTATGTATTATCTTTCTCTCAATATTTTTTCTAAATTCTCATTTAGTATCTTATTGATAGTGATCCACCATAAATAGCCGGCTTTCCTGTCATGTTGAAATATGCGTCATGATAGAAAGTAGGTGAAGTAATGATATATTCATTGAATACGTTCCTACCGTAAATCGTAAATCTCCAGGAACCATCCTGCGCTCTCACACCCGCTCTCAGATCAACCGTCTTGTAGGAAGGTATCTTAAAGAAGTCGGCGCGGAGAACATCATTCTCAAAGGTCGCGTTGGAGCTCCCCTGATAGACAAATGTACCGCCGAAAAAGGGGCGCAGATTGCTTCCCCAATCCCATTCGTACTGGATATCGGCATTGGCGCTGAACTCAGGCGTGTAAGGCAATTCGGAGCCCTTGAATTCTCCTGTAAAGCCCATGGAATTATAGACGGCCCGGCCATTGGAGGCTGAAAAGCTCCTGGTCACCTTGGATTGAAGGTATGTTGCGCCCGCGCTGAGGCTTAAGCCATCAACAGGTCGTGCGGTTATCTCGCCTTCAATCCCCCATATACGAGACTTTGGTAAATTGATCAGCTTCTCCACCAGGCCGAAGACGGGATCGGATACCTTGGCGCGAGTCTGCTTGTCCGTGTAATCGTAATAAAATGCTGCGCCATTCAATTGGAGGCGGCCATTCGCGAATGGCACTTTGAAACCGGCTTCGTAGGCAATCAGTTTTTCCTGCTTGGCGGGCGGATATTGCGAGATTGTCGTTGCGGCGATGTTCGAGAAAACACCTGCCTTGTAGCCTTGGCTGACGGTTGCATAAACCAGCCCGCCGTTATTCAGCTTGTAGTTCAGCCCAGCCCGGAACGAGAGATTGTCTTCATTCTGCTTGAGCTTCACGGGATCAATCGTGGCGATGCCATTGGGATAGCCCGGCGACCCATCGCCCAGGGAAAAGCACTCGCCGGCTCCGACCAAAAAGCCGGCCGGCGCCCCGAAGGCCAGTGAAAAGGCTTCGAATACGCCGCTTGTCCCCAGATCCGGATCATTATGACAATAGGTCGCGTCCTGCTTGTTTTTTGTGTAGCGTGCACCTGCGGATATGGTGAGGTTGTCACCCAAAGGCATGTCGATATTGCCGAATATTGCATATGTCTTGAGCTTAGTTTTGAAGTTGTTCGCCCAGTCGTCGACAAAGCCAATCTGAGTGATTGCATAACTCAGGGGGTCATTGCCGACATAGTGGAATGCGGTATAATCGGTATTGTCGACTGTCTTGAGGTTGTCGTAATTGACGCCGACGATCCAATTCATACGATCTACTGTGCCTGAAAGCCTGACCTCCTGATTGAAGGCCTTGATCGACCCATAGGCTCTGATGTCGAGCGACTGTGCAGTGGTGCTGTCCAGATCGATCGAGCGGTCCAGCTTCGATTCCGCATAGGCCGTGACCATCGTCAGGGTGACATTGTCTGACAGGTCGAAATCTGCGCGCAATGTGCCTTGCCAGTAATGGTTCCTGGCGCCACGCAGGAAGCCTGGGGTCCAATCGGCCGCCCTGTTGCTTCGAATCCCGGATCGCGATCCGAGAAGGGCTCGAGAGCCTTCGGCCAGTCCGGGAACGAATGCGTTCAACCCGTCTGCGCCATTGAGGCGCCTGGCGACAATTGCCTGGTTCGTGATGTGATCGGCCCTATAGCCGGGGGATCCGGGCGTCGTCAGCAGCGCATACAGTTCATTATCTACATAGCCATAGGGGTTTGCCGTTGCCGCATCGGCATTGGCCGCCGCCAATGAGTCCGCGCTATAGATGTTATAGAAGGAATTCACATATTGCGGAGCCTGCGTGTCCGACTTGTCACGAGCACCTGTCAGTGATGTCTGGATGCGGATCGCATCGGATGGTTTCCAGTCCAGCGACAGTCGCCCCATGATTTTCCGGGTTTCGCCGTTCTTGTCGTCCGGCCGCGTCACACTGTATTGCCATGCTCCCCCTTGGATGCCCCGCACCGCGAGCCTTGCATTGAGCGTGTCAGCCAGCGGTCCACTGACAAAGCCTGCTATGTCAGCCTTGCCGAACCGCTCATAGGACATGTCCGCGCCAGCTTTGAGCGTATCAGTCGGCTTACCCAGAATGTAATTGATCGCACCTCCGGTCGAGCTCTGGCCGAATAGGGTTCCTTGCGGTCCCTTCAGTACTTCGATGCGCTCCACATCAAGCTCCAGCGCATCCGACATCATCGGGAAGTTGCGGGAGATTTGATCAGCATAGATCGCGACCGCCGGCGCGGCGCCGACTGTAGAGTCATAGAGGCCGATGCCGCGTAGCGTATAAACCGGTGTGGCGAAGGTGGACTGGGTTGCGACGAAGCCGGCTACCAGCTTGCCCAGATCGGCAACCTCTGCAATTCCCCGATTTTCCAGCGCTTCCGCCGATGCCGCCTGAATGGTAAGACCGACATCATTGATAGACTGTTCGCGCTTATTCGCAGTGACGATGATCTCCCCCGATGCTCCGGCAGTGGGTGAGGAACTCGTATCCGCTTGAGCGAAAGCCGGGGTGGTGACCAGTGCAAGCACCCAGAATGACGAGTATGCGATCAAAGAGTTTCGGAAAGTCATGTTGTTGCTCCCTCCCATTGGCTCTCGCTTCAGGGCGATGGGCCTTTTCGGATATCTTGAGGCGCAAACGCCCGGACTGGAAAATGCGAATAGCATCCAGTGCAAATAATATTTTCAATATTTTTAATAAAAATTAGTATTTCTTAGATATATTATCCATCAAACCCATAAGACTTAAACATAATCCTATCCTTATTTGATCTTTCTTTTTCACAATTGATGACGGATTTAAAAACAAGTCTCTGGCAATCCTTGGATTCGTCGCAGAACGAAGCTTCAATCAAATCAGATATAGCAGACTTGACTTCCCCAGCATTGGGATCGCGCGGCGAATCTGTTTGAGCGGCAAGCAGTCGTTCAAGATTTTGCCGGGCAGCAAGCGTTGTTTTGCCGCCACCACATTGCTGCAAAAGCGTCGTGGCCAATGCCACGGCATCGACAAGCTCTTCCCGTTCGAATTGCGGGAGGACCTCAATCTGTTCGCGCAGAATGCTCAGATGGCCAACGCTGAGTTGCACCTGCTCTCTCGCAAGTTTCGCGTCCGAGGGAAGGCTGGCAAGCACCACCGTAGTAAGTGCGCGAATGATGCTGTCCAGTCTCTCTTCTACGGTAGGCAGCATCATCTGACCTCCTGACCAAGCAGTTCAGCCAAGTCGTGTGCAAACATTGCGCCCGCCGCGCCCATATAGGTCAGAACTATATCCTGGTGACTGTGCTTGCGCCGCGAGACCGAGAGCCCGCTTGCTGCGACAATGATGTAGCATTTCCAGACGCCGAGCACCTCGTAGAAATGCAGCGTTTTCCGGTTCACCGTTCTTCCGCTTGCTGACTCGTAGGAACTGATGAATTCCTCCCTCTCGTAAAGGTCGCTCGCGCGCAAAATTCCGCCTTCCTCGAAACTGAAAAGCCGCATGAGCACCCATGCCAGATCCTCATGAAAGTCGCCTATGCGCGCCAGTTCCCAATCGAGGACAGCAGCGATCTTTCCTGTATCTTCATCGAACAGATAATTGCCGGTGCGATAATCCCCATGGGTGAGGACCAACTCCTGGCAATCCGGAACATTGTCCATGAGCCAACACCTGGCGAGCGTGGCGATGGGCCGGTCTTCCACCTTATCCAGGGCCCACAGCGCATCCCAGAAATTCAATGACCAGCGGGCAGCCTGTGCAGGGTCGGCATTCGGAACTCCGAAACCTTCAAGCACCTTTTCTTGCCAATCAAACGCATGAATACGAACAAGTATGTCCAGGAACTGCTGCTTCAACAGGGATCGAAGCGGCTCTCCCAGCCGGGTTCCCAGCCCGGAGACCTTTTCCTGGCCAGCAACCGGCTTGGTCACTCCCGCGACAAATTCAGTGATCATTGCAGGACGCCCGAAGAACCGACCTTCACCATCGAGCCAGGCAGGCTTCGGCACAGGAACCACGCCGGTCATCGCCTTCAGCAATGCGAACTCGCGACGGCAATCCGTTTCGATGATCGGGCACTGCGGATCGGTCCGCAGCACATAGCGCCCGGCGGTCGTTGGACCACCGTCCGACACTGGCTCCACATCGAAAACGAATTGCTCCTTGGAAGCTCCACCCCCGAGACGAGCGATCGAACTCACCCTTGCGCCCGCCTCCTGAAATGCGAGCAGGTCATTCAGTGCATCCGTGATTTCATCGAGAGTCGCCATTTCGTAGGAGGGCAAGGTTCGCGCTGCTCGTCGTCTTTCGACCAGAGCAGCACAAGCAGGCTCCATATCCGGATATTGCACGTTTTCCTCACGCGCCAGTTGAGGGAGCGACATAAGCCTATTCCGCTCGAATCCGATTCAGTGGCCAACCTTCGAAGTAAGTTCCGTAGCCCGGCCCTTCCTCATCAGGGGACCACCATTGGGCCATGGCCATGGGCGACACATTGTTGCCATAGATTTGCCAGGGTTGATGATTGAGCATGGGCCCCCGGACGACGTGCTCTCGATCATCGACATCGGTCATGCGCATTTCGGCATAGGTGGGCCAGAGGCCATTGCGGGTTGTGTAAACTTTCGCGGCCTTCAACCCCCGCACCCGCCCATCCACCAAGGCATAACCGTGCTTGAAAGTGTGCTGCTCGCCATGCGCCGCATCTTTATCGAAGTGAAAGATCGCATGAAGGACATAGCCTTCATGAAAATGAGCATTGGCCCAGGTCATCGGCTGGTAGTTGTTTTCCGGGCGGGAGCCCCAGCTATGATCCATGGTGCAAATGCAATCGACAGGATATTGCTCGCCACCGATCTTCAGCGTGCCTTTCGCCCGGACGGACATGTCGAAATGCGACGAATAGGCCGAACCGAAACCCGAATTGGCAGCAGCCTCTTTCGGATCGGCAACGGCCATAGGATCCATGGATGGATCGTGGATGTCATAGGGTGGCATAATCGCATTGAAACTGATGTCGATCTCGATGCCGCCGGCGCTGTAGGTCACATGGTATTCCGATAGCGAGAACGCTTCAAAAGAAAGGCCGCTCGGCAGCGCGAAATTGGTCGCATCCTTCGGCAACGGATTATAATGAGTCATATCGCTGTAGACCGCATCAGTGATTGATGTAGACCAAGTGTCAATGATCTGGACATCCGATGATGTGGTTCCGACACCTGCCCTATGAACATAATACATCCAGACAATTATATTTTTCTCTGGAATGTATATATTGAAATATCCGGTTTCAGCCCAGCTGTGATTAATATCATTTGGCACATGAAATTTAAGATCATCTTCATGAATCATTTCTATAATTTCCCAATATATACCTTTTTCATGCGGATATCAGAATTTCTCTTTCCGCATGGCAGTGATGATGTTATTAGAAGGAAGTGGGCAAACAGCGCTTTCGAAAGCCTGTCATTTTTTTAGATTCTTGCGCAAAACGACAACAGCGAGAACCGGAAGAGGAATATGGCGATAGAGCCTCCGTCGATTTTGGAAGGTGTGAAGGCTTTGGCCGATGCGGTTCATTGCGAGCCCATGGCGCTGGTCCAATGCAGCGACACGGATATTTGTACCTGGGCAATCGGTCCGAAAGCCTATGATCATGTCGAAGTGCCGGATATGCTTATTGGCGTTCTCACCACGGGCGATGTTCGCTGGGCGACCAAGAGTGAGGCCCGCACCGGATGCTTTCGGCGAGGACGTATCGCTATTATCCCTGCCGCCACTAACCTGAAGATGCAGCCGGTCAGCCCTTTGATCGCTACGACCGTCCATATTTCGCCCGAGCGCACGAATAGGGTTTTCAATATCGATTGCGGGGCAACCTTGCTTGAACGCGCCGATCTCAAACTGGGCCTGAATAACCCGTTCATCGCATCAAGCCTTGTCGCCTTGGCAGAAGAGATTCGGCGGCCGACAGAAAACGGCTCAATCTTCGTAGATTCCGTCATCACCATGCTATTGCACCAGGCATTGTTTTCGACCGGACGGATCAGCCACGACAATCCATCCTCAGGTCTGTCACCGGCAATGCTGCGGCGTGTGCAGGATTATATCGAGGCGGAGATATCGACATCGATACGCCTTGAGGATCTCGCATCGCTTGTCGGGTTGAGTCAGTTCTATTTCTGCAAGGCATTCAAGGCAGAAACAGGGTTTACGCCTCATCAATACTTGCTCAATGCAAGAATTCTCCGTGCGAAGGAGATGCTGACCAATCCTGCGAACAGAATTACTGATATAGCTCTCGCCGTAGGTTTCTCCAGTCACGCCCACCTATCCTCTTCTTTCCGGCGTGCTGTCGGTGTTTCTCCGGCATTTTATCGCAGAGCTTTGAGCTAAGCGGCTTTCAATCCAGGCACTTGGCAAATACCCCGATTTTCTCAGACTTAAGGCGTGCCAGTGCACAATACATCATAGGCGGGAGTGAATTTTCGCTATACCTGCAACGAGCAACCCAGGTTTATTACCCTACTCCGCTCAACATGCGCGCAACCATCCTGCGCCTTGCCGAACATAATGGTCTCCCACTCGAAGGGCTCCCCTCACGATCAATCATCCGAGCGGGCGGATTGCTTATTTATAAAGCTTCCCCAGCCACTCCGCGATCATGGCTTGCCCGGCCTGTACCGCGACTGGGCCAAGCGCATCATGGGCGGCACGGAGCGAGGCTTCGTCTCCCCCCGCCTCCGCAACCGACTCAGGCCATTCCTCTATCCAGGCGTTGAAACGGGAATCGAGCCCCATTTCGGCATGGAACTGGAGCGCAAGGAGATTGCGTCCGCGCCGGAAGGCCTGATGTTCATAGACATGGCTCGAAGCCAGCAGGTCCACATTGCCCGGCAAGGTGAATGTATCGCCATGCCAATGCAGGATGGGGACATCGACGATATGGCGGAGCGGGCTGTCCAGCGCGTGATCGTGTATCCGGACCGGATGAAATCCGACCTCCTTCACCGGGCCGGGATAAACATGCGCCCCCAACGCGGCGGCGATCATCTGCGCACCGAAGCAAACCCCGAGCGTCGGCCGGTCTGCCTCAAGGCGCCGCGCGAGCCTGCGCAACTGGCACCCGATCCAGGGATACCGATCCTGTTCGTAGACTCCCATCGGCCCGCCCATCATGATGAGAAGGTCGGGCTCGCAAAGATCGAGCGCGGAAAAAGCCGGATCGGATACGTCGATCCGGTCCACCTCATACCCCGCTGCCTCGATAGGCTCACGGTAACCGGCAACGCCTTCGTAAGGAACATGCCGGATAATCAGGGCACGCTTTGCACTCATCTTGCTCCTCGCGGGGGAATTCCTTAGCTCCGCATTTCCGGCACTCAGCCAGAACTACAGGAGCTTATAAATTCAACCTCCGGATTGATATTTATATTGTTCTGAATTGGCCTAAAGGCAAACTTTCCCGTCACTCGTCCGGAAGAAAATCCGGAACCGACAGATAGCGCTCGCCCGTGTCGTAATTGAAGCCCAGGATCCGCGCGCCAGCGGGAAGATCCGGCAATTTCTGGTGAATTGCCGCCAGGGTGGCGCCAGAGGAAATGCCGACGAGCAAGCCCTCCACCCTTGCGGAATTCCTCGCCCATTGCTTCGCATCGACGGGATCGACCTGAATCACGCCATCGAGCAATTGCGTATGCAGGTTGAGCGGAACAAAGCCGGCGCCAATGCCCTGGATCGGATGCGGCGCCGGCTGCCCCCCGCTGATGACCGGCGAGAGCGTAGGCTCGACAGCATAGACCTTCAGTTCCGGCCATGCCGCCTTCAACACCTGTGCCACGCCGGTCAGATGCCCACCGGTCCCCACGCCGGTGATCAGCACATCAATCGGGCGATCATGGAAATCCGCAAGGATTTCCTGCGCAGTGGTGCGCTCATGAATGGCGATGTTCGCCCGATTCTCGAATTGCTGCGGCATCCAGGCGCCCGGTGTCAAAGCCACGAGCTCCAAGGCACGTTCGATCGCGCCTTTCATGCCTTTCTCGCGCGGCGTGAGATCGAATTGCGCCCCATAGGCCAGCATCAGGCGCCGCCGCTCGACCGACATGGATTCCGGCATCACCAGTATCAGCCGATAGCCCTTGACCGCCGCCACCATCGCAAGCCCGACCCCGGTATTGCCGGACGTCGGCTCCACGATCGTGCCTCCCGGCCGCAATTCGCCGCTGGCTTCGGCCGCCTCGATCATCGCGAGAGCAATGCGGTCCTTGATCGAGCCGGCGGGGTTGGAACGTTCCGACTTTACCCAGACGTCGGCATCCGGAAACAATCTTTGAAGGTGGATATGCGGCGAATTGCCAATAGTGCCGAGTACCGATTCCGCCTTCATCTGCCGATTTCCAGTCTTTCGTTCTGCGTAGAGGGAAAAAGCGAGGCCGATGCGCCCTGCAAGCGGGCTACAGGCTGCGGAGCGACCGCGGCAAGCAGGCGATCCAGCAAATAGCGTCCATAAGGCCAGTTGCCGATATTGGAATCGGCATTGATATGACCGACCCATCCCGCATCGACAAGGCGGCTTCCCCAGATCCTCGCCATCTTGCGAGCCTGTCCGAAAGAAGCATAGGGATCGTCCTGGCTGGCAACGAGAATGCTGAGGAACGGCAGCCTCTCCCTCGCGACCGGCGCGAAATCGGCAAGCCGGCTGTCGATCGCGCCTCCTTCGACGGCCGGTGGCGCAACCAGCAAGGCGCCTGCGACCTTGCTGTCCGCGCCGGGTCGCTCCAACGCGTTCCACCAGGCAACCGCATGGCAGCCAAGACTATGGGCAACGAGGATGACGGGGCGCTTGGCCGCGGCAATGGCGGCATTGAGCTTGTTCACCCAGGTATTGCGATGCGGCTGCTCCCACATGCCGAGATCGACACGCTGACAATCGGCGCGTTCCCGCTCCCACATGCTCTGCCAGTGGCGTGGCCCGCTGTTGTTGAGACCAGGGACGACAAGTAGCGTAGGAGAGTGCAATCCGCCAAGTTCGTGAAAGAACATATCCCGCTCCTCGATGATGGGCGATATGGCCGATATAACCATACTCATCAGGTAGGGAATTGGAATTAGCCGAGGCGTGGGAAATTGTCGACTAAACAAGTTGAGTTTAGCGCTAAAGTAAAAATTTACCGGCCGATCACTCCTGCTCGGCGAAGTCCGGTATCGGCGTGATCGGATCAGCCAGGTTGATCGAATCGAGTATAGCCGCAGTTTCGTCCCGGACCTTCAGCATCAACGCCCGAAGCCGGCATTCCTTTTCAGGCAGGCAATGATCGCAACGTTCGTGGGCATACCGGCTCGCGCACGGAACCAGGGCCAGGGAACCGCGCGTGATGCGGATGATATCCCCATAGCAGATATCCACCGGCGCAAGGCCGAGCTGATAACCGCCCTCACGGCCACGGTGGGAGATCACGATGCCCTCCCGCGTAAGTTCCGAAAGTATGACGGTAAGGAACTTGGGCGGGATATTCTGTGCTTCCGCAATTTCCGCCATCCGCGCCATGCCGTGCGGATATATATCAGCCAGATGCTGAAGCGCACGGATCGTGTAGCGGCTCTTCTGGGAAAGCATGGCGCCATGCTTAACCAGCCCAAGGTTAATTTCAAGTTGGGAGATAGAGATATCTCCTTACCCTCCCTCTCGCTTCGACAAGCCTCACCCGCCATCAATTTCCTACTCATATTATAGGATTAGCCGAGAGATTTGGCACCTTGTCGCTTTTCGTGGGAAGGCGCATGAAGATTGCCCGTCCGGGATTTGGGGCGATTGCCATTCTTCGAACACCCGTTATAATTTCGGGAAAATCCATACAACGACCGGCGCGGCAGCCAGACGGGAGATAGACAATTCAGCCATCGGATACGACGCTCCCGGACTGGTCGCGGGATAGATTGCGGCAAGAATTTGTCGCGCGCCCTCACCCAGCTTCTTGAACCCCCTACGTCAAAGAGAGGAAAGTATAATGGCAGACTATGTCGCACTGGTGGACAAGTTTCTAACCGCCTACAACGACAAGGATTTCGAAACCATGCGGAACATGATGGTTCCGGACATAGACATGGCCCACTACAATCGGAATGCATTCTTCAACAATCGTGAAGATCTGGTCGCCATTCTTCCCGTCTTTGCAGACAATCTTGCTCCGGATCGCAAGTTTTCCCCTGCCCTGCGGGTAACGTCGTCGGGAAATATCGTCATTCGCGAATCCGATTTTTCGGGAACCGCAACCGGCGACATCCCGAACTTCGCCAGCAAGGGTGAGCATTTCAAGCTTCGTCTCTGCAGCCTTTTCCGCTTCAACGACGATGGCCTGATCGCCGAGTGGAAGGATCACGGCTAAGGCACGCGCCTTCACATTTTCCGGATTTTGCTCAGGCACTCGCCGGGTGTTTGCTTCCGCCACGCGGCATGAACATCCGGCGGCGCTCATTTCGATGGTTGCCAAGCGGACCTGACTGATCGACATCATGGCATGATGAGCATGCTGCCGACCCTTGGCGAAGCTTATTATGTCCTCGAGTGGATCATCCGGCTGGCCATGCTGGCGGTGGTGCCTTTCCGCAGGAAACCGGCCGCCACCACCAGCTGGCTGCTGCTGATCTTCTTTCTGCCGCTGCCTGGGCTGCTGCTTTTCCTGGCGATCGGCGCCCCGCGCTTTCCGCGCTGGAGGAGCGCTCGCTTCAGGCGGCTGCAGCCCTTCTTCAAGCGAGTGGCAAGCAGGCTGGAGCAGGTTGCGCCACCGCCGCCCGGCACTCCGGCCGATATCTCCACCCTCGCCGAGCGGCTCGGATATCTGCCCGCGACCGGCGGCAACGCGATGGAATTGCTGGAGGAATATCAGACGGTGGTCGACCGGCTGATCGCCGACATCGATCGCGCACGACGCCACGTCCGCATTTTCGCCTATATTTTCGCGGATGACGAAACAGGCAGAAAGGTGATCGCCGCGCTGCAACGCGCCACGCAGCGCGGCGTCGCCTGCCACGTGCTGTTCGACCCGGTCGGCTCCCGCAAGTGGAGCAAGCGGGTCCAGCGGCGGCTCGAGGAAGCCGGAGTCGCGGTGCGGGCGGCCCTGCCCTTCCGGCTGCTGCGGGCCCGGACTCGCCGGGACATGCGCAATCATCGCAAGCTGTTCCTGATCGATGGCGAGATCGGCTATGCGGGCTCGCAGAACCTGGTCTCGCGGGACTTCCGCCCCGGAGTGGTGAACCGCGAACTGGTGGCGCGGGTGGAGGGGCCGGCGGTCGCGGCGATGAATACGGTATTTCTCGGCGACTGGTATCTCGAGACCGAGGATTTGCTTGAATCGGACCCGGCCATTCCCGAACCCGCCGCATCCTCGACCCTGCAGGTCTTGCCGAGCGGCGCGGATTATCCGCTGGAAAGCTTCCAGGCGCTGCTGACCTGGCAAGTGGGCGAAGCGCGCCGCGAAGTGGTGATCGTCACTCCCTATCTGATTCCGGACGAAAGCCTGCTTACCGCCCTGCGCACCGCGGTGCTGCGCGGCGTGGACGTGCGGATCATCGTTTCCTCCGTCATCGACCAGTGGCTGGTGCGGCTGGCGCAGGATTCCTACTACGACGAACTTCTCCGCAGCGGAGTGAGGATACACACTTACCGGGATGAGCTCCTCCACGCCAAGAATGTGCGGATTGACGGGCGGCTGGGGATCGTTGGCTCAAGCAATGTCGATATCCGTTCGTTCCAGCTCAATGAGGAAGTCAGCCTGCTGTTGCTGGACCCTCACTCCATTGCCCGGCTGGAAGAGATCCAGCGCCGCTACCTCTCGCACAGCGACGAGATTTCCCGGACGGAATGGCGGCAGCGCGGCCGCCTGCGCAAGCTGGCGGAAAACGGCGCGCGCCTGGTCAGCCCGCTGCTGTGACGCCCGTTGGCGGCGCGGCTACCTTCGCCCGCCCCGGCCGAGCGGATCGAGCGCGGAGGGAGTGGCGGCCGAAGCGCGCCTCACCGGTGGCTGCATCGCTTCCAATGCGGCGATCCGCTTTTCCGTGGCGGGGTGGGTGGAAAAGATGTCCGATACGCTGGTCGGCACGATGTAGAGCTGCGCGGCGGCGGGGTTGCGCTCCACCGCCGGGTTCGGGATGCGCCGGGCCGCGCCGGAAATCTTCGCCAGCGCCGAAGCCAGCGCGCGCGGATTGCCGCAGATCTCGGCGCCCGCCCGGTCGGCGCCATATTCGCGCGTGCGGCTGATCGCCATCTGCACGATCATTGCGGCGAACGGCGCGACGAGCACCGCGAGGATGCCGGCGGCCGGGTGGCCGCCCCGGCCATTGCCGAAGAACAGGCCGAAATTGGCGATCATCGAAATCGCGCCGGCGATGGTGGCCACCATTGTCATCACCAGAGTGTCGCGGTTGCGGACGTGCCCCAGCTCATGCGCCATCACCGCCGCCACTTCCTCGCGGCTGAGCATGCCGAGCAGGCCGGTGGTCGCCGCCACGGCCGCGTTTTCCGGATTACGGCCGGTGGCGAAGGCGTTCGGGTTCGGATTGTCGACGACATAGACCTTGGGCATGGGCAGGCCCGCATTGCGCGCCAGCTCCGCCACCAGGCCATAAAATTCCGGCGCGCTGGCCGCATCGACCTGCTTTGCGCCGTGCATGGAAAGGACGATCTTGTCCGCATTCCAGTATGTGAACAGATTCATGCCGGCGGCGACAACCAGCGCGATCATGGCGCCCGCCTTGCCGCCCACCGCAAAGCCAACGACCATGAACAGCGCCGTGAGCGCCGCAAGCAACATGGTGGTCTTCAAGCCGTTCATCGATATGTCCTCTGGATACAACCGTGCTGGAAATGTAGGTAGTGTGAAGGCTTTCGCAATAAGGCCATGGCCCATTTTCCAGGATCGCAGGCGAGCATAACGGACATGCGAAAGCTTTATCTTTGTGCCGGCATCGCCTCGGTGGGCCTGGGCATCATCGGGATCGCGCTGCCGATCATGCCGACCGTGCCCTTCCTGATCCTGGCGGCGTGGTGCTTCGGCAAATCGAGCCCGGCGCTGGAAGCCAGGCTACTGAACCATCCCCGCTACGGCCCGCATATCCGCGCTTGGCGGGAAAACGGCGCGATCCCACGCATCGGAAAGCTCGGCGCCGCCTTCGCCTTCGCGGCCAGCACAGTGCTGGGCTTCCTGTTCATGGCCTGGCCCTGGCCGCTGCTGCCGCTGGGCATCGCGGTCATTGCGCTGAGCTGGATCTGGTCCCGCCCGGACGCGTGACCGCGCGGCGCTGTCCAAGGCCCGTCAGGCATTCCCCACCACGAAGCAGGCGGCGGCGACCAGCAGGCCCGCCATGCGGTTGGCGCGAAAACGGGCCAGCGCATTGCCGCCATCCACCGGATCGAGCGTCAGCACTTGCCAGGCCAGATGCATCGCGGCGGGAAGCAGCGCCAGCAAGGCCAGCCAATCTACCCGCAGCAACCAGAACGCCGCCGCCCAAAGCGCGAGCGCCAGCGCATAGAACCCGCCGACCGCCAGCCGCACATGGCTGCCGAAGCGCAGCGCGGTGGAGCGGATGCCGACCATTGCGTCATCCTCCCGGTCCTGCAAGGCATAGATCGTGTCATATCCGATCACCCAGCAGACCGCCCCGGCATACAGCGCGGCGAGCACATCCAGCCGGTCCGGCCGCAGCTCGACCCAGCCGACCAAAGCGCCCCAGGTGAACACCATGCCCAGCCAGGCCTGCGGCCACCAGGTGATCCGCTTCATGAAGGGATAGCCCGCGACCAGCGCAAGGCTGCCGAGAGCCACCAGTTGCGCCTGCCAGCGCAATTGCAGCAGGACGAGGAGGCCGATCAGACAGAGCGCCAGCAACCAGGTCCACGCCGCCTTCCTGCCCACCCGGCCGCTGGCCACCGGCCGCGAGGCGGTGCGGGCAACCTGCCGGTCGAGATCGGCATCGACGATGTCGTTATAGACGCAGCCCGCCCCGCGCATCGCAATCGAGCCGAGCAGCAGCCAGCCCACCAGCGCCCATTGTGGGCCGGCCCCCGCCAACCACACGCCCCATGCGCAGGGCCAGAACAGCAGCCACCAGCCGATCGGGCGGTCGAACCGGGCCAGCAATGCATAGTCACGCAGCCGCTGCGGCAGCAGCGCCACCAGTCCGCGATGTTCGCTGTCCGGGGTGATTTCAGAGGCGGGCATGGATCTCCTATAATCCTTCGGCCTTCCCGTGAAAGCGGGAACCCAGCGACAGGGGTTACCGGTTGACGCAGAACGCCAAAAATGTGCATTCCCATTCGGGCTTGGCCCGTCCCGCATTCCCATGGAAAATGGGCGTTGATGGCGTGGAAACACGGTTCATCGGGTGTGACCTTTCGCAAGGGCGGTTTTTGCAGCCGCCCGAGATCGGGAGATGGCGTCTCGGACGGCTGAGCGGTGTCCTGCCCATGAAGATCCCAGCTTTCGCGGGGATGACGACAGAACAGAAGCGCCCCAACTGATCGTCACCCCAGCGAAGGCTGGGGTCGTTGCGAGCAGCCGCTCTGCTCTTCGGCAGGCTGGCATCTCAGGCGATTGAGTGGCGCGAAAATCCGGCAGGATAAGCCAGATTTCCGCCAGGTAGGAAAGGAGAAGCGCCCCGCCTCCCCGCTTCACCCGCGCGCTCGTCATCCTGTGAACCCGAGGCCGTCGATGAATTGCGCGTTGCATATGGCTGGTGCATAATAAGACTATGAAAAAGGCCGAAGCGATCACTCGATTGAAGCCCTTCGAGCGCCGCCTGCGCGCGCGCGGCATAAACGCGCTTTACCTGTTCGGATCCACGGCCAGGGACGAAGCTGGCGAGACCTCCGATCTTGATTTGCTCTACGAGTATGACCCGTCGCGGAAATTCAGTCTGTTCGACCAAGCGGGGGCCATGTTGGAATTGTCCGATGAGCTTGGAACCAAGGTCGATCTGGTGTCGCGCATCGGTCTGCGCCCGCGCTTGCGAGCGCGCATCGAGGGCGAGATGGTGCGGGTCTTTTGATGGCCAGCGTGCTGGACGCGCTGGATGACCTCGCATCGCTGATCGCGCGGGCCGAGAAATCAGTGCACGATCGAACATTCGACGAACTGGTGGCGAACGACGAAGCCTATGATGCGTTGACCTATCGCCTCGCTATGATTGGCGAAACCAGCAAGAAGTTGCCGGACGAACTCAAGGAGCGGCATCCCCATCTGCCGTGGCGCGAAATGGCCACGTTCCGCAACTTCGCCAGCCATGATTATTTCGGCGTCGATGCCCATTTGGTCTGGCAGGCGGCGATGAGCCTGGAGCCTATCAAAGCCATGGTGCTTGAAGAAACTGCACGCTGTCAGAAGCAGGACGGCAGCAGCGGCGCTTACTAAGCAGCCCGTTTGCTCGCGGAGTTGCTCGGGTTTTAACTCTTCGGACTGGCTATCCCGCAAAAGTAGGAACTTCAGGTAAGGTTGCAACTGCATATTCGCCTCCACGGGGATGACGGCGCTCTGTCGGGCGGCTAAGGGCATCCCATGCCCGCAACACCCGCCTGGCCCCCCAAGAGCGCGCCGCGCCTGTTCGTCCCCGGCCCGTTGCACGCCGGGCAGGAGATGGCGCTGGATGGCCCGCAGGCCCATTATCTGGCGCGGGTGATGCGCGTGGTCCCGGGCGATGCGGTGATCCTGTGCGATGATCTGACCGGCGAGTGGTGCGCCACGGTAACGAGTGCCGGGAAACGCGAGGTCGGCCTTAGCATCGAGGAGCGGTTGCGCGAGCGGGAACAGGTGCCCGATCTCACCCTGTGCGCCGCGCTGCTGAAGAAGGACCGCTTCGATCTGGTGCTGGAAAAGGCGGCGGAGCTGGGGGTGCGGCGGATCCAGCCGGTGCTGACCCGCCGCTGCGTGGCCGACAAGCTCAATCTGGAGCGTGCCCGCGCCATCGTGACGGAAGCCGCCGAGCAATGCGCCCGCACCGCTCTCCCCGAATTGGCCGCCCCCCTCCCCCTGGCCCAACTGCTGCGCGGCTGGCCTCCGGAACGGCTGCTGTTCTTCGCCGATGAGGCGGGAGGCATACCTGCCCGTGCCGCCTTTTCCGCCCATCCCGGCCCCGCCGCGCTGCTGATCGGGCCGGAAGGCGGCTTCGACGATGCGGAGCGCGAAACGATCCGCACTCTGGCCCAGGCGCGCCCGATCTCGCTCGGACCCCGCATATTGCGCGGGGAAACCGCCGCGATCGCCGCGATCGCCTTGTGGATGGGGTTGGCGGGGGACTGGTAAAATAGCGCTGGCGCAGCGCGTTGCGCTCGCCTAACGGCCAGCCATGAGCACGCGAACGGCGTCAGACCAGGAGGATCCCCGGATCGAAGGCCGCGACCAGCTGGTCGCGCCGATGGCGCAGGGCGAGAAGCCGCGCGAGAACTGGCGGATCGGCACCGAGCATGAAAAGCTCGTCTATCGCCGGGATGACAAGCACGCCCCGGCCTATGACGAACCTTGCGGCATCCGCGACATGCTGCTGGCCCTGCGCGAATTCGGCTGGGAGCCGATCGAGGAAAACGGCAAGGTCATCGCCATGGGCGGCAGCGACGGCACGGTGAGCCTCGAGCCCGCGGGGCAGCTCGAGCTGTCCGGCGCGCCTCTCGAAAACCTGCACCAGACCTGCGCGGAGACCGGGCGCCACCTGCAGCAGGTCAAGAGCATCGGCGAAAAGTGCGATCTGGGCTTTCTCGGCCTCGGCATGTGGCCCGACAAGCGGCGGGACGAACTGCCGATCATGCCGAAGGGCCGGTACGATATCATGTTGCGGCACATGCCCCGGGTCGGCGATCTCGGGCTGGACATGATGCTGCGGACCTGCACGATCCAGGTCAATCTCGACTATTCCAGCGAAGCGGACATGGTCCGGAAGTTCCGGACCAGCCTGGCGCTGCAACCGCTGGCGACGGCGCTGTTCGCCAATTCCCCGTTCACCGAAGGCAAGCCGAACGGCTTCCTGTCCTACCGCAGCCATATCTGGTCGGATACCGACCCCTATCGCACCGGGATGCTGCCCTTCGTGTTCGAGGACGGGTTCGGATACGAACGCTATGTCGATTACATGCTCGACGTGCCGATGTATTTCGTGTTCCGCGACGGGAAATATATCGACGCGGCCGGCCAGTCCTTCCGGAATTTCCTGAACGGCGAACTCCCCGCCCTGCCCGGCGAGAAGCCGCGCCAGAGCGATTGGTGGGATCATCTCTCCACCGCCTTCCCCGAAGTCCGGCTCAAGAGCTTCCTGGAAATGCGCGGCGCCGATGGCGGCCCCTGGAACAGGATCTGCGCCCTGCCCGCCTTCTGGGTGGGCCTGCTGTATGACCAGTCCGCACTCGATGCGGCATGGGATCTGGTCAAGCACTGGAGCATGGAAGAGCGCGAGACGCTGCGCAACACCGTGCCCCGGCTGGCGCTCGATGCGCCGATACCCGGCGGAGGGACTCTCAAGGACATCGCCCCCGAAGTGCTGCGGATCGCGCGCGCCGGGCTATCCGCGCGGAACTGCCTCAACAGCGGCGGCGACAATGAGACCGGCTACCTGACCCCGCTCGACCAGATCGTGGCCGAGGGCCGCGTGCCGGCGCAAAGGCTGCTCGACCTTTATCATGGCGAATGGGCCGGGGATATCAGCCGGATCTACGAAGAGAGCTTCTGAGAGGCTGCGCCTATTCGGCGATCTGCAGGCGCGGGCCGCGCGGCCGGATCAGCGATTTCAAGCGGCTGAGCGATCGCGTGATCAGCGCGTTTTCCTCCATCCAGTCGTAATAGGCGCGGTATTTCGGATCTTCGGCCAGCAGGTGCTTTTCTTCCGTCTTCGCGCGCCAGTAATAGACTGCGCCGACCAGCGCCAGCAGCACCGTGTTGCGCACCGCATCGGTGACCGATCCCGTGGCCGCCAGGAACGGCATGGTCGAGAACCACCAGAACGCGTTCTTGGAGAGATAGGCCGGATGGCGGGTGAAGCGGTATGGGCCATTGGTCAGCACGCCGCGATAGGTCAGGTTGGAGAAGCGCAGGCCGAAGGCCACCGTCGCCCAGGCATAAGCGGCGGTGAGGAACACCAGCACCGCGCCCCAACCCCAGAGCAAGGCCGGATGACCGCCGAGCCATTGCGACCAGTCCGCGCCGTTGACGTGATAATCGAGCGGGCCTGTCCCCATCATGTTGAAGGGCGGATAGCACAGCAGGGCCGCCACCCAGCCGGCGAGAAACGGGTTGGCGGAGCGGATATGCGCATCGAGCGGGCGGAAGGTCAGCAGATAGCCGACCATGCCGATCTGGACGTCGAACACGAAGAACATCTCGATCAGCAAGGTGCAGAACGCGATCGGATCACCCAGCACCCGATCCGGCTCGGCATTGACCATCGTATTCCAGCCGCCCGGCAGGATCGAGATCATGAAGGCGGTGAAGAAGCCCTTCACCGCCCAGGCGCGCCAATGGGCCCGCACATGCTCCGGGCAATAAGGTTCCCGCCCGATCAGCATCGCGCCAAAATGCCAGGCATGGTCGCGCGGGTCCTTGAGCATCCGGTCCAGCCAGATCACATAGGGCACGGACAGCAGGAAAAGCGGGATCGCGAGGAAGCCCATCATTTCCATGGAGAAGCGGTACTGCCCGTCCCAGTAGTAGCGGGCGACGCAGTAAATGAAGCCGATCACCGCCCAGGTGGCCCAGAGGCCGGCGATCTTGGTGACCGAAATGTCGATGATCGCGGAGATGGGCCGGGGATTGTCCCAGTCGATCCCGGTCGAAGGATTGCGATGGACCTTCTCCACCAGCAGCGACCATGCCACCATCGGCAAGGCGCAGAACAGGGTGGCGACCACCGAGGCATAGGGACCGTCCAGCCGCATATGCGGGCCGGGAAGGCCGGACAGCTCCATCAACTGCGGCCAGTAGCGGCAGATGGCCAGCCATGTGAACAGGCCGGCAAGGCCCAGCAGACCGACAATCGCCGGCACGTCACTCGGCGGCAAGGCGCCGGCGGCTTTCCTGCTTTCGCTGCTCATCCCAGCCGCATTAGCGGGAAAGAATTAAAGCTAAGGTAACAGGATGCCGCCCGATCCGCCCGCAAGCGGCTCCACGTCTTGCTTAACGCAGGGCGTGGATCTTGCCGCCGTCATCCAGGATATACAGCGTCTGGTTGGCCACGATCGGCGCCAGCGAGATGTCGGACCCGAGTTCCTGTTCCGAGGCGATCGAGCCATTCGTCACATCGACCGAAACCAGCTTGCCGCGCGAGCTGGCGATCCACAGCCGGTTGCCCGCGAGCACGGGGCCGGTCCAGAAGATCTGGTTCTTTTTCTTCTTCTCGTTCTTCCATTCGCGCAATTGCGTGATCCAGCGAACCTTGCCGCTGGTGCGGGCGATGGCGAGCAGGCGCGCATCGTCGGTCAGGGTGAAGATCCACTCGCCGGCGATGGCCGGAGTCGAGATACCGGCAAGGTTAAGCTCCCAGATACGCTGTCCGGTAACCAGTTCATAGGCCGCCATCCGGCCACCCTGGCCGAGAGCGTAGACCCAGCCGCTATCGATGATCGGATCGGCATCGACATCGGTCAGAGTGCCGACCTGGGTCGAGATGGAAGTGCGGGCCAGCGCGTCGGCCCACAGGGTGCGGCCGTTCTCATAGCGGTAGGCGACCAGCTCGCCGGTACTGTAGCCCGCGATCACGGTGCCCTGGCCGGCGGCGGGCGCGGCCACGCCGAACACGCCGGCCTGCCCGACCGACGAGGATTCCTGCCAGTCTTCGGAACCGTCCGCGGCATTGAGCGCGTGGATCTGGTTGTCCTGCGTCATCACATATACGGAATTGAAGGCGATGGTCGGCGCGCCGCGCAGCGGGCCGGCGGGCTTCACCTTCCACACCTGGGCGCCGGTCTGGGCATCCAGCGCCGCGACTTCGCCCACGCCGTTGGTGGCATAGACCCGGCCATCGGCATAGCTCACCCCGCCGCCGAATGCCGCGCTCCTGAGGTTGCCCTCCACTTCCAGCTGCTGCGACCAGATGCGCCGGCCGGTATCGGCATTGAACGCATGGATCGTCGCGGTGGTGTCGATCGCGAACAGCATGCCGCCGCCCACCACCGGGGAAGCGGCCAGCCGACGCTTGTTGCTCGACCCGGCGATGGAAGCGGTCCAGACCCTGCTTGGCGATGCGGACAGCGCGAAATGGCCCGATGACTTCGCCGCGCTGCCGCCGGCCTGTGCCCAATCGGCGTTCACTTGCGCGGGCGGGAGCACCACCGCAACACTCGCGATCGACGCATCCACCTTAGTGCCAGCCTCGATCCGCGAGAGAATCGGCACCCGCTTGCCCACGGTGGGGGTATGCGGCTTGTCCTTGCCGCCGAACACGCCGCAAGCGGACAACAGCGTTGCGAGCAGGACGGCGGTCGCCGCCATGGCGAGGCGTCGCGCCGGAGCGTTAGCATGCTTCATTCGGGTCATCCTCGGATAAGTCACTGCGCCGCCTGGCCTGGATCGGCCCCATCTTCTTCTTGCGACTGCACGATCTTGTCGACATCGGAGATCGCATCGTAACCCAGCAGCCCGGCAAGCTGGCGCGCCCGCGCCCGCAGCGTATCGGGCAGGCTCTCATCCTTCGCGATCGTGGCGAACAGCGGCCCGGCCAGATCCCGCTTGCCCTGCTTGAGATAGGCCAGTCCGACCAACTCCCCGGCGCTGCCGAACCAGGGGTTGCCCGGCGTCGCCAGCGGCTTCAGCCTGGAAATCACGTCATCCGGCTTCATCGTGTCGAAATTGACGGCAACCTCGCGGATGGTGGCCAGGTCGCGCAGCGGCTGCGGCGCGCTGCCGTCGGCGGCGATGGCGGCGAAAAGCTTCGCGGCTTCGGCATTGCGGCCCTGCTGGACGGCGATACCGGCCTTGAGCATCCGCGCCGAAGCGGCGGCCCCGCCGCTGCCATCCTCGACCACCGGATCGAGCACCTTGCTGGCGGTATCGAGATTGCCGGCCCCGATCCGGTCGATCGCACGGATGAGCTCTTCCGAATGCTCTTCCATCGCGGCGTCCCGGGTTTCCTTCCAGATCAGCCAGCCGCCGAGGGCGAGCAGCCCGACAACGACTGCGATGGCCAGCGGAATGCCGAAGCGCCTGGCCGCATAGGCCAGCTGGTCCTGACGGACGGCATCGTCGACTTCCCGGACGAAAACATCGTCCTGGGCGGCCTTTTTCTCGGCTTCGGTCTGGGGGCGATTTGGTACGAGAGCCACGCGGGCGCCTTCATAAGACTATTTGAGACAAGTCGGCGTGTTTAGCGAATGAAACCATCAATTCAACGGATAAAGCCAGCCTGTCCCCATTCATCTGAACCTCGGCTGAAATCGACAGGGAACCGCAGCCGCCAGCGCCCCGCACCGAATGCGCCCGCTAGGGCCTGCCGAGCGCCAGCGCCTGCTCGTAAAGCACGTGATAGCGGCCGATCATCGCCGCCTCATCGAACTGCGCGCGCGCCTTGTCCCGGTTGGCCGCGCCTATTTCCGCCCTCAGCCCTTCATTCGCGGCGAGCTGCGCGAGCGACCGGGCCAGCAGCGCCTCGTCCCCCGGCGGCGTGACGAACGGCGCATTGGGCTCGGCCACGATCCGGGCCACATCCCCCACCGCGGGCGCCGCCACCGCCAGCCCCGCCGCCATCGCTTCCACCACCGAAAGCGGGAACTGCTCGCTGTCCGAGGACAGGGCGAACAGATCGAACAGGCCCGCCACCTTGGCCGGATCGGCAACGAAGCCGGGCAGATGCACGCGATGCGCCACGCCCAGCCGCAGAGCCTCCGCCCGGATCGCCTGTTCCTCCGGCCCTTCGCCCGCGATCACCAGTTGCCATTCCTCCGGCAGCGGCGCGAAAGCCCTGACCAGCCGGGGCAGGTTCTTGACCGGACGAAGCCCGGCCAGCGTGCCCAGCCAGTATTCGCCTTTGCGCTTGATCAGCCCCGGCAGCGAATCCGGCCTGGGCCGGCGCGCGTAGGCCGCGACCGGCAAGCCATTGGCGATGCGATGGATACGCTGCGCCGGCTGCACCCAATCCTCGAGCGCGATCCGCTCCAGCCGTTCCGAGGGAACGATCAGCGCCGAACAGCGACCCAGCGCGATCCGCCGATACCAGTTGCGCGAGGGCTTCAGGCGCTCCGCCTCGTCCTGGTTGAACCCGTCCTCGTGATGGATCAGCGGCGCCAGGCGATAGGGCCGCGAGAATAGCGTATGCGCCATCACCGCATCCATGGCCCCCCAATTGTAGGTGAGGATAAGATCGAAACCCTGCATCGCGCGGGCGATCCGGCTCAGCCGCGAAGGCGTGGGCCATCCTTGAAGCGATGGAAAGTTTCGTGGATAAGATGCTGCAACGGATTTCGAAATATGGCGCGCGGCCCCAAGCGCTTCCGGCTCCCCGGAAACAATTGTGTGATGGAATTGCGGACCGAACGCATTGATCAGCCGCACGCAGCGCAATTCCTTGCCACCCGCATTGAATGTCGAATGCAGGTGAAGGATGCGCGCTTGCTTTCCCTTCGCGGTCATCCGACCCTTTCGAGCAGGCGGGAGATCGCCTGCAGCGCCGCGGCTTCGCTCAATGTCGGCGCATGGCCTACCCTCGGCACCGTCACCGCTTCCATCTGCGGGAGGCGCCGCCCCATCTCGGCCAGGGTCTCGGCGGAAAGGATGTCGGACAATTCACCCCGCAGCACCGTGACCGGACGCCCCGCCAGCGCCGGAAAGACCGGCCAGAGGTCCACGCCCGCCTCCCCGCCCGGCTGATTGAATATCTCGCCGATCTTCATGTCGTAGTCGAACACGATCCGGTCATTGTTGCCCAAGGTCATCAGGCGCTTCGCCATCGCCAGCCAATCCGAGATCTGGTAATCCGGAAACGCCGCACCGTGGGTTTCCTGCATCGCCCGGGCCGCGTGCATCCAGGTGGGGAAGCTGCGCGCCTGCCCGACATAATTGCGAATCCGGTCCAGCCCGGCAGGATCGATCACCGGGCCGATGTCGTTGAGCAGCGCCCCTGCCATCCGTTCCCCCTGCCGCCCGGCCAGCAGCATGGTGAGGATGCCGCCGAGCGAGGTGCCGATCGCGACGAAGCGCGCGATTCCGGCCTGTTCGAACAGGGCTTCCAGATCCTCGACATAGGTGAGCGGATTGTAAGTCCGCCAATCCTTGGCGTATTCGCTGTCGCCGCGCCCGCGCAGATCGACGCAGATGACCCGCCACTCACCCGCGAAACGTTCGACCACCGGTTCGAAATCGCGGGCATTGCGGGTAAGGCCCGGCAGGCACAGCAGCGGCGGGCGGTCTTCCCGCCCTGGATAGTCCCGATAATGCAGCTGCAAGCCATCCCCGCTCGACCAATAGCGATCGGCGTATTCGATTTCCGTGGTGGCCATAGGTGCCTTGCGCTTCCGTTTTCCCTACGGCCCGGCTTGCGCCGCGCCTTCCCTGCCCCCACTATTGCCAGATGCGCGCAGAACCGCAACCCGCACCCTATCGCCCCGATCCACAAATTCGCGAGATTGCCGGCTGGATCGGCGACCCGGTGCCGCCAGCCTCCTTTCCTGATGCGCGATTGCGATTCCGCAACCAGCGCTGGGCGGAGGCGGTGGGGCTGGGCCAGCTCAGCGACGATGGCTGGATATCCCATTTCGCCCGGTTCGAGCCCCTGCCGGACAATCTGCCGCAGCCGCTGGCCTTGCGCTATCACGGCCACCAGTTCCGGGTGTACAACCCGGAGATCGGCGACGGGCGCGGCTTCCTCTACGCGCAGCTGCGCGATGGCAGCGGCCGCTTGCTGGATTTCGGAACCAAGGGGTCGGGGCAGACCCCCTACAGCCGCCGGGGCGATGGCCGCCTGACCCTGAAAGGGGCAGTGCGCGAAATTCTCGCCACCGAAATGCTGGAGGCGCTCGGCGTCTATACCAGCAAGACCTTCTCCGTGATCGAGACGGGCGAAAGCCTGTGGCGCAATGACGAACCCTCGCCCACCCGTTCCGCCGTGCTGGTCCGGCTCAGCCACGGGCATATCCGCATCGGCACCTTCCAGCGGCTCTATGCGCTGGACGAAAAGGATCATCTCGCCGAACTGACGGATTACTGCCTGCGCCACTATCCCGGCCCGCCGCCGCCCGAAGGCGCACCGGGCCGCGACGAGGCGCCGGTTATCCTGATGCATCAGGTGGTGGAACGGCTGGCCGATCTCGCCGCGTCCTACATGGTCGCCGGCTTCGTCCACGGCGTTCTCAACACCGACAACATGAATATTTCCGGCGAGAGCTTCGATTACGGCCCGTGGCGCTGGCTGCCTCAATGGAATCCTTCCTTCACCGCCGCCTATTTCGACGAGACCGGGCTCTATGCCTATGGCCGCCAGCCGGAAACGCTGCTGTGGAATTGCGCCCAGCTCGCCAATGCCCTGCACGTCCTCACCGACGTGCCCAAGCTGGTGGCGGCGCTGGACCGGTTCGGGCCGCTTTACGAAGCGGCTCTGGGCCGGCGGTTCGCGTGGCGGCTTGGCGTCACTTCGCCTGACTCCGAGCAGGACAAGGACATGGTGCGGGCGGCCGAAGCGATCATGCGCGAAGGCGGGCTCGGCCCGGATGCCTTCTTCTTTTCCTTCCGGGGCGGACGCAATGCCCCGCCGGAACTGGCCCGGGCGCTGGCGGACCGGGATCTGCTGGACAGCAGCGCGTCCTACTGGTCCACTCCTGTTGCGGAATCGATGCTGATCGAGGAGGTGGAGGAGATCTGGGCCGCCATCGCGCAAGACGACGATTGGTCGAAGCTGCATGGCAAGGTCGAGCGCATTCGCGCGATGGGCAAGGCCCTGGGACCGGCGCCCCCTCCGCCGATCGATCCGGAATAGTGCGGGTGGACAGCCCGGGCCGGAATAGCACGGTATTGCCGGAACTTCTGGCTGCGGCCGGAATTCGTCGCTAAGGACATCCGACCGCAATCCGCAGATTCAAAACAAGGTTCCTCCCAGGGCGTGACCGTCAGCACAATCATTTCCCATGAACCCGCCACGGGGGAAGAGCTGTGGCGGGGCGAGACGGGCGATGTCGATGCAGCCGTCGCCAGGGCGCGGCACGCCTGGCCCGGCTGGGCCGCGCAACCTCTGGCGAACCGGATCGAACTGGTCCGCCGCTTTGCCAACGAAGTGCGCCGGACGGCCGAGGACTTCGCCACACTTATCGCGCGCGAGACGGGCAAGCCGCTGTGGGAAGCGCGGGCCGAGGTCGAAGGGGTCATCAACAAGGTCGAGATTTCGGTGCGCGCCTATGCGGAGCGATCCGCCCAGCGCAAGCTGAACAGCGCGCTCAAGGGCACCGCCGCGATACGGCACAAGCCCCACGGAGTGCTGGCCGTGCTGGGGCCGTTCAATTCCCCCGCCTTCCTGCCCAACAGCCATATCCTGCCCGCGCTTGTCGCGGGCAACGCCGTGATCCTGAAGCCGAGCGAGAAGGCCCCTGCCTCGGGCGAGTTCCTGGTCCGGTGCTTCCACGAAGCCGGACTGCCTGCGGATGTCCTGCAATTCGTGCCGGGCGGGCCGGATACCGGCCAGGAACTGGTGGTGCATGCCGATGTGGACGGCGTGCTGTTCACCGGATCGGCGCAGACGGGAATTGCGATCAATCGCCGGCTTGCGGTCAATCCCGGGAAGATCGTGGCGCTCGAAATGGGCGGCAACAATCCCATCGTGGTGTGGAACACGCCCATCATCGCCGATGCCGCCGTGCTGGTAATCCAGTCCGCCTTCAGCGGCGCGGGCCAGCGCTGCACCGCCGCCCGGCGCCTGATCGTGCAGGACACCATGTACGACGCCCTGCTGGACGAGGTGAAGCGCCTCGCCGACCGGATCATCGTGGGCGCGCCTTTCGATGAGCCGTCGCCCTTCATGGGGCCGGTGATCGATTCGGCCACGGCCGATGCGCTGACGGACAGCTTCCTCTATTTCATGAGCCAGGGCGGCAAGGCCATCAAGCACATGACCCGGCCCAAGGACGATTTGCCTTTCATCTCGCCCGGGATCATCGATGTCACCACCCTCAAGGAACGGCCCGATGTCGAGCTGTTCGGTCCCCTGCTCCAGGTGATCCGGGTAAGCTCGTTCGACGAGGCGATCGGGGAAGCCAACAATACCCGGTTCGGCCTGTGCGCATCGCTGGTCGGCGGCAGCCCGGAGGATTACAACCGCTTCTGGTCCAATGTCCGGGCCGGGCTGATCAACTGGAACCGCTCGACCAACGGCAGTTCCTCGGCCGCGCCGCTGGGCGGGCTGGGCCTGTCCGGCAACCATCGCCCCAGCGCCTTCTATGCAGCGGATTACTGCGCCTATCCGGTCGCCTCGACGGAGCTGGAGCAGCCGCGCGCCGTGCTTGGCGTGGGCTTTCGGGACGCCTAAAGACGGGACCTGTCCCTGATCAGCGTCCGCTGGTGACCAGATCCACCTCGGTCCGGCCGGAGGGAAGCTGCCGCGCCGAAACGAGATAGGATACGCCGCCCTTCGCGCCGCCGATCATCTCATCGCCGCCCTGGCGAACCCTCTCGGTCTTGAAGCCGGCCGCGGCCGCGCGGGTGTAATAGAAATCGATCACTTCGCCATGGGCCACCGGGGTGGTGTAGGTCACGGCCCGCAAGGCGCAGCCGTCCTGATCCGTCCCGGCCGCTTCCTTCACGTTTCCGCGCGGATAGACCGGGAAGGCAGCGGGCATCCTGGCGGCCCAGGCAGCCGTGTATTCGACCTTCCCCGCACAGTTCGCGCCATCCGGGCCGAGCGCGGCCGCGCGGGCGGCGGCGGTGATCACGCTGCCGGCGGGCTTGCCTTCGGCGACCACGCGCGGTTCCGGGGCGGTCTTCATCCTGTCCGCTCCGCCGACCAGCTCAAGCGCCCTGCGCCGCGCCGCCTCGATCTCCTCGGGAGAATTGTCGTCAGGCGGAAGGGATGCGTCCTGCGTCCCGATCGCGATGCCGGCGCTGGCCGGATTCCGGCTGGCAAGGTCCGGATCGACCATGATCTCGTCGGCAAGCGCCTTCTCCAGCGCGGGGTCCGCTTCGGGGGCGGCTTTCGTGGCCTTCGGTGCGTCGTCGCCGCAGCCGCCCAGCATCAGCAGGGGCGCTGCCACGAGAGCCATCGGAAAGCGGCGGAAAGCAGTCATGCGCGGGTCCTCGCGGAATGGAGCGACCGTCAGCGATGATCCATTGATGGTTAAGGCCGGGTTAGCAAAGCTGTGGAATTATTTCCCTGTCCCGCCTCGGGAAATGATCTCCGGAAATGTTCGAAGGCGCCTGCCCGGCCCGGATTGACGGACAGGCGCCTTCTTGCAGCCCATGCCAAGTGCGACCCGGGCCGCTTCCGCGGGAAGCTTCGCTACCAACGGAAGTCTTGTCGGCCGGCCTCACCGGCCGGAAATCAACGGCAACGCGTATTGCCCTTGTCGATCGCGCGACCGAGCAGACCGCCACCCGCTGCGCCCAGGATGGCGCCAAGGGTGCGATCGCCATATCCGGCAACCTCGTGTCCGACCAGGCCGCCCACTGCAGCGCCGATCAGGAGACCGGTGGTTCCATTGTCCTTGCGGCAATAATAGCGCCCATCATGGCCTCTCCAGACCCGCGTATTGGCGCGGACGGGTTCGTCATAATAGCGGCGATCATAACGGGAATCCCGATATTCGCGGCCCCGGGACCATCCCCGGTCCCGACTGCGGTCGTTATGGTTCAATGCCTCAACAGAATAGACATTGCTCGCCTGCTGCATCGAGCCGAGCGGCGCGGCTGCCACGGGCGCGGCAGCGGCCATCAGGCCCGGCACGGCGAGAGACATCGCGACGATTTTCCATTGCTCAGCTTTCATCACCAACCTCCTGGTTCCTTGTTCGGCGAAGCGCCATCGGCTGCATTCGCCCGTTGCGTTCATAACTACGCCCCTTTTTCTGAACGCCACGCAACCATCTCGTAAGGTTGGCATTTTTGCGACGAAACGTGCGCGAGCATCAGGCGGGCCGGGCATTGCAGTGAAGTAAAGACAAGCCTAAAGCCCCCATCCAATCTGCGGAGCCATTCAATGCCGTCCCCGATCACGACCAAGCAGTCAGGCGGTTTCGCCTATGCCCTTGGCGCCTTTGGGACCTGGGGCTTTCTCCCCTTCTACCTGCTGCTGGTCTATCACATCTCGGCATTCGAACTGGTCGGCTGGCGGGCGATCTTCACCTTCCCCGTCTGCGTGGCGTTCATCGCGGCGCGCAAGCAGGGAAAGGAAGTGTGGCATGCTCTCGCCAACCGGAGAACGGCACTGCTCCTCTTGCTCACCGCCACGCTGATCGGCAGCAATTGGCTGCTGTATGTGTGGTCGGTGATAAACAACCACATCTACGCGGCCAGCCTTGGCTATTATATCAACCCGCTGCTCAATGTGCTGATCGGCACAGCCTTTCTAAATGAACGCCTGTCCAGCCGCCAATGGGTCGCGGTGGGGCTTGCCGGAATCGGCGTCGCGATCCTCGCCGCCGGAGCGCTCACCACCCTATGGGTCAGCCTCGCGCTCGCCTGCAGCTTCGCGACCTATGGCCTGGTCCGGAAGCTTATCCCGATCGAGGCATTGCCCGGGCTGGCGGTGGAAAGCCTCTATCTGGTTCCTCCCGGCGTCCTGCTGATCTGGCTTGCGACCCGCGGCACCGGTCACACCGCGCTTCATGAAGGTTTCGGCTTCAGCCTGATCATCGCCGCAAGTGGCGTGCTGACAGCCGTTCCGCTCTACTGCTTCTCCGAAGCCGCCCGGCGCATGGACTATTCCACCCTCGGTTTCTTCCAGTTCATGGTGCCAACGATCGTGTTCATTTCCGGGCTGACGGTCTTTCATGAGCCCTTGAAGCCGGTCCAGCTTGCCAGC
The DNA here is from genome assembly GCA_964468045.1 of uncultured Caenibius sp. Taxonomy (GTDB): domain Bacteria; phylum Pseudomonadota; class Alphaproteobacteria; order Sphingomonadales; family Sphingomonadaceae; genus JAWKXU01. The sequence continues at coordinate 128,766 of CAYXTO010000003.1, read as the reverse complement.
TTCATCTTCATCTGGGCAGCGATCGCGGTATTCTGCTGGGATCTGTCCCAAAAGCACCGGGCAATGGCGCGCAGGTCAAAGGCAGCCAGCGAAGCGTAACGGTTCGCCAACGGCCTGGTTGCCAAGCTGGCCTTCCCACATCGCAAAATGCCCGCGCAGGATGGTGCCCATCACGCGCCCCTGAAGCTCCATCCCCGTAAAGGGCGACCAGCCGCAACGGCTTTCCACCCAATCCTCAGTCACCGTAAAGCTGCCCTTGCGATCGACAACCGTGAAATCGGCGTCGTAACCGACCGCGATCCGCCCTTTCCCGACAAGCCCGAACACGCGCTGCACCCCTGCGCTGGTCATGTCGATCAAGCGTTCCAGCGTCATCCGGCCGCTTGCCACATGGTCCAGCATCAAAGGCAGCAAGGTTTGCACCCCCGGCATTCCGCTCGGACTGCCGGGATAGGGCTTGTCCTTCTCCTGCCTCGTATGCGGCGCATGGTCCGAGCCAATCACATCCGGCACTCCCTGACGCAGCCAATGCCAAAGTCCGTCACGATGGACCCCGCTGCGGATCGGCGGGTTCATCTGCGCAAGGGTGCCGAGCCTGGGATAGGCATCCTCGGCAGCCAGAGTGAGATGCTGGGGCGTGACCTCGCAGGTAGCGATGTCCCTGTGCTGCGAGATCAGCTCCAGCTCCGCCGGCGTGGTCACATGCAGGATATGGATTGGGCGCCGCGTTTCCCGGGCCAGCCTCAATATCCTGCGAGTTGCCAACATGGCGCTTTCATCGTCCCGCCAGATCGGGTGGCTGGAAGGATCTCCTTCGACACGCAGCCCCTTGCGCGCATTCATGCGCTCCTCGTCCTCGGCATGGATGGCGACGCGGCGGACGCCATTCTGTAAGACCCGCCGCAGATTCTCGTCCTCCGCGACCAGCAGGCTGCCGGTGGACGCCCCCATGAAGATCTTGACGCCCGCCGTGCCAGGAATTCGCTCGAGCCCGGCCAGTTCCTCCGCATTGTCCGCCGTGGCGCCGACATAGAACGCATGGTCGCACCACATCCGGTGGTGGGCGCGCTCCAGCTTGTCATGGACCCGCATCTCCGAATCGGTGTTGGGAGAAGTGTTCGGCATTTCGAAGACAGCCGTCACACCGCCCATCACGGCGGCCCGGCTGCCGGTCTCGAGATCTTCCTTGTGCTCCAGCCCCGGCTCTCGAAAGTGGACCTGGCTATCGATAACGCCCGGCAGGATATCCAGGCCGGTGCAGTCCAGCTTGCGCGCGGCCTCCGGAAAGCTTCCTATTCCGGCGATCTTGCCGTCCCTTACGGCAACATCGCCCGAAAAGGGGCCGGACGGCGTGTGGATCGTGCCATTGGCGAGAACAAGTTCGGGGTAAGCCATATCAATCCCCTACATTTTTGCATCGCCAATCACTACCTCTGATCGCATGCCAGCAGAACGCCTCTTTTCACGCGCCGTCATTCGCCTGTCCGCTCAGACCCCGGATGACGATGTCACCACTTTCCTGCAAGGCCTCGTCACCAATGACGTGAGCGGGCTGCTGCCGGTCTGGACCGCTCTTCTCACGCCACAGGGCAAGGTGCTGTTCGACTTCCTGGTGTGGCCCGGCGCGGACGGGCTGTTGCTGGATTGCGAAGCGCGAGTGGCCGACGATCTCGTGCGGCGCCTTTCGCTCTATCGCCTGCGCCGGAAGATCACGATTGCACGCGATGAAGGCGTCGGCGTCTATTGGCAGGCCGAACTGGGTGACGGCGGGGCGGCCGACCCCCGGCTCCCGGCTCTCGGGCAGAGATGGATCGCCAGGGTTTCGGACGACGATGAAAGCGCCGATGAGGCCTGGATGAGGCATCGGCTCGCATTGGGGGTGCCGGAAGGCCAGGCGGAACTGGGCAATGGAGAAACTCTCTGGCTCGAATGCAATGCGGTGGAGCTCAATGGAGTCAGCTTCACGAAGGGCTGCTATGTCGGCCAGGAAAATACCGCGCGAATGAACTGGCGGCAGAAAATCAATCGCCGCCTTCTCGTGGTTCCACTCGAAGCCTCGCAGGAAAAACGGCAGCGGATCGCCTATCCCGAGCTTCGGCTCGCCATCGATCATCTCAGAACAGATGACATCGCCGATGGGTTGCTGCCACGATGGCTCCGGCCAAGCGACACACAGGAAGCGTCATTGTAATTCGGCAGACCGGCTGGATGCGTGCCGAGTCTCCAGCAACGCGCTTCGTGCTGCCTGAATCGCGGCTTTCCGACTTTCCTGTGGAGATCGCCTCTTCCGATTTGACATCCTATCGAGGCATCATATCACGCAAGCGTCAGTTTGCCCGTCTGCGAGCTCTCGCCAGCGATTGCCTGGCCATCACATCCCGCAGCAGACGGCGCCTATACGTGGGGCGCGCGAAAGAAAATTTCGTCGCGAATCCACGTTGCTGAAGGCTTATCGCCCTTCGGCTCGCACTCTCCCTCTCCCGTTTCTCCCCCCATGTCTCGGGAGGGGGAGATAGTGCGGCGATTTGATCAGTGGCTCTGAAGCATAATGCCAAAGCATCATGCGGCATGCGTTTCCGGCCCTGTCCACGACCAATCGTGTCTGTGCGCTATCTTGAGAACCGCATTCCCTCCAAACGGAATGATGTCATTGCCGCCCGGCAGAAAACCGGACTTTCTCAGAACGCGCAGGATGGCGATATTATCGGGCGGAACGGCAGCGGAAATTCTTTCATGGCCCGCTACCCACGCCAGCTCGGCCATCGCCCGCGTCGCTTCCGTACCATAGCCGCGCCCGCGATACGCGGGATCGATCCACAATTCGAGGACGACATTGCAATTTCGCAGAAACAGTCCGACGGCACCAATGATCTGCTCGCCATTTCCATCAGGCCGCGCGATCACGCAGCGCGGAAGCCGCCGCGCCGCCTTGCCTTCGCCGCGCCGACGGAAACCGGAAGAGGAATCCGCAGTGCCCCTCTCCCAATCCAGCTCACCGATCGCAGCGCGTAGCGCCACCATATCTTCCGACCAAATCGGCCGTAGGAATAGATTCTTGCTCCGAAAGAACATGATATCTCCTCTCGCCGATCGCAGTATCCATGCCAGCTAACCGGGGCTGGTGACATGTATATTGCGCCAAGGCGTTTCAGTTCCGGGCGAGGGAGAAAAATAAAGGGAGACGGGCCTGGCCCCTCTCCCTCTAGCATTCGGATCCCGCAGGATCCGAGGGGCCATCCCGATGGATGGCCCTATGCGAAGCCATCCGTTATTCTGCGGCTGCGGCCATGTCCACCGACACATATTTGCGGCGGAGCTTGCCACTGTGGAATCGCACGCGACCCTCCACGAGAGCAAACAGGGTATGATCCTTGCCCATGCCCACATTGCTGCCCGGATAGACCTTCGTTCCGCGCTGGCGAACGATGATATTGCCGCCGACCACTTCCTGGCCGCCGAACTTCTTCACGCCGAGGCGACGACCGGCTGAATCGCGACCGTTCCGTGACGAACCGCCTGCTTTCTTATGTGCCATTTCGCTTTACTCCGTCGGCTATTGATCAATCTTCAGCCTTGTCGGCTGCAGCTTTCTTGGTGGATGCCTTCTTGGCGGCGGGCTTTTCCATAGCGGCCGTCTTCACCGGTTCCGCAGCCTGCAGCTTTTCATCCGCATTGGGAGCGGCGCCCTTGGCCGGCTCGTCCGCCTTGGCCGCAGCCTTCTTGGCAGGGGCCTTGGAATCGCCCACCGCAAGGATGCGCAGCAGCGTGAGCTGCTGGCGATGACCGTTCTTGCGCCGGTAGTTATGGCGGCGACGCTTCTTGAAGACGATGACCTTTTCGCTCTTCGCCTGCGCGATGATCTCCGCCGACACCTGCACCTTGGCGGCGTCAACCAGTTCCCCGCCGTCGCCAGCAAGCAGAACTTCCCCCAGGGTAATCGTGTCCCCGGCTTCTCCAGCCAGCTTCTCGACTGCGATCTTGTCTCCGGCGGCAACCCGGTATTGCTTGCCGCCCGTGCGCACTACTGCGAACATGGTGCCTAATCCGTTCATGTGCCCAAAAAGGCTTGTAGAAAACTCGCCCCGCCTACGCTGACTGAAGATGCCTGCGTGCGGGCGAAACGCCAACACCCTGCCGATGCAGGATGCCGGAAAGAAGCGTGCCGTTAGGGAAAAGCTCACTCCATGTCAACGCCGGATCGCCGCTTTCGTGACCCGTAGCGGCACCGCGCGCCTTATACCACGCCCCTGCTGGCAAGCCCGGCATGACATGCTATTGCGCCACCATGAACCAAGCCCCGTTTGCAGCCCTTGTCGCACTCACCCTCGGCGGTCTGACCGGCGCCTGCGCCGGCGACAGCGGCAGATATCCGTCTCTCGCGATCCGCGATGCGGAGCGCGTGACGGGTACTGCCCAACCCATCGAGCCGGAAGAGATTCCGGCGCCGGAAACCCCGTCTCAGGATCTTGTCACCCGGCTGGCGCAGATCAAAGGCGAGGCGGACCGCGCGCATGGGGCATTCCTGGCGGCCGCTCCGGCTGCGGAACGCGCCGTAAGCGCCGCCAGCGCGGCGGCAGTAGCGAGCGACGCCTGGATTTCCGCGCAGGTCGCGGTCGCGAATCTCGAGGCCACCCGCAGCAGATTGCTGGTCGCGCTGGCCCAGCTCGATTCGCTGCATGTCTCGGCCGAGCTGGAAGGCGGCGCCCGTTCGACCATCAGCGGTGCCCGCGATCAGGTCGATCAAATGGCGCAGACCGAAAACGAGATCATCGCACGCCTGCTCGACCGCCTGAGGGGCTGACAGCACAAAAAAAAAATGGCGCGGTTTTGCCGAAGCAAGACCGCGCCAGTTGGGAGAGAACCGTACCGGCTGGATCAGGATCCAGCCGCTGCGGCCATGGAAACTGCGACTATTCCCCACAACAGGATCAGCACGGGCAGGACCAGAACCTGGGCAGCGGCCTGCCCGGCGGTTACCCGCCCCGTGAAGGTCTGAATGCCCCGCGCGCTGAACCGCCCCCAATCAAGCGGCCGGCTGTCGTTTTCCGGATTCATTCGCACCCAGATCGTGGGGACGATGAAGCCGGCGGCAATGGCGATGACGAAGATTGCCAGCGGAATGGCCAGCGCAGGTGCCCCGAATCCCAACGCCATGATCCCGATGAAGCCGAGATAGCAGGCCACGGTGGCGCCGTAGAGCGCTCCGGGCAATTCAAAGCTGCGATCGACAACGGTCGGGGTATGCGCCTGATCATGAATGACGGCCTTGGCGGCAATCTGTTCACGGGCAATCTGATTGCTCATTGCGGCAACTCCTCGGTAGTGCCGCCGTATTAGACTCCCAAAATACAGTTTACTTTGATCGCGATCAAAAAAGATCTCGGGATTCTCAGCGCCAACGGCGGATATCTTTCCGGTCGGCGGCACGAGGCTCGATCCAGTGCCAGCCATCCGCGCGTTTTTCGCGTTTCCAGAACCACGCATCGCTCTTGAGATGGTCCATGATGAAATCGGCCGACTCGAAGGCATCGCGACGATGCCGTGCAGCCGTGGCCACCATGACGATCGCCTCGCCCGGCTGCATCAATCCGACGCGGTGGATGGCAAGCACACCATCCAGCGGCCAGCGGCCCTGTGCATCGTCCACCAGGCTTTCCATGCCCGGCAAGGTAAGCGGACCGTAATGCGAAAGCTCCAGCGCCTCCACGCCGTCGCCGGACCTTACCTGTCCTGCGAACGAGACGATCCCGCCTGACGCAGGATGAACCGCCATGAACCGCTCCAATTCGGCTCCCGGGGAGAATGCGTGATCGAGGAGATGCACTTCGCGCATTCTCAACCCCCGCTGACCGGCGGGAGGAAGGCGATCTCGTCCCCATCGGCGATCCATAGCGCGCGCTTGTCGGAAACGAGGGTCCCGTTCACGGCCACCCGCACCTTGTCGGCTTCCAGAGCATCGGCAAGTTCAGGTGCCAGGCAGGCCATCAAACCCGCCCAGTCCCTTGTATCTATACGATCGACCGCCTGCTCCCCTCCGCCTGCCAGATCGGCAAGCTTGCCCAGGAACAGCAGCTTCAGCGACATGGGTCAGCCGCCAGTCATCGACATGTGCCGCGGCTGGGCCGGCTCCGCCCCGCGCCGATCCATGCGGAAATGATGCCGCTCCGGCTTGATCCGCATGGCGATGTCCAATGCCTGGGCGAGATGGCTGTCGGGATCCGGCGAACGCACGGCAGCCCGCAGATCGACCCGCTCCGCCCCGCCGAGACAGGGATAGAGCTGTCCGGTCGCAGTCACCCGGATCCGGTTGCAGCCATCGCAGAAATTGTTCGTGAGCGGCGTGATGAAACCGAGCCGCCCCCCGGTTTCCGGAATATCGAAGTATCGCGATGGGCCGCCAGTGCGATACTCGCTGGGGACCAGGGTCCAGCGCCGTTCGAGACGCCTGCGCACGGCATCGAGCGGAAGATAGTGATCGAGGCGCTCCCCCTCCACTTCACCCAGCGGCATGACTTCGATCAGGCTCAGATCATGGCCCTGTGCATGGGCCCAGGCGATCAGTTCGGGGATTTCCGCTTCGTTGAGTCCCTTGAGGGCGACCGTATTGAGCTTTACTTTCAGTCCCGCTGCATGAGCGGCGGCAATTCCTTCCAGCACCTGCGGCAACCGGTCGCGCCTGCTGATTCGTTCGAACAACGCGCGATCGAGCGTATCAATCGAGATATTGATGCGCCTGACGCCTGCCGCCGCCAGCCGATCCGCATGCTCCGCGAGTTGAACGCCGTTGGTGGTGAGGGTCAGCTCTTCCAGCCCTGCCCCGATATGGCGACCAAGTGCATGCACGAGGTCCATCACGTCGCGCCTGACGAGCGGTTCCCCGCCGGTTATCCTGATCTTGGTGATCCCCCGCTCGATAAAGCCGAGGGCAAGCATGTGAAGTTCATCGAGAGTCAGAACTTCCTTGCGAGGGAGGAACTGCATACGCTCGGGCATGCAGTAGCTGCAGCGCAGATCGCAGCGATCAGTCACCGAAAGCCGCAGATAGCTGATGCGACGGTTGAATCCGTCTATCAGGGCTCCTCTCTCATTCATTCGGCAAATATGCCTCACATTCTTCGCATTGGCCACACAAACCGAGCAATTGTCCGGTAACTCCGGGAGAACGGTTGAGCCAGGCCAGCGCGGCCTCCAAAGCCTCACCCTCGCCACCCGCAATGCCATTGATTCGCGAAGGCGCGAATTCGCGCGCCAGATTCGCGATCACCGCACGCCGCCAACCTCTGTGCGCGTAAGAAGCCGGTGGAAACACGACAGCAAGCGAGGTCACATTCCCGGCAAGGCTATCGATCACCGTGGCCAGATGGCTGCGATAGAAATCCGCAGATGCCTGCAATGCATTTTCGGGAAGAGTGGGAATGCGCACCTCCCTTTGCATGGGTCAGCGCCGTTCCCGATGCAGGGTAATGCCGATCTTCTCGTCTTTCTCGGCGATAGCCAGCTTGATGATCTTGACCGTGACGGCTTGCACCCGTTCATCCTGCACGAACAGGGTTTCGCAGATATGGTCGGCCACCGCTTCGATCAACTTGAAATGGACGCCGGGAGGCAAAGCGTCACCCGCAGCGAACTTCAGGTCCATATAATTCTTGCTGGCGGTGAGCGGCGTATCCGGAGCATAGCGATCCGCAGCCTTGAGCCGCACGCTGACCGAAATGCGCAGGGGTTGGGGCTTGCCGGTCTCCTCGGAGTAGATGCCGGTCAATACATTCCGTTCGAAATCGGCGACTTCTAGAAAGAGGCTGTCAGCCATGGCCACTCCGCTGGTTTATCGAGCCGATGGCATCCCTGTCCCGTCGTGTCCATCCCGCATGCGCGTCTTCCCCTAGCCGGCCCCCCGCAAGGTTGGACCAGCGGGCAAAAATCGCGGTGGGAAGAAGCCTGCCCGCCGGGCCATCCTCCCTGACCGCGAGCTCCCCATATTCAATCTGTCCCGGAAGAGCCGCAAGCATTTCCGCCAGCAGCCCGGCCAAGGCCAGCGAAGACATCCGCACCGCATAGACCGTCAGGAAAAGAAAGCGGCTATCGTGATCGAGCAGCCTGCTGCAGTCCGCGATCAATCCGGGCAGTCCTTCCTCCAACCGCCAGATCTCGCCATTCGGCCCCCGGCCGAATTTGGGGGGATCGAGGATAATCCCGTCATAGCGTTTGCCCCGACGGACTTCGCGCGCGGCAAATTTGGCGGCATCGTCCACCAGCCAGCGGATCGGCCGCTGTTCCATGCCGGAAAGCGCTGCATTCTCCCGCGCCTGTGCGACAGATTTTTTCGACGCATCGACATGAGTCACCGGGCCGGCCTGCGACAATGCGAGCGATCCGACCCCGGTATATCCGAACAGGTTCAGCGTAGCCGCATCCGGCCGGCCGGCCAGTTGCTCGCGCATCCAGTCCCACACGGGCGCCATGTCCGGGAAGAAACCGAGATGGCGGAAGGGGGTGCATTGCGCGGTGAAGCGCACATCCCGCCAGCCAAGGGGCCATCCCTCTTGCGGCACAGGCTCAAAAAAGGTCCATCGCCCGCCCCCATCCTCATCGGAACCGGGAACGAACTCGCCATGGGCATCCCAGTCGGGCAGCTTCGGTTGCCACATCGCCTGCGGCTCCGGACGAATGAAGCGATAGGAACCATAGCGTTCGAGCTTGCGGCCATTGCCGCTGTCGAGCAGCGCGTAGTCCTCCCAGCCATCCCCGGCCAGAACCAGCGGTTGCGAGGCCAGTTGCGCCATCGCCGCCCGCTAGCCTCGCGGAGTCGCGTTCTGTGCGATGTAAGCCGCGACCGCATCGTAATCGCCCGGCAGCTCGACGAAGCGCTCCTCACGCTGGAACAGATCCCCGATCCGCGAAGGCAGCGAAGGGCGCGTACCCGTCGCGCGTTCCACCGCGTCGCGGAACTTTGCCGGATGAGCCGTGGCCAGCGTTACCACTGGTATCGAGGCCGCCACCTGCGCCTGCCGCGCGGCATGCAGGCCGATCGCGGTATGCGGATCGATGATCTCGCCGCATCTCTCGCAGGCCCAGAGCATCGCAGCGGACATATCATCGGCATCGGCGCGAGCGCTGGAGAACAGGGCGGATGCCGCTTCTCGTTGCGCATTGGTGAGACGCATGGCGCGCGTCTGTTCGAAACCGCGCATCTGCTCCGCCAGCGCCGGGCCATCGCGCCCGCCAGCATCGAACAGCAAGCGCTCAAAATTGGAGCTGATCTGGATATCCATCGAAGGGGCGGCGGTGGGGGTCACCGTGCCTTGCGAATAATCGCCGTCACTGAGCGCGCGGTGCAGGATGTCGTTGACATTCGTCGCCACGATCAGCCGCTCCACGGGAAGCCCCATTTTCGCCGCGACATAGCCTGCGAAGACATCGCCGAAATTGCCGGTCGGCACGCTGAAGGCCACCTTGCGCTGCGGGGCGCCAAGCTGCAAGGCCGCCGCAAAGTAATAGACCACCTGCGCCATCAGTCGGGCCCAGTTGATCGAATTGACCGCGCTAATCTGAAAGCGATCCGTCATGCCGCGATCGCCGAACATGCGCTTCACCATCGCTTGCGCGTCGTCGAAACTGCCCTCGATGGCGATGTTGAAAACGTTCGGCGCCTGTACCGTCGTCATCTGGCGGCGCTGGACGTCGCTGACCCGTCCGCTGGGATGGAGCATGAAGATATCCACCCGGTCCAGCCCGGCCACCGCATCGATCGCGGCGGAGCCGGTATCCCCGGAGGTCGCGCCGACGATGGTCAGCTTCTCGTCGCGGCGGGAAAGGAATTCGGCGAACAGCAGACCGAGCAGCTGCAACGCTACATCCTTGAATGCCAGGGTCGGGCCGTGGAACAGCTCCAGCAGCCAGTGCTGCTCGTCGAACTGCTTGAGCGGCGTGACCGCGGCATGGGCAAAGCGCCCATAGGCGGCTTCGCACAGAGCCAGCAGCCGTTCCGGCGAAAGGCTGTCACCTACGAAGGGCTGCATCACCCGGGCCGCCAATTGCGCGTAAGGCAGGCCCGCCAGAGCGGCGATCTCGCCCTCGTTGAGGCGTGGCCATTCGGCAGGCACATAGAGACCGCCATCGCTGGCAAGGCCCGCCAGGGTGACAGCTTCGAAATCGAGCGCGGGCGCGCCGCCGCGAGTGGAGACATACTGCATGGTGCGCGCGCCTTAATGGCTGGCCGATTTGCGGGCAAGTGCCACGCTACTCTTTGGCTGCCTGCATATTCGCCGTCGGCTCTTCTTCCAGCGCATGCTTGAGCGCCAAAAGGCGGGCCGATGCCCTCTCCGCATGAGGCCCGATCCAACGGTGATGCAGTTCGTGGATCGGGATCGAGTTCAGGTAATTGAACCGCTGCCTGCCTTTGCGCACCGAAACCACGAGGCCGGCTTTCTCCAATATCCTGAGATGCTGCATGATCGTGCAGCGATCCAGTGCATGAAACACCTCCACAAGCGCCCCGGTGGTGAGCGGCCGGTCACGCAGCGCATCGCAGATCGCCCGCCGGGTGGAATTGCTCAACGCCTTGAAGACCCGGTCCATCTGATCGTCCATTGACATGTTATATTTTTATAACATAAATTCATTTGCATCAAGCGACAGAAAACAGGAGTCGCCGCATGGAACTCAAATTCAGGGTGTGGGGCCGGATCGCCCGGCCGGTGCAGGATGTGTTCGAAGCCGTCGTCAATCCCGATCAGCTTTCGCAATATTTCACGACGGGCGGAGCCAAGGGACGGCTTGAGAAAGGCGCGACCGTAATCTGGGACTTCGCGGATTTCCCCGGCGCCTTCCCGGTCGAGGTGGTGGACCTGGTCGAAAACAAGCTCATCGTACTCCATTGGGGAAATGCCGAAGGAAATGGCACGCAGACCGAAGTGACGATGCGCTTCACCGATTGCGGCGATGGACATACCTTGGTCGAGATCGGCGAAACCGGCTGGAGCGAGAGCCAGGAGGGCCTGGACGCGAGCTATGGCAATTGCATGGGCTGGAGCCAGATGATCTGCGCCCTGAGCGTCTGGATCGAGCACGGCATCAATCTGCGCGAGGGCTTTTACAAATAGGATCGCGCCGTCTCAGCCGCGCGGGCGCTTTATCACCGCCAGGGCATAGATCACGAGCGCGGTTGCCGCGAAGAAGAACCACTGCACGGCATAGGCAAGATGGTTGTTCGGAATTTCCGACGGATCGGGCACGGCATTGGGTTCCAGCCCGGCCAGCGGCGGGTCGGCCACAAGGCGCGGCCCCGGGGCGATGACGCCCAGCACTTCGCCACCGCGCCAATCCGGCGAGGCAGGCTCACGAGACCAGCCAAGAACGATATTGGCCGTGCCGCCGCCAGCAAGCCGGCAAGCCGCATAGTGGGCCACGCCAGCCTCGCCCTTCGCATTGGCGCCGGCCTTCCCCGTCACATTGGAGACTTCGCGGCAATCGACGCGGGCATGGCGATAATATACCGGCTCCGCGCCGCTCTCGCTCTGCGGGAACGGGACGTCGGCAGACATGCCGCTGGCTGCGGCATAGCGCGCCAGCAAGACTTCCTTCTGCTCGAGCCTGCCAAGCTGCCATATCCCCAGCCCGATCATGACCGCCACGCCGGCCAGAACGAGCAGGGTCGGCAAGATCGGTATGCGCATATTCATGAATCCCCCCGCCCCGCCTCGCCCGCCTTGCGGCTGAACTCGGCATGGAGCAGCGCCGCCTTCGAGGCGCGCAAGCCAGCCAGCACGGCTGCTGCGGTAAGAGGAAGCCAGAGAAGGATGTGAACCCAGAACGGAGGCGAAACGGCAAGCTGCAGCCAGATCGCCAGCACGGTCACCAATCCGCCGATCAGCAGAGTCAGGAACGCGGCAGGCCCATCCCCCACATTAAAGCGGCTGTAATCCAGGCCACAGGCGTCGCAGCGAGTGGCGAACCGCACCATCCCGTCGAACAGCGATTTCGCGCCGCAGCGAGGGCATAGACCGAAAAGGGCAGCCTCGGTCATTCCGGGCTGCCCCTTGCGGTTCGGGTTGTCTGAAACCATCAGTGGATCGGAGCGCCCCAGCCGCCCCAGATGTACACGACGATGAACAGGAACAGCCACACCACGTCGACGAAGTGCCAGTACCACGCAGCCGCTTCGAAGCCGAAATGCTGGCGCGGCGTGAAATGGCCCAGATAGGTGCGGCGCAGGCAGACGATCAGGAAGATCGTGCCGACCAGCACGTGGAAGCCGTGGAAGCCCGTCGCCATGTAGAAGGCCGAGCTGTAGGTATTGCCGCCGAAGCCGAACGGCGCATGGGCATATTCATAGGCCTGGATCGCGCTGAACAGGATGCCCAGCAGGATCGTCAGCCACAGGCCCTTCTTGAGCCCTTCGCGATCGCCATGAATAAGGGAATGATGCGCCCAGGTGACCGTGGTGCCGGAGCACAGCAGGATCATGGTGTTCAGCAGGGGAAGATCGAACGGATCCATGACCGCTTCGATTCCCTTGGGCGGGAACTGTCCACCCACCACTTCCGCCAATTGGGACGGGAACAGCGCGAAATCGAACCAGCTCCAGAACCAGCCGACGAAGAACATGACTTCGGAGGCGATGAACAGGATCATGCCGTATCGCATGTGAAGCTGCACGACCGGGGTATGATCGCCCGCCTGTGCTTCCTTCACGATATTGGAGAACCAGCTGAAGAAGGTGGCGATCAGCCCCGCGATGCCCAGGCCCACAACCAGATGGCCATACGCCATATCGTGCATGAACAGCACCATGCCGCTGGTGAAGGTCAGTGCCGAGATCGAGCCAATCAGCGGCCACGGATCGGTAGGCAGGATATGGTAATCGTGGTTCTTCGTACCGGCCATGAATCGTGCTTCCTGAATTTGTGGCGCGTCGCGCCTGCCCCGCGCCCCTTATCGTCCTGTTTCGCTGTGGTCCAGAGGTTACGAAGCGGGTTTCTTCGCCTCGTGGAAAGTATAGCTCAGAGTGATCTGCTGCACATCCTTCGCGTTCTCGTCCTTCGCAATCGCGGGATCGACGTAGAAGATCACGGGCATGCGCACTTCCTCACCGGGCTGAAGGGTCTGCTCGGTGAAGCAGAAGCACTGGATCTTGTTGAAATAGCGTCCGGTCTGCTCCGGCTCCACATTGAAGGTGGCCATGCCGGTGATCGGGCGGTCGGAATCATTGCGCGCGATGTAGATTGCCAGATCGCGAGCACCCAGATTGACGGTTTCCGTCGAACGTTCCGGGCGGAAGGACCACGGCATGCCGCGTTCCACATTGCCATCGAAGCGAACCGAAATTATCTCGCTGCCTGCGGAGATCTGCGCGGCCTGCGCTTCGGTGACGCGCTGGGTGGTTCCGCCAAAGCCCGTGACCTGGCAGAAGAGGCGATAGAGCGGCACGGACGCGAAGCCGAGCGCCAGCATCGACGCGGCCAGCAGCAGCACCAGGAAACCGACCTTGCGGTTCTTGCGATCGCTGGCGAGCCCGTTCATCCGCCTTCCTTCATGCGCACGATGGTGATCGCGAAAATCAGCACCGCAAAGCCAAGCAGGATCAGCCCCAGCACGATATTGCGGCCGCGCTGGCGGCGACGATATTCCTCATCGGGTTTGAATTCGCCGTTCATGGCTTCGTCCTGCACCTAAATCAGCCGATCCGCAACCAGCGCCGCGAAGAGCGCGAAAAGATATAGCACGCTGAATGCGAAAAGTCGCTTTTCCGGGGTCATCGCATCCTGATCTCCCCGCCGTCGGCGGAAGGCCACGGGCAGGGACAAGCCCAGGAACAACCCGGAAAGCACGAGCGCCGAAATCCCGTAGATCGCGCCCGTTCCACCGATCAGCCAAGGCGTGGCGGAAAGCGGCAGGAGAATGATCGAATAGATCAGGATCTGGCGCCTCGTCGCTCTTTCTCCGGCGACAACGGGTAGCATCGGGATCCCGACCTTGGCGTAGTCGCTCTGCACGAACAGCGCGAGCGCCCAGAAATGCGGCGGCGTCCAGAAAAAGATGATCGCGAACAACAGCACCGGCATCAGCGTGATCTGCCCGGTCACCGCGACCCAGCCAATCAGCGGAGGAAAGGCCCCTGCCCCCCCGCCGATCACGATATTCTGGGGCGTGCGGGGCTTGAGCCAGATCGTGTAGACGACCGCGTAATAGACGATCGATACGGCAAGGATCGAAGCGGCCAGCCAACTGACGCCAAGCCCCATCACGAGCACCGAGGCGACCGACAGGCCCACCCCGAAATCGCGGGCGCTAATCCGGTCCATCCGGCCGGCGGGCAAGGGCCGCGCCGCCGTTCGTTTCATGCCGGCGTCGATATCCGCTTCCCACCACTGGTTCAGCGCGGCCGCGCCCCCGGCGCCCACCGCGATGCAAAGAATGGCGGTGAAGCCGAGCACGGGATGGATGGAACCCGGCGCCGCCAGCAGGCCGCACAGGCCGGTGAAGATCACCAGACTCATCACGCGCGGCTTGGTCAGCGCGAAGAAATCGCGCCAGTCGGCTGGAAGCGTTTGAGGCGTGATCGTCGTCATAAGCCCTTGGCGTTTCCCTTTCGGGAAAGGAATGCGGGGGCCGGCCAGCGCCAGCCCCCGTCATTGGAACATTTGACCGCCCCCGCGGAGGGGACGCGGAACACCTCAGTGGTGGCCCTTGTCCTCGATCACCGGCAGGGTTTCGAACTGGTGGAACGGCGGGGGGCTGGACAGGGTCCATTCCAGCGTCGTTGCACCTTCGCCCCAGTAATTGTCTTCGGCCTTCTTGCCGGCGACGAAAGCGTAGATGATGTTCAGGAAGAACACGCCGATCGAAACCGCCATGATCTCATAACCGATCGAAGCGATATGATTCCAATGGGCGTAGGCTTCCGCATAGTCCGGATAGCGGCGCGGCATACCCTGCATGCCCAGGAAGTGCATCGGGAAGAAGATCATGTTCACGCCGACGAAGAAGATCCAGAAATGGACGTGAGCGAGAATCTCCGAATACATCCGTCCGCTCATCTTCGGGAACCAGTAGTAGAACCCTGCGAACAGGCCCGTCACGGCGCCCAGCGACAGCACGTAGTGGAAGTGGCCAACCACGTAATAGGTGTCGTGGAGATTGTCGTCGACACCGCCATTGGCGAGGACGACGCCGGTCACGCCACCGACGGTGAACAGGAAGATGAAGCCAAGCGCCCAGACCATCGGTGACTTGAACTCCATGCTGCCGCCCCACATCGTGGCGATCCAGCTGAATATCTTCACCCCGGTCGGCACCGCGATCACCATGGTGGCGGCCGTGAAATACATCTTCGTGTTAACATCGAGGCCGGCCGTATACATATGGTGCGCCCACACGATGAAGCCGACGACGCCGATAGCGACCATGGCATAGGCCATGCCGAGATAACCGAACACTGGCTTCTTGGAGAAGGTCGCCACGATCTGGCTGATGATGCCGAAGGCCGGCAGGATCATGATGTAGACTTCGGGATGGCCGAAGAACCAGAACAGGTGCTGGTAAAGCACCGGATCGCCGCCGCCCGCCGGATCGAAGAAGGTCGTGCCGAAATTGCGGTCGGTAATCAGCATGGTGATGGCCGCGGCGAGCACCGGCAGGGCCAGCAACAGCAGGAAGGCGGTGACGAGCACCGACCACACGAACAGCGGCATCTTGTGGAGCGTCATGCCCGGAGCGCGCATGTTGAAGATGGTGGTGATGAAGTTGATCGCGCCGAGGATCGACGAGGCGCCGGCGATGTGGAGCGAGAGGATCACGAAGTCGACCGACGGGCCGGGATGGCCGGAGGTCGACAGCGGCGCATAGACCGTCCAGCCGGTGCCGGAGCCGTGCATTCCGGTGGGACCCTCCACGAACAGCGAGATCAGAAGCAGGGTCAGAGCCGCCGGGAGCAGCCAGAACGAGATGTTGTTCATGCGCGGGAAGGCCATGTCCGGCGCGCCGATCATCAGCGGCACGAACCAGTTGCCGAAGCCGCCGATGATGGCCGGCATGACCATGAAGAATACCATGATCAGACCGTGGGCCGTGATCAGCACGTTCCAGAGATGCAGCGCTTCGTCGAAGCTCTGCGCATTGCCGCCGAGGAAGCCGGTCCACCATTGCAGATACTGGATGCCCGGCTCGGCAAGCTCGGCCCGCATGATACCGGAAATGCCGCCACCGATAACGCCGGCGAAGATCGCGAAGATCAGATAGAGCGTTCCGATGTCCTTGTGGTTGGTGGACATGAACCAGCGAGCGAAGAAGCCCGGCTTGTGATCATGGTCATGATCATGATCGTGCGCCTCGGCGTGACCCTGGAAGGTTTCAGCGGTGGTAGCCATAGTTCAGCGTAACCTTATGCTTTGATAGCGTTCGTCAGGCCGCGGGGGCCGGGGCTTTTTGTTCTGTGGTTCCAGTGGCCGGGGCAGCGGCGGCCGGAGCCGGCGATGCGGCGGTGGCAGGCACCGGAGCAGGAGCAGCAGGCGCGGGAGCAGCGGCCGGAGCGACGGCGGGCTTCTCCTTGCCGGCGAAGCTGCCGCCCCTGGCAAGCAGCCAGGCCTCGAACTCGGCACGTGGGCGAGCCTCGATGGCGATCGGCATATAGCCGTGCTTCACACCGCAAAGCTCGGAACACTGGCCATAATAGACGCCAGGCTCCTCGATGAAGAGCATCTTCTCGTTAAGGCGGCCCGGCACTGCGTCCAGCTTGAACCAGAGCGCGGGGACGGCAAAGGAGTGAATCACATCGGACGCGGTGACCTGGAGGCGGATCGGCTCGCCCACCGGAAGCACCAGACGATTGTCTACTTCGAGGTGGGTGGGTCCGTCGCTCGGATCGGTGCCGACTTCGCGCACGCCCGCATTGATCACCGGCGAACCGGGGATGTTGAGCATCTTCGAATCGAACTCGACTTCGCCATTGTCGGGGAAGCTGTAGGTCCAGAACCACTGGTTGCCGGTGAGCTTGACGGTCAATGCATTGGCCGGCGGCGACTTGAACTGCTTGGCCAGCAGGTCGATCGAGGGAATCGCGATACCGACCAGAATCAGCACCGGGACCAAGGTCCAAACCACTTCGATCAGCGTGTTGTGGCTGGTCCGCGACGGGACCTTGTTGGTGCGCCGGTTGTAGCGGGCCATCACCCACAGCATCAGGCCCAGCACGAACAGCGTGATCACGGTGATGATCGGCAGCAGCACGCCGTCATGCATCCAGAGCGCGTATTCCCCGATCGGAGAATACTGATCCTGGAAGCCGAGCCCACCATCGATCGGCATGCCCTTGCCGGCTTCCGGCATCATGCGGGCGATTCCTTCGACCGCCTGCGCCGCTGCGGGAGCCGCGGCCTCTGTGGCTGCCGGAGCCGGGGCTGCGGCAGGAGCAGCGGTGACGGCTTGGGCCACTGCCTCCTGGGCTGCAGCCACCTGCGGAAGAACCGCGGCAGCAAGGGCTACAAGGCCGGTTGTCAAGGTAGTCGCCCCCCTGCGGGCAGTTTCGCCGAAGTTCATCGTTACTGACGCTTTCCGCTCTTTGAACAATGCGGCCGCAATGGCCATTCCGCACCCGGAAGAGGCGCGATTTGCGCGCCCTATACGCGCGCTTGCCCCATGCCTCAAGCGCTTCTAGGGATATTTTTGACAGTCGCCCGAGCATCCTCTGCGCGCAGAGGCCATCCTGCAATCGAAGGACTTTGGAAAACCAGCATGACAGACGAAGAGGTACTAGCCGAGTTTCGCGCAAGCGACGCGCTGCTCGAAGGCCATTTCCTCCTATCCTCGGGCCGCCACAGCGCCCATTATCTTCAATGCGCCCGCGTGCTGATGAACCCGGATCGAGCCGGCCGCCTGGCCGTGGCGCTTGCCGCGCGAATGCCGCGGGATCTGCGCCAGTCGATCGACAAGGTGGTTTCGCCTGCCATGGGCGGCATCATCTTCGGCCATGAGATGGGCCGCGCCCTGGGCAAGGACGCGATCTTCGTGGAGCGCCCCACCGGCACGTTCGAATTGCGCCGTGGCTTCACCATCGCCGAAGGGGAAAAAGTGCTGCTGGTGGAGGACGTCGTCACCACCGGCCTGTCCTCGCGCGAAGCCATGACCGCAGTCGCCGAGGCGGGCGGCGAAGTAGTCGCGGCCGCCGCGCTGGTCGACCGGTCGGGCGGAAGCGTGGATCTGGGCGTCCCCTTCCATCCGCTGGTAAGCTTGTCGTTCCCCACCTACGCCGCGGACGAACTGCCCCCCGAGCTGGCCGCGATTTCCGCGGAAAAGCCAGGCAGCCGGGCAAAGGCCTGAGGGCATGGCAATAGACAGCCAGCCGTTTCCCGGCAAGCTGAGGCTTGGCGTGAATATCGATCACGTCGCGACGATCCGCAATGCGCGCGGAGGAGATCATCCCGATCCCGTGCGGGCGGCCCGGATCGTCGCTGCCGCGGGTGGCGACGGAATCACCATTCATCTGCGGGAAGATCGCCGCCATATCCGCGATGAGGACCTCGCCCGTATTCGCGAAGTATCCGAACTGCCGCTCAATCTGGAAATGGCGGCCACCGACGAGATGCTGGAAATCGCCCTGCGGCACGGTCCGCACGCGGCCTGCATCGTGCCGGAGCGGCGCGAGGAACGTACGACCGAAGGAGGGCTCGACGCAGCCGGGCAGCACAATATGCTGCAGCCGGTGGTATCCCGCCTGCTCGACGCCGGCATCCGCGTCAGCCTGTTCATCGCCCCGGACCCGAAGCAGATCGAAGCCGCGATGCGACTCAATGCACCGGTGGTCGAATTCCACACCGGGGAATATGCCCATGCGGAAGGAGAAGGCCGGGCGGTGGAATTGAAGCGCATCGGCGACATGGCCGCGCTCGCGGCCAAGAACGGGATCGAACCTCACGCCGGCCATGGCCTGACCTATGAGAATGTCCAGCCGATTGCCGCCATCCCCCAGCTGGCGGAGCTGAATATCGGCCACTATCTGGTGGGCGAGGCGGTTTTCGTCGGGCTGGAAGAGGCGGTGCGAAGGATGCGTGAATTGATGGACGCGGCCCGGTGATCATCGCCATCGGCTCCGACCTGTGCAGCATCGAACGTATCCAGGCATCGCTGGATCGCTTTGGGGAACGTTTCGA
Organism: uncultured Caenibius sp.; assembly: GCA_964468045.1. Lineage (GTDB taxonomy): Bacteria > Pseudomonadota > Alphaproteobacteria > Sphingomonadales > Sphingomonadaceae > JAWKXU01. The sequence goes on along the minus strand of CAYXTO010000003.1, from coordinate 109,621 downwards.
ACGACGGGTGTTTACCGAGATCGAGCGAGCCAAAGCAGCGCGCCGTCCGTTCACCCGCGCGGGCACATACGCCAAGCGGTTCGCCGCCAAGGAAGCATTCTCGAAGGCGATCGGCACAGGCTTCCGCCAGGGAGTTTTCATGAAGGACATCGGAGTGATCAATGCCCGGTCCGGTGCGCCCACCCTTGCGCTGAGCGGTGGAGCGGCCGATCGGCTGGCGGCCATCACTCCCGCAGGGTATGAGGCAATCGTCCATCTCACGCTTACGGACGATCATCCCTGGGCGCAGGCCTTCATCGTGATCGAGGCGCGACCCCTATGAACGAGAACGTCCAGGCGGCCAAGGACGGCGGCCAGAAATCCGAAGGGTTCAACTGGGTGGCGGAGCTTCGCGGCTTCGTGCTGATGCTGCTGGCGGTTCTTGCCTTCCACAGTCTGATCGCAAAGCCCTTCTATATCCCTTCGCAATCGATGATGCCCGCACTGCTGGTCGGCGACCGGCTGGTAGTAAGCAAATATCCCTATGGCTGGTCATGGGTTTCCGCCTCCTTCCACGTTCTCCCCCGCTTCGAAGGACGCCTGTTTCCTTCCACGCCCGAATATGGCGACATCGTGATCGCGGTTCCGCCGGAGCATGATGAAGACTACATCAAACGGGTGGTCGCCTTGCCGGGCGATCGCATCGCGCTGGTGAACGGGCAGATCATCCTGAACGGCAAGCCGGTGCCGCAAACGATCGAAGCTCCGATCGAACTGCCGATAGATGCGAATGCTCCCTGCGATCCGGAATCCTATCCCGGCCTCAGGATTCGCAAGCCTTCGGGCCGGGATGTCTGCGAATTGCCGGCGCTGCGCGAGACGCTTCCAAACGGCGCTACCTATGTGGTGATCGACCATCTGCACCAGCGGCGCGACGATATGGATGAAATCATGGTGCCCGAGGGCCATGTCTTCCTGATGGGGGACAATCGTGATCATTCCGCGGACAGCCGCGCCGAAACTTTCGAACGTGGACTGGGCGGGCCGGTCCCTCTGGAGAATGTGGGCGGGCGCGCCGAGTTCATCACCTTCTCCCTCAACGGCAGCGAAACGCTGAATCCGCTGAGCTGGTGGGACGCCTTCCGCGGGGGTAGAGCATGGCGCTCCCTGCGTCCTGCCATCATGCCACAGGGGAACGCCGATGAGCGACAATAATGACGAGGCATCCAACGGAGCGATCGGCTCCAGCCCCGCTCAGCTGAGCGATCCCCGGCTCAGGTTCGAAGCAAGGCGGGCGCTGGTATGGACCGCTGTGGTGGGCCTCGTGGCGCTCGCCGTCTATCTGGTGCAGCCCTTACTCGTCATCTTCGGAGCCATGGTCTTCGCCTGTATGATCGACGGCGGCGCGCGCCTGCTGGGCCGGGTGCTTCCGATCGCTCGCGGCTGGCGCATCGCGATCGTGCTGATCGGCGCCGCAGCGTTCCTGACATGGCTGGTCCAGTTTGCCGGCTATCAGATAGCGGAACAGGCCGCTCAGCTTCCCACCCTTGTCGACAGCCAGCTTTCCCGCCTCAATATCTGGCTGCAAGGCATGGGCGTCCATTTCCGGATCGACGATATCAAGGGGCTGGTCCAGCAGCTATTCAGCGGAGTCGGCACGGTGACCCGGGCGCTCGGGGGGCTGATCGGAGGTTTTGCGAACCTTGTCCTGATTGCGGTATTGGGCATCTATATCGCGCTCGAGCCGCACATCTATCAGCGCGGCATCGCCTGGATGATCGCGGAAGACCGGCGCGAGGATTTCGCCGAAATGGCCGACGAAATGGCCTACACCCTGCGCCGGCTGTTGAGCGGGCGGCTGCTGGGAATGTTCGTGGAAGGCGTGTTCACCTGGGCCTTGCTTGCGCTTTACGGGGTTCCGATGGCCGCCTTGCTGGGGCTGCTGACCGGCCTGCTGGCGTTCATTCCGAATATCGGGGCGATCATCTCGGGCCTTTTGATGGTGCTCGTCGGGTTTTCGGGCGGGACGGAAATGGGCCTTTATGCGCTGGGCGTTTATTTCGCCGTGCAGACCATTGACGGATATATTCTCGTGCCGATGATCGCCCGCAAGACGGTGGATCTCGCACCCGCGCTGGTGCTGGCCGCGCAGTTGATCCTCGGCGTCCTGTTCGGGATTATCGGGCTGGCCCTGGCGGATCCGCTGGTGGCGATGGCCAAGGTCGCCCTCGAGCGGCGTTCGCGCAGGATCGATCAACAACAGGTAAGCGTTTCGACCGACTGATATGGCTCGCAAGTTCCTCTACCTCATCGCTTTGCTGACCGTGCTGGTCATTGCCGCGCTGTTCGCTCTTCGAATCTGGTCGCAGGAGCTGACCGAATTCGCCTTCGTCCCCCGCAGCGAGTTCGTGCAGCAGGCATCGCTAGCGCCAAACGCCTATGAAGATCCGGCCATGTGGTTTTCCCGACCCGGTATCGGACAGGACGATCCTTCGCGCTGGCAGCCCGCGCCGGAAGCCCTGGAGGAAGGCGATGCCGCGCTGCCGGCGAACACTGCAAAAGCGGCCCCGCTCCCTTCTCCGAGTTCCACCGGCTCAACCGGTCCCTCTGGACCCGGGCCCTCGTTCGCGGTGTTTTTCATCCATCCCACCAGCTATCTTCAGCGTTCGCACTGGAATGCGCCGATGGATGACGAGGAATCGCAGGAACGGGCGCGTATTTTCCTGCGCGGAATGGCCAGCCCCTTCGGCGCCGCGAGCGAGATCTGGGCGCCACGCTATCGCCAGGCAACCTTCGGCGCCTTCCTGACCGATGCCCCTGAAGCGCAGATGGCGCTTGATGCCGCCTACAAGGATGTGGAGCAGGCCTTCGAGTTCTTCCTTTCCAGCGTGGACGAGGAGATGCCTATCGTTCTGGCCGGGCATAGCCAGGGGGCGCTCCATCTGACCCGGCTGCTCAAGGAGCATGTGGCAGGCACGCCCCTTGCCCGGCGGATTGTCGCTGCCTATCCGATCGGCTGGCCCATTTCCGTGGAGCACGACCTCCCTTCCCTGGGAATGCCGCCCTGCGAGAAACCGGATCAGACCGGCTGCATCATCACCTGGTCCAGCTTTGCTGAACCGGCCGATCCCGCCATGGTCATGGATCGTTATGCCCAGTCTGTCGGCTTCGATGGGCAACAGCGCGGCAACAGCGCGATTCTGTGCACCAATCCGCTGACCGGAATTATGGGCGGCGAAGCGCCAGCGAAGGATAATTTGGGAACATTGGTGCCCGACCGCGATCTCAAGGATGCCAAGATCAAGCCGGGCGCGGTTCCCGCCCGCTGCGATCCGTCCGGCCTGCTGCTGATCGGCGAACCGCCCAAGCTCGGCCCCTATGTGCTGCCGGGCAATAATTATCACGTCTATGACATTCCCTTGTTCTGGCGGAATCTGGAAGCGGATGTCGACAAGCGGGTGCAGGCATGGGCAGCCAGCCGCTGATCACGGTCCAGGCCGCGGAATTGCGCGCGGCCCTGCCTGATGGCGGGGTGCTGATGGGGCTGGATCCCGGCACCAAGACCATCGGCACGGCCTTCTGCGACGCGGGCTGGCGGTTTGCCTCGCCGGGCAAGACTCTCCCGCGCGGCAAGTTCGCGCGCGACAAAGCGGCGCTGGAAGCCCTGGCGGTGGAACGAGGGGTTACGGGGCTGGTGATCGGCCTGCCTCTCAACATGGACGGCAGCGAAGGCCCGCGCGCCCAGGCAAGCAGGGCTTTTGCGCGCAATCTCGCGGTTCTCGGCCTACCGATACTGCTCTGGGACGAACGCTGGTCCACCGCCAGTGCGGAACGCAGCCTGATCGATCAGGACATGAGCCGGGCAAAACGTGCCGATCGCATCGATTCGGCGGCTGCCGCGGTCATTCTCCAGGCCGCGATCGATGCCCTGTCCGGCGGCCCGTTCCAGGATTGAGCTCACTGCCGCCGCAACAGGATCACCAGGCCTTCCCTGCCGCTTGCGTGGGCTCCCTCGTTCGATACGCAATGCCGCACGGCATCCGCTCGCGCGCGAGCGAGAATGGCTGGCGCAACGCCTGCCGTATGCAAGATCACATCCGCAGAACCAAGCAGCCGGGCCTGGCGCAGCGTCAGATCCTCCGGATCGTCGCTGGTGAGTCCGATCTCGATCAGCCCGGCCTCCGTTCCGGGCGGAGGATCCTCCAGCCATCCGGCCACGCCATCGGCGGATTGCTCACGCAACGGGTCCAGCGCCCCCCCTTCCGCCAGCGCCGCATCGAGCGCCCGCCGCCGCTCTCCGGCATCCGGCCAGCGCGCGCGCAAGGCGGAACGGGCGGAATGCAGCGCATTTGCCAATGCTCCCAAGCGCTGCGGCAGCAGGGTTTCAAGCCGCAGGCGAATGGCCTTGGCCAATCCGGCTGAAGCGCCCGACGTGCCGATCGCAATCAGCACCGGATCGCGGTCGAGCAGGCTCGGTACGGTGAAATCGCATAAATCGGGGCGATCCGGAGCGTTCACGAGCACACCCGCCTCCCGCAAACGCGCAACGTCGGCCTCGATCCTGGCAGGCTCGTCATGAGCGACGAATGCAATCCGTGCTGCCGGTTCGATGCCTTCGATCTCAGTGATGACGATGCCACCCGCCCGTTCCACCAGCCGCCGCTTGGCGTCAGCCGCTTCCCCCTCCCCCAGCACGATCACCGGCTGTCCGGAGATGCGGTGGAAAAGCGGCAGGCTTCTCATTCGGCCAGCCAGTCCGGAACCCGCTCCGCGGCGAGAATCGCGGCCGGATCGATGCGATTGGCGACGATGGCCCACCGATCGCCGTCCACCATGACCTCCGGGACCAGCGGCCGGCTGTTGTATGTGTTCGCCATGGTCGCGCCATAGGCCCCGGCGGTGCGGAACGCGGCCAGATCGCCTGGCTTCACGGTATCGATTATCCGCCCCATCGCGAAAGTATCGGAACTTTCGCAGATTGGGCCGACGATATTGGCGGTGATCGTTTCTCCGGACGGGCGGATCGCGATGAAATCGTGCCACGCATCGTATAGCGCCGGACGGGCCAGATCGTTCATCGCCGCATCCACGATCACGAAGGGGCTGGTCACACCCGGCTTCACGCGGATCACGCGAGTGATCAGGACCCCGGAATTGCCGGTAATGACGCGCCCCGGCTCGAACATCAGGGTCACGTCCCAATCGGCGGTGACGCGCGCGACCATTGCGCCATATTCGGCCGGGCTGGGGAAGACATCGCCGGCCTTGTAGGGCACCCCGATTCCGCCCCCCAGATCCATATGGGTGACGCTGTTGCCCTGGGCGCGGATGGCGCGCATCAGTTCGCCCATTTTCAGGAAGGCGTGCTCCAGCGGGTCCAGGCTGGCGAGCTGGCTGCCGATATGGACAGCCAGCCCGCGCATATCCATGCCCGGCAAGGCGGCGAGCCGCGCATAGATGCCCGCCGCAAGGTCATAAGGAACGCCGAACTTGTTTTCGGCCTTGCCGGTCGAAATCTTGCCATGGGTGCCGGCATCGACATCGGGATTGACGCGCAGCGCGGCGCGCGCGGTAAAGCCGTGCTCCGCAGCAAGCGCCGCAAGCTCTACCCCTTCTTCCTCCGATTCGAGATTGAATTGGCCGATGCCTGCCTCGAGCCCGCGCAGCATTTCGGCCCGGGTCTTGCCAACCCCCGAAAAGACGATGCCCTCGGCAGGCATGCCCGCAGCAAGGGCGCGCTCCAGCTCTCCTCCGGAAACCACATCGGCCCCGAACCCCTCGCTTGAAAGCAGCCTGAGCACCGCGAGATTGGGGTTGGACTTCACGGCAAAGGCAATCTGCTTGCGCGGCAGCACATCGAGCGCTTCCCGAAAGACGCGCGCATGGCGCACCAGCGTGGCGCGCGAATAGACATAGGCGGGGGTTCCCACCTCTTCGGCTATCAGATTAAGCGGCACATCCTCCGCGTGGAGGACGCCATTCCTGTAGGCAAAATGATCCATTATCCGCTTTCGTGCGCCTCAATTCTGCGGCGGAAGGTCGAAGGGGTCGTCCTCCCGCTGCTCGGAGCGCTTGCGCAATTCCACGCTGCGCTCCGGCTCCGCCTGCGTTTTGGGCAGCAGCAATTTGTCCGCGGTCGGCTGTTCCGCCGCACCATAGGGAGCGACCGGTAATTCAGCGCCCGGCGCCGGCTGCAGTTCCGTGCGGGCACCGCAGGCCGCGAGCGCCGCGGCAAAAGGCAAAAGCGCAAAGACGCGCATCGCTGTAATTCCCTTCATGCCGCGTCATCCATGCCCAACGCGCGCCGTGCTTCGGCCACCCGCTTGCGGACTTCCGCCGGCGCGGTGCCACCATGGCTGCAACGAGCGGCAACGGAAGCTTCGACAGATAGCGCAGAATAGACCGCTTCGCCAATCCGCGAATCGATCTGCTGCAACTCCTGGAGGCTCAACGCTTCGAGCGCGATTCCCTTGCTTTCGACCAGCTTCACCGCAGCCCCGGTGATATGATGCGCCTCGCGGAACGGAATATCCGCCTGCCGCACCAGCCAGTCGGCCAGGTCGGTTGCGGTCGCATAGCCCAGCTCCGCGGCCTGACGCATGCGTTCCGTCCGAAAAACCGTTTCCGCCACCATCCCCGTCATTGCCGCGATGGAAAGGCCCAGCAACCCCGCCGCCTCGAATACCGGCGGCTTGTCGTCCTGCATGTCCTTCGAATAAGCGAGCGGCAGGCCCTTCATCGTGACCATAAGCGCCGTCGCGCAACCCACGATCCGCCCCGCGTGGCCCCGCACCAGTTCCGCCGCATCGGGATTCTTCTTCTGCGGCATGATCGAGCTGCCGGTGCTAAGCGCATCGGGCAAGGTGGCGAAGCCGAAGGGCTGGCTTGCCCAGATGATGAACTCTTCCGCCAGACGCGAAAGATGCAGCGAGCACTGCGCGGCCGCCATCAGGTAATCCAGCGCGAAATCGCGATCCGACACGGCATCGAGGCTGTTATTGGTGGGCCGTTCGAAACCCAGCGCCTGCGCGGTCGCTTTGCGGTCGATCGGAAAGCCGGTGCCCGCCAGGGCGGCCGAACCCAGCGGGCATTCATTGAGGCGCACCCGGGCGTCGGCAAAGCGCGACCTGTCCCGCCGGATCATCTCGTAATAGGCCATCAGGTGATGGCCGAGCGTGACCGGCTGCGCGGTCTGCAAATGGGTGAACCCCGGCATGATCGAATCGGCATGTTCGCCGGCGCGGTTGACCAGCGCCTTCTGCAGTTCGGCCAGTCCCGCATCCACCTGATCGATGGCGTCGCGCACCCACAGCCGGAAATCGGTCGCCACCTGGTCGTTCCGGCTGCGCGCGGTATGCAGCCGCCCCGCCACAGGGCCGATCAGTTCGGCCAGCCGGCTTTCGGTGGTCATATGGATATCTTCGAGATCCCAATCCTCCGGAACCCCGTTCGCCTCATACTCGCCCGCGATGCGATCCAGCCCGGCGCTGATCGCCTGCACATCCTCCTGCGAGACGATGCCCTGCCGGCCGAGCATCGCAACATGCGCCTTCGAGGCGGCGATGTCCTGCCGCCACAGCGCCTTGTCGAAGGGAATCGAGGCGTTTATCTCGCGCATGATCGCGCTGGGCCCTTCCGCGAAGCGCCCGCCCCACATCTGGTTGGAGCCTCCCTTGGACAGATCCCTATCCCGATTGCCGTCGCCGTCGCTCACACTTGCCGTCCTTGGCCTCACCGTCATGGTTGGCGGCTGCGATAGGCAAAGCCAGCCGCCAGCGCAACCGGCGGCGAAGGAGCAGGCCAATGCTGGCAGCCCGGCGACAGCGGCAGGATCGCCCGATGGCAGCCATGCGGGCAGCCGCTTGCCCGATTTCACCTTTGCCGATCCCGATGGGCAAAAGCTCCACCTGCCTGACCTGCAGGGCGCCCCGGTATTGATCAATCTCTGGGCAACGTGGTGCGCGCCCTGCGTGAAGGAAATGCCGTTGCTGGACGAACTGGCCAGCCGGATGGAAGGCAAGCTACGAGTCGTCACCATCAGCCAGGACATGCAGGGCGCGTCCAAGGTTGAGTCGTTCTTCAAGCAAAACGGCTACCGGAAGCTGGAACCATGGCTGGATCCGGAAAACGAACTGGCGTTCCACTATGGCGGTGCCAATTTGCCGATGACCGTCCTGTACGACGCGGAAGGACGCGAGGTCTGGCGAATTGCCGGGGATTTCGACTGGAGCGGTCCCGAAGCGCGGGAGTTGATGGCGCCAGCGTTGGTCAAACAGGAAAGCCGCTAGGGACCCCCGCCACGAATCCGCAGGCGGACCCCCGAACAGCAACCCGCCGCAAAACTGGCTCACCATGGCTCAGCTTACGGGTCGCAAAGACAAACTATCATTGACGACCCTATGTCTACTCATTAGCTAGAGTTTCAAGAGGCAAGTCTGATCCCGTCTGCCTCATTCATTTCTTCGGGATCCGCGGCTTTTGATCGGGAAGCAGCTTGCTCCGCGTTACCAACCGCTAAAGCGCGCGATGCTCAGGCGACAACGCCAAGCACCGTGTTCCCCTCAACTTCGATGAGGTGATACGATGCGCATGCATTCAACCGCTAATCCATAGCCGACGAAGAGATGAGCGGGCGCCTGTCAGGCTGACCTGAATCGCCTTCGATGCTTCCAGTGACACGCTGGAGCTGCGCGTAGGCGCCCGTCATCCATCTTCGTGATCTCAGCGCAGTCGACGCTGGCTTGCTTGGGGCTTGCCAGATGCTTCCGGCTGTCCGCCGACCCTTACTGCGGTCCGGCGTTACGGAACGGGCTTCCCGCCTGCGCTGCCGGCTTTTCGTCGGCCCCAGCCTGCCACCAGCGCAGGCTTGCGGACCGCATTTTCTCTCAAGGTTTCAGGGCATTGTATAACATGAATTCATTCGTTCATTTCGGCGCGCGGGCAAAAAAGAGGGGAACCGCCCCGCGCCTTTCCTCCAGGCACAAGGCTGCCTTTTTCGCAGGAAGCGCCTTCCTGGCCCTTCCCGCTGCTGCGCATGCTGAAAGCGACATCAATACCGCGACCGATGCCTCGGCTTCGCTCTCGACATTTGCCGAAAGCGACTTGTCGGACGCCATTGTCGTGACTGCATCGCGCCGTCGCGACGAGAACGCGCAGGACGTGCCGATCGCGCTCAGTGTCGTCAGCGCGGAATCGCTCGAGCGGCGCGGCGACTACACGCTGACCCAGATCCAGCAGCAGGTGCCCAGCCTGCAGGTGTTCAGCTTCAATCCGCGCAACACCAACATCAATATCCGGGGCCTGGGCAGCAATGTCGCGCTGACCAACGACGGCCTCGAGAACGGCGTCGGCTTCTATATCGACAATGTCTATTACGGCCGTGTCGGGCTTTCCCAGTTCGACCTCGTCGACCTGCAGAGCATAGAGGTGCTGCGCGGCCCGCAAGGCACCCTGTTCGGCAAGAACACCACCTCGGGCGTGATCAACATCACCAGCCGCAAGCCCAGCTTCGATCCGGAGTTCTCCGGCGAAGCATCGGTCGGCAATTACGGTTACTACCAGTTGCGCGCCTCCGCATCCGGCGGACTCGTCCCCGAACTGCTGGCGGTGCGCATCAGCGGAGCGCTGACCGAACGGCGGGGCTACCTCTACAATGTGACGCAGGACGAGCGGGCGCAGGACTATTACAACGCCAGCATTCGCGGGCAGTTGCTGTTCACGCCGAGCGAGAACGTCGAGCTCAAGATCATCGGCGACTATTCGCGCCAGAAGCAGAACTTCGTGATGAATCTCTTCGTCGCGAACAACACCGCCTATGAAGACGGGACCACAATCCCCAACAATTTCACCACGCGAGCGTCCCGCTTCCCGGGTTATGTCCTGCCGGTGATCGATCCCTTTGCCCGTCGCGGCGAGGCTGACGGCCACTACCAGTCGAACATGGCGGGCTACGGCGTCTCCGGGCAGTTGGATTGGGATCTCGGCGGCGCGGCGCTGACCGCCATCAGCGCCTATCGCTGGTGGGACTGGAATCCGGCCAATGATGGCGACAGCACCTCGCTTCCAATCATCACCAAGGCGCAGCAATCGAACCGGCAACGCCAGTTCAGCCAGGAAATTCGTCTGGCTTCGAAAGGCGACGGGCCGGTCAGCTATGTCGTGGGCGGCTATTATTTCTGGCAGATCATTCGGGGCTACGGGAAGTCAGCCTATGGACCGGCGGCGGCGCTCTGGAACAGGCCGCCGACCGCACCGACTCCCCTTGCCGCATGGGAAGCGGCGCTCGACGGCTTCGAAGCCAATTCCACTTCGACGCCGCAGACCAGGACGGTCGCCGCCTTCGGCCAGCTCGACTGGAAGGTCAGCGATGCGCTGACGCTGACCGGCGGCCTGCGTTACACCCATGAGAAGAAGGAAGGCGCCTTCAGCCAGTTCTGGGTCGCGGGTATCGATCTTTCCACCCTGCCGGCGTTGCAGGCGGCGGCCACCGGCATCCGGAGCCAGTTCAACCCGATTACGGATTATTCCACCAGCTTCACCGACAACAGCCTGTCGGGCCTCATCTCGCTGAGCTGGAAGATCGCCCCCGATGCTCTTCTCTATGCAAGCTATTCCCGCGGCAACAAGTCGGGCGGCCTCAACCTTACAAATCTGCCGCCGGGGATCGAAGCGGAGGTCAGGCCGGAAAAGGTCGATGCATACGAAGTCGGCTTCAAGTCGCAGTTCCTCGATCGCCGCCTGACGCTGAATGGCGCGCTCTACTGGACCGAGATCTCGGATTACCAGACCGCGATCACCGAGCAGGTCCAGAACACGGTCAACTACAGGCAGTATATCGCCAATATCCCCAAGGTTCGCTCGCGCGGCTTCGAGGCCGATCTGACCTTCGCTCCCAGCGAGCGGTTCAGCCTGAATGCCTCCATCGCCTATGCCGATGCGACCTATAGCGAATATACCAACGCCCCGCAGGCCGTAGAGCAGCTCAACATCTCCGGCATTCAGGACCTGTCCGGCGAACGGCTGCCGGGCGTGCCGAAATTCACCTATTCGCTGGGCGCCGATGTCAATCTGCCGGTGGGCTCGCTCGGAGAACGCGAGCTTGAACTCTACGCTCATGCCGACTGGTCGCACCGGTCCTCGTTCAACACGTCGTCGAGCAACTCGGCCTGGGCGGAAATCCCTGCCTACGGCCTTGCCAATGCCCGCCTCGGTTTCCGCTCGACCGACGGACTGTGGGACGTTTCGATCTGGGGCAAGAACCTGTTCGACAAGGATTATTTCCTCAGCCTTTCGCCAGCGAACACCGGCATCGTCACCGGCCAGGTCGGCGAGCCCCAGACCTATGGCGTGACCCTGCGCACCAAACTGTAAGGGAAAGGAGAACTTCGATGACAATCCAATTGTTGGAACGCGACGCCCCGACCGAGCTGTTCGAGGCAACCCCTCTCCAGCCAAGCCTTGGCGCACTCGTTTCCGGTATAGACCTCTCCCGTCCTCTGGACGATCTGACGCGGGATGCCTTGCGCGCGGCACTGCTTCACTGCCGGGTGCTGTTCTTCCGCGACCAGAACCTGACGCGCGAGCAGCATATCGCGCTTGGCGCGGCGTTCGGCGAACTGGAGGTGCATCCGGTATTCTCGCTGCCGGACTATCCGGAGATCCTGCCGCTCATTTCGCAGGAACTGGCAGGCAAGTACCGGCAGACAAGCGATGGCAACTGGCATGCGGACACCACGTTCCGCGCGGAGCCCTCCGCAGCCTCGATCCTGATCCAGCGCGTTTCCCCTGCATTGGGCGGAGACACGGTCTTCGCCAATGCGGTGGCGGCTTATGAAACGCTGGACGATGACACCAAGGAACAGATCGACGGCCTGACCGCGATCCACGATCCGCAAATCTTCCTGCAATTCCTCGACACCGAGGAAAAGCGTGAAGCGCTGAGATCTCAATATCCTCCGGTTGAGCATCCCATCGTCCGGATCCATCCGGAAACGGGAGAAAAGGTCCTTTACGTCAATTCGGTCTTCACCCGCCGCATCGTCGGCCTGGAGGAGAGTGAAAGCCGAGCGCTGCTGACGCGCCTCTTCGACCAGGTCAAGCGCCCCGAATTCCAGGTCCGCTGGAGCTGGAAGCCCGGCTCCATCGCCTTCTGGGACAACCGCGCCACGCAGCACTACGCCGTGCCGGACTACACCGACGCCCGCCACATGGAACGGGTGACGATCATTGGCGACCGCCCGGTCGGCCCCAGCCCCAAATCCTGAATTCCTGAAAGGAGAATACTCATGACTGTAATCACGCATGACTTCGTGAACGCCCGAGAAACCGACAGTCCGCTGGACATCGTGCCGGTCGCAGGCCGGATCGGTGCCGAGATTCGCGGTATCCGCCTATCCGGGGATCTCGATGACGCGACCGTCGCGGCCATCCGCGCCGCGCTTATCCGGCACAAGGTGATTTTCTTCCGCGACCAGGTCCATCTGGACGATGCCGGCCAGGAAGCTTTTGCGGCGCGCCTGGGCGAGCCGGTGGCGCATCCGACAGTGCCGGTCGCCGAAGGCTCCAGGTTCCTGCTCGATCTGGACTCCAAGGAAGGCTACGCCGCTTCGAGCTGGCATACCGACGTGACCTTCGTGCCTGACTATCCGGAAGCTTCGATCCTTCGCGCGATCACTATTCCGGAAGCCGGCGGCGACACGTTGTGGGCCAATGGCGTGACCGCCTATGAGGAACTGCCTGATGCGCTGAAAACGCTGGTCGACAACCTCTGGGCTGTCCACACCAACGACTATGACTATGCATCGGCTTTTGCGAATGCCCCTGCCGACCGCATCGACTACCACAAGCAGATCTTCGCTTCGACGGTTTACGAGACCGAGCACCCCGTGGTGCGGGTCCATCCCGAATCCGGCGAAAGAGCGCTCCTTGTCGGCCATTTCGTCAAGAAGTTCGTCGGGCTGAGCGGACCGGATTCGCAGCGCCTTCTCGCGATCCTGCAGGAGCATGTGACCAAGCCGGAGAACACCGTGCGCTGGCGCTGGCACGCGAATGACGTGGCGATCTGGGACAATCGTTCCACCCAGCACCGCGCCATCGCGGACTTCGGGCTTCAGCGCCGGACCCTGCGCCGCGCGACGATCGCCGGAGACGTGCCGATCGCGATCGACGGCAGCCGTAGCCGGGCGATCGTTCCGGACCAGCAACAGACCCTGGAGGCCGCCGAATAAGGCAGCCGCCAACCCGGGACTGCGGCCGCGATCTTCCTTCCCGGGGTCGTGGCCGCATCCCACCGAACTTACGGAGAGACGCTTGATGCGCCGCTTTATCCTTGCTCTGGCAGCCATCGCTGCCCTGTCCGGCACAGCCCATGCCGAAACCCCCGAGAAGCCCAACTTCCTCATCATCGTGGCGGACGATCTCGGCTATTCGGACCTCGGCGCCTTCGGCGGCGAGATCGACACGCCCAATCTGGATGCGCTTGCCAACAGTGGGGTTCGCCTTACCGGCTTCCACACCGCCCCCACCTGCTCGCCCACGCGCTCGATGCTGCTGTCGGGCACCGACAATCATCGCGCGGGTCTCGGCACGATGGCGGAACTGGTCGCCCCCAACCAGCGCGGCAAGGAAGGGCATGAAGGCTATCTGCGCCCGCAGGTGGCCTCGCTGGCGGAGCTGCTGCAAGCCGGCGGCTATCGCACGCTGCTTTCCGGAAAGTGGCATCTCGGGGTCACCCCGGAGCAGGACCCGCACGCGCGCGGCTTCCAGCACACATTCGCGCTCCTGCAAGGCGGGCACAATCATTTCGGCATAGGGCTGGCGGAAAATCCCCAGCTCAGCGGGCTGCGGTTCGGCGCGACCTATCGGGAAAACGGCAAGACGCTCTCGAAGTTGCCCGATGATTTCTATTCTTCCGACACCTTCGCCAGCAAGCTGATCGACCAGTTGAAGGCAACCAAGGCCGGGCCGGACGGCAAGAAGCCGTTCTTCGCCTATCTCGCCTTCACAGCGCCGCACTGGCCGCTTCAGGCGCGGCCTCAGGAGATCGCCAAGTATCGCGGGAAATATGACGCAGGCTTCGAGGCGCTGCGCCAGCAGCGGCTGAAGCGCCAGATCGAGCTGGGCCTGCTTGATCCCAAGGTTGCGGCCCATCAACCCCAGCTGCGCCGGGGAGGATGGGACACGCTATCCGCCGAGGAACAGCGCGTCGCCGCGCGCGACATGGAGATCTACGCCGCAATGGTGGACCGGCTCGATCAGAATGTCGGCCGGGTGATCCAGACTCTGAAGGAGACGGGGGAATATGACAACACCGTGATCGTGTTCCTTGCCGACAATGGCGCCGAAGGGCTGGATCTCACGCATTCCGAAATTCCGCAATTCCAGGCGCTTGCGGCATCGGCCGACAACAGCTTCGACAATCGCGGCAGCGCGACATCGTTCATCGCCTACGGCCCCGGCTGGGCGCAAGCCGCCACCGCGCCTTCCTGGCTTTACAAGGCCTATGCCACCGAAGGCGGCACGCGGACCGTTTCCTTCATCACGGGCAAGGGGCTGAGCCAGCCGAGGGGAATCGGCACCGCCTTTCTTTCCGTTGCCGATGTGGCGCCGACCTTTCTCGATCTGGCAGGCATCCCCGATCACAAGGGCCGTTTCCATGGGCGGCAAGTGGAGCCGATCCGCGGCAAAAGCTGGGTGTCCTATCTCAAGGGCAAGAGCGACCGGGTCTATGGCAAGGATGAAGCCTACGGCGTCGAACTGTTCGGATCGCGGGCGATCCGGCAAGGCGACTGGAAGATCGTGGATATCGGCAATGGCGAATGGAAATTGTTCGATCTCGCCAATGATCCGGGCGAAACCACCGATCTGAGCACACGGGAGCCGGAACGGCTGCAACAGCTCAAGGCCGCCTGGGACGGTTACGCCAAGGATGTAGGGGTCGTCCTACCCGATCAGGGGCTTTACCGGCCGTGATTGCCAGGACCGCTCTTGCCCTGCTCCCGCTGGCAGCGTTCGCTTTCCTTGCCGGGAGCGATGGCGTTGCGCGGCCCTCGACCGCGCCAGCCTGCCCGGGTGTTCGGGACGATCAGGTCTGGGTGCCCGGCGGGCTGACGCGGTTCGGCAGCGACGCCGCCTATCCCGATGAAGGGCCTGCCTATGAAGCGCGGGTAAAGGGCTTCTGGATCGATCGCCATGAAGTGACGAACCGTCAGTTCGCGGAATTCGTTTCCGCCACCGGGCATGTCACCCAGGCGGAGCGAGAGGGCGGGTCGATCGTGTTTGACCCGCCCGGGCCGGGCGAAGTGCCGGTGGAGCCCAGCCAATGGTGGTCGTGGGTCAAGGGCGCGGACTGGCGCCATCCTGATGGCCCGAAAAGTTCGTTGGCCGGGCGCGACAATCTGCCGGTGGTTCACGTCGCCTATTCCGACGCCCTGGCCTATGCGACGTGGAAGGGGCGCGCCTTGCCCAGCGAAGAGCAGTTCGAATATGCCGCGCGCGCCGGGGCGGAACAAAGCCTCAACCAGCCCGGCCCGCGCAAGGCCAACACATGGCAAGGCAGCTTTCCGGTCGAGAACACCAATGAAGACGGCCACCCGCGCCTTGCGCCGGTCGGATGTTATGAAGCCAACGGCCTCGGGCTGGACGACATGGTCGGCAACGCCTGGGAATGGACCCGAAGCTGGTATCTGCCCGGCCACGGCGCATTTCCCGAAAACCCCAACGGCAACCCCAGCTACTATCCGGGCCAACCGGATATTCGGGCCCGAGTGATCAAGGGCGGATCGTTCCTGTGCGCACCCAATTACTGCGCGCGATATCGCCCGGAGGCACGCCATGCCCAGGATGAGGGCGCGGGCGCATCCCATCTCGGCTTCAGAACGGTGTCGGCCTCATGAGCCTGCATTTTCAGCGCCCCTCAACACCTCATGCAGAAGGCAAGCTGATGGGATCTTTCGTCAATGCCCTGAGATTCCTGTTCCTCGGGCTGGCGCTGTCTCTGGCCGGGTGCAGTTCCCCCAGCCTGGGCGACAGCGGCAGCGGTGTCGTCCTACGTGTCGGCGATCAATTGCAGGGGTTGAAATCGTTGCTCGATGGTGCCGGTGAAGGCGAACCGAAAGGCTACACGATCAAATGGGCGAACTTCGTGGGTGGACCGCCGATCATCGCTGCGCAGACCGGCGGCTCCCTCGATGTCGGCTGGATGGCCGAGACACCGCTGATCTTCGCGCAGGCGGCGGGCAGCCCGGTCAAGGTCGTCGCAGTCAGTACCTCCGCCAAACCCGACGGGTCTGCCTATGCGCTGGTGGTGAAGGCGAATTCCCCGATCCGGTCGATCGCCGATCTCAAGGGCAAGTCCGTCGCCTATATGCGCGGCACGGTGCTCCACTATATGGTCGCGCGCCAGCTGGAGGATGCGGGCCTGTCGCTCCATGATGTCCGCTCCGTCCAAGTGACAGGGTTCGGCTCTTCCCTGCTCGACCAGAATGCAGCGGATGCCCTCACTCTGACCGAACCCTATCTCACGCAATTGCTGGAAGCGCGGAAGATCAGGGTCCTGGCCACCGGCGCGCCGCCGGCAACGCCCGGGTTCAACTATCTGGTGGCTTCCGACGCGGCACTGGCCGACCCTGCCAAGGCAAAGGCGATCGGCGACCTGGTGGCGCGCGCGGCGCGCGCAACCAGATGGCAGCGCGAAAATGTGGTCGAGGCGGCCCCACACCTGGCCAAGGTCTATAAGATCGAGCCCGATATTGCCGAAAAGATGATCGAGCGTTCCCCCTCACGCTATGCCCCTATCGATCCGTCGATCATCGCCGCGCACCAGTCAGAAGCCGATCTGTTTCACAAGCTGGGGCTGATCCGCACCCGCCTGGATGCAAGCAAGATATTCGATCCTCGTTACGACGCGCAAATCGCGCAGGTGGAGAACGGCCAATGAATGCTCCCGTGACAATCTCTATTCCAGTGCCTGATCCGGGCCATCTCGTTCGCCCCGTCGTCAGGCAGCGCGGCGGTTCCTCCGGCCGATTTTCCCTTGCTCGCCGCGCGCTGGGCCCTTTGCTGATCGTGGTTGCCTGGGCGGTGTCGACCACCGCTGGCTGGGTGGATCCATCCATTCTCCCTTCCCCATCCGCGCTGGTCGAGGGCTTCAAGCAGCTATGGACCGAGCAGGCGCTCGCCCATCAGGTGGGAGTTTCCCTCAGCCGGACTCTGGCAGGCGGACTGGCCGGAATCCTGCTGGGGTTGACGCTGGGGACGGCGGCAGGCCTTTCGCAACTCGGTGAGGAGTTGCTGGATGCCCTGCTGCAGATGCTGCGGACGGTTCCGATCCTCGCCCTCGTGCCGCTGTTCATCGTTTGGTTCGGAATCGGCGAGCTGCCTAAGCTGTTGCTGATCGCACTCGCGACGATGTTCCCGATGTATCTCAACAGCTATGCCGGCGTTCGTAATGTCGATCGCAAGGTGATCGAGGCGATGCGCAGCTTCGGGCTCAATGGGCGCAGGCTGATCCTCGAGGTGGTGTTGCCGCTGGCACTGCCGCAGATCTTCACGGGCTTGCGCTTCTCGCTGGGCGTGGCGGTTCTGGTGCTGGTGGCAGCGGAGCAGATCAATGCCTCGGCGGGGCTCGGGTATCTTCTGAACAGCGCACAGCTCTATCAGCAGGTCGACGTCATCCTGATCTGCATCGCCATCTATGCCGTGCTCGGGCTGGGCGCGGATCTGATCGTCCGCACGCTAGAGCGGACATTCATGCCCTGGCGCGCAAGCATTGCCGTCCGATAGGTCAGGAGGAACGAACCATGTCGAATGTGCTGTTCTACAAACCGCTCGAAAAGCAGCATCACAATCTGGCGCCGGATTTTTCCGGCCATCCCGTGGCGGTGAGGATCGCCAATGTGTCCCGCAGATTCTCGGGCATGAATGTACTCGACGGGCTCGACCTGACGATCCGCAGCGGCGAGTTCGTCGCACTGCTCGGCGCGTCGGGCAGCGGCAAGACCACCCTGCTGCGGATACTGGCCGGCCTGGATGCGCCGGATGGTGGGGAGGCCTGGGTGCCGGATGCCAGGACGGTGGTTTTCCAGGAACCTCGGCTGGTCCAGTCCAAGAAGGTCTGGCGCAATGTGGTGATCGGCCTGTCGGGTGAGGAAGCCTCGCGCGAGCGCGCTCTGGAGGCGCTGGCCGAGGTGGGGTTGTCGCATCGTACCGATGCGTGGCCGGCGACTCTTTCCGGTGGGGAGGCGCAACGTGCCGCGCTGGCGCGCGCACTCGTCCGGGAGCCGCGCCTGCTCCTTCTCGACGAACCTTTCGCCGCGCTAGACGCGCTCACCCGCCTGAAGATGCAGCGCTTGATCGGCGATCTATGCCGCGCCCATGGCCCCGCCACCCTGCTCGTCACGCATGATGTGGAAGAAGCCATCCTGCTGGCCGACCGGATCCTGGTGCTGAAGGAAGGCACGATCGGCTTCGATACCCGCGTGCATCTGCCTCATCCAAGGCGAGCAGGCGGCGAGGAATTCGACAGTTTGCGCGACCGGCTGCTCGGTGAATTGGGCGTGCCGCAATCGGCCTAGCATGTTTTCGCAGGAGATAGCCGCAACATGCCGAATGAGATTAGGCAAGGGCCCAGCAAAGATCTACGATTGGGAAAATGGTGGGCGGTGACGGGCTCGAACCGCCGACCCTCTCGGTGTAAACGAGATGCTCTACCAACTGAGCTAACCGCCCGGATCGCGAATATCGGCGCGTTTAGCGGGTTTCCTCGACCCGTCAACCACCCTCTTCGCGGAGCAGAATGGCACCGAGCGGAACCCAACGGCACCTAAAGATAACCCAATGGCACCTTGGAAGCCCGAAATAGCTCTGAACTATACCCCCCTTCAGATCGGCAACCCCGCTTCACCCAGTTCCGTGAAATAACGCGCCATTCTATCCGCCGCCACTTGCGTAAGATCGATAAAGGCGCGGCGCCTGTCCGTCTTGTCTTCGACGCGGGCCAGCAGCCCCGCATCGGTCATCTGGCCAATCCAGCGCAGGGCGGTGGTTGGCGGAACGCCCGAAGCGATGCAAAGGCTGGTGACCGATACACGCACATTTTCCACTCGCGCGGCCGAGAGATCGAGCAGGATATCCCAGGCCGGATCGGCGAACAGATCCCCATCGAAGAAACGCGATCGCAATTGCCGTTGACGGATGATCTGCCGCACCAGCCGCGGATCCGGCAAGGAAGGCGTGAAGACCTGCACAATGCGCGATGGGTCGCCGGAACCGCTGGTATCCCCTGCAACAGGGGATACCAGCCGCAAGGCCCCACCGGAGGCAGGTTCGGAAGCTCCGTCCAGCCGCCCCAGCCGTTCGGCAATTCGGCTGACCTGCTCCGTCAGGCGTAACAGGGTAATCCGGTCTTCCTCCGACAATTCGCGCACACGGCCATCGGAGCGCTTCGCCAGGGCCTGCCCCAGCGCGATCACGCGATCCGCGCGACCGGGATCGACAAGAATATCCGGCTCCGAGCTATCCAGGCAGGCAAATACCTCGTCCAGCACATCAAGGCTGGTGGACACGATCAACCGCGCGCCGGAACGCGATGCACGAATATCCAGCCGGCAAAGCGCAGCCATGCCCGCCGCATCCAGTTGCGGACAATCGAGCATGACGATTTCGCCGAGCGCACGCGCCTCGCCCTCCAGCAGCGCGTTCAACGGACCACATTCGATCACGCGGAATCCCACACTTTCCGCGTCTTCGCGCATCTGTTCGCGCACATGCGGCCGATCGGCATGAATGGATACGACAAGCGGAATATCCGCAGGATTACCCGCAACCTCATAGGCAAAATCGGCCCGGATCATGTTCATCTCCTGAATAATTTCGAACATGATGAGAACATAACAGGGTTATGTCAAGAATGTTCCATCCATGTTCTCAAGGTCGGATCTCGATAGGCGTGCCATCGGCAACAAGCGTCCAGATCTCCTCGATCTGGGCGTTGGAGAGGGCGATGCAACCGTCGGTCCAGTCGCCGGGCACACGCTCGCCTTCCGGCCATCCGTTGGGCTGCCCATGGATGAAGATCAGCCCGCCGGGCGAGCGCCCATATTGCGCGGCGAAAGCGCGGTCCTGCTGGTTGGGATAGGAGATGTGGAGAGAGAGGTGATAGGAACTTTGCGGATTGCGGTAATCCAGCACATAGCGCCCCTCAGGGGTGCGCTCGTCCCCTTCGAACCGCTTGTGCCCCATGGGGGCGTCGCCGAATTGCAGGCCGCCATAGGTGCGCAGGGCCAACCCCTCTCCATACAGGGTCAGCGTCCGGTCAGACTTGTCGACGAGCACGAAATCCACGCGGACCGGCCTCGGCGCGGGCGCCGCAGAAGGCGTGGCAACCGAAGGCGCGCGAGGCGGCGGTGGAGTTGGCGGACCTGAAACACAAGCCGCCAGCGCCATGGTCAGCGCCACCATCGCAGGGATCTTCCCGGTCATGCCGGGAGGATAGGACGTGTGGAGCCCCGGCTCAATCCATGAACGGATCGCGCACCAGGATCGTATCCTCACGCTCGGGGCTGGTGGAAACCAGCGCCACGGGCGTTTCGATCAGCTCTTCCACCCGGCGGATATACTTGATGGCCTGCGCCGGAAGATCGGCCCAGCTCCGCGCCCCCGCGGTCGTGCCTTCCCAGCCTGTCATTTCTTCGTAGATCGGCTCCACCCTAGCCTGATCCGCCGCATGGGAAGGCAGGTAATCCAGCACTTCATCGCCAAGCCGGTAGCCGGTGCAGATCCTCACGGTCTCGAACCCGTCCAGCACATCCAGCTTGGTCAGGGCGATGCCGGTCACTCCGCTGATGGCGCAGCTCTGGCGCACCAGCACCGCATCGAACCAGCCGCAGCGGCGCTTGCGCCCGGTCACCGTGCCGAACTCATGCCCCCGTTCGCCAAGACGCTGGCCGGTTTCATCCTCCAGCTCGGTCGGAAAAGGACCGGAACCGACGCGGGTCGTATAGGCCTTCACAATGCCCAGAACGAAACCTGTAGAGGACGGACCGAGGCCAGAACCGGACGCAGCCGTGCCACTGACCGTATTCGAGCTGGTGACGAAGGGATAGGTTCCGTGATCGACATCCAGCAGCACACCCTGCGCCCCTTCGAACAGGATGCGCGCGCCATCCTTGCGCACCTGGTTCAGGCGCTTCCACACCGGCTGCGCATATTGCTGCACGAAGGGAGCAATCTCGCGCAGATCGCGCAGCAGCCTTTCGCGATCGACCGGGGGTTCGCTGAAACCCGCGCGCAAGGCGTCATGATGGGCACAGAGGCGATCCAGCTGCGGCTGCAGCGCATCCAGATGGGCGAGATCGCACACGCGGATTGCGCGACGGCCCACCTTGTCCTCATAGGCCGGGCCGATGCCGCGGCCGGTGGTGCCGATCTTGCCCTTGCCGGCCGCCGCCTCGCGCAGCACATCGAGATCGCGATGGATCGGCAGGATCAGCGGGCAATTGTCGGCAATCGCGAAATTGCCGGCATTGATAATCACACCCTGCCCTTCGAGCTTGGCGATCTCGTCCCGCAACGCCCAGGGATCGAGCACCACGCCATTGCCGATGATCGAAAGAGTGCCCCGCACGATACCGGAAGGCAGCAGGCTGAGCTTGTAGACCTGATTGCCCACGACCAGCGTATGGCCCGCATTATGGCCGCCCTGGAAACGCACCACGGCATCGGCCCGGCTCGCCAGCCAGTCGACGATCTTGCCCTTACCCTCATCGCCCCACTGGGCGCCGATCACGGTGACATTGGCCAAGATGAAATCCCTTCCGGCAGAAAACCCGCCGCGCCGTAGGATATGGTGGCGATCAGGGCAACAGGCTTCCGCCTTTGGAGCGATTTACACCCGCCCGATCGCTGTCAGAGTATGGCCAAGACCTCGCGGCTTTCCCGCATCTGGCCTTGCGTGACGGTCTTTCAGGCCGGAATCACGCTTGAAGCCCGACGACTTCCCCGCCTGTCAGCCGGTGCGTGCAGCCCAGCGCCACGGCATCGTCCAGATCGGACAGCGCGGCGATGGTGCGCCATCCTATGCCGCGCAGCCGCGCAGCGATCTCAGGATCGTGCCCCAGCGGCAGGAACAAGGTATCGCGAATTTCCGCCCCGCGGTTTACGGCCGCGACCAGGGGATCGGTATAAAGGGAAAAGCCCGTGGCAGCCTCGTCCACGCCGAGGATGCGATAAGTGCCACCCCGGCCGAGCGCACCGCGTACCCCTTCCGCATAAAGCGTAAAGCCGAACCAGCTCTGGTATTCGAAGCCATGCCGTTCGGTAGGATCGAGGGTGATCCGCGCTTCGCCCGCGATCCGTTCCGCGATTTCGCGCAAACCGGCAATCCGGCTGTCCAGCACTTCCCCCGCGCCCAGCGCGCCCAGCCGTTCTATCGCGATGTCGAACGCGCCGGTGGCATAGAGCAGCGGAAGATAGGCTTCGCCGCCCACGGCCTTGAGGCCGCCCGCATCCTTGGCATCGAGTTCCCGCCGCACGGATTCGACGCTCGACGGATCGAGCGGCAGCGCGGACCGGGCAAGATTATCGACCAGATCAGGCAGCGTGAAATCGACGGAAATGCCGGTGGCACCCGCAGCCTTGAGCGCTTCGATCGCAACGGACACCACTTCGCCGGCAGCCGCCACACTGTCACTGCCGATCAGTTCCGCACCAATCTGGAGCCGTTCCCGTGTCGGATCGAGGCCATCGCCCTTGATGGTGACGACCTGCCCGGCATAGCACAGGCGCAGCGGGCGAGGCGCGGCGGCCAGCCCGGTCGCGGCGATGCGGCCCACCTGCATGGTGATGTCCGAACGCAGTGCAAGAGTGCGCAGCGAAGACGGATCGACGAAGCGAAACATGCGCCGGGGCTGTACACCCGCCATCCGCCCCGCCAGCGACTTCTCGAATTCGATCAGGGGCGGGCGGACACGTTCATAGCCATGAGAATCCATGACATCGAGCGCGGCACGCATGACGCGCGTCGCCGCCGCCGCTTCGGGCGGCAGCTGGTCCTCAAGCCCCTCGGGCAAAAGATCGCGGTCTGTATCTTCCATTGCCTGTTCGAGACGCGCCTTCGACTCCGCCCAAGCCGAGCCAACGGCCACCCGCTCGATCCCCCTATCGAGACGAGCGAGAGGCCCTTGCCTCAACTTCCCTCAAAACGCCAGCGCCATCACTCGCTTGACGCCCGGAAGGGTGCGGGCCTGCTCGATCACCGCAGCCGGAACCGGGCTGTCGACGGACAGCAGCAGCACCGCCTCGCCCCCGGCCGAATGGCGACCGAGGTTGAAGGTGCCGATATTGATGGCGTTCTCGCCCAGCAAGGTGCCGATCCGGCCGATGAAGCCGGGCGCGTCCTCGTTGACGATATACATCATATGGCCAGCCAGTTCGGCCTCCACCTTGATGCTGAACAATTCGACCAGACGCGGCTCGGAATTGCTGAACAGCGTGCCGGCAACCGAACGTTCGCCCTCACTCGTCTTTACCGAAACGCGGATCAGCGTGTGATAGTCGCCCTCGCGCTCGGTCTTGATCTCGCGCACTTCCATGCCGCGTTCCTTGGCCAGGAACGGCGCATTGACCATGTTCACCGTGTCCGAATGTACGCGCAGGAAGCCCGCCAGCACCGCGGCGGTGATCGGCTTGATGTTAAGCTCGGTCGCCGCGCCTTCGGTGTGGATCGAGATGCGCGGGATCGATCCGGTGGTGAGTTGCCCCATCAGCGAGCCCAGCTTTTCCGCAAGCGCCATATAGGGTTTGAGCTTCGGCGCTTCCTCGGCGGAAAGCGACGGCATGTTGAGTGCATTGGTGACGCCGCCATTGACGAGATAATCGGCCATCTGCTCGGCCACCTGCAGCGCAACATTGACCTGCGCTTCGTTGGTCGAGGCGCCGAGATGCGGGGTCGCCACGAAGTTCGGCGTGCCGAACAGCGCATGTTCCTTCGCCGGTTCCGTGACGAACACGTCGAGCGCCGCCCCGGCGACATGACCGGAATCGAGCAGTTCCTTGAGCGCGGCTTCATCGACCAATCCGCCCCGCGCGCAATTGACGATGCGCACGCCCTTCTTGGTCTTGGCGAGATTCTCGCGGCTGAGGATATTGCGGGTCTGGTCGGTCAGCGGCGTGTGCAGCGTGATGAAATCGGCCCGGGCGAGCAGTTCGTCGAGTTCCACCTTCTCGATGCCGAGATCGATGGCCCGCTCCGGCGAGAGGAACGGATCGAAAGCCACCACCTTCATCCGCAGGCCCAACGCGCGGTCGGCGACGATCGAGCCGATATTGCCCGCACCGATCAGGCCGAGCGTCTTGCCGGTCACTTCGACCCCCATGAAGCGGTTCTTTTCCCACTTGCCGGCCTGGGTGGAAGCATCCGCCTCCGGAAGCTGGCGGGCCAGCGCGAACATGAGCGCGATGGCATGTTCCGCCGTCGTGATCGAATTGCCGAACGGCGTGTTCATCACCACCACACCCTTGGCCGAGGCGGCGGGGATATCGACATTGTCCACCCCGATGCCGGCGCGGCCGATGACTTTCAGATTGGTCGCCGCATCGAGGATTTCCTCCGTGACCTTGGTCGAGGAACGAATGGCGAGGCCATCGTACTGGCCAATGATCGCCTTCAGCTCTTCAGGGGTCTTGCCCGTGATTTCATCGACTTCGCAGCCGCGCTCGCGGAAGATCACCGCGGCGTTGGGGTCCATCTTGTCGGAAATAAGGACTTTGGGTTTGGTCATGATGAATCCTTCAATTCGTCATCCTGACGAAGGTCAGGATCTCGGGCGGCCGGGTTGAACGTCGATTATACGATCCGGCCCGAGATCCCAGCATTCGCTGGGATGACGGTTCACTTCTTGAGCGAGGCGTAAGCCCAGTCGAGCCACGGGCCGAGCGCTTCGATATCGGCTGCGTCCACCGTGGCGCCGCACCAGATGCGCAGGCCCGGCGGCGCGTCGCGATAGCCGGCAATGTCGTAGGCAGCGCCTTCCGCTTCGAGCAGGCCGGCGAATTTCTTGATGAAATCCGCATCCGCGCCTTCCACGGTGAGGCAAACGCTGGTGCCGGAACGCGAGGCGTAATCCTGCGCCAGATGGCCCAGCCAATCCCGCGATTCCACGATCGCATTCAGCGCCTTGGCATTCGCCTTGCTGCGGGCGATCATGCCTTCCAGCCCGCCGATGGACTTCGCCCATTCGAGCGTGAAGATCGCATCCTCGACCGCCAGCATGGACGGTGTGTTGATGGTCTCGCCCTTGAACACGCCTTCCGCCAGCTTGCCCTTGGAGACCAGGCGGAACACCTTGGGCAGCGGCCATGCCGGAGTGTAGCTCTCCAGCCGTTCGACCGCGCGCGGCCCGAGAATGAGCACGCCATGCGCTCCTTCCCCGCCCAGCGCCTTCTGCCAGCTGAATGTGGCGACATCGATCTTGCCCCACGGAATGTCGTAGGCGAACACCGCGCTGGTCGCGTCGGCGAAGGACAGCCCTTCGCGATCCGCCGGAATCCAGTCGCCATTCGGCACCCGCACGCCGCTGGTGGTGCCGTTCCAGGTGAACAGCACGTCATTCGACCAGTCGACCGCCGAAAGATCGGGCAACTGGCCGTAATCGGCACGCAGGATAGTCGGCTCCAGCCGGAGCTGCTTGACCGCATCGGTGACCCAACCCTCACCGAAGCTTTCCCAGGCCAGCGCCGTTACCGGGCGCGCGCCCAGCATGGTCCACATCGCCATCTCGAACGCACCCGTATCAGAGCCAGGCACGATGCCGATGCGATGCGTATCGGGGAGCTGCAGCAGCTCGCGCATCAGGTCGATGCAATAGGCAAGCCGGGATTTGCCGATCTTCGCACGATGCGAGCGGCCCAGCGATTCAATGGCGAGCTTGTCGAGGGAATAGCCCGGCGGCTTGGCGCAGGGACCGGAAGAGAAGAAAGGACGCGCTGGTTTGCGCGCCGGCATTTGTACAGTCATAATAGACTCTCCTTGCAGAGAGCTCGCGCGGCGTTGGGACCGCGTGGCCCGCCCGCGGCCATAGAGATGTGCCCAAGCCAGTCAAGCGCAATCGCAGGCCAGCAAGCGAACCAATTCACAGGAATGCGACGAATGGCGGGCGGCATATGCCCTTTGTTAGTATAAGGTTAACCATAGTCTCGCAGAATTACGGCCATGTATCGCGCAATCGTCACCATCGTCCTGGCATTGGCCCTGACCGGATGCGGAATGGTGCCCGAGCACAGGCGGCAGCCGAGCCGGACCGCGACGCAGACCTACAGCCCATCTCCCAGCGCCCGCCAATGCCTGGCGGAACTGGGCAAGAGCAACGCCAGCTTCACTCCGCTGCCCGACCAGTATTTCGGCGGCGGCTGCTCGACCCTGAACACCGTGCGCCTTTCGGCCATCTACGGCGATGAAAAGCCCCTCCCGGTTGCCAATCTCGGCCCCGTTGCCTGCCCGCTGGCCAATACATTCGCGGCCTGGGCGCGCTATGGCGTGGACCGCGCCGCAAGGCAGATACTCGATAGCGGCCTGGCCCGGATCGAGACCATGGGCAGCTATTCCTGCCGCAACGTCGCGGGAACCGGCCGCCGCTCAGCCCACGCCACGGCGAATGCGATCGATGTGGGGGCATTCATTCTGGAAGATGGCCGCCGCATCAGCCTGATCAACGGATGGAGCAACGGCACGAGGCAGGAACGCCAGTTTCTGCGGGTCGTGCACGAAAGCGCCTGCAAGCGGTTCGGAACCGTGCTGGGCCCGGACTACAACTCGGCCCACCGGAACCATTTCCATCTCGAGACCAGCGGACAATCCTTCTGCCGCTGAAGTCAGTCCGCGCTGAATGTGTAGTCCGGAAGAGAGTCGAAGGCCGCTTTCAGCGCATTGCCCCAGCTTGACGAAATGGCCTGGAAGTAAGGGTCGCTCGCTTCGACCCGCCTTTCATGCAGCGGCTCGAACCGGTCCCGCTCGATAACCAGCATATCCAGCGGCAGACCGACGGAAAGGTTGGCTTTCAAGGTGGAATCGAAAGACACCATCAGCAGCTTCACCGCATCCTCGAACGACATGTCGCGGTCGTAACCCCGGATCAGGATCGGGCGCCCGTATTTCGTCTCGCCGATCTGGAAGAATGGCGTGTCGAAGCTGGCCTCGATGAAATTGCCTTCCGGATAGATCATGAACAGGCGCGGCTCCATCCCGACGATCTGGCCAGCCAGGATGATCGACGCGGTGAAACGGCCCTGCCCCTGATCGTTTTCGATCTGCGCCTCGCGGATCGTTTCCCGCAGCAGGCGGCCGATCTCGGTCGCCACCTTGAACATGGTGGGCGCTTCCAGCAGCGAATTATGGCGTTCGGCAGGCGCCTTGCTGCGCTCCTCCAGCTGGCTGATCACGGCCTGGGTCGTCGCGAGATTGCCCGCGGTCATCACCGCGATGATCCGCTCTCCCGGCTCGTTCCAATGGAACATCTTGCGGAAGACGGAGATATTGTCGACGCCCGAGTTGGTCCGGGTATCGCTCATGAGCACGAGGCCCTTGTCGAGCGTCATGCCAACGCAATAGGTCAATGTAATCTCCTGAAGTGCTGCCCGGATCCGTGCTCTACTGTTCCACGGATTGTTGTTCCACCGCAATTTCTATGTGGAGCGATTGTTCCGAACCGCCGAAGGTTATTCCGTTCACCGGCGCGGCTTCCCCATAGTCCCTGCCAGTGGCGATCCGGACATAGCGGGCATCCGGACTGATCCCGTTGGAGATGTCGAAGCCGACCCAGCCCAACCCGTCGATGCAGGCTTCCGCCCAGGCATGGGTGGCTTCCTGGCCGACACGGTCGTTCATCATCAGATAGCCGCTCACATAGCGGGCCGGGATGCCCAGCATCCGGGCAAGGCCGATGAATATCTGCGAATGATCCTGGCATACTCCGCGCCCCAGGGCGGCGGCTTCCTCCGCGGTGGTGTCGACCTGGGTATGGCCCGCTTCATAAGCCACCGAATCGAGGATCGCGGCCGAAAGGCCATGCAGCGTTCCGACCAGATCCTCGCGATCGACCATCACCGAGGAAAGGATCGCCCGCATCCTCGGGCCCGGACGCGTGAGCGCGGTCTGGTTGCTGAACGCCCATAACGGCATGTGCCCCGAATGGCGCCCCATCACGCCGGCGTGATCGGACGTCTCGACCGTTCCTTCGCAATGGATCTCGAAGCCCGGCGCTCCGGGCAGGACCGAAACGAGGGTCACATGGTTGCAATTCTGGTCGTCGTAGGAAAGCTCTTCCTTCGCGCCCTCGAAGCTCATGCGCCAATCCACAATCCGCTGTCCCTGGGTTTCCTTTGGCGTCAGCCGCAGGCGTTGCAGCCCGTGCGCGACCGGGCCGCGGAATTGGTAGCGGGTCGTATGACGAATGGCGAGACGCACGCGAATTCCCTCCCCTTCAGTCATTGAACCGGTAATCGACCGCAATGGCGCTTGCCAGGGCCTGGTTTTCGCCAATGAAGCCGAGCAGGAACTGGTGCAGGCCGATATCGAAAATCCCCTCGATGTCCTGCTGGCGCAATCTATCGGCTGCAGCGCGAGCAAGCTCGTGCGATGGCTCGCGGTGGCCGTATTCCCTTTCGAGACCACCGAGATTTTCCAGCAACTGCCTGTAACAGAAGGTGAGGCTTCGCGGAAAGCGCTCGTCCAGGATCAGGAATTCGGCGATCCCCTTCGGATCCA
Source organism: uncultured Caenibius sp. (assembly GCA_964468045.1). Lineage (GTDB taxonomy): Bacteria > Pseudomonadota > Alphaproteobacteria > Sphingomonadales > Sphingomonadaceae > JAWKXU01. The sequence continues at coordinate 80,886 of CAYXTO010000003.1, read as the reverse complement.
TCCGCCCCGCGTTCAGCCAGCGATAGGCCCGTTCCCCACCCAGCGAGCGCAGGACATTGTCCCATTGGGTGCTGTCCAGGCTGGACCCGACATAGGCCAGCGACGGCAGCAGGAGGTGGTATTTCACGTCGAGGATACGGGCGGTGTTGTCGGCCCGCTCGATGAAGGTGCCCGCGCGGGCGAAGTGATAGATCTCGTTGCGCAGCATGGTGCCGTAGGTCGCGCCCCGGACCAGGGTGGATTCCCGGCGGATCGCGGAAAGGACGGGTCCGAGATTGCCTTCCCGCAGCGGACGGGACAGCAGGTCGCGGATCGTCATCCAGGCTTCGTTCACCGTTTCCCACACTTCGAGCGTGATCGACGACCGGGCCATGCGGGCATTGGTGCGCGCCGCCTCGGTCATCGCCAGGATCGTCTCGGTATGGCTTTTCTCGCGCAGGACGTAATTGCAGACCTGCATCCCGTCATAGCCTTCATGCAGGGCATCGTAATGCTGCTGCAGGCCAAGCGTCGCCAGCACCGATCGCCATTCCTCGCTGGCGACATCGGCCCCCCGCATCAGCGCCATGCGAAAGCCGGCATCCAACAGGCGAGCGGTGTTCTCGGCGCGCTCCAGATAGCGGTACATCCAGTAGATCCCGTTCGCCGTCCGGCCTAGCATCGCCGCCCCCGCCCCATCAGTCGTCCAGCACCCAGCTGTCCTTGGTGCCTCCCCCCTGGCTCGAATTCACGACCAGCGAGCCTTTCTTCATCGCGACCCGGGTGAGGCCGCCGGGCGTGATGTCTATCCCGTCCGGAGAGACCAGCACGAAGGGCCGGAGATCGACATGGCGCGGCGCAAGCCCGTTGCGGGTGAAGATCGGTACCGTCGAAAGGGAGAGCGTCGGCTGGGCAATATAATTGTCCGGCTTCGCTTCCAGCTTCTTCCGGAAATCGCGAATTTCCCGTTTCGATGCGGTCGGGCCGATCAGCATGCCATAGCCGCCCGAACCGTGCACTTCCTTGACCACCAGATCCGCGAGATTGTCGAGGACATAGGCAAGGCTGTCCTTCTCCGCACAACGCCAGGTCGGCACGTTCTGCAAAAGCGGTTTCTCGCCCGTGTAGAATTCGACGATGTCGGGCATGAAGCTGTAGATCGCCTTGTCGTCCGCGATGCCGGTGCCCGGGGCATTGGCAATGGTGATCCCGCCTGAACGATAGACATCCATGATGCCCGGGACGCCCAGCACGCTGTCCTTGTTGAAGGTGAGCGGGTCCAGGAAATCGTCATCGACCCGGCGGTACAGCACGTCGATCGGCGTATAGCCCCGGGTCGTGCGCATCTTGACCCGCCCGTCCTCGACCCGCAGGTCGCTGCCTTCCACCAGTTCCGCGCCCATCTGATCGGCGAGGAAGGCGTGCTCGTAATAGGCGCTGTTGTAGACGCCCGGAGTGAGCACCGCGACGACCGGCTTGGACCCGGCGCAATGCGGGGCGCAGGCGGCCAGGCTCTTGGCCAGCCGGCGCGGATAATCCGATACCGGGCGCACCCGCACCCTGGTGAACACTTCCGGGAACATCGCCATCATGGTTTCCCGGTTTTCCAGCATGTAGCTGACGCCGCTGGGGGTGCGGGCATTGTCTTCCAGCACCATGAAATCATGCGATCCGGTCCGCACCAGGTCGATGCCCACGATATGGGTATAGACGCCACCCGGGGGCGAAAAGCCCACCATCTGCGGCAGCCAGGCCTCGTTGTCGCGCAACAGGCGTTCCGGCAGCCGGCCGGAGCGGATGATCTCCCGCCGGTGATAGAGATCGTGGATAAAGGCGTTGAGCGCTCTCACCCGCTGCTCGATCCCCCGCGACAGCTTGCGCCACTCGGCCCCGGTTATGATCCTGGGGACCATGTCGAAGGGGATGAGCCGCTCCTCTGCCTCCTCCGCGCCATATACGTTGAAAGTGATGCCGGTGCGGCGGAAGAACGCCTCCGCTTCACAATGCTTTCGCTTCAGCCAGCTCTCGTCCTGCTCATCCAGCCAGCGGCAATAATTGCCATAGGCTGGCCTTACAGATCCGTCGGCCGCATGCATTTCATCGAATGGTGGCTCGCTTGGGTTCATATTCTTTTGCTGCAGCGCACAATGCCACAAAGAGTGGCCCTGTCAATGCTCCGCGGCAATCGAACTCCAGCGGTTCAATCCACCTCCAGCTCGCGCAATACGGCGGCGATCGCTTCATCCGAATAAGCGAAGCCGAGATGGGTGCAGCGCAGGGCGATCGCGCGATCCCTTTCCCCCCGGCGGCCGCAGGACGAACGCGGCGAGACGATGCCGTCGCGCGGGCTCCACAAGGCCACGGTGGGGACCGGCGGCTTGGCGGAGATATCCTGCGTGATCGGGGGGCTTTCCACCGCATGCCCCGTCACCAGATGGTACAGGCGCCACGCATTGTTGGCGCGACGATTGCCCGAGAATGGCGAGCCCATCGTCACCACCTTGGCCACCGCATCGGGATGGGCCTTGGCAAGCTCGCGGGCGAAAATCCCGCCGAGGCTCCACCCCACCAGCACCATAGGTTCGCCATGGCGGCGATGGAGATCGAGCAGCCGCTCATTGAGCCGCGCGAAATTTTCCTCGGTCGGGCCGAAATTGAAGCCCAGCCCCCAGCGCTTGACCGTGTGGCCGGCCGCCTCGAGCTGTTCCGCCATGTGCCGCATCCGGATGGGATGGGTGGCGAAACCCGGCAGAAGCATCACAGTGCGCGGACGGACGGTCCGGCGGATGGCATCATCCCCCTGCCGCCTCCGGAACGGGCCGGCCAGGACGGACAATTCCCCGACCAGATGCCTCAGCGGCGGCCCCTTGATCCCTTCGGGCCTCGGTTCCCCCGCCAGGGCGGCGCGGCGCACCACTTCATCGCGCAGCGCAGCGATGCGGGACAATCCCCCGACATGCTGGCCCAAAGCACTCTGGCCCGAATCATTTCTGGTCGCTGCGGTAGCCATGGATCTGCGCATTACATTTTTGTGAAGCTATCTCCCTGCACCAATCCTGAATGTCACAAATGTTCCGCAATTGGGATCAGCTGCAGTCCCCGATCCGCTCGTTGGTGACTTCCATCTTGGTGTGGATCTTGCCGCCCGGCACCTGCGACACGCTGTTCTCGATATCCATGACCATCACCGATTTGGTCGGCGTGACATTGCCTTGCATGGCCAATTGCGCCTTGCCGGCCTGGCCCATGTCGCAAGTCATCCTGGCGTCGATCGTGGTGGCGGTGGTATCGAACTTCTCGAAGGTGCAGTTCCCTTCCGAGGACTTCTTCACCATCTCCTCGTAGCCCTTCTCGACATCCTGCGCCGTCAGGCAGAACTCATGGCTCTGGCTGGCCGTGCCGCTCATCATCTTCTTCATCTGCTCCGCCTGATCCGCCGGCAGGCCGGGAATGTTGAATTCGAGCATCTTGATGCTGCTGCGGTATTGGCCCGGCTCCGGCTTGGCCATCTGCTTCGCCTGCTCGGCAGCCTGTTCCACCGTCTTGGGCGTGTCGTCCGCCTTCTTGTCGCATCCGGCAAGGGCAACCGCGGCCGCCAGCGGCAGGGCAAGGATCAAGCGCATTCGAATTCTCCCACAGCAAGGACGACCCCTGCCGCCCTCATGCATCATCGTAACAAGCGGGCCGAGGCCCGCCAACACCCAGTTCGCCTTCCATGCCCATTCATCGTTCCAGAGATCGACATGAACGAAGTTGACACAGTTGACACTGTTCAAGGAGCTAAAAATCCTTCCCGAAAACCTGCGGCCAACTCCTTCAATAAAAACGGATTTCATGCTCCTTCCGCGGGGGATAGCCGGTCGGCCCGCTGTAGGAAACATCTTCCGCCCGCGCGAACATGCGGGGAACACATTGCGCCTTGCGGCCCCCTGCCCCATATTCCCGCGCATGGCCGAGCTCGTCATTCGTCGCGGACTGGAAGAACCCGATACCTCGGGGACTTTCGTGCCCCACAAGCCGCAGCGCCCGGAAAAGACGCTGGGCGGCAAGCGCTTCCGGATCGTTTCCGACTACGAGCCGAGCGGGGACCAGCCCGCCGCCATATCCGAGCTGGTCGCCGCCGCGCAGGAGGGCGAGAAAACCCAGGTGCTGCTGGGCGTGACGGGTTCCGGCAAGACCTTCACCATGGCCAAGGTGATCGAGGCGCTGCAGCGCCCGGCCCTGGTGCTCGCGCCCAACAAGATCCTCGCGGCGCAGCTCTATGGCGAGTTCAAGAGCTTCTTTCCCGAAAACGCGGTGGAATATTTCGTCTCCTATTACGACTACTACCAGCCGGAAGCCTACGTCCCCCGCTCGGACACCTACATCGAGAAGGAAAGCTCGGTGAACGAGGCGATCGACCGGATGCGCCATTCCGCCACTCGCGCCCTGCTGGAACGGGACGACGTGATCATCGTGGCGTCCGTTTCCTGCCTCTATGGCATCGGCTCGGTCGAAACTTATTCCGCCATGATCTTCGACCTGAAGAAGGGAGAATCGGTCGATCAGCGGGAGATCATCCGCAAGCTCGTCTCCCTGCAGTACAAGCGCAACGATGCCGCCTTCGCCCGGGGCAATTTCCGCGTGCGCGGCGACAATCTGGAGATCTTCCCCAGCCACTACGAGGACATGGCCTGGCGGGTCAGCTTCTTCGGCGACGAGATCGAGGAAATCGTCGAGTTCGACCCGCTCACCGGCAAGCCGGGCGCGAAGCTCGACCGGGTGCGGGTCTATGCCAATTCCCACTATGTCACCCCCGGGCCGACCATGAAGCAGGCGACGGAAGCGATAAAGTTCGAGCTGGAGGAACGGCTCAAGGAGTTGCACGCCGAAGGCCGCCTGCTGGAAGCCCAGCGGCTGGAGCAGCGCACCAATTTCGACCTGGAGATGATCGCGGCCACCGGCAGCTGCGCAGGGATCGAGAATTACTCCCGCTTCCTCACCGGCCGCCTGCCCGGGGAGCCGCCGCCCACCCTGTTCGAATATCTGCCGGACAATGCGCTGCTGTTCGTGGACGAAAGCCACCAGACCATTCCGCAGGTCGGCGCGATGGCGCGGGGCGACCACCGCCGCAAGCTGACATTGGCCGAATATGGCTTCCGCCTGCCCAGCTGCATCGACAACCGCCCGCTGCGCTTCAACGAATGGGATGCGATGCGGCCGCAGACGGTGGCCGTTTCCGCCACTCCCGGCCCATGGGAGCTGGAGCGGACCGGCGGCGTGTTCGCCGAGCAGGTGATCCGTCCGACCGGTCTGATCGACCCGCCGGTGCTGATCCGCCCGGTGGAAGACCAAGTGCAGGACTGCATCAACGAATGCCGCGAAACCGCGGCGAAGGGCTATCGCACGCTCGTCACCACCCTGACCAAGCGGATGGCGGAAGACCTCACCGAATTCATGCATGAGGCGGGATTGAAGGTCCGCTATATGCATTCCGACGTTGAGACGCTGGAACGCATCGAGCTGATCCGCGACCTGCGCCTTGGCGTCTATGACGTGCTGGTGGGCATCAACCTGTTGCGCGAAGGGCTGGACATCCCGGAATGCGGCCTCGTCTGCATCCTCGATGCGGACAAGGAAGGCTTCCTGCGCAGCGAAACCTCCCTGATCCAGACCATCGGCCGGGCCGCGCGCAACATTGACGGCCGCGTCATCCTCTATGCCGACCGGATGACCGGCAGCATGGAACGCGCCATCGCCGAAACGGACCGCCGCCGCGAAAAGCAGCGCGCCTATAACGAGGAACACGGCATCACTCCGCAGACGATCAAGCGCCAGATCGCCGATATCGTGGCCCATACCGCCGCACACGACAGCGTGACCGTGGATCTGGGTGACGACGAGCGCAACAACCTCGTCGGCCATAATCTGCGCGCCTATATCGAGGATCTGGAAAAACGGATGCGCGATGCCGCCGCCGACCTGGAATTCGAGGAAGCGGGCCGCCTGCGCGACGAGATCCGGCGGCTGGAGGCGACCGAGCTTGGCCTGCCGGAGGGAGAGAGGCTTGCTCCCGCGGCCTCAAGCAGCGGAGCGGTAGGTCGCTCGAACTCGGGCAGGCCCGGCACCCGCAAGCTGCGCTACGGCAAGACCCAGCGGAAATGGGGGCGTTAAGCCCGTTACTGACGTTTAGTTCTATACGGACTATTTGCTCTGCATTGGAGAAGTCCGATGCAGCAGATCGATGTAGATTTTGAGGTTTGGAAAGAGCTCACCGTGCGACGCAAGCATGAGGGGCATTCCTACAATGCTGTTTTGCGTGAGCTTCTCGGTCTGAAGCCCGCTCTCAACCAACAACTTTCTGAAGCGTTTGGAGCGTTCGCCGCTTCAGGGAAGAAGCCTGGCTTTGCGTTGCGCGGAGGAGAACTCGTCGAAGGAACTCAGTTGCGAGCGGTCTATAAAGGCACCGAGCACCGAGCTATTATCCGTGAAGGACGATGGATCGCCGCTGACGGAACCGAGTACGGTAGCCCTTCAGCCGCAGCGAGCGCCATTAGTAGCACCAATGTGAACGGGCTGCGTTTCTGGCACGCCAAACGGCCCACGGATCGCGAGTTTACGCGCCTCGACATTCTGCTGGCCAAGCTCAAGTGATCGCATCTTTCGCCAACAAGGAAACCGAGCGCATCTGGAACGGTCAGCGCAGCCGCAAGCTGCCGCCTGACATCCAGCAACGTGCGCTTGCCAGAATGGCGATGATCGAGGCGGCGGATTTCCTCGAAGACCTCGAAAACCCGCCAAGCAACCGGCTTCACGCGCTCAAGGATGACCGCGCTGGACAGCATTCTATTTCAATTAACAGGCAATGGCGTATATGTTTCGTCTGGAAGGATGGAAACGCATACGATGTCGAAATCGTCGATTACCACTGAATCCGATTGGCTGCATAACCCCCATGCAGGCGAATTGCTGGTTTCGGAATTCATGGAACCGCTGGAACTCGATGCTGCCGCGCTGGCCAGCGCTATCGCGGTCGATCTCGTGCGTTTGCAGAAAATGATTGACGGAGTATCGCGAGTGGACGGCGAACTGGACCTGCGCCTTGCCCGTTATTTCCGTATGTCGGAGGGTTTCTTTCTGCGGTTGCAGGATCAATACGAGATCCGCGAGGCAAAGCGCAGGCTGAACGACGATCTCGACCAGATCGTCCCGCGCGCCGCTTGAGCATGGGAGGCGGCCATGCATCACAAACGAGGGCGCCCACGCAACGGGCGAGCCGGATGCAAGATGTGCAAGCGCTGGAAGGTCAATGGCATCCGTACGGAAGCCTATGAGGGGGAGAAATTCAGCGATCATCGCCGGCGCCTGTCCCCTATCGAACTTGTGTGGCTTTGAAAGGCGGACAAAGTGCGAATAGGCCGCATGGGCGTATTACGGCTGTTATCAATCCCTGCGTTCACCCTTCTTGCCGGCTGCGGTCAGCAGCATGGCGATGCGGTGGAGCGTATTGCGCTCGACACAATCGGCATGCGTCCGTCCCAGCCCCTGCCCTCGCCCGACACCCAGGGGGCGGAGTGGCAGCCGCTGGATGGCGCGCGGTCAATCCGCTACGGCAAGCCCGGCGAGCCGCCCTTGCTGACCATCGCCTGCGAATTGGGCGGCACGGCGCCGCCACGGATCCACATGATCCGCCATGCTCCGGCCGATCCGGGGGCGAAGGCCCTGTTCGCGGTGATCGGCCCGAGGCACAATGCCCGGTTCAACATCGATGCCCGGCGCAATGGCACGGGATGGCGCTGGGAAGGCGCCACCCTGGCCGAGAACCCCCTGCTGGACGTATTCGCCGAGGGCGGGGATATCGAGGCCACCATACCTGGCGCCGGCACGCTGAAGCTGTCCCCTAGCGATCAGCCGGGCCGCCTGGTGGCATGGTGCCGCCGCGCGAGCCCGTCGCTGCAGCCTTCCGGGCCAGCGTGACGAGGCTGTCGGGCGTCAGGATCTGCGGCAATACGGTTTCCGTCCCGGTCCCATCCATCCAGACATAGAGCGGCACGCCGGCCGCGCCCTTGGAAGCGAGATAGCGGGTGATTTCCGGATCGCGCCGGGTCCAGTCCCCCCGGATCGCAACCACGCCCGCGCGTTGGAACGCCTCGCGGGTCGCCTCGCGCTCGATCGCGACCCGCTCATTCACCTTGCAGGTCAGGCACCAGTCCGCCGTGAACCAGAGGAAGACCGGACGACCGCTGGCCCGCGCTTCGGCCAGGGTCGAAGCATTGAACGGCCTTGCGTCGATCACGCCGGCTTCCTCATGCCGCGCGGGATCAATGGAAGCGGGCAAACCCAGGGCCGCGAACAGCGCGAACGGCGCGGCGATCAGCGCGAAAGATCGGAAAGCAGGCCTGCCCTGCCTCTGCCGCTGGCCCGCCGCCCACAGGGCGAGAACCAGGCCGCCGGTCGCGACTGCCGCCACCAGCGCGAAGCCGGCTCCGCCCAGCCTGTAGGCCAGCCATAGCAGGGCCAGCGCCGTCAGCGCCATCGGCAGCGCCATCCAGTGGCGGAAACCTTCCATCCATGCGCCAGGGCGAGGCAGCATGCGGCGCAGCGGCGGGATGAAGCCTAGCAGCAGGAACGGCAGGGCGAGGCCCAGCCCAAGGCAGCCGAACAGCAGCAGCGCTTCCGGCTCGGGCAGCAGCAGGGCCGCGCCCATCGCCGCCGCCATGAACGGCCCCGTGCAGGGCGTGGCGACGAAGGCGGCCAGCAGCCCGGTCGCGAAAGCGCCCGACGGATGACCCGGGCGGGTGAGCGGCAGCGCGGGCAATTCGAACACACCGGCGAGATTGGCGGCAATCGCCGCCGCCAGCGCGAGCAGCGCGATGACCACGCCCGGCTCCTGCAACTGGAACGCCCAGCCGACCTGCTCCCCCGCCGCGCGCAAGGCCAGCAGCAGGGCGCCAAGGCCCAGGCAGGCCAATATCGCTCCGGCGGTGTAGGCCAACCCTTCCCGCCGCGCCTGCGCCTCGCTTTCCCCGGCCCGCGCCAGGCTGATCGCCTTGAGGCTGAGGATCGGAAAAACGCAGGGCATGATATTGAGCAGCAGCCCGCCCGCGAGCGCGCCCAGGACCAGCAGCCAGAGCGGCCCGGCCCCTTCTCCTGCGGGGCGGAAAGGCCGCAGATCCGTGGGCACCTCCCCCGGCGCGGCAACGAAGCGGATCCCGTCCCGCCCGCCCAGCCGCAGGATACCGCTTATTTCGGCGGGAGCGGCCGTGCCCTTCCGCGCGATTTCCGCGACCAGCATGTCGCCCTGGCGCGAGAAAGCCTGCGGCGCCGCGTAATCCACCAGATCCTCGTCGCGGATGAACACATGCGGGGCGCCGATGTCCAGCGAAGCGGGCAGCGGTATGGCGATGCGCAGGCGGCCATCCGCCAGCTGAAACCGCGCGGGCCGGTCGAGCAATGGCGGCAAGGCCGCGCGCCAGCGATCGAAGCGGGCATCCCGCGCGCCTTGCCCTGCGACCGGGATCGGCAGGGACAGCGTCGCCCGCTCGGGCACGCAGATCTTGTCGGTGCAGGCCAGCCATTCCGCCTCGACCTTCAAGGGCGCCGCTCCGCCGGCAGCGCCTGCGGGAACGGCCAGCGGCACGAGGACCGCATAGTCACCCTCGTAGACATGGTTCATCAGCCCGCCGATCACCAGCGTCTGCGGCACCGGGTAGCGCGGCTCACCCGCCTTCCAGCCAGCCGGCAAGTCCCATTTCAGCGCCATGCCGTAGCCGGCGTCGCCGGGATTGATCCAGTAGCCGTGCCAGCCGGGCGATGGCTGGAAATGCAGCGCGAGATCGACCGTCCCGCCGGGAACAGCGGGGCCTTCCGCAACGAGTTCCGCGGCGATGTTCGTCCCGCCGGGCCGGGTCTGGATCTGGGTCTGGGCGTAGGTCTGGGCGGGATGCGCGAACCATGCCGCGATCAGCGCGCAGGCGAACATCCAGACGAAGGGAAACGGCTTAATCCTTGCGCGCATGGCGCGGCAGGCTCTAGAGCATTCGCGCCGGAGTGGGAACTTCTTAGGACGGCTCGCTTCATCGAATTGAGCCATGGCAGGAACGGAAATGGCCGAAACGCGCGAATTGCTGATTTTGGGCGGCGGCCTGGTGGGCATGACGCTTGCCCTCGCCGCCGCGAGGAAGGGCATCTCCAGCCATGTGGTCGACCGCGCCGACCCCGCCGAACTGACCGCGGAAGGGTTCGACGGGCGCGCATCCGCCATATCGACCGCGAGCTGGAACCTGTTCACCCATATCGGCCTGGCGGAAAGCCTGGCGCCGCTCGGCTGCCCGATCGATTCCATCGCCGTGACGGACGGCATGAAGCCGGGACGGATCGATTTTCGCCCGGAGCCCCATGAAGGCTCGCTCGGCTACATGTTCGCCAACCGGGTGCTGCGCCTCGCGCTGTTTGAGGCCGCGCGCAAGGAACCGCTGATCGCGTGGCACGCCAGCAGCGAGGTGGTGGAACGCCAGCGCGGCGAACATGGCGTCTGCGCCACGCTCGCCAATGGGGATGTGCTGCAGGCCCGGCTGATGGTCGGCGCGGAAGGGCGCCGCTCTCCTACCCGCGAGGACGCGGGCCTCAATCTCGCGCGATGGGATTATCGCCATCGCGCCATCATCACCGGGCTGGAACATGAAAAGCCGCATGGCAATGTGGCGTGGGAAATCTTCTATCCCGCCGGTCCCTTCGCCCTGCTGCCGATGCTCGATGCGCCCGACGGCACCCACCGGACTGCGCTGGTCTGGACCGTGGCGGAAAAGGATGCGGCAGGGGTCCTTGCCCTGTCGGACCGCGGCTTCATCGCCGAGGTCGAAAAGCGCATGCACGGCGTATTGGGAGCGATCAAGCATGTGGGCCCGCGCGAATCCTATCCGCTGAGCTTCCAGCATACCGCCCGGATCACCGCGCAGCGGCTGGCGCTGGTGGGAGATGCCGCCCACGGCATTCATCCGATCGCCGGGCAGGGGCTCAATCTCGGGCTACGGGACGTCGCGGCGCTGGTCGAAGTGCTGGCCGATGGAATGAGGCTGGGCCTCGATCCCGGCGATGCGCAGCTGCTTGCCCGCTATGAGCGCTGGCGCAGCCTCGACAATTTCTCGGTCGCCCTGGCGACGGATGGCCTGACCTGGCTGTTCGGTGTGCCCGGCCGGCTCCCTTCCGCCGTCAGGCGGCTGGGCATGGCGGCGGTGCAGCGCATCTCACCGCTCAAGCGCTGGTTCATGGACGAAGCGCGCGGCGTGAGCGGGAACGTGCCGAGCCTGCTGAAAGGCTGAGCCGCACCCAGCCTTATTCGGTCATGATCGGGCTGAGCTGTTCCACCTGATTGCCTGCGCCATCCCGCAGCTTGCGCGGCTCGAGCACCGCCGTGGTCTCGATCAGTTCCAGTGCGGACTGCACCCGGGCATAGCGTTCCGCATCGACGATCCAGCTCCCCGCTCGCTCGGCGCCCGGCATATTGCGGATTTCAGCCACCGCGGCTTCCACCCGTCCGGTTTCCAGGAACATCCGCGCCCGCTCCAGTCGGAGACGCGGCGCTGGCGAAGGCGAAGCTTCCCGTCGGATCACGAACAGCCCGTCGAGTTCGCGCCAGACCCGCGGCCAGACACCTTCATCCTTCGGAGCCATCGTGAGATCCTGCGACAGCCCTTCGAGACGCGCCACCAGCTGGTCCAGCGTGATCGGATCCCGCGATGCCTCGATGATGGTGCGAACCGCATTGGGCCGGGCATCTCCGAAACGGAGGCGCAACTGGTCGCCGAGATAGCCAAGCGGCGCCCCGCGTTCCAGCGCGCGACGCGTGGCGAAGGCGATGAGCAGGCCTTCGGCGCGCGCCGCATTGCCCGATGCCGCCTGCGCCTGGAGATCGAGCCGCGTCAAGCGCTGCTCCAGCGCGGCAAGGCGCTGGTCGAACCCGCCCTGCTGCTGGGCGGCCTTTTCCACGACCTGCGCCGCCTGTTCCACCTTGGCCGCAGTTCCCGGATTCAGTTCCGGCGCTGGCTCCGCCGCCGTCTGCGCCGATTGTTCCGGCCCGGCCGATGAAAAGACGTCATTCAGCAGGGGAAATTTCACCAACCCGCGCGAACCGGCCCAGGTCGCCAGACCGGCGCCCAGCAGAAAGGTGACAATGGCAATCGCCAGTATCGTACCGAAACCGGTCCTTCGCTCCGCATAGCCACCTTGCTGCGGCTCGCTCAACACATCATCGACCATCAAATCCTTGCCGGCTATCCATGGGCTCGGTCTGCACCGAGGCCACACCCCATCCCCTCAATGGCACAACTGGTCGCTCAGCGCCAGTAGCTCCCCCTCGCGCGGATTCGCGGCGCATCGGGCGGCGGCCCAGCCCGTTCCGGCCGCATGCAGGATACGCGAACCCAGCGCCGCCATGCGCAGCTTGCCGAGAGGTATCTGCAAGCGCTCGCATTCCCTGCGGAAGTGGCGCGCGGCCTGCGCGGAATGCAGCATGATCACCCCTCCCCCCCGCAAGGCGCGCGCGAGATCGGACGGCATCGGAAGCGCGCTGCTCGCATAGACGATGCGGGTCATGATCGTCAGCCCGGAAGGGGGATCGAGCGGCACGTGATCCTCGCCGGCAAGGCGAAGCAGACGCAGCTTGCGCCCAGCGAGCCGGTCCAGCACGGCCTGCAGGCCACCTGTGCCCACGGTTTCGACCGCAAACCCGGCATCCCGCGCGGCTTGTGCCGTCGCGTCCCCGACCACATGGGCCGGCTTGCCGGAGAATGCCTCCAACCGAGGCCCGCCATGACGCAGCGCATTCGCGCTGCCGAACAGCAGGGCATCCACTTCACCGGCAGCGGGCGGCGTCCATGCCCGGGGCCCGATCTCGAAAAGCGGCACGCCGGTGATCTCCATCCCGAGCGCGCGAGCCGCTCGGCGGGTTGCGGAAAGCCCCGGCTCAGGCCGAATCGCGAAGATCGGCAGGGCAACCGGTCCACTCATTGCCGCTCTGCGGGCGGCCCGGAAAAATGCGCAATTATGCCGGGCGTCGCCCGCCGCAGCAGTTCCCCGGCCAGCCGCGCCGGGCCATCCTGGTCGCCTGCGGAGAATTGCGCCGCCGCTTCCACGCGCTCGGCGCCATCGGGGCTGAACAGGGCGGCACGAATCGAAATCTCCTGGCCCTGCATTTCAGTGAGGATCGCGACCGGGCTGTGGCAGTTGCCGCCCAGCGCCTCGAGCACCGCTCTTTCCGCCATGACTCGCGCCCGGCTCGGCGCATGGTCGACGGCGGCCAGCAAGGCGCGGGTGGATTCGTCGGCAGCGTTGCATTCGATGCCGATCGCGCCCTGCGCCGGCGCGGGCAACCATTCTTCCGCGGCAAGCGGCGTGCCGGTGCCATGCTGGCCGAGCCGTTCAAGCCCTGCGGCCGCCAGCAAGGTGGCGTCGGCCTCGCCGGCGGCCAGCCGGGCCAGCCGGGTGGCGACATTGCCCCGGAACGTCACCACCGAGCAGTCGGGCCGGGCGTGCAGCAATTGCGCGGCGCGGCGCGGCGCACTGGTTCCGATCCGCGCGCCGGGAGGCAATTGGGAGATCGAGGCGGCGCCCACCAGCACATCGCGCACGTCGGCGCGGGGAAGGATGGCCGCAATCACCAGGCTATCCGGGCGGATCGTCTCCACATCCTTCATCGAATGCACCGCCGCATCGATCCGGCCTTCGGCCAGCCAGGCATCCAGTTCCTTGGTCCACAGGGCCTTGCCGCCGATTTCGGCAAGCGGGCGATCCTGGATGCGGTCCCCGCTGGCGATCACCGGAACCAGCTCTATCGCGGCTTCTTCCCAGCCATGCGCGGCGCACAGCCGCGCGCGGGCTTCCCGGGCCTGCGCCATCGCAAGCGGGGATTCGCGAGTTCCGAGCCTGAGCCGGGGCGATATGTCGTATTCTGTCGTCATCTGGCTGCGCTTGCCCTAATCCGCATTGTGGTTCAGGGGAAGCCAGGATGGCCGTGATATTGGGCATTGAATCGAGCTGTGACGAAACGGCGGCCGCATTGGTCGACGATGGCCGCCGCATACTCGCGCAGCGGATCGCCTCGCAGGACGATGCCCATCGCCCCTATGGCGGCGTGGTTCCGGAGATCGCCGCCCGCGCCCATGCGGAACGGCTCGCCCCGTTGGTCGAGGCGACGCTGGCCGAAGCCGGCATGGCTCTGGACGACGTGGATGCGGTGGCGGCGACGGCTGGGCCCGGGCTGATCGGCGGCGTGATGGTCGGCCTCGTCACCGCAAAGGCCCTGGCCATGGCCAGCGGGAAGCCGCTGGTGGCCGTCAACCATCTCGAAGGCCATGCCCTCTCCCCTCGCCTGGCGGACGCAACGCTCGCGTTTCCCTATGCCCTGCTGCTGGTCTCCGGCGGCCATTGCCAGATCCTGCGGGTCGACGATGTGGGGCGGTATCGCAGGATCGCGACGACCATCGACGACGCGCTGGGCGAAGCGTTCGACAAGACCGCCAAGATCCTGGGCCTGGGCTATCCCGGCGGCCCTGCGGTGGAGCGGCTTGCGGCGCAGGGCGATCCCAAGGCCGTACCGCTGCCCCGCCCCCTGCATGGCAGCGCGGAGCCGCATTTCTCCTTTGCCGGATTGAAGAGCGCGGTGTTGCGCGCAAAGGAAAGCGGTCAATATCAGGATGCCGATATCGCGGCCAGCTTCCAGCAGGCGGCGATGGATTGCATTGCCGACAGGCTTGCCGTCTCGCTCGGGATGATGGGTGATGTCACCGCGCTCGTGGTTGCGGGTGGGGTCGCCGCCAATAGGGAAGTGAGAGGATTGCTGGAAGGAATCGCCGCCGATCGCGGTCTGCGTTTCGTCGCACCGCCGCTGTCGCTTTGCACGGATAATGCCGCCATGATCGCCTGGGCGGGGCTGGAACGGTTCCGCAAGGGACAATCCGATCCCCTCGATTTCGCAGCGAGGCCCCGCTGGCCGCTCGATCCCCAGGCGGAACCGGTGCGCGGCGCGGGGGTAAAGGCATGAGCGGCGACAATCCGAAGCCGGGGCCGAAGCTGGGCCCCAAACTGGGGGTAATCGGTGCCGGGGCATGGGGCACCGCGCTGGCCCAGATGCTGGCTTCGGACGGAAGCCCGGTGCTGCTGTGGGCGCGCGAACCCGAGCTGGTGGATGAAATCAACACCAGCCGCCGCAACGGGCTCTACCTGCCCTCCGCGGAACTGGCCCCGTCGATCCGAGCGACCGGCGAGCTTGGCGATCTGGCGCAATGCGATATCGCGCTGGTCGTCACGCCGGCGCAGCACATGGCCTCCATCCTGGGGCAGATGCCCACCGTGCCACGCGACATCGTGCTTTGCTCCAAGGGGATCGAGGCAGGCAGCCGCCGCCTCATGAGCGATGTCGCTCGCGACGCGGCGCCCGCAAGCCAGATTGCCGTGTTGTCCGGCCCGACATTCGCGCATGAAGTCGCCGCCGGCTTGCCCACCGCCGTGACCCTGGCCTGCGGCGGAGGCGAAGCGCAATGGCAACGCCTGGCCGACATGATCGCGCGATCCAGCTTCCGTCCCTATTACTCGGATGACGTGATCGGGGCGGAGATCGGCGGCGCGGTCAAGAATGTGCTGGCCATCGCCTGCGGCGTGGTCGACGGCCTGCGGCTGGGGCAGAATGCCCGGGCGGCGCTGATCGCCCGCGGCTATGCGGAAATGCTGCGCTTCGGTGAAGCGCTGGGGGCTAGGCGCGATACGCTGGCGGGGCTGTGCGGCCTGGGCGATCTGGTGCTGACCTGCTCGTCCACCTCCAGCCGCAATTTCTCGCTGGGCAAGGCGCTGGGGGAAGGCCGTTCGGCGCAAGAACTGATGGCCAATCGCTCGACCGTGGCGGAAGGGGCGCATACCGCGCCGGTTCTGGCCGAACTGGCGGACTATCACGGCGTGGCCATGCCGATCGTCGCCGCGGTCAATCGCCTGCTTGAAGGCGCGAGCGCCGGCGTGGTGGTCAGTGACATGCTGGCCCGGCCGCTGAAGGCCGAGCAAGGCGCGCCTGCGTGACCGACGACAAGCCGCAAAACGACATTGCCGCTCTGGCGAAGGGCGGGCGGACCAATTTCTTCGGATTCCTCCTTCGTCTCGCGGCCCGGCTGCCATTCCTGTTCATTGCCGGCCGCCTGTTCGGCGCGGAATCACTGGGCCGCTTCGCCTCGGCGCTGGTGGTCATCGAATTGGTCGGGCAGCTCTGCGCACTGGGCATGAAGCGCGGCCTCGCCCAGTGGCTTTCGCAGGATGAAGTGCGCAAGCCCGCCAACATCGTGGCCGACGGACTGCTGCTGGCGCTGCTGTTCTCCAGTGCGGGCGCGCTCGTGCTCTATGCCTTTCCCGCGCCGATGTTCCCGAGCGGGCACTATACGGAAATCGACCGTCTGTTGCCGTTCGCGATCGTTCCCCTTGCCCTCACGGAAGTGGCGCTGGCGGCGCAAGCCTATCGCTACGACATTGCCACCACGGTCAGGGCGCGGGCGATCGTCGAACCATGGACGATCTCGATCATGGCCGGCGCCATGTATTTCGTCGATCGCAGCAGCGGCTTGTCCATCGCCTATCTCGCCTCGGTGTTCGCTGCGGCCATCGTCGCCTTCATCCCCCTCCTGCGCACTTATGGAAAGCCGGAAGCATGGCGCCCGCATCCCGGTCAGATGGTCCAGCTGGTGGGCCAGAGTCTGCCTCTGGCCACCGCCGATGCGATCGAATGGGGTACGAGGCGCCTCGACATCGCGATACTGGGCCTGTTCACCCATCCGAGCACGGTGGGGATCTATTATGTGGCCCAGCAGGTCGCCAGCCTGCCGCAGAAGCTCAAGACCAGCTTCGAGCCGATCCTCGGCCCGGTGATCACCCGCAATCTGAAGGAAAAGAACTTTGCGGCGATTGCCGGGCAGGTCTGCCAGGTCGGGTTCTGGATCACGGCCGCGCAGGCGGGCATCGCCCTTGCACTCGGCATTCCGGGTGAAGGGGTGATGGGCCTGGTTGGGCCGAACTTCGTGGGAGGCACGGGCGCATTGGCATTCCTGCTCGCGGCGGAAGTGGCGGCCGCCACCGCCGTCGTTTCCGAAGCCGCGCTGGTCTACGTGGCGCGCATGCGAAACCTGTATCTCTCGATCCTGACGATCGCGCTGCAGGCGGTCCTGACGGTGGGCTTCATCATCCTCATCCAGCGGCTCGGCTTCAATGAATTGTTCATGGCGGCCGGCGCCGCGGCGGCGCTGATGGTCGCCCTGGGCGCGGCGTCGATCGCCAAGGCATGGCTGCTCAAGCGCATCCTGCGCGAGCCGGTCAACAACTGGCGCTGGGCACTGATCTGGGCCGCCGCGCCCGCGGCAATCGTCGGCTATATCGCCACGCTGCTGCCGGAATGGATGGAATTGCTGTTTGGCATTCCCGCCATCCTCCTCACCTACGGCTTCGTAATCTGGCGGCGCGGCTTTGGCCCGGAAGACCGGCTGCTGTTCCGCCGCAAGATCGCACCGCACGGGAACTGACGCTCAACGGTTCGTCGACAACCAGGGGCGTTCAGTCGTCATTCACCCGTCCGGCACGAGCTTCCGCCGCAGCGATCGAACCTGGAGGAGAGGTCCCGCCATGCGTCTTGCTACCCCCCTTTTTGCCGGCTGTGCTTTCATTCTCGTTGCGGGCTGCGCCGCCCAGCGGGACAAGGATATCGTCGTCACGGCCCAAGGCACGGACAACACCAAAAGCGCCAGCGATTCATCACAGGAGATGGCCACTCCTCCGCCTCCCCCGCCCCCACCATCTCCCGCCGTCCTGTCGCCGAGGGCCGAGATGGTTCGCGCCGCGCCGGGCTATTACGTTCCGCCGGTGGTCGTGCCGACCGATCCGGGCCGCGAGCGCTACGACGGTGAGGAAGTCTCGCCGGTCAAGCTGGTCTCGGCAGAGCCGGTTTCCACCTTCTCCGTGGACGTGGATACCGGCGCCTATGCCAATACCCGCCGTTTCCTGACGCAAGGCATACGTCCGCCTAGGGATGCGGTGCGGACGGAGGAAATGATCAATTATTTCCGCTACGACTATGCCGCGCCGGAAACGCGAGCGGTCCCCTTCACCGTGACGACCGATGTCGCCCGCACGCCTTGGAATGAAAACACGCGCCTGCTGCGGATCGGCCTGCGGGGATACGATCTGCCGCGCAAGGACAGGCCGCCCGCCAACCTCGTCTTCCTGCTCGATGTTTCCGGTTCCATGAACAGCGCCGACAAGCTGCCACTGGTCAAGACCGCGCTGTCCAAGCTCGCCGGCGAACTTTCCCAGAAGGACCGCGTGTCCGTGGTGGTCTATGCCGGCGCGGCCGGCCTGGTGCTCGAACCGACCAATGACACGAGGAAGATCCGCGATGCCTTGAACCGCCTCGAGGCGGGCGGCTCCACCGCTGGCGGGGCCGGGCTCAAGCTCGCCTATCAGATCGCGCGCGACAACCGGATCGAAGGCGGGGTCAACCGGGTGATCCTGGCCACCGACGGGGATTTCAACGTCGGGGTTACCGACAACAAGGCCCTGATCGAGATGATCGAGAAAGAGCGCGACAGCGGCATCACGCTGACGACGCTCGGCTTCGGCACCGGCAATTACAACGAAGCGATGATGGAGCAGGTCGCCGATCACGGAAACGGCAATTATGCCTATATCGACAGCGCGCTGGAGGCGGAGAAGGTTCTTTCGGACGAGATGCAGTCCACCCTCTTCACCATCGCCAAGGATGTGAAGATCCAGGTCGAGTTCAACCCCGCGCAGGTCAGCCAGTACCGTCTGCTGGGCTATGAGAACCGCGCCCTGCGGGAAGAGGATTTCGACAACGACAAGATCGATGCGGGGGATATCGGCGCGGGGCACCAGGTCACCGCGATCTATGAGATCGTTCCGGCCGATGCGAAAGGCTGGATCGCCCCCCGCCGTTATGAGGACACGCCAGCGAAAGCGGCTACATCCAAACTGTCCGAGCTTGCCCACGTCAAGCTGCGCTACAAGATGCCGGATGGCGCCACATCGAAGCTGATCGAACGAACCGTCCCGACCGCCGCGATGCAGGCAGCGGCGCTTCCCCGGGGCGATTTCGCCTTTGCCGCCGCCGTTGCCGCCTATGGCCAGAAACTGAGAGCCGATCCCTTGCTGGGCAATTTCGATTTCCCGCAGATCATTGCCCTGGGCGGGAAGCAGACCGATTTCTGGCGGCAGGAATTCCTGCGCCTCGCTTCGGTGGCCGACGGGCTCAACAGGCAATAGCGTCGCAAGCCCTTCCCCCCGGCAATTCTGCCGATTAAAGGAGGGGCATGCGACATGGCCGAATTCTGTTTCCGGTTGCCGGTGCGGTACTGTCCGCGCTGCTCGCGCTGGGCGCGGCACATTATAGCAGCAAGACGCTCGCGGCCCGGCTTTCCGGGCAAGCGCGCTATGCAATAGCGAAGGCCGGCGGCAGGGGCGTCGTACCCGATTTCCTCACAAATCAGGGCTGGCCCACCCGGCATCCGGTTCTGCGCGGCGGGGAAAGGCTGAACAGCGCGACTCGCCTGGCGGTGGCGCGGGCCGTGGCCACCGTTCCGGGCGTCGGCGCGATCCGCTGGTCGGGGGGATCGCCGCTCAAGAAAGTGGGGGAGGAGCCGCCCAAGCCTCTCCACTGCGAGGACGATGTGGATGCGCTGCTGCGCGCCCGGACCATTCGTTTCGAGGAATCGAGCGCGGATATAGATCCGGCCAGCCGCGGCCTGGTGGGGGAAGTTGCCGAAGCGTTGCGACCCTGCCTGGGCAGCATCATCGCCATCGTCGGGCACACGGATTCCTCCGGCAATGCCGCCGGGAACCTGATACTCTCCCAGGAACGGGCCGATGCCGTCCGCCAGGCTCTGATCGAGCGGGGCATACCCGCCGACGGCCTCAGGGCGAACGGGGTGGGATCGGCGGAGCCGATAAGCGGGCTGAACCCTTCCGATCCCGCCAACCGCCGGATCGAATTTTCGGTGATCGCGACAGTGCCCGTCAAGCCCACCCCGGTAGATACTCCAGGCCCTTATTAGGAAACCCCGATGCCGATCTGGCTGGAACTCATGTTATTGCTGCTATTCGCCTACGGCATTGGCCTGGCGATCGGCTGGGCGATATGGGGGCGCGCGGGCGACCAATTGCGGGAGAATGGTGAATGAACGAACTGCTGGCTCAATATTGGGTGCTGATCCTCGTCGCGCTGATCATCGGGATCGTCGTGGCGTGGTTCGTCTTCGCGGCCAATCGCAAGACCCGCGTCGTGAGTGCTTCGGCGGAAAAGGAGAGTGAAGAGCCGGCCCGGCGCAATCAGACCCTGATCGATGCGCCGCCGGCGGCCCAGGCGGTCGAGATTTCTCCCGCCACACCGGCAGGACTGGCGGGGGCAGGCAAAGCGGCGGCGGTGGCCGTCGTCCCGGAAGACGAACACGCCGGGCAGGCGAGCGAGCAGGCGCCGGACAGGATTGCCGACGATCTCACCCGGCTCAAGGGCGTGGGGCCCAAGCTGAATACCCTGCTTTGTTCGCTGGGGGTTAACAGCTTTGATCAGATCGCGAACTGGACGGACGCGGACATAGACCGCATCGATGCCCAGCTTGGCAATTTCCAGGGCCGTATTCGTCGGGACAATTGGGTTGAACAGGCCCGGTTTCTGGCCAAAGGCGATACGGCAGGCTTCGAAAGCCAGTTCGGCAAGCTTTGACGCAGGCCTGATAGATTTTTTGGAGAGAAACGATGTCCGAAACGCTACATCCAGTTCCGGCGGAATGGGCGAAAAACGCTCTGATCGACCAGAAGGCCTATCATGAGAAATACCAGCGCTCGGTGAATGATCCGGAAGGCTTCTGGAGAGAGGAAGCCAGGCGGATCGACTGGATCAGGCCCTTCACCCAGGTAAAGGATACCTGCTTCGATCAGGAAGGGTTCGGCATTCGCTGGTTCCATGACGGAACATTGAACCTTTCGGCCAACTGCCTCGACCGCCATCTGGCCAGCAAGGGCGATACGGTGGCGATCATCTGGGAACCGGACGATCCGAAGAATCCCGGCCGCACGCTGACCTATCGCGAATTGCACCAGGCCACCTGCCGCTTCGCGAATGCGCTCAAGGCCAATGGGGTGAAGAAGGGGGACCGGGTCACCATCTACCTGCCGATGATCCCCGAAGCCGCGGTGGCCATGCTGGCCTGCGCCCGAATCGGCGCGATCCATTCCATCGTCTTCGGCGGATTCTCGCCGGAAGCACTGGGCGGCCGGATCGAGGATTGCGCGAGCGATATCGTGATCACTTCGGACGAAGGCCTGCGCGGCGGGCGCAAGGTCCCGCTCAAGGCCAATGTGGATGAGGCGCTGGCGCATCACGCCTCGGTGAGCCGGGTGATCGTGGTCCGCCATACTGGCGGCGACGTGCCGATGCAGGAGGGCCGCGACATCTGGTGGCATGACGCCATTGCCGGGCAAGCCAGCGAATGCCCGGCCGAGGAAATGAACGCGGAGGATCCGCTGTTCATCCTCTACACCTCAGGCTCCACCGGCAAGCCGAAAGGCGTGCTGCATACCACTGGCGGTTATGCGGTGTGGACCAGCATGACCCATGAATACACCTTTGATTACCGCCCCCATGCAGACGGGAGCAACCAGATCTACTGGTGCGCGGCGGACATCGGCTGGGTCACGGGCCACAGCTATGTGGTCTACGGGCCGCTGGCCAATGGCGGCACCAGCCTCATGTTCGAGGGCGTGCCGAATTTTCCAGATCATTCGCGCTTCTGGCAGGTGATCGACAGACACAATGTCGAAATCTTCTACGCCGCGCCCACGGCACTGCGCGCGCTGATGCGCGAAGGCGACGAATGGGTGAAGAAATCCAGCCGCAAAAGCCTGAAATTGCTGGGCAGCGTGGGCGAGCCGATCAATCCCGAAGCCTGGGAGTGGTATTACAATGTGGTCGGCGAAAGACGCTGCCCGATCGTGGATACCTGGTGGCAGACCGAAACCGGCGGCCACATGATCACCCCCTTGCCCGGCGCCATCGACCTCAAGCCCGGCAGCGCGACCAAGCCGATATTCGGGGTAAAGCCCGCACTGGTGGATAACGACGGGAAACTAATCGAAGGCCCGGGCGAAGGCGCGCTGGTGATCGCCGACAGCTGGCCCGGGCAGATGCGCACCGTCTATGGCGATGACGAGCGCTTCTTCCAGACCTATTTCAGCACCTTCAAGGGCTACTACTTCACCGGTGACGGCTGCCGCCGCGATGAAGACGGCTACTACTGGATCACCGGCCGCATCGACGACGTGATCAACGTGTCCGGCCACCGCATGGGCACGGCCGAGATCGAGAGCGCGCTGGTCGCCCATGACAATGTGGCGGAAGCCGCCGTGGTCGGGATGCCGCACGATGTGAAGGGCCAGGGCATCTATGCCTATGTCACGCCGATGGAAGGCGTGGAACCCACCGACAAGCTGCGCGAGGAGCTGGTCAAATGGGTGCGCCGCGAGATCGGCCCGATCGCCACGCCCGATATCATCCAGTTCGCCCCGGCCCTGCCCAAGACTCGGTCCGGCAAGATCATGCGCCGTATCCTGCGCAAGATCGCGGAAAACGATACCGGCAATCTGGGCGACACCTCCACTCTCGCCGATCCGTCGGTGGTGGACGATCTGCTCGCCAACCGGCCCAAAGCGAGCGTGGAGCAGGCGTAGAACGGCACGGAACGCGCGCAGACAGGGCACAGAGAGGGACGCAGGCACCCGGTTGCCTGCGCCGTTCTCCCGGTTATATTGCATCGCAGCATAGCCGGGAGCTTCCATGAGCCATTTCATTCGTCCCGACGTCCAGTTCCTGCTCCAGAAGATCAGGGAGCTTGCGGCTCCTTCGGTGACGGAACTGGGGCCGGAAGGGGCACGGGAGGTGATGCGCCGCTCCGCGCGGCTCGATCTTCCCGAAGTGCCGCTGGCGGTGCGCCGGGACTGGAGCATCCCCGGCCCCGGCGGTGATCCGCTGCCGCTGCGGCTGTACGACGCGCGCGAAAGCCGGGGATTTTCGACCGCCCTGCTCTATTTCCACGGCGGCGGCTTCGTGATCGGCGATCTCGACAGCCATGCTTCGCTATGCAGCCATATCGCGAAGGAGCTGGATCTGCCCGTGATCGCGTTGGATTACCGGCTCGCGCCGGAGCATCCCTGGCCGGCCGGGCCAGACGATTGCGAAGCGGCCGCCCGCTGGATCGCCGCCAGCCCCGCGGAGCTGGGCTTCGCTGTCTCCGGCCTCGTCCTTGCCGGGGACAGCGCCGGCGGCGCGCTTGCGGCCATTACGGCGATGGCGCTGCGAGACGAAGCGGCCGCTGTCCCGGTGATCTGCCAATGGCTGATCTATCCCACGGTGGACTTGAGTGCCGGCAGCTATGGTTCCCTGCGCGAATTCGCGAAGGGCTATTTCCTCGAAACCCGCGAGATCGTGTGGTTCAACGGCCTTTATGCTCCCGATGCGGAGAGCTGGCGCGCATCGCCGATCAAGGGCGCGGCCGCCGGCCTGCCCCCTGCCGTGATCCACACCGCATCACTCGATCCGCTGCGCGATCAGGGGCGCGCCTATGCCGCCCGGCTGGCGGAAGCCGGTGTCCCCATGCTGCTGCTGGAGGCAGAGGGCGTGGTGCATAATTTCGCGATCATGCGCGCCGCCCTTCCTTCGGTGACGAAGAATCTCGATACGGCGCTTGCCGGAGTGCATCTGTTCCTCCGGCAAGCCTGAGAACGCGCGGCGCCCTCACCCCTTGAGGTGAGTGGGCGCGCCGTGCAGCAGGATGGTCTTGGCCTCGAGGAACGGCTTCAGCCCTTCCACGCCGCCTTCGCGCCCGATGCCGGATTGCTTGAAGCCGCCGAAGGCGATGGAGAAGAAGTCCCCGGTCGCGCCATTATGCCCGACCGTGCCCGTGCGCATCTGCCGGGCGACTCGATAGGCCCGCTCGGGATCGTTGGTGAAGACCGAGCCGGACAGGCCGAACACCGTGTCGTTGGCGATGTCGATGGCGTGTTCCTCGCTGTCGGCGGCAATCATGCTGACGACCGGGCCGAAGATCTCCTCCTGCGCGATCGTGGCGTGCGGATCGACATTGGTGAAGACCGTCGGCTCGATGAAATAGCCGCGCTCCATCTCGGCCGGGCGCCCGCCCCCTACGATCACCTTCGCGCCTTCCGCGCGGCCGACCTGGAGATAATGCTCCACCCGGTCGCGCTGGCGCGACATGGCGAGCGGCCCCATCTGCGTGCCCTGCTGCAGCGGATCGCCCACGCGAATGCCCCGGAACGCAGCCGAAAGCGCGTCGGCCAGCTCATCATAGCGGCTGCGCGGCACGACCAGGCGGGTCAGCGCGGCGCAAACCTGCCCGGTCATGAAGGAGGCGTTCTGCGCCATCGCCTGAGCCACGGTTCCCGCATCGATATCCTCCAGCACGACCGCCGCCGACTTTCCGCCGAGTTCCAGCGTGCAACGCGCGATCCGCTCCCCGCAGATCGACGCGACCCGCTTGCCTGCGGCGCTGGAGCCGGTGAAGGTGATCTTGTCGACGCCAGGATGCCGCACCAGCGCTTCCGAAACTTCCCGATCGGCCGTGATCACGTTCAGCACGCCCGGCGGCAGGCCGATCTTTTCCGCGATCTCGGCCACGGCATAGGCCGCGCTCGGCGCTTCCGGCGATGCCTTGAGCACCACGGTGCAGCCCGCCAGCAAGGCCGGGGCAATCTTCCATGCGATCAGGATCGGCGGGCCGTTCCAGGGGATGATCGCGCCCACCACGCCCACCGGCTCGCGCACCAGCAGCGCCACTTCCGCGCTTTTGGCCGGATGGCGCTCTTCCCATTCGAAGGTGTCGGCAAGGCCGGCATAGAAACGGTAGGTGTCGGCGACGCTGCCCATCATCAATTCGGCGAAAGGCGCGACGATACCCATTTCACTGGCCCAGGCGCGCGCCATGCCCGGCGCACCATCCTGAATATGATCGGCAAACTTGGCGACATATGCAGCGCGCTCCGCATGGCTCATGCGCGGCCACGGCCCCTTGTCGAACGCGTGACGGGCCGCAGCGACCGCCTTGTCCACATCGGCGGTCTGCGCTTCCGCGACCGAGACGAACAACTCCTCGGTAGAGGGCGTGATCACGTCGAACTTGGTGCTGCCGCTGGGCTCGACCCATTCCCCGCCAATGTAGAAACGGTCCGGATGGGCAATATGCCCGGGCGTCATGTCGTTCATCTCGGGGTCCTCTCATTCCTGTTGATGCAGCGCTGGACGGGCACGTCGCGCAATGGGCGATTCATAGCGCCTTTCAACCCGTCCCGCTATCCCGCACCCAAGCCGATTTCGCACCATATCCGGGTCAACGGGTGCCGAAGCCGTGACAGGCTACAAGCGCCGTATGACACCGCCAGTGCAAAGCCCGGTTGCCCTGCCCGGACGATCCGCATAGAGGGCACTGCCTTACTTAGCCGGATGGAATTGATGTCAGACAGCGTGTTGTCGCAGCCCTACAGATCCGCATTCGCGGAGATCGAGGAAACGGCGCGGTCCCACTGGGCCGCGGAGAATGTCGATCGCTGCGATCTCGACAGCGGTAATGCCAAACGCCGCTATGTGCTGGGCATGTTCCCCTATCCGTCCGGCAATGCGCATATGGGCCATGTCCGGGTCTATACGATCTCCGACGTGATCGCGCGGCTTTCCCGCCTGCGCGGCTATAATGTGCTGCATCCGCTGGGCTGGGACGCATTCGGCTTGCCCGCCGAAAACGCCGCGATCCAGAACAATGTCGATCCCGCGCTGTGGACCGCGGAGAACATCCGCAAGATGAAGGACGAGCAGCTCAACCGGGTCGGCTTCTCCTTCGATCTCACCCATGAGATCAATTCCGCCTCGCCGGAATATTACAAGTGGACCCAGTGGCTGTTCCAGGAGCTTTACGACCATGATCTGGTCTATCGCGCCGAAGGCTGGGTGAACTGGGACCCGGTCGACGAAACCGTGCTGGCCAACGAGCAGGTGATCGACGGGCGCGGCTGGCGCTCCGGCGCGGTGATCGAGCGCCGCCTGCTGCCGCAATGGTATATCCGCATCACCAAATACGCCCAGGCGCTGTGGGACGGGCTGGAAAGCCTGCGCGGCTACTGGTCGGACGAGGCGATCGCCGTCCAGAAGGGCTGGATCGGGCGCAGCGAAGGCGTGGAGATCGACTTTCCGGTGGAAGGCGGCGATGCCGCCATCACCGTCTACACCACCCGCGCCGACACGCTGTTCGGCGTGACTTCGGTCACGCTGGCGCCGGAGCATCCGCTGGCGCTGAAACTGGCCAGCCCGGAGCAGAAGGACGCCGTGGCGAACTATGCCGAATGGGCCAGCGGGCGCGGCGAGGTGGAGCGCGAAAGCGCGGAGCGCACCGGCGTCGCGCTGGGCCGATCCTGCCGCAACCCGCTGACCGACGAGATCGTGCCGATCTATGTCAGCGAATATGTGCTGGGCGGCTATGGTTCCGGGGCGATCATGAACGTGCCCGCCCATGACGCGCGCGACTTCTCTTTCGCGGTATCCGAAGGGCTGCCGATCAAGCAGGTGATCCTGCCGAAGGCCGGCGCGGAACCCGTCGCACTGTCCGAAGCCTATACCGATCCCGGATTCATGCATGATTCCGGCCCCTTCACCGGCATGCGCAGCGAGGAAGCCAAGCAAAAGATCATCGATTACGTAGCTGAGCAGGGCCTCGGCCGCCGCAAGGTCAACTTCCGCCTGCGTGACTGGCTGATCTCCCGCCAGCGCTTCTGGGGGGCGCCGATCCCGATGATCCATTCGGAGCAGCATGGCTGGGCCAAGGCGCCGGACTTGCCGGTGATCCTGCCGAGCAACCCCGATTTCAGCAAAGGCTCGGGCGCGGCCATGGCCAGCGCACCCGGCTTCGTCGAGACCACCTGGCCCGGCACCGGCGAGCCGGCCCGGCGCGAAACCGACACGATGGACACTTTCATGTGCTCATCCTGGTACGCCTGGCGCTTCCTCGACGCGAGGAATACGGACGCGCCCTGGACCAAGGAACATGCGGATGAATGGATGCCGATCGACTATTATGTCGGCGGGCTGGAGCATGCCTCCCAGCATCTGATCTATTTCCGCTTCATCAGCCGCTTCCTGCACGACATCGGCCGCACGCCGGAGCCGGAGCCGGTCCGCAACTTCCTGGACAACGGCATGGTCCGCCTCGGCGGCTCCAAGATGTCCAAGTCCAAGGGCAATGTCGTGGTGCCGACCGAGACCATCGACAGATACGGCGCCGATGCGCTGCGGCTCTACATCCTGGCGGATACCCCGTTGCGCCGCGATATCGACTGGAACGATTCCGGGATCGAAGGCAAGCAACGCTTCCTCGCCCAGATCTGGGACCTGTGCGGCAAGCTGGCGGGCGATACTCCGCCCACCTTGCCCGAGATCGTCACGGGTCGCGAACGCAAGGCGATGGGCGAGCTGGCAAAGCTGGCGCTGGAAGTGGCGGCCGATATCGAAGAACGGCGCGCATTCCACAATGCGGTGGCGCGCCTGCACGGCTTCATAGGCGAACTGCGCCCGCTGGTGAACGAGGCGGAGGCGGGTGAACTGCCGGTCATGCGTTATGTCATGGCCGAATTCGCCAAGGTGCTCGGCTCCTTCGCGCCGCACATGGCCGAACTGCTGTGGCGCCATGCCTTCGGGGGCACTCGCAGCATCTTCTTCGAAAGCTGGCCCGAACCCGATCCCGCCTTCCTGGTGAAGGATGAGATCACCTATTCGATCCAGGTGAACGGCAAGCTGCGCGGCACTATCGACATAGCAGCCGACGCCGGGGAAGCCGACGTGGTGGCCACGGCCCGCGCGGAGGACAAGGTCGCACCCTATCTCGAGGGCAAGACCGAGCGGCGCGTGATCTACGTGCCCAAGCGGCTGGTGAATTTCGTGGTCTGACCGCCCTGCCCTTAGAGTCGTGACCCTAGTCGCCGGCGAAGGCAAAGGGCAACCCGGTGTCGCGGAAATCGTCCGGCCGCATCTCCCGCCCGATCGGCGGCGCGGCCCGGGCGATGCAGCGCGGGCGATGGCACAGGTGGCAAGCCACACCGATCGGCGTCGATTCGTCTTCCTGCCGCCCGTCCGCATAGACCAGTAGCGGGGCATGCTCCGCCCCGCAGGCCAGAGCGACCGTGCGCCGCGCGACCGGCGCATTGTATGCGCCCCCGCCCGCGCTCACCGTGCGTGCGAGGGAAAAGAAGCGCTGCCCATCCGGCAATTCCAGCCACTGCGTCACGATTCGGCCTGGCGTCTCGCAGGCGGTATGCACGTTCCATAGCGGACAGGCCCCGCCATGGCGAGCGAAGGGAAACCCGGCCCCGTCGAGCCGCTTGGACACATTGCCCGCGCGGTCGATCCGCAGGAAGAAGAAGGGAACCCCTTCCTCGCCCGGCTTCTGCAAGGTGGTCAGTCGGTGGGCCACCTGCTCGAAGCTTGCCCCGAATTCGCGCGACAAAGCCTCGACATCGTGTCGATATTGCCGGGCCGCCTTGGCGAAGGGGCGATAGGGCATCAGCAAGGCGGCCGCCCAGTAGTTCAACAGCGCCCTGCGCGCGAGACGGCGGGCATTGTCGCTGCCGAAGCGGCCGTCCGCCAATTGCCGGTCCACCACGCCACGCCCTTCCAGCAGGGCGAGTTGCAAGGCCAGCTGGAACTTGCGCGCCGCATGATCCAGCAGCCGGCTGACGAACACCTGCTCGCGATGGCTGTCATGCCAGCGCAGCGAGCCTAGCATCAGCTCCGGGTCCACGAAGCGCACCCGCAAGCCGTGCCGGTCCTTGAGCCGGGCCACCAGCGCGTCCAGCCCGGATACCTCTTCCGCGACGGCCTGCGCGCTGTCATCCAGAGCGGGAAAGCAATTGCGCCGGGCCGCCAGGAAATTGCGCGCCTCCGCCACCGGATCGGACAGGGCCGCCGCATCGCCCGGTCCGCTGGTCAGCTCGCGGTTGTGCGCCAGCGCCAGCTGCTCTTCCCCATAGGCGGTGTGAAGCCGCAGCAGCGCTTCCGCGAAGCCGGGATAGCTGGTGGCGATGTCGGCGACATCCAGCGCGGGCAGGTCGATATCGGCGAAGATCGGTTCGCGCAGCACGGCCTGCAGCCGCCCTGCCAGCTCTTCCCCGCCGTCATCGGCCAGCGCGGCGATGTCGATACGATAGGTCTTCGCGAGCTTGAGCAGCAGTTCCGCCGTGATCGGCCGCTGATTGCGTTCCATCAGCGCGACATAGGAAGGCGAGATTTCCAGATCGGCCGCCATGTTGGATTGGGTCAGCGCCAGATCGCGGCGCAGGCGCTTGAGGCGCGGTCCCATATAGATTGCATTGCGGGCCATGGTTTCCGAATCCGTAACGTTGGTGACGCTCTTTACAATATTACAGAATATTTTTGTAAAGTTTTACATATCGACACCGCGCCTGCTTTTGCAGCGCTAAAATCCCCGCCAAAGGCGCCTTATCGCCAATCCAAATCATGGGAATCGATCAATGACCTATCAGGCTGAAATCGACCAGCTTGCTTCCAACATCTCCGCCCAGGGTCCGTCCTGGGGTGGGATCGATGCAGAATCCGTCACGCGCATGCGCTTGCAGAACCGCTTCAAGACCGGTCTCGACATCGCGCGCTACACCGCCAAGATCATGCGCGAGGACATGGCCGCCTATGATGCGGATCCGGCCAACTATACCCAGTCGCTCGGCTGCTGGCACGGCTTCGTCGCCCAGCAGAAGCTGATCTCGATCAAGAAGCATTTCGGCACCACCAAGCGCCGCTACATCTACCTCTCCGGCTGGATGGTCGCCGCGCTGCGCAGCGATTTCGGCCCGCTCCCCGACCAGTCCATGCACGAAAAGACCAGCGTTCCGGCGCTGATCGAGGAAATCTACACTTTCCTCAAGCAGGCTGACGCCCGCGAGCTCGGCCTCCTGTTCCGCGAACTCGACGCAGCCCGTGAAGCTGGCGATGAAGTCAAGGCCAAGCAGGTCCAGCATCAGATCGACAATTACGAAACCCATGTCGTTCCGATCATCGCGGACATCGACGCCGGTTTCGGCAATGCCGAAGCGACCTACCTGCTCGCCAAGAAGATGATCGAGGCCGGCGCCTGCGCCCTGCAGATCGAAAACCAGGTTTCCGATGAAAAGCAGTGCGGCCACCAGGACGGCAAGGTCACCGTTCCGCATGAGGACTTCCTCGCGAAGATCCGCGCGCTGCGCTACGCCTTCATGGAAATGGGCGTTGAGGACGGCATCATCGTCGCCCGCACCGACTCGCTCGGCGCCGGCCTGACCAAGCAGATCGCCTTCACCCGCGAGCCGGGGGACATCGGCGACCAGTACAACAGCTTCCTCGATTGCGAGGAAGTCGAAGGCGCCGGCAACCCTGGCGACGTGCTGATCAACCGTGGCGGCAAGCTGCTGCGCCCCAAGCGCCTGCCTTCCAACCTCTTCCAGTTCCGCCCGGGCACCGGCGAAGATCGCTGCGTGCTGGACTGCATCACCTCGCTGCAGAACGGCGCGGACCTGCTGTGGATCGAAACCGAGAAGCCGCATATCGAACAGATCGCGGGCATGGTCGACCGCATTCGCGAAGTCATTCCGAATGCCAAGCTGGCTTACAACAACTCGCCCTCGTTCAACTGGACGCTCAACTTCCGCCAGCAGGTGTTCGACGCCTGGGAGAAGGAAGGCAAGGACGTGTCGGCCTATGACCGTGCGAAGCTGATGAGCGCCGATTACGATGCCTCCGAGCTTTCGGCCGCTGCCGACGAGAAGATCCGCACCTTCCAGAAGGATGCGGCGGCCCGCGCCGGCATCTTCCACCACCTGATCACCCTGCCGACCTATCACACCGCGGCATTGTCGACCGACAATCTCGCGAAGGAATATTTCGGCGAACAGGGCATGCTGGGTTATGTTGCCGGCGTGCAGCGTAAGGAGATTCGCCAGGGTATCGCTTGCGTGAAGCACCAGAACATGTCCGGTTCCGATATCGGCGACGACCACAAGGAATACTTTGCTGGTGAAGCCGCTCTGAAGGCCGCCGGCAAGGACAACACGATGAACCAGTTCGCCGCCTGAGGCAGCGAACCGGGTCAAGGAGCAAGAGCAATGTCAGAACCGCAACGTTCCCGCGCAGTTTTTTCGAGCGAAGACTTCCGGCTTATCCGCAATGCCATCGCTTACTATGTGCGCGAGGTGCAGGACGATCCGGAGGCGTCGAAATACGCCAACCTCTACCACCGCCTGGGGCGGGTCGGCTGAGGGCCGGTGACGAGGCATTGAAAGGGCGGGAGGCGCCAAAAGCGTTTCCCGCCATTCTCTTGAAGCTCGAAACAGAAAAGGGGCGGGTCCATCGGATCCGCCCCTTCCCTTTTGGTACGAAAAGACGTGCCTGAGGCGCTTACTTCGCCAGTTCGGTTTCCAGCGTGCCGACCAGTTCCGGATCGTCCAGGGGCGTGGCGGGAGCGAAGCGCGCCGCCACCCTGCCATCCCGGCCGATCACGAACTTCTCGAAGTTCCACAGCACTTCAGGATCTTCGGTCGGGGTCATGCCATATCCGCGCAGCTTCTCGCGAAAGCTCTCGGCCTCGCCCTTCTTTTCGGGCGCGGCGGAAGTCAGCGCGGCATAAAGCGGCTGCTTGTCCGCCCCCGTCACGTCCGCCTTGGCGAACATGGGGAAGGAAACGCCATAATTGACCGAGCAGAACTCCGCGATCTCCTCATGGGTGCCCGGCTCCTGCGCCCCGAAATCATTGGCGGGGAAGCCCAGCACCTCGAAGCCGCGATCGCGATATTCCCGGTACAGCTTTTCCAGACCTTCATATTGGGGCGTCAGGCCGCATTTCGACGCGACATTGACCACCAGCAGGACATTGCCGGCATGATTGGCCAGTCTGTCCTCGCCACCGTCGATCCGCCTGAGCGGAATATCCGCAAGCTCCGCCATCGCCTTCTCCTCAGCTCACGTAATGCGCGGTGGTCTTGGCGGCGACTTCCTCGGCCGTCACGCCGGGAGCCAGCTCGATCAGCTTGAACGGGCTGTCATGGTCAGGACGCTGGAACACGCACAGATCGGTCACGATCATGTCGACCACGTTCTTGCCGGTGAGCGGCAGGGTGCAGGCCGGAATGAACTTGGGATCGCCGTTCTTGCTGGTGTGCTCCATCACCACGATGATCTTCTTCACGCCGGCAACGAGATCCATCGCGCCGCCCATGCCCTTGATCATCTTGCCGGGAATCATCCAGTTCGCGATATCGCCGTTCTCGGCCACTTCCATGGCGCCCAGCACGGTCAGGTCGATATGGCCGCCCCGGATCATCGCAAAGCTGGATGCGCTGTCGAAATAGGCCGACTGGGGCAGCTCGCTGATGGTCTGCTTGCCCGCATTGATGAGGTCGGGATCGACTTCATCGTCATAGGGGAACGGGCCGATGCCGAGCATCCCGTTCTCGGACTGGAGCGTAACCGTCATCCCGGCCGGGATATGGTTCGCCACCAGCGTGGGGATACCGATGCCGAGGTTGACGTAGAAGCCGTCCTGCAGTTCCTTGGCGGCGCGGGCGGCCATCTGGTCGCGGGTCCAGCCCTTGGCGATGGTTTCTTGCGTGCTCATCAGGCGGCTTCCCTTTCACGGACGGTACGGAATTCGATCTTCTTGTCGTAGGGCGCGCCCAGGATCATGCGCTGGACATAGACGCCCGGCAGGTGGATGCTGTCAGGGTCGAGCGATCCGGTCGGCACGATCTCCTCGACTTCGACGACGCACACCTTGCCACAAGTGGCGGCGGGCACGTTGAAATTGCGAGCGGTCTTGCGGAACACGAGGTTCCCCGTTTCATCCGCCTTCCACGCCTTCACGATCGACAGGTCGGCGAATATCCCGCGTTCCAGAATGTAATCCTGGCCGTCGAAATTCTTCACTTCCTTGCCTTCGGCCACCTGCGTGCCGACGCCGGTCTTGGTGAAGAAGCCGGGGATGCCAGCGCCGCCGGCCCGCATGCGCTCCGCCAGCGTGCCCTGGGGGCAGAATTCCACTTCCAGTTCACCTGAAAGATATTGCCGCTCGAATTCCTTGTTCTCGCCGACATAGGAGGAAATCATCTTCTTCACCTGCTGCGTGCGCAGCAGCTTGCCGATGCCTTCATTGTCGATGCCGGCATTGTTGCTGGCAAAGGTGAGATCCTTCACGCCGCTGTCGCGAATGGCGTCGAGCAGTCTTTCGGGAATGCCGCACAGGCCGAAACCGCCCGAGGCGATAAGAATACCGTCGCGAAGCACTCCATCGAGGGCAGCGGCGGCGTTGGGATAGAGCTTCTTCATTAGGTCCCCATTTCCAGTACACACAAACGACAATCTCGACCCGGCGCATAGAGCCTTCGGGACCCGCTGTCATCATTGCAACCCTATCGACCGGGACCGGGCCTGCCAAGCCGACTCCGCACGGGTTTTTTGGCGGGCTGCGGCAAGGCGATGTTCGTGCGCCACACGGGAAAGTCGAATGGAAATTGGCTTTGGTAAACCTGCTTACGTTTTTTGTTGTCTGCCCTACCCCACCTTGCCATAAGCGCCTGCACAAGGAGCCTGACGAGACGATGCTGCAGCGTGACGATTCCAGCCTGTACGATGAAGACCATCGCGCCTTCCGCGAGACCGTGCGCCAGTTTGCCGCCCGCGAACTGACCCCGCATATCGAAGAATATGAGGAAGCAGGCCAGGTCCCGCGCGAATTCTGGCTGAAGGCCGGCGAGGCGGGCCTGCTTTGCCCCAACATGCCGGAGGAATATGGCGGCCTGGGCCTGGACTTCACGTTCAACGCCATCGTCAATGAAGAGCTGACCTATGCCTCGCTGGCGGATTCCTTCACCCTGCATAACGACGTCACCCAGCCCTATCTGCTGCATTATGCCAGCGAGGAGTTGAAGCAGCGCTGGCTGCCGAAGATGGTGACGGGCGAGGCGATCACCGCGATCGCCATGACGGAGCCGGGCGCCGGCTCGGACCTGCAAGGGGTGCGCACGACCGCGCGCCGGGATGGCGATGAATACATCATCAACGGTTCCAAGACCTACATCACCAATGGCCAGAACGCCGACATCGTCCTGACCGTCTGCAAGACGGAACCGGAATTGGGTGCCAAGGGCACGTCGCTGATCCTGATCGAGGCGGATCGTGAAGGCTTCGCGCGCGGGCGCAATCTGGACAAGGTGGGCCAGTGGATGGCCGACACGTCGGAGCTGTTTTTCAATGATGTGCGTGTGCCTGCCAGCAACGTGATCGGCGAAGTCAATCGCGGCTTCATCTATCTGGTCAGCGAGCTGGCGCAGGAACGGCTTTCGATCGCCCTCAGTTCGCAGGCGGCCGCCCAGCGCGCCTTCGACGAAGCCATCGGCTTCACCAAGGAACGCAACGCATTCGGCAAGAAGGTGTTCGACTTCCAGAACACCCGGTTCACGCTGGCCGATCTCAAGGCGAAGCTCCAGGTGGGCTGGTCGCATCTGGACTGGGCAATCGCCCGCCACATCAGAGGTGAACTGTCGATCGAGGAAGCGGCTTGCGCCAAGTACTGGCACACCGAAATGCAATGGGAAGCCTGTGACGCGGCCCTGCAATTGCATGGCGGCGCGGGCTATATGAATGAATATCCCATCGCCCGCGTCTGGCGCGATGCGCGCATACGCCGGATTTATGGCGGCACGTCCGAAATCATGAAGGAACTGATCGGCCGCTCACTCTAGGGAGGGTCAGGCTGGTCCGCCTGACCAGCCCTTCCCTCATTCCCAGTCGATCATGTCGAAATCACGCTTCTCGGAGCCGCATTCGGGACAGATCCAGTCTTCCGGAACGTCTTCCCAGCGCGTGCCGGCCGGAATGCCGTCTTCGGGCCAGCCATCCGCCTCGTCATAGACATAGCCGCAATTGAGGCATTTATAGCGGCGGAACGGCTCAGCCATCGCCGCGGCTCACCGTGACCAGGAGATGATCGAAGCCATTGGTGAAGCAGGACGGCAGCCTGTCCGGCTCGCCCACGATCTTCACCTCCATGTCGCGCCTGGCCATTTCCTCCACCAGCGTCGCGACCTGCAATTCGGCCAGCCGGGCACCCAGGCAGCGGTGGATCCCATAGCCGAATGACAGGTGCCGCCGGGAGTTCTCCCGCGCCGGGTCCCAGCGGTCCGCATCGGGAAAGACGGCCTCGTCGCGATTGCCGGAATTGTACCACAGCACGACCTTGTCGCCCTTGCGGATCAGCTTGCCGTGAAGCTCGACGTCCCGGGTCGCGGTGCGGCGCATATGCGCGATCGGCGTCTGCAGCCGGATCGTCTCGGTCGCGGCGCCGGAGGCCAGCTTGGCGGGATCGGCTTTCACCTGCGCCCAGGCATCCGGGAACTTGTTGATCTGCTCGATCAGGCCGGACATGGAATTGCGGGTGGTGTCGTTGCCGCCCACCAGCAGCAGGGCGATCGCACCGATGAAGCGCTGTTCGTCCATGTCGCCATAGGAATCGGAATGGGCCATCATGGAAAGCAGGTCCGCCTTGGGCGGAGCCGCGCGGCGTTCCTCGTAGATTTCCCTGAAGCGCGCCGCCATTTCGAACACGTGGCG
This sequence comes from uncultured Caenibius sp., assembly GCA_964468045.1. Classification (GTDB taxonomy): domain Bacteria; phylum Pseudomonadota; class Alphaproteobacteria; order Sphingomonadales; family Sphingomonadaceae; genus JAWKXU01. The sequence continues at coordinate 45,188 of CAYXTO010000003.1, read as the reverse complement.
CTCCCGTTCCGCATTCAGCACGGGATCGGGGCCGATATCGATCTTGGCGGCCCAGTCCGACCATTCCGGCAGCTTGTGCCGTTCCTCCCACGGGAAATCGAACAGGGTGGCAATCATGGCGGTGGTCAGCGGGATGGAAACGCTGTGCACCCAATCGAACGGCTCGCCAACCGGCAGGCTGTCCAGAATTTCAGCCGTGCGCTCTCGCAAGGCGCCGGAAAGCTTGACTATCTCTGAGGGGGTCACAGCCGGGGCAACGGCCTTGCGCTTCTCGGCATGTTCGGGATCGTCCATGGCAATGAACATGCGGAGCTGGACACCCGTGTCCTGCATGTCGAAGATCACGATGCCGCCATGTTCCCAGGACGAGGAGAAGGTGGCTGGATCGCCTTCCACGGCGATGATGTCATCGTAGCGGACGATCGACCAATAGGGACCGAAGAAGCTTTCGGGACAATAGCTGACCGGATCTTCGGCCCGGAGCCGCGCGAAGAGCGGGCGCCATGCATTGGCTTTCCAGAGCTCTGCCCGGGAGACATCGAGCGACTCAAGAGCCTCTCGATCAAGGTCGATTGTAGTCATTTTTCAATCCTCTATCCCGATCATTAAATAAGCATTCTTGTGCTTTCCCAATCAGAATATCAGATTTTGCGTTTATATGGTACGTATTTTTACCAATTCCCTTGCAGACTGCAGTCAATCAAGTTTGCGGGTGATCTCCACCATCATTCGCTCAAACCCGTTAATGAAGCAGGACGGCAGCCTCTCCGGCTCACCTACGATCTTCACCTCCATGTCGCGCCTGGCCATTTCCTCCACCAGCGTCGCGACCTGCAATTCGGCCAGCCGGGCACCCAGACAGCGGTGGATGCCGTAGCCGAATGATAGGTGTCGCCGGGAGTTCTCCCGCGTCGGGTTCCAGCGATCCGCGTTGGGAAAGACGGCTTCGTCGCGGTTGCCGGAATTGTACCACAGCACGACCTTGTCGCCGGCGCGAATCCGTTTTCCGCGAAGTTCAAGGTCGCAGGTCGCGGTGCGGCGCATATGCGAAAGGGGGGTTTGCAGGCGGATCGTCTCGGTCGCGGCACCGGAAGCCAGGCTGTCCGGATCCGCCTTGACCTGCGCCCACGCCTCGGGGAACAGGTCGATGTGTTCGATCAGGCCGGACATGGAATGGCGGGTCGTATCGTTGCCGCCCACCAGCAGCAAGGCGATAGCTCCCATGAATTCATTGCGATCCAGCACTCCAAAGGCATCCGAATGCGCCATTATGGAGAGCAGGTCGCCACGCGCAGGTGCAGTGCGCCGCTCCTGATAGAGCCTGCCGAAGCGGACCGCCATCCCCAGCATCTGCCGCTCGCGCTCCAGATTCAGCCGGGCGTCGTCACCGATTTCAAACCTCGCGACCCAGTCCGACCATAGCGGAAGCTTGTGCCGTTCCTCCCATGGAAAGTCGAACAGGGTCGCAATCATGGCGGTGGTCAGGGGAATCGAGACGCTTTGAACCCAATCGAAGCATTGCCCCACTGGAAGCGTGTCGAGAAGTTCGCCCGTGCGTTGCCGCAGCGATCCCGCCATGCCCTTCACGCTGGATGGCGTGAATGCCGGCGCAACAACCTTTCTCTTTCGCGCATGCTCCGGGTCGTCCATCGCTATGAACATGCCGAGCTGCACGCCTTTCGCCCGGGAATCTGAAATCACGATACCGCCATGTTCCCAAGATGAGGAGAAGGTCGCCGGATCTGCTTCCACGGCGATGATATCATCGTGGCGGACAATCGACCAATACGGACCGAAGAAGCTTTCGGGGCAATAGCTGACCGGATCTTCGGCCCTGAGCCGCGCGAAAAGCGGCCGCCATACATCGGCCACCCAAAGGTCGGCGCGTGAAAGATCCGGAGAACTCAGAAGGAACAATCCACGCCCCTTATGGCCATGATTTCAATTCTCTAGCGGGTCAGCCAATCCCACATGCGTTCCGCGACCTGCCCGGCCCAGACCTGACGCGCGGCAGTTTCCTCGGCATCGAGCAGGCCGCTTTCGGGCGCGAAGCCCATGGCCCGCACATCCCGTTCGACACGCGCGGCATCTTCAAGGAACCAGGCCAGTGTCGCCGCCTTCGGCATCGTCTCGGCGGCAACAACCGCGCCATTGCCACGCATCACGATGGCTGGCGCATCGCCCATCATCTCCACCAATGCCTCCGCCGCCATATCGTCGCGCAATAGTCGTGGATCGGGCCATAGCGGCAGCCGGTCGAAATAGGCGCCAATGCCATGGCGGGGGCGTGGAACGATACCTTGGCTCGATAGCGCCATCAGCGCCGGCGGCATGATCCGGCAGACCGCACCCATTTCAGGCCTGCGCGCATAGATCCGCTGATGAATGCGGACTTCGCCCAGCACGCCTTCCGGCAACGGCCCATCGACCGGGCAGACCGTTCCCGGCAAGTCTCCGATCAGTTCCAGCGGACGCGCGGCGCAAACCAGGAAGCTGCCCGCATCCAGCCGCAGGCTGACATGGCCATAAGCATGGACCAGTCCGGCCCGGCCAAGCCCCCGGGCCGCCTGCTGGACGATGGCCTGTTGCTCCGGCGTGAGCTCAGCCATTTTCCGAACGGCTCTTCACAAGATCCAGCGCCACATCGACGATCATATCCTCCTGCCCGCCCACCATGCGGCGGCGGCCCAGCTCCACGAGGATCTCCCGCGTATCGATGCCATGTTCCGCGCTGGCCTTTTCCGCATGGCGCAGAAAGCTGGAATAGACGCCCGCATAGCCCAGCGTCAGCGTTTCGCGATCGACCTGGACCGGGCGGTCCTGCAACGGACGGACCAGTTCTTCGGCCGCATCCATCAGCGCGAACAGATCGCACCCATGATCCCAACCGTGCACATCGGCAGCGGCAATGAACACCTCCAGCGGCGCATTACCGGCGCCAGCACCCATTCCGGCAAGGCTGGCATCCACCCGGATCGCTCCGTTCTGGACAGCAATGATGGAATTGGCGACGCCCAGCGACAAATTGTGATGGGCATGAACGCCGCGCTGCGTCTCGGGCTTGAGGACCCGGTCATAAGCCCGCACCCGCGCGCCATATTGATCCATCGTCATGGCGCCGCCGCTATCGGTCACATAAACGCAGTGCGCGCCATAGCTTTCCATGAGCAGCGCCTGCCGGGCCAGCGCATCCGGCTCGCTCATATGGCTCATCATCAGGAAGCCCGACACATCCATGCCCAGCCCGCGCGCATATTCGATATGCTGCCTGGAGACATCCGCCTCGGTGCAATGGGTCGCCACCCGCACCGAACGCACGCCCAGATCATAGGCGCGCTTGAGATCGTGGATCGTGCCGATCCCCGGGATCAGCAGCGTCGTCAGCACCGATCTTTCCAGAACCTCGGCAACGGCGGCGATCCAGTCCCAATCGGTATGGGCGCCAAAGCCGTAGTTGAAGCTGCCGCCAGACAGACCATCGCCATGCGCCACTTCGATCGCATCCACCCCGGCCTGGTCGAGCGCCCGGGCGATCGACCGAACATGATCCAGCCCATATTGGTGCCGGATGGCGTGCATTCCGTCACGCAGCGTGACGTCCTGGATGTAGAGCTTGCCTTTGGGATCGGTCATGCCGCTGCTCCTGCGTGAATGCGCTGCGCGATCCGCTCGGCGGTCGCCAGCGCGGCCGAGGTCATGATATCGAGGTTGCCGGCATAGGGCGGCAGATAATGGCCCGCTCCCTCGACCTCGAGAAAGACCGTCACTTTCAGGCCCGTATATTCGCCGCCCATCTCGGGAATTCTCAGCGGCTTGTTCGAGCCGATATGCTCGAATTGCACCGCCTGCTTCAGACGATATCCGGGTACATATTTTTGAACTTCCGCAATCATTTGCTCCACGGATTTCACAATCGCTTCACGGTCACCATCGTCGCAGAGGCAATATACCGTATCGCGCATGATCAAGGGCGGCTCGGCAGGGTTCAGGATGATGATCGCCTTGCCGCGCTCCGCCCCGCCCACTTCCACAATGGCGCGGCTGGTCGTCTCGGTGAACTCGTCGATATTCGCGCGCGTGCCCGGCCCGGCCGATTTCGAGGAAATGGATGCCACAATCTCCCCGTAACGGACCTTCGCCACCCGATCGACCGCATGGACGATGGGAATCGTCGCCTGCCCGCCACAGGTCACCATGTTGACGTTGGGTGCATCGAGATGCGCGTCGCCGTTGACCGGTGGGATCGTATAGGGACCGATAGCAGCCGGAGTGAGATCGATCACGCGCTTGCCCGCCGCGATCAACGCCTCGCTATGGCGCTTGTGCGCCCCGGCGGAGGTGGCGTCGAACACGATCTCGATATCGGCGAATTCCGGCATGGCCAGCAAGCCGTCCAGCCCTTCCGCGGTGATCGGCACACCCATGCGCTCGGCCCGCTTCAAGCCGTCCGACTCAGGGTCGATGCCGACGAAAGCGCCCATCTCGAGCACCTTGGACAGCCGCATGATCTTGATCATCAGGTCGGTGCCGATATTCCCGGAACCGATGATTGCTACCTTGGTCTTGGTCATTTCTGCTCGCCGTATGAGAAGGAAACCTCGCCGATGCCGCCCACCACCGCGCGGATATGGTCACCGGGTTGGAGCGCGACCATGGGGCCAAGCGCTCCTGTAAGAATGATGTCGCCCGCGCGCAGGCGATCCCCCCGCTCGTGGAGAGTATTGGCCAGCCAGGTCGCCGCCGCAAGCGGATGGCCCAGGCATGCGGCCCCTGCCCCGATCGAAGCGATCTGCCCGTTCTGCTCCAGCACCATCCCGCAACTATAGAGATCCGCGCCGTCGAGTGCGAAGGCGTGGTCACTCAAGACAAATGCGGCGGACGAGCCATTGTCCGACACCGTATCGGCGAAACTTATCTTCCAGTCGGTGATACGGCTATCGACAATCTCGATCGCGGCGCGCACCTCGCCAACGCAAGCGGCCAGACCATCCTGGCTGATCGCGCTTCCTTCCGGCAGGCCCGCCTTGAGAACCAGGGCAATCTCAGCCTCCGCCTTGGGCTGGAGAAAGTTGCCGGCGTCCGCGACTCCGCCATTGGCGATACGCATATCCTCGAACAGGATGCCGAAATCCGGCTGGGAAACACCCAGTTGCTGCTGCACGGCCTTTGCCGTCAGGCCCACCTTGCGGCCTACGATCCTGCGGCCGGTGTCCTGCCAATGGCGCGTATTGATGGCCTGGATCGCATAGGCGCCGATCGCATCCGCCGGATCGATCAGATCGCGAAGCGGTGCGACCTGGCCGGTGTGGTATGCCTCGCGCAACCTGATTGCGGCAATTTCCCAATTTTCGCTCATTAACGTTCTCTCCCGCCAGAATCGCGGCGTTTTTGCTTCAAACCAGGACCACAAGGGTCCACACTGTCCGAACGAATCTGACTTGACAGCAGCCGGTGCATTTTACATACCAAGCGCTCGGTATCTTTCAATGGCCATCTTGTCGGGCACCAAATGTTGCCGGCAATAAGGATCGTTCAAGAGGATGTGTGATGGGCTTCGAAACGCGGATTATCAATGATGTCGACAAGTCGCAATTTCTTGTGCCTCGTCGCGCTTTCACGGACCCGGCGATTTTCGAAAAGGAATATCAGGCGATCTTCAATCGCTGCTGGCTCTATCTCGGCCATGCTTCCGAACTGCCCGAACCGGGCAATTTCGTAACCCGCACGGTCGCCCGCAGGCCTATTCTGTTCACGCGCGATCGGGATGGTGAGTTTCACGCGCTGTTCAATGCATGTCCGCATCGCGGCGCGATGGTTTGCCGCGAGCGCCGCGGCAAGTCGCCGGCCTTCATGTGCATGTACCATGGCTGGACTTTCGGCGCGGACGGTCACCTGATGACGCTGCCGGGCGCCTCTGGCTACGCCAAGGGGTTCAAGCAGGATCCGCAGAAGCAGATGACCCATGTCCCGCGCTTGGCGCGCCGGGGCGACTTCTTCTTCATCAGCTTCGCCAGCGATGGCGAGGATCTCGACACCTATCTTGCGGATTCGGGCGATTATATCGATCTTGTCTCCCAGCACAGCGCGTCGGGCATGACGGTGGTGGGCGGTACGCAGGAATATGCCATTCGCGGGAACTGGAAGCTGCTCGCCGAAAACAGCTTCGACGGATACCACGCGGCCTGCACGCACTCGACCTATCTCGACTACCTCAAGAACGCCAATGGCGCACTGGGTGCGACCCCGCTGGAAGGCACGGGCATCGATCTCCAGAACGGCCATGCGGTGATCGAATATGGCGCGCCATGGGGCCGCCCTATCGCAAACTGGGTGCCGCTCTGGGGTGAAGAAGGCAAGGTGGAGATCGACAGGATCTATGGCGAACTGGTCGCTCGCCTGGGTGAAGATCGCGCGGAACGTCTTGCGCGCAAGAATCGCAATATGGTGGTTTTCCCCAATCTGGTCATCAACGATATCATGGCGATTACGGTCCGCACCTTCTTTCCGACCGCGCCGAATTACATGGAAGTGAATGCCTGGGCGCTTGCTCCCAAGGAAGAAAGCGAATGGCTCCGCAAATATCGTCTGTTCAATTTCACCGAATTCCTCGGTCCGGGCGGTTTCGCGACACCTGACGATGTCGAGGCGATCGAGAAGTGCCAGATCGGCTATGCGGTCGGAGATACCGGCCTCTACAATGATATTTCCAAGGGTATGGCACGCGATGGCGCCCCCTCCTACGACGATGAAATGCAGATGCGCGCTTTCTGGGTCGAATGGGATCGGCGCCTGACGGAGTATGAAGGATGAGCCTGACGATGGAACGCACGATCGATGAGGCCACCTTGCTTCGATTGCAGGTCGAGAACCTCCTGATCCGGGAAGCCGACCTGCTGGACAGCTGGAAGCTGGACGAATGGCTGACTCTCTATACCGAGGATGCGCACTACTACGTGCCCCCCAGCGACGTGGATGGCGACACCGCCAGTCCCGATACCTCGCTGTTTTATGTAATCGATGACCGCAAGCGGATGGAAGAACGAGTCATTCGCCTGAAGAGCCAGGGTGCGCATAGCGAATGGCCGCGTTCCAAGGTCCGCCACATGGTCGGCAATGTCATCGCTCACCAGGACGGCGGCGTCATCCGCGCCAAGGCAAGCTTCATGGCTTCACGCGCGAAGGACATAACCCACGACATCTTTGTGGGCCATTATCTCTATGAGATAGTCGAACGCGATGGAGAGCTGAAGATCCAGAAGAAAACCTGCGTTCTGGATATGGAAGCCCTGCGTCCGCACGCGCGCATCAGCATCATTCTGTGAATGGGAAAATTCCTATGACCCAGACCATCCAGCACCCGATCCGCTATTCTCGCCTGGGCTATGCCCGGCTCCAGGTCACGGATCTGGCGGTGTCCATCCATTTCTATGAAGATCTGGTCGGCCTTGAACGCGATGGCGGCCGCGACGGAGAAGTCTGGCTGCGCTGCAGCGACAAGCCCTATGACCTTATCCTCACGGAAGGGCCGGAAGCCGGCCTCGCCGCGGTAGGCTTCGAACTGGAAAGCCGTGCCGAACTGGACAAGGCATTCACGCATGTCGAAGGGCTGGGCTATGCTCCGAAATGGTCGGCAACGGATGATTGCGCCGCGCGCAAGGTCGAAGCCGGCTTCACCTTCGCCAATCCGGATACGGGCCTGCTGCTGGATTTCTATGTGGGTCAGGAGATTGCGCCGGACGCTTTCGAGCCGACAGTCGCCAAGATCGCCCGGCTTGGCCATGTCGTGCTGAATGTCACGGATTATTCGAAGGCGCATAAATTCTGGATCGAGGATCTGGGTTTTGCCATTTCCGACCATGTTCCCGGCCGCATCGCCTTCATTCGCGCATGGCCGAACTCGCTGCACCACACCTTTGCATTGCTGCAGGGCGAAAGCGACAATCTCAATCATATCAACTTCATGGTCACCGATATCGACGATGTCGGCCGGGCAATGAACCGTATGAAGAAGGCCGATGTCCCGATCGTGTTCGGTCCCGGGCGGCATCTGCCCTCGACCAGTATCTTCATCTACTATCTCGATCCTGACCAGATGACGGTCGAATACAGTTTCGGCATGGAAGAGATCGAGGAAGTGGGTGGGCGCGAGCCCCGCGTTCTCGAGCCCAAGCCGGAAGTGCTGGACACCTGGGGCAGCCTTCCCGATCCCCGTTTCGGCAAGACCGGAAAGATCCTTGCACACCATGGCTGAGGGCGCGTTGCAGGGAAAAATAGCGGTCGTGACAGGCGCGGGGCGCGGTATCGGCAAGGCAATCGGCAAGCGGCTTCACGATGACGGGGCACAGATCGTGCTGACCGACCTGCACGAAGACAATGCGCGTGCCGCGGTCGAGAACATCGGCGCGGCCAACGCCATCGCCTTCGGCGGCAATCTTGCGAGCGAAGAAGTCGCAGGCAGGCTGATCGCACAGACTGTAGAGCGCTTCGGGCGGATCGATATTCTGGTGAACAATGCGGGCGGCGGCATTCTGCGGCCGTTCCTGGATCACACCCCGGAAACCCTGGCGGAAACGGTCGACCGCAACCTCTGGACCGCCATCTGGTGCAGTTGGCATGCCCTTCCCCATATGAAGGCCGCCGGATGGGGCCGCATCATCAATCTCGGGGCGGACAGCGTTCGCAATGGCCTCGTCGATCATGCGGCCTACAACGCGGCCAAGGGCGGCATGCATGGCATGACCACGGGCCTGGCGCGCGAATTCGCGCGGGACGGCATCACCGTCAACACCGTGGCGCCCTGCGTGGTCGATACCCCACAGGTAGAGGATGTTCGCGCCGTGAACCCCGAAATGATCGAGAAAGTCTATTCGATCATTCCGATGGGCCGGGGCGCAAAGATGGAAGAAGTCGCCTCGATGGTGGCCTATCTCGCTACGGACGAAGCCGCTTTCGTCACGGGCCAGGTCATCAGCGTGAACGGCGGCACCACCATGCTGTAATTGAAGTCCGAACAAGAAAGATCTGGAGAGACCGTGAGCGAAAATCCCGAAATCGGCCAGCGCGTCGATGTGAATGGCATCGGCACAAACTACATCACCGCAGGCAGCGGAACCCCGCTGATCCTGATACACGGCTCCGGCCCGGGGGTGACAGCATATGCGAACTGGCGGGGAGTTATCCCTGATTTCTCTCAACATTTCCATTGCTACGCACCGGATACCCTGGGCTTCGGCTACACCGATTTTCCCGATGACATCGATGGCTTCTCGATGGATCGCTGGGTCGCCCATCTGATCGGCTTCATGGACGCCCTGGGTATCGCCAAGGCTCATTTCATCGGCAATTCCTATGGCGGGGCGTTGACCCTAGCGCTTGCTACGCGGCATTCAGAACGTGTCGGCGGGATCGTGCTGATGGGTTCGGCCGGCCGCGCGGAATTCGAGATGACGCAAGGCCTGCAGGAAGTCTGGGGCTATGAGCCGAGCCTCGACAACATGCGCGAACTGATGCGAACATTCGCCCACGACCCCGGTCTCGTGAAGGAGGAGATCGTGCGCTCCCGCTACGAGGCCAGCATCCGGCCGGGCGCGCACGAGAAATATTCCAGCCTGTTTCCCGAGCCGCGCCAACGCTGGCTCACGGAGTTGTCGACCAGCGACGACAAGCTGCGCGCAATGCAGCAGCCGACCCTGATCATCCATGGGCGCGAAGACGTGATCGTTCCGGTCGAGCGCTCGATCCGCTTCAATGAAGTCATTCCCAATAGCGAGTTGCATGTTTTCGGAAATTGCGGACACTGGACGCAGATCGAAATGCGCGAGCGCTTCGTGGAACTGGTCATCCCGTTCCTGAAGCGCATCGCGCTGTAAGGGAGAGTGGAATGCTGCCGGGACTGATGCAGGATCGCCCCCTGGCGATCATCGATATACTCCGCTTTGCCGCAACGGCGCACGGCACGCAGGAAATCGTGTCGAAGAATGTGGACGAGCCGATCTGGCGCAGCGACTATGCCGGCACCCTGCGGCGCGTGGCGCAGGCGACGAATATGCTGGCGGAAGCGGGTCTGAAGTCGGGCGACCGGATCAGCACCCTGTCATGGAATACGCACCGCCATTTCGAATTGTTCTATGCAGCGCCCGGCATGGGGCTTGTGGTTCATACCGCCAATCCGCGCCTGCCGGACGACCATCTGATCTATACGATCAACCATGCCGGCAGCCGGATGCTGCTGCTCGACCGGAACATGGTGCCGATCTACGAGCGTATTCGCGAAGAACTCAGCACTGTCGAAAAGGTCGTTCTACTCACCGACAGCGAACGCACGCTCGATGGCTACGAGGGCTATGAGGACCTGATCGCCGGACAGCCGGACAGCTATGACTGGCCGGTGTTCGATGAAAACACCGCCGCGTTCCTGTGCTACACCTCGGGCACAACCGGGGACCCCAAGGGCGTCCTCTACACCCATCGTTCGGTGGTATTGCATGGGCTTGCTGGCGGCCTGAGCGGCGCTCTGGGCTTTTCCGCCTTCGACGTGGTGATGCCATGCCAGTCGCTCTACCACGCAACCGCCTGGGGCCTGCCCTTTGCCGGGCCGATCAATGGCGTGAAATTCGTCTTCCCCTGCGACAAGTTCGATGGCGCAAGCCTGCAGAAGCTGATCGAGGATGAAGGCGTCACCTTCTCCGGCGGCGTGCCGACGATCTGGACCATGTATCTGGATCACCTGGAGCGCACCGGCGGTTCACCGGGCACGCTCCAACGCGTGATCATCGGCGGATCGGCCGTTCCGCGCGACATGGCGGTCGCCTTCGACAGGCTCGGCGTTACCGTCCAGCAGATCTGGGGCATGACCGAAACCAGCCCACTCGGCGTGGTGGCCACTTCGACTCCGGCCCTCGCGGAACGGGGACGCGATGCCGAGCTGGAGCAGATCTGGACTCGCCAGGGCCGGATGATGTTCGGCATTGAGATGAAGATCGTCGATGAAGCAGGCAACGAACTCCCTCATGATGGGGAAGCTTCGGGGGCGTTGATGGTTCGCGGCCCATGGGTGCTGGAACGCTATTATCGGACGGACAAGAGCGCCTGCGATGCGGATGGCTGGTTCGATACCGGCGATATTTCCACCATCGACGAGTTGGGCTTCATGCGGATCACCGACCGCAAGAAGGACGTGATCAAATCAGGGGGCGAATGGATCAGTTCGATCGACCTGGAAAACACCGCGGCCGGCTGCCCGGGAGTAAAGGTCGCCGCGGTCGCAGGGGTTTATCATCCGAAGTGGGAAGAGCGGCCAATCATGCTGATCGAGGCACATGACGGAGTGGAACTCTCCGAGGACGAAGTGCGCGCTTATCTCGAAGCCCGGATCGCCAAATGGTGGATGCCGGATCGGATCTTCTTCGAAGCGGTCCCGATGACGGCTACCGGCAAGATCGACAAGAAGGTGATCCGGGATCGGCATGGCAATGTGCTGAACGATCTGGAAACGAGCTGACCGCGGCATTGGCTTGGGATTATAGCCTCACGCCGGCAGCCCCGCATGATGAGCCGCTTCTGAGAGAAAGCGGGCAACATGGCTGTCATCAGCGAAATAGGGATCGTCGCCCTTGCGCCGCGAATAGGCATAAAGGGTGGCAAGCTTCCAGTTCACCATCGCCAGGAACCAGTCGAGATTGGTGAGATCAGCCCCGGTATCCTCGCGATACCGGCCGGCCAGTTCCGAAGTATCCGGAAAGCCTTCAGCAAGGCAGGCCGTTGCCAGATCCTGCACCGGGGTGCGTGACTGCCCTTCGCGGGGAAGCGAAGCCACCACATAGGCGAAATCCATCAGCGGGTCGCCGATGGTCGCCAATTCCCAATCCAGCACCGCAGCGATACGCGGAGTTTCGCCTGGCGCCCAGATCACATTGCCGATCCGGCAGTCGTTGTGGATCAGCGCAGCGCCGCTCTCGACCGGGCAATTCGCCTCCAGCCAGGTGTGGACTGGCGCGAATTCAGGGGAGAGATTGCCCTCCGCGTCCCGGACCAAGGACGAAAGCCGTGCAAGGTGGCGCGCGTTGAATCCCTCAGGGCGCCCAAGCGTTTCCAGTCCCACCCCGCGCCAGTCGACGGAATGGAGGCGCGAAATGACATCAACCTGTTCGAAGCCCATCGCCTGTGCCTGCTCGGGCCGTGCGAAACGATCCGGCAGTTGAGTGGTGATGACATCGCCTTCCACCAGGCTCATCACGTAAAACGGAACGTCCAGCAATTCGCCAGCGTCGACGACCGCATGCACTTCGGGCACCGGCACTCCATTGCCCGCGAGCGCCGACAGGATCCGTGCTTCACGCTTGACGTCATTGGAACCGGGGGGAAATGGCGGCGGGGGCGGGCGACGCAGAACCAGGGGACACGACGCCCCCTCGATCCGGTAGGTCAGGTTGGAGTGGCCATCCCCAATGGGAACGGGCCGCAGATTCCCATCTCCCGCCAGGCCAAGCTCGCCAAGAATACGGGCAAGGCCGGCAAGCGTTTCGTCATCCCATTGCCAGCTCATCCAGTCGAACCCGTCTCGATGAGATGATCCAGATAGGATTGATGCCATTGGGTCTCGAACTGGCCAAGCCCCGCCACGCCATCGATCGTTGCGGAACAGGCCGCTTCCTGGATGATCGTGCCGATCTTGTCGCCAGTCGGCAATTTGATCAATCCGAAGCGTTCCAGCACCAGCGCGGTTTCCTTCCCTTCCACATCGACCAGCACCGCATCCAGCCTGCGCTGGCTCATGTCCGGATCGTATTTGGCGCTCTGGCGAATGGTCGCGACGGGAATCGTCCGTCCATCGCGATGCACAAACCCGGCGCAGCCCATTTCGCCCCGTGCGATCCAGATCCAACCATTCAACGTGACCGAACCATCAGGCGTATAGGCACAGAACCATTTCCAGTGCTGGGGCATGCCCCAATTGCGGTTGCCCCAACTATGATCGCGATGGCCCGGCTGGTCGAACTCCAGCCGCTTGCCCCTAGCCTCGATCCAACCCTTGATCCGCCCGCCCTGCTCGAACCGGTTGCGCGCCATCCACTGCGGAAGGCCATCCGGATTGGCGTGGTAGCTGAAGGGCGCATGGCTGCCGGTGAAGGTGAAGTCGAACTTCATCCGCTCCCCATCATAGGCCAGCCGCGCAGGCGCACCCAATCCCGTGTTCTGCAAGGACAGGCTGCCTAGCCGAAAATCGTCGAAATCCATGCCGGGCGGGATTTCGCCCTCTATGCGGTCGAAGCCCAAGGGCTTGCCTTCGCCCCAAAGGATCACGTTGAAGCCGGCTTTCCCCTTGGCGGTCACATAAAGATAGGCCTGGAAGCCGAGCTGTTCCTCGCCAAACATGGTTTGCCAGAACAGCGAATCCCGCATCTTGCCTGTTTCATCGGGCGAATGACGCAGGTAATCCTTTTCTTCGAAATGGCTCATGATCCTCTCCTACGGGGGATGGTGGCCGGCCTGTAGCAAGGGTGGGCTGAATGGTCCAACCATTCAAATCAGATTGCCGGCCCTTCGAGATCGGCCTTTTCCAGCACATAGCGCGTGGTCACCGATAAATGGCCGGCAAGCGCTTCTTTCGCAGAGGCGGCATCGCGATTTCGCAGATGAGCGACAATTGCACGACGCGGAGAAACGAGATCTATCACGGTCGGCAAGCCAAGCTTGTTGAGCACTTCGGCCATGATCGCGGAAACCGTGTCGATCACCAGTTCGAGAACGGGATTATGGGACGATCTTCCCAGAAGGCGATTGAAGCGCATGATCGGTTCTATCGTCACCAGCGGATCGCCGGTGGAAATGGCTGCGGCCATTTCCTCGATATTCGCATCGAGCCGGGCAAAGTCCTCCTCGGTCGAGCGTTCGACCGCCAGGTCGATCGCCAGCAGAAGCAGACTGCGCCGAACCACCATGATATCGGCCAGCGGCATTCGCCCCAGAATGATCATGTCATGCAGGGAACGTGCAATGCCGTCCGCGCTTCGTTCACGCACGAAAGCGCCGCCCGAAGTTCCCTTGGCGAAACGCAGCACTCCCGAGGTTTCCAATGCCCGCAAACCTTCGCGGACGGCGGAGCGGCTTGCCGAATATTTGCTCGAAAGCTCTCTCTCGCTCGGTAATCTGTCGCCCGGCGCCAGTTCTCCGGATTTTATGTCTGCGAGAACCGCATCGCGAACCTTCTCGAAAACCCGCTCTTTCTGTGTGGAGGGGCGTGTCTTGAGGGAAGTGGAGCTCATGGGAACTCGACTTACCCTCTCTGCCAGAGCCGAACAAGTATCGGCATCAAAACGCGTCCAGAGACGTCCAGTCATCTACGGCTGCTGCAAGCCTCGCGGTGAATGCCAAAGCCGTCTTGGGTGGCTGCATGTCCGGCATCTCGGGAACCGGAGCGACCGTCATGGTCCAGAAGGCAAGTGCAGTCATGATCGCCTGGCGGCAAATAGCCTTCGCATCTTCAAGGGAAATATCCTGGCCGCCCTGCCTCTTCAGCTCTGCAAGATAATGGGCAAGCAGTTCATCCTGATAGGCACGGCGTTCGTCCACCGAAAGCCCGGCAACAAGACAATAGGCCAGGTCCCGCCCCCAATGCCCCCGATGGACGACACCCCAATCGCCCAGCCCGAGCGTGCCGTCCTCAAGCCGATACCAATTATGCAAATGGACATCGCCATGGCCGAGGCCACGCGGCAACCTTGCCTGGGTTTCAAGGGAAGCCAGGGTTGCCGGCCAGATCCTGTCGCGATTGTCCCACAAGCGCGGCGGGACAAGCGCACGGGCATGTTCCAGACCTTCCCGGCAAGCCCGCTCGAGGTTGACGATCATCAGCCCGCGAAACCGCTCCTCCCAGGTCGGCAGGGCAGCGAAACGTTCGGCAAGCTCCGGTGCTCCCGCCCAGCGTCCATGAAGCCTGGCCAGAAGCGACAATTGCTCACGCATCAATTCCAGCGATCCGTCGCGCTCCATGTCGAGGAATCTGCCCTTCCCGCGCAAATCTTCCAGCACGATGATCGAATTGAAGCTCTGCGGATCGTAATCGGCATGAAAGGCGAAGGGGACTTCGAAATCCACATGCGGCCGCACATGCTTGTAGAAGCCGACTTCACAACGAATGGCTCCGGAATGGGCCAGCATCAGCCGGTTGCGCAGGCCGCTCGTCGCCTTGCAAAATACGGAGGCCGGTAACCCCGCCTGCTGCCCGACCGCGTTATACTCCAGTTCGATACGGCGCCGATTGTTGGTGCCTTCGTCAGGCTCGTCCAGTTCATGCGCGACCACGCGCGCACCCGGCACATCGCGGCAAACTATCCCGGTCAGCCATTCATCCGTGATGCATTCGTAATTCGCCGGGATATCGGCAGCGGTGACCGCAGGCCTGGCTTCTGCCTGCTCCTTCGCGAACAACTCGCGAATTTGCGGTTCGAGCGGAAGCGTCACAGTTTTTCCAGATTCATTTCGCGGCGCAGGGTGACCTTGTCGAGCTTTCCGGTCGGCGTCTTGGGCAGGCTTTTCACCCATTCGATCCGCTCGGGCAGCCACCATTTCGCAACCTGGCTTTGCATGTGCTGGCGCAATTCGTCATCACTGGGGCGATCGGGTGCACCCGGCTCGCTTACGCAAATCAGCAGCGGCCGTTCCTGCCACCGGGGATCCGGAATAGCGATCACTGCCGCTTCCCTTACGCCGGGATGACTTGACGCCGCCGCTTCGAGCTGCGGGGAGCTTATCCATTCCCCGCCGGACTTGATCGCATCCTTTGCGCGATCCAGGATCTCGATCGTCGCATCCGGGTGAATCACCCCGATGTCGCCCGTATCCAGCCATTCACGTGCTCGGCCTTCTTCATCCATATAGCGTCCGCAGACCGTGGCGCCGCGAACCTGGAGCAAGCCCCGGCTGGTGCCGTCATGCGGCAGCAAGTTCCCCTGTTCATCGACCAGCCGGAATTTCGCCTGGAACGCCACCCGCCCCTGGCGACTCACGGCGAGGCGCCACCGGGCCGAAGCATCAAGAGCCGCCGACCCGCGCGGGGGAGCGCCACGGGCCGCGCCTGGAACTTCGGTCATGCCAAAGCTCTGTCGCGGAGTGATGCCTTTTTCGGTCAAGGCATCCGCCACGGCAGGCGGCAGCGGCGTTCCCGCCACAAGGGCCGTGCGCAGGCTTGTATGTTCGATGCCGCGCCGGTTCATCTCGCCGATGATATCGAGCCAGATCGTCGGCACTGCGCCGGCCAGGGTGACCTCCTCCGAAAGGATCAGGTCGAGCACCGCCGCCGCGTCCAGCCGCCGCCCCGGCAGCACCAGCTTCTGGCCGTTCAAGGGCGCCGTGAACGGCATCATCCAGGCATTGGCGTGATACATCGCCGCGATCGGCAGCACCGTCTCCGCTTCACCGCCGATGCTGGTTGCATACATGTCCGCCATGGACATATTCATCGCGGAAAGGGTTATCGAACGATGGGAGTAGATCACGCCCTTCGGCCGCCCGGTTGTGCCGGAGGTAAAGCAGATCGTGGCGGCGCGATCCTCCTCGAAGCTGGGCCAGCAAATGTCGGCCGCCGCATCTCCCAGGAATTCGCCGATTGTGACGATCCCCGGCAGTTTCTCCGCTCCATCAGGGAGCGCATCTCCGAAGAACACCCATCGCTTGATCACCGGGGCCAGCGGCGCAAGCTCCAGCGCCAGCGCGATATTTCCCGCATCTAGAAAACACAGGTCGTCGCCGACTTTCTCCGCCATGTAGGCGAGATCATCGGCGGTCAAACGGGGGTTCAACGTGTGCAGAGGGATACCTAGACCGAGCACACCGTAGAATAACCCGAGGTGATCGAGCGTATTCCAAGCCAGGGAAGCGACCCGGGCATTCTCGTCATAGCCGTGCGCCAGGAGCGCGTTCGCGATGCGGGCACTCCTTGCCCGAATGCGCCTCCAGTCCTCCCGCTCGACGCTATCGTCGAGCCTGCGCCCGACGACTTCGACCTGTCCGTGATAGTCGGCGGCGTAATCGATCAGTTCCGACAGCAGCATGGGAACATTCATCATGCCCCCCGCCAATGCGCCCCGGCGGGGTATGTCACTCATCCCGATAGTCCGGCTTGCGCTTTTCGAGAAAGGCCGAGACTGCTTCCCGGTGATCGGCCGTCCCCAGCAGCAGGGTCTGCTGGATATCTTCCATGGCGAGAGCCGCCGCCAAGCCATTGCAATCGACCAGCTGATTGAGCGATTCCTTGGTCAGCCGAAGTCCCATCGGCGATGCGGCCAGCATTCGCCCGGCCCAGTCCTCGCCCACCCGGTCCAGCTCTTCCGGATCGGCAAGCTCGGCCACCAGCCCGAGTTGATAGGCGCGCTCCGCCTGAATGAAATCGCCGGTGAACATCAGCGCTGCGGCGGCGGACCAGCCGATCAGTCTTGGCAGCATATAGCCCGAACCCATGTCCGGGCCGCCCAGGCCGACCTTCAGATTGGCCACGTTCATCCGCGTATCGGGCGTCGCGAGCCGGACATCGGCCGCCAGCGCGATCGAGAAGCCGCCACCACAGACCGGGCCTTTCAGCAAGGCGATGATCGGCTGGGGACAATCGCGCATTGCCGCCACGATGCCGGACGCGATCTTCTGCACTCGCATCTGCTTCTGCGCCCGGCCGGGGCCATCGGGAACCATGGCATCTGAATTCAGATCGGCCCCGGCGCAGAATGCCCGCCCTTCACCCCGCAGCAGTACGACCCTGATATCATGCCGATCCCGCAGCGTGGTGAAACAATCCGCCAATTCCTTCATCAAACCAGGATTCAGGGCATTGAGCCGATCGGGCCGGTCCAGGGTGACGATGCCGATCGCTCCGCGCTGCTCGAAGCGTAGAAACTGATATGTGATGATCATGCTCCCCAACAAAATTCCGGCCGGACGGCAATCGCCCGGCCGGGCATCGATCAATATTTATAGCCGATGGTTATGCCATAGGTTTGCGGCTCGCCATACAGGTTGATGACCTGCCCCGGCAGCGCCAGGATCGTCCGGCGGTAAAGCTTGTCGGTGATGTTCCGCCCCCACACCGACGCATAGAATCCGCCCATGTTGTAGGTGATCCGCGCATTCAGAAGACCATATCCGTCCTCTTCGGTGAGCGGGATCGTGGTTCCGTAGGCAAGCTGGCCTTCGCCCGGCTCATGATAGAACTTGCTGATGTAGGAATAGTCGGCCCGGAAGGTGATATCGCTCTCATCCCCGATCGGCAGGACGTATTCGCCGCTCAGGTTGAGCGAATGCTTGGGAGCACGCACCATGCGCGTGCCGCCAAAATCGGCGCCACTGGGGAAGGCCGCGGTCGGCGGGCCAAAATACCTGTCATACTTCGCATCGGTGTAGGCGTAGGCCGCGTTGAAGGTCAGGCCCCTGACCGGCTCCAGGCTGACTTCGAGTTCCGCGCCCTTGATCTCGCTGGTGCCGGCATTGGTGATCAGGCTGGGGGTCGAACCGTCCGGCAGCTGGACAACCGTCGAAACCTGCAGGTTCTTGTAATCGTAGTAGAATGCAGCAGCGTTGACGCGCGCAAGGCCACCGCCCCAGACGGATTTGATGCCGACTTCATAAGCGTCGATCTCTTCCGGCTGGAAAACCAGGCCGGCTTGGGTCGCGGTGAGCGGGGTGTACTGATAGCCGCCCGATTTGAAGCCCTGGCTATAGGTCGCGTAGAGATTGATGTCGCGATTGGGCCGGTAGGAAAGCGTGATCTTGGGGTCGAAGCTGGTGAACTTGACTTTGGGATTGTCGACTAGGAAATCCGCCGGCACGAGAGGAAGCGCATCCTCGGTCGTGCCGCCCAGTTGCGCGCGCTTCCTGTCTTCGGTGTAGCGCCCGCCCAGGGTCAGATCCAAGGTAGGCATGATGTGAAAGGTCGCTTGCCCGAACACGGCGGTGCTGGTGGTCTTGTAGTTGCCGAAGGTAACGTCGACCCCGCCTTCGCCGACGATGCTGTCCGGCCCGAAATCGAAGGTATCGGAATGGAAGCTCTTGTCATGATAATAGTAGACGCCGACGATCCAGTCGACGAGCCCGTCCAGCGACAGCGACCCGTTCGGATCGGACACGAGGCGGAATTCCTGGGTGAACTGCTTCGATCGCTCCGCGGTGATCTGGCGGATCACATCGTTGCTGGTGTTGTCGAAGTCGCGATCGTCCGTGTACTTCATCTTGCGATAGGACGTCACCGAAACGAAGGAAGCACCACCCAGATCGATGTCGATCTTGCCGGTGAGGGAATCGATATTCCGGTCGAAGGCCGGGTCGGTGGTGTAATACTGCTTGTAGGGGTCGTCGCTCAGGATCTGCTGACCGTCATTGGCGTTGCCGAGCAGCGTATTGGTCGGATCGAGCACATTGCCGATGTTCTCGCCCTGGAACGAGCGCCCCTTGTCCCGCATGATCTCGCCGATCAGGTCGATCTTCACGTTATCGGACGGGTTGATCTCGAAACGCAGGCGGCCGCCCCAGTTGTCGAGGCCCTGCGGGCGATTGCCGGTGGTGAGATTGGTGACATAGCCATCCCGCTTGGAATGCCAGAGCGCCGCGCGCGCCTTCAACACATCCCCCGCGATCGGGCCGGATATCGCGCCGAACACGTCGATATAATCGTAATTGCCGTAAGAGCCCTCGAACTCCGCCGATAGCTCGTCGGTGGGCGCCTTGGTGAGGACGTTGATCGCGCCGCCGATGGTATTGCGGCCATACAAGGTGCCCTGCGGCCCCTTCAGCACTTCGACGCGCTCGATATCCTTGAGCGCGCCCAGCACCGCGCCGGTCCGGCCGAGATAGCTTTCATCGACGAACACGCCGACCGAGGATTCGCTGCCCGGGTCGAACTGGCGAGTGCCGATGCCGCGAATATAGAGCTGCGGCCGGCTGGCGCCGAAGCCGCCCGCGTAAAAGCCGGGAACGCGCGGCGCCACATTCGTAATGTCAAGCACACCGGATTTGGCCAGGGCATCGGCGTCGAGCGCGCTGATCGTGGCGGGAATGTCCTGCAGGCGCTCCGCGCGCCTTTGAGCGGTGACGACGATTTCCCCTGTTCCAAAGGACGTCGCGTCAGCAACCTCACCGGTTGCCTGTGCCATCGCACTGGCGGGAATTGCGACGGAAGCGCACAGCACGCCCCGCATAAAGGTTCTGGTGAAACTCATGGCCTTTCCTCCCTGGTTTGCATCCTCGAGATTGGGATTGCATTGGTAGGACCATTGGGACATGAGTTGGACTTGTCAAGCGGAGGGCAAGCCCCGGGGAATCCGCTGGAATTCAAAGCATGTATTTTTTATCCTTCATAATCATCACCTTGTGCAGGAGGTTGCAGAATTGCCACATGGAGATGGAAATTGCGGGACAGCCACGCGCTCACGGCCCGCCGTCATATGCGTCCGTCTCGATGCGAGTTGGCGCGTAGGATGCTGCGCCGGCCATTGAACCTTTTTATTTGCAGGACTTGTCGCTAGTGCGACACATGATTAGTCCCGCACACATGCGATGAAGCTGGTTCCGGCGCATATCTGGCTAAATGGAAACGAATGACCCGAGCAAAATCGGAGCAGGATCTGCCCAGGAAGGGTAACCGGCAGCGCCGTTCGCAAGCGGAACGCAGTGAAGCCATGCGCACCAGGCTGGCGGCCGCGGCCTATCAGACAGTGGCCAAGGGCGGTCTGAACGCCTTGCGGCTTCGCTCGGTGGCCGAAACCGCCGGCGTGTCGCAGGGCGCCCTGCTGCACCATTTCCCGGACAAGAACGCGGTAGTTCTCGCAGCCATCGAAACAGCGCTGGAACTCGCCCGGGAAGACAGCAACGAATATCTCCTGAGCTCGCTGAATGGCCGCGAAGCTCTGCTTCGTGCCATGCTGGCCGAATTCCGGGCCTTCTTCTTCAGCGATCGCTTCTGGGTGGCGATCGGGATCACGATCGAGACCGTAAAGGATGAGGCATTCTTCTCTTCCGTGCGAAGCCGGGTGGCAGCCCTGCGCAAGCCGGTTTACGATGCCTGGGAAGAACGACTGATCCAGGGCGGCTGGACGCCCAAGCAGGCTGCGCGGGATGTACGGGGGGGCGCCGCGATCATATCCGGTCTCGCCATTCGCCGCTTCTGGGCCGATATCGACAATGTCGCGGACGAAATCATCGAGGAATGGATCTCCGATCGGCTGGAGCGCTAGCGTTTTTCCGGATCGGATGGGCTCCCATCCCGCAGAGCGGATGAGCGAATTGCTTCCAAATCGCTCTAGCCTTCCCTGGTCCGTTGGCCGATGTTTTTCAGAAACGACTTGAGACGGATCAGCCCGAAGAAATCGAGCATGGTCGGCAGCGCAAACTCCAGCATGTTCGCAGCCTCGACCTCGTCGATACGGCCCTCCACCCGCTCCAGGAACAGCCGCGCCTCGTTGCCTGCAACGATTTCCGCAGCCTCGATATAATAGCCCAGAATATCCGGCGGAAAGCCGTTGTGCTCGTCGAAGCCCGCCTCCCGCATGCGACCCCAGATCGTCACCAGGCCGGCATCCGTAATGCTCATCATGCAGCCTTCGGGAGTGTGTGCGAGATCAATCACTCCGATGCGCGCCAAAGCCTCGGCATCCGTCCGGGCATTGGGATTTTCATCGAGCATGGTCTGAAGGGAAATCTGGCGATTTTCCACTCCGACACGCAGCGCCACCAGTTCTTCCAGATGCGGAAAGGCCGAAGCGCCAAGCGGGCTGGACGATCCCGTTCCATCGAGCAGAGACTTGATCTGCTCCAGCGTCATGCCCGACTGCCGGTGCAGCTTGCGAACCGCCAGAATGGCGCGAACGTGATCCTCGCCATAGTCGGCGACATTCCGGGCGGGGCGTTCAGGTTCAGGTAAGAGGCCTTTGCGAAAATAAACCCGTATGGTTTCGCGGTTGACTCCTGTCCTGGTTTCCAGGTCGCGCATTTTCATGGATCAGCCCCATAGGGATGCCGGATGGATTTGTCTCTACCGCAGTGATATTTTGGATTGCGTTACATAGCAATTTTGCGTATATAAAAAACGTGAAATTGATCGCGATACGCGATGGAGAGGAACATGGATTACGCGCGTTATTATCTCGGCCCCATGCTGCAACTGGGCGTTATCGCCAGTTTTCTGGTGGGCGGCTCCTGGGTCTGGCTCGGTATTGCGAGCCTTCCGATTCTCGGCCTGATCGATTCGGTTTTGCCGAATGACTTCGCTATTCGAAAAATCCGGAACAAGGGCGTGGCGGATATCCCGGTGTGGATGAGCTCGCTGCTCGGCCCGGCGCTCTACCTGGCAGCAGCCTATTGGGTCGCCACCAATCCCGGAGCGCCGGCGCATCAATATGTCGGCGTCATTCTCTCGCTCGCCTGGCTCAGCGTCGTGCCGCTGGTTCCCGCCACCCATGAGCTGTACCATCAGCGCGGCAAGATCCGCCGTTTCGTGGGGCAGTATTGCCAAGTCTGCTATCTCGATGCGACGCGCGAAATCGCGCACGTCGTCGGCCATCACATCCATGTCGCGACCGACAAGGATGGCGACACCGCTCCGCGCGGGGAATCGCTTTACAGCTTCACTCCCAAGGCGGTCGTGCACAGCACGAAGGAAGCCTGGCTGACCGAAGCGGACAATCTCGAAAAGATGGGCAAGGCGCGCTGGGGCCTCGGTCATCGCCTGTGGAAGGCGATCCTGGCCCAGGTGATCTTCCAGTCGATCATCTTCATGATCGGCGGCTGGACGGCCGTGGCCGTGGCCGTGGCGGGCATGATCGGCGCGCGCTTCTGGATCGAAAGCTTCAACTACTTCCAGCATTACGGCCTGATCCGCACGCATGACGGCGCTATCAATCGCCGCCATGTCTGGAACCATCTCAAGCCACTTTCACGCATCTTCGGCTTCGAGATCACCAATCATGCCGATCATCACACCAACAGCTTCGCGGCATATCACGAGCTCAAGCCCGATACGAAGTGGATCCCGATGCCCAGCGTGTTCGTGTGCTTCTTCTCGGCCCTGATCCCGCCTGTGTGGCACAATATGGTGATCAAGCCGGCTTTGCAGCGCTGGGACAACGAGCTTGCGACCCCAGATGAGCTGGCGATCGCGAAGGAGCAGAACCGCCGGGCCGGCTGGCCCGACTGGTTCCAGAACAACGATAACGATATATCGGGCCGGTCTGCAGCCGCAGCCTGAACTCGCACCTTTTCATCGCACGAAATGAGGCGCGGCCGGCAATCCCGGTCGCGCTTTTTTCATGTCTCGAACGCAGCCGCCGCTATGGGCGCTTGCCCTGCTCGACGATAGCGCAGGCTATTCGACATGAAACCTGTCCAGCACCGCGTCTCAGCCAGGGGCATGGCCCTAAAGCAAAGGCGCGGCTGCCGCATGGGCAACCGCGCCTTCCTTGCGGTCCATGAAATCAATCTCAGCCCATCACATAGATGGACTTGAGCTTCTGATAGGCGCCTACGGCTTCCGGGCCGAACTCCCGGCCGATGCCGCTGGCCTTGATACCGCCGAACGGCGCTCCCAGCGAGGGCATGTAGCCATTCACACCGACCGTGCCGCTGTCCACCTTGTCGGCCACCGACTTGGCGTGTTCGCTATCCGCGCTCCAGACTGAGCCGCCGAGACCGTATTCGCTGTCATTGGCGATCCGCACCGCCTCGCTCTCGCCGTCATAGGGAATGACTGACAGGACCGGCCCGAAAATCTCTTCCTGGGCAATACGCGCGGAGTTGTCGACATCGGCGAACACGGTGGGTTCGATGAAGAAACCGCTGTTCTGGTCCGCCGGACGGCCGCCCCCGGCCACCAGGCGCGCTTCACCCTTGCCGATCTCGATGTAGGATTGCACCCGGTCGCGATGCGCGCCGGAGGCCATCGGGCCCACATGCGTTTCCGGATCGAGCGCGTTGCCCACATTCAGCGATTTCGCGAAGTCGGCCAGTGCGCCCACCACCTCGTCATAGCGCTTCTTCGGCGCAAGCACGCGGGTGCCATTATAGCAGGTCTGCCCATTGTTGAGCATGCAGGCCATCGGCACGCCCTGGAGGAAGGAACCGATATCCACGTCTTCCAGCAGGATCGCGGCGGACTTGCCGCCAAGCTCCAGCGTCACCGGGCGCAGCAACTCGCCACACACGGCCGCAATCTTCCGGCCTGCCGCGGTGGAACCGGTGAAGGCCACCTTGTCCACGCCCGGATGGCTGACCAGATAGGCGCCGGCTTCGCGTTCGGCCGTGACCCAGTTGAGCACACCCGCAGGCACGCCCGCCTCCAGAGCGGCTTCTGCCAGGATATAGCTGTCGAGAACGGTGCCGGGTGATGGCTTGATCACGACCGTGCAGCCGGCAGCCATGGCAGGCGCGATCTTGTTGAGGGCAAGGGTGACCGGAAAGTTCCAGGGGACGATCGCCGCGGCCACGCCAACCGGCGCACGCCTCACCAGCGTTTCCTTGCCCATCTGTGACGGACGGACATCGGGTTGCCCCAAGCCCTTCGCCAGTTCCGCGTAATACTGGATCACGCCGACACCGAACTGCCCTTCAAGCTGGCTGCTGAGGGCAATGGGCATGCCGTTCTGAACGCTCACCGCTTCGGCAAGATCGGGGCCCCGCGCGGCCACCGCCGCCATGAAGCGTTCCATCACCGCGGCGCGTTCCGCCGGTTCGGCGGTGGCCCAGCCCGAATTGTCGAAAGCATCGCGCGCCGCCGCAACCGCGGCGTCGATATCCGCCTCGACCGCTTCGGGCACCGTGCCGATTTCCTCCTCGGTCGATGCGTTGACGAGCCTGAAGGTCCGGCTGGTGGACGGCTTCACCCACTCATTGCCGATAAAGAAACTGTCTCTACTGGTAATCATCGATCTCTCCTCTCCGGACGGGCCTCAGTTTCCACCCGTACTGGCATCCGTGAACTTGTCGTAATGAATGTCATCGATCGCCACACCGTGCGATGTAAGGGCGGCAACACCCGCATCGATCATGACAGGCGGTCCGCACATATAGGCCTGCAACCCGGTGGCACCTCCAAGCTCGGCAATGGCCGCGGGAATTTCCGCAGTGACCATGCCGAACCTCCGGCCCGGCGCTTCGGTTTGGGAAAGCACGGGCCAGAACTCGAATTTGCCCTTCCAGCGCCTGCCGATTTCCGCGATCTCATCGAGAAAATAGAGATCCCGCTCCTCACGACCGCCGAAGAGCAGTATCGCATCGCGCTGGATAGAGCGGGATACGGCATCCTCCAGTAGGCTCATCAGGGGCGACAGGCCGCTGCCCCCGCCGACCAGCAGGATCGGGCCAGCACCATCGCGCAGCCAGAAATGGCCATGCGGCGCTTCGATCTCGAAAGCGGCGTCGTCCAGTTCGCCCTTGAACAAGGCTTCGGTGAATGCGCCGCCCGGCACCTTGCGGATAAAGGTGGAAAGGCGGGTGCGCCCTCCTTCCCCCGGTTCTGTGCTGAACGAGTAGGAACGCGAACCGGGGCAGCCGGGCCACCGCACATTCATGTACTGGCCGGCCTTGTACGACACCGGACGTTCCACTTCCCAGCTGACCAGCTTAATGTCGTGGGTCAGATCGCGCGTTTCCACGATACGCCCGGAAACGGTTTCCGCATGAGATGCGGCCGTCTCGAGATCGACCGCAATCTCGATATCAGA
The DNA here is from genome assembly GCA_964468045.1 of uncultured Caenibius sp. Lineage (GTDB taxonomy): Bacteria > Pseudomonadota > Alphaproteobacteria > Sphingomonadales > Sphingomonadaceae > JAWKXU01. The sequence continues at coordinate 19,494 of CAYXTO010000003.1, read as the reverse complement.
TTGCGGAACCGCCTGGCACGAAAGGATATAGCCGGCGGTCAGTTCCTCCCGACTCAAGGTATAACCGAACGGGGTGATCGCATCGACCTTGCCGGACAGCAATTTCGAACGGCAGCTTCCGCAAGTGCCGACGGTGCAATCGTGAGGAAACTCGAAACCCTGGGCAAGTGCGGCTTCCAAGACGGTCTGATTCTTGCCCACCTCGAAATCGATTTCCGTCCCGGAGATTCGCACCCGCTTATTGGGTTTCTTAGCAAACAAGTTCTTGAACAAGCTTCACGTCCTCTTCACCAACCCTAACCGGATATCCATCCAAGATGCTGATATCTGGCAATTTTTTGCCAATTCGAATATTCGCACGCAGACCGGAGTTACACCGGGATAGTTTGCGTATGCCATTCACGCAAAACCTTTGAACCTTTAGTGAATGATATACAAGGAAAGGATGTCACCCAAAGGTTGCGGCAAAAGCTCTTTTGCAATCGCAGTCGAATTTTACCGCCTCGTTTAGCTGGGGGCAAAGGGAAAGCGGCGGGTACGCCACCCCGCAACAGGAAATCGCAAGATATTGCGATAAATCCGCCAACAATTCACGATGGACTTGCCTCACTGGCGGGAAGCGAGCCTCGAAAGAAAGAACGCCGCTGGTCTAGCCTGGAATCTCCAGCAGAGCGGCGGACCCCATGCCGCCCGCCACGCACATCGAGACTACTGCGTAGCGCATGCCACGCCGCTTCGCTTCGATCAGGGCATGTCCGGTAATACGGCTTCCCGTCATGCCAAAGGGATGCCCCAGCGCGATCCCGCCGCCGTTCACATTGAACTTGTCGGGATCGATGCCGAGCTTGTCGCGGCAATAGATCACCTGGCTGGCGAATGCCTCGTTGATTTCCCAAAGCCCAATATCATCGATCGAGAGCCCCGCCCGGTCGAGTAGCTTCGGAATCGCAAAAACCGGCCCGATCCCCATCTCCTCGGGCGCGCAGCCGGCAGACTGAAAACCCCGGAAAATCCCGAGAATCGGCAGCCCTTCACGCTCCGCCGTCTCACGATCCATCAGGACTTGGGCAGAAGCGCCATCGGAAAGCTGGCTGGCATTGCCGGCAGTGACATTGCGCCCCTCCTTGATCAGAGCGCCGTCCTTCCACACCGGCTTGAGCTTGGCCAAGCCTTCAAGCGTCGTATCCGGGCGGATGCCTTCATCCTGCGCGAGCGTCACTTCCTCCGCCCCGGATACGGTGCCATCCTTTTCGAGAATGTTCTTGCGCACGGTAATCGGCACGATCTCGTCCGCAAATCTGCCCGCAGTCGTTGCAGCGGCGGCGCGCTGATGGCTTTGCAGCGCATACTCGTCCTGCACTTCCCGGCTGATACCATAGCGTTCCGCGACGACTTCGGCGGTTTCGATCATCGCCATATAGGCGTGGGGAACATGATCGAGGACAACCTGGGGCTGCGAGCGGAAATTCGGCGCATGGTTGTTGCGCGTCAGGGAGACCGATTCCGCCCCGCCCGCGACCGCCACATCCATGTCCCCGGCGATGATTCCGCGCGCGGCAAAGGCAATGGCGGTCAGGCCCGAGGCGCATTTGCGGTCCAGCGAAGTGCCGGGTACCGAGAGCGGAAGTCCCGCCGCAAACACGGTGGTGCGGCCGAGATTGTTACCCTGCGTGCCCCACTGCACTGCCACCCCCATCGCCACATCCTCGATACGCACGGGATCGATGCCAGCGCGCTCGATCGCGGCATTGACCACATGGGCGGTCAGCTGGGGCGCATCGGTATCATTGAAGGCGCCGCGCTGAGCGCGGCCAATGGCGGTACGGGCGGTGGATACGATGGCGGCTTCACGCATGATCAGGGCTTTCAAAACGGGATTTCAGGAACCCGCGCGTCTCGCGCAGGAAATCCTCTCGGCATTGATGATGGAGCCAGTGGCTGGCTCCGGCGAAGGTTACTACACGATGGTCGCACAAACGCGCCAGACGCTTCTCGGACGGAATGGGAATCCAGCTGGCGTCCCCATAGGCCAGCAGCACAGGGCTCGAGATCGCATCCAGGATGTCGTCCAGATCATGGCCCTTCGCATCCTCGGGTGGGCGAGGGCGAACGGCGGGATCGAATTTCCAGCGAACGGAACCGTCCGGATTGGTGACGATGGCGTGCCGCGCCAAATGCATGATCGTGTGATGGTCCAGCAGCGGTTGCTCTTGCTGCATTCGCTCCGTCGCTGCTGCAAGGGACGAATAGCTGCGTGGCGGTCTCGCCCGGCGCTTGCGCTCCTCATCGATCCACCCCCGCAGCCGTACCGGGAAAGGCTTGGGGTTGACCTGCTCATCCCGCACGATGGGAAGTTCGATGCATTCGATCCCGCAAAAGGCCGCGATCCGCTCCGGAAAAGCGGCCGCAAGGCGCAGGCCGAGAACCCCGCCGAGCGAATGGCACACCAGGGCGAGCCGCTCCAACCCCAGCGCATCGATGATATCGGCAAGATCGATGATGTAGTTTGCTATCCCATAGGATCCAGCGCCTGCCCAGTCACTATCCCCATGGCCTCGCAGGTCCGGCGCGAAAACATGATAATCAGCGGCCAGTTCATTCGCGATCCAGTCCCAGCTGCGCGCATGATCGCGCAGCCCGTGGAGCAGCATGACCACGGGCCTGCCAGAATCCCCCCATTCGAGAACGTTCAAGCGGCGTCCATCCACCAGAATCGAATGCGATCGAGGATTTTCGAATGCCACCTGCGCAACCGGTCCGGCACCAGTCGCTTCAAGGGATGAGCCCTCCGGCAAGTTCATCGTTTTGCATGCTCCCACATCAATCCGATATTGTTTCGGAAAAACAGGATTGCAAGCATCAAAGGCTTCTCGGTCCCTGGCCAAGCAATGCACCATACTCCGATGCAGCTGCCCAAAATGCGTTCCGACGGCGCCGCATGCGGATCAAACTTGACTCGCCCAAGCTCGTGCCGAAGAACCCGCCAATTCCCCCAAGTCGTCCAGAAGGAAGCATGATGGACATCAAGCACCTGCGGTATTTCGTCGCGATGGCCGAGGCAGGCAGCCTGATGAAGGCGTCGGAACGCCTGCATGTGGCGCAGCCTGCATTGAGCGTGCACTTGTCCAATCTGGAGCTGGAACTCGGGGTAAAGCTGTTCGAGAGAAGCCATAAGGGCATCACACTCACCGACCAGGGCCAGTTGCTCTATGAACGCGCGATCACCCTGCTGCGCTACCATAGCGAAGCAATTCTGGGGCTGAAGAGAAACAAGGCCAAGCCGGCCGGCACCGTTTCCATAGGCATGCCGTCCACCATGCCGGCCCTCTTCGCGCCGCCGCTATACAAGGCGATGCGCGACGCCCTCCCGGATGTCAGCCTCTACATTCTCGATGCCAGCAGCCCCGCCGTATACGAATGGCTGCAGAACGGAAAGATCGATTTCGCCATCCTTTTCAACATTCCCGAGGATATCGGGCTTTCGCTTTCACCGCTGTTCATCGAGGATTATTGGCTTTTCGGACAGTTCGACGACGAAGACGATGACGTCGACATACCGTTCTCCAACGTTTTCGATTTCCCGCTGGCCCTGCCCTGCCGCTCAACCGCCTGGAGAAAGATCCTGGAGGAACATGCCGACAATCTCGGCAAGTCGCTTTCCGTCACCTTCGAAAGCGAATCCTACATGGGGCTGCGGTCCCTGGCGATGTCAGGCGAATGCTACACCATCCTGCCTCGCTCAAGCATCATCCAGGACCATCTCAATGGTTTCGTGCAGGCCCGACGCATCATCGAACCTGAAATCAGGGGCATTCTTTCGCTTGCCAATCTGCAGAGCAAGGATCTGACCGATGCTCAGAAGGCCACCCGAGAGGTTTTGACCGCCACTATCCGGCAGGTGGCAAACGAATTGGGGCTCGGTTCGAAAGGCTCCCCGTCACGCAAGGTGTGCCCCGGGTCCCTGTTCGGAGGGGACAGACGTGTGCCCCGTCCGGTGCACAGGCCGATCGTTCCCTGAAGACCGGCCTGCCGCATGGTTCGAACCGACTACCAGGTAAGAACCGCGCGACCCGTCACCTTGCCTTCCTTGAGGTCGATCAATGTCTGATTGGCCTCGTCCGCCGGGCAGCATTGCAACGGTGTGGGCGCCAGCTTGCCGGAATTCGCCAGTTCCAGCACATCGTGCAGATCCTGCGGAGTTCCGACCAGATTGCCGTAGACGGTCAACCCCATGAAGATCATGGTCGCCAGCGAGAGCGTCAGTTCGCCGCCGGCGACCCCGACCAGCACCAGCTTGCCGCCCTTGTCGAGGCAATAGAGCGCGGCCTTGGCCGTATGATCGTTGTTCACCATGTCGATCGCCGCCGGAACCTTGCCAACCGCTTCGATGACCTTTTCCGCCAGATTGCCCGCCGAACCGTCGATGATGGTGGTCGCACCCTTCTCCTTCGCCACCTGCAGCTTGGCGGGATCGATATCGACCGTCACGATATTGCGATGGTCCATCGCCTTCAGCATCTCAACCGCCATGAGGCCCAGCCCCCCCGCGCCGATCAGCAGGATCGGGCTGTCAGGATCGATCGGCATCACCTTCTTGAGCGAGGAATAGATGGTCAGGCCCGAACAGGCATAGGTTGCAGCCAGAGCCGGATCGACATTCCCGGGATCGGCCAGGTAGCGCGAATGCGGCACCACGACATGGCTGGCGAAGCCGCCATTGCGGATCACTCCGATCCCCTTCGGGGTGCGGCACCAATTGTCCAGCCCGTTATTGCAGTAATAGCAATTCCCGCAGCCAAGCCAGGGATAAACCACGCGCATGTCGCCGATCTTCACCCCTTCGGCATCGGGGCCAAGGGCAACCACGCGGCCGGCGATTTCATGGCCCGGTGCACGGGGCAGCTGCACCCCGCGATCGGCAAGCTTCATGACCTTGCCGCCGCCCATGTTGTATTCGCCCTTCCAGAAATGGAGATCGGAATGGCAGACTCCGCAATAAGCGGTCTCGATGACGACTTCCGTCCCCCTCGGCTCCGGCGTCTCGAGTTCGAACTTCTCCAGGGGTGCCTTCGCCTCTGTAACCATCCACGCCTTCATGTCATTCTCCGTCGATCTTTGCAGCGAAAGCGCGCGCGAGCGCAGCCATTGCCGCTTGCTCGTAAGCTTGGGTCGCTTGGCAGGGGATCAGCGCGAAGCCGTGATATGCGCCGGGATAGACGTGCATCTCCAGCGAGATCCCCGCGTCCACCAGCCTGCGTGCGAGAGCCAGGTTCTCGCCAGCGAACAGGTCGATCGCTCCGGTCGCCAGGAAGATGGGCGGCAAGCCGGCCACATCCTCAACCCGCCCCGGAACCGCAAGCGGAGGCGGATCTGATCGATCCACGCTGGCGAGGTAGCTGTCCCACCCGAATTGGTTGTTATCGTGAGTCCAGACATAAACGCCATTATGCGGGTGAGCCTCCGTGCGGTCATCCAGCATCGGGAACAGCAGCAGCAGGAAACAAGGCGCGCTGGCCAGCTCCTCCTTGAGCTTGAGAGCGGCCGCATAGGCAAGACCGCCGCCCGCGCTGATCCCTCGCAGGGCGATGCGATTGGCATCGATCGTCAATGCTGCAGCTTGCTGCCTCAGCCAACGGTAGGAGAGCAGCACGTCATCCAGCGGCTCCGGATAGGGATGTTCCGGCGCCAGCCGATAATCCGGTATCAGCGCCGCGCAGCCCAGCTCCACGACAGCCTTGCGGGCAATATCATGATCCCGATTGGCCGATCCCGCGACATAGCCGCCGCCATGGACATGCAGCAGAACCGGAAGCGGCGTGTCCGCTGAAACGACGGTGGGCCGGCTGAACAGGCAGCGCAGCTGGGTTCCATCCGGTCGATCAATGAATAGCTCGCTGGTGATGACTTCACCATCATCGCCAAGCGGCGGCTGTTCACCATCCAGCACTGCCCGGATTTCGGCCAGGCGGCTCCCGATGTTCGAGAGGTCGGGCAAACGCTCGATAAACTTGCGCAGATCGGGCGCAACCTTGGCGAGCGCTCCGTCAGCCATCGGCCATCTCGCGCTGGCGCTGGCTGGCTTGCGCTTTTCCATCGATCAGGAAACCTTCATAGCCATGCTCCGCGACATCGCGGCACTTGGCCTGATACGTGTTCACACCGCCCAGATAAGGCATGAACTTCTGCGGCTTTCCTTCGATATTGGCGCCGCGATACCAGCTGGCCGCCTTGTTCACCAAGGTGCCGCCGGCAAGCTGATCGACATGATCCATCCAGGCTTCCTGAGCCTCGGCCTCAGCCTCGATGGCCGGGAAGCCACGCTCCCGAAGATAATCGAGGCATTCCGTGATCCAGTCCATATCGTGCTCGACGGACAGGACCATGTTGCTGAAGACGGACGGGCTGCCGGGGCCGGTCACCACGAACATGTTGGGGAAGCCGGCGATGCCGAGGCCCAGATAGGTCTGCGGGCCATGGGACCATTCCTGGCGCAGCGATTTGCCGGCAGCGGTCCGGATGTCGATGGCCAGCAAGGCGCCGGTCATCGCATCATATCCGGTGGCAAGGATCAGCACATCGACCGGGTAGAAACCCTGCTCCGTGCGAATGCCATCCTTCTCGATCTGTTGCAGCTTCTCGCTGCGCAGATCGATCAGCGACACATTGTCGCGATTGTAGGTTTCGTAATAATCAGTACCGACGCAGACCCGCTTGGCCCCCACGGGATACTCATACGGCATCAGCTTCCTGGCGGTTTCCGGGTCCTTCACCACCTCGGCGATCTTGCCGCGCAGGAATTCGCTGACAAGCTCGTTGGTCTCCTCATTCCGCAACAGATCGCTGAAACCATAGAGCACGTTCGGACCGCCCTTGATCCAGCGGCGCTCCAAGTCAGCCTGGCGATCTTCCGGGCGCACCGCGGCGGCGGGTAGCAGGCCATATTCGTGCAGCACTCCGGCTCGCGTATTGCGAGCCATGTCGCGCAACTCACGATAGTTCTCGCGCCAGTAATCTATCCGCGCGTCGTTCCATTCCTGATTGCGGGCCGGAACGCAGAACGCAGGCGTGCGCTGCACGACGGTAAGGTGCTTCGCGTCTTGGGCCAGCAGCGGGATCATCTGGATGCCGGTAGAGCCGGTGCCGATCACGGCGACGTTCTTGTCCGACAGATCCAGCTTTTCCTTCGGCCACTGCACCGAATGGATCAACTGCCCCCCGAAATTCTCGATACCCGGAATATTGGGCTTGTTCGGGACTGACAGGCAACCCGTTGCCATCACGACATAACGGGCCTGCAACCTGTCGCCATTTTCGGTTTCAAGGGTCCAGCGATTGGCGGCGTTGTCGAACGTGGCGGCTTTTACGCGAGTGTTAAAGCGAATATCCTTGCGCAGGCCGAGGCGATCCGCGGCGAAGCTGATGTAGCCCTGGATTTCGTTCTGCTTGGCGTAGCGCTCGCTCCAGCGCCATTCCTTCTGCAACTCCTCGGAAAATGCATAGGCATATTCCAGGCTGTCGACATCACAGCGCAGGCCCGGATAGCGGTTCCAGTACCAGCAGCCGCCGACATCGTCGCCGGCTTCCACCGCCAGGACGTTGAAGCCCGCCTCCCGCATCCGGTACAATCCATAGACGCCGGCGAAGCCGGTGCCGATGATGATCACGTCTAACATGTTCTCGTCGCCGTTGCTCATGTTCGGTCTCTCAGGCCAGATTCATCCAGATGGTCTTGGCTGCAAGGAACTCGTCAACTGCATAGGGCCCGCCCTTCACGCCATAGCCGCTCTGCCTGGTGCCAATGAAGGTGACGGCAGGATCGGTGACGCCATAGCAATTGGTCCAGACCATGCCGGTGCGGATTGCATGCGCGACACGATGGACGCGGCCGACATCCCGGCTCCATACGCCGCCGCCGAGGCCATAGATGGTATCATTGGCGAGCGCGATCGCCTCTTCCTCGGTATCGAACGGGATCGCCGCCAGCACCGGGCCGAAGATTTCCTCGCGCGCGATGCGCATGTCATTGGTAACCCCGGCATAGACCGTGGGGGGAACGAAGAACCCGCCGCCGATGTCGAGCGGCTCGCCGCCGGTGACAAGGCGCGCACCGTCTTGCTCGGCCACCTTGAAGTAACTCGTCACCCGATCGAGCTGCGCCTGAGACGCCAGCGGGCCGAGCTGGCTGTCCTCGCTTAGCGCCGGGCCCACCTTCAGCTTGCGTCCGACCTCGGCCACGCGCTCCACGAAATCGTCATAGATGCTGCGCTCAACGAACAGGCGGGTACCGGCAAAGCACACTTGCCCCGTATTGGTGAAGCACGCCATGGCCGCGCCGGTAGCCGCCGCGTCGAGATCCGCGTCCGCAAAGACGATGTCCGGAGACTTGCCGCCCAGCTCGACCGCGACGCGCTTCATGTTCGAGGCGGATGCCTCGATGACCTTGCGGCCGGTGATGGTGGAGCCGGTGAAGTTGATCTTGTTGACATCCATATGGCCGGCCAGCGCCGCACCAGCGGTCGGCCCCGGGCCCGGCACCACGTTGATCACGCCCGCCGGCACGCCGGCCTCATGCAGGATTTCGGCCATCATCAGCGTGGAGAGCGGCGCTTCCTCCGCCGGCTTGAGCACCAGTGTACAGCCGGTCGCCAACGTGGGGCAAATGCTCCACAACTGCGTGATCATCGGCCCGTTCCAGGGGATGATCGCGCCCACGACTCCCACCGGCGCCTTGTGCGAATAGGCCATGAAATTGCCGGGTACGGAGTTGCTGAAAATGTCCCCGCGAGTGTTCATGGCCTGGGAGGCGTAATAACGGAAGGTCTGCTGAATCCAGCGCCGGAACAGACCGGTGCGAGCCAGCGGCGCGCCCATGTCGATCGTTTCCAGCCGAGCCAGATCCTCGAACCGCCGGTCGATTGCCTCGGCCACCTTCAACATCAGCGCCTGCCGGTCGAATGGGGTCCACTTCGACCACTCACCCTCGAACACGGCCCGGGCCGCCGCGACGGCGCGGTCGATGTCTTCGGGACCACCGCGCGACACCTTGATCGCAGCAAGCCCGCGCGAAGGATCGATACAATCGAAAGTCTCGCCCGAGCTTGCGTCTACCCATTCACCTCCGATGAAGAGCTTCTTCACGTCGCCCTTGAGGAAAGGATGGCTATAGTCGAATGGTGCGTTCATTTCATGTCTCCCAGGCAGATGCCGGCGTGTTGCAAAGGCGCAGGCCGGGAATGATCCCGGCCCGCAGGTATTCAGGTATTGGCCTTGAAGTGTGCGACGAGATCGGGGGACAGCTTGTCCATGCCCTTTTCCCGGGCGTATTCCTCCATCTTGGAACGCACGGCGGCAGTCAGCTCGCCCTTGAAGTGGGCGTTGTTCTCCCGCAGCCAGGTCTCCGAACGGACGCGGGATTCATTCAGCTTGTTGATCTTCGGGATCGCGAAGCGGGCGATCAGCTCGTAGGAGCGCTTGGTCTGGTCCCAGTCGGCCCAGTGATTGTCGAGGTTGAGGAAACAGCCGAAACCGCCCGATTGCTCCGACAGCCGGCTCATCTGCGCCACGAAATCATCCGGCGTGCCGATCACCCCGAACCCGGTGTCGATCATATAGTCCACCGGATCCTGGCCTGCGGGCGGCGCGAGCGGGATCGCGGCGACCTTTTCCATATACTCGATCCAGCGCAACAGCCCATGTCGCACATTCTCGCGCGCTTTTTCGCGGGTTTCGGCCACGTGAACGGGTCCGACCAGGCGCCAGCCGTTCCGGTCCATCTGGTTGCCGTGCTCGGCGGCGGTTTCTTCGGCAATCGCCCAGTTGGAGGCCAGCGCATTGAACCCGCCTGCAGAGGTCGCGCCGATCGCCAACATCGACAGGCCGAACTTGCCCGCCGCTCGCGCCCCGGTCGGCGAAACCTGGCTGGCGACAGCTACTTCCACGCCATCGTCATTATAGGGATCGAGCTGGAGCCTGGCTTCCTGCAGGTTGAACCAGTCGGTCTTGGCGGTCACGATCTCATTGTTCAGCAAGCGGACGATCGGGTCGATCGCCTGCTCCATCCGGTCCCGTGCCTGGGCGGTAGGAACATCGATCATGTAAGCATCGGACGGCAGCGAGCCGGGGCCGACACCGAGCATGGTACGGCCCTTGGTGACATGGTCGAGTTGCCGGATACGGTCGGCGAGTGTGAACGGGTTATGATATGGCAAGGAGGCCACGCCGGTGCCGAGCTTGATCCGGCTGGTGCGTTGCGAAACCGCGGCGATGAAGATCTCCGGGCTGCCGTTGATTTCCCAGCCGCCAGAGTGGTGTTCACCGATCCAGGCTTCATCGAAGCCCAGCTTCTCCATCCACACCACCCGATCCATATCCTCCTCAAGCGCCAGCGAGGGATGTTCGTCGGTCGGGGTATGCGGCGCAATGAATGCACCAAATCTCATGCGCTTCTGCGCCATTTCCTTGGTCCTCTCGATCTCAAATCAAAAACAGACCGGGCTCGAATGGCCTGCCGCTCGGGTTCAAACGTGCAAGCCATGCCGCCCGCAATTTACCTTCCAGCCGCTCTTGCGATCTGATCCTCTTCCAATCCGGTCAATTGCCCCAGGATCTCGGCAGTCGAAGCTCCGAGATCCTCGCTGGGTTCGGGATTGCGCAAAGGCGCCCCTTCCAGCCGCAACGGGGTCTGCTGCACCACGATCCGGCCATAGCGGGGGTGATCGACATGCAGCAAAGAGCCGCGCGCGAACATGTTCTCGTCTTCCATCACCTCTGCCAGCGTCCTCACCGGCGCACAGGCGATGCGCGCGCTCATGAGCCGTTCGAACACCTCCTGCGTCGACAGCTGCGAACTCCACGCCCCGACCATTTCATCGACCTCGTCCATCCGGGCGACACGTTCCTTGAGCGTGGAATAGCGCGGGTCGCTGCCCAGCTCGCCCTTGCCCATCAGTTCGGACAAGCGGACCCAATGCTCATCGCGGGCACAGATCATCGCGATATGTCCGTCCGCTGTCGGATAGACATTGTAGGGACATTCCGCGAGCCCGCCATGCCGGTTCGCGGTACGCGCGAACTGCGCCTCGTCGCCCTTGGCCCAGGCAAGGCCCAGATTGGAGCTGAGCGAAGCATAGATCGAATCCTGCATCGTCACTTCCACGCGGCGGGCGACACCGGTACGCTCCCGTTCGTAAAGCGAGGTCGTGATCGCGGCATAGAGATGGATGCCTGCGAAGAAATCCGCGATGGCCGGGCCGCACTTGACCGGCGGACGATCCGGAAAACCGGTCACGAACATGGCGCCGGACATCGCCTGCATCGTCAGGTCCATCGCCGGATAGGATTTGTAGGGCCCATCCCGACCATAGCCCGAACTGGCCGCGTAGATCAGGCGCGGGTTGCGCTTCTGAAGCACGTCCGCCCCCAGACCGAGCCGATCCATCACGCCGGGCGAAAAATTCTCGACCAGCACATCCGCACTATCGGCCAGTTCCAGCAGCGCCTGCTTGCCTTCCTCGCTCTTAAGATCCAGCGTGATCGAACGCTTGGCGCCATTGAGCATGGCAAAGGGCAAACCCGCACCGCCGACGACCGCGCGCTTGCGCAACGGTTCACCCGATGGCGGCTCGACCTTGATCACTTCCGCACCCGCCAGCGCCATCAGATAGGTCGCATAGGGGCCATTGTATATCTGGCTCAGGTCAATAACCCGAAGACCCGTCATTGGGGCCGATGACATGTCATATCCTCAAACTGTTATCTATCTTGCCCGGCAATGGCGCATCGCGATGCACAAGCCGGACATCAGGCCGAATCCGCAAGGATCGCAGCCCTGAGCATTCCTATCGGCCTAGAGCATGATCTGTCACGCGCCAAAAATAAGATCGAATTCTACCGCCCATATGTTTTGGCTATAGGCTGGGCCAGTGCCCCCGCCAGCCGCCAGCCCGGAGACTCAAAACAGGCGGGTCAGCAAATAGAACAGGGCGCCGACGATGGCGCTGGCCGGAATGGTAATGAACCAGGCAATGATCACCCGGCTGGCCACGCTCCACCGCACTGCGCTCGCCCGCCTCGCAGCCCCCGTGCCCACCACGCTGCCGGTGATCGCATGGGTCGTCGAAATCGGGATTCCCATCGCACTGGCGCAGAACACGACCACCGATCCGGCAGCCGATGCGCAGAAACCCGAATGGTGATTAAGCTTGGTCAGCCTGCTTCCCATTGTCTTGATGATCTTCCAGCCGCCGGAAAGCGTGCCCAGGGCAATCGCCAGATAGCAAGCAATCACCACCCAGGAGGGCACATGGAACTCGCCCCCGAGATGACCTGTCGAATAGAGCAGCACGGCGATTATGCCCATGGTCTTCTGCGCATCGTTGCCGCCATGGCTGATCGAATAGGCGGCTGACGAAATCAGGTGCAGCCCCTTAAAGCTCTTGTTGACGCGGCGCGGCTGTATCCCGCGAAAGAGCCAGCTGGTCAGCAGCATCAGCATCATGGCAATGGCGAAGCCGATCAGGGGGGAAAGGAAGATCGCCCCCACGGTCTTGAGCGTGCCGGAAACCTCGACGGCGGCCGGGCCGGCATGCGTGACGCCCGCCCCGAGAAGCCCGCCGATCAGCGCGTGGCTTGATGACGAGGGAATCCCCTTGAGCCAAGTCAGCACATTCCAGAACATCGCGCCGATCAAGGCGCCGAACACGACGGCAGGCGTCACCACATCCTTGTCGACGATGCCCTTGCCCACCGTTTCCGCGACGTGAAGCCCGACAAACCAATAGGCTGCGAAATTGCCGAAGGCCGCAAATGCAACGGCAACCACCGGGGACAGCAGGCGGGTCGACACAACGGTGGCGATCGCGTTCGCCGCATCATGCAAGCCGTTCAGGAAATCGAACGCCAGGGCCAGTCCGATGAGCCCGACCAGCAAGGGCAGGGAAATGCTGTGATCCATGGTTCTTCCGGCCGGGATCAGGAATGATCGATCACGAGACCGTCGATCTCGTTCGCGACATCCTCGAAACGATCAACCACTCGTTCCAGCCGTTTGAACAACTCCTGGCGAGTGATGAATTGCAGCGGATCCCTGCTGCCGATTTCCTTGAATATCCGCCTGAGGCCCGCCGCATGGATTTCATCGGCGTGACCTTCCATGCGCACGATCCGCTCGGTCAGTTCATGCAGGCGTATTCCATTGTCGGCGATCCTTCGCAGCAGCGGGATCGCCTCGGCCGTAAGCCGTGCGGCATCGACGATTATGCCGGCCATGTCCCGCATTTCCGGTTCGAATTCCGAGATTTCGTAAAGATCGACCGCGCCCGCGGTCTGCTGCATCTCGTCGATCGCGTCGTCCATCGCGGCGATCAAATCGGTGATCGCGCCGCGATCGAACGGGGTCAGGAACGTGCGGCGCACGGTCTGCAGAACTTCCCGGGTGATGTTGTCGGCATCGTGCTCGCGCTCCTCGATCTCGCGAATGTGCTCGAGCTTGCCGGGGCCACCCTGCAGGAGCCGCGCGAGAGCATCCGCGCCGGCCACGAGAGTGGCGGCCTGCTGCTCGAACAGCTCGAAGAAATTGCCTTGCTGGGGCAGTAGTTTCTGGAACCATCCGAACATAGCATTCACCCCTGTCTTGTCCGCGACCGCGGTCATGAATTTCCTGCCCTGCGTTGCCGCCCGGAACTCCTTTGCCCCGAAACTCCGGATCAAGGCCCGCAAGTCCTCCTCGTCCACCGCCTGCGCCGCATCCGCCAGCGTGAACCAGCGCCGCTCGCGTTCATGCTGCTCATTCCAGCTTTCGAGCTCTTCGGTGACGGCGAAGGGAAATACGAGCACATCCGTCCAGACCGATGCGCCAGAACTTCGCCGCTTGCGAAAACGATAGGAACCGATCGGCGTGGGGCAGGCCGCACCCAGAACACCTGCTTCTTCTTCCGCTTCTCGCGCGGCGCTGGCATGGGGTGGAAGGCCCGCTATCGGCTTGCCCTTGGGCACCACCCATCGCCCCTTTCCCCGGGAAGTGATGAGAAGAATGCGGATCGTCGCATCGACGGCGGGGGAGTCAGCGCGGTAGGGCAGCACAGCGATTTGCCGCATGGCCATTACCTCATCCTCCACCCGCTTAAGGCGCTGCGGCTAGACGAACTTGGGCGCCCAGGCAACGGCGCCACGCGGCCAAGCTCGCCTTTGCCGGGGTTTGGATGTGGAAATGTCAAATTTTCGTCACAAAACGGCCATACCGGCAGAGCGCAGGGGAATACCCGCGCGGCGCGTTTACTGTCGCTTCAGGTCGTAATCGATGCGGATCCGCACCCATTCGCCCACCATGGATCGCCCGCCGACCCTGGGCGGCCGCACACGGAATTGCCAGGCAGCCGCTAGGACGGCGCGCGCGATGCCGGAACCTTCGGGGGATTCACCGACAGCCACGCAGTCCTCGACGCGGAAATTGGGTACAGTACGGCACATAATCATCCCCCAACCCGGCCCACGGGACGTAGAAAGATACCCACGCAGTTCATCATCGTAGGGTTCGCGATACCACGCAGCGGCATAGAGTGGCTCACCATTCGGACCCGATCCTCCGACCCGCGGCGTATCACCGGGACTGCCGGTGTCGGGCGGTCCCATCCTGGGTTGGCTGGCCGCGGCCGGCGGCGCGGGAGGAGCCGGCATCGTCGCTATGTTCGCGGCGGCCATCTGATCGCGCGGGATCTGGATCATCGGAGCGGCCGGCGGCGTCGGCTGCCGTTCCGCGGGTTCCGGTTGCACCTGTTCGGGGGTCGGCCTGGGTTCGGCCGGGCGTTCGGCCTGTTTCGGATCGGGCGCCTTGCTCTTCTCCGGCGTCCTGGAATTCTCCTGCTCGGGCGCTCTTTCGAAGGTCGTCAGATTGACTTCCCTTCGTTCTTCCTGCGTGATCGAGGAGCCAAGGGTCAGCAGCACAAGCACCAGCCCCGCTTCGAGGAGCAGGGCAAAGAGAAGACCCGTCGTCCGCCGTCCAAGCCCCGCGCGCATCCGCTCGGGCAGGAAAGCAAGAAAAGCACGGCTCGGCTGGGACAAGAAACCTCGACTTCGGCCGCAGCAGGATACTCGGAGGTCCGGGGCGCGGCAGAGCGGCGGGATAAGGTGTCGTCCGCGCCAAGACAAGCCCAATGCGCTTTCACGCGATCTTCGGATCAAGCGTCCTCGACCGAAAAATGGATGGGCTTGAACCTGCCTCCGTTGGAATCATAGGCCGAGCAGGCGGTGAGGCCTATGACCAGATCCGTGAGCGCCAGCAGCCGGACATGATCCTGCGCCATGCTCCTGGGAGGAAGCACCTGGATGCGCCCCGTTGCTCCATCGACCGGCACATTCATGAAAAGGTTCAGCGCGGTCGGGATCATGTCGGGCAGGATGCCGAAAGGAGCAAGCGCCTCCGCCAAATTCCCGAAGCATCCGCGATGAACCGGCTTGTCCGGATAGAAATGCCGGAATGTCGCCTCGCTGCAGGGCGTGAGCAGAAAATCATGGCAGCCGACGCTGTCCTCGATGATCTCGAGCATCGGCCTGGATCGATTGGACCAGATCCGGTTGCCGGTGGTCAGCTTGATCGTCTCCTCATAGTCGAAGGTCCGGCCGTTGGAGATCACTTCCCGGATGTCCGCACCGCTGAAGGCCAGCAGATCGCACACCTGCGACCCTTCCGGATCGATGACGCGCAAGACCTGACCAGTACCCACACGGAAAGCGGTTCCGCTTCGCGGCGCGATCTCGCGAACGGTCATGCGAGGCGCTGGTCCCGGAATGGGCATCTCCACTCCGGACCGACCGCGCGACCGCTATATTGGCGCGCCTCGCTGGTTTCGCCATGACGGGCGAGCATCGGATTTACGGATCCGGAAAGATTGCGATCCCGTTCGAGGATCACGGCGCGCATGCGTTCATACCGGCCCTGCTCCCGCAAGTGCTCGAACTGGTCATGCAGGTTCATCACCAGGGTCGGGTGCTGGAAACGGCGAGCGACCCGCGAGGCGTTGGGATGCAGCCCGACCACAAAGAAGCCTTCTCCACCGAAGCTCAAGGAAAAGTGCGGATCGTCGGGATCAGGGCTCACCCGGTGATCATAGGGCTGGCCCAGCCAATGGTCCTTGTCGGCGAGGGATTGCAACCGTTCCCACATCGCAGTCTCGAAGGCGGGTTCGGAAAGATCGTCCGGCCCCTCGAACACCAGCGCAAGGCTGCGCAGCCCCGCCGCATCCTTGCGATATTGCGCCGACCACTCGAGCAACTCGCGATGGATGTGGACATCATCCCACACGCTGGTCAGGGAATGGCAAGGCAATACGCGCAGCGAGCCATGCGCCAAGGCGGATTTGGCGCCGACACAAGGAAATCCGGGATCGGCGATCTTCTCGAACAACGCATGCTGCAATCGCTCCGGATTCTGAACCAGCAGATTCAAGGCCCCACTTCTCCGAACTCAATCAATCCAGGTGAGAGTTCAATCGCCGAAGCGGAGTTGCGTTCCACTATCCGGGAGAGATCGAGGAAATGGGCTGAACCGCTGGGTCGGCAACTGCCTTACCGCCTGAGTTTCGAAACCCGTGGCGAAAGCGTCGGCATCGTGCGCATGACCGGAATTTTGAAGGAAGCATCCGGGTCGCGCATCTTGCCTTCCCGACGGTCGAATATCCCGATGAGCTCATCCTTGACCGCTTGCTGGGTCGCATTCAGCCGTGGCGATGAAAGATGCACCAGGGATACGGTGCCGCACAGCTCCGGGTTGACAAGCCGCTGATATCTCAGGGGTGTTCCGGATAATCGGCCCGATAATTGGGCGGAGGCGTAGGAAAGCGGCAGGACACACCTCGCCCGCCCGGTCGCCAGGATGGATTGCAGGACGGCAACCGATTCCGTTTCAAGCAGGGGGTCGAATTTCTTGCCGAAGCGCTCCGCCATTTCGTCCAGCACCTTGCGCCAGGTCGTGGCGTGGGAACTGGAGACCAGCGGCAAACCGAAGATCGATTCGAAATCCACGTCCTCGCCCGGCAAGGCATGATCGGCATGGCTGACCAGGCAGAATTCCTCGCGATAAAGCGGGGTCACGTCGAGATTCAAATCCTCCGAAACGCTGAACAGGATCGCCAGGTCGATCCTGCCGTCCAGAAGCCATTCGTAGATGCTGCCGGCTCCCGCATCCGTGATATAGACACGCACCTCCGGAAAGCTGTCCGCCAGCCTGCCGTACAATTCTCCCGCGATGACCGCCGATGTCGTGGAGGGCATGCCGATCGCAACCCGGCCCCTGGGCGTGTCGGCGAAGCTGGCCACCGCCCCGCGCATTTCATGATATTGGCGCAGCAGGTTCTGGGCCTTCTCGTAGAAGGCTTTCCCGGCCGGAGTAAGCTCCACCCCCTTCCGGTTGCGATCCATCAGTCTGACCCCCAGATCGGCTTCCAGATTGGCCAGGTGAACGCTTAGAGAAGATTGAGCGACATGGAGATGCTCGCTCGCCTTCAGGAGGCTGGCGTGGTCCGCAATCGCCACGAAGTACCTCAGGTGACGTATATCCATATTTATTTCTTCTGTTTTATATCAA
Source organism: uncultured Caenibius sp. (assembly GCA_964468045.1). Classification (GTDB taxonomy): domain Bacteria; phylum Pseudomonadota; class Alphaproteobacteria; order Sphingomonadales; family Sphingomonadaceae; genus JAWKXU01. The sequence continues at coordinate 1,916 of CAYXTO010000003.1, read as the reverse complement.
TTGATTGAATCCTACTCTCCAGATGACTTCTCAGTACCTGTCCCAAACCGGGCGCCGTCCGGATTTCTGGCTCGCAGATATCACTTATCTGAATAAACTATAAGGCAAGCTTTCCGATCATCCATATGCTCGATCCGAAACGGGTCAGGCTGGGATATGATCAATATCTATTATGGCGCGACGCCGAACGTCTACAAAGTGACTGTCACGGCCGAAGAAATGGGGTTCGAAAGCACCCGGATCCCGATCGACATATTCAAGGGCGAGCAGTTCGAGCCGGAATTCCTGAAGATCAGCCCCAACAACCGGATACCCGCGATTGTGGACACCGATCCGGCGGGAGGCGGAGAACCGGTCAGCGTTGCCGAGTCCGGGGCCATCCTCATCTATCTGGCCGAGAAATCGGGGCGTTTTCTGGCACCGGGCGGGCAGGAGCGGGCTCTCACCCTGCAATGGATCATGTGGCAGATGTCGGCTCAGGGGCCGACTTTGGGTCAGTTCGGGCATTTCCGCAATTATGCGCCGGAGAAGCTGCCCTATGCGATCGAGCGCTTCGGAAAGGAAGCGCGCAGGTTGTATGCCCTGATGGACAAGCAGTTGGCGGAGCGGGAATTCCTCGCCGGGGAATATTCGATCGCCGACATGATCAACTGGCCATGGATCCTCTTTCGCGACCATCATGCGCTGGATCTTGACGAGTTCCCCCATCTGGCGCGCTGGTTCCATGCCATCGAGGCACGCCCGGCGGTGCAGGCGGCGATGCGGGATGCGACAATCCCTCCACCTCCGACTTTCACGGACGAACAGCGCAAGCTGCTGTTCGACCAAAGGGGATGATCGGAATGCTGGATTATATTTCCGTTCTGGACGCAGTCGGCCTGCCTAGTCTGAGAGTGGTGCTTTCACCGGGCTTTCCCGGCCCCTGGAGCGTGGCCGCCAAAATGATCCTGGACCTCAAGGGCATTCGATACGTGCCCGTCGCGCAGTCCATTGCCTGCGAGGACAAGGTCTTGCGAGAATGGACCGGCCAGGAATCCGCCCCGGTGGCGATGCTGGACAGGGAGCGGGGGCGCTCCCGCTGGGACGAGATCCTACTGCTTGCCGAACGGCTGCAGCCGCAGCCCTCCCTGATCCCCGAGGACGAGAGGATGCGGTGGGAGATGTTCGGCCTTTCCAGCGCGATCTGCGGCGAGGACGGGCTGGGCTGGAACTTCCGCCTGTACAAGATGGCTGCCTGGGAAGATGCCCTGGCCGGCAAATCCTCGGAGCCGGTTTTCCTGAACCGCGAACAGGTCGATGTGATGCAGTTCCGTTATGGGGATCCGTCCCGCAGTGCGGCCGGCGCCAAGTCCCGGATGATCGCCATCCTGGAACTTCTAGCGGAGCAACTCCACGAAAACCGCAGGAAAGGCAGTCTTTATCTGATTGGCGACCGTCTGACCGCGGCCGACATCTACTGGACCAGCTTTTCCAATCTCGTGGCGCCGATGCGGCATGAACATTGCCCGATGCCGAACGCGTATCGGGCCATGGGCGAAGCGATGCAGGCCGACCTTGGCGACACGATCGACGGGATATTGATCGAGCATCGCGATGCGGTGCTGGATCGGCACATTTCCCTGCCATTGCAGTTCTGACGGAGAAGGAACGGCGGCACTCGATGGAGAGCGCCGCCATGATCCAACTCGCTGGAAACAAGTGATTATTGTCACCATAACGGGCACGATTGGTTTGCCAATCGCGCCCGTTGTAGGAGGTCTGGTGGCCATGCGGAAGGGAGGTTCCGCATGGCCTTGCTTACCTGGCCTTTGCCTGGCTGGTCCTTGCTCAGAAGTCGAAGCTGGCGGTGACCCCGTAGGTTGCGGGTCGGCCGACGCCTCTGGAGATATTGTCCTGGGCGATGGTGACGTTGAGCC
>CAYXTO010000002.1:233184-357863 GCA_964468045.1 uncultured Caenibius sp. | reverse complement strand
GTTCGGATAAATGTCCCCGTGGTTGTTCTGGCGCCGGCCGTCGATCAGGACCAGCGTGTAATCCGAACCCATACCGCGGATGCTGATGGTGCGCTGCCCCGTCTTGTCCGAGGTTTCGCCGACATCGACCCCCTCGATATCGCGCACCGCGTCGATCAGCGTCATATAGGGGCGCTGCTTCAGTTCCTCTTCGGTGACGACCGTGATGCTGGCCGGCGCCTCCGTGATCTTCTGCTCGAAACCGGCGGCCGTGACGACGATCTCGTTCTTCGAGGATTGATCGGTCGCCTCTTCGGCGGCCGCGTTCTGGCTTGCCATCAGCGCCAATGCAGATATCCCGACGAAGGCGGTCCTGCGGCTGGATCGGCCATGATTGAACTTATGCATTGTACCCCCGTTGATATTGCGACTAACTCGCATGATCAGTGGGCGCGGCTGTTGGGATAAGGCCCTGATGGCGTCAATGGCCAAGCGGGCATGATAGAGCAGGAGCAATACTTTGTTACAAACCAGTGAGATCGCCCAGGCCCCGCGACCCGGCGCAATCGAGAGCAGGCGGCGCCTGCCTTGCCATATTGTCGTGGTCGACGATGATCCCGGAGTGCGGACCCTGCTTTCCAGGCTGCTCCGGGAAAGCGGCTACGACGCGACGGGAATCGAGGATAGCGCGGCTCTCCAACGGACGATGGGCGAACGTGCGATCGACCTTGTCCTCCTCGACATCATGCTGGCCGACGAATGCGGCTTCGACATCTGCCGGATGATCCGCGAAAGAAGCCAGGTCCCCATCATCATGATCAGCGCCCGGGGGCAGGAGCGCGATCGGGTGGCCGGCCTCGACCTTGGGGCGGACGATTATATCGCCAAGCCTTTTGGACGTTCCGAAGTCCTGGCGCGCGTGCGCGCGGTGCTGCGCCGCGCCAGCGCGTCGCATGTGCCGCTGGACCTGCCTGCCCCCGAGCAATTCGAATTCGCCGGCTGGCGTTACCGGCCGCGCCATCACGAGCTGCTGACGCCCTCCGGCGCCGAGGTCGAGCTGACCGCCGCCGAGCATGAGCTGCTGCTGAGCCTGTTGCGCAACCCGCAGCGCATGATCGGCCGGGAACGGCTCCTCGAGCTTTCGCGATCGCGGCTGGGCCAATCCTCCGACCGCAGCATCGATGTGCTGATCAGCCGCTTGCGGCGCAAGATGGGTGACGGTCGCCGGGCCCGGCCGATGATCCGCACCGTTCGCGGCGTGGGCTACATGCTGGCGGTGGACGTCGATATACGATGATCTTACGGCGGTTTCTGCCCCGGAGCATGGTGGCGCGGCTCGCGCTGGTGCTGTTGGCGGCGCTCGCGGTCGAATTCGCCGGCAATTCGTTCCTGATCAAGTGGCATGAGCGCGGCTTGCTTTCCGAGGAACAGACCCGGCGGATCGCCGAACAACTCGCCAGCGCGGACCAGATCGTTACCCAGGTCGATACCGGCCCCCGCCCTTCGCTGATGGCGGACATGGCGATCCGCGGCATGACGCTGAACTGGGTGCCGGGCACCGTGATCACCGACTCCAGCGCCGCGCACCCGCAGCTGGTCCGGATGCGAGGGCGGCTCGATGAGCTGGCGCCCCGGTTGGCTGGCCGCGATCTGCGCCTCAGCCTCATTCCATCCGGCGAAAGCGGAGAACGCGACCTGCTCGGCGCGCTGCGGGTTGCCGATGGCAGCTTTGTGACTTTCAGGGTCCGGCCCTTCCTGGGCTCGCCGCCGTCGTTTGCCATGACCATGGTGGTGCATCTGCTTTTGGTCGGGGTCGTGCTGGGCGCGGCCTTGCTGATGGTGCGGGCCCTGGTTCGACCTCTCAGCGAGCTTGCGGAAGCCGCCGACGCGACCGGACGCGGCGCGACGCCTGACATCAAGATCGAGGGGCCATGGGAGGTTCGCCGCGTCGCAACGGCTTTTCAGGCGATGCAGGTGCGGCTTCTCCAGATGATCGAGGATCATGCCCAGGCGCTCATCGCGGTTTCGCATGATTTGCGCACGCCGATCCAGCGGCTGCGGCTGCGCACCGCGCTGCTCGCCGATGAAGAGATGCGCGATGCCATCTCGGCCGATCTGGTCGACATGGAGAAGTTCATCGGGTCCGTCGTCGGCTTCATGCAGGGCGGCTCGGAGGAAGAGGACAAGCTCGTCGACCTGGCGGCGATCGCCATGACCCTAGTGGACAATATATCCGATGTCGGCGCCGATATCGGCTATGAGGGCCCGGACGAGTTGCCGGTCCGGCTCAAGCCTCTCGCGCTCAAGCGCGCGCTCGGCAATCTCGTTGAAAATGCATGCCGGCACGGCAACCAGGTGCGCGTCACGCTGGGGGCGGGCGATCCGATCGTCCTTTCGATCGAGGATGACGGCCCCGGCATCCCGGCAGCTCAACGGAGCGAAGCGCTGCTTCCATTCCGGAAACTGGGGTCGGAAAGCGGGCGAGGCGGCGGAAGCTCGGGGCTGGGACTGGCCATCGCCAGGAAGGCCGTCGCGACCTTCAATGGCGATCTGGTCCTGGGCGATAGCGCGATGGGAGGTCTTGCCGCGGCAATCGAGATATCCGCAAGCCGGCGGGCTGCGGGCGAGAATGACCTGGGTCTCGTCAAAAGCGACGGCGTATAGGACCGGCCCTATTCAATCCGCCAGATCGGCAGCTACGAGCGGCAGGACCCGCGTGACGATGGCATCCACGCCCTTGGCGTTCGGATGCATGCCATCGGGCAGAAGCAGGTCGCGATGCCCCACCACGCCCTCGAGGAAGAACGGGTAGAGCGGCACCCCGTATTTCTTCGCGAGATCGGGATAGATCGAATTGAAGGCCGCGGCATAGTCCGCGCCCATATTGGGGGCGGCGACCATCCCGGTCAGCATCGCCGGAATCCCGCGTTTCTTGAGTTCGGCCAATATCGCGTCGAGATTGGCGCGGGTCGCATCCGGGCTGAGCCCGCGCAGCATGTCGTTCGCGCCGAGGCCGACGATCATCAGGTCGGGCTTGCGGTCGAGGCCGTCCAGAGTGAAGGCAAGCCGCTGGAGCCCTGCCGCGCTGGTGTCGCCGGATACGCCGGCATTGAAGACCCGCGCCTTGCTTCCCTGTGTTGCCAGCCCGCGTTCCAGCGCGGGCGCAAAACCTTGATCGGGCGCGAGATTGTAGCCGGCGAACAGGCTGTCTCCAAAGACGACGACGAGCCTGGCATCGGCGGCCGGTGTTGATGCCGTGGCCGTCGCCCTGGTTCCGTTCGGCGCGTCGGTCCGCTCAGGCGTGGATGGCGAGCAGCCTATCGCCAGTTGGACAATGAGCAATGACGCCCCATATTGCCAAAACCTTCCCGTCAAGGAGCGTCCTTTCTTCATGCATGCGCCAATCGACCTGACCAATATCGCGATTCACGCACGCAATGTCACCCTCTCGCTTGGAACCCGCGCCAAGCCGGTCGAGATATTGAAGGGCATCGATCTCGACATCGCCCGGGGCGAGAGCATCGCCATTCTCGGTGCCTCGGGTTCGGGCAAGTCCTCGCTGATGGCGGTTCTCTCGGGGCTGGAACGCGCCAGCGGTGGCAGCGTCATCATCGGCGGGATCGACTTCGGATCATTGAGCGAAGATGCGCTGGCGCGTGCCCGCCGCGGGCGGATCGGGATCATCTTTCAATCCTTCCATCTGCTGCCCACCATGACCGCGCTCGAGAATGTCGCGGTTCCACTGGAACTTGCCGGCGATGCCGACGCTTTCGCACGTGCAGCGGAGGAACTGGCGGCGGTGGGGCTGGGCCACAGGCTCGATCACTATCCCGCGCAGCTTTCGGGCGGCGAGCAACAGCGCGTGGCGATCGCGCGGGCCGTGGCCCCCCGCCCCGGCATTCTCTTTGCCGACGAGCCGACCGGAAATCTCGACGCGGCGACCGGGGCGGCGGTGATCGATCTGCTCTTCGCGCGCCAGCAGGCGGCAGGTGCAACCTTGCTGATCATCACCCACGATCCTTCGCTTGCCAAACGTTGCGGCCGCATTGTCGAAATGCGTGACGGCCGGCTCGTAGCCGGGCGCGCCTCTTGAGCGGCCTCGCCTGGCGCGAAAGCTGGCGGATTGCGCGCCGCGATCTCCATGCCGGCTTTCGCGGGCTTCGGCTGCTTTTCATCTGCCTGTTCCTGGGCGTGGCGACGCTGGCCGCGATCGGTAGCCTGACCGCGTCGATCACGAAGGAGCTTGCCGCGCGGGGCCAGACGCTGCTCGGCGGAGATCTGGAGATCTCCATGACGCAGCGGGAAGCCGGTGCGGACGACAAGGCGGCGTTTCGCCGGCTCGGCACCATGAGTGAGACGATCCGGATGCGGGCGATGGCCCAGCGCGTCGATGGCGGCGTGGGGAACGCTCCGCTGGCCGTCCTCACCGAATTGAAAGGGGTCGACGCGGCCTATCCGCTTTATGGCACGCTGGCGCTTCGCAATGGCCTCTATGCCGCGCCGCTGCCGCCCGACCGTATCCTGATCAGCGACGCGCTTGCCGAACGGCTGGGCGTCGCGAGGGGCGGCCAGCTACGCTACGGCAACGCCAGCTTCACCATTGCCGATGTGATCGCGGACGAGCCCGACCGCGTGGGCGAGGGCTTTACCCTCGGTCCGGTCGCGCTCGTTTCGATCGAGGGAATGCGCCGCACCGGACTGCTTCAGCCGGGAAGCCTGTTCGAGAGCAAATACCGCATCCGGACCGCTCCCGACGCCGATGTTCATGATCTTCGCGAACAGCTCGAGAAAAGTCACGCCTCGGCAGGCTGGGAGTTCAAGGATCGCGACCGAGCGGCGCCCGGCGCGAACCGGTTCTTTGAACGCATGGGCCAGTTCCTCTCGCTGATCGGGCTGGCGGCGCTGGTGATCGCGGGGATCGGGGTCAGCAACGGCGTCTCCTCCTATCTTGCGCTCAAGCGCGCCAGCATCGCCACCTTGAAGGCGCTGGGGGCCACCTCCACGGACATCGCGCGCATTTACCTGCTGCAGGTCGGCGCGGTCGCCGCGCTCGCGATCGGCGCGGGGCTGGTCGCGGGGGCGCTTCTCCCATCCGCCATCGTGATGTTCGCCGGCGACATGCTGCCGGTGCGCCCCGGTTTCCACCTCCATCCGCTGCCGCTTGCCACCAGCGCGGCCTACGGCCTGCTGATCGCGCTGATATTCACCCTGCCTCCGCTGGCCCGGGCCCGCACCCAGCCCGCCGCGGCGATTTTCCGCGCGCTGGTCGATCCGGACCGCTGGATCGATCGCGGCAGCATGGCCATGGTGGCGGCCGCTGCGGCCGCGCTGATCGCACTGGCCTTGCTCACCGCGCGCGAACCGCTCTTTTCGGCCGCGGTACTGGGCGCGACCGCCGCCGTGCTGGTCGTGCTCCTGTTGATCGGCCTGGCAGTAAGCCGGCTGGCAAGGCAAGCGCCGCGCCCGCGCCATCCGCTCTGGCGCCTGGCGATCGCCAATCTTCACCGGCCCGGCGCGCAGACTTCGGCGCTGGTGATCGCGCTTGGCCTTGCGCTCACCCTGTTCGTCACGCTTGCGGGCATCCAGACCAGCCTCAACGCCGAAATCAGCCGCACGGTGCCAAAGACAGCGCCGAGTCTGTTCGTCCTCGACATTCCCGCCGCCAAGGAAGAACGCTTCCGCGCCCTGGTCGCGAACGAGGTGCGCGATCCCCAGATCAATATCGTCCCGGCCTTGCGCGGCACGATCGTCGCCTATGCCGGGCAGCGCGTCGCCGATCTGGAAGAGATTCCCGAAGGGGCATGGTTCCTGCGCGGCGAGCGGGGCGTGACCTACAGCACCGGCTTGCCGGAGGGGAGCGATCTCGTCGCAGGCCGGTGGTGGCCGCAGGATTACAGCGGCCCGCCGCTGATCTCGCTCGACGAAGAAGCCGCCAAAACCATGGGTATCGGGGTGGGCGACACCCTCACCGTCAATGTGCTCGGCCGCGAGATAGAGGCGTCGATCGCCTCACTGCGCAAGGTCAACTGGGACACCATGGGCTTCAACTATGTGCTCGTCTTTTCCCCCAATACCCTCGCCACGGCACCCCATAGCCTGGCAGCGACCGTCACCACTCCTTCCGGGCGCGATGGTGCCGTGACGCACGCTCTGCTGGACGCGTTTCCCGGCGTTTCGGTGATCGCGGTAAAGGAGGTGATAGGCCAGATCAGCGGTCTGCTCGACCAGATGTCGAGCGCAATCCTGGCGGCGGCGTCGATTGCGATCCTTGCGGGGATCGCGGTGCTGATCGGCGCGATCTCGGCCTCGCGCCAGGCGCGCAGCTACGACAGCGTGATGCTCAAGACCCTGGGCGCAACCCGGCTTCAGGTGCTCGGAGCGCAGGCGCTGGAATATGCGCTGGTCGCCGCGACCCTTGCTCTCGTATCGTTCGCGCTCGGCACCGCGGCCGCCTGGTATGTCATCGTGCATGTGTTCGATTTCGGCTGGGCGCCCGATTGGGCCACGATGCTCGGCACGCTCGCCGGCGGTGCGCTGCTCACCCTCGGCATTGGCATCGCCGGATCGATTCCGCTGATGTCCGTCCGCCCGGCCCGCGCGCTTCGCCAGCTCTAGCGAATACTCCTTACGGCACGAGGACCGCGGCACCCTGCAGCCTGCCCTCACGGAGCGCCGCCAGGGCGCGGTTCGCCTCGGCAAGCGGAAACGGCACGACATGGCTTTTCAGCTTGCCGACGATCTCCGGGGTCAGGAAGGTCAGTCCGTCCTCGCGGGTCAGATTGGCGACCGACAGGATGTGGCGCTCGCCCCACAAATCCGCGTAGGGGAACGAGGGAATGTCGCTCATGTGGATGCCCGCGCAGACCACGCGTCCGCCTTTACGAACCGCTTTCAGCGCCGCCGGAACGAGGGCGCCAACCGGTGCGAATATGATGGCGGCATCGAGCGGCTCCTCCGGCTGCGCCGTGCTCGGCCCCGCCCATGAGCAGCCCAGCGCGCGGGCGAATTGCTGCGCGTCCACATCGCCCTTGCGCGTGAACGCCAGCACGTCCCGACCTTCTGCCACGGCAAGTTGCGCAAGGATATGTGCGGCGGCGCCAAAGCCGTAGAGCCCGATCCGCTGGCACGGCCCGGCCATGCGATAGGCTCGCCAGCCGATCAGCCCGGCGCAAAGCAGCGGAGCCGCCTCAAGGTCGGATCGCCCCTCGGGCAGGGCGAAGCAGAAGCGCACATCGGCCACCGCATGGGTGGCATAGCCGCCATCCCGGCTGGCCCCGGTGAATTGCGGCGTCTCGCAGAGATTTTCCCGGCCTTCCTTGCAGTAGCGGCAATGTCCGCAGGTATGGCCGAGCCAGGGGATGCCCACCCTTTGGCCAGGGGCAAACCCGGTGGCATCCCGGCCGGTTGCCAGAACCTTTCCGACGATCTCATGGCCGGGAACGATCGGATAAGACGCCGGGATTTCGCCGTCCACGACATGCAGATCCGTGCGACATACCCCGCAGGCCAGCACCTTGGCCAATATCTCGCCGGGCCCCGGGGCCGGCAACGGCCGCCGCTCACCACGAAGGGGAAGGCCGGGACCATCGCAAACCATGGCGTAGGCGCTGTCGCTATCAGGCTCGGTCATGCTCGCTCCGCTACTTCAACTCACTGCGGGTTCCAGGATGCGGATCGTCCCCGCCGTCGCATCGATCTCCGCCTGTACCCCGACCGGAATGCTGACCTGGTGCGCGATATGCCCGATCATCGCGCCCTGGAAGGCAGGCACGCCCAGCGGCGCAAGGTGCTGCTCCAGCACCTCGTAGATCGTGAAGTTGCCGTAAGGCGCACCGGGGTTCGCGCAATTCGTGCATTGCCCGAAGACGACGCCCGCGACGCGGCTGAGAATGCCGCTCAGCGAAAGCTGGGTAAGCATGCGGTCGATACGGTACTCGGCTTCGTTGACATCTTCCAGGAACAGGATCGCCCCCTCAAAATCAGGCAGATAGGGCGTCCCAACCAGCGCCGAGAGAACCGACAGATTGCCGCCCAGCAGCTTGCCGCGCGCCGTGCCGGGCCGGAACGTCCGGATGCGGAATTGGGACTGGACCAGCCGGTCCTCCGCCGCGATCGGATTGCTGTAGGTCGGCGTCGCCGCGTCGAAGACCAGGCCGCGGAACGCCTGCCAGGCCGCACCGCTCCATGAATGGGCCACATTCGGTCCCTGGATGCTCGGACAGGTCGTGCGCGCGGCCAGCGCCAGGTGCAGCGCGGTAATGTCGCTGGAGCCGATCAGCAGCTTTGGATTGGCGCGGATCAGGTCGAAATCGAGATGGGGCAGGATGCGGGCGCAACCCCAGCCGCCGCGCACCGCGAAGATCGCCTGCACCTCCTTGTCCGCGAACATGCGAGTGACTTCGGCGGCGCGCAGCTTGTCCTCCCCCGCGAGATAGCCGTAGCGATCGAGCAGATGCGGCGAGAGCTTCGGCACTAGCCCCATGGCCCGGATCGTCTCCGTGATCTGTTCCAGACCGAACCGGTCGGCAACAAAGCCTGCGGGCGCGACAAGGCCGACGGTGTCGCCCGCCCGCAGCCGGCGCGGCATTCGGGGCCTGGACGCGCTGGCGGAGCCGGGCGCCATCGCCAGAAGCAGTACGGCCGAGCCCAGGCTTGCGATGGCGGTTCGTCGACTGATCATCGTCCGAACGTAACCCCAATCATGCCGGGTCGCGACCGAAAATCGAGCGCCCCCGCGCGCCACCGCAAACATCCGGCGATGCCCGCCGGCACGGAAAACCTTGCTTTTCCCGGTTGATCCCGGGCAAGGAAATACTCTCTCGCCCGTGCTCATTCCCTACGCGCGGGAGCAGGGGACAGTTCGCCGCCGGTCTCGCGACGAAACATATGGGGCAAGACATGGGCTGCGCAGCGGATCGGGCGGAAATGGCAGCGGAATGGAAGCGCATCCTTGCCGGCGGTGGCCCCACGGGATACATTGCAGGCCGCCGATGAGCGGAACGTCCACCTCTCCCGAAGGCGAAACCAAGCCCGCGGCTTTCCGGGGTTCCGGCCTGAGCAAGATCTACCGCACGGGAGAGACCGAGGTCCACGCATTGCGCGGGGTCGACCTCACGATCCCCGCCGGCGAGATCCTCGTGCTGCTCGGCCCTTCCGGCAGCGGCAAGTCCACCCTGCTCAATATCATCGGCGGGCTCGACCGGCCGACGGAAGGCACCCTGTTCTATCGGGATATCGAGCTGACCGCGCTGGACGAGGAAGGGCTGACCCGCTTCCGGCGCGCGAATGTCGGCTTCATCTTCCAGTTCTACAACCTGATCCCCAGCCTGACCGCCGAGGAGAATGTCCGCCTCGTTACCGACATCGCCGAATCCCCGATGGACGCCGGGGAAGCGCTCGCGCTGGTCGGGCTTGCCGAGCGGCGCGACCATTACCCGGCGCAGCTCTCCGGCGGCGAGCAACAGCGCGTGGCGGTGGCCCGCGCCATCGCCAAGCGGCCGGGCGTGCTGCTTTGCGATGAGCCGACCGGCGCGCTCGACAGCTCCACCGGAATCCGCGTGCTGGAAACGCTGGCCCAGGCCAACCGGGAACTCGGCACCACGGTCCTGATCATCACCCACAACGCCGGGATCGCCGCCATGGCGCACCGGGTGCTCCATTTCCTCGACGGGCGGATCGCGCGGGAATACGAGAACGATCGTCCGATCGAGCCGGGCGGGATCACCTGGTGAAGGCGCTCGACCTCAAGCTGGTGCGCGATCTGTGGCGCATGCGCGGCCAGGCGCTGGCCATCGCGCTGGTGCTTGCCGCGGCGACCGCGACCTTCATCCTTTCGACGAGCGTCCACCGCTCGCTCACCGAGACCCGCGACGCCTATTATGCGCGCAACGATTTCGCCGAGGTCTTTGCCAGCATGACCCGCGCCCCGCGCAGCATCGTCGCACGGGTGGCCGAGATTCCCGGCGTCCAGCGCGCCGAAGGCTCGATCCAGCAATTCGCCACGCTCGATTTTCCCGATCGCGTCGAGCCGATGCGCGCCTTGATCAATTCGGTGAACGAGCAGGGCCATTCGCGGCTCAACCGCCTGACCTTGCGGCAGGGGCGCATGCCCCATCCGGGCCAGCCCAGCGAGGTGGTCGTGGACGAAGCCTTCGCCGAGGCCAACGGCCTGACGATCGGCGCCAGCATGGATGCGCTGATCTATGGGAAAAAGCAGCGGCTGACCATCGTCGGCATCGGCCTCGCGCCGAACTATATCTATGCGCTCGCGCCGGGCGATCTCATCCCCGACAATTCCCGCTTCGGCGTCTTCTGGATGGGCGAGGAGGCGCTGGAAGCGGCCACGGACCGGACCGAGGCGATCAATACGCTCGCGCTCACCCTGGAACGCGGCGCTTCGGAAGGGGATGTCATCCGCCGGATCGATTCCCTGCTCGCTCCCTATGGCGGCACCGGGGCCTACGGGCGGGAGGATCATCTCAGCCACGCCTTCCTGGAAAACGAGCTGATGCAGCTCGACGCGATGACGAAGGTGATCCCGCCGGTGTTCCTGCTGGTCTCCACCTTCCTCGTCTATATCGTGCTCGGACGGATGATCCGCACCGAACGCACGCAGATCGGGCTGATCAAGGCCTTCGGCTATTCGGATTGGGCGATCGGCTGGCATTATCTCAAGTTCGCGGTCGCGGTCGCGCTGCTGGCGACCGTGCTCGGCTCCCTCGCCGGCATCTGGATGGGCCGGGCGATGACCCAGCTCTATGCCGAATATTTCCGTTTCCCCTTTCTCTATTACCGGCTCTCTTCCGGCATTGTCCTGGGCGCCGCCGCGCTCGCGATCGGGGCGGCGGGCCTGGGCGCGCTCGGTGGAATGCGCGCGGCGATCAAGCTCACGCCTGCCATCGCCATGTCCCCGCCCGCGCCGCCCGCCTACCGCGCCGGGATGGTGGAGCGGCTCGGGCACAAGGCCGGCTTTTCCGCCATCGGCCACATGATCGTGCGCCATATCGCCCGCTGGCCGGGGCGCTCGGCGGTCACTTCCTTCGGCGTCGCCCTCTCGATGGCGCTGCTCTTCGCCACCATGCAGTTCCTGGACGCGAGCCGGACGATGCTGGATTCCTATTTCTTCCGTTCCCAGCGCCAGGATCTCACGGTGACCTTCACGGAGCCGCGCAACGAGGACGCGATCTTCGCGCTGGCCCAGATCCCGGGCGTGCAGCGCGTCGAGGCGACGCGCGCCATCGCGGTGAAGATGAGCCACGGGAACCGAGTGGAACGCACCGCGATCGAAAGCTCCGGCCCGGATTCCCTGCTTTCCGCCCGGATCGATAGCGATGGAAACGAGATCGCCCTGCCGCCGGCGGGGCTGATGCTAAGCCGCCAGCTTGCCGACCAGCTGGGAGTGCGCGCGGGGGACAGCGTTCATGTCGAAATGCTCGGGGGGCGCCGCACCCGGATGATGCAGCCCGTGGTCAGCATCGTCGACGAGTTCATCGGCGCGCGCGCCTATGCCGCGGAGGCGACGCTGGAAGCCCTCGCCCGCGACGCGGCGCCGGCCGGCGCGGCCTTGCTGAGGATCGATCCCGATGCACGCAAGGACATCCTCGCCAGGCTCAAGGAGATGCCGGTCGTGCTCGGCGTGACGGAGCGGGACGCAGCGCTGGAGCTGTTCGAGGAGATGCTCGACGAGAATCTCTTCACGATGATGTTCTTCTACATCTCCTTCGCCTCGGCGATCACGGTGGGCGTGGTCTACAACAGCGCGCGAATCCTGTTTTCCGAGCGCGCGCACGAGCTCGCGACGCTGCGGGTGCTGGGCTATCACCGCAGCGAGGTCGGCATCGTTCTCCTGGGCGAGCTGGCCCTGCTCGTCGCCGCGGCGGTGCCCTTCGGCTGCCTCATGGGCTACTGGATGGCGCAACTGATGACCGCGATGTTCAGCTCCGATCTTTTCCGCCTGCCTTTCGCCCCCTCCCGCGCGACCTACGGCTATTCGATATTGATCGTGCTGGCCGCTGCGCTGGCGACGGCCTTCACGGTCGCGCTCAGGGTATTGCGGCTGGACATGGTGAGAGTACTGAAGGCGCGCGAGTGATGTGGGACAAGGTGAAACGCTGGCGATGGGCCCTGGCTGGAGCGGCGATATTGCTGCTCGGCCTTGTGTATGCCTTCTGGCCCGCTTCGGTGCCCGTCGACACCGCCAGGGTAACGCGCGGCGCCATGGCGGTGGGGGTTACCGATGATGGTGTGACGCGGGCCGAGGACTATTATATCGTTTCCGCGCCGGTCACCGGCTACCTCTCGCGCATCGAGCTCGAGGCAGGCGACGAGGTGACGCGCGGCGCGCTGATCACCCATATCACCGGCCGTCCCTCCACCCCGCTCGATCCGCGCAGCGCGCAGGAACTGCGCGGCGCCCTTGCCGCCGCCCAGGCCGCCGCAAACAGCGCGCAGGCCACGCTCGCCCAGGCCAGAAGCGACCGCGCCCGGGCCGAAGAGCTCGCCCGGCGGGGATTTCTTCCCAGGGCGCAGCTCGAGGCAGCGCGCACCCGCGTCGCGACCGGCGAGGCCGCGCTTGCCCAGAGCCGGGCCGAAGCCGCGCGCATTCGCGCGATGCTCGGCCAGCCGGTCGGAGCGGCCGATACGGCGGTGCCGGTGCGCGCGCCGGCCAGCGGCTCCGTACTTTCGGTCATCACCGAAAGCGAAGGCGTGATTGCCGAAGGCGCGCCGATCATGACGATCGGCGATCCGCAGAAGATCGAAGTCGTGGTCGATCTGCTCTCGCGCGAGGCGGTCCGGATAAAACCGGGCGACCGGGTCGAGATCACTCAATGGGGCGGCCCCGCCCCGCTGATCGGCCGGGTCGAGCGGATCGAGCCTTTCGGCCAGCTCAAGATCTCGGCGCTCGGGATCGAGGAACAGCGGGTCAACGTCATCGTCCACTTCGACGAGAAAGCAGCGAGAGAAGCCGCCCGGCTGGGCCATGGCTATCAGGTCGATGCGACCATCATCCGGTGGCGCCGGCCGGACGCGCTGCGCGTGCCGATCGGCGCGCTGTTCCGCGGGGGTGACGGCGGCTGGCGCGTCTTCGTCGTGAAAGGCGGGCGTGCGGAAGAGCGCGCCCTTGCCGTCGGCCAGATGAACGACACGTTCGGCGAAGTGACCAGGGGCCTTGCGGAAGGAGAGCAGCTGATCCTCAACCCCGGCAGCTCGCTGAGCAGCGGCGCCCGGATAAAGGCACGCTGAGCAGGCTTTATCGTTTCTCGACGCTTAGCGCGCCTACCCGCCGATCAGTTGCAGGGCCGCCGCTTCATCGATCACCTCGGCGTATTTCGCCTGAAGCGCGAATTATGCTTCAGGAGTTAAAGCTGCATCTGAACGTCGGCAGGGACCGCATCTGCGCCGCACTTCATTTCGATCCGGGCATCGTCGTGGCCATTCTCGATGGCGCCCAAACGAAAACGCTTTCCGCCCGCGAGCTCTCCCGGATGGCAAATCTTCCGATCAGTTGGTCAGAGCAACGAGCCCTGCTCGGCTTCCAGCCAGCCTGACCGTCCCATCACATCTGTAGGACAGATTTTGGCCCGCCGAGATTTTGGCCAGACTTTCCCCACCACAGCGTGGACAACGTGTCTTACGTCCTCACAGGACCAATCCAAGCCGCGCAAAGTGCCGGAAATCGGGGAGAAAATGGCCACCGCAAGCGGAGGACGCAAAGAAGGCGCGAACTGCGGACTGCATGGTGAGCCCTGCTGGATTCGAACCAGCGACCTACTGATTAAAAGTCTCAGATCGAGTATTTCTTCAGTATTCTCTCTGCACCTCTCACCCTTTGCAATCTACTCGAGACGTTATTTCTACAAACCTACATAATACCATGGATGTCTGATAATATACCTGCAATATGCTACCTATGTGTTGCTTGTATGAGTAGGTGAAGATCATGAGGTCAAAACTGACAGTAAGGTCGGTAGAGGCGGTTCAACTGGCCAAGAAGGATGTGATAATCTGGGATACAGAAGTGCCGGGATTTGGCTGCAAGGTCACGCCGAAGGGGCGGCGGAGCTATTTCCTGTTCTACCGGACCCATGATGGACAGCAGAGAAAGCCCGCGATTGGTGTTCATGGTGTACTCAAGCCAGAAGCCGCGCGTGCAATCGCCAAGGAGTGGCTTGGAGAGGTTGCGAAGGGGAACGACCCCTCTCTCACTCGAAAGGTCGCGCGGAAAGCACCGACAGTAGGTGAACTCTGTGAGCAGTATCTCGCTGAGTATGCTCGCCCGCGAAAGAAAGCATCGTCGGTCGATAACGATCAACGAATCATCGAACAGCATATAAAGCCCGCATTGGGATCAAGAAAGGTCGCTGCGATTGCCAGAGCGGACATTGCGGCGCTGCATAGTAGGATGAAGGCGCGCAGCGCCTAGCACTGGCGATGCTCTTGTCCCGAACGCTGACAATACGTCATAGCGCCGCCGCTGATACGGAATCGACCGATAGCGCAGCACTGGAACCGGCCAGAGTCCTGTCGGATTGGAACGCCAATGAGCGCGCTACGCTGCTGGAGCGGGCACTATTTGGATTTGCAACCTACGGACGCGTTCGATTTCATCATCGTTCCGTCATCGAATTTCTGGCAGCGGAAGAGCTTAATCGACGGTTTGAGCACGGCATGCCACGCGCGGCGGTTCGCGTTCTGGCAGGAGGTGGCGGACGATCCTGAAGCGCTCTTCAGTGATGAACGCTCGGGCAACACCATCTGGAATCTTTGGAAGGTCATGTCCCGTCAGGGTGAGGAAAGCCGCGCATCCGGCTGGAATCGCCGTTTCATGGAAGGTCATTTCGGCAAGGATAACGCTTGCTACACCGTCGATCAGGAAGCGGTCACCGCCGATGAAAAAGAAACCGATATTCGGCTGCGCTCTACCATCCCCAGCCAACAAGCGACGATTGAATTGAAAGTCGGGGAGCGGGATTGGTCGGCATCTGTTCTGCGGGACAAACTTCGCACACAGTTGGTGGATCAATATATGGCGGCGGAAGACTGTCGGGCGGGCTGCATGCTCATCACCGTGGCAACCAATCGGCATTGGCAGCATCCCGAAACGAACAAGCAAATGACCTTTGATGAGCTTATCACCTTTTTATGCGAGGAAGCCGAAAAGATCGTTCAGGAGTTTGGCGGGTCGATACGGCTAATGGTCAAAGGACTGGACCTTCGGCCACGACTCAAAAAATTAGTGTCCTGCTAGTGTGGTCATCAATGAGTCTTCGAGCTGGTTTCCCTATACCCCCTTCCTAGGGGAAGGGGATGACATAGTGGCCAGCCGCTATCCCCAGTTTGATGACGGCAAGGTCCACATCAACGAGGGCCAGTTTTTTGCGGACGTGCCCGAGCTCGCCTGGAGCTTCCACATCGGCGGATACCAGCCGGCCCAGAAATGGCTCAAGGACCGCCGAGGTCGAGTTCTGTCCTATGAGGACCTTTGCCACTACCAGACCATCATCAAGATAATGATCGAGACTGACCGCATCATGCGCGAAATCGAGCTGCCTTTAGATTGAGATCACGGCTGACCATAATCAACGTTCGGGAGCGCGACGAATAAGCCAAGCGCGATCAGTTCGTCACGAAGCAAAACCAAATTGTGCGATCAACGTTTTTGACCACGTTGGAAAATCTTGAAAAATTATCCGCGTGTGTGGAGAGGGTATCTGAGTGGGCGCAAGCCCTACGCACAGAAAAACATGGTACCCTTCAAGGCAGCAAACTGCGCTACCTTTCTGCTACCTGAAATCAGAAGGTTGCGCCGAGCACACTATAAACTATTGATTTTATGGTGAGCCCTGCTGGATTCGAACCAGCGACCTACTGATTAAAAGTCAGTTGCTCTACCGACTGAGCTAAGGGCCCCACCACGCGCTGCCCTAGGCAGCGGAACCGGACGGGTCAAGCGCGCATGCAATTGCCGGATCGTCAGGCCCGTCAGCGGATCTCTCCAGCGCGGTGCGATCGCCCTGGCGGGGCGCAGCACGAACTCGCGCGCGCGGAAAGCGGGATGGGGAATGGTCAGCCCGGGCCCGGCAAAGGCGCCGCCATCCCACAGCACGATGTCGAGATCGAGCACGCGCGAGCCCCAGCGCCGCCCGCCCGCGCGCCGGCCGAATTTCCGCTCCGTCCGCTTGAGCAGCGCCAGTAATTCCGGCGGCCCGCGCTGCGTGCGCAGCAGCGCCGCGCCATTGGCATAGCGACGCAGCGAAGGGCCGACCGGCGCGCTACACATCACCGGCGCGACCGCCTCGATCGCGACATCCTTCTTCCCCAGCTTCTCCAGAGCCGCCGCCAGTACGCGTCGTGGGGGGCCGAAGCGATGGTGCCGGACATTCGAGCCGAGCGCGATGAGATAGCGGTGCGTCAGATGTCCTCGCTAATCCGGCGATAAAGTTGCGGGCGGCGATCGCGGAAGAAGCCCATGCCGGCGCGATGGGTGGCCGCGCGGGCCAGATCCAGCGTCGCCACCAGCACGCCGCTTTCCTCCGCCCCGAACTCGGCAACGAAATCCCCCCATTCGTCGCTGATGAAGCTGTGGCCATAGAAGCGCTGCCCGTCTTCCAGGCCGATCCGGTTGGCCGCGATCACCGGCATGCAATTGCTCACCGCATGGCCGAGCATCGCGCGCCGCCACATGCGGCTGGTATCGAGATCCGGGTCATAGGGTTCCGAACCGATCGCGGTGGGATAGAACAGCAGCTCCGCGCCCATCAACGCCATCACCCGGGCGCATTCGGGATACCACTGGTCCCAGCAGATGCCCACGCCGATCCGGGTTCCAGCCACATCCCACACCTTGAAGCCGTCATTACCCGGGCGGAAATAGTATTTCTCCTCATAACCGGGTCCGTCAGGAATATGGCTCTTGCGATAAGTGCCGAGGATTTCGCCGCGCTCGTCGATCATCGCCAGCGTGTTGTAATAGTGATGCCCGTCCCGCTCGAAGAAGCTGGTCGGGATGGCGATCCGCAGCTTCGCCGCCAGCGCGCGCATCGCGATGACGGAAGGATGCTCGGCCGTCGGCCGGGCCAGCGCAAACAGCGCCTCGTCTTCCCGCTTGCAGAAATAGGGACCGGAGAACAGCTCCGGCGGCAGCACGATCCGCGCGCCCTTTCCCGCCGCTTCTTCCACCAGCGCGGAAACGGCGGCGATATTCTCGCGCTCATCCCCGCTTCCGAGGGCAAGCTGCAGGGCGGCTACGGTGACCTGGGCCATGGCGCGCCAATATCAGGGGCGCTTGCGGAACAGAAGTGTCATCCGGTCGCTTTCGCCGATCGCGCGATAGCGCGCCTCATCCTGCTTGCTGGCCAGATTGGGCGGCAGGGTCCACACACCCATCGGATAATCGGCGGTGTCCGCGGGGTTGGCGTTGATCTCGCTCCTGCCCACCAGTTCGAAGCCATGCGCCTCGACCAGCCCGATCACGTCCTTTTCGCGCAGATAGCCCTTGCTGCCATCGGCGTAATCGGCCGGGGTATCCGCCTTGGCGCGGTGCTGGACGATGCCGAGCAGGCCATCGTCCTTGAGCAGGCCGCGCATCGCCGAAAGTTCGCGATACAGCCAGCCGAAGCGATGCAGATTGTGCAGGGCGCGGAAGACCAGCACGCGATCGACCGTGCCCTTGAGTTCTTCCGGCAAGCTGTCCGTGTTGTAGGCGCCGATGCGCTCCGCCGGCAGGCCGGTCCATTCCGCGGCCTGGCCCGGGAAGGTGGCGGCCAGGTCGGCGAAATAATCCTTCTGCGCCTGGCTGCCCGCGCTCACATCCGGATTGAGGCCGATATAGCGCCCCTTCTCCCCGAGATAAGGCGTCAGCACGCGTGTGTACCAGCCGCCCGACGGCGTGTAGTCGACCACCGTCATGCCCGGCTCCACCCGGAAGAAGGCCAGGGTTTCGGCCGGATGCCGATACTGGTCTCGCGCGCGGTCCTCGTTCCGTCGGGGGTGGGCGAGCGCCAGCTCGAGCACCGCCTCGCACGCTTCGCAGATGCCGGTATCCTTCGATTCAGGGGTGGCCACTTCGGCGGACAGGGGCGAGGTGACGAAGCCCAGGGTGGCGGCGATGACGAGCAGGCGGCGGCGCATTTTCGATTCTCCCGAAAAGGATGGCAGGATTTTCCATAACTCTAGGGTCAGCTGAAACGATGACAAGTCGGTCGTGCCATCCTATTTTGCCAAGGCAGCGGACAAGGAAAGTGACATGAACTCCAGGCAAACAGCGATTATCGCGGGCGGCTGCTTCTGGTGCACCGAAGCGGTGTTCCGCGACGTGGTCGGGGTGAGCGCGGTCGAAAGCGGCTATATCGGTGGAGACAGACCCGATCCGACTTATCGCGAGGTATGCTCCGGCGCGACCGGCCATGCCGAGGCGATCAAGGTCGAATTCGATCCGTCCGTCATTTCCTATGCGGAGGTGCTCGACGTCTTCATGGCGACGCATGATCCGACGCAGCTCAACCGGCAGGGCAGCGATATCGGCACGCAGTATCGCTCCGCCATCTTCCCGCTCGACGATACACAGCGCACCGAAGCGCAGGCGGCGATCGCCCGGGCTAACGAGGAGCATGGCGGCCGTGTGGTGACCACGATCGAAGGGCCGGCCGAATGGTTTCCGGCGGAAGACTATCATCAGGAGTATTGGGACGGCGAAGGCCAGCGCAATCCCTATTGCCTGGCCGTGATCCCGCCCAAACTGCTGAAGCTGCGCAAGAGCTTCGCCGCCAAGGTGAAAGACCTGGAAGCGTGAAAGCCCGTGCCGATGGAGGAGAAGTCCGCTGATCGACCTGTCGTCGAAGACCATGGCGGAACTGCAGGCCTATCTGCTCAATGCGATCAAGGCCCTCGAAACCCGCAGGACGGAGGCGCAAGCGCTGATCCCCCGGATATTGGAGGCGTTGTCCGCGCGCGCCGCGCGCGAAAAATCGCCGGAACATCCCCTCACGATCCAATGTCCGCTGGCGGAACTGGCGGGCCCGGGAACGCGAGGTGCTGCTGCAGTGGCTGCTGGAAAATCCCCTGCCCGGAGCGCCGGAAGCGGAATGGGGCGCCGCCGGATCGGAAAAGAGGCGGGGCTTTCCCATCAGGGTCATCACCCGCTGGCGCGGAAGGTACGGACAGGGGGAGAACATGGGCGAGGCCCCCGCCGGTGAGCGCCGACGTCGCCTTTCTGGACCAGGTCCCGCTTAGCTGACCTCCGCCTGGCCCGTTGGCGCAGGTCCGGCCCTCCGCCATCTGCCGATGAAGAACCCGTCCAGCCCGCCCGCTTCGGCCAGCTGGGAAGGCGCGGTGCGCAACCGACCTTCCGGATTGGGCGCCAGACCGGCCGGCAGCTCGTCCGGCGCGATCGGATCGGCGGACAGCGCGATGCGCGCCACCTGCTCCTCACCTTCCTCGCGCTCCAGCGAGCAGACCGCGTAAACGAACCGGCCGCCCGGCGCGAGCCAGCCGGCCGCACGCTCGATCAGGCGCGCCTGCAATTCGGCCATCTCCGCGATCTGGCGCGGGCCGATGCGGTGCAGCACGTCAGGATGGCGGCGGCAGGTGCCGGTGGCGGTGCAGGGCGCGTCCAGCAGGACCGCATCGAAGCCTTCCGCCGGTTCCCATGCCAGCGCATCGGCGGTGACGATCTCCGCGGACAGCCCGGTGCGGGCAAGGTTCCGGCGCAGGCGATCGAGCCGCTTGGCGCTGATGTCCAGCGCTGTCACCCGCCATCCCGCCGCCGCCAGCTGCTGCGTCTTGCCACCCGGCGCGGCGCAGAGGTCCAGCACGCGGCGACCCTGCCCCGCGCCCAGCAGGCGAGCGGGCAGGCTCGCGGCTAGATCCTGCACCCACCACGCGCCCTCGGCAAAGCCCGGCAGGCTTTCCACCGCCGCTCCGCGTGGCAAGCGCAGATGCCCCGGCGCGAGCGAGACCGCGCCCAGCCGCTCCGCCCACTCGCCGGTCGCGGCGGGGTCGCGCAGGGTCAGGTCCAGCGGCGGCGGTTCGGCCAGGGCAGCGGCAATGGCGGCGGCCTGCCCGCCCCAGCGCGCCGCTACCTCCGCGGGCAGGGTCGGCGCGTCCGGCAAATGCGCCTTGCGCTTGACCAGGGTCGAAAAGACGCCATGGGCCAGCCGGCGCGGGCCGCCCGCCAGCAGCGGCAAGCCGGTCGCCACCACCGCGTGGGGCGGAGTTTCCAGCCGCAGCCATTGCGCCAGCATCAGGCGCAGCACCGCGCGCGGCTTGGCGTCATCGGGCAGGCGCTGACGGGTGGCACTGTCGATCAGCGCATCAAGATCCGCCAGCCAGCGCAGCACTTCCGCCGCGATGGCACGGGCCAGCGCCCGGTCGGGCCCCTCGCGCAGATGCTGCATCGCGGCCCCGGCGGCCTGGTCCAAAGTCTCGCCCCGGCGCAGCACGGCGTCGAGCAGCTTCAGCGCGGCACGGCGCGCGGCAAGGCCGGGAATGTCGGTCATCGCTTTCCCCTAGAGGGTCGGAGCCCCGGCGTGAAGCAGCCGCCGCCGCTTTTTCCGAAGGCGACGGGCAGCCGCCACGACGCACCGGCTTGCCTTTATGCGCCGGCCGCATCATCATGCGCGGCATGACCCAGCGCGCGACCCACCGTCCCGGCTCCTTCAAGAAGCCCGCCTATTGGAGCGATGCTCCGGCACCCAGGCCGGAACCGGCAAAGAAGACGGCCGATCCGGATGGCCTTTCCCCGACCCGTTATGGCGACTGGGTGAAGGACGGAATCGCAATCGATTTTTGAGCGCGCCTGGTCAATCGTGTGTCACGGTTGACCATCGCTCTGTCGCATCTGGGTGCGTTTCTGGCTCTCCTCTGCGCAAGCGCCCGGAGCATTGATCCGCCGAACGGCAGTCAGGCGATCCAGCCGGACAATTCGCGCCGGACCAGCGTTTCCAGCATATCGATTCCAGGTTCGCTTGCGTTGAGGCATGCCAGCGCGGCGAAGCGCTCCCCGCCCGCCTCGCGGAACTGCTCGGCACCGCGGATCGCCAGTTCCTCCAGCGTTTCCAAGCAATCAGCCGAGAAGCCCGGAGCGGCCACCGCAAGCCGTCGCGTGCCCGCCTTCGCTTCCCGGGCCAGCACCGCGTCCGTCGCCGGTTCCAGCCACTTGGCCCGGCCGAAGCGGGACTGGAACGACACCTCGATCCGAAGATCGGGGCGGGCCAGCGCATCACCCAGCAAACGCGCGGTCTTGCGGCAATGGCAGTGATAGGGATCGCCCAGATGCAGCGTCCGTTCCGGCATTCCATGGAAGCTCAGCACCAGCACCTCGGGCCGGAAATCCAGCGCATCGATCTGCGCGGTGAGATCGGCGGCCAGCGCGGCGATATAGGCAGGATCGTCATGATAGGGCGGCAAGGTCCGCAAGGCGGGTTGCCAGCGCATGGCCCTGAGCACCTGGCCGGCGGCATCCACCGCCGTTGCCGTGGTCGCCGCGCTGTACTGCGGATAAAGGGGCGCAAACAGGATACGGTCGCATCCCGCGTCCATCAGACCCCTGATTTCGGCATCTATCGACGGGTTGCCATAGCGCATCGCCCAGCGGACGGTGACCCCCGCGCCCAGACGCGCCTGCAGCTTTCGGGCCTGCTCGGCTGTAATCGCGGCGAGCGGCGAACCCCTGTCGGTCCAGACCTGCCGATAGGCATGGGCCGATTTCTTCGGGCGTATATTGAGTATCACGCCGCGCAGGATCGGCTGCCAGAGCAGCGGGGGAATTTCCACCACTCGCGGGTCGGACAGAAATTCCTTGAGATAACGGCGCACCGCACCGGGCTCCGGCGCGTCAGGCGTGCCGAGATTGACAAGCAGCACACCCACGCGGCCGGTGCGGAGTGGGGGATGGTCCGAAGGCTGGCTCACAAACCCTCCGACAGCAGCGGCAGGCGATGCAGGCGCAGGCCGGTCGCGGAAAACAGCGCGTTGGCGATCGCAGGCGCGGCGACCGCCACGCCGAGTTCGCCGGGATCGAACGGATCGGCATCGCTTGCGACGAACTGCACGTCGATCTGCGGACAATCCGCCAGCGCGGGAAGGCCAAGGCTGCCGAGCCGGAACTTGTCGGGCAATCCCTTCTCGTAGATCGGGCTGGCGCCCAGGGCGAGGCCGAGCCCGAACACCAGCCCGCCCTCGATCTGCTGGCGGGCAATGTCGAGATTCACGATCCGGCCGATATCCGCCACCGCCACAATCCGCTCCACCCGCACGCCTCCCTCGGCCCGGTTCGCCGTGGCGATGGCCGCGATGCAGCCGCCCTGCTCCACTCCGCCCATGCGATGGCAGGCGAGCCCCTGCCCGCTTTGCTCCTTGCCGCCATCCCATTGCGCCAGCCGGGCCGCGCGCTGCAGGCAGGCCGCCAGACGCAGATCGCCGCCCAGCATCTCCATCCGGAACGACAAGGGCTCGCGCTTGTTGCGATACGCGACCTCGTCGATGAAGCTCTCCACGCAGAAGGCCGTATAGCCGTGGGCATTCGCCCGCATCCGGCCGGTGGGCAGGCCGATGTCCACCGGCACATGGTCGATCGCCACATTGGGAATGGAGTAGGACGGCTCGGCCCCTTCCACCGCCATCGGATCGGCCTCGCCGGCGCTGCTCTCCACGGCGGACCACGCCGTAGCGTTGTCGAACAGCCGATAGCCGAATTCGCGGCCTGTCGCGGGAACGGCAAACCGCGCGCGAAAGGTCCGGATCGCACCGTCCCGGGCGGTCTGCGCCGAAAGGACCGCGGCAGCTGGCACCCTGGGGCGGGAGGCCAGATGTTCCTGCCAGCGCGACCAGATCAGCTGGACCGGCTTGCCGACTTCCCTTGCGATCAGCGCAGCCTCGAGGGCTTGATCGTGCTCAAGCCGCCGGTCAAAACTGCCGCCCGCGGGCATGGGGTAGAGCACCACATCGGTCTCATCGATATCCAGCGCGGCGGCAGCGGCACGGCGGGCCTGCTCCGGCGCCTGGCTCGCCAGCCATAATTCCAGCCGCCCGTCCTGAAAGCGGGCGGTGGCGCTGGCCGTTTCAAGCGTGCCATGCAACGCGGGCGCGATATCGTAGCGGATCGCAACATCGGGCTTTTCCATCTGCGAGCCGCCATCGCCGCGCGTGATGATCCGGCGGGGATCTGCGCCACGCACCGCGCGATCCAGGCGCTCCTCGATCCGTGCACTTGAAACCAGGCCGGCCACGTGGAATTCCGGCGCCATGGCGGATGCCGCCTGCTCCGCCGCCCACCAGTTGGTGGCGACCGCCGCCAGCCAGCGCTTTCCGCGCACGATGCCCACCAGGCCAGGCATGCCCGCCGCAGCCGCCTTGTCGAAACCGGTCAATTCGGCCTGCGCTAGCGGTCCATGGCGGATGGCTGCGAACACCATGTCGGGCAGACGGACATCTCCGGCGAAAAGATAGGTGCCATCCACCTTGGCGGGCAGATCCAGCCTGGGAAAGTCCAGCGGCGTTTCGGCGTCTAGTGGCCCCGCCACCCCGGATGCGAAGGCACTGGGCTTCTCGGCGGGCGCTTCCGAAAGAAGCGGAGGCGGTTCGGGCGGGGAATAGTCCGCCGCCTCTGCCGCCAGCTCCGCGAAGCTTGCGCGCTTTTCGCCATGATGGATGAAACCGCCCTGGGCCTGGCATTCCTCCCATGCGACGTTCCAGCGGTCTGCCGCGGCCATGGCCAGCAAGGCACGGGCATTGGCGGCCGCCTCCCGGCAGGGCTGTTCGTAGGCGGCCAGCGACATTCCATCGGCAGTCGCGGTGAAGCGGCGCGCTTGCGCGAAACGGCGAGCCAGCCAATCGTCCGGCTCATCGCCCAGGCCGGAGATCATCGGCAACCATAGCGGCGCCCAGCGCGCCGCGAGAGGAATGTTCGCATATACGCCGCTGACCGGCGCGGGCTCCACGGCGATCTGCCGCCAATCCGCCCCCAGCTCCATCGCAACCACTTGCGGCAATACGGTGGTGACGCCCTGCCCCATCTCGAGCTGCGGAACGGCAATGGTCACCACGCCATCCGTCCCGATCTTGATCCAGGCGCCGAAGGCATATTCGCCCTTCCCTGGCTCCAGTGGCGGCGCATAATGCGGGGAACGCAGACCGAATGCGACCAGCAGGCCGCCACCCACGGCAGCTCCGATCAGTAATCCGCGGCGGGTCAGTTCCATGCTGCCGGCCTCAGCCTCTCAACCAGCCTGCCAGCCGGTCGGCTATCGCATGGAACGACGCGCCCTGGGGCGTGGCGGACGCGGCAGGCGGCGTTCCGGCATCGCTGGCCTCCCGTATTTCCATGGTCAGCGGGATACGGCCTAGGAACGGCAGGCCGAGTTCGGCAGCGGTGGATTCCGCGCCGCCCAGTCCGAACGGATCGCTGTCCTTGCCGCAATGGGGGCAGATATAGCCCGCCATGTTCTCGACCAGGCCAATCACCGGCACCCCGACCTGATCGAACAGCTGGATCGCCCGCTTTGCATCGATCAGCGCAAGATCCTGCGGAGTGGAAACGATTATCGCGCCGTCCGGGCGATGCCGCTGGATCATGGTAAGCTGCACATCTCCGGTGCCGGGGGGAAGGTCCACCAGCAGCAGCTCCGTATTGCCCCAGTCCGCCTCCATCAGCTGGCCCAGCGCGCCGGTCGCCATCGGTCCGCGCCAGGCGATCGCCTTGCCCGGATCGACCAGATGCCCCATGGACAGCACCTTCACCCCTTCCGGCCCGTCGACCGGCAGCAGCTGCTTTTCCGTTGCCGTAGGGCGAACCCCTTCACTGGCCAGCAATTTGGGCTGGGACGGTCCGTAGATATCGGCATCGACGACGCCGACCTTGAAGCCCATGCGCGCCATCGCCACCGCGAGATTGGCGGTCAGGGTGGACTTGCCGACGCCGCCCTTGCCCGAACCGATCGCCACGATGCGCCGCCGGGGCTTCTCACCCATCAGCGCGACCCGCACCTCGCGAACGCCTTCCAGACCTTCCAATGCATCATGGGCCGCAAGCTCCAGAGCGGTCCGCCCCCCAGCATCCAGACCTGCCGCATCGAGCACGAGAGTGACCGCGCCATCGTTGAAACTCAGCGCCTGGAGACGCGCATTGACACTATCGGGAAGGTTCGATTTCAGTACCTGTTGGTCCATCACAAAGCCTCCCTAGCGAAATTCGCAGCCGAGGCACTGTTTTTGTGGCGCTCGATCCCTATAAAGAGGTCCATGGAACGTATTGGCGGGTTTTTCGAACGCATAGTGCTGGCCATGGCCGGCAGACGCAGCCCATGGGGCGGCAAGGGCGATGACGGGGCGCAGAACGGCGGCCGGGGCGAACCCGAATCCGGTCCGGGCGACACCGGACCGACGGGAGAAAATTCTCCTCCGCCGCCCAAAGGCCCGCGCAATCCCTGGCTTCCACCAGGCGGCGGCGACGAGCCGCGCCGGTCGGCCAGCATCGAGGATATCTTCCGTGCGCGCGGACCGGAAGGGCCGCGCCGGCGGACCGGAGGCCCGGGCGGACCGAATTTCCGGCTGCCCGAACGCCCCGGCGGCGGGAGCTGGTTCCCGTTCATCCTGGCCGGGATCGTATTGGTGTGGCTTGGCGTGACCATGATCCATCAGGTCGAACCCAAGGAAGAAGGGACCGTCACCACCTTCGGCAAATATTCCCGCACGATCACGCCCGGCATCTCGATGACCCTGCCGTGGCCGATCCAGAACGTCGACGTCACGGACGTCACGTCGATCCGGCGTGAAACCATTCCTGAAGGGGAAACCGAGAAGCTAATGCTCACCGGCGACCAGAACCTGGTCGATCTCAGCTATCTCATCCGCTGGAACATCAAGGATCTCAAGCAATACAAGTTCCAGCTGGCGCAACCGGAGGAAACGGTGCGTGAAGTGGCCGAAGCGGCAATGCGCGCCTCGGTCGCCGAAGAGACCCTGGATCGCGTGCTTTCAGGTGCCGGTCGAGGGGATATCGAACAGCGCGTTCGCGACAGGATGCAGGCGGTGCTGAATGCCTATGGCTCCGGCATTGCCGTGCAGGGCATCGAAATCAAGAAAACCGACCCGCCGGAACGCGTGGTCGAAGCCTTCAAGGGCGTATCGGCCGCCCAGCAGGATGCGCAAAGCGAAAGAAACCGGGCGGAGGCATGGGCGCAGCAATTGCTCGCCCGCGCGCAGGGTGACGCCGCCGCATTCGACAAGGTCTATGAGGAGTATCGCCTGGCTCCGCAGGTGACACGCCGACGGATGTATTACGAAACGATGGAACGAGTCCTGAGCCAGACCGACAAGACGATCGTGGAAGCTCCGGGCGTGACTCCATATCTGGCCTTGCCCGAAATCAAGCGACGCGCGACCGAGCAGCAGCAGCAGGCAGGAAACTGAGGCAATGGAAAAGTTCTGGGAAAACCACAAATTTTCGATTGTCGCATTGATCGCGCTGGCGGTGGCACTATCCGCCAGCGTCATCGTGGTGCCGGAAGCGCAACAGGCGGTGATAGTCCGCACCGGGGATCCCGTGCGAGTGGTCAACCGGTTCCGCCCCGACCAGCCATTCGGGAAGACCGGCGCCGGCATTGTGCTGCGCATTCCGTTCCTGGAACAGGTGCAGCGGGTGGACCGCCGGATCCTGGCGGTCAATATGGAACGGCAGCAGGTGCTGTCCAACGACCAGCAGCGCCTCCAGGTGGATGCCTATGCAAGATTCCGGATCATTGATCCGATCAGGATGGTGGAAACGGCGGGAACCGAGGACAAGGTCGCCGAGCAGTTGCAGCCGATCCTGGCTTCGGTTCTTCGTCAGGAGCTGGGGCGTCGCGGATTCGCTGCACTTCTGACCGCGGAACGGGGCTCCGCCATGACCAATATCCGCAAGGGCCTCGATCGTCAGGCGCGCGAATATGGCGCGCAGGTGATCGATGTCAGGATCAAGCGGACCGACCTGCCTGATGGTACTCCGCTCGAATCGGCGTTCACCCGGATGCAGACGGCGCGGGACCAGGAAGCGGCGACTATTCGCGCGCAAGGCCTGAAGGATGCGCAAATCCTTCGCGCCGAAGCGGAAGCCCAGGCCGCGCGCATTTACGCCAACAGCTTTGGCAAGGATCCGGAATTCTACGACTTCTATCGCGCCATGCAGAGCTATGACGCGACATTCCGGAGCGGCCAGGGAAGCAGCAACATCATACTTTCACCAGACAATGAATATCTGCATCAGTTCCGCGGCGGAAGATAAACCATTCAATTTCCGTTCAGGCCGCAAGGCGTGAATCGGCGCAGCTGAGCCGGGGCGATGTCGCCCGCAACTGAAAGGAACGAGAGGACGTGAAGCCCGTGCGATACGCATATGGAATATCGGCTGCGCTGCTGATCGGCGGTGCTACGATCTCACTTGCCACGGGGGTGCCAGCCGGTGCGCAGGTGGCCCAGAATGACGAAAAGCAGATGGAATCGGTCGCGCCGAGAGCAGGCGCACCGGGCAGCTTCGCCGACCTCACCCAGCAATTGCAGCCGGCGGTGGTGAATATTTCCACACGCCAGCGCCTGCAGGTGCCCAACAATCCTCTGGCCCAGTTCTTCGGCATGCCGGTGGCGCCTCAGACCAGAGAAGCGCAATCGCTCGGCTCAGGCTTCATCATCTCCGCGGACGGCTATGTGGTCACCAACAACCACGTGATTACGGCCGAAGGCCAGGGCCAGGTGGAAACAATCACGGTGACCATGCCGGATGGCACCGAATATCCGGCCAATCTCATCGGGCGCGACGCCGCCTCCGATCTCGCGGTGCTCAAGATCAGCCGCCCGAAACCGTTCCCCTTCGTCAAGTTCGGCGATTCCTCGCAAGCGCGGGTCGGCGACTGGGTGATCGCCATCGGCAATCCGTTCGGCCTGGGCGGCACGGTCACGGCGGGCATTGTCTCCGCCGTCTATCGCAATACCGGTTCGGGTGGCGCCTATGATCGCTACATCCAGACCGACGCCTCCATCAACCGCGGCAACTCGGGCGGCCCGATGTTCGACATGGAAGGCAATGTCATCGGCATCAACAACGCCATCTTCTCGCCCTCCGGCGGCAGCGTGGGGATCGGCTTCGCCATTCCCGCCGAAATTGCGCAGCCCATCGTGAACAAGCTGATGAAGGGCGAAGCGATCGAGCGCGGCTATCTGGGCATCCGCATCCAGCCGATCAATGAAGATCTCGCGGATTCGCTCGGAATCCCGCACAACCGCGGCGAATTCGTCCAGGCGGTGGAGCCTGGGCAGGCGGCCGAAAAGGCCGGCCTCAAGGCTGGGGACGTGATCCTGCGGGTCGATGGCCAGGATGTGACCCCGGACCAGACACTCTCCTTCCTCGTGGCCAATATCCAGCCCGGCAAGCGCATTTCGCTAGACCTGATCCGTGACGGCAAGCGCCAGACGGTGACCGCCACGGTGGGCAAGCGTCCGAGCGAGGAAGAGCTGGCCCAGCAGCAGATGTTCGACCCCGACGCCCAGGGCGGCCTGGACGGTGATCAATCCACCCCCGGCAGCGGCGTGGTGGAGAAGGCGCTCGGCCTCCAGGTTATCCGGCTCACCCCCCAGATCGCTCGCCAGCTCGGCGCTCCGGACAATACCCAGGGTGTCGTCATCGCCGGCGTCGATCCGAACTCCGATGCCGGCGCCAAGGGGCTGCAGCGCGGCGACATCATCCTGAGCGCCAATTACAAGGCGCTCACGCAGCCGGGCGATCTGGAAACGGCGGTCAGCACCGCCAAGTCGAGCGGGCGCGAGGCGGTGCTGCTGCAGATTCAGCGGCGCGGGCGCCCCGCGACCTACGTGCCGATCCGCTTGCGCTGAACTCGTTCCGGAACCGGAGCGAGGCTGGAAATTCAGGGGTCTTTCGTGATTTCGCAGCGAGCGATTCCGCTTGCTGCGAAATCGCCAGACAGTGCGGCCAGCAAGATCGCTGCGGCATTCGCGAGGGGCGACGCCCCGGACGAGCCATGTTCGCAACCACTTGCTCGCTTGTAGGGAAGGTGGGGGGCCGAGCCTTCAGCGCTCAGGGCGAGCCCTGCGGACGCGATCCGCTGCGCACCGTCACATCGCCGCTGGTATCCGGTGAGCGCCCGGATGGGCGCGCGGACTGATCCGGAGACGCACCGATCGCGCGGTCCAGGAAATCGCCGCTCGCCGCCGGCGGGGGCTGGTTCTGCTGGCTCGAGGACGATGGCTCCTCTTCCGGCGGAAAGGGGCGCACGGGAACATCCGAACGGCGATTGGGATCAACCAGATTGCCCTGCTCGTCCACATAGTAGTAATCGCCCGGCTCTCCGAACAAGGCTTCGTCGTCAGGCTCGAGCTGCCATTCCGGCAGCTTGAGATCGGTATCGAACTTCTCGACCGGGCGTTTGGCGACCGCATAGCGCATATAGGCGGCAAAGGCCCGCGCCGGCGCGGCGCCGCCCTGCAGGCCGGGGACCGCCTTGGCATCGTCGCGGCCCATCCACACGCCGGTGGTGATTCCGCTGGAAAAGCCCAGGAACCAGCCATCCTTGTTCGAGCTGGTGGTGCCGGTCTTGCCGGCGACCGGGCGGCCGATCTGGGCGGCCTTGCCGGTGCCGATGTTCACGGCGGTCTGCAGCAGGTCGACAATGCCCGCCGCCACATAATCGGGAACGAGCTGCTGCGCGCGCGTCGGCTTGTGGGAATAGAGCAGCTCCCCATTGGCCGTGGTCACCTTGACGATGCCGAAGGGTTCGATCGCCGCCCCGCGCGCCGAAACCGCGGCAAAGGCCCGGGTCATGTCGATGACGCGGACGTCCGAGGTGCCCAGCACCATGGAGGGAAGCGTGTTGATCGGGGTGGTGATCCCGAAGCGGCGCGCCATGGAAGCGACCGCACCGAATCCGACTTCGTTGCCCAGCTGCGCCGCGACCGTGTTCTTGGAATAGGCGAAGGCGGTGCGCACATCGATCGGCCCGGCATAGCCGCCGCCCGAATTGCGCGGACTCCAGCCGCTGATGGTCACCGGTTCGTCGACCACCCGGTCGTCCGGGATATAGCCGGCCTCCAGCGCCGCCAGATAGACGAACAATTTCCACGCGGAACCGGGCTGGCGCGTCGCATTGACCGCCCTGTTGTAATTGGACGAGACGTAATCCGTGCCGCCCACCATCGCCAGCACCGCGCCATCGCGATCGAGGCTGACCAGGGCGCCCTGCGCGTCGCGCGGCGTATTCGCCTTGATCGCGGCGGTGGCCGCGCGCTGCATCCCGACATCCAGCGTCGTCCAGACCTCGAGCGGCTCGAAGGTTTCAGGCAGCAGGAGATCGAGCTGCGGCAGCGCCCAGTCGGTGAAATAGCGGATCGAGTTCTGGCTCTCGTCCTGCTTCAATCTTACGGCGGAGACATCCACCGCCGCGGCCTCCGACGCAGCCAGCACCCCGTTCTGGCGCATGATCGCCAGCACGACATTGGCCCGCTTCACCGCCGCCTGGACATCGGCGGTGGGCGAATAGCGCGACGGCGCCTTTACCAGCCCGGCAATGATCGCCGCCTCGGCCACGGTCAGGTTGCGGGCGGAATGGCTGAAGAATTTCCGGCTGGCCGCGTCGATCCCGTAAGCGCCGCCGCCGAAATACACCTTGTTGAGATAAAGCTCGAGGATCTGCTGCTTGCTGAACTTGGCCTCCAGCGCCATGGCCAGCACCGCCTCGCGCAGCTTGCGGTCGATCGTCCGGCTGTTGTTCAGGAACACGTTGCGGGCAAGCTGCTGGCTGATGGTGGATGTCGCGGCGATGCGCCGGTCATCATGGAACGCGACCCACACCGCGCGGGCAAGGCCAATCGGATCGATCCCGAAATGCGAATAGAAACGGCGGTCTTCCACCGAAATCATCGCATCCTTCATCACCCCGGGGATTTCGCCCGAAGCAAGCCAGTCACCCGGGCTGGGGCCCAGCGTCACGATCTCGGAACCGTCCCGGGCCCGGACCACGATGGTCTGGCCGACCTCGCTTTCCATCAATTCATTGAAGCTCGGCAAGGAGCGCGCCGCCATGGCAACGGCGATGCCGACAACCAGCACAACCAGCAGGCCGAATGCGGCGCCCCACAGGAACAGCCGGCGCATCCAGCGCCGCACCGCCCCCGGTTTCTTCGGCTCCTCCGAGCCGCCAGAGCCCCGCCCTCTATTCATCTTGCGCGTTCAATTCCCACCAGGCCGGACACACCCGCCAATATCCCCGCCTGCACAATCAAGTTGTAACGCAGCGTTAACGATGGCCGCCACGCCCCGGGTCCGATCTATTCCTTGGGCTCGAAATCGAGGGCCGCGCTATTGATGCAATAGCGCAGGCCCGTAGGACGCGGGCCGTCCGGAAAGACATGGCCGAGATGGCCCTCGCAGCGCGAACACCGCACTTCGGTGCGCAGCATTCCATGCGACAGGTCGGAATGTTCTTCCACCGCATCGTCGCTGACCGGCTCGTAATAGCTAGGCCAGCCCGAACCGCTGTCATATTTGGTGTCGGAGGTGAACAGCACCTGGCCGCATCCCGCGCAGCGATATTCACCCTCGGCCTTGTTCTTCTCATATTCGCCGGTGAAGGCGCGCTCCGTCCCGGCCTCCCGCAGAATGCGGTACTGTTCCGGCGTCAGCCGCTCGCGCCACTGCGCATCGTTCAATTCCACCTTGTCAGACATGGGTCACCGTCCTTCTGGATCCTTCTGGCTGTCGTCTGCAGATATGGGGCGACGTACCGGCCCCGCAAGAGCCGCCGCCTGCGGTTCGCTCAGGCGTTGACATCGGAATAGTGGGAGGGAGGCTGGATCACATCCATCCGTTCGCTCAGCAGCGGGCGAAAGCTGGGCCTGCTCTTGAACACGGAATACCAGCCGCGCGTCTGCTCATGGCCGCTCCAGTCGATACCGCCGAGATAATCCGCAACCGAAAGCTGGGCGGCCGCGGCGAGATCGGCCAGGCTCATCTGCGCGCCCGCCAGCCAGGGGCGGGTATCGATCAGATAATCCATGTAATCCAGGTGTTCATTGGCCATCCGCATCGCTTCGCGCAGCAGGCGCGAATCCGGCGGAGCGCGATAGACCAGCCGCTTCTTCATCCGCTCCTCGAGCAGAGGCGCGGTGACATCGGCGAAGAAATTCTCGTCGAACAGGGCCACGAGGCGGCGGATTTCGGCACGATTGGTCGCGGTCCCGTTGATCATCGGACTGCGTTCCACCGTTTCCTCGAAATATTCGCAGATCGCCCGGCTATCGACCAGGACGACCCCTTTTTCCGCATCATGGAGCACCGGCGTGCGTCCGGCCGGGTTCAACTGGAAGAACTCGTCGCGCCCCTCCCACGGATTTTCCCGCCACAATTCATACCCCACGCCCTTTTCGCCAAGGAGCAGACGGACCTTGCGGCTGAAGGGGCACAAGGGGAACTGGTAAAGCTGCCACATCAGGGCCGCTTCATGCCGCAACCGCGAGGAGACGTCCACCGGGCATGCAATAAATTATCGGTGCAAAACCGGCCCTTGAAGCCTTGCCCGCGCCCAGGCTCGTTCCGGTTCCGGTTGAACTGGAAGAGCCTGGAATTTACCTGCTTTCCGTGATTTCCGAGCCTGCCAGTAATTCCACTTGCTTCGAAATCACTCTAAAGGCCTGAAGCTTCCAGCGAAGCCACACAGCCCGGCAGCGCGGCCGCCAGCGCCACCGGCTCCGCCAGGCGGGCGGCTTCTTCCTTCAGCAGCGCGGCGATCTCCTCGCGCAGCAATCCCGCCTCGTCCATCAGCTGCGCGCCGGCCCTGACGAAATATTCCCTCCCACGCTCGGGCAGGGACGGCGGCAGGGCGGGATCGGCAGTGCCTTCCGCGATCCGCTGCGAATTGACCGCAAAGGCGGCGGAACAGCGCAGCAGCATCCTGTGTTCCGGAGTGAGCCTTGCCCGTGCCTGGTCGAGATGGGGCGTCGCCCCGGCAGCGGCAGCCGGAGCAGTGCCTGCGAACAGGAGCAGGCCGAGAAAAAGGATGCGGTTCATCATGTCTTGCCTATAGTCCGCTTCGATGAACCCCAGCCATACAACACTCCGCCCGCGATGAGGTGCGCATGATTCTGGGACTGGTCCTGGCAGGCGGACGATCCAGCCGCTTCGGAAGCGACAAGGCGCTCGCGGAGCTGAACGGGCAGACCCTGCTCTCGCGAGCGATCGAAAACCTGTCCGGCTGGTGCGAACAGGTGATTATCGCCGGGCGGGAAACCGGCCCCGCTCCCTGCATTCCGGACTGGCCGCACCCCGGCATGGGTCCGCTGGCGGGATTGGCGGCAGGCCTCCATCACGCGCAGGATGCCGGGTTTCAGGGGGTCCTGAGCTGCGGCGTGGATTCCGTGAACCTGCCGGAAGACCTGCCGCTCCTGCTCGATCCGGCCCCGGCCTGCGTGGCGAGCCAGCCCATCATCGGCCTGTGGCCAGCCGATGCCGCGCCGGTGCTCGAGCGGATCCTGAGCGGGAACGGAAAGCACTCGCTGCATGTCTTCGCGGAGAGCATCAGCGCGCGGCGCGTTGAGCTGGCCCAGTTGCCCGGCAATGTGAACACGCCGGCCGATCTTGCCGCCGCAGCCAGGCAGCGCCAGGGCGATTAGAGTGATTTCGAAGCAAGTGGCATCACTGGCGGACCCGAAATCACAGAAAACAGGCAAATTCCAGGCTCTTCCAGTTCAACCGGAACCGGAAGAGCCTAGCGCGAAAGCTGGAATACCGCGTTCTGCGCCCGCCAGTTGGCGCCGGTCGCGCCGATCAAGCCATCATTGGCGAGGAACCAGCTATGCTGGACGCGGACGCCCTTCTGGGCCAGCAGGCTCCGGAAATCCTCCACGGTCAGATGATGGATATTGGGGGTATCGTACCAGTTTTGTGGCAGGTTGCGGGTCACCGGCATCCGCCCGCTCCACAGCAATGCCAGACGCACCCGCCAATGCGCGAAATTGGGAAAGCTGACAAAGGCCTGCCGCCCGATCCGCAGCAATTCGTCCAGCATGATATCCGGGCGTTGCGTGGTTTGCAGGGTGTGGCTCAGGATCGCGTAGTCGAAGGCCCCATCGGGATAGAAGGCGAGGTCGCTGTTCGCGTCCCCTTGAATGACGGAGAGACCCCGGCTGACGCATTGCTCCACCTTTTCGGGATCGATCTCCATGCCGCGCGCGTCGACGCGCTTCTCGTCGCGCAGCGCGGCCATCAGCACGCCATCGCCGCAGCCGACATCGAGCACGCGCGAACCGGGCACGACATTGTCGGCGATCACCGCCAGATCGGGACGAAGCGCGCTCATCCCGCCAGCGCCGCCTTGTGCGCCGGATCCAGCCGTTCCATGTAATGATGCGGATGCTCCAGCGGCACGAAGCCCAGCGCGGCATAGACGCCATGCGCATCGCGCGTGGCCAGGCCCCACCGCCGCAGTCCGCTCAATTCAGGATGTTCCAGCAGAAAGCTCGCCATTGCCCTTCCAATGCCCTGTCCACGGGCGCTCTCCTCAACCATGACGTCCGACAGC
This sequence comes from uncultured Caenibius sp., assembly GCA_964468045.1. Classification (GTDB taxonomy): domain Bacteria; phylum Pseudomonadota; class Alphaproteobacteria; order Sphingomonadales; family Sphingomonadaceae; genus JAWKXU01. The sequence continues at coordinate 323,331 of CAYXTO010000002.1, read as the reverse complement.
CAGGCCATGGTGGCGCGATCCGTCACCGCGCGGGCAAAGCCGATCTGCCGGCCATCCCGATAAGCGCCAACACAAAGCGAGTTCGCGATCGCCCGCTCCAGCGTTTCGCGATCCATGCTCGCCCCCCAATAGGTGGCCTGCAGCCAGGCAAGCACCTGCGCCACGTCGATCCGCGACCGGTCTTCGCTGAGTTCCACACCGCTCATTGATCGAGGAATCCCCGGATCACCCGGTCAAGGGCCGGAACGTCGAGCAGGAAGCTGTCGTGCCCATAGGGCGCGGACAGCTCGACGAAGCTGACCGGCGCCCCCGCGGCATTCAGCGCGTGGACGATATTGCGGGATTCGGCGGTGGGATAGAGCCAGTCCGTATCGAAGCTGACCACGCAGAACCGGGCGCTCCCGTCCGCGAAGGCATCCGCCAGCCGCCCGCCGTGTTCCTCCGCCAGATCGAAGTAATCCATCGCCCGGGTGATATAGAGATAGGAATTCGCATCGAACCGGTTGGTGAAAGACAGGCCCTGATAGCGCAGATAGCTCTCGACCTGGAAATCCGCATCGAAGCCGAAGCTCTTGGCCGAACGATCCTGCAGCCGCCGCCCGAATTTCTCAGTCAGCCCGGCCTCGGAAAGATAGGTGATATGGGCCGCCATCCTGGCCACCGCCAGCCCCGCGTCCGGCGATTTGCCGGTGCCGTGGTAATTGCCGTCCTGCCAGTTGGGATCGGCCATGATCGCCTGCCGCCCGACTTCATGGAAAGCGATGTTCTGGGCCGAATGCCGGGCCGTCGCCGCGATCGCCAGCACACGCTCCGCCCTTTCGGGGAAATTCGCGGCGAGGCTCAGCGCCTGCATGCCGCCCATCGAGCCGCCGATCACCGCATGCAGCCGCTCTATTTCCAGCGCGTCAAGCAGGCGGACAAGCCCGCGCACCATGTCGCGGATCGTGATCACCGGGAACCGCATGCCATAGGGCTTGCCGTCCGGCATCGGGCTGGCCGGGCCGGTCGAGCCCATGCAGCTGCCGATCACATTGGCGCAGATCACGTGAAAGCGGTTGGTATCGATCGGCTTGCCCGGGCCGACCATCCGGTCCCACCAGCCCGGCTTGCCGGTTATCGGATGGGGGCTGGCCAGATGCTGGTCGCCGGTCAGTGCATGGCAGATCAGGATCGCATTGGACCGGTCCGCCGCGAGATCGCCATAGGTTTCAAACGCGATCTCGACGCGTTCGAGCACCTGCCCGCTATCGAGCGGCAGCGCCTCGGGCAGCGCGAGGCTGCGACTGGTGGAGGTAAGAGTTGCGGCCATTGTGGTTCAGCGAATTGGGGGACGTCCGCCGCACTGTCAATGACCGGGCTGTCAATCACGGCAAAGCTCGGCTATGCGCCCGCGCGTGAACCAGAAGCTCCCCATCGCCAAGCCGTGGATCGAAGCCATCCATGCCTATGTGCCCGGCAAGTCGCGCGCCGATGACGGCCGGGAACTGATCAAGCTGTCCGCCAACGAGAATCCGCTCGGCACCAGCCCGGTCGCGCTGGCCGCGATGCGCGGCGCGGTGCCGCCCGCCCGCTACCCCGATCCGGATTCGCGGGCATTGCGCGAGGGGCTCGGCAACCTCCATGGGATCGACCCGGCCCGGATCGTGTGCGGCACCGGCTCGGACGAGCTGCTGAACCTCGCCGCGCAGGGCTATGCCGGCCCCGGCGATGAAGTGATCTACGTCCGCTACGGCTTTTCGGTATACGACATCGCGGCGCGGCGCTGCGGCGCGACCCCGGTGATCGCGCCCGACCGCGATTACGGAACCGATGTCGATGCCTTGCTCGCCCTGGTCAACGAGAAGACCCGGGTCGTATTCATCGCCAATCCCAACAATCCGACCGGCAGCTTCCTGCCCCGAGGGGAGATTGCCCGCCTGCACGCCGCCCTGCCGTCCGACGTGCTGTTCGTGCTGGACCAGGCCTATGCCGAATATCTGGCGCCGGAAGACGATGACGGCGGCCTCGCGCTCGCGGCCGCGCACGGCAATGTGCTGGTCACCCGTACCTTCTCGAAGATCTACGGCCTTGCCGGCGAACGAATCGGCTGGGCGACCGGCGCGCCGGGGCTGATCGCGACGCTCAACCGCATTCGCGGCCCGTTCAATGTGTCCAGCACCGGCCAGGCCGCGGCGCTTGCCGCCTTGGCCGATCAGGATTTCGTCCGGCATTCGCGCGAACACAACCGGGCGGAGCGGGCCCGTTTCGTGGCCGCCCTCGATCAGATGGGCAATCACGGTTTGCGCCCGGTCCCGAGCCAGGCCAATTTCGTGCTGATCCTGTTCGAAGGCGCTCTCACCGCCGAAGCCGCGCAGGAGGGGCTGGCCCGGACAGGATATGCGACACGATGGCTGCCGGGCCAGGGGCTGCCGCAAGGCCTGCGGATCACTATCGGCACGGCGGAGCAGATGGACGCAATCACGGCGGCGCTGCGCGAAATGACCCGGGCGATGGCCGGAGCGGCCGCGAGATGACCTTCCGCAAGGTCGCCATCATCGGGCTGGGCTTGCTGGGCGGTTCGATCGGGCTGGCCATCCGCCAGCACCTGCCCGGGGTGAGGACCTCCGGCTACGACAGCGATCCGCAAGTCCGTCTCCGCGCGGTCGAGCGCGGACTTGCGCAAGAGATCTGCGAAAGTGCCGCTGAGGCCGCGCGTGGTGCCGATCTGGTCATTCTCTGTGTCCCTGTGGGTGCGATGGAGAGCGCCGCGAAAGAATTATCCGGAGCGCTGGAGCCCGGGGCGCTGGTCAGCGACGTCGGCTCTTCCAAGCAAAGCGTGAGCGCCGCCCTGGCCAAGGCCCTGCCCGGCCAGCCGAGCATTCCCGCGCATCCCGTGGCCGGCACCGAGCATAGCGGCCCGGATGCGGGCTTCGCCACGCTGTTCCACAATCGCTGGTGCATCCTGACCCCCCCGGAAGGAGCCGATCCGGGGCAAGTGGCGGCGCTTTCGGAATTCTGGACCGCGCTCGGCGCCATGGTCGAGGTCATGACGGCGGAGCATCACGATCTCGTGCTGGCCGTCACCAGCCATATCCCTCACCTGATCGCCTACACGATCGTCGGGACAGCCTCCGATCTGGAGGATGTGACCCGGGGCGAAGTGATCAAATATTCCGCCGGCGGCTTTCGCGATTTCACCCGCATCGCGGCCTCCGACCCGGTGATGTGGCGCGACGTATTCCTCAACAACCGCGAAGCGGTGCTGGAAATGCTGGGTCGCTTCACCGAGGATCTGACGGCGATGCAGCGCGCCATCCGATCAGGCAATGGCGATGCGCTGTTGGACCTGTTCACGCGGACCCGCGCAATCCGTCGGTCGATCATCGAACAGAAGCAGGATGATGCCCGGCCCGATTTCGGGCGCGGCGATCACGGCTGAGCGTTTTCTGCGCCTTGCCCATCGTTCAAGGCGTTGATCTCGGCAAGGACGCGGGCCTCGATCTCCTCGCGCGGCAAGCCTGGAGGAATGGGCTCCCCGAACCGGTAGGTGATGATGCCGGTCCGCTTCCATCGATGGTGATAGAGCGGGCCACTGTTCACGGCGATCGGCACGACCGGCAGGCCGAGCAGCTTGTAAAGGCCCGCAAAGCCCGCCCGGATCGGTGCAGGCGCCCCGTGCGGCACCCGCGTGCCTTCCGGAAAGATCGCCAGCGGGCGACCGCTTCGTGCGAATGAACGCGCCGCAGTCACCATGCCGCGCAACGCGGCCGCGCCCTTGTCGCGCCGCACGGGCACCACGCCATAGGCCAGCGCGGCCCGGCCCCAGCCCGGTATCCGGAACAGTTCCTCCTTGGCGAAAATCACCGGCCGATCGATCAAGGTGGGCAGATCGATGGCTTCGAAAAAGCTTTCGTGCTTCAGGGCGTAGAGAACGGGCTGCGAAGGCCGCTCCCCCACGATGCGGATATCGATACCCAGGATATGACGGACGCAGGCGCGGTGAAACGCGGACCATCGCTCGGGCACGGCCCGCCCGGCGTGCGGAAACAGCAAGGCAACCAAAACCGCGGTGAGCACGAACAATATGCTCGCGCCATAGAAGACGGCATAGAAGACGAGACTGCGCAAGATCGCCATCATCGCGAAGCCTTATCGCAGCGCAATGGGGGCCAGAAAGCTGGCAAGCAGCTTGTTATATTCGAGAAACAGGGTGCGCAGCGTCGGCTGGGTGGCCACCGCATCCTTGATCAGCTCGATGTCATCCGGAAGCTCGCGCCGCAATTCCAATGCGGCCCGGCGCATATGCCAATCGCTTGTCACCAGACGCAGCGAGCGCAATTTCTCCCGCTTGACCCAATCCGCCGCCTCCAGCGCATTGCCGCGCGTATCGGCGGCTTCTGCACCCAGGGTGACGCAGCATTGCATCAACTGCGGCTCCACGCCGAACTGGGCCGCGAATTCCCTTGGCTTCACCTCCGGATCGACCCCGGTCACCAGCATCTTCCTGGCTTGCGACCGGCGCAGGATCTCGAGCCCCCTTGCAATGCGCCCGCCCGATCCGGTCGGGACGACCACGGCATCGGTCTTGCCCTCATCGACCGGCTGGGGCAGCGCCACCGAGAACAGGACGAAGCCAAGCAGCCAGAAGATCACCGCCCCTGCGAGGATACGCCGGATCATAGCATGCGCCTCAGGGCCGCCAGGACGGTGAAGCGAGCGGTCAGCGCCGCCAGCACCGTTCCGACCAGCGGGATCGCGGCGATCAACAGCCAATCCTGCCAACGCAGGCCCCCGCCCGTCACCATGCCGGATCCGAGCGCGGCAAAGCGGCTGCCCATCAGGACGACGGCGATCAACCCCAGGGCCAGCCCGGCAGTGGAGCCAAGGGCGGCATCGACCGCCACCGAACGCTGGAAGATGCGCGCGATCTGCGCATCCGTCCCTCCCAGATGATGCACGATCTCGATCGTTTCACGATTGGTGCCGAGGGCAGACCGGGCCGCAAGCCAGACAGCAGCGATGGTGGCTGCCGCAAGCAGCAGGATCAGGGAAGCGGCGAGCCATTGCAGCGAATGGATTGCGGAAAAGACCGGCTTGAGCCAGTCCGCCTGGGCATCGACCCGCGCGGCGGGCGCCACTTCGGCCAGCGCCCCGCGCAAGGCCGCGATCGCCCTGCCGTCCGCAGCTCCATTCAGGCGCAGATCGATCAGCGCAGGGACGGCGATGGAGGCATCTCCCGTGCCGCCGAGGTTCGCCTCGCCGAGCCAGGGGGCCAGCAAGGCGCCGATTTCGTCGTCCGGCACGCGCGCAACCTCCGCCACGCTGGACATGCGCTCAAGCTGCGCCAGGGCAGCCCGGGCCTGGGCTTCGCGCGCTTCGGCGCCCGCCTCCACGATCTGCACGGTTACCGCGCCGGACAATTCGCCGCGAGCCTGGCCCGCCACATTGGCAAGAGCCAGTCCGCCCGCCGCGGCCACCACGGTCAGGGCGATCATGATTGCGATCACCCAGAGCATCGGCCCCGCGAGGCGAGCCTGAGGCAGAAGCTGGCGGCCGCTCTTTCCGGCAAGCCCCGACAGCCGCGTGGTCACCCCGCGCAGGAATGCAGGCGCCTGGCTCATGCAGGCATGACCGGACGGCGAGGCGGATAGCGAAGCGCGCCGGTAGGATCGTTCAAGCGCCCCTTGTCGAGCCGCATGATCAGGGAATCCGGCACCTTCTTGAGCAAGTGCAGATCATGCGTGGCGACCACCACGGTCGTGCCGAGGCGGTTGAGCGCCTCGAACAGGCGCAGCAGCTTGACAGCCATTTCCGGGTCGACGTTACCGGTCGGCTCGTCGGCAATGAGCATATCGGGCCGGCCGATCACCGCCCGCGCGATCGCCACTCTCTGCTGCTCCCCGCCCGAAAGCGTGGCGGGCTTCGCGTCCGCCCGGTCGACCAGGCCCACCCAGTCCAGCATATCCGAAACCGGCTGATGCAAATCCTCGTCCGGAACGCCGGCCACCCGCAATGGTAGGGCGATATTGTCATAGGCGGAAAGATGCGGGACGAGCCGGAAATCCTGAAACACCACGCCCAGCCTACGGCGAAAGCCGGGGAGGCGCGCGCGCGGGAGAGTGATCACATCGGTCCCGAACATGCTGATCATCCCGCGCGAGGGCCGTTGCGCGAGATAAAGCAATCGCAACAGCGATGTCTTGCCCGCGCCGCTCGCGCCAGTCAGGAAATAAAAGCTGCCCGGATAAAGCGTGAAGGAAATATCGCCGAGCACTTCCTTGCCGGTGCCGTAACGCAAGCCGACATTGTCGAAACGCACGATATGATCTTCTTCGGCGCTCATCGCGGCCGGACCGGGCTCATGGGCAGGGAGGCTACGCGTCGCAGGGACATTTCCGGCGGGCTATAAGCGCTGTTGAGTCAATTGAAAACCATCGCTGCATACGAAGCAGGGCAAGGGTTGCCCGGATGAGGCAATGGAAGCGATGTGGATAAAGGGCTCATATGCGCCCGGTGAAGGCGCTGCGACCTTGTTGCGTTCCTCCACTCATGCTTAAGAACTGCGCATGATAATCGCCTGCCCCGCCTGTGCTACGCGATATGTCGTTCCCGACAGCGCCATCGGGGTGGAAGGCCGCACGGTGCGCTGTGCGAAATGCCGGCACAGCTGGTTCCAGGAAGGTCCGGAAATCACACCGCCGCCAACGGCTCCCCAACCGGCCCTCGCCGACGCCGGCGCGCAGCAGGGCCATGCTGGACAGGCGGCTTCTCCTCGCCCCGCCTTCACCGAGAATTTCGCGGCGTCACCGGATGACGGGATCGCAGGCACTGCGCAGGCCGAACCTGCCGTCGCCATCGAGGAATCTGTCGATCCGGCGCCGGAAGCGGATGACGCGGTGGCCGCGCCTCCGAGCTTTGCCGCCAGGCCGCTGAGCGAGGACGTGGATGCGGCGCCATCCGTGCCGGCCGATTATGAGGATGATTATTCCCATTTCGATCATGAGCCGCCATTCCGGCCAAGACGCAACAGGCTGAAGATACTCACGATCGCCGCAGCGATCTTCGCCGCTGTCGCGGTCGGCCTGGTGGGGGCGGCAAGCTATTGGGGCCTGCCGGATTGGGTGCCGGTCAGCCGCCCCACCTTCGCGCAGGCCCAGCCGGATCTGGTGCTCGATTTCCCTGCCGAAAGGCAGGATCGGCGAACCCTTCCCAACGGCACCGAATTTTTCGGAGCAAGCGGCACCGTGACCAATGTGGGCAAGACCGCCCATGACGTGCCATCGATCCTGATCGTGCTGCGCGATGCGCGGGATCGCATCGTCTATAGCTGGGAAGTCGCTCCGCCCAAGCGCAGCCTCGCCCCCGGCGAAAGCGTCTCGATCAACGAGGCGGTGACCGATGTCCCGCGTTCGGCGAAGTTCGCGGAAATCGGCTGGAAGCCCGAATAGGTCACACTTCACCGCCGGATCGCGCCATAATCGAACCGATCGCCCGATCTCGCCGATGGGCGCTTGCAGGGGGCAAATCTACTTGCTAAGGGCGCGCTCCTACCCCGCAGGGACCGATCTGGTCCTTGTCGATTTTGCGGTCGTGGCGGAACTGGTAGACGCGCAACGTTGAGGTCGTTGTGGGCGAAAGCCCGTGGAAGTTCGAGTCTTCTCGACCGCACCAATCAGTCTTCGCTGAACCTGATTTTCGCCCTCGGGCAAGCGGTGCTGACAATGTGACGCTGGCAACAACCTATGACGGTTACGGCCGGCTTACCGGCTACAGCCGCAGCGATGTGGCTGCGCTGAGCTTTGCCTACAATGGGCTCGACGATCGGGTCGAGATGGTGCGCGGCTCCGATACAAGGCGGTTCATCTATACAGCGGACTGCCGCGTGCTCGGTGAATATGGCGCCTCCGCCGACGATACGGTTGGCGCTCTTGCCACTACGCCCAAAGACTATCTCACGGCGGGCTTCCCGGGGCAGAGCCGGGTGCTGCCTGATCTCTACTACAATCGCTATCGGGACTATGATCCCACCACCGGGCGCTATGTCCAAGCCGATCCGATTGGACTCGAAGGGGAGAATAATCTCTTCCTCTATGCAGAAGGTAACTCCAAATGCATCCCAGAAGGCATCGCCGCTACATCATTTTAAGGTCCGTGCTATAAACATGATAAGTGCCACGCGACGCTAGGGAAATCTCAGGAGCAATGTGATCAACAACTTGGCAAGAAGATCCTTGATGAATGCAAAATCAGAGGCGGATCGTTCTGCTCCATGGCAGCGTACATCTACTACAAAGCGCTAAGTAGCTCGGGCGGCGCTGGTTTTGGCAGAGGCGCTTACAATAATGCTCAAAGGGGTAAGCAGTGATGGGAAAGCGTGATTGGTTCTGGATCGCAATCGGAACCTGGGCAATATTTACAATTCCGATATTTATCATAGGTTATGGATTTAGCATTTCTTTTCAAGATTATATATCATCTATATTTACTGGAATATTTAATAAAGGTAGTGATGGAGAATTTTATTCAAATATCTTGTTAACTGGACCATGGATTATTATATTGTTTATAACAGTAAAGGCCGCGACGAGGCTTCGGAATAGCAAATGGCTTCGCAAATTCCGGTGACGGGATAGGATTACAGCGACAGATGCGAAAACTCATAAATAGCCCTTCCAGGAATCCTCACGCTGCGGTTGCACGCCGCTCGCAAAGCTTCTTATAAAAATGCGCAAGAGCAAATCAAAGCGCGGAGATCATTATGAGTAAGCTTGATTATTTATTTATCATAATCGGAACTTGGGCCGTTCTAACTTCACCTATTTATATTCTGGCAGTCTTGTATCTGGGGTCATGGGAGAATTTGATAGCTGTATTTGAATTTAAAAGGCTTATCTCCATGAGCATAGAAGATATAGGCTCTGCTATATTCTTTGTTGGACCATGGCTTATTATCGCGTTTTTTCTTATAAAAAGGTTGGTCTCGCGCGCAGATTAATCGCTGTAAAAGGAGACTCGTCCAAAGGACCGGTTTGGCAGTAAGGGCAGTAGATGGGTCCCGGATGGCAGTTGTGTGAGGGCCTGTCGAAAGCACGACATATGTTACGGCACTCTCGGGCGCGCTTCCGGTGGCGATAATATGACCGCCAAAGCGGGGGATGCCTAGTATCGACCGATCAGCTTCAGCGCATGGCGGATGAAGGCATCACGATCGAGCACCCAATTCGCTTCCGCGGGAAGCTTGGGGTCTGTGAATGTCCAACCTTCCGGGGAATAGACGCGCCCAATCCGGCCCGTCGTATTGAATGCCAGGGACACCATGCGTTGCTGAGCCCGAGTGGTCCGCTCGTTTCCTTGAACTACTGTATCGCCTGGCACGAGGCTGGTTCCCTGCGGCCGCAGCGCAAACACATAAGGCTCGGTACGGAAGCTCTCGACCGAAGTGTTCTGGAATACCGAGAGGTAGACCTGGTCCAGGACCGACAAAGGCGATGCAGGCATGCGCCAGCTTGTGTTGGCCAGCAGGCTCCAGGGATAGTGGTCCGGCGCTCCATAGATGATCTCGGTGCGCAGATCGACCAGCGTATCGCGTGGGTCTTGCGCCGGCGCGACGCGCTTCAATTTGAGGTTGTTCGACCAGGTAAAGCCGAAGGCAGACACATCGATCAGCGGCATCGCTGAAGGTGGTTGGGTATTGGGCAGGTTCGAGACCGTCACATTCTCATAGATGCGAAGATAGGCCTTGTCCTTGAGTTGATGGCCGCTCGCGATGTCTTTCCAGGCGAGCTGGCCCCGCCAACTGGAATTACGGAAATGGGATACCAGCGTGCCGTTGATGTAAGTGCTGTGCTCCTGATCCACGTTGGTGCCGACATTGCCGGCGATCTCGCTGTCCTCGACGTAGAGCATGGTTTCACCACTGGGCACGAACAGCGCATTCTTGCCGCCATAGAGTTTCGATCGGCGGACCACGGCCGTGAACAATCCTGGCCGCGATGTGCCGACCACCTCAAGATGAAGCGCGCCCTTGGCTTCGATGGCGCCAGGGAAATCCAGCTCGATGTCGCGCATCTCGAAATGGACCCGCTGCGCGCCGATCTCGAACATGCGCGGGTTGACCGTGGCCCATTGGCCGCCGGTGCGGAACGTAACCCGCCGGCCCGGAATGGAAGAACGCAGAATGTATTGCGTCCCTTGAAGAGAGCCGACGATCTGAGGCAACCAGGGGGTAAAGGGGTATACGCATGGGCGGCCAGCGCCGTCGACGGCTTCATAGACGAACTCGTAACCATCCTCGGCGCGCCCGTAGAGCGAAGCGGCATCGCGACCTTCGTACACTTCCTGCCCGGCGGCGCGTGAGGCGTCGCACTTGATAAACAGGGTGATCGCCGGCGGGCGCAGAGCATCCATCGGCATGTAAAACGGATAGCGATTATCGCGCTCGGAGAAGGTCGGGCCCGGTGCATCTTCGGCAACGGACGCTTCGCCTGGCCCCGCAATGCCGAATGCCGCTGAAAGCGCCAGGCTCAGGAAGGATCGCGATCGATAGGCCACCGGCATGAACATCTCCCCCTGCCCAGTCTCTATCGAACAAGCGGCAGATCGTAAAACGTATCGCCACCGCGTCGATCGCTGGCAAGATATCGCGTGCGGGGGGCGCATCCCAAGTGTGGACATCGGCCTCGCGGGCGGCGCCTTCCCGGCGCATGCAAAGTTTCGTGCTTCCCCAAAAACTGCCTGATACGAAACCCATTCAATCCGGCGAATGCAGAACATGCTCCCATGAATGCTCCCAATCACGATCTACCCCAGGAATGGCCCGAACATCTTGCCGAGGAGGCGGTGGTTTCACCCGTCAGGACCGCGCCGCCGATCAGCGAAGCTGTGCTGGATTTCACCCCCATGCATTCCACGACGTTCGAACAGTTCTGCTGGTGGCTGCTGAAAAAGGACCAGACCCTGATCGGCTGCCAGCAGGTTGGCGGCGGCAAAACCGAGCAAGGAGGTATCGATCTGTTTGCCTTCGATGAGCAGCAGCCCGACAAGCTGAGTGTGTTCGAGTGCAAGGCCTGGAAGGATTTCAGGCCATCCCGATTGACAAGGGCCGTCGACAATTTCCTGGAAGGCGATTGGTCCGGATCAACTCACAAATTCACGATCATTCTTGCCCAGAAAGTTGCGGGCCCGACGCTGTGGCAGCAATGGTTAAAGGAAAGGCAACGCCTGAGAGAAGCCGGAATAGATGGAGAACTGTGGACGGCAATGGACGTTACGCGAAAAGTGCAGCCCTATCCCGACATCCTATCAAAATTCTTCCCCTGGCATAGCATCGAGCATTACGCCAACTTATGGATGCAACAGCAGTCCTTTGTCGAATTGGTGAACAAGTCATTTTTCGATCCACGCGAACCGGTGGCGCGCCGGGCTCGGGGTTTCGTCGCCCAATCCGATGGTAAGCATACCACCGCATCCGACCCGAACAGCCTTACGAAGCCAACCGGATCGGCCTCGCAAGGCCGGTCCGAAGATATCGACACGCTAAGCTCTCTCCCTGTCGATGGAACTTATCGAAAGATCGATCAATTCGGCAGCAGCTGGCATTTCAAAGGACCCTGGTTTTCCCTGAGCGCCATTCTTCCCGATCAGCGTTTCTCGCATGCCTCTGCCGCAATCGCGTTCAACCCGCGCGACATGCAAGGCGTAACGCTCACCGTCGATCACAAATGGCTCCTGACGCGGTTCCTGTTCAGGCAAGGATCGCCCCCGACGAGCCAATATCGGGGCTTCATTGTCGGTACGACGCGACCGGATGAGGATCAGCATATTGTCGACCTTCCCCATTGCCGGCTCTCGCTTGAAAGTGACGGCGTGAAGGAAATCGCAGGAGTAGCCGACCTCCTGACCGACGTCGTGCGCAATGCGCTCAACGCACTCGAGATCGCCTGGTCCGCAGTGGATTTCCCGTTCGTCATGCGGGCAGGCAAGAAAGTCGCCCTGGCCGCAATCAACAAGGATGTCTGGCACGAGCTCGGGCGCTTTGCCGAGGAGCATGACTTTTCGAAAGGCACTTCCCCGTGGCACATGTTCGATGGCAACCGCGAGGTGCTTAAACCCTATCACAAAACGGCGAATGAGAACTTCGACGCTGGCTATCACGGTATATTCCAGGCAGCCCCGATCGACGGGCTCTCGCGAAGAAATGAAGTTGTGCTGCTGTGGCAGCCGCACGACCTGCTGTCGGACCAGGCATTCTCGCCCCGCGGCTGGTGGTCATGCGAATTCGCATTCCAATGGTTGAACGAGGTCCTGCTCCCGGAGGTGAAGCGGCGTGTCTATGAGCGCCATTTCGGCGGGCGCTGGAAACGGATATTTCATTCGAGACGGACCCATGAATTTGCCGCGCGCCTCGATGATCTGTTTGTCGCTCGTGACTTGCGTCAATCTCCGCTGATCCGTCACGGCAATTGGACCGCAAGCATTATCGAAAGTGCAGCGCCACTTTCATGCCGCGGGAACTCCCGAGCCATATATTCGCCAGTGCGAGATGGAGAATCTCTATCGAGCCGTCGCGATCATTGCCCAAGGCAAGCGTGGCTATGTCCGCTACGCCGGTTCAAAGCTGGGATTGCATCGCAGCCCTGCGGATCACGATGATCTCATCCGTATCATTCACGAACATATCAGCGAGGGGTGTGTGGTCCCCAATAGCATCGTGGCGGACAATGCGTTCCGCGCCATGCTCGAAATGCTCGATGGTTCCGATGCCTGGCTTCCCGAGCGGGATCGAGCCCTGCTCAGGGAGCATATCGCGCCTTTCGCATGTCTCAATGACGATGCGACTCTGGTCTATCGACACACGAAATGGGGCTGAGTCCCGCACAAAATCAAAATCTCAGTGGATGTCCTCCGCCAGGAGTTCGGCCAGGTGGTCGAGGACCATATGTGCCGAGGTGGCGAGCCAGCTCAGCAGGACATCCTGATGATTGTTCCCATCCCTCGCTGCCGTAAGACATGAGGAAAGGTCGATCACCGCGCATTTCCATGCATTGAGCACGTTATAGAAATGCAGCGTCTTCGGATCGATCACCCGGCCGGAATGGCGCGCGTAACCTTCGAGGAAATCTTCCCGGGTGAACAGGCCGGATATGCGTTCCCGGCCATCCTCCCCCTTGTTGGCGAAAATCGGCTGGAGGTTCCAGGCAAGGTCTTCGTGAAAATCGCCGATATGCGCCAGTTCCCAGTCAAGCACTGCCGTTACCCGGCCATCCTGGGGGTCGAACAGGTAATTACCGGTGCGATAGTCCCCATGCACCAGCACGGGTTGGCTGCAGGCTGGCAGGTTTTCCCGCATCCAGCCTTCGGCGATGGCCATGATCGGAAATGCATCCACCACATCGTCGCGCCATGCCAGGGCCCACCAGTTGACCTGACGCAGCGCAGGCTGCAGCGGATCGGCGTCCGGAACCGCGAAATCGGGAAGATCGGCGGAGCGGAAATCAAACCCGTGGATCCTGATCAGATTGTCCATGAACGCCGGAGCCAGCAAGGCGCGCCAGCCTTCATCGAAATCCGTGCGCAGGCCCGAAACCGAGGCAGCGGCCTGGGGCGGCTTCGCCACGCCCGGAACGAAGCTGGTCACCAGCCCGGGCAGACCGAGCGCCGAGCCATCGGCATCGACATACAGCACTTCCGGCACTGGCACGACATCGCGCATTGCGCGCAGTACCTGCGCTTCCCGGCGCCGGCAGGTTTCCAGCAGGCCCTCGAGCGGGTCCATGCGCAGGACAAGCTGTTCCCGCCCGCGCGGCCCGTCATACATGAACAGGAATTGCTCCTTCGACGCACCGCCCGACATGCGGCGCACATCGGAAATGGCGCCGCCCTCTTCAGCCAGAAGGTGGGAGAGGCCCTCGGTCACCTGCGCGACTGTTCGCGGGCTATAAGGCCCCTGCAGCCGACGGAGGCGTTTCTCGTGCAATATCTCGCGAATGCGCGGTTCGATATCATCGATATCGGAGATCAACTTGCGTGTCCCTTGATAATGTCGTCGACGGTGTGGAGTTCATCGGGCTTCAGGTCGAAACCGCTAAGCTGGAACCAGGAACGGTCCCGCAGGGATTGCCGCTTGCTGAAGGCCAGGAGCGCCTTGCGCAGCGCGGTACGGAACGCCGCTTCGCCATCGAGATCGGCAGCGCGGACAAGCGCATCCGCGCCAGCCATCACCGCCTTGAAATGCTGTTCGGCCGACCAGTCAGCATTGTCTGCGATCGCCGCGATCAGGCCGGCGGAGGCCTGTTGCGTATGTTCTCCGCCTTGCGCCTGCAGCCCTTCGACGGATTGAACCAGATCGGCCAGGCAGGCCTGCGCATAGTCTTCCGCCTTGTTCCATTGCTCCGCCAGCAATTTCAATTGGCCGATCACCAGCGCCGCCTGCTCCCGCGCAAGGCTGTTGTTGCCGTCGATCGCGGGAGAAACCACTTCCTGCATCGCACGCAGCATTGTGGCGATGCGCAGATCTATGCTGGGGGTCAAAATGCAATCTCCATGAGGAGGCGAGAATACGCCCCAGGCCCACACATCGCGAGGCCTGGTGACGTAACGTGATCAAAACCGATAGGAAGTGATTACTTGCGTACCCGATTGAGAGGGAAGCCCTCGAGATAGGTGCCGATACCCACGCGGCCATCCGAGGTGTGCCAGCGCGTCATGGTGATCGGAGACAGATTGTTGCCATACGGCACCCACGGGTGATGGGTGAGCACGGAGCCGTAAACCGTGTGCTCGCGATCATCGCGGTCGATCAGCGTCATTTCCATGGAAGTCGGGAAAAGCCCCGGGCGAAGCGAGCCGATCCGGCCACCCTTGGCACCCCGAACCTGGCCGTCGATCAGCGCATAGCCGTGCTTGAACACATGCTGCTGGCCGACGGGAGCGTCGCGATCGACCGAAAAGATTCCATGCAGGCTGTAATTCTCGCCGAAATGCGCATTCGCCCAGAGGATCGGATGGAAGCCATTCTCCGGACGCGGCCCCCAGCTGTGATCCATGGTGGAAACGCAATCGATGGCATATTCCTTGCCGCCGATCTTCAGGCGCCCGACGACCTTGACCGTCATGTCGAAATGGGCGCTGTAGGCCGAGCCGAAACCGGTATTGGCGATGGCGGAAGCTTCATCGGCAACCGCCATCGGATCCATCTCCGGATCGTGAATGTCGTAAGGTTCCATCAGCGCCTCGCATTCGAGATGCAGATCGATCCCGCCGGCACTGTAATCGATCTCGTAGTCCCGGATCGATTTGGCGCGAAAGCTCAGCCCGGTTTCGAGCGTGAAATCCTCCGCCTTCTCGACCAGCGGATTGTGGTTGATCAGATCGATATAGACCGCATCATCGGCGCTGAAACCGGGCCGATCGACGATCTCAATATCCGAGATGGTCGATCCCACCCCCGCCCGGTGAACGATATAGACAAAGCCGAAGATGTTCGCTTCTGGAATGTAGAAGTTGAAATACCCTGTCTCGGCCCAATTCCAGGGGATGTCGTCCGGGACGTGAAGCTTGATGTCTGCATCTGTAATCATCGTATCACCTGATCTTGAACCCAAAGGTTATGCCATAGGTAGCGGGCCTGCCAGCCAGACGGCCCGAGGAGTCGCTGGATGGGATGACGGAGGTCCAATAGTACTTGTTGAAGATATTCTTGCCCCACACCATGACGCGCCATGCGCCATCTTCGGCTTCAAAGCCAGCCCGGGCATCCACCGTGGCGTAACCATCAACGGTATAGGGGTAGCGTCCAACCCCAGGCGCAATCCGGTAGCGTGGTGCGTCAGGCAGCGTGGTCACGCCGCCGCCAATCGCCGCATCCTGCCCCGAGCGGGCACTGACCGTGAAACCAAGGAATGGCTGTCCGCCGAGCGCGCTGAACTTGTAGTCCGCATTGAATACACCAGCCCATTTCGGCGTATAGGGCAGCGGATTGCCCGACAGGTCCTCCCGGTTGTCGCCACCGACAATATAGTTGGGATTATCGACGCCACCGAAGCCGTCGAACCCGATGTAGCGCTGTACCTTGGAATTGAGATGGGTGACCGCGCCGGTCAGGGTCAGCCCATCGACCGGACGGATGGTCAGTTCCGCTTCCGCGCCCCAGATACGGGACTTGGGCACATTGACCAGCAGGTCGATCGTGCCGAAGATGACGTCGAACAGCTTGCCGCGTACCTGCTTGTTCCGGTAATCATAATAGAAGCCGGCCAGGTTGAGCTGGATCTTCCGATCGGCGAAGGAAGCCTTCAGACCCGCTTCATAAGCGGTGACCTTTTCCTGCGTCACCGGCAACATCGAGGTGTAGGACGCCGCAGCCGCGGTCGGGAAGCTACCCGCCTTGTAGCCGCGCGACACGTTGCCGTAGAGCAGCAGATCAGGCGTCGCCTGATAGTCAGCCCCGAAGCGCCAGGACACGTTGTTTTGCTTCAACTGTGCCTCGAACGGGACACCCGGAATGCCAAAGGCGCTGGTGGTCGTGAGCGGGCTGAAAATGGTGAGGCCGCTCGGCAGGTCGAGACCCAGCTGAAGCGAGTTGAGCGTGTAGCTGTCGCCCGGCCCGATCGGCGTGAACGGCAGGCCGGAAAGCCCGCCAAGCAGATTGAACAAATCGTCAAGATTACCGTTGGCCAGGGAGTAGGAGGCGTTGCGCGCACGGATGCGCGAGTTGGTGTATCGCCCGGCCGCCTTCAGGGTAAGCTCGGGTGTGACGCTGAACTCCAGATTTCCGAAGAAGGCATAATTGCGGATTTTCTGGTTCAACCTGTCGCCGCTGGCATTGATATAGAAGTTGCCTGGCGAGTAGTTGGTATTACCCCAATAGCGGATCAGCAGATCCTCGAAGGTCTTGCTATCCTCATAGTTCGCACCGAGCAGCCAGCGGAAAGAATTGCTCGCGCCGTTTCCGATGCGCAATTCCTGGTTGAAGGACTTCACCGTACCGTCCGAGATCGGGAAGTCGTAGGCAACGATCGCCATGCCATCGCTGTCGATCGTCTGGCGCTGCTTGTAGTCGACATAGGAGGTGAGCGAAGTCAAGGTGATGTCGTCGGTAACATCAAGGTCAGCGCGCAGCGAAGCCTGGAACAGCCTGCGGTTGGCGCGCGGCTCGAAGTCGGTATAGGAAGCGGTCGCGGGATCGCTTGTACCACCGGGCCCCTGGGTCGTGGCGGTGTTGGGATCGAGCGCACGCGTCGACCAGTCAGCCGCGCGGGGGTTGAGCGGTGAGAAGGGGTAGCTCAGGTTCGCAGAGGGCGCACCGGGGACCAGCGGGGGCTGATAGGCGTTCCGCAACGGATCATTGATCGCATTGCTCAAGCTCGGCGGAAGAGGTGGCGTGTCCCCCCCGATGCCTTCATGGGTGGCGATCAACTGCTGGGCCTGCGGCTCCGACTTGTCACGCCAGCCATTGACGTTGAGCTGGAAGCGCAGGGCCGAGCTCGCGTCCCAGTCCAGCAGCATACGGCCTGCGATATAGGATTGCTTGCCGTTCTTGTCGTCGCGCGTGTAGCTCTTCTGCCAGCCGTCGGAGTTGAGGCCGGTTACCGCGATGCGGCCCCGCAGCGTCTCGCTCAGCGGGCCTGAGATATAAGCATTGCCCTCGACCGCATTGAACCGGCCATAGCCGATATCACCACCGGCCTGGAACGTGTCGGTGGGCTTGGCCGCGATGTAGTTGATCGCGCCGCCGGTCGAGTTCTGGCCGAACAGGGTTCCCTGCGGGCCCTTGAGCACTTCGATCCGCTCCAGATCGAATGCGGAATGCGCGGTCAGTGCCGGGAACGACAGCGGAGCCTGGTCGATATAGACGGTTACCGCGGGATAGACGCCCAGTGAGTATTCGTTGAAGCCCACTCCGCGCAGGGTGAGGATCGGGGTTGCTGTTGCGCTGGGCGCAAAGCTGAGACCCGGAACGGTGGCGGCAATATCCTCGATCGAGGTCACCTTGCGCTCGGCCAGTGCCTCGCCCGTGATGGCCGTGATTGTCAGGCCGACCTTGTTCAGGCTCTCTTCGCGCTTGTTCGCGGTGACGACAATCTCGCCGCCAGGCGCACCCTGCGCATGCACCGTGGAGAAAGGAACCAGTGCAGCAGCCCCGGCAAGCAACGCCTTCCCATACCTCAATTCCATTTTCCTCTCCTTGTACCGTTATCTTGTCGAATGAACCAGAAAGCGGCCGAAGCCAAAAACCCAGGGGACGATGAAGCCACCCACACCACCATCCGAATACTTTCGTAAGGTTCAACCCTCACTGAGTCAAATGGATAAACCATTTAACGATTTGATAAATTCATCTTTTTGTTTTTAAACAATTTTTTACTCTGTAAACGATTCAAATCTTTTGAAAATATCGATTTTACAAACCCGAAAGCCCCTTTGCCGAGGCGCCATGACCGATCACCCTTCGCTTGCTCTTTTAATGCATGTAACTTTTCTGGACAGCTGACTTTTCATGCATTAAAATCACAGGTGAGCAAAGGAGCTGCCAGCCGATGATTCAGCAATCTTCATCTGCGGATCGACGAATCCCGAAAGCCGACGCGTATCTCGCACCAGACCTCGTCCCGAGCTGTTCGCGTTCAGCCATCCTCCCCTTTCAACCCAATGGTGGTCGAGCTCGCCACCTTTCAATGTAATATATTACATTACATTTCTCTGTCAACGAATGAAATGTAATTCATTCCATGTCGGCGGCGCGGCAAAGGAAAACCCCGGACTGGCATTCCAGACCGGGGTTCAGAATAACTGCGAAAAATCCGGGTCGCGTCAGATCCGCGCGATCAGATCACGCTCCCGCGTAAGGTAGGCCCGGCTGAGCACATCCTGCTGCACGCCATGGCCGATCCGGCCATTCCAGTTCCACCGCATGAAGCTCTGCGCATAGACCATCGATGGGAAAGGCGCCCAGACGCATCCGTTGATAGCCGCGCCAGTCAGGCTGAAAGACCGGCCGAGCTTGTCCGTGACCTGCAGCGTATTGGACATCGGCAGCAACCGGTGACGCTCTGCGCCACCTTCGGCCGCAACCAGTCCGCTCAACTCACCATCCGCCAACGCATAACCGCTGATCAGGGGACCAAACGCGCTGGTGCGCGCCGGATCGAGCCCCAGGAAGGCATGGACAGTCAGTTCGTCGCCAAACGAACCATGTATCCAGATCGCATTGCCATTTGCCCTTTCCTTGCGCGGCCCCCAGCTCCGGTCGAGCGTATCCACGTAATCGACCGCATATTCGCGCCCGCGCAGGATCAGCCGCCCGGTGATCCGCCCGGTGATCTCGTAATGGCCGGAAAAGGCGGCCCCGCCCCAGCCCGCACCGATCCGGCCTGCCGCCATGGGATCCATGTCCGGATCGTTCATGTCGAAAGGAGGCATGAGGGATCGGAATTCCAGTTCAAATGACGTGTCGTCGATGCCCTCGTAGCTCATTTGATAATGTTCGAGCGGTTTGACGGCACGGACCGAAAGGCCATTGGGCAGGGAATAATAGAGCAGCGATTGCGGGCACGGCAGATGCTGCTGATTGTCGACATAGGCCTGCGCCTCCCACTCGGGCGCGATCCGATCCTGGATCACGATATCGGACATGGTTACACCAAGCTTGGGCCGGGACAGAAGATAGATGCTGCCCGAGATACGATGCTCCGGAACGGCGAACGGGAAGAAGTTGGTTTCGCACCAGTCGTAGGGCGAGTCCGCTCCAAACTGAAAATCGGCGTGCTCGGGCAAGATCATGACGCATTCTCCTGGGCCTTGGCGAACATCTCCTCAAGCTCCGGCACCTCTTCCGGATGAGGATCGAAACCAGCGTCCTTGAACCAGACCCGCTCGCGGCCTGCCTGACGCCGGGAAAAGGCGAAGGCCGCGCGTTCGAGCCGGTCGCGATAATGCGCATCGCCATCCTCGGCCGCCGCCCTGAGCAATGCCTCAAACGCCTTGCCGAGAAGCTGATAAGCGGCAGCCGGGTTCGCGGTATCCTTCACTTCGTCGCGTGTCACACGAAGCTTCCGTGCGGCCTCCGAGGTAAGCGCCCCTCCCTTTGCTTCCGGCAGATCGTCGATCGTATGCCGGATGTCGTCCAGGCACATCGCATGATAATCCCCGATATAGGGCATCTGCCGGATCAGCATCCTCAATTGCGCCAGCACGAGGCCGCATTGCTCGTTCGCCAGCGAATTGGCGGGATCGACCGCAGGGAAGATCACCTGCTCAAGCGTATGGACGAGGCTTTGCAGCCGAATGTTCGGATTGGGCGTCATCCGAGATCTCCTTCAAGCAGGCGGCACAGCGTTTCGGAAAGACCTGCCGTAACGGATGCGAGATAGGCAAGCAGCGCGTTCTGGTGATTGGTTCCGTCACGCGATGCCAGCACCGAGGAGGTGTGGTTCATCACGATGAGCTTGTAGCTCGTCAGCACCCGATACCAGTAAAGCACATCGGGATCGACGGTCCGGCCCGAGGCAGCCTGGTATTTTTCCAGCAGCTCGCCCGTCGTGAACATCGTCCCGACGATGAGTTCGCCCTCCGCATTCCGGGTGCCGAACAGCGGTTCGAAACTATAGGCCAGATCTTCGTGGAAATCGCCGATATGCGAGAGTTCCCAGTCCAGAATGGCCGTGATCCTGAGCGTCTCCTCGTCGAACAGAAAATTGCCCAGCCGATAGTCGCCCTGCAGCAGCACGGGCTGGGGACATATCGGCAGCCGCTCGTAAAGCCAGTTCTCGGCCAGCGTGAGCAGAACGGAGGTATCCGTGCCATCGACCTCGCGCACATAGCGCCAGTAATTGACCTGCCAGAGCGCGGCATCCGTGGTCCCCGGCCTTGGCTTGGCATAGTCATCCAGGCCTGCATTCCTGTAATCCACGTCATGGATCGCGGCGAGGTAGTTGATGAATTGCGGGGCCAGGGCGCCGCCGATCCGCGGACCCAGATTAGCGCCGAGGCCGGATGGGCCGGATTCATTCGAAGAAGGCTTGGTCACCCCTCCCACAAAACCCGTGACGAGGAGCGGCTGGCCAAGAGCCTCGCCCTCCGCATCCACGCAAAGGACAGGCGGAACAGGCACGACATCGGCCACTGCCCGGATGACTTGCGCTTCCCTGCGGCGGCATGTCTCGAGAATACCTTCGCGCGGGTCCATGCGCAGCACGCATTTCGAGCCCGGCGGGAATTGCGGCCCTTCCAGATCGATCAGGAACTGCTCCTTGGAAGCACCGCCGCCCATCCTGCGAACGTTCGACGCCGTTGCATCCAGCTTCGATCGCGCGAACAGCGCGCTGGCGCCCTGGGCGATCTCGGCCGCCGTTCTGGGCCTGTAGGCGCCCAGCTTCCGCCTCTCGTGCTTTTCCATCAGTATCTCGCGCAATCTCGGCTCGATCGCGTCGCGGTCGACGGAATGGACGGACGCCCTTTCCTGCATGCTGTTTTTTCTCCCAATTCTCGAATATCGTTTCAGCTTGACGGCATAGACGTGTAATGTCTTACATTACAAGTCATGAATCCGGCGGGAATCACAACTTGCGGCACTCGTTCCGGAGAGAATCCCGGCAAGCATCTTTGCCCGAGCTTCGGGAAAGCCGCATCATGCAATTTGCAGCAAGGGATCACTCGGCTAACGTCGCCGCGCAAGCTTGAAATGACGGGATCATGGCGGGGCAGACAAATGCTTAGGAAAATACCGAAAGAGGAACGCAAGAAAAAGATACTCGACGGGGTCGAGAAGCTGATATTGCAGAAATCCAGTACCGATTTCACAATGTACCAGCTCGCCGAATTCGTCGGAATCAGTCCCACGACGTTCTACAATCTTTTCGGCTCTAAGGGCGCTGTGCTCTACAGCCTGCTGAATCGGGGACTGGATCAGATCATCAATGACCGGCACGATGGCACTGCGTCGGACGATCCGGTCATCTATGCGATCTATAGCATGACGCATGCCGCAAAGATTTTTGTCGAGAAGCCCGGCTTGTACCGGCCTCTCTACAAATTCCAGCTGGGCGAGCGGGACATGGGCGCGCGCCCGTTCTATCTTGATCGCGGGCTTACCTATTGGAAGCGCAGTCTCGAGGGATTGGTTGAACAAGGATATCTTCAGGACGATCCGGCCGATGGCAGCTTTTCCCGCGATGATGTCGCGCTTGCGCTGCTGACCCACAGCTCCGGAGTCATCGATCTTTGGGTGCAGGAAGATATCGACAACGAGGAATTCGTCGCCCGCATGACCCATGACGCGGCGCTGCTCGTTTATGCCGTGGTTCCCGATAGCGAGCGCAGGAAGATCGAGGAGATCATCGCGTCCGTCCGGCCGCAGATCAGGAAATTCTCCTTCTTGCGGAAGAACGCGCCCCACGAAGTGCGCAAGAAATAAATTTCTTTCAAAACATTGCCTTGGAGAGAGTGATAATGGAATGCCCCTTGATCGAAGGATGCGCCGCAAGCCCTGAAGGGATGGACGCCGTAGCCGGCTCCACCGTTCATCCGAATAAGGCCGTTCCGTCGATGAGCGCTGCATGACCGCGGAATTGACGGTGGATACCAAACCGCTTGCGCATCTGAAGGATCAGGACCGCTTTCTCCAGGAGATGCTCGACAAGCGTCTGCGCAAGCGGGAATGGGGGGCCTACCAGCCCGTTTCGCCTCAGGAGATCGAAGGACGGCTAACGAATTTCCTGAGCGCACAGGGGCTGGAGAACTTCTCCATCACCAACCTGACACGCCTTGCTGGCGGCGCTTCCAAGGAACAATTCTTGTTCACGCTGATGCGCCAGGAAGACAATTCCGGCGAACGGCTGGTCCTGCGGATGGACCCCACTGACGGCGTTCTGGAAACCAGCCGCGAACGGGAATTCGAACTTATGGAAGCGATGCAAGGTGTAGTCCCTGCACCCCAGCCGCGCTTCCTGGACCGCGAGGGAACCTGGTTGGGCTCGCCGAGCATGATCACCACCTTCGTCCAGGGCACAACCAAGCCCACCGCGGGCGGAGCGGGCGTATCGGGGCTGGGAACTGGCTTCAACGTCGAATGGCGCCGGAAGCTGGCGCCGCAATTCATGAATCACCTGCGCGCGATCCATGAATTCGATTTCCGCGCCAATCCCCTGCCTCATTTCGAGATTCCCGATGCCGACCCCTATCAGGCTGCGCGTTTCCGCGTGAACCTGTGGGCGCGGGTCTGGCGGGAATCGGCCTTCGCGCCCAATCCGGTGTTTGCGGTGGTCGAGTCCTGGCTGCGGGCCAATATGCCGAAAACGCAGGAACTGGTTCTGGTCCACGGAGATTTCCGCACCGGCAATTACCTGTTCGACGAAGACAGCGGCGAGATCACCGCCATCCTGGATTGGGAACTCGCCCATATCGGGGATTATCACGAGGATCTTGCCTGGTCCTTCGTCGAGATCTTCGGCGCGCGGAACGAGCAGGGCGAATATCTCTGCTCCAACCTGATGACCGCGGACGAATTCATAGCAAGCTACGAAAACGCCACGGGCCGCAAGGTCGATCGCAAGATCCTGCGCTTCTACCGCATCCTTCTTTCATGGAGCGTGGTCGCCATGGCCAGCAATGGCCTGACGGCAGCTTCGCGCCACCACAACCACCAGGACATCCTCCTCACGTGGCTTTCGATGGTGTCCCCTCCGTTGCTCGACGAACTGACCCGCCTCCTGCTCGAGGAGAACGCAGAATGATCCCGGGATTTGCCATCCGGCTCGACAGCATGAGCCGTGCTCTCAGCAGCGTCATCATGCCGGCGATCGATCCGGAGAACCGCCTCGCCCAGGAACAGGCTGCGCTTCTGCTCGGCCAATTGGCGATGATGTCGGGGCAATGGGACAAGGTCGAGAAATATACCGAACTCTGCCACGCCGACCTCACCTCCACAGCCAAGGCGCTGAAACCGGAAGGCGGCGCGGCAACGACGGCCGCCGGCGAGGAGCTTTCAAACCGGATCGCCGCCGCGCAAGCGCCGAGCGAAGAGAGCTTTCGCGAAGTCTCGGCTGCGCTGGAAGAGCTGGTTCAGGCTGTCGATGAGGACGGCAGCGATGCCTTCCGGCGCCATCTTCACAAGGAAGTGCTGGAATTCGGCAAGAGGCAGGCGTTTCGCGACCGGGCCTGGTTTGTCGCTTGCGGGTTCGACGTGAACGCAGGCGAACTGCCGCAGATCGAGGACCTGATCCGGGCGGGCTAGAATGATTTCGAAGCAAGTGGAATCACTTGCTGACTCGGAAATCACGGAAACAGGTAAATTCCAGACTCGTTCCGGTTCAACCGGACTCGGAATGAGCCTGGAAAGCGCACGGCCTGGAGCGGGCGGCGATGCGTCCGCCTCAGGCCGGCTCGGTCAGCCCAACGCCGCCTCGCGCAGCGACGGCAACTTGCCGGGTTCCGGATCGAAGCCGGTGGCGGCAACCCATGCCCGTTCGCGAAGATTGCGCTGCTCGCTGTATTCGATCACCGCACGGCCCAGACTCTTCCAGAGTTCGTCCGGGGCATCGGCGAACAGATTGTCCACCGCATCCTGCAAGGCTTCCTTCATTTGCAGCCATGTCGCCTTGATCGCATCGGCATCCGGCGGCACGGCCGGCAGAGCTGCTTCGGCATCCGTAATGGACGCTTCGAGCCTCGCCAAAAACGGGTCTTCGGGGCCAAGCCGGGCCAGGACCTGACGCGCCAGCGCCACGTCCTCTCGCACGTCGCGTATCATATAGGCCAGTTCCAGCGGAATCTGCTCGATCACCAGCGCGATGGATTTCCTGGCCAGCGCCAGTTGCTCCCGTGCCAGGGCGGCATCCTCGGGGATGACCGGCTCGATGACCTCGTCCAGCGCCTTGAGCACGGCCTTGAGGCGAAGTGTCGTATCAGGAACCATGGATCGCCTTTCTCAGCAGCGCATTCAGCGAATAGACGCAGGTGGGACCGAACCCGGCCAGCCAGGCCAGCAATATGTCCTGATGGCTCTTGCCGCCCATCGCACAGCGCACCGCGGTTCCGAGCACCATGATCGTCGATTTCCAGCAGTTCATGACCGCATAGTAATCGAGCTTCGCGGGATCGACCGGCAAGCCGGTATGGTCTTGCCAGCGTTGCAGGAACTCCGATCTCTCGATCAGCCCGCAAACAAGGAAGCGTCCCTGATCGTCCAACCGCCCGTAACCTTCCTGCAGGCTCCAGGCGAGATCCTCGTGATAGTCCCCCAGATGTGCCAGCTCCCAATCGAGCACCGCCGTGATCTCAGTGCTCTCCGGATCGAACAGGAAATTGCCCGCCCGATAATCGTGATGGATGACGGAAACATGGTCGATCGGCGGCGCATTGGCCCGAAGCCATTGGGCAGCGAAGCGGATGATCGGCATCGGCTCGGAGGAATCTTCCTCCCAGACCCGATCGTACCAATTGATGGTTGCCTGCACGCCCGCGTTCGACCCAGCCTCGGGAACGTCGAAAGCATCCAGCTCCGCATTCCGCCAATCGAATGTATGAATCCTGGCAAACAGCTCCGTGAACTGGGTGCCCAGCGCCCGTTGCAATTCCGGACTGTATTGCGCGCCAAGGCCGGTGACATTGCCGCTGCCTCCGGGGGGCTTGGTAACGCCGCTCACAAAACGGCTGATCAAGGCGGGGCGGCCGAACCAGCGGCCATCGGTATCCACCCACGGCACATCCGGCACGGGGACCACGCCCTGCATTGCCCCCATCAGCTGGTATTCCCGCAAACGGTGCGTCTCCACCACGGATTCGGGCGGTTCGCGCCGAAGGACATAGGCAACCGCCGCCCGCCCCGGCTCTGCCAGCTCGAACCGGAATTGTTCCTTGGATGCGCCCCCGCCAAGCGGGGCCACGTTGCTGATCGTGCTTCCGGGCGCCACCTCCGAAACGAAGCGCGCCAGCCGTTGCTCGATGTCGGAAATCGGTGTCGGCGAATAGACGGGTCCCGAACGGGCGCGCATCTTGCGGGTGAGCGCCTCGTCCATCGTGCGTTCGGTCGGAAAGCGTGCACGAACCGCTTCGATCCAATCCGAAGGCGGATTCTGCTTGTCTATGACTGGTGCCACCATGTTGCTCGCACTCAACCCACGCGCAAATGGTTCAGCGGCATGCCTTCCATGTAAGTGCCGTATCCGTCCGCACCCTCGGCGTTCCAGCGCATCATGCATACTGGCGCCAGATTGTTGCCATAGGCCATCCACGGGTGATGGGTTACGGCCTCTCCGGACAGCCGGTGCTCGCGCCCGTCCACATCGGTAAGCGTCACTTCCGTAGCGAGGGGATACAGGCCCTTGCGCGTCGTGCGGACGGTTCCGGCCTTCGCACCCCTGACCTTCCCATCGACCAGGGCATAGCCGTGCTTGAAGCTGTGCTGCTGGCCGATCGGCGCATGGCGATCATAGGCAAAGATGCCGTGCAGTGCATAGGCTTCCCCGAAATGGGCATTGACCCACAGGATCGGGTTCAGCGCGACCTCCGGGCGCGGACCCCAGCTGTGATCCATGGTCGATACGCAATCGATCGGCAGGCGCCGGTCACCCAGGCGGAGCGTGCCCTTCACCCTTACCGTCATGTCGAAATGCGATGCATAGGCCGAGCCGAAGCCGGTATTGGCAATGGCGGCGGCTTCGTCCGCGACCGCCATCGGATCCATCGACGGATCATGGATGTCGTATGGCTCCATCAGGCTGACCGCTTCCATATCCAACTCGATATCGGCCGCCTGATAGGCGATCCGGTATTCCCGCAAGGAACGCGCCTCGAAGGAAAACCCGCTTTCCAGCGAGAATTTCTCCGCTTTCTCGGGCAACGGGTTGTGGTGGGTCATCAGCATATAGGCGGCATCGTGGATGTGCTCGGACCAGCGATCCACGATCTCGATATCCGCCACGGTCGCGCCCACTCCGGCGCGATGGACGAAATAAACCCAGCCCATCAGGTCGGCGGAGGGAATGTAGAAGCCGAAGAAACCCGTCTCCGCCCAGTCGTAGGGCGGCGAGGCCGGCGTATGGAACAGGATGTCGCTTTCCTTGATCATTTTACCCTCTCCACAAGCACTTATGATGCGCGGCGCTTGCCACGGCCGCAGCCGGACTCGATCCGGACAGTCTATGCGATCAACCTAAGCGGCCTTGCCTCCATGTCCAGCAGGATTTTTTAGTACGCTAAAAAATTGTTCGGATTGCACTCCCCCCCATGCTTGAGTCATGTTCAATGAATCCGGCCGCTTGGCAGCCATGAAGGGGGGAAGCGAGAGCGATGCTGCGCGACGAACAACGCAAGGAGCGCCTGCAGCGCATCCTCGACGTCGCCGAGGCCCTCGTCCGCGAGACCAACGGCACATCGTTCACGATGGTTCAGCTTGCCAAGCGCGCGCGGATGAGCGCGCCCACCCCCTATAATCTGTTCGGCAGCAAGGGCGCCATCCTCTATTCGCTGCTCAACCGGGCGATGGACGACCTTCTTTCCTCGGGCGCGCAACTCCGGGGAAAGGCGCCTGCGGCGCTCGGCCCGGTGCTGGCCATGGAAAACGCCGCCAATTACTTCATCGGCGATCCCGAGCTCTTTCGCCCGCTCTACAAATATCAGCTCGGCGAATATGCCAGGGAACAGCGGCCGGCCTATATGACCCGGGCGCTCGATTACTGGCGGCACTCCCTGTCAGGCCTGATCGGCGAAGGATATTTCGCCAGGGGCGCCCGTCTCTCGGCCGAGGATATCGCGGTGGCCCTGCTGTCGCACAGCATCGGCGTGCTGGATCTGTGGGTCCAGCACGAATTCACCGATCGGGAATTCCGGGCCCGGATGATGCAGGGCGGCGCCTGCATCGTCTATCCCGCCACCACCGGCAAAGCGCGGCAGCAGCTGGACGATGCCCTGGAGCGGCTGCAGCGCGAAATCGAGCCGGGATTCTCCTTCGCGGCCCAGTCCTTGAACGGGTCCCGCTGACGGCAGCAATCCGAAACTCCAGCAGCTTGTGCTATCGGGAACTTTCCCCATAACGACATGATCATGCCGGAAAGCGACCCCTCCTCTTCCCCGCGCAGCATCGCCCTGCTGCTTGTCGAAGGCTTCCCGATGCTGGCCTATGCCTCCATCGTGGAGCCTTTCCGGGCCGCCAATGTTCTGGCGGGGCGCACGCTGTATCGCTGGATGCACGTGGCCATTCCCGAAGCGCGAGATACGGACGCGCTCCAGCCGGCCCGTGCCTCGAACGGCGCCGCGATCCTTGCCGAAGCCCGGATCGAGGATGCGGCCGCCTGCGACATGGCCTTCGTCATCGCGGGCGGCGACCCGGCCGCCTTCGCGGATCGCGCGACCTTCGCCGCGCTGCGCCGGATCTCGGCGGCCCAGCTGCTGCTCGGCGGTGTGTCGGGCGGCCCATTCCTGCTTGCGCGGGCGGGGCTGCTGGGCGGGCATCGCTGCACGGTCCATTGGGAACATGCGCCCGCGATGCGCGAGGCATTTCCCGACCTGATGCTGGAGGAAGCGCTCTATGTCATCGACCGCCGGCGGATGACATGCGCGGGTGGGACCGCGGCGCTCGACATGGCGCTTGAGCTGATCGAGCGCGAACAGGGGCAAGCCCTGGCGATGAAGGTGGGCGAATGGTTCATCCGCACCGAGGCGCGCGACGCGGGGCTGGCCCAACGGCCCAGCCTGAAGGACCGCTTCCGCACCACCGATGAGCGGGTGCTGCGCGCGCTGGCGGCGATGGAGCGCGCGGTGGAAGAGCCGGTTTCGCGCGCTTCGCTGGCCGCGCTCTGCGGCGGCGTGACGCTGCGCCAGCTCGAGCGTCTGTTCGCGAAACGGCTGGGCGCGACCATCGCCGACACCTACATGGCGATTCGCCTCGACCATGCCGCGCAACTGCTGCGCGCGACCTCGCTGCCGGTGACGGAAATCGCGCTTTCCTGCGGTTTTTCGGGAAGCAGCCACTTCTCCCGCGCGTTCAAGCGGCGCTTCGGCAGCCCGCCCGGCAAGGCGCGGCTGAAGGCGCCTGAAACGCCCCTGAACGGCACCGAGACGAGCCAGAACGCTCAGAAACCGTAACGCAACCCCGCCCAAACGGTACGAGCGACGCCCAGATCGATCGACCCGCCCTGATTGCGGGTGATGACCTTTTCGTCGAACAGATTCTCGCCGCGCAGGACGAGGTTCAGGCGATCCCACAGCGGCACGCGGGCGAAGGCGTCGAGCGTGGTCGCGGCCGGCAGCGCATCCGTTTCGAGATCGTCCTCGAACTGGCGGCCAATGTGCCTCAGGGTCAGCGAAACCAGCCAGTTCTCGCGCGGCTGCCAGGCGAAGGTGCCGCTCGCCGCCCATTTCGGCGTTTGTGCCGGACGATTGCCGTCCAGGGTATCGTCGATCCCGTTTTCGTGGACCTTGGCGTCGGTATAGGCCAGCGTTCCCGACACGGAGATCGGCCCGCGCTCGACCGAAGCCGAGAGTTCGACGCCCTGCGCCCGGATTTCGTCGATATTCTGCCGCTGGCGGAGATTCTGCGCGATGGTGACATTGGCGATCGCGTGCTTCACCCGGTTGTCGAATGCCGTCAGCGCCAGGCTCACGCCGGCCGACGGCTGCAGCTCGAGCCCCGCCTCGAAGCCGCGCAGCTTCTCCACCCCGAGCTCGGCATTTGCCTCGGTCCGCACGGGAAAGACCACGAACGGGCGGTACAGCTCGTTCAGGGTGGGCAGGCGCACGCCGCTATAGGCGGCCCCCCGCAGGCGCAGCGTCTCGCTCAGATTCGCCAGCATCCCACCCCGGAACGACGCATCCCAGCCGGACTTGCCGGCAAAGCGATTGTCGGTCAGCAACGCGCCGCTGCCGTTGCGCTGCTGGTAATAGCCGTCGCGGATGGTCCAGCGATCCGCCCGCGCGCCGGCGGTGAGGATGATGTCGCCCAGGGTCCAGTCGTGCTCGATGAACAGGCCCAGATCGCCATTGGTGCCGCCCGCCCGGTTGTGCGTGGTGACCGCACCGGTGGTGGCGTTGTAGCCGGTTTCTTCCATGCGGCCTTTCGAGCGGCGATAATCCGCGCCCAGCCGCAGCACGTGGTTCTCGCCCACCGGCGGGCGGATCTCGATCTTCCCGCCCAGCCCCCTGGACGGCGTGTCGTGCTGGTCCAGCGTGGGGCGGAAAGTGCTGGAGCTGATCACGATGTTCGAGAAGTCGCGCCATTGCGCATAGCCCAGCACGTCGAATTGCCAGTCTCCGCGCCCGACGATGCGAAGGCTGGCATCCTGCCCGGTGCTGGTGCTGTCGGCCCCCTTGAACCGCAAGGTCCGATGATCGTCGAACAGCAGGCCCCGCGCCTGCAGCTCCACATTGTCGGACAGGGGCTGCACCACGCGGGCGGAGGCCGACCAGCTGTCGTATTTCGCCCTTGCCGTGGCCGGAACGCGCTGATCCGCCGGGGTCGTATGGAAACCCTTGCCACGGTCCCACCGCCCTTCGATGACCGCGAAGCCGGAGCCGATCCCCGGCGCCAGCTGCGCGCTCGCCTCGGTTTCCCCGCGATTGTTCACGAGCAGCCCGCCGTTGATGATGCCGAGCGTTGCCGCATCGGCGCTTTCCATCTCGATCGTGCCAGCGATCGCGCCCGCGCCGAACGCGCCCGCCCCGCCGCCCCGGGTGACCCGGATCATGCTCAGGCGCTCCGGCGCGATCGCGCTGAACGGAATATAGCCGAAGAACGGATCCGCCATTGGCACCCCGTCGAGCAGCACCAGCGCCCGGCTGGTTGCGTTCCCCCCCAGCGCGCGCAAGGTCGCCCCCTGCGCCGAAGGATTGGACGAGCGGCTGTCGGACCGGCGAAACTGCTGGAAACCGGCGACGGACGACAGGACATCCTCGATGCGCCCGGAACCGCTCGACAGGATCCTGTCCCGTTCCAGCACCTGCACGTCATAGGCCGGAGTGGCGGGCGTTTCCGGCAGGCCCCGGCCGGTGACGACGATCTCGCGCGCATCGAACGATGCGTCTCGGGTTTCGGCCCGGGTTTCAGCGTGAGCCAGCACAGGCGCGACCGACGCCAGCATCGCCACCGTTGCCAGAGAGGTCTTCCAGTATCTCGCCCGTTTCATAGCGCCCGCAATCTTTCCAGTCCTTTTCGGCTAAGGCGCCTAGCGGCAGAGGGGATGGCCGTCACCCCCCTTGTCGCCACTTCTTCCTTCCACCCACGCCAAAAGGCGCTAATCCGCATGGCTTCGACGCAGAAAGGAAATCCGTGAGCGAGCTGGCGCACAGCGATGTTCTGATTGTGGGCGGCGGTATCTCCGGGATCGCCATGGCGGCCTCCATGGGCAAGCTCTGCCCAGGCCGCAGCTATCTGATCGTCGAGCGGCGCGATCGGCTGGGCGGCACCTGGGATCTGTTCCGCTATCCAGGCGTCCGTTCCGACAGCGACATGCACACGCTGGGATTTTCCTTCGCGCCCTGGCCCCACCGGGAAACCATCGCCGGCGGCGACGCCATCCGCGCCTATCTCGAACAGGTCGCCTCCAGCCATGACGTGCCGCCGCACATCCGGTTCGGCACTAGCGTGGTCGCGGCCGACTTCCGCCATGCCGAGGGCCGCTGGCTGGTCACGCTGGAAGACGCATCGGGGCAGCAGAGCCGGATGACCGCGAGCTTCCTCTATCTCGCGGCCGGCTATTACGATTACGATTCCCCGCATGATCCGCCCTTCCCGGGGCGGGAGGATTTCCCCGGCCCCGTCGTCCATCCGCAATTCTGGCCGGACGGGCTGGATTACCGGGGCAAGCGCGTGGTGATCGTCGGCTCGGGCGCAACCGCCGTAACGCTCGTGCCCGCCATGGCGGAGGCAGCAAGCCATGTGACCATGCTGCAGCGGACTCCGACCTGGATGGGCGCGCGACCCTCGCAGGACAGGCTCGGCGCCTTCCTGCGCAAGTTCCTGCCGGACCGCACCGCCGCCAGCCTGGTGCGGCGCTGGAACATCCGGGTGCAGGACTTCATCTATCGCAAGGCCCGCGCCAGGCCGCACAAGATCGCCCGGTTCCTCACCCGCAAGGCCAGGCAGGCGCTCGGCCCACATTACAACGAGAAGGACTGGCTTCCCCCTTACGGCCCTTGGGAACAACGGCTGTGCCTGGTGCCGGACGGCGATCTGTTCACTGCCGTCAGGCAGGGCCGGGCCTCGGTGGTCACCGACCAGATCGACCGCTTCGACCGGACCGGTATCCGGCTCCAGTCGGGCCGGCATCTCGATGCCGATATCATCGTCACCGCCACCGGGCTTCGCCTCGCCATGGCGGGCAACATCCGCGTGACGCTGGACGGCCGGCGGCTGCGCTGGCGCGACCACTTCTATTATCGCAGCTGCATGTTCTCCAACGTGCCGAACCTCGCCGTGGTGTTCGGCTATCTCAATGCGAGCTGGACCCTGCGCGCCGAAGCCACCGCCCGCTATATCTGCGGCGTGCTCAACCATATGGCCGCGACCGGCACCGATATCGCGATTCCCCGGCTGGCGGAGAAGGATGCACCGCCTGCCGCCACGCTCAGCGAATTCTCCTCCGGCTATATCCAGCGCGCCTTGCCGCTGATGCCGAAAAGCGCCGCCACCCTGCCCTGGCGGCTGAACCAGGATTACCGGGAAGACTGCCGCGATTTCCGCGACCGGCCGGTGGATGACGGCATCCTCTTATTCGAACAAGCCCGGTGGCGCGCCACGGAATTTTCGCCTAATCCAGTGCCATGAACGACCCCGACCGCATCTGGACCGCCGCCCTGGTGGTGATCGGCGACGAGATCCTCTCCGGCCGCACGCATGACAAGAACATCGCCCAGATCGCCACCTGGCTCGACGTGCAGGGCATCAGGCTGCGGGAAGTCCGCGTGGTGCCCGATCTCGAGGATGCGATCATCGGCGCGGTCGACAGTTTGCGGGCGGGCCATGACTATTTGTTCACCACCGGCGGGATCGGCCCGACGCATGACGACATCACCGTCGATGCCGTGGCCAAGGCGCTGGATGTGGCGGTCGTCATCCATCCGGAAGCCCGCGCGTTCCTGGAAGATTACTACGCCACTCGCGGCGGGCTGACCGAAACCCGGCTGCGCATGGCCCGCGTGCCGGAGGGAGCGAGCCTCATCCCCAACTACATGTCCGGCGCGCCCGGCATCAGGTTCGGTAATATCTACATGATGGCCGGCGTGCCCTACATCACCGCCGGAATGCTGGACGGGCTGACCGGAACGCTCGAGGGCGGGAAGCCGCTGATCGCGGAGACAATCGGCTGCTGGATTCCGGAAAGCGAAGTGGCGGACCTGCTGCGCGAAACCGAGCAGACCCATGCCGGCTGCCAGATCGGCAGCTATCCCTTCTTCCGGGAAGGAAAGGTCGGGGCCAATTTCGTGATCCGCTCCACCGAGCGGGCGGCCGTGAACGATTGCGTGGCGAAACTGCTCGAAGGCCTGCACGCGCTCGGCCGCGAGACGACCCTGGGCGGCATCTGACAGGCTTCAGCGCAGGTCCGACGCCGCCAGCAGATTCTCGCCGAACATGTTGGACCATTGCTCCGGCGTCAGCACCGCGTGCTTCTGGATATATTCCGGCGGCACGGCGGTTTCCTTGCCCGCCACGGCGGCCTGCACCGCCAGCCGCTCGCCGATCCGGGCCGCCCAGGCGGCAACAGCAGGCAGGTCCGCGATGTCGATATCGATCAGGGCCGCGCCGCCGACCCAGGGCCATACCGCCATGTCGGCGATCGAATATTCCTCGCCCGCCAGATATTCGGCCTGTTCCAGCCTATATTCCAGCACCTTGAGCAGGCGCAGCGCTTCATTGGCATAGCGCGTGCTGGGGTATTCCATGCGTTCCGGCGCATAGCGCAGGAAATGATGGGCCTGGCCGTGCATCGGGCCAAGGCCGGCCATCTGCCAGAACAGCCATTGCAGCGCGACCGCCCGGCCCCGTGGATCGGCGGGCAGGAAGCGGCCGGTCTTTTCCGCCAGATAGAGCAGGATCGCGCCGGATTCGAACACCGGCAGCGGCGTGCCGCCATCGGTCGGGTCGTGGTCCACGATGGCCGGCAGCTTGTGGTTGGGATTGATCCGCTTGAACTGCGCGGTGAGATGCGAACCGGCGAACAGATCGTAATTGATGACCCGGTATTCCAGCTCCGCTTCCTGGAGCATGATCGCGACCTTCATGCCATTGGCGGTGGCGACATAATGCAGGTCTATCACGATACGGCTCCTCTCGCTTTATCGGTCCAGCCTCCTGCAATGAGGCAGCCAAAGCAAGCGAAAAGCCGAAAGCGCGTCAGCAAAGCGGCGTAAAGAAAGGGAGGCAGCGGCGCTGCCTCCCTCGCTCCGGACGGCAATGTTCTCAGAAGTTCACGCCAAGCGCGACAAGGCCGTTGTGACGGCTGAAATCGCCTTCGTAGTTGGAATAGCGGTATTCCAGCTTGCCGAAGAAGTTCTGGCCGAAATTGTGCTTGAAGCCCGCGCCTAGGCGGAAGCCGTCGCCGTTTTCGCCAACGGAACTCGAAGTGGCGCCATCGTCATAGGTGAATTTGATGCGGGCATTGGTATAGCCGCCCAGCACATAGAGCTGGCTGCTTTCGCTCAGATTGGTGCCGAGGCGCACCATCGCGGCGAGATCGCGGCCGGTCTTGAGGCAAGCCTTGTCGCCGATGACCAGAAGATCGCGTGCGCATTCCTTGGTGGAGCTGTCATCGACGCTGCCTTCGATGCCGATGAACATCTTTTCGCCGATCGGGAAGTCGTAGCCCGCCGCGATGCCGTAGGCGATGCCTTCGTCGGAGTCGCCAGCCACCGACACGCTGTCGAGCCCGCCCTGGACCTGCACATAGGCCTGCGCATTGGCGGCAGCAGGAAGAAGAACGGCGCCTGCGGCGAGGACGGCGAAAGTAATCTTTTTCACAAAATTCTCCATTGTATTTTCAAGCACGCGCCATCCTGCCGCGATTTTCGGCAATCGCAGCACGAGGCGTAGATAGATACGATACGAGATCGTGGATTTTGGGATTTATCTCTCGACGTTACGCCAAGATATTATCGCGAACCCAGGGCCGAGTTATGGCCGCCGCGCGCGAAGATCAAGGACCGCCAGGCCAACGCCATGAAAAACATGGCAATTGTGACTCGAAAGCCACAGGCGCGGCCGGCCACGAAAAAGGCCGGGAAGATCGCTCCTCCCGGCCTTCTCGATGTTTCGGTCCGGCCGGATCAGCCGCCGGATACGTCCGCCGTATCGATCTTGAGGCCGGGCCCCATGGTCGAGCTGAGCGCAACCTTGCGGACATACTTGCCCTTGGCGCCGCTCGGCTTCGCCTTGACGATGGCATCGACGAAGGCGGTGAAGTTCGCCTTGAGCTGATCGTCGGTGAAGCTCAGCTTGCCGATGCCGGAATGGATGATGCCGGCCTTCTCGACGCGGAATTCCACCTGGCCGCCCTTGGCGTCCTTGACGGCCTGCGCGACATTCGGGGTGACCGTGCCGAGCTTCGGGTTCGGCATCAGGCCCTTGGGGCCGAGCACCTTGCCGAGACGACCGACCACGCCCATCATGTCGGGCGTGGCGATGACGCGGTCATAATCCAGATTGCCGGCCTGCATGTCTTCCATCAGGTCTTCCGCGCCGACCTTGTCGGCTCCGGCGGCCTTGGCTTCCTCGGCCTTGTCGCCCTTGGCGAACACCGCGACCTTCACGTCCTTGCCGGTGCCGGATGGCAGCGAGACCATGCCGCGCACCATCTGGTCGGCATGGCGCGGATCGACGCCGAGGTTCATCGCGATCTCGATCGTCTCGTCGAACTTCACGCTGGACAGCTCGCGCAGCGTCTTGAGCGCCTCGTCGAAGCCATAGAGCTTCTGGTTGTCGCCCAGCTTCTCGTTCAGGGCCTTCTGCTTCTTGGTCTGCTTCGCCATCGGATCAGCCCTCCACAACCTGAAGGCCCATCGCGCGGGCGGAACCTTCGATGATCTTCGTCGCCGCCTCGATATCGTTGGCGTTGAGATCCTGCATCTTCTGCTCGGCGATCGCCTGGACCGCCGAACGCTTGATCGTGCCGGCCGAAACCTTGCCGGGCTCCTTCGAGCCGGACTTGAGGTTGGCGGCCTTCTTCAGCAGGAAGGTGGCAGGCGGCGTCTTGGTGACGAAGGTGAACGACCGGTCCGCATAGACGGTGATGATCGTCGGGATCGGCATGGACTTTTCGAGATCCTGCGTCGCGGCGTTGAACGCCTTGCAGAATTCCATGATGTTCACGCCGCGCTGGCCCAGGGCCGGGCCGATCGGCGGAGAGGGATTGGCGGCACCCGCAGGCACCTGCAGCTTGATATAGCCGTCGATTTTCTTGGCCATGAGGCCACTCCTTTTCACACTGTCGGGCGCGTCGGAGCGCGCCGTCATGTTGAGCGGTCAGGCAGAGGGGAGAGCCCCTCCTCCCGCATGGATTCCCGCCGGGGAACCCGGTGGAAAGCGGGGCCGATAGCGGCATCGGCCGATAAATGCAATGGCGCGCCGGGGATCGGTAATGGGTCAGTTTGAAATCTTACCCTTCTTTTTATACAGGCCACGCTTACCGGGCTTGCTTCGGCCTCTTCGACTAACTTGGCAATGTTCTCGATCTTCTTTGAGAAACCGTTGGTCAGACGTGTGCATCCCTCTCGGGCGCTTCCTGATAATACTGTAACATTGCGGCATCCGCCGCCCGACGCATTGCCATGTTTCTGAAAATGCCCCCACGATTAAGGCCGATGCTATAAGCTCCAGCCAGAGTCGCAGCCTTCACCCTTTGATATACGGGTGCAGATTCATCCGCCGCTAAGTCGGAAAGGTAATCTATAGTCTTTCGGTCTTGTTTCGTAGGCGCAAGAATTTTTTGCGACCTGAGGTCATGTAGCACAGCGTCCGACACATCATTCTTTGAGAATAGCCATACGTAGAACGCGCCGGTAATGCCGTGCAAAATGCTGAGGCAAAGCGACGCAAGAAAGTATAAGGCCACCCCAACGGAACCCGCCATGATGGGACTGCGTCGATCAGGTTCGCTGATGAAATGATCGAACAATAGCCCCAGGAAAAATGCGATACACATCGACAAGGCTGTCTGTTTTATGACCACTGCCCAATAGTGCTTTGTCATGCTTTACCCCCAGTACACGCCCCTTACTTGCCATCCGTTCCTATCTTTTGCTCTGGCTCGCTGCACCCGACGAGAGTAGCCAGAGGCATCTCCATGAGCGCCTCCCGAAACATCAACCCGCCAACTCCTGTATCCGGGATCGCAACGCATCTGCATGCCTGTAAATATCGTGAATTTCTACTATCGGCTGGCGGGTTTCGTCCTTGCCGTTGAAGGTACCAAGATATCGCGCTGTTGAGCTATTAAAGTGCAGTCGGGCAATTGTGCGCCGATTGTTATCGTCTAGAAGAATTGCGCAGTAAGACTTTGCGTCACGCATCCCGACCCGCTTCGGATCGACCAATTGCGATGCAATGGCCTTTACGATATGGAAGCCCTCCAGTTCCTCGGCGGTGGTTATGATGTCGCCAACATCATCTTCCTCGTATTCCGGTTCCTCCGATTGCTGCCCAGAGGTTATTGCCGTCTGCAGGCGCTCCTTGACCTTTTCATTCAGGATGGCGCCGAACGCGGTGATGATGGTCTTGCTGACCGCGCCTCGGACAGCTTCGGTAATTCGGCCGTCCTGCACGTTGGCCGCAACCAAGCGTGAGAGCTCGTCAGATGGCTCGACCATCTGCTCCTTGAGATACTTCACAATACTGGTTTCGAGTTGCAGGTTGGAGGCAACGCGAACAATGCCATCCTCATCGAATGACCCCTTTTCGAACTTCACTAAAGTCCGGATATCGGCCTTGGATAAATCGGTCAGTGTGAAGGTGAAAAAAGGGCGCTCATCCATCCGGTTTGGCGCAACCAGATCGCTGAAAACCGAGTATTCGCAACCATTGGTGAGTACCGCAAATTTGGCCTGAGTGGTGGTAAAATACCGGAACAGCTGGCTCACGTGCTTGACGTTCAACGGTGCGTTGGCCGGTTTGCACTCCAGAAGGATTTTAACCTCGCCATCCTGGCAGATCGCGTAATCTACCTTCTCGCCTTTTTTCGTACCAACGTCTGCTGTGAACTCGGGAACAACCTCCCTCGGATCGAAGACATCGTATCCCAGCGCTGCCAGGAAAGGCAGGACGAATGCCGTTTTTGCTGCCTCCTCAGTTAGTAGCAACTCACGATGCGACCTGATTTTCGCCGCCAGGTTTTCGAGCTTCGTCTCCAGTTCCATCCTTGCCCCCTTTCCAGTCCAATCCCTCACAATTGGATATCGAAGCCCCACCCCGGAATCTACGTTCCACAATGGGTTCGCTCCATTTCCGAACAATACCCCTCAGCCAGGCATCAAGGGATCATTCATCGCATCAATGCTCTGGATGAACGAAGTTGACACAGTTGACACTGTTCCGGGCGCGGAAAATCTTCTCTGCCAGGGAAGAAAATCCGCACGCAAAAGCAAGGGCTTATCGAGATTTCGGGCGCGCTTCGTCATGCCCTGCCTGTGTCAGACCGGCGGCATGTAGGAAAGCGCGTTCTGCGAATGCCCGCAGCGTACAGGCTGCGGCCGATGCTTACTTGACCAGCTCGACCTGCTCGAAATCCAGCTCCACCGGCGTCGCGCGGCCGAAGATGGAGACCGAGACCTTGACCTTGGACTTGTCGAAATCCAGCTCTTCCACCACGCCATTGAAGCTGGCGAAGGGCCCGTCCAGCACCTTGACCGAATCGCCGATCTCGTAATCCACGCTGACCTGCTTGCGCGGCTGCGCGGCTGCTTCCTCGGCCGCGCCGAAATAGCGGGCCGCCTCCGCTTCGGAAATCGGCTGCGGCTTGCCGCTCGCGCCGAGGAATCCGGTCACCTTGGGGGTATTCTTGACAAGGTGATAGACATCGTCGTTCATCGCCAGCTTGGCCAGCACATAGCCGGGCATGAACTTGCGCTCGACCTGCACCTTCTTGCCGCGCTTCACCTCGGTCACGGTTTCGGTCGGAACCTCGACCGCCTCGACCAGCTGCGAAAGGCCCATGCGTTCAGCCTCCGACAGAATCGAATCGCGCACCTTGTTCTCGAAGCCGGAATAGGCGTGGATGATATACCAGCGGGCCATCGTTCGTTCCTAATTGAGTCAAACCGTCCGGGCGGCTGCGTCAGGCAAGGGAAAGCAGCCAGCGCACCACCGCGCCGAACAGCGAATCCACACCCAGGAAAAACACCGCCAGGAGCAACATCATGATTCCCACGAAAATCGCGGTCGTCACTGTTTCCTGCCGGGTCGGCCATACCACCTTGGAGGCTTCGGCACGGACCTGGCGGAGGAATTCGCCGGGGCTGGTCTTGGCCATGACTGGACTGTCTCTCGCCGTTCGTAAAAAACCATCGCCTTCCACCACGGGCTCCGCGCCGCCCCGGTCAGGACCGGGAGGGCAGCGTATGTCCGATGTCGGAAGACGGAAGGGGCTTTAGCGGCAAGGTTCCACATGCGCAAGGCTTTGGCGCGGGCAGCAGAAATGCCCGGGAACAGCAGCAGCGAAGCGCCCCGATCCTGCCGCCCGCCGCACCCCTTGCGCCTGGTGGAATGAACGGGCCGGATCGGCCGGAATCAGCCCAGGCCGGTCAGGCGTTCCCACAGGGTGGGCTGGTGCATCGGCTGGATCGGCCCATGCTTGTGATAGCGCAGGCTGGCGTCGCTATATGGTTTTGGAAGAACCCACCCATCAGGCCGGCTGCTGCGAAAGGTGCGGGTTGCCATGGTAAACACTCCCTGAAAAGCTTCCTCCTGTCGCCGGTAATGCACGCTTCGCCTGAAGGTTCCCTGAATTGAGACGAACCGTTAATCCGCGCAAAGACTGCCGGGATTGCCAAAAGCTCTTCTTTTCAAAATCCTGATCCGTAGGACGGCCTGATCTAGAAGGACAGATCGAACCCGAGCCGGACCGTGCGCGGCTGCAACGGGGTGATCTGGTTGCGATCCCGCACCAGAAAGGGCGAGCCCAATGCGAAGCGATTGCCCCGCCCGTCAAACAGGTTGGACAGCGCGAGACTGAGCCCGCGCGTCCGGTTGCCAAGGCGGAATTCCAGCCCGGTGTCCACGTAATCGCCCTGCAGCTGACCGAGGATCGGACCGACCCCCAGGGTCGACTTGCCCACGTAGCGCAGGTAGCCCCGGGCATCAAGCTCGAGAGTGTCCGACAGCGCATGCTGATAGGATATGCCGAACCTGGCGCTGACATCGGCGATATTGGGCAGGCGCTCGAAATCGGAAGCGGAAATATCGGCCAGATTGTCAGTCATCGCGCCCAGGGAAACCAGGGTCGCCCTGCTGATCGTCAGCGCGAGCTCCGAGGGCTGCGATACCTCGCTGTCGTTGAGATAGACCGCCGCGTCCAGCTCCAGCCCGGCCAGCGGGCGCCAGCGCGACGACAGGCCGAGCGACAGCACGCGGCCATCCCCCACATTGACGGTCGTGGGAAAGCCGAAGCCATCGATCAGGTCGGCCTGGATGTTGCGCCATCGGGAATAGGATGCCGTGCCTTCCATCTCGAAATCCGCGTCGCGATAGCGCGCCCCGCCTTCATAGGTGGACACCCGGTCGCCCTTGAAACGCTGGATGAACTCCCGCCTCACGGAAATGCCGCCCGGGCGGAAGCCCTGCTGGTAGCGGGCAAACAGCGTCAGCCCCTCCATCGGGCGATAGGCGAGCGCGGCGGACGGCAGGAAACGCGTTTCCTTGCGGACCTCGCCCGCGCGGGGATCGGCGCTCAAGGTCAGGTCGTATCCCACATCCTCGGAATCCCCGGTCAGCCGGGAATGGGTGAACCGGCCGCCCATCGTCACCGTCAGCCCGTCGAGCGGCTCCACCGTGCCTTCCCCGTAGACGGTCACTTCCTCCACCTGGTTGCGCACCCCGGTCAGCGGCGAGCCATAATAGGTCGCGATCATCTCACGATTGACGCGGGCTTCGTTGCGCAGGAAGCTCGCCGCGATCAGCCACCCCGTGCCGTTCCTGCCCCGGCGCGCCAGGCGGGTTTCGGCCGTGATCATCTCGATATGGTTCTTCTGGCTGAATTCCGCGGGCGTGGCGCCTGCCAGCGGGCTCTTGGCAGGGTTGAACGGTTCCGACAGCTCCGCGCCCTCGAATTGCTCGAACACATACTGGCGGGTGTAGCCGAGCGAGGAGGTCAACTCGAGCTGGTCCCAGGCCTTGCGCACGACCAGGTCGGCCAGCCAGAAATCGTTGCGGTAGGGCTGGGCGATCGTGCTCGAGCGGCTCAGCCCGTCGCTGCCCCTTTCGGCATATTGGCTGTCGTCGCCATCGATCCGCTGGCCGACCGCATTGAGATCCGCCACCCAGCCGTCGCCCGGATCGAACCGCAAGGCGGCCCGGCCGCCGATGGTCTTCACGTCATTGACGTTCTTCAGGTCCCGCCCGGTATCGTTGATATAGCCGCCCTCGATCGCGCCGAAGGCAAGCGCGCGAAACCCCAGCCGGTCCTCGACGATCGGCAAGTTGAGGATGCCGCCGCCATCCACCCCCGGCTGGCCGCTCTTCACCGCCTGGACCCCGCCCCAGGCCCAGCCGCCGACGGACTCCAGATCGGGCGCATGGGGCACCACGCGCACCACGCCGCCCAGCGATCCCGCGCCATAAAGGGTGCCCTGCGGCCCCTCCAGCACTTCGATGCTGCGGACGTCGTACAGGCGCAGGCTCGGATCGGGCGCGCTGTAGGTTATCCGGCTGTTGCCCCAGTACTGGCCGACGGTGGCCTGCGTCGGCCCCACGAAGCTGGAATCGGCGATGCCCCGGATGAACAGTTTGTTCCGCCCCGGCCCGAGATGGGTGGAAACCACGCTCGCCAGCCGCGCCGCGATCGCGCCCGAGCCGCGCGCGGCATCGGCGGGGGAAAGCTCGCCCCCATCGACGATCTGCACGCCGCCCGGATAGGCGCCCAGCGGCACGTCGCGCTTGGTGCCGGTGACGACGATCTCCACGGGCGGCGGCATCGGAGCCGCCGCGGGTTCGCGCGGGCGGCGCGGCGATGAGGCAGGCCTGGCCGCCGGTTTCGGCGCGGGCGGCGCGGCTTCGATCAGGAAGGTGTTGGGCGCGACCTTGCGGGCGCGCAGCGCCGTCTTGCGCAGCATCTCGCCCAGCGCGCGGTGCGCCGTCATCGTGCCGCGAACGGCGCGCACCCGGGTCCCGGCCAGCCTGGTGTCGCGAAAGCCGATGCTCGCCCCGCTCTGCCGCCCCAGCACGCGGACCGCTTCGTCCAGGCGGCCGGCGGACACGTCCACCTTGACCGCCGCTTCCTGCGCGTGGGCTGGAACGGCAATCAATGCGACAGCAATGGGTAATAGGCTATGGGCGCGAACCATTGGCGGGCATCATCTTCCACGCGGCCCCTTCAGGCGCGAAAGTCACACCCAGAAGCGGACCGACACGGGCGAACACTTCCTCCGGCGCCCCGGTGACCGTCAACGTCCCGGTAAAGCGCATGCGTTCAATGCCATCTCCAGCGCGAACTTCAAGGCCCGTATTGCGGCCGAGGTCGCGCGCGATCTGATCCAGCGATGCGTTCTCATACTGGAGCTGCCCGGCCTGCCAGCCTCCCACCGCCTGCGGATTGGTCCTGCGCAGCACCGGCGCGGCCTGCGGCGAAGCCCGGTGCAGAGCCTCGCCCGCATTCAGCCGGATCTCGCGCGGGCCGGGCTCGAAGATCACCGCCCCGTGCCCGACCGCCACATCTAGCGAAGCCCCGTCGCGCACCACGTTGAACACCGTGCCGGCATCGACCAGGCGGGTCGAACCGGCCATCACCACGAAGGGATGGCTGGCGTCATGCCGCACGTCGAACAGCGCCTCGCCCGAGGCAAGCTCGACATGGCGCGGATCTTCGGAATCGAGCTTCACGACGGTGGCGCCGTTGAGGACGACCCGCGACCCGTCGGCCAGCTCGACCGTGCGGCGCTCACCCGGCGCGGTAACGATTTCTCCGCTGTCGAGGCGTTGGAACACGATCCATCCGCCCACTGCGGCCAGCAGGGACGCGGCGATTCCGGCGCCCAGGAACCAGCGCCGGCGCGCACGCAGGGGCGTCACGTTGGAAGTCGGCCTGGGCGCATCCGCCAGCAGTCGCACCGCCCACTCGTCGGCGTCCAGCGCCGCTTCATAGGCTGCGAGATGCGCGGGATCCCGCTCCAGCCATTCGGACAGCCGGTCCCAGCCGTCGAACGACGGGTCGCGGGTCGCGATGACCCAACGGCGAGCTTCCTCGCTGATATGCACCCCCTGTGCTTGCGTACTCATAGTGCCGCTATGACGAAGTCCTATCCGCTACTCCGCATCCAGTCTCACTTTCAATTCCGCGAGAGCCCGGTAGGCCTTCTGCAAGTCCTTCTCCACTGAGCTCAGGCTTATCCCCAACTCGGACGCGATGACGGCCTGGCCTACGCCATCGAGACGATAGCGGCGAAACACGCGATCCACGCGTGACCCCAACGCCGCCAGCACATTTTCCACTTCACGCAAACGCTGGCGCGCGATCAGCGCCCGCTCTCCCGTCGGCACCTCCTCCGCCGCGATCCTGGCCTCGTACCAGTCATGCTGCCTGCGTTCACGGCTTAAATTCGAGCGGCGCCGGTCGCGCACCAAGTTCTCGGCAGCGCGAAAAAGATAGGACACCGGCTCCGCGATCGGATCGATCGGCACGGCGACGACCCGCTGCCACAGGTCCTGGAACACGTCCTCGGCATCATCTCCCGCCCCCCGCGCGGCCAGGAAGCGAAGCAGCCGGCCGCGTTCATCGAGGAGCACTTGCTGAAGTCCGTGGATCTGGTCCTCCTGATTCATGGCGTTACGGAAGCATCCTCATTTCATCCTGCCAGTTGCGCGGCGACGCCGGCAAGCCGGCGCCGGCTGATCCGTTCAGCGACAAGGCATTTTCATAACACAGCAAATCATCAAAACCCTATGCCCTGAACCT
Source organism: uncultured Caenibius sp. (assembly GCA_964468045.1). Lineage (GTDB taxonomy): Bacteria > Pseudomonadota > Alphaproteobacteria > Sphingomonadales > Sphingomonadaceae > JAWKXU01. Next base: position 279,271 of record CAYXTO010000002.1, on the reverse strand, counting down.
GTCCCGAAGCGATGCGCGCCCGCGCGAACTGCGAAAGATGCGTTTCCGGCGATCTGACCGCAGGCCGCGCCGCAGGGGAGGCGGCGCTTGCCCTGCCAAGATAATCCAGCGGATCGGCGGCCTGCCCCTGCACGCGGATCTCGAAATGCAGATGGCTGCCGGTGGAGCGCCCGGTGGAGCCCATCCGGGCAATCGTCTCCCCCCGCGCCACCGTGGCGCCAGGCCGCACGAGGATCCGGGAAAGGTGGGCATAGCGGGTCTTCAGCCCCGCCCCATGATCGACTTCCACCATGTTGCCATAGCCCCCGGCCCTGCCGGCGAAGCTGACCACGCCGCCTTCGGACGCCTGGACCGGCGTTCCCTGCGGTCCGGGAATGTCGATCCCGGCATGCAGCGCCCGTTTCCCGAGCAGGGGATGCTGGCGATAGCCGAACCGCGAGGAAAGGCGCGGCAAGGGTTCGCTCTCCCGCACCCGGGGCGCGGCGGAGACCGGGGTGGCGATCTCCTCAGGGCCGGGCATGGCCCAGACTATCATCTTGTCGCGAAAGGACGAACTGCTCCCGCTCGGCAGATCCTCTGCCGCCGACGAAGTGCCCGGGAACAGCGCGGAGGCAAGCCAAACCGCGCAAGTCAACAGACGGAGATAACAATAGGGCATTATGCATCAGACGTAGCAATGCTTGCGAACCCGCAAAGTTTCATGAAATTTTTTTTACATCCGTTCCAATTGCGGAAATCCGTGGAACGTTCCGTCTAATCTTTCGCTTATAATGCTGTTCGTACAGGAGGAAGCGAGGATGAACTCGACAGAATGCCGGATGCTCGACATGCTCAAGAGGGGGCGCGACCGTTATGGTATCGTTGCCGTGAAAGCGGAGTTCGAGGCTGAAGGCACCCGCCCCGACGAGCTGCTTCGACTGATCGAGCTGGTTTACCGCGCCGATCTGAAGCTGGCTCTCAAGATCGGGGGCTGCGAGGCGGTTTCCGATCTCCATGCCTCCAGGCTGTATGGCGCCGACTATATCATCGGCCCCATGGTGGAAACGCCTTATGCGCTGACGAAATTCATCGACGCCCGGAACAAGATCTACGGCGCGAATGCGCAGGGTACGGAGTTCCTCTTCAACCTCGAGACGGAAACGACCCTCCGCAATCTCGAGGCGATGCTGCCGATGGCGAAGGCGGAGCTGGACGGCATCGTGTTCGGCCGGGTGGACTTCACGCTTTCGCGGGGCCTGCCGCGCAATGCGATCAACGAACGCCAGATCACCGATGCGGTGGTCACGGTGGCCGAGGCTTGCGCCCGCGCCAACATCGACCTGGTCGTGGGCGGTTCGGTCGCGGTGGAGGCCGCACCCGTCCTCCGAGAGATCCGCGCGATCCGGCTGGACCGGTTTGAAACCCGCAAGATCGTGTTCGACGGCGCCGTCGCCGAGACGAGCGGTTTCGAGGCCGGGATCGCCAATGCGGTTGCGTTCGAACTGGCCTGGCTGGAGAACAAGCGGGACTATTACAGCACCATTGCGGATGAGGATCTCGCGCGGATCCGGATGATGCAGGAACGGAACATGGCTGCGATGCGCCCGCAGATCGTGAGCATCTCAGCCTGATCCATGCATCTTCGCGATGAAGTCAGCGCGATCATGCGCGGCGTCGCTGCTCAGGTGGTGACGCCGCGCTTCCGTATGCTGGCAGCACATGAAATTACCGAAAAGAGTCCGGGCGAGATCGTGACGAGCGCGGATCGCGAGGCGGAGTTGCGGCTGCACGACGCGCTTGACGGCCTGGGACTCGGCGCGAGAATCGTGGGAGAAGAGGCAGTCGCGCAGGATCGTTCGCTGCTCGACAGCATCGGCAGCGGGCTGGTCTGGCTGATCGATCCCCTGGACGGGACCGCCAATTTCGCGGCGGGAAAGGAACCTTTCGGCATGATGGTCGCGCTGATCGAAGACGGCGTTCCGCAGGTGGGCTGGATTCTCGCCCCCCGCAGCGGGCGCCTGTGCCATGCGCAACGCGGCCGGGGCGCTTCCTGCGACGGGGAATCCATCCGACCCTCCGAAACCGGCAGGACGCGCCCGCAGGTTGCGCTCGGCACCCAGTTCCTGCCCGCGCCACACCGCACGCGGGTTCACGCCCATGCGGAACGGTTTCTGGGCATCGTGCCCATTCCCCGATGCGCGGCGGAAAGCTATCCGCGCCTTGCGTTGAGGCAAGACGATATCGCGTTGTTCCAGCGCACCCTGCCGTGGGATCACGCCGCCGGCATCCTCTTTCTGGAGGAGGCGGGCGGCCACGTCACCCACTGGAATGGCAAACCCTATCGCATCGGCAGCAGCAACATAGGTATTCTGGCCGCAGCCAGCGAATCGCTTTGGCAAATCGCCGCCGACGTGCTGCTTTCGCCGGAGACCGGTCTTAGAGAAGTGGAAGATTCGATTTCATGATCGCCGCGCCCAAGTTCATCCGCCGGGGCTGCGCGCTCCTGCTGCTGCTGGCCCCCGTGGGCGCGGCGGCGCAATTCGCGTCTCCGGTCAACCAGTCGGAGCAGCAGCAGGGCGCCAACACCGGGAGCGCCGCGGCGGCAAGCCAGGTCGCGGTGCCGCCGAGCCAGACTCCGACATTCAAGCCCGAGGTGATCTCCAACCCGCCGGTGTTTTCCCTGACGCCCCCCGCAACCGACGACGCAAAGGTCGTGGCGGAGCAGGCGCCGCCCGCGCCGCCGAGCGAATTCGAGAACTATGTCTCCACCGTGGCCGGCAAGCCGCTGCGTCGTTTCGGCGCCGAGCTGCTGCTGCCGAGCAGCCGCGATTTCGTGGTTCCGCCGACCACGTCGATCCCGCTCGACTACCGGATCAATCCCGGCGACGAGCTGCTGCTCGGCCTGTCCGGCTCGATCCAGGCCGCCGACATGCGCCTGACGGTGGATCGCGAAGGCCGGATCTTCGTGCCGCGCGTGGGCGCCGTGATGGTCGCCGGGATCCGCTACGGCGATCTGCACGACGTGATCGCCCGCGAGGTCTCCCGCCAGTACCGCAGCTTCGAGCTGGAGGTCACCGTTGCCAAGCTGCATGGCATGACGGTGTATGTCACCGGCTTCGCCAATGTCCCGGGCTCCTACACGGTCAGCAGCCTGTCCACGCTGGTGAATGCGGTCCTCGCCGCGGGCGGGCCCTCCTATGGAGGCAGCTTCCGTTCGATCCAGTTGCGGCGGGGCGGACGCCTGATCTCGGACTTCGACCTCTACGACCTGCTGCTGAAAGGCGACCGGAGCGGCGATGTCCTCCTGCAGAACGACGACGTGATCTATATCGCACCGGCCGGAGAGCAGGTCGCCATCTTCGGCAGCGTCAATCACGAGGGGATCTTCGAGGTCGGCCCCGACGAGACGCTGAACGATGCGATACTCTACGCCGGGGGAATCAGCACGGTGGCGGACGGCAGCAGGCTGATGCTGCTCGATTCCCTGGGCCGCGAGGATGGCGGATGGGCGCAGATCACCGCGGAAGAGGCGCGAACGCGCAAGGCGCAGCGCGGCGACGTGATCCGGGTGCTGAGCAACATGGCGATCGCGCGGCCGCTGCAGAACCAGTCGGTGCTGGTCACGATCAGCGGCGAAGTGGCGCGGCCCGGCCGCTACTATTTCAGCCCCGGCACGCGCCTGGCGGATGTGGTGACCCAGGCCGGCGGCCTGACTCAGGAAGCTTTCCCCTACGCTAGCGTCATCACGCGCGAAAGCGTGAAGCTGCAGCAGCAGATCAGCTATGACCGGGCGATAAAGGACATGGAGTTCCTGCTCACCGCCCAGCCGATGACCTCGGTCAATCGCGCGGAACTGGTGCGATCGGAGAATCTGGAGCTGGTCCGTTCGATCGTCGAACAGCTGCGTCAGCGCAAGCCGGACGGCCGGCTGATCTTCGACATGCCGGTCACCGCGACCACCCTGCCGGGCGATCTCATAGTCGAGAACAACGATTCGATTTACGTCCCGCCGCGCCCGGTGACGGTCGGCGTGTTCGGCGCCGTGCCGACCCCGGCCTCCTTCGCCTATCGGGACGGGAAGAAGATCGGCGACTTCGTGCGATCCGCGGGCGGCGTGCAGAGCCTGGGCGACAAGGGCGAGATTTTCGTGGTCCGCGCCAATGGGACGGTTCTCGCCAAGGGGCGGAGCGTGCTGGGCAAGAATGCGCTTCCCGGCGATCTGATCTATGTCCCGATCGACGCCAACCGGGGTGAATTCTGGGCACGCTTGCGCGACATTACCGGAAGTCTTTTCGGACTTGTGGTCGGAGCTGCCTCGATCGAGGCGCTGACACGATGAGCGCGATCCTCCAGGCAAGAGACGCGGTGACGACGGCCGCCACCACCGCGCGCACCCGGCGGCGGATCTATGCCGGGCTGGCGCTGGTGCTGGCCATTCTCTGCCTGTTTCCCACGCCCTATCTGTCGCGCGCGCGGATCATGCCGCAGGATACCAACAACGCGGCCGGGATCACCGGGCTGATGACGCTGATCGGCGGGCAGTCCCAGAATGTCGCCACCCTGCTGGGCGGCGGGCGCCCGTCGAACGACCTCTATCTGATCATCGGACGCAGCGACGCCGTGCAGCAGCGGGTCGTCGACGCCCTCAGGATGGTGGGGCCGGACGGCTATTCGAACGCGGCGAAGGCGAAGCGCGCCCTGGAACGCAAGGTGGACGTCAATCTCCTGCTGGGTGGGGTGATGGAAATCCAGAGCAAGACCTGGGACCCCAAGGAATCGCAAAGGCTGACCGCCGCCTATGTCGAGGCGGTCAGCAAGGAACTCGCGTCATTCGGCGAACAGCTGATCGTCAACAAGCGCCGGATCATCGACCGCCGCTTCTCGACCGCGAAGGACCGCGTGGCCGAAACCGAGATCGCGCTGAACGAGTTTCGCCGGGCAAACAATCTTGCCGCCCCGGAAGCGCAACTCGGCAATGAATTGAGCCTTCGCACGGCACTGCAGGCGCAATTGCAGGCCAAGCAGGTCGAGCTTCAGACGCTGCAGCAGTTCAGCGGGCCCGAGAACCCGACGCTCCGGGCGGTCCAGACCGAGATCGCGGCGCTGCGCGAAAGGATTTCCCGCACCGCGGCCCCCAGCACCGATTCCGCCGGCCCGAACCTTGCCGGATCGAGCCAGCTCACCACCCGCTATCTCAATCTCTATCGGGACTATCGCCTCGCCCAGGCCATGTACGAGGTGTATGTCCGCTCCAACGAGCAGCTCGCGCTCGACCAGATGGCGGCGGAGACCGCTTCCTACGTCCAGATCATCGACCCGGCCTATCTGGATGTCGACCGTCAGTACAATATCTGGGCCGTGGCGCTGCTGGGCTTCGTGCTGCTGATGGTGATATTCACCGAAGTCTATGCCCCGATGACCGGGCTGTTCAATCTGGACGCCCCGCGCAAGCCGGACGGACGCGAGCCATGAGCGCGGCGGAGGGTGCGGGGGGCGCAACCACCGGAACGGAGCTGTCCTTCGCGATCCCCTGCTTCAACGAAGAAGAGAATGTCGTCGCGATCTACGAGGCGGTGAGCGCGCAGGCCCGGCAGCACGCAAGCTCCTACGAGATCATCTTCATCGACAACGGTTCCACCGATCGGACGCGGCCGCTGTTGCGGGAGATCTGCGCCAGGGACCAACGGGTGCGGGCGATCTTCAACAATCGCAATTACGGGCAGATGCGCTCGCCCACCTATGCGATCTACCAGGCCGAAGGCGCCGCCGTGATCGGCATGTGCGCCGACTTCCAGGATCCGCCGTCCCTGATCGGAGAGCTCGTCCGCCAATGGCGTGCCGGTGCCCAGGTGGTCCTCGGCCAGCGCAAGGGAGAGAAAGTGTCCTGGCTGCTCGGCAAGGCGCGCGCCTTCGGCTATGGTTTTCTCGCCCGCTTCGGCGATTACCCGGTGATCCCCGGGGTCACCGGCTTCGGCCTGTACGACCGCGAAGTGGTGGACATGCTGGCATCCTGGAACGAGCCGGAGCCATTCTTTCGCGGAATGCTGGTGGAGAGCGGCTATCGCATCGCCGTCATTCCGTTCGATCGCCCGGAACGCGCCGCGGGTGAGACGAAGAACAATTTCTGGACTTTGCTCAGCTTCGCGCTTTCCGGTCTGGCCGGCTCGGGCAAGTCGCTGCTCCGGCTGCCGCTGCTGCTTTCGGTCTATACTGGCCTCGCCGCGCTCATCCTGCTGATCGCGACGCTCGTCCGCCTCTTCACGGTGGGCTGGTCGCCGGTGATGATGGTGCTGACCGTCATGACCGGCTTCTTTGCGGTGCTTCTGCTGTTCCTTGGCCTGATCGGCGATCAGGTCCGGTTGCTGGCGGAGCGTGCCCGCAATCTTCCGCTGGTGATCGAGGAAGAGCGCCTCAATTTCGGGCCGGAGCATTCCCTGCCCGCGCCGCGCGCGCTCAACCGCCGGCACCTCGAAGGACGGCCATAGTGCTGCGCGCAGCCAGGCGCTTCAAGCCGAGCTGGACGATCGAATTTGTCCTGATGCTGGCCATGCTCGCCGGCTTTGCCCATCTGGTATACACGTTTCAGACCCGCGGCTTCCTGCCCCTGCCGTTCGTCTATGACGTGACCGACACCTTCATGGACTGGTTCAACCCGGCCTATTTCGCGTACAACGGGCACGCCTACGACATCTACATTTCGATCTACGCGCCGCTTTCCTTCGCCATCCTCAAGATCCTCGGGATTGCGAGCTGCTATGAATCGCACCCCAAGGACGCGCGCTTCTGCGACTATGTCGGCATCGCCTCGATCCTGGCGTTCTATGCGCTTTCGGTGATCTGCGCCGCGATCGCATTCTTCCGCACGGACCGTTCCACCGCCCTGTTCCGCAGCATCGGCTTCGGCATCGGGCTGCCGCTGCTCTATGCACTGGAACGCGGCAACCTGATCATGATCGGGTTCGTATTCTTCATCATCTTCTTCGGCGGGCTGGCGAAATCTCGCGCGGGCCTCGCGACCTGCGCGGCGATGATGATCAACATGAAATCCTACCTGCTGTTCCCCGTGCTGGCCCTGGCGCTCAAGCGGGAATGGCGGCTGCTGGAGCTCTGCGGCATCGCCACCATCGGCCTCTACCTGCTTTCGCTGGCTTACTACGGCTCGGGCACGCCGATAGAGCTGATGAACAATCTGCAGGTCTGGTTCAATGCGATGGCCAGCGTGGTGTGGGACCAGATCAGCTATTCCACCACCTACCGCCCCTTCCTGCAATTCGACATGCATCAATATCCGGTGCGCGACTTCGTGCCGCAGCGGATCGTGGATGCGGTGACGATCTTCATCAAGGCGGAGTTGCTCCTCTCCCGCCTGGCCGCGCTGCTGTGTCTGGCGCTGGCATGGCTTTACCCGAAGCAGGTCCCGCTGCATCGCATGGCGTTCTTCCTGCTGATGCAGTCTTTCGTGAGCGACAATCCGGGCGGCTACGGCCAGTCGCTGATCGTGTTCCTGGTCTTCCTCGAGAAGTGGAGCAACCCGCGTGTCGGCATCGCGATCGTCATGGCCTATCTCATCAGCATCCCGACGGATATCCTCTTCGCCAAGGCACTCGAGATCGAGAGGACGTCCTGGCTGGCGGGCCGAATCGTGGAGACCGTCTATGGCCTCACCCTGGGCTCGCTGCTGCGCCCGTTCCTGATCCTGATCATGCTGTGGGCGCTGGTGATCGACACGATGATCGACGTGCACCGCGCCATGAAGCGCGAACGCCCGCAATGGGCGATGCGGCTGCGGCCGTACCTCGCCGTCTCGGCTCCCACAGTTCCAGGGGCTCCGGCTGCGCCATGATGCTCGCGGCCGATCTGGACGCGATGGAACGCGCGCTCGCCCCGCTCTGGCGGCATCTCTCGGGCGCGCGGATATTCATGACCGGAGGCACGGGCTTCATCGGGCGCTGGATGCTGGAGGCGCTGGTCCGCGCGCCGGTGGAGGTCGAAGTCGTCCTGCTCAGCCGCAATACCGCCGGGTTTGCCGCTCGCGCGCCCCACATCGCCGAACGCGTCGCGATGATCCGGGGCGAGATCGGCGACTTCGCCGCGCCGAAGGGAAGGTTCACCCATGTCATCCACGGGGCGACCGACGCCAGCGCCGACCTCAACGCCAACGATCCGCGCCGAATGTTCGACACCATCGTCGCCGGCACCCGCCGCGTGCTCGACTTTGCGGTTGAGCGAAGCGCGCAGCGTCTTCTGTTCATGAGTTCCGGCGCGGTTTATGGCATCCAGCCCTGGGAAGTGACGCATGTGGCCGAAGACTGGCCCGGCGGCCCCGATCCGCGCGATCCGAAATCGGCCTATGGCGAAGGCAAGCGCGCGGCCGAAATGCTCTGCGCGATCTACGGCAAGCAGTTCGGGCTGGACGTGGTGACCGCGCGCATCTTCGCCCTGCTCGGTCCGCTGCTGACGCTCGACATCCATTTCGCCGCCGGCAATTTCATCCTCGATGCCATGGCCGGGCGGACCATCCGCGTCCAGAGCGCCGGAACCGCCGTGCGATCCTATCTCTACGCCGCGGATCTCGCCGTCTGGATGTGGACCGTGCTGCTCACCGGCGAGAAGGGCGCGGCCTATAATCTCGGATCGGAGGAAGCAGTGTCCATCGCGGACCTTGCCCGGCGCACCGCGCAGGTCCTGGGCGGCCCCGGCGTCGAGATCCTGGGACGCCCCGACCCCGGCTGGAACCCCGGCCGCTATGTGCCCTCGACCGAGCTGGTCCGGCGCGAGCTCGGCGTCGTTCCCACCGTCGGCCTGGATGAAGCGATCCGCCGCACCGCAATTTCAAACGGATGGATACCATGACAACGATCAAGCTCTCCGACTGGGTGGCTCAAAAACTGGCGGAGCACGGCATCCGCGATGTGTTCATGCTGACCGGCGGCGGGGCGATGCACCTCAATCATTCGCTGGGCACCCATCCGGCGCTGAAGACGACCTTCACCCATCACGAGCAGGCGCTGGCGATGGCGGCGGAGGCCTATTACCGCTTCGGCAACCGGCTGGCGGTGGTCAATGTCACCTCGGGGCCGGGCGGCACCAACGCAATCACCGGCGTCTATGGCGCCTGGGTGGATTCGATCGGGATGCTGGTGATCTCCGGCCAGGTGAAGATCGAGACCACCGTGCGCCATACCGGCCTGCCGCTGCGGCAGTATGGCGATCAGGAGCTCGATATCGAGGAGCTGGTCCGCCCCATCACCAAATATGTGACGATGGTGACCGATCCGCGATCCATCCGCTATCATCTGGAAAAGGCGCTCTACCTCGCCTCCAGCGGACGGCCGGGGCCGGTCTGGCTCGACATTCCGCTGGACGTGCAGGCCGCCAAGATCGATCCGGACGATCTCCTGCCGGGCTTCGACCCCGCCGAGCTCGACGAGCCGTGGAAGAAGACCGATCTGCAGGCGACGGCACGGGACGTTCTCGAACGGATCGCCAGGGCGGAACGCCCGGTCATCTTCGCCGGGGGCGGCGTCCGCCTCAGCGGGGCGCATGCCGGCTTCCTCGAACTGATCGGGAAGCTGGGCATCCCGGTCGTGACCGGCTGGAACGCCCATGACGTGCTGTGGAACGATCATCCGCTCTATTGCGGGCGCCCGGGCACCGTGGGCGATCGCGGCGGGAACATGGTGACGCAAAGCGCCGATCTGCTGCTCGTGCTCGGCAGCAGGCTCAATATCCGGCAAGTGAGCTACAACTGGACCAGCTTCGCGCGCGAGGCATTCAAGATCTGGGTGGACATCGACCCGATCGAGCTGCGCAAGCCGAATGTCGCGCCCGACCTGCCGGTGGTCGCCGATCTGGCCGATCTTATCCCGGCGCTGCTGGCCGAACCCTGTCCCGGCCCGTCTCCGGCGCATGAAGAGTGGCTGAAATGGTCGCGCGAGCGCAACCGCCGCTTTCCCGCGGTTCTTCCCGAATATCGCGATCACGGGCCGCGCATCCACCCCTATGTGGCAATGGACGAGCTGTTCCGGCAGCTTGGAGAGGACGATGTCGTCGTCACCGGCAACGGCAGCGCCTGCGTGGTCAGCTTCCAGACAGCCGACATCAAGCGCGGCCAGCGGCTCTGGACCAATTCGGGCTGCGCCACCATGGGGTACGATCTTCCCGCGGCGATCGGCGTCCATGCCGCCACCGAGGGCAAGCGGCGGATCGTGGCCATCGCGGGCGACGGCAGCATCATGATGAACCTGCAGGAGATGCAGACTATCGTGGGCTATGGAATGCCGGTGAAGGTCTTCCTGATCAACAACAGCGGCTATGTCTCGATATTCCAGACGCATCGCAATTTCTTCAACGGCGTGGAAGTGGGCGGCGGCCCGAAGAGCAACGTGACCTTCCCCGATTTCGGGAAGCTCTCCGCCGCCTTCGGCTTCGGCTATTTCCGCGCGGAATCGCACAATGACCTGCCCGGTGCGATCGAGGCGACGCTGGCCGCCGATGGCCCGGTGATCTGCGAGCTGCTGGTGGACGAGCATGTGCCCTTCGCGCCCAAGCTGGGGGCGAAGCAGCACCCCGACGGGCGCATCACCTCGCCCGCGCTGGAAGATCTCTCCCCCTTCCTGCCGCGGGAAGTGCTGCGCGAGAACATGCGGATCGAACTGCTGGACGAACAATGAGGGCAGCGCTGATCAGCCAGGGCGAACGTCCGTTCCGCTTCATCGTGGCGGGCGTGATCAATACCGCCGTCGGCCTGTCGTTCTACCCCGTTCTGTTGTGGACGGTGCCGCTGTTCCGCCAGCATTACCTCGTCGCCCTGGGCATTTCCCAGGCGGTCTGCCTGTGCCTGGCCTATACGATCTACAAGTTCGGGGTGTTCGGCACGCGCGGAAATGTGACGCGCGAATTCAGCATCTTCTCCAGCTTCTATCTCTTCAACTACGTCGCCAATTGGGCGGCATTGCCGTTTCTCGTGGAAGTGGCTCGCATCGACCCGGCCATAGCGCAGCTCGGTTTCAATGCGATCGTCATTGTGGGCAGCTATTTCTGGCACAGCCGGGTCACGTTCCGTTCCAAGAGGACCGAAACATGACTGCGTCGGAATTCAACCATCGCAACTGCCCCCTGTGCGGGTCCGGCGTGGCGCAGGGCGAAGTCCACAGCGCCCGCCCCGCCCAGACGCTGACGCTGGACGCCTTGCAGCCGTTCTGGTCCGGGCTGTTCAAGGAAAAGCTGTTCTTCAGCTATCATCGCTGCGATCATTGCAGCCTGCTCTACAATCCGATCTATTTCGACGACCGGCAGCTCTCCGAACTCTATGCGAACATGGCGCCCAACATGGAGCTGGTCGCAAACGACGCGATCGTAGCCACGCAGCGCGGCTATTTCGAGCGGGCGGCAAGGACGGCCAGGCTCGACGGCGGCTATCTCGAGATCGGGCCGGATGTGGGCTATATCGTGGCAGATGCGGCGCGCACCGGCAATTTCGAGCATTTCTGGCTGTTCGAGCCCAATCTGGCGATTCACGATACGCTGCGCGCGAACGCCGGCGGACGCCCGGCGACCCTGCTTTCCGACATGAGCGATCTTTCCCCCGTGCCGGACAATTCGGTCGGGCTTGCGGTGATGATCCATGTGCTGGACCATCTGACCGAGCCGCTCGCCATGCTGCAGCAGATCCGCCGCAAGCTGCGCCCGGGCGGGACCTTGCTGGTGGTCACCCACAACGAGGGTTCCCTGTTGCGCCAGCTGCTGGGCGTGCGCTGGCCGCCGTTCTGCCTGCAGCATCCCGAACTCTACAATCCGGCCACGATGCGGACCATGCTCCTGCGCGCGGGCTTCTCGGCCATCGAGGTGGAACGGAGCCGCAATTACTTTCCGGTCGATTTCCTCGCCCGGCAGGCCGCCTGGGCGGTGGGCCTCAAGCTGAAGAAGGTGCCGCTGCCCGCGATCCCCGTCGGCTTGCGCCTGGGCAACATGCTGGCGCTGGCCTCGACCCCCGCCTAGGGCTCCGGGCTTCGAAATCGCTCTAGGCTGCGGCGGCGCGGCCCGGCGCTCGTCCCGAGGCCGCGACATAATCGGCAATCTGCCCGAGCGTGACCTCACGCGCATTCTCGCCCGAGCCGACCGCCTTGTGCCAGGCGACGATCCAGCGCAGCGCTTCATCGAGCGTCAGGGCGGGCCGCCAGCCCAGCGCCGCCCGCGCCTTGGAGCAATCGAGCCGCAACAGCCCGGCCTCATGCGGCTTCGGGCCGGTATCGGGCAAGGCCTCGCCCACACCGCCGCCCCAGGCGGCGCGCATCCGCTCCACGATCCAGGACACGGGCCGCGCATCCTCGTCCGCCGGTCCGAAGTTCCAGGCGTCGGCGAAGCTCCGCTCGCCCGCCAGGAGCCTTTCCGCGATCATCAGATAGCCGCCCAGCGCTTCCAGCACATGCTGCCAGGGGCGCACCGCATCGGGCGAACGGATCAGCGGCGCCGCGCCGGCTTCGAAAGCGCGGACGAGATCGGGCACCAGCCGGTCGGCCGCCCAATCCCCCCCGCCGATGACATTGCCGGCGCGCACCGAAGCGAGCGCCGGGCCGCTTTCCCTGAAATAGGAGCTGCGATAGGCAGCCGTGACGATCTCCGCGCAGCCCTTGCTGCTGCTGTAGGGGTCGTGCCCGCCCATCGGATCGCTTTCGCGATAGGGCCACACCCATTCGCGGTTCTCGTAGCATTTGTCGCTGGTCACGCAGACGATCGCCCGGATGCCCGGAACCTGCCGCGCCGCTTCCAGCAGATGGACCGTGCCCATCACATTGGTGGCGTAGGTTTCGACCGGCTCATCATAGGACAGGCGAACCAGGGGTTGGGCAGCGAGATGGAAGATCACGTCCGGCCGGGCCTGCTCGACCGCCGCGCGCAGGCTGGCCAGATCGCGCACATCACCTTCGATATGGCGGATCACATCCGCGATCCGCGCGGTTTCGAACAGGCTCGGCTCGGTCGGCGCGGGCAGCGCGTAACCGGTGACTTCCGCGCCGAGCGCGTGCAGCCAGAGGCTGAGCCAGCTGCCCTTGAAGCCAGTGTGGCCGGTCACCAGCACCCGGCGCCCGGCCCATTTCCGGTCGTGGGCCGCGCTCACCAGCGCTTCCACGGGGCATTGCCCGTGTTCCACAATTCCTCGAGATAGATCTTGTCGCGCAACGTATCCATCGGCTGCCAGAATCCTTCATGCCGGTAGCCCATCAGCTCGCCGCCCCGCGCCAGCGTCTCCAGCGGGCCGGTTTCCCAGATGGTGTCCGGGCCCTCGATGAGATCAAGCACGGAGGGATCGGCAACGAAGAAGCCGCCATTGACAAGGCCGCCATCGCCCGCCGGCTTTTCCGCGAAATCGGTGACCTTGCCGCTGTCGAACTGAAGCGCGCCGAACCGGCCGGGCGGCGACACCGCGGTGATCGTCGCGCGCAAGCCGTGCGAATTGTGGAACTTCACCAGGTCCGCGATGTCGATATTCGCCACCCCATCGCCATAGGTGAAGCAGAACGGCGTATCCGGATCGAGATAGGACCGGATCGCCCCCAGCCTGCCGCCGGTCATCGTATCCGCGCCGGTTTCCACCAGGGTGATCCGCCATGGCTCGCTCCTGGCGAAATGCACCTCCATCCCGTTGCCGTTGCGCAGATCGATGGTGACATCGGAGGTATGGAGAAAATAGTTCGCGAAGAACTCCTTGATGATATAGCCCTTGTAGCCGAGGCAGATCACGAAATCATTGAACCCGGCCGAGGAATAAATTTTCATGATATGCCAAAGGATCGGCATTCCGCCGATTTCCACCATGGGCTTGGGCCGGACTGCGGTTTCTTCACCAAGCCGGCTGCCGAGGCCACCGGCCAATATTACGGTTCGCATCTTCGCTCCACGTCAGGGCATTCGGCACGATGACGGAACCATCCGCTAAACACCGTAACCCCGCCAGCAACAGCTGGGTCGAATTCGTGTTCCTGCCGCTCATCATGCTGGCGGCGGCGGGGCTGCGCATCCATGGCGCGGACTTCGGACTGCCCGCGCTGAACGATCCGGACGAACCGCTGTTCATGATGATGGCGTTCGACATGCTGCGGAACCAGAGCCTCAATCCCGGCTGGTTCGGCCACCCCGGCACGATCACGCTCTATTCCCTCGCTCTGGTCTGCCTGGCTGTCGGCGGGTTTGGCCTGCTCACGGGCCGCTTTGCCGGGATCGAGGATTTCGCCACTGCCGTTTACGCCGATCCGGGCATCGTTTTCCTGCCCGCCCGTATGTTCATCGTGGCCTGCGGCGTGGCCTGCGTCTTTCTCACCTATCGGATCGGAACCCGCCTCGGAGGCCGGCGACTGGGCCTCGCCGCCGCGGCGTTGCTCGCGGTCAATGCCGTCCACATCGAATATTCCCAGATCATCCGCACCGATATGCAGGCGTCGGTCTTCATGCTGCTCTGCACCCTCAGCGCGATCGGGATCGCCCGGGACGGAAAGAAACGGGACTATATTCTTGCCGGCGTGTTCGTCGGCCTGGCCGCCGCCGCCAAATGGCCGGCCGCGCTGATCGCCATCAGCCCGGGCATCGCATCGCTCTGGCGCATATCGCGCGGACGGAAGGAACTGCGCTGGCTCGTCGCGTCCGGCCTGTGCGCGGTGGCGGCCCTGTTCATCGCTTCCCCCTATCTCCTGCTGGACTACCAGACCGTCCTGCGCGACCTCGCCGGTGAAGCGCGGCCCGTCCACCCCGGCGCTACCGGGAACGGGTTCCTTGCCAATCTGGCCTGGTATGCTGCGAACCCTCTCGTGCATTCTGTAGGCATCGCAGGGCTCGTTCTGGCCATGCTGGGGTTGGTCTGGGCGCCGTTCAGGAATCGGACCTGGGCCACCGCGATCCTGCCCGGCTTCCTGCTGTTCCTGATCGTGATCTGCGCGCAGAAGCTGTTGTGGGCCCGCTGGATCGTGCCGCTTCTGCCGTTCTTCGCATTGGGGATGGCCTATGCGCTCTGCTCCCTGGGCGATTGCCTTCGCCCTCTGGCCGGGAACAAGGCGCGGTTCTTCGCGCCCTTCGCCCTCATCCTGCTGATGCTGCCGATGATCCAGGCCAGCCGCGTCGCAGCCACCGAACGCACCAACGATACACGCCAGATCGCCTCGGCCTGGATCCGCGGCCATGCGCCTGCGGGTTCCACCGTGCTGGTGGAGGATGCCGCCATCGACCTGCTGCATGACGGCACCCGCCTGCTTTTTCCATTGGGGGCCGAGGGCTGCATCGACGCGAAGCGGATTCTGACCGGGCGGATAAAATACGCCCGGGTGGAAACGGCGCGCTCCTCAAGCCCGATCGTCGACCTCGGGCATATGGACATGGACCTGCTGCCGTCCTGCCGCGCCGATTATGCGGTGCTGACCCATTACGAGCGGTATCGCGCCAATCCTGCCCAGTTCGCGGAAGAATTGCGCCGTTACCGCGAGGTCATGGGCAATGCCCGGATCGAAGCCGTGATTCGCCCGAAGCCGGGCAGGAGCTCGGGGCCGATCGTCCACGTCCTGCGGTTGGCAGGGAAGTAGCCTGCAGCCGCCCGTCCAGGGTGATACAGCAACACAATGGTCCGGCAATGCGGGAAACGCCATGGCAGGAGTGGAGGGATTCGAACCCCCGGCCCTCGGTTTTGGAGACCGATGCTCTACCAGCTGAGCTACACTCCTGCAGGCGGAATGCGCCTCTATAGGCAAGCCCGGCCCTTGGCAAGCGACAGCTCCGCCGCATCGTGAATGAAGCAGGGTCCGGAGAAGGAGTTTGGCGGACCCCAGCCCTATCTGCTATCCTTCACGAGTGCATGCACCAAGTTCTTCGATCATTCCGACCAGCCTGTTGCTAGCGGCTTATCGCGGCGGAATTTTCCCGATGGCGGACAGCCGGGACGATTCGGAACTGTTCTGGATCGAACCGAGAGAGCGCGCCATCCTGCCGCTGGACGGGTTCCACTGTTCGCGTTCGCTGGCCAAGACCCTGCGGCAGGAACGCTTTCGCGTGACCTGCAACGCCGCCTTCGCCGAAGTGATCGACGCTTGCGCCGCGCCCCGCCCCGGCCATCCCGAAAGCTGGATCAGCCATCGTATCGCCTCCAGCTATCGCGCATTGCATGCGCAGGGCTGGGCCCATTCCATCGAATGCTGGCAAGATGGCGAATTGGTCGGCGGGCTCTACGGGGTGGGCTTCGACCGGGTTTTCTGCGGGGAAAGCATGTTCAGCCATGAGCGCGACGCGTCCAAGGTGGCGCTGGCGTGGCTGGTTGCCGCCTTGCGGGAAGCCGGGGCGGAATTGCTCGATTGCCAGTTCATGACCGACCATCTCGCCTCGATGGGAGCGGTCGAGATAAGCCAGCGGCGCTATCTGGAATTGCTGGCGCAGGCGCAAGGCACGGCGCCGGCCGGAAAGCCCGCCACCGACCTGCCGTCCGGCTATTCGGCCTTGCTTTCCTCGGCTGCGGCGGCCGGCTCCTCCCCGAGGAACTTCATCGCGCAATCCTTGACCCAGACATCGTAGATCGGATGCTCGACGACATTGAGCGACGGGGAATTCCTGAACAGCCAGCCCGAGAAGATCCGGCGCCAGCGCAACGGCTGATCGATCCGCTCCCGCTCATTGACCAGCACCTGCACGAATGCCCCGGTCTCGGCGGGAGACTCCCACGGCGCGGTGCGCTCGCAACTGGCGAGCTTGACCACCACATTGCCGATCCGCCGCGCTTCGCCGGGCTTGAGGACGATATCTTCGCTGATATTGTTGCGCTTGTTGAGCAGGCCAAGGGTGGCGACGCGTTGCGCCAGCGGAGTGCCTCCATCCTGTATCGCCACGGGCGGGGCGGAGCCCAGGGTGCGGGCCACCTCTTCGGGGATCTCCGTCTCCACCGGCTTGGGTTCCGGCGTATCCTGCGTGCAGGCGCCGACCAGCAGTGCGACCGCCGCCGTCGAAGCGAGCACGCCGGCACGCCTAAGGGCCGGTAACGGCCGCATTTCAGCTATCCGGCGTCCAGGCGTCATAGTCCCCGGTCGCGCGGGCGCGATTTCCGCCGCGTTCAAGCGCGCCCTGCGGACGATACGCCTGAGCCGTGCCCGTCGCGTTCGGGGTGAAATCCGCTTCCCAGATCTTGGGCGGCGGCAAGTTGCTTTCCGGCACGTCGGTGAAAGCACCATGCAGCCAGCCATGCCATTCGGCGGGCACACGGCTGGCGTCATTCGCGCCTTCATAAATCACCCAGCGCCGCTCATGCCCGAGCGGCCCCGGCTTCTTCGAGCGGTAATACCGGTTGCCCTGCGCATCCGTGCCGACATGCTCGCCAGTCAGGGAGCTATTGAGCAAAGTGCCGATGGTCGCGCCATCCCACCAGGTGAAGATCTTGGACAGGATTCCCATGGAACGCGCGTTAGCCGCAGAGGCGGGCAAAGCGCAAGCATGAGTCGCGCGGTTTGGTTCGCGACGCGGCGAATCCCGCCCTGTCCATTACCACGAGACACTGTCTCCGGGGCCTATCCCCAATTCGGCCGCCCGGCCTCCGTTCAGTTCCAGCACCGCGGCGGCGGCCCCCTGGGAAAGGCGCGGGGTCAGCGAATAGGGTTCGGCATTCGCCTCGATATTCGTGATTCGGCCATCGGGGCCGATGAAGATGATATCGAGCGGGATGACCGTGTTCTTCATCCAGAAGGCGGCGGGAGCAGCAGGCTCGCGCGGAAAAATCATTCCCTCGTCGGCCCCCATGCTGGTGCGAAACATCAGCCCCTTTTCCTGCTCGGCCGCGCTCCACGCCACCTCGACGCGGAAAGCATGGCTCACACCCTCGCGGGTTATGGTAAGAGGTATCACCTCCAGACCCGAAACCGAGTGACGCGCGGCCTGCGCTTGCGATGCAACCCCGGAAGGCGAGGCGCTCCCGGTCTGGGGCGAACAGGCTGCCAAGGCCGTGGCGGCAAGGAAGATCGGCAAGAGGCGCATGGTTTTCATTCCGCTATTCGCAAGGCCTGCCTGCCCACTCTTCGGCAGCCTCGATCGACGCCGCATCGACTATTTCGCGGGCATTGTCGAGCCTGTGGCCCGCGCGGATCATGGCTGCGATCTGCCGTTCCCGCCGCGCCGGATCCGGCCTCTCTCCACCGAAGGGGCCGAAGCGCCGCTTACGCGCCATGACCAGAGCAGCGCGGCGCGCGCCTTCATCGGAAGGCGATGCGGCTTCCCGATGCTGTTCGCCGATCCCGGCCGCATAAAGCGCCTGGGTGACCCTGCGCGGGCCATAGCCGCGCCGCAGCAGGCCGCTGGACCTGGCCTGCGCATAGGCTTCGTCGTCGACATAGCCCAGTTCGGCATAGCGCCGGGCAAGCGCCGGCACATCCGGGCAATCCTCGTCCTCCCCTGCCCAGCCGCGCTCCCGCAGCTTGCGGGCAAGATAGGCCGCCAGTTTCGCTTCACTGGTGGCGAAACGCGCCACATAGGCCAGCGCCAGTTCCTCCAGCCCGGCCTTGTCCAATGGCCGGGCCTTGCGCTGTCGGCGAGGTTTCCCGCCTGGCCGCCGGTCCGGATCGTGATCAATTTCATCCCGCATCGGCCTTATTCGTGCCACAGTCCGGTAGGAATGGAAAACACCATGCAGCCACGCCCCCCTTTGCGGGCAGGGTTGGTCATGTTGCGTTCACGAGAGGGAATGAAGTGGGCCCTGCGTAGAAAACGCCGCGAGAACTAAAGGGTACGCGAGAAACGATGACCGACGACGCCATCCAGCCGACACCGAATTTCTGCCCGCTTGAGCGGTGCATGTCCGACTTCGCCACTTTCGGCGATGCGCTGGATTATGCCGCGCAAGGGCGCCGCGGGTTGAATTTCCATGATCCGCGCGGGCAGTTGATCCGCAGCTATCCCTTCTCCGAACTGCGCACCGATGCCCTGACAATGGCGCGCCGCCTGGTGGCGCGCGGCATCGCGCCGGGCGATCGGGTGGCGCTCATCGCCGAAACCGGGCCCGATTTCGCCGCGCTGTTCTGCGGTGCGATCTATGCAGGCGCATGGCCGGTGCCGCTCCCGCTGCCGACCAGCTTCGGCGGCAAGGAAAACTATATCGGCCAGCTCGCCGTGCAGCTGCAAAGCTCTGATCCCGCGATCCTGTTCTATCCGCCCGAAATCGCCGCGATGGCGAGTGCGGCTGCCGAGCGCCAGGGTTGCGCCAGTGCAAGCTGGGACGATTTCGCAGGGGAAAGCGCGCCGGAATGCGACCTGCCGGAATTGCGGCCGGACGATATCTGCTACCTGCAATACTCCAGCGGCTCGACCCGCTTTCCCCATGGCGTGGCGGTCACGCATGAGGCGCTGCTCAACAATCTCGCCGGCCACGGCCATGGCATGAAGCTGGAAGCTAACGACCGCTGCATAAGCTGGCTGCCCTGGTATCACGACATGGGCCTGGTCGGCTGCTTCCTTTCGCCGATCGCCAATCAGGTATCGACCGACTACCTGAAGACGGAGGACTTCGCCCGCCGCCCGCTTGCCTGGCTGGACATGATCAGCCGCAATCAGGGCACCACCCTCTCCTATTCTCCCACCTTCGGCTACGACATCTGCGCACGGCGGATTTCCAGCCAGTCCCATGTTGCGGAACGCTTCGACCTGTCGCGCTGGCGCATCGCCGGAAATGGTGCGGACATGATCCGGCCCGATGTCATGCAGGGTTTCGTCAATGCCTTCGCCGATGCCGGGTTCAAGGCCAGCGCCTTCCTGCCCAGCTATGGCCTCGCCGAAGCGACCCTCGCCGTCACCATCATGCCTCCGGGCGAAGGGATCCGGGTCGAACTGGTGGAGGAGGAGCGCCTGTCGGGCTCTCCGCGCGACATTTCCCGCCCCGCGCGCTATCGGGCCATCGTCAATTGCGGCAAGCCCGTGCGCGACATGGACGTGGTGATCCGGGGCGAAAGCGGCCAGCCCTTGTCCGACCACCATATCGGCAAGGTGTGGTGCAAAGGTCCCAGCGTGATGCATTCCTACTTCCGCGATCCGGAAGCGACGGCCGAATGCCTGGTCGACGGCTGGCTGGATACGG
This sequence comes from uncultured Caenibius sp., assembly GCA_964468045.1. Taxonomy (GTDB): domain Bacteria; phylum Pseudomonadota; class Alphaproteobacteria; order Sphingomonadales; family Sphingomonadaceae; genus JAWKXU01. Next base: position 259,209 of record CAYXTO010000002.1, on the reverse strand, counting down.
GCGACATGGGCTACATGGCGGATGGCTATCTGTTCATTGTCGGCCGCGCCAAGGACATGATCATCATCAACGGCAAGAACCACTGGCCGCAGGATATCGAGTGGGCGGTGGAACAGCTCCCCGGCTTCCACCAGGGCGATATCGCCGCCTTCGCGGTGGAGACCGAGAATGGCGAGGAGACGCCCGCCGTACTCGTTCATTGCCGCGTCTCCGATCCGGTCGAACGGATCAAGCTGCGGGATGAAATTCGCGACAAGGTTCGCTCGATCACCGGAATGCATTGCGTGGTGGAACTGGTCCCGCCCCGCACCCTGCCCCGCACCAGCTCGGGCAAGCTTAGCCGCGCCAAGGCCAAGAAGCTGTATCTCTCGGGGGAGATCGAGCCCTACAGCCTCGCGGCCTGAGCGCCCGGATCCGGGATTGGCGAACGGCTGGTGTCCCTAGCCGAACAGCAACACGCCAAGCACCAGCAGGATACCTGCCAGGCCGATGGCCCAGACCAGCGTCCGCACCACTGGCACGCCTGCCCAGTAGAGCGGCAGATAGACGATCCGTGCCCCCAGCCAGACCCAGCTGCCCAACGCTGTCCAGAAGCTCGTCTTGCCCGCGACCACCACACCCAGCAGCGCGATGATCGCCACCGGCAATGTCTCCATATAATTGGCGCGGGCACGGCCCAGCCGCCCGGCTATGGGATTGAGCGGCGGCAGTTCTTCGTCCCGCGCGCCCATGTTCCACTTGGTGCCATATTGCTTGGTCTTGAGGTGCCCTTCGACGAAGACATGCACCATCAGCAGGATGGCGGCATAGGCGAGTATTCTGATCTCCGCTGGCATCGCATCCTCTCCTCGCGCTGTGAATAGCCTGATCGCGCTTTTCCCGCCGACTCTAGCGAATGTGGATGGCCGCGGCAAAAGGGGTTTTCGGCATGGCGATCCGCTGCCACTCTGCCCATCGCGCCTTCATCAGGAGAGACAGGATGCAAATAACCGTTCCCCATCGCTTGAGCCGGGATGAAGTGCGCGAAAGGCTGCGCAGCAAGTCCGGCGAGATACTCGGGCAAGTGCCCGGGGGGATGGCCGAAGTCGAAACCAGCTGGCCGAGCGAAGACAGGATGGATCTGGCCATCAAGGTCATGGGGCAGGTGATCCAAGGCAATCTGGCGATCGAGGACAATCTCGTCCGCATCTCGATCGACCTGCCGATGATGCTGGGCTTTCTCGAACCGATGATCTCCGGCACGATTGCGGAGCAGGGCAGGAAGCTGCTCACCTGACCCGGGGGGGTCAGAGCTTGCGTTCCCATTCCATGAAATTCTCCGGAATGCGCAAGCTCGCGGAAGCGGCTCTGGTTTCCCGCACGAACAGCGTCAGGGCCCACATCAACAGCCCGATGGCGAAGATGAATGCGCCTGCCGCCACCTTCTGGAGATCGAGCCCGAACAGCTCCTCCACAAACAGCAAGGCCACCACCAGCCCAATCGTCAATGCACTGACCACGAGCGTGAAGATCGCGTTGCCGATCAGGGTAATCCGATAATCGAGCGACCGGATCTGGCGGACGACCTCGTCATGATCGGCGCCCTGCGTGTCCGCATAGCGGGTGATCAGATGGCGCGATCGGTCCACGATCCTTCCCAGACGCGTGGAAAGGAGATTGAGGATATTGCCGATCGCGACCAGAACGAAAACCGGCGCGAGGGCAAGCTGGATGGTCTGGGCGATCATGCGCACGCATCCTTATTGATGATACGCATACGCGCAAGCCGACATCAGTAGAACCAGCGCTGCCGCCAGGCATACTTCCCGGCGATCGGATTGCCGTTGGCATCGGCGGCCGGGCGGAACCGGAACCGTTCCGTGGCGAGACGGCAGGTGATCGCGTCCGCTTGCGCATCGGGGCTGGGCGCCGTCACCCGGCAATCGGTGACGCGTCCATCCGCACCCACGCTCAGCAGGATGGTCACGCTCTGCCCGATCCTCAGCTCACGCGTCCTCTTCGGATAGTCCCTGGCCGAATTGATATCGCCCGCGATCTTCTCCAGCTTGCGAACCGGCATCCCCCCGCCCCCCGCGCCTCCCCGTCCGCTGCCCGTACCGGTGCCGGTGCCGCCGGCGCCCGTCCCATCGCCCTGCTCCCTGGCGCCCGAACTGTCCTGCACGCCGGTTGACGAGGCGCGCGGCGCGGGCGCGACCGGCAGCGGAACCTTGGGCCTGGGCGCAGTGACTTCCCGGGGCGTCGCCTTGCGCCCCTCCTCCCCGGCGGCGCCCTCGTCCGGCAGCGAGCTGGGATCGGGACTGGGCGTGACGGTCGGGGTGGGGGTCGGCGTGGTGACCGTCACCGTAAAGGTCGCGATGGCCCGATCCACGACCGCTTCGGTGAAATCCGGGGCGAAGGCGCGGATCAGCCCCAGGACCGCCACGACATGAAGCAATGCGACAGCCGCGATGGTCCACAGCCTGGTGGACCGCTTTGGCCGGAAATCGGCGTTATGGTTCAATCCGTTCGCCTCCCGAACGCACTGCATGCTCTTTCAGTTTAGCGTGTTGTAGCGCACAGACCAGCGGCAAGGAGAGTTCCATCCTCCATGGCCGGATTGTCTATTCCGCGCAGCTTCCCATATTGCGGCAACGATGCCGGATCGCCATCCCTCCCCGGACCCCCTGACGGCGCTTTTGCAAGATATCGGCGCCTGTTCGCTCTGCACCACCCTGCCGCTCGGCCCCCAGCCGCTGCTGCAGGCAAGCCGCAGCGCGCGCATCCTGCTCGCCGGGCAGGCCCCGGGGCGCAAGACCCACGCGGCGGCCATGCCCTTCGCCGACGCATCGGGCGAACGGCTGCGCGACTGGCTCGGCATCGATCGGGAAACCTTCTACGATCCGGCCCGCGTCGCCATCCTGCCCATGGCATTCTGCTATCCCGGCACGGGCTCCGGCGGCGATCTCGCCCCGCCCCCGCTATGCGCGGACAGCTGGCGAGGCCGCCTGCTGGAGCACTTGCCCAATCTGGAACTTACGGTGCCGATCGGCGCCTATGCGCAACAGTGGCATCTCGGCCGCAGCGCCATGTCGCTGACCGAACGGGTCCGTGATTGGCGCGCCCACTGGCCTGCGCTGGTGCCCTTGCCGCATCCCAGCCCGCGCAACAATCGCTGGCTGAAACGCAATCCGTGGTTCGAGGTGGAACTGCTGCCCTTGCTGCGCGCAAGGGTTGCGGAACTGGTTTAGCCGCCGGAGCGCAATCGCCCCGGCGACCGGGTATCGCGATCAGAGCGTCTTGATGATGGCGGAGAAATCCATGCCGCCGTTGCCGCCCTGCTCGAATTCCTCGTAAAGCTCCTTGGCGCGCAGGCCCATCGGCGTCTTGGTCCCGGCGGTTTCCGCCGCCTCCATCGCCAGGCGCAGGTCCTTGAGCATCAGCGCGGTGGCGAAACCGCCATGATAGCCGTTATCGGCCGGGCTTTGCGGGCCGACGCCCGGAACCGGGCAATAGGACGTCATCGACCAGTTCTGGCCGGAGGAAACCGAGCTGATGTCATAGAAGGTCTGCGGGTCGAGGCCGAGCTTCTGGGCCATGGCGAAGGCTTCGCAGGTGCCGATCATGTGGATGCCCAGCAGCATGTTGTTGCAGATCTTCGCGGCCTGGCCGGAGCCTGCGCCACCGGCGTGGATCACCGCCTTACCCATCGCCTGGAGGATCGGCTCGGCGCGCCTGAACGCGCTGTCGGTGCCGCCCACCATGAAGGTCAGCGTGCCGCCATTAGCCGCCGCGATGCCGCCGGAAACAGGCGCATCGACCATTTCGTAGCCTGCCTTTTCCGCATCCTCGATCACCTTGCGCGCCGTGGCGACGTCGATCGTCGAGCAGTCCAGCAGGATCGCCCCGGCCGGCGCCTTGCCGAACACGCTGGCGTGATAGACGCTGTCCACGATCTTGCCATTGGGCAGCATGGAAACCACCGCGTCGACGCCCACCACTGCCTCGCCCGCATCGGTGAAGGTCTTGGAGCCCTGCTCCGCCGCGCGGGCCAGCGCAGCTTCGGCCAGGTCGAAGGCGTGGACCTCATGCCCGGCCTTCACGAGGTTGGCCGCCATTCCGCCGCCCATGTTGCCCAGTCCGATAAATGCGATCTTCATAGTCTGCTGCCCTTCCGGCTTGCGGGGAAGGGCGCTTTCACCCTTCCCGATAGATGTACCGGCGAGCGCGGCGCCCGCCATTCCCGCAGCTCCCGCCTCGGCGCGAGCGATGTTGCCTCAGCGGCCCTTCCAGTTGCCCGGGCGCTTTTCGACGAAAGCCTTCATGCCTTCCGCCTTGTCCTCGGTGGCGGTCAGGATCTGGAACATGCGCCGTTCGATGAGAATGCCCTGGGCCAGCGTGGTCTCGAAGGCGGCGTTCACCATCTCCTTGTTGATCATCGCGGCCATCGGCGGCATCGCCGCAATGGTCTCTGCCGTCTTGAGCGCATCGTCCAGCAATTCGGCAGCGGGCACCACCCGCGCCACCAAGCCGGAACGCTCCGCTTCCTCGGCGCCCATCATCCGCCCGGTCAGGCACATTTCCATCGCCTTGGCCTTGCCCACCGCGCGGGTAAGGCGCTGCGAGCCGCCCATGCCGGGCGCAACCCCCAGCTTGATCTCCGGCTGGCCGAACTTGGCGGTGTCCGACGCGATGATGAAATCGGCCATCATCGCCAGCTCGCAACCGCCGCCCAGCGCGAAGCCGTTGACCGCCGCGATCCACGGCTTGCGGGTGCCGTTGGTGACATGGCTAGTCCATTTGGAGAAGAAATCGCCCAGATAGAAATCGGCGGCCGGCTTGTCCGCCATCTCCTTGATGTCGGCGCCCGCGGCAAAGGCCTTGTCGCCGCTGCCGGTCAGCACCGCGCAATGCTGCGTGCCATCCGCCTCGAAGGCGGCAAAAGCGTCGATCAACTCGTCCAGCACCTTGCCGTTGAGCGCGTTGAGCGCCTGCGGGCGGTTCAGCGTGATAAGCGTAACCGCGCCTCGTTTCTCAACGAGGATCGTTTCGTAACTCATGGCAATCTATCCTCTCGTTCTAGAGTGATTTCGAAGCAAGTGGAAACGCTTGCTGGCTCGGAAATCACGGAAAACAAACAATTTCAGATGCGGCCCGATCCAGCGGAACCGAGGCGAGCCCAGGGACGGGATCGATCGATCACATGCCCGACGAGTCCCGATGCAAATGCCTCAATGCCGTTCCAGGTCGATCGGCCGCCATTCGCGCTGGCTGCCGAGCGGGCGGAAAATATCGTTGAGCAGCGCATCGGTGACGCCTTCGGGGGTGGCCGGGTTCCACTGCGGATTGTTGTCCTTGTCCAGCAGCAGCGCGCGCACGCCTTCGATGAAATCGTGCTGGCGGAACAGGCGATGGACGATGCCGAATTCGAGCCGCATCTCATCGGCGAAATCGCTGATATGCGGGCTGACCATCAGCAGGCGCAGCGTGATCTTGCAGGACAGCGGCGACTTGGTCTTCATGATCGCCAGCTGCTTCTGCGCCCATTCGGACTTGTCCGCTTCCAGGGCCTGCATCACGTCTTCCAGCCGGTCCGAAGCGAACAGGCGATTGATGTCATCCAGACGCTCGAAGATCTTCGGCTCGGGCGGCGTTTCCGAGGCGGCATCGAGGACCGACAACACCCCTTCGGGATGCATGCAGATCTGTTCCTTGACGTCCTCCAGCCGATCCGAAGGTATGTAATGGGTGGCAAGACGCGTGGCGAAACATTCAGCCCCGTCCAGCCGTGCGCCGGTCAGACCCAGATATTGCGCCAACCTGCCGGGAAGCCGCGAGAGATAGCGGCCGCCGCCCACGTCGGGGAACAGGCCGATGCCGGTTTCCGGCATGGAGAATACGGTGCGCTCGGTCGCGATGCGGTATTTCGCCGGACAGGTAATGCCGACGCCGCCGCCCATCGTGATGCCGTCCATGAACACGATGCCCGGCTTCGTGTAGGTATACATCAGATGGTTCATCCGATATTCCTGATAGAAGAAGGCATCCCCCGCCGCGCCGTGCCCGCGCGCGCTCTTGGCGATCGAAACCACGTCCCCGCCCGCGCAAAAGCCCCGGCCTTCGGCATGGTCGATCAGGATGAGTTCCACCCTGGGATCGTCGCGCCAGGAAATCAGCGCATTGGTCATGGCATGGACCATGTTGAGGTTCAGCGCATGGATGGCCTTGGGGCGGTTGAGCCGCATCCTGCCTACCCGGCCGTCGACATAGGTCAGCGCGTCATGATCATGTTGTTCCAAAGTCATTTCCCTGTTCTGCGGATGTATCAGGCATCCTGAAGCCGTTCCGGCTTGAGCACGAAGGAGCCCGGAGCGGGCTCGATCGGCTTCAGCTTACCGCATCCCGGCTTGCGGGCGGATACCTGCCCACCCTTATCGTTCTTTTCCAGCCATTGCACCCAGTGGGACCACCAGGATCCTTCGTGCCGGTCCGCGTTCCCGAACCAGGCCTCGGCATCGGGGGCAAGCTCCGGATTGATCCAGTAGCCATGCTTGTTGGCGGCCGGGGGATTGACGACTCCGGCATTGTGGCCGGAGCCGCCCAGCACGAATTCCACCGGTCCGCCGAAATACTGATGACCGCGATAGACGCTGGTCCAGGCCGAGACGTGATCGTCCTTGAGGCCGATGATCATCAGCGGCGCGGTCACCTTGGTAAGATCGAGCTTTTCACCCAGCAATTCCACGGCGCCGGGCACGCGAAGGTGATCCTCCAGCAGCAGCTTGCGGTTGTAGGAACGCAGGAAGGCCTGCGGGATGTGCGAGCCGTCCTCGAACCAGAACAGCAGGTCGGAAGGAGGGGAATCCCTGTCGAGCAGATAATGGCTGACCCAGGACGACCAGATCAGGTCGTTGGCGCGCATCATGGCGAACAGCCGGTGCAATTCGTCCTTGTCGATATAACCCTTGGTTTCGACATGGCCTTCCAGCGCATCGACATGCGCTTCGTTCACGAAGGCGGACCATTCCTTCATGTCCTCGAAATCGACCAGCGCGCCGATCAGCGTGCTGGTGCCCACTTTCCCGATTTCGCCGCGCGCGGCCAGGACCGCATCGGCCATCGCGATCAGCGTGCCACCCATGCAGAAGCCGAACAGATCGACCGAGCTCTCGCCGGTGCATTCGATGACCTTGTCCAGCGCTTCCAGAACTCCGCGGCCCACGTAATCGTCCACCTCGCAATGGCGGTGGCTTTCATTGGGATCGACCCAGGAAATGAGGAAAACGGTCTCCCCCTGGTCGACCAGCCATTTGACCAGGCTGCTCCTGGGCTGGAGATCGATCATGTAGTATTTGTTCACCAGCGGCGGAACATAGAGCAGCGGCCGCGCCCGCACGGTCTTGGTGGCGGGCGCATACTGGATGAGCTGCATCAGGTCGTTCTGGTAGATCACCTCGCCCGGCGTGCAGGCGAGGTTCTTGCCCAGCTCGAACGCCTTGTCGTCGGTGCGGCGGCGGATGATGCCGCGCCCTTCGGTGATGTCGCTCAACAGGTTGGCGAAGCCCGCCACCAGATTCGCTCCGCCGGTGTCGACCGTGCGGCGCAGCACGTCGGGGTTGGTCACGACGAAATTGGTGGGCGCCACCGCGTTGAGATATTGCTCGAGCAGCAGCGTCGCCAGCGCGCGCTTCGACGGATCGGCTTCGGTCGATGCCTCGATCAATTCGCGCATCTGCTTGGCGATCAGCAGATGGCTTTCCTTGACGCTGCGATAGAACGGATTCTTGTCCCATTCCTCGCCCTTGAAACGCCGATCTCCGCGCTCCGGCACCGCGACCGGCTCGACCTCCCCGGACGTGTCCCATATGTTCGTCCAGAACTTGCCCCATTCGGACCAGGCATCGGCCTGCGCCTTGAACACCCGCTCGGGATGGGAGAACGCCCCGGTCATCACGTCGTTCCAGGCGGAGAACACCGCAAGCGCATCATAGCGCCGCGAGGGTTGGTAAACCGGAGGCTGACGGAAGAAGGCGCCGATCGCCTCCCCCAGCTTCCTGTAGGATTCGACGCAATAACTGTCGGTTGCGGCTTGTGCGGCTTCGCCAGTCTGGGAGGTTTTGGTCGCCATGGCAGGAACTCCGGAAGGAATGAACTCAAAAATGCTGCAATGCAGCAATACAGGCGATGCGGGACCACATCAATCGCCGTTTCGCGGCGCCTGCCGCCTGCCTTGCGAAATCCACGCCCACTCCCTCTCAAGCCTTTGCTACTTAAGCAGATCACGCCCCACGATCATCCGCATGACCTGGTTGGTGCCTTCCAGAATCGAATGCACGCGCAGGTCGCGCCAGAACCGCTCGATCGGATAATCCTGAAGGTAGCCGTAGCCGCCATGGAGCTGGAGCGCGCGGTCCACCACGCTGGATCCGGTTTCCGTCGCGAAGGTCTTGGCCATCGCGGCGAAGCGGGTCTTGTCCGGCGCGTTTTCTGTCACCTTCACCGCCGCAAGATAGAGTAGCGCACGGGCCGCTTCCAGTTCCGTCGCCATGTCGGCCAGCATGAACTGGGTGTTCTGGAACTCCGCAATCGCCTTGCCGAACTGCTTGCGATCCTTGGTGTAGGCCACCGCCTCGTCCAGACAGCGCTGGGCGCCACCCAGCGAGCAAGCGCCGATATTGAGGCGACCGCCATCGATGCCCATCATCGCGATCCGGAAGCCTTCGCCTTCCTGGCCGACCAAGTTTGCGACCGGGACGCGGGCTTCCTCCAGGATGAGAGCGGCCGTGGGCTGGGAATGCCAGCCCAGCTTCTTCTCCTGCGCCCCGAAGCTCACGCCCGGCATGTCCTTCTCGATCACCAGGCAGGAAATGCCCTTGGCCCCTTCCTCGCCGGTGCGGACCATGGTGACATAGACCTCGTTCTCGCCGCCGCCGGAAATGAACTGCTTGGACCCCGTGACGACGTAATGGTCGCCGTCGCGCACGGCCTTGGTCTTGAGCGCCGCGGCATCGGAGCCAGAGGACGGCTCGGTGAGGCAATAGCTCGCGATCCGCTCCATCGAGACGAGATCGGGCAGATATCTCTCCTTCAGCCCCTCGTTGCCGAACCGGTCGATCATCCATGCCGCCATGTTGTGGATCGAGATGAAGGCGCTGGTGGACGGACAGCCGTAGGACATGGCCTCCATGATGATCGCGGCCTCCAGCCGCCCCAGACCGATCCCGCCCGCTTCCTCGCTCACATAGATCCCGCCGAAGCCGAGCTCGGCCGCCTGCAGGATGGTTTCGCGCGGGAAATGATGCTCTTCATCCCACCGACCTGCATTCGGCGTGATGTTGTCCGCCGTGAACCGCCGCGCCATCTCCTGGATTGCAAGCTGGTCTTCCGTAAGCTGGAACTGTCCTGTCATTCTATCCTCTCTTGCCCCCTCGAACGCAGCCGCGTCAGCCGCATGCGATGGTCGTTATCGCCATGTTCCGGTCATAGCCTACCGTGAGCCGATCCGCCCGGAAATCCATCGTCAAAGCGCCGCCGGGCGGCGCCCAGCGCAATTGCCGCGCTCCCGTGATCCGCAGCAGCACCGCTCCGGACTCGGCGGTGGCGGTATGACCGATATGGCTTTGCGCAGGCGCGGCATCGCAGGCAGCAGGCGGCGGCGGAGCCGCCTGCACTTCCTTTTCCGGCGCAGCGCCGCAGGCCGCCAGAGGCAGGGCACACAGCAAGACTGCAGATATGATCCTGGCCATCAACATCCTCCTTATGGGCAACGCGCATATTTGAGCGGGCCGGGCATCGCATCATGCCCGAACTCCTCGCGCACCAGCGACTTTCCGTCATTCCCCGCCTCGAGAACCATTTCGCGCGTCCATTCCATGCCTTCGCCGGTGAAGCTGAAGCTGGCCCGGACGCGGGTGTCGGTGCGTTCCTTGACGGTCCCGAGCGTACCGACGGATTCATAGAAAGTAAGCTTGGCGGGCGCGATCACCAGCAGCCCCTTGGCGTCCCCGCGGGTGGATGTGCAATCCGCGGCAACCAGACCCCAACGCCCCTGGATCGAAACCGGAATCTCGCCGGTATCATCCTGGCTGGCCGGCGTAGCCGGTGCCTCGCTCACGGGCGAGGGCGGCGGTGCGATCTCGCTTTCGGCCTTTTCCTTTTCACTCGCCTCCTCGGCCGGCTTTGACGAGCAGGCGGCGAGGGCAAGAGGAACAAGCAGGAAAGCGGCGTAGCGTATGGGCGTCATGGGCCAACTCCTTTCATGAGCGAACGGCCCGCCGGAAAAGCGGGCCGCCATGGAAGGAACTCACGAAGATCAGATCTTTTCCATGATCTCCTTGCCGAACAGCTCCTCATCGCTCGGCAGGACCTTGGGCTGGGCCAGCGGCTTCGACACCCAGGTCTCGTTGATGAGGTCGCGCCACGAGATATTGTTGTTGGTGCCGTTGCCGCCCCATGAGCCGCAGCCCAGCGAGAAGGTCTGGCGCATCCCGTTCCACAGATTGCCGGAGTTGGACGGCGCCTGCGGCTGGTTGACCATCACGCGGCTGGTCTTGGTGCCAAAGGCCAGCTTCATGATGTTCTCGTCGGAATTGGAATAGATGCCGCAGCTGTGGCCCTGCCCTTGATAGGACTGGATCGCATTGGTCAGCGCGATCGCCTCATCGATATCCCTGGCGCGGTACAGCGCCATGGTGACGGTCATCTTCTCGCCGGAGAACGGATAATCCGGGCCGGCGCCAGTTTCGGGCACGATGAAGAACTTCACTTCGTCCGGAACCTGGAAGCCCGCATAATCGGCGATGAACTGGGCCGGCTGCGCCACGATCTTGGCGTTGATATGGCCGTCTTCCCAGATGGCGCCCTGCAGCTTGGCTTTCTCGTCCGCATTGACGACATAGCCGCCCTGCGCCTTCAGCTTCTCCAGCATCTCGTCATAGATCGCATTCAGCAGGATGACCGAGTTGTCGGATGAGCAGGACGCCGCATTGTCCAGCGTCTTGGAAATGCGGATCTTCTCGGCCGCCTCATCCAGATTGGCGGTATCGTCCACCGTGATCACCGCATTGCCCACGCCCACGCCCAGGGCCGGGGTGCCGCTGGAATAGGCAGCCTTCACCATCGGCGCGCCGCCGGTGGCCAGCACCCGGTCGACCTGGCGCATCAGCTCGTTGGTCTTCTCGACCGAGGGGATCTCGATACCAATCACGAGGTCGGCCGGGGCGCCCATCTTGACGATGGCATCACGCATCAGGTCGACGATCTTCTTGTTGGTCAGCTTGGCGCGCGGGTGTGGCGCGATGATGATCGAATTGCGGCCCTTCACGGCCGAGATCGCCTTGATCACCGGGGTCGCTTCGGGATTCGTCGAAGGCGACAGCGCGCCGATCACACCCATCGGCTTCGCGATCTTGACGATGTTGCGTTCCGGCAGCTCTTCGATGATGCCGACCGACTTGTCGTCTATGATGTCATACAGCGTCGCGCGCGTCTTGCGGTCGATCTTGAGGAACTTGCCCTCATAATTCCCGAGCTGGGTTTCCTCGACAGTGAACTTGGCGATTTCCTCGCTCATGCCCGGCTTGCAGACGGCCCACACCATGGCGCGGATCAGCGCGTCCACCTGTTCCTGCGTGTAATTGGCGATCTGCTCCTGCGCGGCGCGCGAACGCGCGACCAGCGCGGCGATTTCGTCAGCGACTTCGTTCCTGTCCAATTCGAGAGCGGTAGCCATAGCGTCTTCCTCGTGTTCCAAAAGCTGCCGGGAACCGCAGCCATCCAATGCAAATCCCGTTCAAGCGCCGAAAAAGGCAACTTGCGCACCCGGGGCCGCGCATCCATCGCCATCCGCCGCTTCGGTTTGGAAGCGACTCTCTCCAGCCTTCCTGCGATCCTGCCCATGCCAGCCCACTGCCCCGCTGACAAGCGAGAGCGGGGCTTTCGGGGCGCAATCGCGGCGCTCGACCCGAGGCAACGCGTCCATCCCAGCACACAAGACCCTGTTCATGCGGTCTTCCGGCGCAGATGGGATGGGCCAGCGCTGCAATCAAGCGCTAGATTCGCCGCGCCTGGCTGCATATATGCAGGTAATGGACTGGGGCGACCTGCCATTTTTCCTGGCTGTGGCCGAGCATGGCACGCTGGCGCGCGCGGGCGCCCTCCTGCGCACCGATCCCACCACCGTGGGCCGCCGCATCCAGAAGCTGGAGCGGGCGGTCGAAGCGCGCCTGTTCGAACATCTGCCAAGCGGCTTCGTCCTTACCCCCGCCGGCGAACGGCTGCTGCGGAAAGCACGCGCGATGGAACGCATCGCCGTGGAAGCGCGGCAGGTCGGCGGCGCAAGGGATGCGGTGGCCGATCTCACCGGGACGGTCAGGCTCAGTGTCGCGGAAGGTTTCGGCAGCTGGTTCGTGGCCCGCAGGATCGGGGACTTCGCCGATCGATACCCCGCGGTCTCGGTGGACCTGGTCGCCAATAGCGGCTTCCTCAACCCGACCAGGCGGGAAACCGACCTGGCCGTGCTGCTGGCGCTGCCGCGCAAGGGGCCGCTGGTGACCCGCAAGCTCACCGATTATGCACTCGGGCTATATGCCTCGCACGCCTATCTTGCCGAAGCGGGACCGATCGACCGGCGGGAAACGCTCGTGGGACATCGCCTCATCGGCTATGTCCCGGACATCGTCTATGCGCCGGAATTACGCTATCTGGACGAAATCCCCAATGCCGGCCCGGTGATGCTCCGTTCTTCCAGCATCAATGCCCAGCACCGGATGATCGCGGCCGGCGCCGGCATCGGCGTCCTGCCCCATTTCATCGGCGCGATGGACCGAACGCTCGCTCCCATATTGCCGGAATTGCGGATATTGCGCAGCTTCTGGCTGGTGGCGCACAAGGAAACCTCCACCTATCCGCAGGTTCGTGCGATGATGAACTGGCTGCGCGATACGGTGAAGGCGGAGCAGCATCTGTTCCTGCCCCCTGCTTGAAGGCCGGCCGAAAGCGGATAACAGCGAGATAAAAACGGGCTTTGCCGGAACCTGCCGGGCCCTCCGGGCGATTTACCCTGCGAAGGGAGCATCGCATGGCGGCACGCGCATATTGGCAGGGGCAGATCAGGCTCGCCCTGGTTTCCATCCCGGTAGAAATCTATCCGGCGGTGAAATCGGGCGCATCGATCAGTTTCCGGCAGATCCACGAGCCGAGCGGCAAGCCGGTTTCGTATGAGAAAGTCGTCCAGGGCATTGGCCCCGTGGACCGCGACGACATCATCCGGGGCTACGAAGTCTCGAAAGGGAATTATGTGCTGCTCGATGACGACGAGATCGAAGCGGCCCGGATCGAAAGCAAGCGGACCCTCGAGCTTGTCCAGTTCGTGGAACAGCACGAGATCGACGTGCTCTATTTCGAGAAGCCCTATTTCGTGGTGCCGGCCGATGAACTGGCCGAGGAAGCCTACATCGTGCTGCGCGAAGCCTTGCACCAATCGCGCAAGGTCGGCCTCGGCCAGCTGTCCGTGCGCGGGCGGGAACAGCTCGTCGCGCTCAAGCCCTGCGGCAAGGGGCTGGTTCTGGAAGTGCTGCGCTATGCCGACGAAGTCAGGCGCGCGCAGAGCTATTTCTCGGAGATCGGCAGGGACAAGCCGCAGAAGGAATTGCTGGATCTCGCCACCGCCCTGATCGAGCAGAAGACCGCGCCCTTCGACCCGGTCGAATTCCATGACCGCTATGTCGATGCCCTCAGGAAACTCATCGACAAGAAAGCCAGGGCCAAGGGCAGGAAGATCCTGGAAGATGTCGAGGAGCCGGCGCCATCGGGCGGCTCCAACGTCATCGACCTGATGGCCGCGCTCAAGAAATCGGTAGGGCAGGACAAAGGCGGGAAGCCTGCGGCCAAAAAGGGCGGCACGCGCCGCAAGCGGGCATGAGCCGTGCGGCCGATCCCCTGGCGGAATACAACCGCAAGCGGGATTTCGCGAAGACCGCCGAACCGGCCGGGAAGAAGGCTTCGGGCACGGGCGGCAACCGCTTCATCGTCCAGAAGCACGCCGCAACCCGGCTGCATTGGGATTTCCGGCTGGAAGTGGATGGGGTGCTGAAAAGCTGGGCCGTCACCAAGGGGCCATCCAATGATCCCGACATCAAGCGGTTAGCGGTCCGCACCGAGGATCATCCGCTCGCCTATGCGGAATTCGAGGGCAGCATTCCCAAGGGGGAATACGGCGGCGGCAGCGTGATGCTGTGGGACCGCGGAACCTGGGCGCCGATCGAAGGCAAGAGCGCCAGCGATATCGACGAGGGCCATCTCCATTTCACCTTGGACGGGGAGCGGATGAAGGGCGAATGGCTGCTGGTGCGGATGAAGGGAAGACCGGGAGAAAAGCGTGAGAACTGGCTGCTGCGCAAGATCGCGGATGCTGACGCGGGTGAAGGCGATGCGCTGGTCGAGCGGAACCTGACCAGCGTGCTGACCGGCCGCTCGATGGATGAGATCGCGGCCGACAGGGCCGGGGAATATTCGCTGCAAGGCAAGGAATCCGGCGCATTCGCCGAACAGATGACAAGGGCCGCAGAACGGAACCTAAGGCAGGCCAAGCGGAACCGAGGGGGCCGCAAGCCGACTTCAGCCCCGCCAAAGTTCCGCACACCGCAACTCGCCACGCTGGTCGACAATGTTCCCGCCGGAAACGGCTGGATGCACGAGATCAAGTTCGATGGTTACCGGGCCATGGTTTCGGTCGCGGGCGGCAAGGTGCTCATCAACACCCGCAACGGGAAGGACTGGACCGCCAAGTTCGGCCCGCTGGTCGAGGCCATTGCCGCGCTGGACCTGCCGCCGTGCCTGATCGACGGGGAGATCGTCGCCTACGCCAAGGACGGGAACCCCGATTTCTCCTCGCTGCAGGCGATCCTGAAGCGCGGCCACGGGCAGCAGGGCAGGGCCGACCATCTCGCCTTCCATGCGTTCGACCTGCTCGAACTTAATGGCGAGGACCTGGCGTCCCTGCCCAACATCGAGCGCAAGGAGAGGCTGGAGGCGCTGCTGGCCGGGGCCGAACCGCCGGTCCATGTGGCCGACCATGTCATCGGCGCGGGCGAGAAGCTTTTCCGCGCCATGTGCGACGCCGGGCAGGAAGGGATCATCTCCAAGAAGATCGACGCCCCCTATCGCGGCGTCCGGACCAAGGCCTGGACCAAGGTCAAATGCACGCGGCGGCAGGAATTCGTGATCGTGGGCTATTCCCGCTCCAAGGCGAAAGGACGGGTTTTCGCCTCGCTGCTGCTGGCGCAGAACGATGGTGGGAAGCTGGTGTACAAGGGAAAGGTCGGCACCGGCTTCGACAGCGATGCGATGGAGGAGCTCGCCGGGAAATTCGCGCGGCTGGAGCGCAAGACCGCGCCGGTGGAGGTCGAGCGGGCCGAGGCGCGCGGCGTCGCCTGGCTGGCTCCGACGCTGGTCGCGGAAGTCGCGTTCGCGGAATTCACGGCGGAAGGCCGGGTCCGCCATGCCAGCTATCTCGGCCTGCGCCCCGACAAGGAGGTGAGCGAGGTGAAGCCCGAGAAACCCGAGACGCTCCCGGCCGAACAGCCGGAAGCCGATGTGACGATTTCCAATCGCGAGCGCGTGATCTTTCCCGAAAGCGGCGAGACCAAGGGCGATCTGGCGGATTATTACGCCGCCATCGCCCCGCTGATGCTGCCGTTCGCCGCGCGCCGCCCGATCAGCCTGGTCCGCTGCCCGCAAGGCCGGGCGAAGAAATGCTTCTTCCAGAAGCATGACAGCGGATCGTTCGGCCCGCATGTCCACCATGTGCCGATCAAGGAGAAGGATGGGGGTACGGAGGATTATATCTATATCGAGGATGCGGCGGGCATTCTGGCCTGCGTCCAGATGGGCACCATCGAATTCCACGGCTGGGGCAGCCGCAGTGACGATGTGGAAGCGCCGGACCGGATGATCTTCGATCTCGACCCCGACGTCGGGCTGGATTTCGGGGATGTGAAGCAGGCGGCCCGGGACATCCATACCCGTCTCACCGGCCTCGGCCTTACCAGCTTCGCCATGCTGTCGGGCGGAAAGGGCGTCCATATCATCGTCCCACTCACGCGCGGACACGACTGGGAAACGCACAAGGATTTCGCGCGCCGGTTTGCCGAGGCCATGGCGCTGGCCGAGCCGGACCGCTTCACCGCCACCATGAGCAAGGCCAAGCGCAAGGGGAAGATCTTCATCGACTGGCTGCGCAACCAGCGCGGATCGACCGCCGTGGTCCCCTATTCCGCGCGGTCCCGCAACCAGGCGCCGGTGGCCGTGCCGATCACATGGGATGAGCTGAAATCCCAGAAGGACGCCCATCCCTTCTCCATCGGCGATGCGAAGGAACTGCTGCACCGCGCCCAGGGCAAGGCGCTGGCCGGGTGGGGCTTTGCCGAGCAGCGCCTGCCGGAAATCTGACTGCTAGCCGGCCGGCTTGACCGGCTGCGCGATCAGGCAGGAGCCGGCATCGTCGAAGGTGACCTCCGCGATGCCGCCAGCCAGCGCGCATTGCCCCGGCTCCACCCTGTCGCCTTCGACACGGAACGCGCCGGAGCGCGGAATCAGCAGCAATTCGCCCGGATAGCGGGCGGCAAGCGCGGCATCGGGCAGGCCATCCACTCGATCCAGCCGGAAATACAGCCCATCGACCAGCGCCAGGCTGCCATGCTCGGGCAGATGGCGGCGCAGCGCCGGATCATGCGGCCCGCCCTTCGCCACCGCTATCCCTTCCTCCAGATGCAATTCGCGCGGCCGCCCGTAATCATAGAGGCGATAGGTGATGTCGCTGTTCTGCTGGACCTCGATCAGGCCGACCCCGCCGCCAATGGCATGCACCGTATTGGCGGGAATGTAGAAGAAATCGCCCGGGCGCACCGGATGCCAGACCAGCAGATGCTCGATGCTGCCGTCCAGTGCCGCCACGCGCATCGCCTCCGCGCCGATCTCTTGCGCAAAGCCGATGCCCAGCGCCGCGCCGGGCTGCGCGTCGATCACCAGCCAGCATTCCTCCTTGCCCTGGCGGCCAAGACCGGCCGCCTCGGTCTGCGCGTCGGAAGGATGCGTCTGGACTGACAGCTTCTCGCTGGCGAAGATATATTTCACCAGCAGTTCGGGCATTTCCGCCGGCGGTTCGAACCAGATTTCACCGATCCGCTGCCCCTCGGGCGCCTGAAACGGTGGGGGCAACACATCCATCCCCCACGGCTTTTCCACCATGCGGGTCGGCAGCAGGCTCATTGGTTGACCGCCCCGGAAAGCTTGCCGACCTTCTGCGCGCCGGCTGCGGAAGTGACCAGGATCTCCCCGCCATCCACCACGATCACCACATCATCCAGCCCGATGACGGAAACGCGCGGCCCGTCGCTCTGCACCATGACATTGCGGCAGTCGACCAGCTCGGCGGGGCCGTGCACCACATTGCCGTCCGCATCCGTCGCATGCGCATCGCGCAAGGCCAGCCAGTTCCCGATATCCGACCAGCCCATGTCGGCGGGGACCATCGCCGCGCGGCGGGTTTCCTCCATCACCGCATAATCGACGGATTCCCCGTCGATCCGGGCAAAGGCGGCGGCATCCGGATGGAACCGCAAGCCATCATCCCACCCCTTTTCCACCGCCTCGCGCACCGCTTCGGCCAGTGCCGGACGATAGGTTTCAAGCTCACTCAGATAGCTGTCGGCGCGGAAGGCGAACAGCCCGCCGTTCCAGCTGTAGCCGCCCTCGGCCAGAAAGCTCTCGGCCGTCGCGAGATCGGGCTTCTCGACAAAGCGTTCCACCCGATAGCCGCCACCCTCGATCGGGGCGCCCCGCTTGATATAGCCGAAGCCGGTCTCCGGCGATCTGGCGGCGATGCCGAAGGCGACCAACCACCCCTCCCGGGCCAGCCCGGCGGCGACGAGGGCGGCGCGGGAGAACGCCTCGCAATCCGCGATGTGATGGTCGCTGGGGCATACCAGCATCACCGCATCGCCCGGCAGGCATAGCGCGGCCAGGGCGATGGCGGCGGCGGTGTTCTTCGCCTCCGGCTCCACGATCACGCGGGCATTGGGCGCCTGGGTTTCGACATGGGCGAGATGGGCCGCGCCCGCCACCACCAGCGGCGGGGCGAATTGAGCCGCATCGGCGCAGCGCAGCAATGTCGCCTCGAACAGGGTGCTTTCGCCGACCAGCGGCAGGAAAGGCTTGGGCTTCGCCGCACGGCTGCGAGGCCAGAGGCGGGTGCCGCTGCCGCCGCACAGGATAACCGGAACAATCCCGCTCATGCGATTTTTCCCGTCGATTCGATCCGGCTGCTCTTCGATGTGGGGCAATCCGCCCCCCGCCGGCAAGGGTCGGTCAGATCGCCCATGTTTCGAAACGCCATGCTTCTTCGCCATGCCCCATTCTTCGAGACCACAGGAATGCCGGAGCTTTCCACATCGTGCGGAAACGCTCACGTTTTTCCGAGGTCGCATTTTCCGAGCCGTTGATCGTAAACGATCAACCTGGAAATGCTCTACCATGGAATAATGACAAAATCCCCGCCGGTATCCCGCGCTGCGGAGGTTTTTCGCCAGGGCAGCGATTTTTTCGGGCCGGGCGGGCAGGCTTGCCCGGTCAGGTGCAGATCGCGCCGGGCGCTGCGGTCCAGCGCCGCCCGCGCAACCGCGCCATCATGTCCAGCGGATGGTTCTCCATATTGAGGCCGTGGCCGATCCGCCCATCATCCGTGATCCAGCGGCTCATCGCCACATAGAGCATGACGCTGGTGTAGCAGGACCACGGCGCGCCGACGAGCGGGGAGCCATACAACACATGCCGCTTGCCGCGCACATCGGTGGCGACCGCATCGATGGTGACCGCGATGGAACCGAGCCGGTTGGTCTTGAGCTGCAGGTCGGTGAGGCCATAGAGCTCGCCATTCTCGAACACATAGCCGTGCGAGAGCTTCTCCTGCTCGCCCGCCGGTTTCGTGAAATCGAGGCTGTTGATCCAGTGCAGCCCGTAATCCTCGCCGAAATTGGCATTGGTCCAGGCCATCGACCGCAGGCCGATCTCGCAGCGGTCGCCCCAGCTGTGGTCCATGGTGGAGATGCAATCGACCTTGTAGTCCTTGCCCCTGATCCGCAGCGTGCCGGTGACGTGGCAGGGCATGTCGAAATGATTGCTGTAGGCGGTGCCCAGCCCGGACTGTTCGGCCCGCGCATTGGCATCCTGCTTGGCATGGGGGCTGTGCCGGGGATCGTTGATGTCGAACGGCTCGGTCAGCCCGCGCACTTCCAGATGCGCCTCGGTATCGTCAAAGCCGACGTAATCCAGCGTATAGTTGCGGGGGTCGTTGGCATGGACCTTCATCCCGTTCGGCGTCTCGAAGCGGGAGAGGCGCTCCGGCGCGGGAAGCTGCTGCTGGCTGTCGTAATAGAGCATCTCGCCGCGATTGTCGGACAGGCAGCCATAGATCGCGACATCGACCAGGCACACGCCCACCGCCTTGCGCGTCACGGTGTAGAACGTGGCCAGAATGCGCTCTTCCGGGATCATCGCGATGAAGTAGTTGGTCTCGGCGAACTTGTAATCGATCCCCTCGGGAACGTGATATTCGATGTCTTCGGGGCCGATCATGGCTGCTTGTCCTCAAGGAGTTCGGTCAGGTCGGGAATTTGCGAGGGATCGGGCTCGAAGCCCATGCCGATCGCCCAGGCGCGCATCCGCAGGATCATCGGCCCTTGCGCGGCCAGCACGGCGGCGGCCACCTCCGCTTCGGCCGGGGTGCCACGCGCCTTGTCGATCGCGGCGCTGATCGCTTCCTTGAGCGCGCGCACCTGCGCCTCGATCCGCTGCGGGCTGGATTCGGGCGAGGCAAGCACCGCTTCGCTATCGGCGATTGCGGCGGCATCGGCCTCGATTGCCCGGGCCAGGGCGATATTGTCCGCCAGATCGCGGCGCAGATAGGCGTGGAGATCGGGCAGGCGCTGGCGCACGATGGCCAGGGTCGCCAGCGCGAGATGGAGTTGCTCCACCGCTATCGCATTGGCGGGGTCCACCGCCGGCAGGACATTGTCCGCCAGCGACTTGGCGACGGCGGCAAGCTGGACGTCGATTTCGGGAATCATCGGCCATCTCCTCGCGCTGCCATGGCCTCAGCCAGCGAATGCCGGAGCTGCGCCATCAGCATCCCGCCGATGCCGTTGAGCCAAGTCAGCACTACATCCTGATGCGACTTGCCGCCCCTGGCCGCGCGATAGGCGGTGCCCATGCAGACGATCGCCGCGACCCAAGCATTATAGACGCGGTAATAAAGGATGCGGGACTGGTCGACCGGCAGGCCCGTGGCCTTTTCATAGGCGGCGTAGAATTGCTCGATCGGGAGCATCCCGTTCACGAGCAGGGTTTTCCCGTCCTCCGCCGTATGTGCATAGGCCAGCGAAGTCGCCCAGGTCAGGTCCTGATGCCGGTCGCCGATCACGGTCAGCTCCCAGTCCAGCCAGGCGGTGATGCGGCCGTCCGCCTCGTCGATCAGGAAATTGCCGCTGCGGCAATCGCCATGGATGATCGAGGCATGGTCCAGCACCGGGGCGTGGTCTTCCAGCCAGTTGGCGGTCAGCGTGAACAGCGGCTCGTCCTCGCCCCGGTCCTCGCTCCAGATCCGCCGCCACATCGCGACCTGCTTCAGGATGCCTTCATTGGTGCCGGTGCGGGGGATTTCGAAGGAAGGCAGATGCAGCGCCGCGATATCCGCGGTGTGGAACCGGGCCAGCCCTTCCATGAAGGCGGCGGTCACGGCGGGTCGCAGCGCCGGGCCATAGTTGATGCCCAGCCCGGTCACTTGCTGCGACGTGTCGGACGCCGGCTTGGCTACCCCCGGCGCCAGGCCGAACACCAGCGCGGGATAGGGGAAGATCTCCGCGTCCTCGTCCTCCCAATAGCATTCCGGCACCGGGATGAGGCCCGAGAGCGCGCGGATCATCTCGAACTCGCGGCGGCGCGAGCTTTCCACGATCGATTCCGCGGGGCTCATCCGCAGGACCATAGGAGTGACATGGAGCGGCTCGTCACCTGCCGCCCCATGCCACTCCAGGTCGAAAGCCGCTTGCAGCTTGGAGGAACCGCCGGTCATCCACCGCGCGTTGGCAACGGTGAAGGGCCGGTCCAGCTCCCGCCGCAGCAGGCTCTCGAGGGATCGCGTCAATTGCGCCAGCGTCACCGGCTGGTGCGGCACCCCGCCCCGCTGGCGCATCTTGCGGGTCAGCACCCGGTCGATCTCCGCCTCGGTGGGATAGCGCCGGCGCAGATCCTCTATGAAGGCGTCGGACGGCTGCTGGCGCGTATCCTGCGGTGCGGCGGCCATGTCAGCGGCGCAGTTCGGGGAATTTCTTCATGTGATCGAGATAGCGGCTGTCCCAGTAGAACTCGCACCAGCCCACCGCCGGCCGGCCGTCGATCACCGTGGTCATCGCGACCTCGTTGAGGATGTTGAGCTCGTCGATCGGATAGACGCGGTGCCCGAAATAGGCGCCTGTCACATGGGTGGTCCGCCCGGCCTGATCCTTGATCGAGACTTCGATCGCCTTGTGGATCATGTCCACGTCCAGCTCGAAATCGATCACGTTCACATCGGTGATCTGGGACATGTGGCCGTCCTTGAAGACATAGCCCCGGATCAGGTGGCGGCCGAGATATTCCATCTTGAAGAAGTGGACGCTCATGTCCTCGCGCGTGGCGTGGAACCACTTGTAGTGATAATTCACCCCCCAGTTGCGGGTGCCCCAGCTGTGGTCGCGCTGGCCGATCCCGTCGAAGCGGTATTCCTTGCCGTCGACCTTGATCCAGCCCTTTACCTTGCCGCCCTGCTCGAAGCGGTTGAGCGCGAAATAGGGCGGGCAGCCATCGGGATGGGACGCATAGCTGTAAGCCGGATGGATGGCGTCGAAGGTGAATTCGGTGCTGATCCTTTCGCCGGTGAACGACACTTCGGCGCGGCGCAGCGGATCGGGCAGCTTGAGCCGCACCCCGCCCGCGTCCCAGTCCACGAAATCCGCCGTATCCGGCACCGGTATGTTGCGGAAGCTCTCGAAGATCGAACCGCCCTCCACCGCCGGCCCGAAGGCGCAGACCGTGCCGCCGGCCAACCCGTCCCCCGTCACGCGCGGATAGACCCAGAACGCCAGCTGCTCCTCCGGCAGCTCGATGCAGAAAACGAGCGATTCGCGGGCCAGCGGTTCATTCGGCAGCGGGTGGCGGCCATCGTCGGCGGGATCGAGCGGGGCGCAATCGCTGGTGACTTTCTCGAGCAGCATGGCTGGACATCCTCCGTCAATGGCGGGCCATTGCGCGGCCCTGCTTCGCTGGCCGCTTCCTAACCCAGGAGTCGGCGCAAAGATTGTCGCATGGGCGACAATTGCCTGATCGGCTCTTCAAAAGCCGGGCGCCTCGCCCGTTCCGAACAGATCCGCGTAATCCTGCTCCAGCCGTTCCGGCCGGGGCAGGCAAATGCTGCGATAGCCCAGCTCCACCAGCCCTTCCCGCTCGAACTGGCGCAGCAGCCGGTTGAGGGTCTGGCGGGAGGCGGCGAGCATCTTGGCCAGATCTTCCTGGGACGCCCGGATCAGGACCGCGGCACCGGGCGCCCTGCCCTGATCCTCCTCGAACGACAGGAGATGAAGCAGCTTGAGCAAACGTTCCCTCAGCGTCAGCTGGTGCCGGTCCTGCGCGGTGCGATACATGATGCTGAAGCGCAGGCTGAAAAGGCGCAACAGCTTGCGCGCGATGATCGGATGGCGATCCAGCAGGGATTCGAAATCCTGCCGGGCGATCGTCCTGAGCCGCGCGGGCGTGACGGCCACCGCATCGACCAGCGCGGGAATGCCCGCAAAGACTTCGGACAGACCAATCCAGTCGCCCGGCTTCATGGTGGCCGACACGGTTTCGCGCCCCGCCCGGTCGAAGGAGCAATATTTTATCTGGCCTTCGACAAGCTGGTGCAGGCTGTCCCTGCGGTCCCCGGTGCGGACCACCACCGCGCCCGCTTCGAGATTACGATAGCGGCTGACCCGATCGAATTCGTCGCGCACGGCCAGGGGAAGCCCGTCATAGAAATTGTGCAGGTTGAATACCGGCTGCATGGCCTTGGCGCGGCGCCCTTCTGGTCCCGGAGACGCTTCGTTCTAGCACGGTACGCCCACCGGACAATGGCGCTCGACCCGCCTGCCGCACCCGCACGAACCGCGACGAACGGTGCTGCACGACGGATAAATTGTGCAGTGCAAAATATTATTGCGGCGCACAATCACTATGCTACCTTCCTTCCAGGATTCATCGAGGCCAGGTCAACCCGTGGTAGTATCGAACAGGTCCGTGCCTGTAGGAATGCAGATATCCTTTGCGCGAGCGGCAGCGCGAAAGGGGCGCTCATGAAGCTCGAAACCGTTTTCGTGGAGAAGCCCTGGGGGCGGACGGACCTGCCCGGTCATTTTTCCACCGGCGGGCGCAAGATCGGCGAAGTCTGGTTCCCCCCGCCTCCCGATGGCGAGGATCTGCTGGTCAAGCATATCTTCACCAGCGAGAAACTGTCGGTCCAGGTTCACCCGAATGACGCTCAGGCAAGCGAGCGGGGCCTGCCGCGCGGCAAGGAGGAATGCTGGTTCGTGACCGGGGCGGAACCGGGCGCCTGCCTGGGGATCGGCCTGAAGCAGAGCCTGCCCCCTGAGGAAGTACGCGAAGCGGCGTCGAGCGGCGAGATCGAGGCGCTGATGGACTGGAAGCCGGTGCAGGCCGGGGACTTCTTCTATATTCCCGCGGGCACGATCCATGCGATCGGCGCGGGCATCACCCTGGTCGAGGTCCAGCAGAACAGCGATGTCACCTATCGGCTCTACGATTACGGGCGCCCGCGCGAACTGCACCTCGATGATGCCGTCGCGGTGGCGCGGGCAACGCCCTATCCGCCTTCCCTGCATCAGCATGTCACCGGAACGCATTCCCAGCAGCTGGTCGAAGGCCCCTATTTCCGGCTTGCCTTCTGCCATGGGGAAATCCGGGTACCCGAAGGTTTCGGTCCAACCTTCCTGATCCCGATCGGCGGCGCCTTGCATCTTGGCGACCTGGCGGCCGCCCCGGGAGAGTGCGTCGCCACCGACAATCCGCTATGCTGGCGGGCCGAACCCGGCGCATCCTTGCTGGTGGCCCGTTCCGCCCGGCCCATCGGCATGCCTCACCGAGCAGGAGCTTCATAATGAAAAAGACATTCGTAGCTGCCGCTTTTGCCGTCCTTCTTCTCACCGGTTGCGCTTCCAGCGGCGACCTGCCCACCTTGAGCCTCACCCCGGAACAGGCAACCTATCGCCTGGGGATCGGCGACCAGTTGAAGATAACGGTTTACGGCGAGGAACGGCTTACCGGAGAATTTCCGGTGAACGGCCAGGGCAATGTCGCCTTCCCGCTGATCGGAGAAGTTTCCGCCGCGGGCAGGACGCTTCAGGAATTCGAGAAGGAAATCAGCGAGGGGCTGGCCGACGGCTTCGTCAACAATCCCAGCGTAACGGTCGAAGTCGCCAATTACCGGCCCTATTACATTCTCGGCGAGGTCAATAAGCCCGGTGAATATCCGTTCGCCGACGGCCTTACAGTGTTCAGCGCAGTCGCGAGGGCCGGGGGCTTTACCTATCGCGCGGATAAGAAGAGGATATATATCCGCCACAAGTCGGGCGGAGACGAAGTCGCTTACCGCCTGGAAGGCAGCACACCCGTGCAGCCAGGCGATACGATTCGCGTGTCCGAGCGCCTTTTCTAATAACCATATAGGCTCCCCGAGCCGCAAATCCGCCTTGATTGCCCGAGTGTCTGATGCTGCGACATATCGCTGCAGCATGAAGGGATGCTGCAGCGCATTATATCTGCATGGCAACAATCCCTCCACCTGTCTTATTTTTTGCACATGCGAAGGCTAATAAGGCTGCAATACTGCCTTTTTTGTATAAATGATGCGACGCACAAATTTTTGATTGACCTGAAGTCGAGGTAGGATAATCTTTACCACAGCAAGGATTCGAAGGGGGTAGTCGAGCGGTGCCCGGGGGCAGCGCCGTCGATCTGGCGGCAGTGGCATTTTTTATCCGGTTTGGAGAATTTTTATGCCAGTTCTCGAATCGTATTCCAGCGGCAACCGGGAGCCGCCCAGCGTTATTTTTGCCCCACAGGGCGATTGGGAACCAGATTCTCTCAGGATTTCGTTGCAACCTCACCCTGTGATCGCAAAGCTTGCGCCGGAAGTCGTCGCTACACCGCAAAGATTATCCAGCCACCAGACGACGCGGAGAACCGATATCTCGTCCGAATGGGCGGTGCGCGGTTTCGACGTCCTGGTTTCCCTGGTCGCGATCATCCTTTTCCTTCCCCTGATGATCACCGTCTTCCTGCTGGTCAAGGCAACCAGCTCCGGCCCGGGCCTGTTCTGCCAGCAACGTGTGGGGCGCGATGGCCAGCTGTTCCCCTGCCTCAAGTTCCGCACCATGGTGCCGGACGCGCAGCAGCAGCTCGAACGCCTGCTGGCGGAATCGGAAGAGGCCCGACTTGAATGGGAAAGGGATCAGAAGCTCAGGCATGATCCGCGAATAACGGCAATCGGCGAATTCCTTCGCAGGACGAGCCTGGATGAGTTGCCCCAGCTGTTCAACGTGCTGATCGGGCATATGAGCATCGTCGGGCCACGCCCGATCGTTCAGGGCGAAATCGTTCGCTACGGTTCGCGCTTTGCGGCCTATTGCACGGTCCGCCCCGGGCTTACCGGCCTGTGGCAGGTGAGCGGGCGAAACGACGTATCCTATGCCCGGCGGGTCAGGCTGGATTCCTTCTATGCCCGGCGGCAATCGCTCGCATTGAACGTGTCCATCTGCTTCCAGACAGTTCCTGCCATTCTCAGTTCGCGCGGCTGCTACTGAACGTAGCACTCCGCGCCGGGCGAAGGTCACTTCCCCCCCCCCCCCCCCCCCCCCCCCCCCCCGTTTTTTCGAGGAGTACCCGGGCGCCAAATTTATCCTTTCC
>CAYXTO010000002.1:0-233174 GCA_964468045.1 uncultured Caenibius sp. | reverse complement strand
AGTTCCTTCCCTTTTCAGTTCGCGCGGCTCGTACCTGACGGAGCACCCCCCGCCGGGGGAAGGTCCCCTCCCCCCCCCCCCCCAGCCTTCGCCCGTCGCGTTTCTGCAGAGGAATCCATGAGCCATAATTTCAATCCTTCCGCTCTTCGCGAATACGACATACGCGGTGTTGTCGGTCGGACCATCGACGAAGCCGATGCCTGGGCGATCGGCAGGTCGTTCGGATCGATCCTGCGCAGGCGCGGCGGCAGCCGGGTAGCGCTGGGCTACGATGGCAGGCTGACCTCTCCCATGCTGGCGGCCGCCCTTACCCGGGGGCTGGTGCAAACCGGCTGCAGCGTCATCGAAGTGGGGCTCGGGCCGACGCCGATGCTGTATTATGCCGAAGCGGAGCTGCCGGTGGATGCGGGCATCCAGGTTACCGGCAGCCACAATCCGGCCGAATACAACGGCTTCAAGATGGTCATGAAGCATGGGAGCTTCTTCGGCGAGGATATCCAACTGCTCGGCCGCGTGGCCGCCGCTGGAGACTGGGAGAACGGGGAAGGCGAGATCATCTCCCACGACATCGAGGACGCCTATCTCGACCGTCTCCTGCACGGGCTTTCCTTCAAGCCGCATCGCATGGCCTGGGATGCCGGCAACGGCGCGGCGGGCCGGATCATCGAACGGCTGGCCGAAGTGCTGCCCGGCGAACATCATCTGCTTTACACGGAGATCGACGGCAATTTCCCCAACCATCATCCGGACCCCACCGAAGAGCACAACCTTGCCGACCTGAAGGAACTCGTTGCAGCCAAGGAGCTGGAATTCGGCTTCGCGTTCGATGGCGACGGAGACCGCATCGGCGCGGTGGATTCGCTGGGCCGGGTCGTGTGGGGCGACCAATTGCTGTCCATCCTGGCCGAACCGGTTCTGCAACGCCACCCCGGCGCGACCGTCATCGGCGATGTCAAGGCCAGCCAGGCCCTTTACGATCGCCTGGCGCAGCTTGGCGCGCAACCGCTGATGTGGAAGACGGGACATAGCCTGATCAAGACCAAGATGAAGGAAACCGGCAGCCCGCTGGCCGGGGAGATGAGCGGCCATATCTTCTTCGGCGACCGCTGGTACGGCTTCGACGATGCGATCTATGCCGCCTTGCGCTCGCTCGAAGCGATCGACATGCTGGGCGGATCGCTCACCGCGCTCAAATCGGCCATGCCGTCGATGGTCAATACGCCGGAGATGCGGTTCGACGTGGAGGGAGACCGGAAGTTTGCGGTCATCGACGAAGTGCTGCAGCGTCTCGAAGCAAGCGGAGCCGATGTGAACCGCGCTGACGGCGCACGGGTCAGCGCCAGAAACGGATGGTGGCTGTTGCGCGCTTCCAACACCCAGGAAGTGCTGGTGGCTCGCGCCGAAGCGCCGGACCAGGCAACCCTGAAGCTCTTGCTGAAGGATATCGACGAACAACTCGACGCCTCCGGCGTGAAGCGCGCCGAAGCCGTCCATTGAGGGCGGCGTCTTAAACCCAGCCGGACAAAGCCGCGATCAGCCACCACAGCGCGAGGCTGAAGACCAGGCCGATACCCCACCATCCCCAACGGATAGGCGGCGCACCCACCTGGCCTTGCCGGACCGAAGATTGGGTGGCGGGTGCGGGCATTCGGGAGTCTCCGTCCGGTTCCTGCCCGTCCTTATGCGCCGAATTTGCAAAGCCTTGGTAAACGTCCCGACCATCGTCCGGGACATCTTCCGGCTTCGACTCGTCTGACATTCGGCACCGCTCCTCTCCGGCGGTGCGACTTTTCCTCGAAATGGCGCCCCTGCCGATCAGGTAGCGCTATATGCGAAATCCCCCTCGGCGTCGATCACTTCTCTGATATGTCCGGAGTCGCTGGCAATCACGGCGTCCAACGGGCCCGCAGCGGTCACTTCGCCATTCTCGAGCACGATCACATGATCGGCAAAGCTGACCATCGATGGCCGATGCGCGACCGCGACCACGGTCATGCTGTCGCGCAAACCGGCAATCGCCTGGGCGACGCGCCGCTGGCTCAACGCGTCGAGAGCGCTGGTGGCTTCATCGAGAATGAGCAGATCCGGTTTGCGCAGCAAAGCACGGGCGATGGCGATGCGCTGGCGCTCGCCCCCGGAAAGCCCACGGCCGCGATCACCGATACGATGTTCCAGCCCGCCGGGAAGCGCCCGCACGAAATTCGCCGCATCGGCGATCTGCAATGCAGCCCAGAGCTCGGCTTCGCTCGCGTCCTGCCGGGCCAGGCGCAGGTTCTCGGCGATGGTGGCGTTGAACAGGAAGGTTTCCTGCGGAACATAGGCCACCCGCCCACGCCAGCCCTGGCAATTGCCCACCTCCAGCACGTCATCGTCCACCGCAATTTCGCCCTGATCCGGCTCGATCAGGCCCAGAATGAGATCGACCAGGGTCGACTTGCCGCTGCCGGTCGGGCCGACCAGCGCAGTGATCGAGTGCGCAGGTATTGCCATATCGATATGGCCAAGCGCGTTTCTGTCCGCACCCTGATACCGGTAACTCACGTCCCGGAGGCGCAGGCAGCGCCGCAACCGCGGCGTTGGCAGGCATTGCTGCGGATTCTGCTCGGCATTGCTTTCCGCCGCGTGCAAGGCTCCGAACATGGCTTCCACCCCGCCGATCTGGGTCCGCAATTCCTGCAGCGAGGTATGCAAGGTGACGATGCGGGGAGCCAGGCGCATGTACAGGAACAGAAGCGCCACGATCTTGGCCAGCCCAAGCCCCGCGTAACTCAGCGCGAACCAGACGAATCCAGCCAGCGCGATCGCGGTCGAGACCTGGTAGATCGTCGTGCTGCGCGCCCGCGCGACCACGAAGCCGACGTTGCCGTTGCGTATCTCGCACAGGATATCTTTCATCGCCGCAACATGCCGGTCCTCCAGCCCGAAGGCCTTGGCGGTGCGCAGACCGTTGAAGAATTCGTCGGTGATCCGGAACTGCGTCTGGCGCGCCTCGGCCAGCCGGCGACCCTTCCGAAGGGTCTGGTCGCGGCCCGGCAGCGTCACCAGCAGAAGCACCAGCCCGACCCCCATGGCCAGCAGCGTCATCTGCCATGACAGGAACACCGACAAGCAGGTCAGAATCGCGGCCATCGCCAGCGATTGCATGAAGGAAAGCAGAAGATTGATGGTCTGGAGCAGGCGGTCGCTGTCTCCCGTCACCACATGCGTCATGTCGGCGGTTCGCCAATTGCTTACGGCGGACCAGCGCGTGGCCGCCAGCGCGGCGAACAGCCGTGCGCTCATCCGTTCGGCAAAACCGAAGGTCACCCTCGCATTGAAGGCTTCCTTGCGCTCCAGCGCCAGCGAGCGCAGCACGATCAGCACGACAAACGCACCCAGCACCAGCGGCAGCGACGGCGTGAACGCGATTCCGATCAAGGGTATGGTCAGAGGCACCGCGCCCTTGCCCATCACGTGGAGCAGCGGGATCAGCAGCGCAACGGACAAGGCTTCAGTCAATGATCCAACCGTCTGCAGGAGCACCGCCTTGTCGAAATCCCCTCCGGTCTCCCGCCGGACCAGCGCGATCAGACGCGCGATGCGCAGCGGCTCAGGCGAAGGCGCGGGCATTCTCTGTCTCGCATGCGAGGAAGGCGCCCAGCTGGGGAATTTCCTCCAGGCTGTGCTTCACCGTGAGAATATCCGCGTCGATATGCGGCGCCAGCGCCGCCGCACGGGCGAACAACCGCGCGGTCTCGGCTGGAACATTGGCAGCCGGCCCCAGCCGCGGATAATGGGAAAAACGGATCAGCGCATGGAGCTTTTCGGTCTGGCTCAAGGGCCTCATCGCATTGCGAGCCCCTCGCGCAAGGCAATGCACGCTGCCCAGCGGAACTGCCGCTCGCGGCATCCGCACCTTCAGGCGAACGCGGGATTTGCCGGCGGTATAGGAACCATCATCGGGCTCCAGCACCCTGCATGAGCCGCTGGGGAAGGATGGAAACATGTGCTTGTCCAGCTTCATCGCGGGATAACCGGGCCGCACGACAATCTGCCCCGAGGAGAGCCGTTCGATCGCCACGACATCGTCGGAAACCAGCGGGAATCCCGCTGCGATCAGCGCCGCCGCCGTGGTGGATTTGCCCGCACCCTTGTCACCCAGGAAAACCTGGGCCGCACCGCCGATCATCACGGCGCTGCCATGCAGCACGAGCAATCCCTGCCGATGCAGCAGGAGCGAGAACACCGGTCCCAGCAGCGGCATGCCGATCAGGCGGCGGTCGAATTGCGGTTCGACATCGACCTCGATCGTGGAGGAATTGCGCACCAGGAAGCGCCCCACATTCTGAAACTCGATCAGGTCGCCGTCCGCGGTAATCCGGTAATTCCGGAAATCGGCAAACCGGAACGCCGAACCGGGAACAGAGGCCCGACGGATGGTGAGATCGGCCCGGCAGGGCGCGATGGCTTCGGCTTCGAGCAGCTCGAAATCCGAACCGACCGACAGCCCATAGGCGCGGAAATGAAAGCTCGTCGCGTTCATTCCGCGGCCTCGGGTACGGATTGATGAAACGCATAGGGCGTCAGGCTGCGCTGGCGCTCGAGCCAGCGGCCCAGCACCACCGCCCGCCAGACCTGATGGAACCTCGCGCCTTCGAGAGTTCCCTCCCGCTGCAGCGTCCGCCAGCTTGCCTGCAGGCTGTCCAGATCGACGAAGCGCGCCAATTCCCCGGCATCGGCCTGAAGCGTCCGCTCGATCAGCTCGCCATGCCTGGCCAGCATCGAGCGGCGGATACGATCGGTGAAATCGAACTTGTCCAACCGCGTGGCGACGGCGGGCGGCAGCAGGCCAGCCAGCGCTTTGCGCAGGATCAATCGGGAAACTCCGTTCGCCCATTTCTGGCTGGCCGGAACCGTGACGCAAAAGCTCACCAGATCGACATCCATGAACGGCATGCGGATCTCGACACCCGCCGCAGCGGCATTGTGATCGAGCGCTTCCAGCGCATGGGCGAACAATGGAGCGGACAGCTTGTCGAGATGAGCGGCCTGCTCGGTCGGACGCGGATGGCCGTCGGGGGCGTACCGGATGGGGTCGTCGACCCGGCGCTTTCCCTTGAGCAGCCAGCCCATCTGCCGCCGCCAGCTGCGCAAGCCCCACCTGCGGACCAGCCGCCGGAACCGCCTGCCCCGCTCGGGCCGCAAATCCTCCGAAGCGCCCAATTCCCGCCAAAGCGTCAGCCAGCGGCCGCTTTCCGCAAGCTCCTGAAAGATGCCGTTGCCGTATGACACGACTTCGTCGCCGCCATTGCCATCCAGCAGGATGCGGACCCCGCTCTGCCGGGAGATCGCGCGGATGAAATATCGCAAGGCGGCGATGTTGGGACCAAGCACCGGCTGGTCCTGTTCCGCGGTGATCGCGTCGCAATCGTCAAAGGCGGAAATGCCCGAACCGTCGATGCGCCGGGCACGAAACCCGAAGCTGTCCTCCACTGCCGCGATGTAGTCGGATTCGTCCGCTCCCCCCTCGAACACCAGCGAGAACACCGGGACATCGCCCAGCTTCCGGCCGCTCTGGCCCGATCCGATCACCGAGACGATGGAAGACGAATCGAGCCCCCCGCTCAACAGGGCGCCGACCGGCTGCGTCGCGCGCAGGCGCCGGTCCACCGCCTGCCTGAACAGCGTCCTGAACTCGGCTGCCGCATCGCGCCGGCTAACCGGCAGGCCGGGATTCAGCGACCAGTAGCATGTGATCTCGAAGCCATTTCGATCGGCCCAGCCATGATGGCCCGGCAGCAAGCGATAGACCCCTTCGAAGGCAGTGAGCTCCGGCTCTTGCCCGCTACGGTCACCCTTCACGAAGCTGGCGATGGCCTGCTCCCGGATACCGAACGGCGCCTGCGCCATGGCCTGCAGGCTCTTGATCTCCGAGGCGAAATGGAATGCGCCCGCCTGGCACCAGAACAGGGGCTTCACCCCGAGGTGATCCCTGCAGAGGAACAGGCCGGACCTGGCGGGGTCCCATATCGCGAAGGCGAAATCGCCCCGCAGCAGAGCCGGCAGGCACTCGCCGAAATGCCGATAGGCGGCCAGCAACAGCACCTTGTCGTGGCAATGCCGCCATTCGGAATCCAGAGCGGCCCCGCCCCCGCGCAACGCAGCCAGCAGCGCCTCCCGATTGTCGAGACGGCCATCGAAACTCAGCGCGTAGCCATCCTGATCGATGTGCATGCCGTTGCAGCCGGTGTCGAACAGACAATGGCCCAGGACGACGGTATCGTTGGGATATAGGGAGACACCGTCCGGGCCACGATGCGCCATGGCGTCGAGCCCGGCCTGCACCTGACAGGAAAGCATTGACCGATCGGGATCCGGGGTCAGGATGCCGCAGACCCCGCTCATTCACCGCGCTCCGATCAAGGGCGAGAAACCGCCCAGCTCGGCTTGGGTGCCGCCCAGCACGATCTCCTCACCGCTGATGAGCCAGGCATGGGCGTCGAACGGCCTGTCCGGGGCCTTGCGCACACCGACGCGGATTTCGGAGCCATGGCCCTTCAATGCCAGCATCCGCTGCCCCGCCATGGCGCGAACAAGGCAAGTCGGCCGGATGACGAACCGCGCGGCCTGATCGACCGACCAGGCGATCCTGCGGGCAAGGGCGGCCGGGGCCCCGGCTTGCCGGGCGGTTGCGGCGCAACCCTGCATCGGATCGCCGAACCCTCGCAGGCTCAGAAGGATGCGGGCTTGCCAAAGATAATAGAACGCGAGTCCCAGCAGCCATTTTTCGCGCCAGATCAGCGCCAGCATCGCCGGGCGGCGAGGTTCAGGCACGCTCATGCTCTTCGATCAGGCCAGCGCGCACCATTGCGCCGATCCAGTCCGCGACGTCGGCCTCGGCCACATCCGGATTTACCTCGAACGTGCCGGTGAGAGCGGAACAGAGCATGGAAAAATCCGCGCCCTTGAGCAATTCGTCCCACAGGAACCGACTGGTTCCCGCCAGCGAATAATATATGTTCCTCGAAGTATCGAGCAGCGCGACCCCGTCATCGAGATCGCTGTAAACGACGCTCGCAGCAGGCTGCCACGCCTTCTCCGCTGTTTTCATCATCTGCTCCAGTACCCCTGACATGAAAACGCCGGCAGATGTTCGGGGGGCCAGGACCGGGCCCCACCCCCCCGAATCAAGTCCCGCCAAAAAGGCGGCCTGATCTGGGATCAGGAAAAAGTGAGATCACCCCGGGGAGTGTTTGCCGGAAAGGGGAAATCGGTGAATTCCCCATCCGAGCCACCAAGAGTGATATCTTCGAATGAACCGATCTGGTTCACTTCCGGTTTTTGGTAGGTTTGCTTGTTGGAAGTCTGCATAACACTTACCTTCCTAAATTCGGGTTCGGCATGATGCCTTACCCACTGCAAAGGCTCTCATGGTGCGCCGCGCGAGTCAATATGCTGCGACGCACAAAGGAGATAATCGGAACTGGGCCTTTTACCCTTTGTTTCCCATTAAGAGACAGGAAATACGGCAGTTCGTTTCAAATGTACGATAGTGTGCATATGCAACATCCCGATTCGAATCGGGACTCCGAGTCGGAACGACGCTATCGTTGGGAAACAGCGGGCCGCTCACCTTCTAGCGGCGATGGCGGGCAATCCATGCCAAGGGACGATTGAACCAAATAGGCACTTTTCCACCTGCGGCGTCCTGGTCGCGCGACATATCCGTCAGGTCGAATGCCAGTTCCGAGGCCAGATAGGCCGGCTTGCGCCACAGGAGATAGTGGCTTGCGTTCTTTATCGACGTGCCGAAACGCGTCGCCTCCAGTTCGGCCGTGCTCTCGCCATCCAGCGCCTGCCGCGCCGCCGTCACCAGCAGACGCACGCCGAGCGGAACGGCCTTGCCGCCGGCCGGATGCTGCATTCCGAACAATTCGCTACACAGGATGAATGCCTGAAGCAACGCACGCTCGGCAGGCTGTTTCCTTTGTCGGCTCAGGAGAGCGCTGGTGCCGTCCGGTCCGAGTTTGCGGGCTATTATGGCCATGTCCAGCAGCCACTTCAGCCGGGACCAGGCGTGGAGCGCGCCATGGAGGGCAAGATAGGCCGGCTCGTCCTCCGCTCCCAATGTCATCACTTCCACCTGTCCGAACAACATGACACGGCGCGCGCGCGACATGATGCCGGGATCGCACAAAGTGCGGTTGTCGAACAGGCGATGGTGCAGTTCCACGACAGTTCCGTTGGACGGCAGGATGTAGACCCAGTCCTTGCTGCGCTTCACCCATCGGGCCAGCTCATCGGATGGCGGATCACCCTCGGGCTCTACCCTGCGATAGCCGAGCGCGCACAGGATGCCGTGGCTGCGATCCAGGTCGCCCGGTGAGACGAGGAGATCGATGTCGTG
Organism: uncultured Caenibius sp.; assembly: GCA_964468045.1. Taxonomy (GTDB): domain Bacteria; phylum Pseudomonadota; class Alphaproteobacteria; order Sphingomonadales; family Sphingomonadaceae; genus JAWKXU01. The sequence goes on along the minus strand of CAYXTO010000002.1, from coordinate 224,788 downwards.
ATTGACGCGCAGGCCCATGCGCCCATGCCCTTCCGAAGACAGCACCACGCCCTTGATGACCAGGAAAGGAACCGCTTTCCCGTCCAGCGCTGCCTTGATCCGGCACAGTTCGCCGAACATCGCCATTTCATGGAACAAGGCGGCCTTCGCTTCTCCGCGGAACGCGGCGGCGACTTCTCCGGGAACTTCGACCGCCGGCCCCAGCGCTTCCAGCCGGTGCGCGGCCAGAGGCGCCACGCGGTGCCTGCGGGCATGGGCCAGGACCTCCTGCCAGTCCACCGCGCCCAACGCTTCGATACGCTGGATTCTGGCGGGGTCCGCATCCCCGATCCATGGGTCGGTCAGCGCGAGAAGCGCCCGGAAAGCCTCGCTGCCCAAAGGCGCGTGGCGATCAGCCACCGCAATCCCCTACATCTATATCCGTGACGATCGGGAAATGGTCGGATCCCAGCGCCGGGCCGCGACGCACCGAGGCAGGGTCCAGACACGGGCCGAGATAGACCTGATCGAGCGGCAAGCGCAGCATGTCGGCTGGCGCTTTCGTCGGCCATGTGCCCATCGCGCCCGACGCGAGCCGCAACTCTCCACCCGCGCTCAGCCGACGCATGGCGAAGGTCCAGGGCGCGGAGTTGAAATCGCCCGCGAGAATCCCCCGGCGCCCGACCGTGGCGACCGCATTGGAAAGCTCCCCCCAATACTGCTCCTGCTGGCCGAGCGGCCAGGGACGATCGAAGTGGACCCCGGTTACAGGAATGGTCCGGCCCGCGATTTCGAAATGCGCGGAAACAGCGGAAAGGGTCCGCCGGTTCTCCGGATCCCCGCTCGCCATGGGCCAGACATCCTTCGCCGGCTGGCGGGCAAGGATCAGGGTCGAGCAGTAGCCGGATCCGATGCAGCTGTAGGAATAGGGGTAATGCTGCCTGAGCCGGGCCACCGCCGGAAGGTTGGCCTGAAACGCCTCGAGCAGGATCACGAAATCGGCATCCTGCCCGATGATCCAGTCCATCGCCGCCGCTGCATCGGGGTTCGCCTTGTACATGTTGAAGCTCACCACCCGGATGCGCGTCGTGTCGGAAGCGTTGGCCGAACCGGGTATCAGCGGTCCCAGCAGCACCGCGCCCGTGATCGCATAGCCCAGCAAGAGGGCAAGCGCGGCCGATCGCGCACGGCGCCGGCCCAGCCAGGCGATTGCGCCCAATATGACCAGGCCCAGCGCCAGCCAGTGGGGCGCGAGGATATTGGTGCTGTCGGCCCGATAGGAAACCGTGCCCAGCAGTGAAATGCCGAGCATCAGCGCACAACCAGCGAGCAAGAGCATCCTCAGCAGCGAAAAAAAGACGCCGCTCGCCTTCGACATAGTGCTGTTCCCATTCCGTTACCGCCTCATCCTGCCACACAAATAGGGCGTTGCAACTTTTTTGTGCATTGCAACAATAGTGCGATAGGATAAGCTTCCCATCATCGATCAGGTAGCAGGAGCTGGATCCGACTTGATGGTCAGGACTCTGCCGAATCAAAGTGTTATACAGAAAAAGCGGCGCATTTCCAACAATGCGACTCGCTTCGCGGTTGTTGCCTGGGGGCCGTCGATCCTGTTTTGCGGCAGTGCTCTCCTGCCCGTCGATGTTGCAATTGCACAGGACATGCGCGGCTCCGAGCCAGTGGATACGGCGGGCAACCGGCCGCAACCGGCCTATGACGCGGTGGGCATCCGGCTGGGAAGCATCCGCGTCTTGCCCACCCTGGGCCTGACCGGCAGCTGGGACAGCAATGTCCTGGCCCGCTCGGAGGATGCGGTGTCGGATTTCTCCGCGACGCTGGTCCCCGCGGTTCGCGCGGAGTGGAATACGCCCCGCCGCCAGCTTTCCCTGGATGGGGAAATACGCTTGCGCCGCTATGCCGAGCTGCACCGCCAGAACGACGAGCAATACCGCGCCCAGGCAGCCGCCCGCTTCGAGATTTCCGGCAACACCTCCATATCGGCCAATCTCGGCTGGGCGGATGTCACCGCCACTCGCGGCACATTCGAGAACGGCTTCCAGATCGGCGACCCTCTGCGGATGCGGGAGCTCAACGGCAATCTGAGCGTCCGACAGCGATTCAACCGCCTTACCCTGGTCGCCAATGCCGCCGCTTCCCGCTTCCGCTATGGCGACGTCCGTCTCGACGACGGGACATTGATCGATCAATCCTTCCGGAACGGCCACCAGATCGGCGGCTCCGTGCTGGCCAGGTATGAAGTGGGGCCGCGCCTTTCCCTGGTGTCCCGCGTCACGGCCAACAAGTTCGATTACAGCGATCCCAGCCCGCTCACCAATCGCGATGCCACCGCCTATTCGGTGACGGGCGGCATAAGCTATGAGCTGACCCAACTGCTCGAAGCCGAAGTCGACGCCGGCATCCAGAAGCACAATTTCCGCAATCCGGCCTTCGGCGACATTTCCGGCCTTGCGCTCAATGCGCGCCTGCGATGGTATCCGACCCCGCTCCTGAGCGTCCGCTTCGATGTATCGCAGCGGACCACGACCAGTTCCTTCAATGCGACCAGCGCGGTGGTGGTGACTTCGGGGAGGCTTTCGGCCGATTACGAGCTGCGCCGCAACCTCCTGCTCTCCGCCGACGTGAACTATTCACACGAGAAATACGGCGCCGGCAACAACGTCTCGGGCCTGCTTACCCTGTCAGGCCAGGCGGCCTGGAAGGCGAACCGGTGGCTGCGCGTGACGGGCCGCGCCAGTTACGACCGGCGCGGGAGCAACTCGGATGTTACAGTCCCCGAATTCGACGCACTGCGTTTCATGCTGACGCTGACGGTGGCGCGATGAAAGCAAGGATGATCCCAAAGCGGATTGAAAGGTAGAAGACAGATGAATCTGCCCGAGCTGTTCGACGAGCCCAAAATTGCCCCGGCGACCGGCGGGATCGGCCGCGGCGTCGATACATCGATGGCCGAGCAGGAAAGCGAGCGGCTGAACTTCCGTCTCTTCCTCAACATGCTCCGCCGCCAGTCCAGGCTGTTCCTGACCACCTTCGCGCTGCTGTTGACCTTCGGGATCCTCATGACCCTGCTGCAGCCGAAGATGTATGAATCGAACGCGATCGTCCTTCTGAAAAGCACCGACCAGAAGCTCGAGAAGCGGGTGACCGAACGACCCGATGAGGAAACGATGCAGGGCGATGCCGACGTTTCCACCCAGATCCAGATCATCGGATCGCTCGATCTGGCCCGGACCGTGGTGCACAAGCTCAACCTGATCGAGGATCCGAAGGTCAATCCCTGGCTGGATCCGCAGCCTTCCCTGCTCGGCCGCCTGTTCGGAGCGGATCCCCAGCCGGTGGATCTGGCGAAGCTCTTGCCCGAGCAGCGCCAGGCGATGGAAGCCAAGCTGGTGCAGATCGTGCGCCGCGGCCTCGGGGCGGAGCGGCTCGGCACCGCCTATTCCGTCCGTATCGTCTACCGCAACTCCGATCCCGAGATCGCCGCCAAGCTGGCCAATGCGTTCGCCACCGAATATGTGCAGTCGCAGGTCACCAGAAAGAAGGATGAAACCGCCGAGGCGGCGGAGTTCCTGTCCGCCAAGGTCGAGGAGCTTCGCAACCAGTCCACCTCGGACTTCGCGGCGGTCCAGCATTATCGCGTGAGCAACGGCCTTCTCAGCAGCGCGGCGACGGCACTCACCGAGCAGGACATTTCGGTCTATAATCAGCAGACCGCCATCGCCCGCGCGGAGGCCGCGGCCGACCTGGCCCGCCTCGCCACCGCCCGGCGCCAGCTCCAGGGCGGATCGACCGGCGACGACGTGGGCGAAGCGCTGTCTTCATCGGTCGTCTCATCCCTTCGCACCCAGCGGGCGCAGATCGCCGCGCGCGTGGCCGATCTCTCGGCTCGCTATGGCACTCGTCATCCCGAATTGCTGAGAGCCAAGGAAGAGCTTGCCTCGGTCGACTCCCAGATCCAGGCGGAGATCGATCGCGTAATCTCCAATCTGGAAGCAAAGGCCGCCGTTTCCTCCGGCCGCCTCGCATCGCTCAACTCGACCCTCGGTTCGGCCAAGGGCGAACTTGCCCAGAACAACAGCGCCCTGATCTCTCTCGCCGATCTCCAGCGGCGTGCCGAGGCCTCCCAGGGGCTCTACGAATCCTATCTCGCACGCTATCGTGAGCTGATGGCGGGAAGCGGCATCGAGCAACCCGAGGCGAGAATACTGGCGGAAGCCCTGCCGCCGACGGCGCCCTACAGCCCCAATGTCATGCTCAACCTCATTCTGGCCGGCCTGTGCGGAACGGTGTTCGGAGTCATTCTCGCCCTTGCGGCGGAGATGCAGTACAAGGGCCTGACCACGGCGGCGGACGTCGAGAAGAAGGTCGGGCTGCCCTATCTCGGCCTGACTCCCGACAATAAATCCATCGACCGTCACGCCCCGACACCGCTCGACACTCTCACCGAACAGCCCGATTCCGTGCTGGCGGAAGCGGTCCGGGGCATCCATGCCGCGACGCATATTCCGGTCAGCGGCAGAGGCCGAGTCCTGGCGATCACCTCCGCCCTGCCCGGCGAAGGCAAGACGATCCTTTCTGCCATGCTGGGCAAGACCGCGGCCGACAGCGGCGTGAGCACGGTGATCGTCGATTGCGACATCATATTGCGGGGGCTCAGCCGCCTCTACGGTTTGAATCATGGCGCGGGCCTGCGGGAAATCGCAAATGGCGAGGAGACGCTGGATCACGCCTTGCGCTTCATCGACGACAGGGATCACGCCATCCTGCCGATTACGTCCAGCGCCGAAGCCGGCGAGCGCCTGACCGCAAAGGGCGCGATGCAGGCAGTCGTCGCCCGGCTCAAGGAACATTTCGACCTGATTCTGCTCGATTGCCCGCCACTGCTGGCGATCGCGGAGGCCAGAGAAATAGCCGCCATGGCCGACGGCGTTCTGCTGGCGGCGCATTGGCGCAAGACATCCAGCGATGCGGTGCGGGCCGCAGCCCGCCTGCTGCCGCCCCGCCTTTCGAATTTCACCGGCGTGGTCCTCAACCGTGTCGATCTGCGCAAGCAGCATCGCTATGCAAATGACGAAACCGCAACCTATGCAGCGGCCTATCAGCGTTACATGACAGCCGCCGCATGAATGCGCCCTGCCAAATCGGCATGAAGGTCGCGGTCGTTCACTACTGGCTGGTGGGAATGCGCGGCGGCGAACGAGTGCTCGAACGCATCCTGCGCCTGTTCCCCGGGGCGGACATCTTCACCCATGTCTATGACCCGGGCGCCGTATCCGCATTCATCCGTTCGCACCGCGTGCGGACGAGCTTCATCCAGAAGCTGCCGGGGGCGATCAGGCACTACCAGAAATATCTGCCGCTCATGCCCATGGCGCTGGAGGAGCTCGACCTGCGGGGATACGATCTCGTCATCACGAGCGAATCCGGCCCGGCCAAGGGAATCCTGGCCGCACCCGACGCCTTCCATCTCTGCTACTGCCATTCGCCGATGCGGTATCTCTGGGACCACTATCAGCCCTACCGGGAGATGTCCGGCCGATTGACGAGGATGGCGATGCCGTTCCTGTTCCGCAATCTGCGCCAATGGGATACCGCTTCCGCCCAGCGCCCTGACAAGATCCTGGCAAACAGCAGCTTCATTGCGCGCCGGGTCCGCAAATCCTGGGGCAGGCAAGCCGATGTGGTTCATCCTCCGGTGGAGGTGGATCTGTTCGAGCCGGGCTCGGCAAGCGAGCATTATCTCTGGGTCGGGCAAATGACTCCGTACAAGCGGGCCGATCTCGTGGCGGATGCGTTCACCCGGCTGGGCCTGCCCTTGCTCATGGTCGGCACGGGCGAACTGGCGGCCGACATCGCCCGGCGCGCCGGTCCGAATATCCGCATCGTGGAACGCCTGGACTTTGCCGGCCTGCGTCGCGCCTATGCCGAGTGCAAGGCGTTGATCTTTCCGCCGGAGGAGGATTTCGGCATCGTGCCGGTCGAGGCCAATGCCGCTGGCCGGCCCGTGATCGCCTATGGGAAGGGAGGGGTCATCGACTCCATCCGCCCGGGCGAAACCGGGCTGTTCTTCCGGCAGCAAACCGTCGATGCGCTGATCGATGCGGTCGAGCAATTCGAAAGATGGCTGCCTGAATTCGATCCGCGAGCTGCCCGGGTCAATGCCCGGCGCTTCGCCCCCGATGTGTTCGACGGCAAGTTTATGGCCGCCGTGATGGAAGGCCTGAATCGGGATGGCGTATCGGATATCGGTCCCCTGGCCGAGGCTGTGGATCTGGCAGGCAAGCCATGATTCCGACATTCATCGGGCTCGTTACCGTGGCGATCGGCGTGTGGCTGCTGTTGCGGGGAACTCCGCTGCAATTGCTGTGCACGATGCTCGCGATGGGGCTGTTCGAAGCCTCCGCTGCCGTGATCCTGCCGGCCCTCAGCGGTTCTTCGATACCCCCTCCCCGCTTCGCGCTGGGGTTTCTGGCGCTGGCGATCATCCAGCAGCTTCAGACCCGCTCTAGCCTGCTGCGCGAGGCCGTCGGCGCAAATCTGGCATTCGTGACCTTCGCCGCCTACGGCATGATCGGGGCTTTTCTCCTTCCCAAGATCTTCGCCGGCCAGATCAATGTCGTGCCGATGCGGGCAGGCGGATTGCGTCACCTTACCGATACGCTGCCGCTGTTCTTCTCCGCCCAGAACATCACCACCGGCTTCTACATGGCGGGAACGGGCCTGACCGCGGTCTTGGCCTATATCGCCTGTCGCCTCTCGCCCAACGTCTCGCTGATCGTGAAGTTTTGTGTGGGGATCGCGCTCGTGCAAGCAGTCACGGGCATACTGGGTGTAGCGCTGAGCGGAACGCCATGGGATCTCGTCGTCGATTTCGTTCGCAACGGTTCCTATTCCCAGCTCAGGCAGGCAGCCGAAGGTTATGTCCGAATATCCGGGTTCATGGCGGAGCCTTCCGCCTATTCCCGCCTGTCCATCCCATGGATGATACTGGCCTTCGAATTGTGGCTGAGAAAAATTTCGCCGGCCTGGACGGGATTCGCCGCCGTTCTGCTGGCCGCCGTTCTCGTGCTGTCGACCTCATCAACGGCCTATATCGGGCTGGCCAGCTACGCCGTGTTGTTGAGCGCGCGCTTCGCGACATTGCCACGCTATCTCACCGCCGATCGCGTTGTTCCCCTGGCGATCTGCGTCATGCTGGGCTTCATCATGGTGCTGGGCCTGATCCTGTTCTACGGGCCGGCAGCGGATGCCTTCACCGAAATGGTCGATCAGATGACCGTCGGGAAATCGAGCTCCAATTCAGGCCAGCAACGCATGTTCTGGGCCATGCAGGGCATCGACGCCTTCACCTTCTCCATGGGGCTCGGCATCGGCGCGGGCAGTTTCCGCTCATCCAGCCTGATCATGGCCATCATCGGCAGCATGGGCGTGATCGGCATCGTTACCTTTGTCGCAAGCTGCGCCGTGTTGTTTCTCCCGCGCAAGCCTCTGGAAGACAAGACCCGCCAGGCGATCTCGGAATCGGCCGCCTGGGCCGCGGTTGCAGGCCTGATCCCGGCCATGGTCATGCTGGGCGCTCCCGATCCCGGCATGGAATTTGCCGCATTCGCCGGGATTTCGCTTGCCTTGCGCCGTCCCGCGCTGGAGCCGCTGGGCGCTCGCGCGGCCAAGCGTCCAACCGATCGGGCGGGATTGCCGCCTAAAGCGCCAGCAATTCCTCAATCAGGCGGTTGGCGGCGTTCCGCCAGGTGAACCCCGCCGCCCATTCGCGGCCCTTCTCCGCCAGCTCCCGCCTCAGGTCGGCATCGTCCGCGAGCTTTCGGATCGCCGCCACCCATTGTTCCGGCGCATCGGGCGCGGCGTAGATTGCGGCCGATCCACAGGCCTGCGGCAAGGCTCCGCAAGGCGCGACGATAGCGGGACATCCCGTGGTCATCGCTTCCAGGGGAGGTAATCCGAAACCCTCTGTCGTTGAGGGGAAGGCGATGCAAAGCGCCGATGCGTAAAGCGCGCGCAGCTCCGCATCGCTGACACGTCCGGCAAAGGTGACGTTCTCCGGCACGTCATGCCCCAGAGCCGCGAAGTCCGCGGCGCTGTGCGAACCGAACAGCACCAGTTTCAGATCGCGCAAGGACGGATCGGCGAAGGCGCGCAGCAGCAGGCCGATATTCTTGTGCCGCTGGGTATTGGCGAGCCCGACGACGTAACCCTGCGGCCGCAATCCCAGCCGATCCACAATTCCATCGTCCGGAGTGATGGCAAGGACGTGATCCACCCCGTTCAGGATCACGCCGGTCCGTTCTCTGGCTGACAGCCCATATTGCTGAAGCTGTTCGCGGGAGAAGTCGGATACCGTGAGAATGCGCCGATGCCGCCGGCCCGCCAGCGGCTGATGGAGCCGATACCAGGAGCGGAAACCGAAGCCATAGCTTTGGGGCGTTATATGAACCTGGGCATCGTGAAACATGGTGACGGCGTTGCGGGCAGCCAACGGCCCGACGTTGCAGAGGCTCAGGATCAGCCGACCCCGCGCGCGGACAGGCAAGGTAATCTGCTCCCACGGGATGCCCTGGAGCGGCTGCACGACCCTGAACGGCACGCCAAGCGCGCGCGCGCGCTCTATGCCGCCGGTCGGAATCCAGACCTCGAACGCAAGCTGACGCGAAAGCTGCGGATCGTCCTCAATGATCGCAACGCTGTTTCGGACCAGTTCGCTGGCAACGCGATGCACGCCTGTCGATTCGGCGGTCAGGAACTTGCCATTGACCACCACACGACGCGGATTTCTCACCTTGTGCTCCTTGCGATTACCGCGCAGCAGCCCGCTTATCGCAGCCGCAAAAAGAATTTGCTGCAACTGCGAGATAATGCAAGGATAAAGCTATAGCGCTTCGTTGGGAAACAGCACCTTGCATGATTCCGGCACCCTGCCAGCTCGCTGCGGAAAGAAGCGCATAACCCTATTGTATTCATTGAAGAAATCTGAGAATAAAGATTGGTTTGGCGGGCGAGCCGCATGCCGCATGCAGATGGGCAGGCCGGTTTTCCGGGCCTTCTGCTACCGTCCAGCCGCATATTTTATGCGACTAACCGCTCCGATCCCCCATGGAGTCGATCGTCAAGCCTCAGTATCCCGTCATTGTGACAGCAAGCGCATGATCCGCGAAGCCGATTCGTCAGCATTTGAGCGACTGCGTTTCCCACTCCAAGGCACGGTCGAAGCTATCCCGTTAGAGAGCACGATATGACTGGCATGCGCGGTCGCCTCACCAAAGGCGCGGGATGGGTGATCCTGTCCCGTGCGCTCGTCAATCTGATCTCCCTGCTGAGCACTTTCATTCTGGCGCGCATCCTGACGCCGGACGACTTCGGCCTGGTCGCGCTTGCGACGACCCTGCTGATGATCATCAATGCGCTGACCGACCTCTCGCTCGCCAATGCGCTGATTCAGCACGATGATCCGACCGAGGACCATTTCCATACCGCCTGGACGCTCAACCTGGCGCGCTCGGCCTTGATCGGCGGGCTGGTCGCGATCGCCGCTTGGCCCCTTGCCTATGTCTATGACGATTCCCGCCTGCAGGGGATCACGCTCGTGCTTGCGCTGAGCGTCTTCCTGACCGGCTTCACCAATCCCAAGATGACGGTTTTCCTGCGCGATCTCCTTTTTGCGCAGGACTTCATGCTGAATGTTTCGCAGAAGATCGTCGGGTTCGCGGTGTCTGTCGCGATAGCGTTGATCTACCAGAGCTATTGGGCGCTTGTCCTGGGTACCGTAGCCTCGCAGTTGGCGATGATCGTCGTATCCTACCTGCTGATCCCTTATCGGCCCTATTTCAGGATAACCCACTACCGGGAGCTGTTTTCCTTCTCCCTTTGGCTGACATTCGGGCAGATCCTGAATACGATCAACTGGCGGCTGGATTATTTCCTTATCGGCGGCGTCGCCGGGCGGACGGCGCTGGGCTATTATTCGGTTGGCGACAATCTCGCCAGCATCCCCACCCGCGAAGCCAGCGAGCCGGTCACCAAGGTCCTGTTTTCCGGCCTTTCTCTCATAAAGAACGACCCGGAACACATGCGGGCTACCTACTCGGCGGCGCAGGCGCTGCTCACATCGGTCGTATTGCCGGTCGGCTTCGGCTTCGCGCTTTGTGCCAAATCGGTCGTGCTGCTGGCCATGGGCGCCAAATGGCTTCCCATCGTGCCGGTGATCCAGGGGCTGGCGGCCATCCTTGCACTCCAGACCCTCGGCAAGCTCGTGCAACCGCTTGCCATGGCGAAAGGGGTGCCCGATCTGCTGTTCAGGCGCGATCTGCTGAGCTTCTTCATCCGCATACCGCTGGTGGTGGCCGGCTTGCTGCTCGGCGGCCTGCATGGCGTCATCATCGCCCGCATGGCGACCGGCCTGATCGCGATCGGCTTCAACCTTCATCTCGTGCGCAGACTCATAGGGGTCAGCATAAAGCGCCAGATCCTTCAGAACGTGCGCTCGCTGCTGAGCATTGCGGTGATGGTCGCGGGCGTCTTTCCGCTGCATGCGGCGACCGAGCACCTCGGAACCGGCAGCTTGATGTTGCTGCTTCAACTCGCCATCATAATGTCGGCGGGGGCCAGCCTCTATATATGCAGCCACTTGCTGTTGTGGCTGGCCGCTGGCCGCCCGCAGGGGCCGGAAACGACCATCCTGCATACGCTCGGCTCGGCGATCCAGTCCTTACGGGAGCGCCGTGGAGAACGCGCGGCCTAGGATCAGGACCTGATCACGCGGCCGTATCGGCGCCGCCGAAAAACTCCCCCGCCAGCCCTGCTCCCACATGGCGAAGGCGAAGCAGCGCGCGGACCGAGCGGTCCGGCCGCCGTATGTTGTTCCTGTTCAATATGAGCAGCTTGCCGATGCCCGGCGTGCCGCTGTGGGAGCCGGCGTTGCCCACCCGATAGACCGCGCCGCGAAAAGGCAAGGGCTGCAGCGAAACCCCCTTGCTCTTCAGGATATCCCGGATGCGCCGATGGCTGCCAAGCATGTCCTTGATCCACTCCGTCGATGCGCTTTCGAATGTCGGGGGGATTTCGTAGCTGTCAGCCCGGATGATCAGGCTGGAGCCGCACAAATCATTGAAATTGTTGACCCCGCAAAAGAGCCGGCTGCCATCGTTCCACAGATATCCCCTGGACACATACCAGCCGTTCGCATCCGGGTTGGCGGTCGCATGCGCGACGATGCGGTTGCTGACCAGATCGTCGTCATCGACCAGCATAAAGAATCGGGTGTCCGGGGCATCCAGCATGCCCTTCAGCACGCGGCGCCCCTTGTCGAAACGGAAGGCGTCCAGGATCACCTTTTCCGACGCCTTGCCGAGATCATGCAGATCGTTCGGCGGGAACGTCACTCTGGTGATCGAGAATTTGTCCGGCAAGGGCGGCAGTTCTGCCATTTCATTCGCCACGATGATGCATCGCCAGTCCGGATGGGTCTGGTTTGCGATCGAGGCCATCGTCTGGCTGAGTTTCGCGGTCAATTGCCCCCAGTCGCGCGCATTGTCCTGATGGCGGACGGGGATGATGAATGTGACAAGCGTCATGGTTGCCCTTCCGGAAATGCCCACGATGAGATGGACTACGCCGCGGCGCTTTCTACCTGCGATAGCTGCTCCCTGGCCCAGGAAACGGCCTCTTCGACATCGGTCGCTCGCGAGGTGATACCTGTGCCTTCGGGGTAGAAGGTGTCCATCAACCTGCCGATCTTGCCGTAGCTGTTATCCAGCACGACATGGGGCCGGCCCAGCAAGGTCGAGCAGATATGGACGTGCAGCCGGTCGGTGACGATCACCTCGCCCCGTGCGATCTGGCTGATTCCCCGCTCGAACCGTTGATTGGCGGCGGCATCGAGGAACCGGTATTTGCGAACCGCGCCGGAGGTGAAGCCCGCACGGATCGCTCCGCCCAGCTTGGCCAGCTTCACCTTGTAGGGGTTCTCGGTGATCCAGTCCTCGCGCGGAATATCCGGGAAGGTCCACTTGCCAATATCCGCCTTTTCCAGATCCTCGCGCAGCATGGCCAGGATCGGGAAGCTGGATGGGCGCGGCGGCAACGGGCCGATGGCGAAGGCCATATCGGGACAAAGCATGATCTCGCAATCGAAGTGCTTCTCGGCGATCTCCCTGGACACCCGATCGCGCACCATCAGCTTGAAGTTCTTGTGGCGCCCGACCACGCGGGCGGATTGAGCCAGCCGCTCCGGCGAATTGTAATGGATGGACTGCGGGAACTGGATGATCGTCCGGTCCGGGAATGCCTCGATAATCCGTTCCCTGAAGTCCTGAATGCCGTGCCATATATCGCCGAACGACCCCCCTCCATGAATGAAGATGGGGCCTTCGGGCACCGCTTTGCGCAGTTCGCTCTCGGAAAAATCGTGCAGCCGGCAGACATAGGACGGCTCCTTGCCGAAATACCGCTTGAGCCAGGCCATCTCCCCCAGCCAGATCGCTGAATCGCCGCAATTGCGGATGTCGGGAAAATCCACGATGGCCAGCGGCTGGTCGAACTCGACATAACGGCCAAGGCAATCGTTGATCATACTCCCCAATCGGGAAATGAGTGCAGCGGGGGCAATGCTGGTCATCGGCAACCCTTTATCGATGAGTTATCGAACAATATTGTCAGATTTCACCTTGAAAATTTTTCAAATATCATCCGCTTGAAATATTGCGCATTCTTGCTGACATCGCTGATAAGCTGCATCATGCGCATTTCCTTTTTCATGTTATATTCGAGATTTAATTCGTCGTTCACAAAGTCATTCTGAATCTCGAGCGCCTCTCTTTTCTCCAAATATCTAATCAGTGCATTGCCGTCGGCTATATCGATTCCGTCGACCTTCAGCGCTTTGATCAGAGGATAGATCCGGCAGCCCCATGGCGCCGCCAGGAGCATGTCCGCACTTTTGGGCTTGGCCATGAGGGAAGCATTCTCTTGATACAGTTCGATCCCTTCCCTTAGATTCCTCGCGAAAATATCTGAAATTCCGATCGACCGGGAAAAATCCCGCCATTTCAACGGGCAATCGATCTGGCCGATATCCCAGAAGGCGAAGGGGACATCATATGCGCAGGCGATGATCGCGCCGTGCAACGAATTGGAAAGCACGAAATCGGCCCGGGCGATTTCGGAGATGATCCGGGTGAGACCCGCTTCCGATGCCTCGATCTCCGGCCTGACCACGCGCCCGCAACCGGACAAGGCAAGCAATTGCGCATCATCACTCTCATCGGAAATATGCGGAATGCATATCGTATTGCCGTCACGCAGGTCCGCTCCGGGCTGCGTCGGAATGTTCGGCTTAGGATATATCAGCGGAACCAGCAGGCCCGGATCGCCCAGCACCGTATCGGCGGGCAGGCCGAGCAGATCCCGCGTCACCGGGCCTCTTACTCCATGGAAGCGGCACAAGGCCCTGGCCGTGGGCGAAAGAGGCGTCTCGTTCCGCATGCCGCAGCCCCAGAACGATATCGCGCCTGTCGGAAAGCCGGTCGCCTGTCTCAAGGCGCGCTTGATCCAGCTTTCCTCGATAACGCTGCCAACGAAGTAATAGAGATCCGCCTGAACCCGCGGATAGGACAAGAGATATTTCGCGAACAATTCCGGAAGATAGTCGCCAAAATTCTGGCGATCCGCATATTTCACGAAATAATTCAGTCTCGTGTCCCGCTCATGAAATCCCTCGCCGACGCTCCGCACCTTCCTGGCCATCTACGAAACTCCAAGACTCACAGAGCGTTCAAGTAAGACAATCTTGCAAGGCGGGGACATTTCGGGAGCGGGGATCTCAGGCTCACGAGGTTCGTGATGAGCAAGTCTATGGGGCCCTTCCCATCCCGGCAAGCGAGCGAGGACGAGGCGTGAGAAATGGCGGCCAAGTGGCGCGATGGAGCACAGGCCGGGGCGAGCGCCCTCGTTGACGGGAAAAGCCAGACCGCAGAAGGATAGCAAAGCGGGAACCGAAGATTTCGTCCCGGCCACGGAACCGCAGATCGACAGTAGAGCGACATCTCGCTCCCTCGCCATCATTCGATCCGCTAGCGCTGATAAATTCCTTGGCATGCTGCACCGCAATACGACATTATTGCACTGCAGTACAGATTCGTATTCGACAAAGGGAAACGATCTCGCGTGATTGCTTCTGGCGCCACCCACTCTTTCGCGCAGCAAGATGCTTGCCTGGCCGAACCTGCGGACAGGAAACCCGATCCACCAAGATGGGATGTCGATTTCTCCCTGGCGCTGTTCAATCGCACGGGAAAATATTTCATCGGACGGGACATTCTCGACGAGAATCCCGATGTCCTGAACAAGATCTATTACTGGAGATTTTCCCGGAACGACACGCCGACGGCCCTGCCCGCGCGGATTCTGGGGAAGCTGGAATGGCTCGAGCATCGTGCGCGGACCGCGCTCCACCTGCCGCCCGGGACGGCGCCCGGCACGCGATGCCTGCATCTCGATCCGCTGACCGTCCTGCATCGCAAATTGTCATCGGAAGACCTGGTGCTCTGCCACGATCTGGGGCCGATCACGCATCCCGGACTGTTCGCGCGAGGGGTGAGCGAGCAATACGATCTGGCATACCGGCTGATCAAGGAAGCCCGGCCCGGCCTGATATTCGTCAGCAAGGCCAGCGAACGCGCCTTTGAGGAGCTTTACGGCGCCCCGCGGCAATCCGACGTCATCTATCCGCCGATCAGGACCGGCTCTTTATCGGCCCAAGGCAAGCCATGCGAAACCGTCAGCACGCCATTCCTGCTGACAGTCGGGAGCCTGGGCTGGCGCAAGAACCAAGCCAGCGCGATCCAGGCCTTCCGGCGCAGCGGATTGGCGGAGCGGGGATTTTCCTACGTCCTGTGCGGCGAAAGGGAGCCCGGCGCGGAAGAAGTGCTGGATCTGGCGAGAAACACGCCCGGCGTGGTGGTGCTGCCTTACGTCAGCGACGAGAATCTGCGCTGGCTCTACGACAAGGCCGCCGGGTTCGTGCTCGTCAGCCAACTCGAAGGCTTCGGGATGCCGGTTGCCGAGGCGATGGCGCGCAAGCTCATCCCCATCGTGTCCGAGCGGAGCGTTCTGGAGGAAGTGGCCGGCGCGGGCGCGATTACCGTCTCACCCGACTCGGTCGAGGAAATCGCCCGGGCGATGCTCCTGTTGACCGGTCTGGACGAAGCCGAACGTTCGCAGCGCATTGCGCTGTTCGATCGGCAGATCGCCCAATTCTCCGAAGAGGCGTTTCGTCTGAAATGGAGGATGCTGCTGGCGGCGTGAAACGCCGCACTCAGTTGTCGGACCCGGCAAGCCTCGCCTCGCTGGATGCCCTGAAGCCCGGCGACGCGCGCGCCGGGGAACGCCAGCGCTTCATGAACGTCATGGCCGGCTTTTCCAGGAATTGATACGAAAGCTGGGCAATGGCCACCGTCAGGCCGAGCGCGAGGACGAATAGCAGAACCCGTTCGGCAATGGAGAAATCCGCGCCATGCCATTTCCCGCCCCGGACGATGAAACCGGCCACGCGAATGCACAGCGAATGATAGATGTAGCAGCCATAGGAAATCCGCCCGATCCATTGCAGGACCTTCAGCCCGGTGATCGGCTGCACATAGGGATGGCGCGCCACGGTCAAGGCAAGCAGGGCGAGAGACGCCAGCGCCAGCGCCGTGTACAGGAAGACTTCGCGGCCCTGGCCGTATAATATGCCGGAAACGACGTCGCGGATCACTTCGAGCCCGGCGCGATCCCGCACCAGTATGTTGATCGCCACGAACGTCGCGACATAGAGGACGATCGCAAGGCCGCCGATCCGCACGATCGGCCAAAGCATCCGATCCATGGGGGTGGTGAGCCGGGCCAGCGCGAACAGGCACCCGATCGCGAAGCTGTCGAAATGCAGCCCCGGCGCGGAGTAGATGATATAGGCGACCGCTTCCGGATCGCCCCCGGCCAGCAATGTCCCCACCAGCAGGCGGCCGACCGGCGCCAGGATCACGCAGGCCCACAGCACCCGCCTGGTCACCCATAGCGGCGCGAAATACGCCACCAGGCCGTAAAAGAGATAGAACTGCATTTCGGCCGAGATCGTCCAGAGATGGCCGACCGGCCAAAGCCTGAGCTCACCGTTGCCCGTAGCCATTTCGATGTTGTGGTAGAAGCCGAACAGGGAGAGAATGGCTTCCCGGGGCTGCGGCACGGAGGCGATGAAGCTGAACGTCAGTCCCGCCAGCAGATAGGCGTAATAGGGCGGGAGAATCCGGCCTATCCGATGCCTGGCGAAGCTTGCGGCGCCCCGGACAGGGAAACTCGGATCATGCGCCCGGGCGATCGAGAGCGTCACCACATAGCCGGAAATGACGAAGAACAGCCAGACCCCTGCCCATCCGAACGGCAGGAGCTTGGAGTGCATCGCCACCACGCCGATCATCGCCAGCGCGCGCAGGCTGTCGATTTCGGGGCAGTGCGCCAGAACCCGGCGACGTTCAGCAGTGGAAAGGGCGTTGCTCAAAGCCGTTCATCCTTTTCGCAATCAGCCACGCACCATCGAGGGCATGACCAAAACGCAGAGGAAGCGCCGAATTCAAGATTAAGAATCGCTCTGCCATGCAGCAGCGATACCAAAGTAGATAACGATTTCTTTTGCAATGCAACAGGATTCTTCCGCACGGCACAAAAACGTCCCAACTCGGGAGAGCTTCGATTGATCGGCGGTATTTATATGAAAAATATCGAAAAATCTCCCTCTTACAGGCTTTCGGGGCAGAACGCGCGGTTCCTGCGGCAAATGCCCTTGGCTCCATGCTGCATTGCAGTATAATCTGGGCCTTGGCAGGACGCAGGCCATATCGGCTTGCGTGCGCTGCAACATCGAGGTGGACCTTTGTTCGGTACGGCCTTCAAATTGCGGTTGCTCGGCGCTCCGGCGCTGCTTCTCCTGCTTCCCAGTCTCAACCCGCCGCAAGCGCTGCCGGGCCACGGCGCGGCGAGTGCCGTCGATGGCGGACACTGGGGCGGGAACTGGCGGACCGCTCCCTCCGGCCTTACCGGCCTGCCCCGGCCCGAACCGCTGATCTTCGCGCCCATCGGCAGAGACAAGGCAAGGCTGGTCAATGCCTCCATCCCCTTCACGCCGGGCCTGGGCGCGGTTGCAAAGCCGTTCGCCTTCAGCGGCACCATGGAAACCCGGGAACGCGCGGTCGACTGCCTCGCCAGCGCGATGTGGTACGAGGCCGGCGGCGACGCACGCGGCCAGCGCGCAGTGGCGCAGGTCGTGCTGAACAGGGTCCGCCACCCCGCCTTCCCCGCCAGCGTCTGCGGCGTGGTGTTCCAGGGCTCGGAACGGCGAACCGGCTGCCAGTTCACCTTTACCTGCGACGGCGCGATGCCGCGCATCCCGTCCGACATGGCCTTCGCGCGCGCGCGATCCGAAGCGCGGGCCATGCTCGAAGGAGCGGTCGACCGGGAAGTGGGGCTTGCCACGCATTACCATACCGATTGGGTGCATCCGGTGTGGAGCGCGGCGCTGGACAAGCTGGCCAGGGTCGACACGCATCTGTTCTTCCGCTGGCGCGGCAGTTGGGGCGGCGCGCAAGCCATGCGCCAGGCCTATAGCGGGGAGGAGCCAGCGATTCCCGCCCTTGCCGGCCTTTCGCCGTTTCACCGCGGCGAGGCGATGCTGGCGGATGGCGGGCAGCCGGCAGCGCCGGACGGCGCCGTGCCAAATCCGGGTTCGGTCCCATTCGCCGCGGCCTTCGCGGCGCCTTCCGTTCCGGCTCCACTGGCCGCGAGCCCCAGCCAGAAATCCACCTTCCGGCTCGATGTCTCGCTTTCGGCGAACGCGGGCGCACCGGCGATGGCCGCGCTGGGCATGTGCGGCGGGCAAGCCTTCTGCAAGGTGCTCGGCTCGGCTCCGGGCGGCGATATCGCCTTTCTCTATGTGCGGGATCGCCGCACCGGCGTGGAGCGCAGCTTCTGGGACTGCGAGCATTTTCCGCGCAAAAACCCTGCACAATGCCTGGATGCCACAAGCCGGTCATGGATCGCGTTCGATGGCAACAGGCACACGGCAAAGCCAGCGCAACCGGGGATCGCGAGCCTATGATATCCGGCTGGAAGTCTGAAATGCATTCAGGAGGCCGGCGATGAGGCGATTGCGCAAAGCCGCGCTCCCCTCGGCGGGCCTGAGGCAAGGCAAGCCGGAAATCACCCCTTCCACAGCCATCTTCCCGTACCTCGAAACGCCGCATCGCACATTCGCCATCCGGCCGGAGATCGAACAATGGGCCTGATTACACCTGTGATCCTCTCCGGCGGCGGCGGCACGCGGCTGTGGCCCTTGTCCACCCCGCAGCGCCCCAAGCAGTTCCTGCCGCTGACCGAGGAGCGGACGATGTTCCAGCTCACCGTGCAGCGCACGGCCGATCGCGACAGATTCACCGCCCCGATCATCGTGGCCAACGCCAGCCATGCCGGCCTTATAGACGCGCAGCTTGCCGAGATGGGCGCGCAGGATGCCTTGGTCATGCTGGAACCCTGCGCGCGCAATACCGCGCCCGCTATCGCGATCGCCGCGCTGGCGGCGCCGGAACCGGAAAGCCTGCTGCTGGCCATGCCCAGCGACCATGCGATCGCGGATCTCGATGCATTCGGCCGCGCGATTGCGACGGCCGCCAATCTGGCTGGCGAAGGCTGGCTGGTGACCTTCGGGATCGATCCCGCCGGGCCGGAAACCGGCTATGGCTATATCGCCGCCGCCGAGCCGCTCGGCGCGGGCGGACATGCGGTCAGCCGCTTCATCGAAAAGCCGGATCGCCTGGCCGCAAAGGCCATGCTGGATGCCGGCGCTCATTACTGGAATGGCGGAATCTTCCTGTTCCGGGCGTCCGCCTTCCTGGACGAGCTGGGCAAGCATGCCCCGGCCATGCTGGAAGCCGCGAACATGGCCATGGCCGGCGCGAACCGCATCGGCCAGTATATCCATCCGGAAGCGCTGGCCTTCGCTGCCTCCCCATCCGACAGCATCGATTATGCGGTGATGGAGAAGGCGGACAAGGTCGCGACCGTGCCGGTGGCGATGGGCTGGTCGGACGTCGGCAGCTGGGATGCCTTGCACGAAATCGGGCGGCCCGACGAAGCCGGCAATGTCGTGCGTGGAGAATTCCGGCATATCGGCGCTTCGGAGAACCTGATCTGCAGCGACCGGGTCCGCGTTTCCGCGATCGGCGTGGAAGGGCTGATCATCGTCGCGTCGGGAGACGACATCCTGATCGTGCCGCGCGGCCAGAGCCAGAACGTGAAGCTTCTCGCATGAAGTTCCGGAAACCGATCATGGAGCGATACAGGCGAGGCAGAAATGGCAGGGCCGGACAGCATGGCCCGGTTCGATGGGACAATGCCGGATTTCCGGCATTGCGTTCACATGGGGATGCCCTGGGCGGATCTCGCATTCGTTAAGGAGCAAAAACCGATGCGCACCTACAGGTTGATACTGGCCGATGACGGCCATGGCGTGAGCCGGAGGATCGAGCTCGAGGCCAGAAGTGCCAAGGAGGCGCTGTCGCTGATATCGAGGGATGTCGCGAACCGGAGCGTGGAATTGCAGGAAGACGGGAAGCTGCTGGCCACCATCATCCGCATCCGCAACGCTTCCTGGGCCATGTTCCGCGAGGCTTGACCGAACGGGGCATCCCCGGAAACTATTCCGGCCGTTCAAGCCGCGAAATGATGCACGATCGCGGGATCGAGCGGAGCCAGAAAGTCGATCGTCTGCCCATCCAGGTCGTCCTTGCCGACGATGGACTCGATGGGGCCGATCGCTCCGATCCAGAGACGGATCTTCGCCCCGCATTTCAACTCTCTCAGTCGCTCCCGAACGCGGCAATAACGGTTCGAAAGCTCCGATACGATCACCGGGCGATCAGCGCCCGTATCGTTCCGGCACTGGCCATACAGCTCCACTTCGAAGCTGCCATCCATCATGTCCTGCACTTCCACCTCCGGAATCGGCGTCACGCGATGCGATTGCGGTGATCCCATTTCGTGACACCCAGACTTCAAGATGACCGTCCCGTTCCAGCGATGCGCGCATAAGTCGATACTCCGTTTCCGGCGAACGTCCGCTCGCGCAACGGGTTCGAACTGGGATATGCTGGCTATGGAACACCTGCCGAAATTGCGCCGGAGCAAGCCATGATTGAGTCGAATGAATGGGATCTGCTCGATGCGCGGAAATTCGAGGAAGAGGGGGCGGCGCTGGCCAGGCTGCTCGCACAGGCTCCCCTGGCAGGCGACATTCGCGCCATGGTGGTGCGGGACGCCATGCTGCTGGTGGAACGGACCCGCGCGGCCGCGCAGCGCAGCGGCGTGGTCGAGAGCTTCCTGCAGGAATTCTCGCTGGCCACGCCCGAAGGGCTGGCGCTGATGTGCCTGGCCGAAGCCCTGCTGCGCACGCCCGACGAAAGGACGCGCGACCTGCTGATCGCGGAAAAGATCGGCATGGCCGACTGGGCCAGCCATCTCGGCCAGTCGGACAGCCTATTCGTCAATGCATCGACCTGGGGCCTGATGCTGACCGGCAAGCTGGTGGATATCGATCAGTCCGCCCGGCGCGACATTCCGGGGTTCCTCAAGCGCCTGTCCGCCCGGATCGGGGAACCGCTGGTCCGGCAGGCGGTGGCAACCGCCATACGGATCATGGGCGAGCAGTTCGTGCTGGGCCGTTCGATAGAAGACGCGCTGAATCGCGCCCGCCGCGAGGGCCTGACCTGTTCCTTCGACATGCTGGGCGAAGGCGCGCGCACGCCCGACGACGCGGCCGATTACGCCGCGCTCTATGCAGACGCCATTGCAGCGGTGGGCGCGGCCTCGGCCGGTTGCGGGCCGGAGGCGGGCCACGGCGTCTCGGTCAAGCTGTCCGCCCTCAGCCCGCGCTATGAGGCCGCGCAGGAAGCGCGGGTGTGGCACGAGCTGTACCCCCGGCTCAAGTCGCTGGCGATCGCAGCCGCCCGGCGCGACATCAACCTGACCGTCGATGCCGAGGAAGCCGACCGGCTGGTGCTTTCGCTCAAGCTGATCAACCGGCTGGCGCGAGAACCCGAGCTGGGTGAGTGGACAGGGCTGGGCCTCGCGGTGCAGGCCTATCAGAAGCGGGGGCTCGCGGTGATCGAAGCGCTGGCCGGGCTGGCGCGGAACACCGGCCGCCGCTTGATGGTGCGGCTGGTCAAGGGCGCCTACTGGGACAGCGAGATCAAGGCCGCGCAACTGGGCGGGATGCCGGACTATCCGGTGTTCACCACCAAGCCCGCGACCGATCTGTCCTATTTGTGCTGCGCCCGCGCGCTGATTGCCGCCGGCCCGACGCTCTACCCGCAATTCGCGACCCATAACGCGCATACGCTGGCCGCGATCCGCCGCATGGCGCGGGAGGGCGGGGCCACGGTCGAATACCAACGATTGCACGGGATGGGCGAAGCGCTCCATGCGGCGGCGACGCAGCTGTATGGCGCGGCGCCCCTGCGCGTTTACGCCCCGGTCGGCGGCCATGAGCAATTGCTGCCCTATCTGGTGCGGCGCCTGCTGGAAAACGGGGCGAACAGCTCGTTCGTCCACGCCTTGCTGGACGAGGATATTCCGGCGGCGCAGATCGTGGCCGATCCGATTGCGCAGGTCGAAGCCGCGCCGGCCCGGCACCCGCGCATTCCCCCACCCCGCGATCTCTATCAACCGGACCGGCTCAATTCGGCGGGGCGCGACCTCAGCCAGGCTGCGGTGCGGGAAAAAGCCCGCGATGCGGCGAGCGAGGCTGCAACGAACGCTTGGCGCGCCGCGCCACTGATCGACGGCAGGACGTCGGGCGGCATCTCCATCCCGGTGGTGAATCCCGCCAATACCGCGCAGGTGATCGGGCAGGTGATCGCGGCGGAACCGGCCGACATTGCCCTTGCGGCCAAGGCGGCGCAGCGCGAACAGCCCGGATGGGATCGGGCCGACGGCAAGCGGCGCGCCGAGGTGCTGCGCGCCATGGGCGCTGCGCTGGAGGACAATTCGGACAAGCTATGCGCGCTTCTGACGGTCGAAGCGGGCAAGACCCTGGCCGATGCGACCGGGGAAGTGCGTGAGGCAGTGGATTTCTGCCGCTACTACGCCCAGCTGGCCGAACGGCAGTTCGAGCCGGTGAGCCTGCGCGGGCCGGTGGGGGAAACCAACCGCTGGCAGGTTTTCGGGCGCGGCATCTTCGCCTGCATCTCGCCCTGGAATTTCCCGCTTTCGATCTTCACCGGCCAGATCGCGGCGGCGCTCGCGGCAGGCAATGCAGTGATCGCCAAGCCTGCCGAGCAGACCCCGCTGATCGCGGCCGAAGCCGTCCGCCTGTTCCATGCGGCCGGGCTGGAACCGGGTTTGCTGGCCTTGTTGCCGGGCGAAGGGGGGACATTGGGCGCAGCGCTGGTTTCCCATCCGGCGATAGACGGCGTGGCCTTCACCGGCGGCACCGACACCGCATGGGCGATCAACCGCGCCATCGCCCGGCGCGACGGGCCGATCATTCCTTTCATCGCGGAGACCGGCGGGCTCAATGCCATGTTCGTTGACACCACCGCCCTGCGCGAGCAGGTGATCGATGACGTGCTGCTCTCCGCCTTCGGTTCGGCCGGGCAGCGCTGCTCCGCCCTCCGGATGCTGTTCCTGCCGGAAGAGAGCGCGGATGAGATTATCGCCGGGCTCGCCGGTGCGCTGTCGACGCGGATCGTCGGCGATCCGGCCCGGGCCGAAACCGACATCGGCCCGATCATCGACGGCGAGGCGCTGGGCCGCTTGCATGAGCATGTCGCAAGGCTGGAGCGGGAAGCGCGGATCATCGCCCGGCACCCGATATCCACGCAGCAGGGACATTTCTTCGGGCCGATTATCGCGGAAGTCGCCGAGCCCGATTTCCTCGAGCGCGAAGTGTTCGGCCCGATCCTCCATGTCTGCCGCTATGCCGCGCGCGACCTGCCGGATTACGCCAGGCGGCTGGCAAGCAGGGGCTATGGGCTGACGCTCGGCATCCACAGCCGGCTCGACCACTTCGCGCGGGAGATCGAGGCGCTGGTTCCGGCGGGGAACATCTACATCAACCGCTCCATGATCGGCGCGGTGGTGGGGGTGCAGCCCTTCGGCGGCCTCGGCCTTTCCGGCACCGGCCCGAAGGCGGGCGGGCCGCATGCGCTGACCCGCTATTGCAACGAGCGCTCGGTCTCGGTGAACATCATGGCGCAGGGGGGCGATCCCGCGCTGCTTTCGCTCTAGGGCCAGAGCTAGTTGTCACCGCCGGAAGATTGCCCGCACCGCATCCGCGCTATATCGGACAGGCAGACCAAACGATCCGATGAAGAAGGATGCCATGCACCCCACCCCCTTCCCCCACTTGCGCGACGGCAATACTCGGATCGCGCTGGTCGAACAGGGCCGCGCGATCAGCTATGGCGAGTTGAACGAGCGGATCGATCGCTTCGCCAGCGGCCTGCTCGGAACCCGGCATGACCTGGAGGAAGAGCGGATCGCCTTCTTCCTGCCCGCCAGCCTCGATTATGTCACCGTCATGCACGGTGTGTGGCGCGCTGGGGGCATCTCGGTGCCGCTCAACGTCGCTTCTGCGCTTGCTGAACTGGATCATTATCTAAGCTGCGCGCGGGCAACCCGGCTGGTGGCAAGCGCGGAAAATCGCCCTTTGCTGCGCGATCTGTGCGATCGGCTTGGCATTGAATTGCTTGAGGTTTCCGGCTTGCTGGCGGACGAAATCATACCGCTCCCAGCGATTGCGCCGGAACGCCGCGCCATGATGGTGTTCACCAGCGGCACCACCAACAAGCCCAAGGGCGTGGTCACCACCCACGCCAATATCGCGGCCCAGATCACCACCCTGCTGGATGCCTGGGCCTGGAGCGAGGATGACGCAATCCCGCTGTTTCTGCCGCTGCACCATGTCCACGGGATCATCAATGTGTTGAGCTGCGCGCTCTGGACCGGCGCAAAAGTGCATCTTTTCCCGAAATTCGACGCAGGCAGGATCGCGGCGGAAGCGGCGGCGGGCGCCTATAGCGTGTTCATGGCGGTGCCGACCATCTATGTGAAAATGCTGCAATATCTGGACGGGCTGGAACTCGCGGAAGCCCGGCGCATTTGCGATGGTTTCGGGGCGATGCGGCTCAATGTCTCCGGCTCCGCCGCCTGCCCCGTGCCCCTGTTCGAGCAATGGAAGGCGCGCACCGGGCAAGTGCTGCTGGAACGCTACGGCATGACCGAGATCGGCATGGCGATTTCCAACCCCTATCACGGCGAACGCCGCGCCGGCTGCGTCGGCCAGCCGCTGCCGGGCGTGCAAGTCATGCTGGCGGGCGAGGATGGAGCCGCCATCATGGAAGAAGGCGTGCCCGGCGAAATCCGCATCAAGGGCGCGAATGTCTTCCTGGAATATTGGGACAATCCCAAGGCGACCGAAGAAAGCTTCGTGGAGGGCTGGTTCCGCACCGGCGACATGGCGGTGGTCGAGAACGGCTATTATCGCATCATGGGCCGCACCTCGATCGATATCATCAAGTCGGGCGGCTACAAGCTGTCCGCGCTGGAAATCGAAGGCTTGCTGCTCGACCACCCCGATATCGCCGAAATCGCCGTGATCGGCGTTGCCGACGAGGTCTGGGGCGAGGCCGTGGGCGCGGTGATCGTGGCGCGCGAAGGCGCCGACCTGACCGCCGAAGCGCTCAAGGAATGGTGCGAAGGGAAACTGTCCGCCTACAAGATCCCCAAGCGCATCCGCTTCGCGCAGGCGCTGCCGCGCAATGCGATGGGCAAGGTGACGAAGCCGGATCTGAAACCGCTGCTGGCGGACTGATCCGCCGCCGCTTCAGCCGCGTTCCTGCATTCGAGCGAGATATTTGCGCAACCCGCGCGCGGAACGCGCCACGGTAAGCGGCACCAGCAGGCGGTAGAAATGGACCAGCAGCGCACCGGGGAAGAACCGCGCCCGCTCCTGCAAGGCCACCCTTGCGCGGGGATGATCCATGAATTGCGGATAGGGAAACGGAAAGCGATAGCGGCAGCGATCCCGCCAATATTCGATCGCGATCAAGTGCTTCACATTCTTGTAGCCATAATGGGCGGGCGCAACCAGCCGCAGGGGGGCGCCATGATCCAGGCCAAGCGGCTCATCGCCCCGCATATCCGCCAACAACACGTCGTCCGCCAGCAAATCCTCCAGCCAGAGGATCGAGCGGTATCCGTCGCCGCCCCGGAACACAACCCAGCGGCAATCTTCCGCCGGGCGGCAATGCGGCACTACGAATTCACGATGGAAATCCGCGAAACGCACTCCACTCCAATGCAGCTTGCGAACGGACCAGCCGGTCACGCAATGGAAATCAGACATTTGCCGATGGCGGGGGATGGATGCATCGAAGCTGGCGATCTCCAGCGGGTTCGCCATGTCCCCGCCAATGGCCAGCTTCAGCCTGGCCGGATCGTCAGGATAGGATTCCGCGAAGCGGCCCAGGCCGAACCTCGGGAAATCCGCCCGCTCCCGCTGGCCGGGCGGCAATCTGCATTCCGCACTGTCCCTGCCCATTCCCGCGCTGCGCCCTTCGCTTGATGACCGACGCAACCAGATACGAAACGCGGCATGGGCGCAAGGCCGGCATGGTCATTGCGGAAGGAAAAGCTCCGCGGCAGCATCCATGATCGCATCGGAATCGAGCCGGTATTCACGATAGAGATCCGGCAAATCCCCGGTCTGGCCGAACCGGTCGATCCCCAGCGGGCTGACCTTCTGGCCGCGCACCCCGCCCAGCCAGGACAGGGCAGCAGGCGCGCCATCGAGGATCGTGACCAGACCGGCGTTGGGCGCCAGCCGGCGCAGCAGCCGCTCGACATGCGATGGCGCAGCCGCCTCGCCCTTCCAGCGCGCGGCCTTGGCCGCCGACCATTCCCGATGCAGCAGGTCCGGCGAGGTCACGTTGAGCAGGCCCAGGCCCGGCAAATCTTCCTGCAACGCATCCCATGCGGCCAATGCTTCGGGCGCCAGCGCGCCGGAAAAGACAATCGCCGCATCCGCATCGCTCGCCGGTTCCTTCAGCCAGTAGCCGCCTTGCAAGGCCTGTTCGGCCCAGCTGTCATCCGCACGCTCGACCTGCTCGATCGCGCGCGTGGTCAGCCGGAGATAGACCGAACCGCCGTCATCCGCCTGCATGTGATCGAACGCCCAGCCCATGATCAGCGCCAGTTCGTCAACGAAAGCCGGTTCGAAATGAGTCAGCCCAGGCTGGCCCAGCGCAATCAGCGGCGGATTGATCGACTGGTGGGCCCCGCCTTCCGGCCCCAGCGTGAGGCCGGAGGGGGTCGCGACCAGCAGGAAGCGGGAATTTTGGTAGCAGCCATAATTCAACGCATCGAGGCCACGCGCGATGAAGGGATCGTAGACGGTGCCGATCGGCAGCAGCCTTTCACCGAACAGCGGCGCGGACAGGCCCAGCGCGGTCAGCATCAGGAAGAGATTGTTCTCGGCGATGCCCAGCTCGATATGCTGCCCGGCCTCATGCCCTTCCCACTTCTGCGGAGAGGGAATCTTGGCGCCCGCGAACACATCCTTCAGGTGCTGGCGACGGAACAGCCCGCGCTGGTTCACGAACGGCCCGAGATTGGTGGAGACGGTGACGTCCGGCGAAGTGGTCACGAGGCGGTCACCCAGCGGCGCGCCGGATTTCGCAATATCGAGCAGGATGCGGCCGAATGCGGCCTGGGTCGACTGCTCCTTGCCTTCCGGAACCGGAAGCCTGGCCGGGACGGGAATCGTCGCCGCTCTCCCCGAATGGCGAGCCAGCACGTCCTTCACCGGTTCCATGAAGGATT
Source organism: uncultured Caenibius sp. (assembly GCA_964468045.1). Lineage (GTDB taxonomy): Bacteria > Pseudomonadota > Alphaproteobacteria > Sphingomonadales > Sphingomonadaceae > JAWKXU01. Next base: position 197,875 of record CAYXTO010000002.1, on the reverse strand, counting down.
GCAGGTCCGCCACCGCATTGTCGCCCAGCCCGGCGAAGGGTTCCCACTCTTCCCCTTCCGCGATTCCCATGGATTCGCGCAAGGCGGCAAGCTGGGTGGGGTTCATCAGGCCCGCATGGTTATCCTTGTGGCCCGCGAACGGCAGGCCATAGCCCTTCACCGTATAGGCGATGAACACGGTCGGCTTGTCGTCATCCGCCTCGGCGAAGGCATCGAGCAAGGTTTCGACGCAATGACCGCCGAGATTGGTCATCAAGCCGCTCAGTTCCTCATCATCGAAAGAATCGACCAGCTTCAGCGCCTGCCGGTTCCCCGCCAGATCCTTGTGCAGCCGCTCGCGCCACGCCGCGCCGCCCTGATAGGTGAGCGCCGCATATTCGGCATTGGGGCATTCATCGATCCAGTCGGCGATCGCCTTCCCGCCGGGCCGGGCGAACACCTCGCGCTGGCGCTTGCCATGCTTGAGAGTCAGCACCCGCCAATGACAGGTTTCGAAGATGTCGTCGAAACGGCGGAACATCCGGTCCGCCGTCGTGCTGTCGAGCGACTGGCGATTGTAATCGACGATCCACCAGCAATTGCGGATGTCGTGCTTGAAGCCTTCGATCAGGCATTCGTAGATATTGCCTTCGTCCAGCTCGGCATCGCCCATCAGCGCGATCATCCGCCCGGCATCGCTTTCCTTGAGCTGGCCATGCGCGACGAGGTAATCCTGGACCAGGCTGGAAAAGGCGGTGATCGCAACGCCAAGGCCGACCGATCCGGTCGAGAAATCGACTGGAATCTTGTCCTTGGTACGTGAGGGATAGCTTTGCGCTCCGCCCAGAGCGCGGAAATGCTCGAGCTGCTCCCGGCTCTGATTGCCGAGCATATAGTGGATCGCATGGAGGACGGGCCCGGCATGGGGCTTGACCGCCACCTTGTCCTGCGGCCTCAGCGCATGGAAATAGAGCGCGGCCATGATGGTGGTAATGGAAGCACAGCTTGCCTGGTGCCCGCCCACTTTCAGCCCATCGCGGCTCTCCCGGATATGGTTCGCATTATGGATGATCCATGACGACAGCCAGCGCAGGCGGGTGTCGATGGCTTCGATGCGGCGGATCAATTCCGTGCGGGATGGACGTGGGTCTTTCATGGGCTCCTCCTCCCCGCAGGCTAACCCGAAGCAGCGGCGCATGTCCTTGCTAATTCATGCTTCAAATGCATATAATGAGGCAGGGATAGCTCAATGGATGATTGTATGAGCAATATTCTGCCAAATTCTCTGGATGACTATGATCTGGTCATTCTCGACCAACTGCAGGAAGACGGGCGGCAGACCAACCAGGATCTCGCCGACGCCATCGGCTTGTCACCCAGCCCCTGCCTGCGCCGCACCAAGCGGCTCGAGCAAGCCGGGGTCATTGCCGGATACGTCGCGCTAGTCGATCCCGCGAAGATGGGCCTGGCCGTCACGGCGTTCGTCCGCATCCGCCTCAGCAGCCAGGACGACGCGCATCTCGCGCGCTTCGAGGAAGCGATCGTCGATATTCCGGAGGTGATGGAATGCTACCTGATGACTGGCGAAGCGGATTATCAATTGCGCGTGCTGGTACCTTCGCTGGAAGCCTTCGAGGAATTCCTGCGCCATCGCCTGACCCGGATCGACGGGGTGGCGCAAGTGACCAGCAGCTTCGCGCTGCGCCCCGTAACCTATAAGACGCGCCTGCCGCGCCCCATGAAAAAGGGCTAGCCGAAGCCAGCCCTTTCCAATGCGTCCATTTGCGGTAGGCGCAATCGCATCAACCGTAGGGGGTGGATCCCCGGATGGTCTTCAGGCCGGTCGGGAACGGCGCCATCGGCACCCTGGGCTGACCAAGGATTTCCACGGCGGAAGCGACATGCGCCAGGGTCAGGACCATCCGGCAAAGCAGGCCCACGTCCGCAGGTAAATCATGCAGTGGGTAGCGGTCGATCAGCTTGATCGCATCGCCGGCCCGCGCCAGCATCGCCTCGTAGAATTCCAGGATGTCTTCCATCGAGGACTGCTCGCGCGCGGCAACGCGGGCATCGGTGTCGGCACCCGACCAACGGCCCACGAAGCGCTCCAGCTCCTCGAATCCCGGAGGAAGACGGGTTGCCTCCATGACCGTCAAGACAACGCCTCCCTGACCGATTCCGCTTCGACCCAGCGGACGCATTGCTCCACGTGGTGACGAATGGCGATTTCGCTGTCCTGCAATTGCATGAAACGCTTGCCACCCGATTCCAGGCCTTTCTGGGTCCGCTCCATGCTGGTCAGGTCCTCGCAGATCGTGGTTACGACGCGCGAGATATACAGTTCCTGCAGGAACCTCTCCGTCATGGTTTCCGGCTTCGCCATGTAGAACCGGCCCTCATAGCGGGAACGGTTCGGGCTGAGCGGCCAGAACCAGTGAGTCCAGAACCCGCCGGGGCCGGAATCGATCTGCACATGCGGGAAGACATGATTCACATCCATCGACCAACTGGCCGAGTCGGTCGGATTGACCGCGGGATGGCTGAGATAGCCGGCCGCGTCTTCCTTCGTCGCCGCCGCGATCACGCTTCCCCGCTCGCCCAATGCCGCGGCGAATTGCTCCACGCGGTTCTCCGGCTTCATCTGATATTCGGCGTTGCCGAACATCGACACGGCGCGATGCGGACTGAATATCTTCGCATCCAGCAACCGGCCATAGGGATTGGCCGACGATGTGAAGGCATCGGACAGGGTTCCGGGATGGATGCAGGAGATGTGGTAGGTTTCGGCGAATGCGTCCGAAAGCACCTTCCAATTGACGTTCAGATCGGCCTCGAAAACGATCGGATGCTCGGCACCGCGATACTGATAGCCTTCGAAATAGCCGCGGAAGTCGCCGAGATATTCGTGAAGCGAGACTTCCGGCTCGCTTTGCAGATTGAGGAACACCCAGCCTTCCCAGACCTCGGTCGCGATCTTGGTCAGGCCGCACTGCTTCTTGTCGAGATTGAAGAAATTCGCCTCGTCGGTAACCCCGATCAGGTCACCCTCATTGGTGTAGGTCCAGCGGTGATAGGGGCAGACGAAGCGGCTCTGCCTGCCTTCGGTGGCATAGACGATCTGGCTGCCGCGATGCGAGCAGGTGTTGTGGAATGCCTGGATCTTGCCGCTCTTGCTGCGCGTGATCAGCGCATTCACGCTGGTCGGCGGCAGTTCCTTCACCACGAAGCTGCCGGGCGCCGCCAGTTCTTCCTCCCGGCACACGAGCAACCAGGCACGCTCGAAAATCTGCTTCTTCTCGCGCTCGAAGAGGTCCGGGCAGTAATAGGGCGCGATGGGAACGGGGCCGGTGGAAAGGCCGGCGTTTTCGGTCAGATGGTCGCGTTGCCCCAGTTCAAACTGCTTGAGTTGCGTGGCCATTCGCTTTCTCCTTCACACGCCGGCACTTTTCGATCCACAGCCGCAAGGCGGCCCGGAGATCATGCCGTCGGTTCAGCGTTCAATGCCTGCAGGCGCTCGGCCATCTCGCCGAAAGCGGCGCTGTCGAAATATTCGTCGATCCGGGTGATCTTGCCATTGGCCGTCTTGATGACGAGACAGGCCAGTAGGTCGGGGACCGGCTTGCCATCGTCGAACTTTCCAGCCAGCCGGTGCTGCTGAACCACTCCATCCGCGATGTCGTGACGCACGATGTCCTGATACCCCAGTTCGGAAGTGATGGCGAAGACCGCGGCCAGCAGCCCGACATTCTCTTCCTTCGACTGCTCGACATTGGTGCTGCCATGCCAGACGACGATATCCTCCGCATAAAGCGCGCGGACCTGGTCGACATCGCGATCCCTGATTGCCTTGCCCAGCGCATCCGCGAGCGCATTTGCTTCGGTCGTCATCCTCTCTCTCCTCTCATTGGCTCAGCCTCCTCTATCCAAAAAAGGCCTGTGAGCATCCACAGATTCTATAATTCCGGCACCAGGGCCATCTACCGCGCGATTGACGGTATCGCTGGGCGCCGATGAACCGCAGATTGCCCATCCAAGGCGGGCGAATCAGCTTCGCGGCGAACCCGGCAAACCACGCCGCTCTCCCTTCTCAGGAAATAATACTGCGACCATTTGGTCAAGTATAATTTGATTCAGGCAGGGCGGCATTGCCGCCCGGCCGTTTTTCCGAGTTCCGGCGGACAATGCCTCCCTTGCCCGAAAAGACGCGAGAAAGCAGCCTCTCCCCACCTGGTCGAGACAACCAGCGAAGCACCCGCCGTGGAATCGGCAGGGAAGCAGGGGATTGACCGTTCAGATGAATCGCGCTTCCATTGGCGCTCGGAATTCATATCCCTACAACCAGCGGCCGAGAACGGCCCCGAGGATTCCCGAACAGGAGATTGCAGAATGAAGCTCGCACGTTTCGACGCGACGAATGGTCCTCAATTGGGCGTGGTGGATGGAGAGCGCGTTCTGGCTCTTCGCGACCTTGGTGTCGAAACGAACGACATGATCGAGCTGATCGAATCAGGCGAAGGCGTCCTACGGCAGATTGCCGAACGCCTCGCCCAGGCCGGCGAGGGCACACCGCTGTCATCCGTCCGCCTGCTTGCGCCGCTCCGCCCGCGCAAATTCCTGGCAATCGGCATGAATTATCAGCGGCACGCCGACGAAGCGCGCCAGCTCGGGATCACCGTTCCGGACAACCAGCTCTGGTTCAACAAGCAGACCAGCTGTGTTTCGGGTCCGTTCGATCCGATCGAACCGGGCGTCACGGAAAAGCTCGATTACGAGGTGGAACTGGGGCTGGTGATCGGAAAGCCGGCGAAGTCCGTGTCGCGCGACACGGCATTCGACCATGTGTTCGGCTACTTGATCGTGAACGACGTCTCTGCCCGCGACTGGCAATTTCATTCGCCCACCATGACCATGGGCAAATCCTTCGACACCCACGGTCCGATCGGACCGTGGATCGTGACCGCGGACGAGATTCCCGATCCGGAAACGCTGGGCCTTCGCTGCTTCGTCAATGGAGAAAAACGTCAGGACAGCAACACCCGGGATTTTATCCACGGAATCGCGGCCCAGATCGAATATCTGTCAACCGCATTCACCCTGGAAACCGGCGATATCCTTTCAACGGGGACACCGGAAGGGGTGGGCGTCGCCATGCAGCCGCCGAAGTTCCTCCAGCCCGGAGATGTGGTCCGTTGCGAGATCGACCTGATCGGAGCGATTGAAAACAAGGTCGCATGACGGATCGGCGGCCCTTGCGGACTTACCAAGCCCACTGCACTGGTATATGCAGGCATGCCGGGTGAAGGGGGAAGGAAAAGCAATGCAGCCGAAAGAGATAACCGCAGCGAGGCAGGTTTCCCTTCCATGGTGACAGCGGGCCAACCGGCAAATGAACGCAAGGGGCGCACTGCCGAACGCCGCCGCAGCGGCCGCACCGCAGTGCGGCTGGGTGAGAGGGAAGCGCATCCCATCACCCAGGATAAGCGGGCGGACGCCAGCCGCACGCGGCGAACGACCAAGCGCAGCCGCGATGTTCGCAAGCGGATCCTGGATGCCGCGCTCGAATGTTTCGGTGCATTCGGCTTCGAGGGGACTTCGACCCGGGCCGTGGCGGACCGGGCCAATGTGACCCACACGCTGGTGCTGTATCACTTCCAGTCCAAGGACCAGCTCTGGATCGCGACCATGGGCGCGGCGTTGAACGCCTATGTCGAGGAGATGGATGAGCACCTTGCAAAGGCCGCCTCCGAGACGGCCGCGGCCGCGCTGCGCACCTTCATCGAACAGTTCATCCGCATGTCGTCGAAGCAGCCGCAGATTCATCGCATCCTGACGATGGAGAGCAATCAGGGCACCACGCGGCTGGACTGGGTGGTGGACAATTATCTGCGCAAGCATTTCGAAAAGGTCAGCACGCTGATCCGGCTCGGCCAGCAGGAAGGCGTCGTGCGCCAGTGCGATCCGGCGCGGCTTTACTACATGATCATCGGCGCGGGCGGAACGCCGTTCACCGTATCGACGGAATACAAGGCGCTGACGGGCCGCGACGTGTTCTCCGAAACGGAAATCCTGCGCAACATCGCTTTTCTGTATGAGCTGGTCTTTATCGACGCGCCATGAGCAACGAAGCTCTGGCGTACGCCGCGCCAGGAAGCTAGTTGAACCAAATGATCAAATATCTTATCATTTCGTGGTGGCGGCATGTATGCCGCACCCGGATGGATAACAGGAAATTGCGGAGAGGAAGAAATGACGCAAACCCAGGCTGACGCAATCGAACGCCCCCAGGGCGACAAGGCGGTGTCTCCCGCCAAGCTCGCGCATATCGTGCTGCGCACCTCGAATTACGACGAGATGGTGAACTGGTATCAGACGGTGCTGGGCGCCACGCCTGCTTTCCGCAACGAGATCCTCTGCTTTCTTTCCTACGATGACGAGCATCACCGGGTCGCCATCATCAACATGCCTGATCTCGAAGCGCAGAAAGATGGCGTGGTCGGTTTCCACCACGCCGCCTTCACCTATGCCAGCCTCGGCGACCTGCTCGCCAATTACCGGCGACTGCGCGATCAGGGCATCAAGCCGGTCTTCCCGATCAACCACGGGCCGACCACTTCGATGTACTATGCCGATCCGGACGGAAACCAGATCGAGCTGCAGATCGACAATTACGACAGGATCGAGGACGCGACCGCCTTCTTCTATTCGGAAGCCTTCGCGGAAAATCCTATCGGGGTCGAGTTCGATCCGGATGAACTGCTCCGCCGGTTCGAAGCCGGAGAGCCCGAGGAAGATCTCAAGCGCCGGCCGGATATCGGCAAGCGTGGCCTCGCAGATGTCAAGCTGCGCTGAGGGATCGGCAATGACCACGCTTTCTCCCTCGGATCACATCGCCGTCACCCAGCCGCTGTACCGGACTTTCTGGCTGATCGATAACGGCCGCGCTTCCGAAGCGACCGCTTACTTCGCAGCGGATGGAGCCCTTACTTTTGGAGCAGGGGCACCGAAGCCCGGCACGCTTTCGGGGGAGCAGATCGCGCAAGCCATGTCCGCGCGCGAGGCGCAGCGCCAGGTGACATCGCGGCATATCCTGTCGAATGTGCTAGTGGATTCGCTCGGCGATGGCCGCGTCAGGGTTCGCGCCTTGCTCACGCTCTATCGCACCGAAAGCGAAACGCTCACCCCCGACGTCGCCTCAGTGGCGGATATAGAAGATATCCTCGTGCGCAATGGCGATGAATGGAAGATAGCGGAGCGGCTGATCCAGCCCGTCTTCAACCGCTGATAGCAGCTTTCAGGCAGGCGAGGCCGCAAAAGCCCCGCCCGCCTGCCCTGTCAGATCGCCGTATGACCGCCGTCGATGGCGAAGGCCGCGCCGGTCGTGAAGCTCGCTTCGTCGGACAGCAGCCACCTCGCCGCCGCCGCGATTTCCGCGGGTTGCGCGAAGCGGTTCATCGGATGAACCGCGGCAAGGGCCGGTTCCAGGCCGGGATCATTCGCCATTGCCCCTTTCAGCATCGGAGTCAGCGTGCCGCCCGGCATCACCGCATTGATCCGTATGCCCCTGGTCGCATAGTCGATCGCGCTGCCACGCGTCAGCCCCAGCACCCCTGCCTTGCTGGCGCAATATTCCGCACCGTTCGGAAAACCGACCATCGCCGCGGTGGAGGCAATGTTCACGATCGCGCCGCCCTTCGCCAGCATCGCCTTGATCTGGTATTTGTTGCACAGGAACAGTCCGCGCAGATTGACCCCGTGGCAGCGATCCCATTCTTCCAGATCGACCTCGTGCAACGGCTTCCCGCGCTGCGGCACGCCGGCGGCATTGCATGCTCCGTCAAGCCCGCCGAATTGCGAAATGGCGTGATCCACCATCGCGATCACCGAAGCCTCGTCCGACACATCGGCCTCGACCGCGCTGGCCGTGCCGCCGCGCTGGACGATCTGGTCGGCGACATTCCTCGCCTTCCCGCCATCGAGATCGGCGACTGTGACTTTGCACCCGGCTTCGCCGAGCAGGAGCGCGACGGCCTCGCCGATCCCGCTGCCGCCACCGGTCACGATGATGGATTTTCCCTGCAGACCTTTCATAGCTATCCCTTTTTTCCGTAGTTTTTGCCTTGCCAATCCAAAGCCGTTAATGCCTTTTTGACGGCATCTCCTTGAAATTTGACTGATTGGTCAGCTTGGCAAAGAGTGCAAGCAAAGAATCGAATATTCTGGCATGCCGCAAAAACAAGGGCGGCGCCTTCAGGCAGAGGACTTCATACCGATGAAAGTGATTGAAACCCCGGTTCTGATCGTAGGCGGCGCCGGCTGCGGACTATCTTCAGCAATCTTTCTGGGCCGATTGGGGATCGACAGCTGGGTCGTGGAACGGCATCCCGCCACCTCGCCGGCCCCGAAAGCGCATTATCTCAACCAGCGCACCATGGAAATCCTGCGCGAGGAAGGCCTGGCCGAGCATATCTACAGCCGCAGCACCCCGGCCGAGAACATGGCGCGGGTGGGCTGGTACACCACCCTCGGCGGCGATGGCGAGCTGGACCGCAAGCGGATCGGGATCATCGATGCATTCGGCGGCTGCTCGCTGCGCGAAGCCTATGAGGCGGACAGTCCGACCCGCGCGGCCAATTTCGCGCAGATGTATATCGAGCCGCTGCTGCTGGAACAGGCCAGGACGTATCCCGGCATCACCATCAATTTCCATGAGGAGCTCAAGAGCTTCGAGCAGGATGCCGATGGTGTCACTGCGACCATCGAGAATCGCGGCACTGGCGAAACCTATCAGGTCCGGGCCAAATACATGATCGCGGCCGATGGCGGACGCCTGGTCGGCCCGACGCTCGGCATCGAAATGGACGGAATCGATCGTCTGTTCGACATGGTCACCTGCTGGTTCGCGGCGGACCTCAGCGATTATATCGATGACGATTCCGTCATGATCCGCTGGTTCACCAACCCCGAGAAGGGCGGCTCCTGGGGCAGCGGCGTGATGGTGGCGCTCGGCCCTGAGAATTTCGGGCGCGACAGCGAGGAATGGCTGTTCCACTTCGCCTTCCAGCCCGATGATCCGGCCCAGTTCGACGAGGCGTCGGTGGTGCCCCGGCTGCAGGAACTCCTGCGCCTGCCGAACCTCCAGCCCCGGATCATCCGCATGAACAACTGGAAGGTGCAGGGCGTTCTGGCTTGCGAATACCGGCGCGGCCGCATCTTCCTTGCAGGCGACGCCGCGCATCGCCATCCGCCCACGACCGGCCTCGGCCTCAATACCGCGGTTCAGGACGCCCATAATCTCGCATGGAAGCTGGCCGCTGTCCTGACGGGCAAGGCGGGCGCGGATCTGCTGGACAGCTACGAGGCCGAACGGCGCCCTGTCGCCGCCAATAATGTGAACTGGGCGATGCTCACGTTCCAGAACCACCTGACCATCGATTCCGCGATCGGGCAGATGCCGGGCGCCCCGGTCGAGTTCAATCGCGAGGCTTTCCGGAATCTGTTTTCCGATACGCCATTGGGCGCGGCGCGCCGCCAGATGGTGAACGAGGTGATCCAGACCCAGCGCGCCGAATTCCAGGCCCACGATATCGAGATCGGCTTCCACTATGCCGAGGGCGCGGTCATACCGGACGGAACCGAGGCGCCCCCGCGCGGCGCGCTGGGCGATCTGCATACGCCGACCATGCGGCCCGGGCATCGCATGGCCCATGTCTGGCTGACGCGGGGCAGCGAGACGGTTTCCACGCTGGACCTTGCCGGGCTGGATCACTTCACGGTCTTCGTAAACGGACCCGCGAACGCCTGGGAATCCGCGGTTTCCCAGGTATCCCGCGCAGCTCAGGTCGATGTTCGCCTGGTCACCGTGGGCGATGGCGGGGAATGGCGCAACGAAGACGGCCGGTGGAATACGGTGAGCGGGCTGGAGCCGGGCGGCGCATTGCTGGTCCGGCCCGACCAGCATATCGGATGGCGGTCCTCGCAACCGTTCGGATCACCGGCCGAAGCGCTGACCGCCGCGCTTTCCAAGATCCTTGCGAAGCGGGTGGAAGCGCGGGAAACCGCGTAAATCCAAGCCAAAACCTCGGGTGCGGGAGTGTCCGCACCCGGGGGCACAATCTCAGCGGCCGACCACCAGCTCCAGCAGAGCCCTGGGGTCCGCAGGCAATTCGTCCCCGCGCCAGGCGACATGCTGGTCGGGCCGGACCAGCAGCAGATTGCGCTCGTAAATGGCACTCAACTCGGGCTGACGGAGCTTCAACACGTCCAGAGGGACACCCAGATCGCTCGCCGCGCGCTCGAGCGGCGCCGTATCGGCATCATCGACGACCACCAGCGTGAAGAACAGGCCCAGCTTGTCGAACAGCGCCGTTCCATCCTTCAGGAACACATGCGGCAGGCGCGATCCCGGCCAAGTGGTGGGCGCATAGGTCAGCGGATCGATCTCAGGCGCATTCGGCTCATGCGCGATCACCGGAGACTGATCGTAGCGGTAGCCATATTCGACGCCCCAGCTTTCATTCTCGGCATTGCCGAGCTCCTGGATCTTGCGCGCCACGTCCGCGCGCCGGTCCTCCGCCTCAGGGCCGTCGCCCAGGAGATCGCCGGCTTCGGCATAGATCTGGCTGATCTGGATACGCACGCCCATGTGGCGTCGCGATGCCTCGAGGTGCCACCATGCCGTGGGCCTGCGTTCGAGATCATAGGCGTCGAGCAATCTCTCACCGCCCCATCCCAGGATACGCGCGGCCAGCACCCAGGACAGCGCCGCGGAATCGGCGATGCCGGAATTCATCCCGTAACCGCCGGTCGGGATGAACTGGTGGGCGCTGTCGCCCGCCAGCAATGTGCTGTTCTCGCGGTATTTCTCGGCCACCACGAAATGCGCGAACCAGGGATTGGCCTGCAGGATCTCGTAATCGAAATGCGTGCCGACCCAGCCTTCGAGCACGCCTTCCGGCGTCATCTGATCAGGGTCCATCCCGGGCAGAAGCCAGGCCTGCAGCGTATAGATGTCGCGATCGTTCTGGGCGATGATGGTGCCGCCCCCGTTCTGGAGGTGATAGATCGGCCCCCAGCGCTGCAGCAGCGCCCGGTCGTCGGTCCGGAAATGGACCATATAGGCGCCGGCGACATTCTCCTCGCCCTCCAGCTCGATGCCGAGGCGGCGGCGAACGCGGCTGCCGCCGCCATCGCATCCGGCGAGGAAGCGGGAGCGCACTTCCGTGACTTCTTCCGTATCCGAATGCACGATCTGGGCGATCACGCCATCCGCCCCGTTTTCCACGAAGCCTTCGAAGCGGTGGTTGAAGCGGACATCGATGAGCGGATTTTCGTCGATGGCGGCTTTCAGCACCGGCTCGATCTGGATCTGGCTGACCCGCAGCGGCGCCTGGGCGCCGTGACTGCCGTCATTCTCCTCGCGGATGATGCGGGTCTTCTCGGCGGCGGAAGGATAATGGAAGCGGTGCAGGTCGTGGCCGACCATATTGGTGATCCACAGGATATCGAAGGCATTCTCGCGCGGCACGCCCGCGTCGCGCAGCTTCTCGTCGATACCCAGCCGGTGGAACAGCTCCATGCTGCGCCCGTTGGTGAGGTCCATCTTAGGGTGACGCGTGGTTTCCGGATTACGCTCCACCAGCATCGAGCGAATGCCGTAACGGGCCAGATTCAGGGCCAGCGTCATGCCCACCGGGCCGCCGCCCGCGATCAGTACCGGAACCTCTTCAACCTTCGCCATGCGCCATCCTGCTCCCTGGAATATTGTGACCCGACATTGGCATAGCGCGCTGGACAGGCAAATAAATCCCGTGCAGATTTGCATACCAAATGGTCAGCATTACCTGCGATAATCGCCGGCCGGCGTCAACCCGAACGTCCATCTCCTCGAAAACAGCGGCGCCTTTTCGGTTAGCTGAATAGCAAATCAGATTTTGACCGAAAGGTGGAATTCGGTATCTTTCGCGACGCCCGCCATGACTCGGGCAAGCGGGCCATAGCGCCAAAGCGAAAGAAAATATCCTTTTTGTCGTGGGAGAAAGCGGCGGATGCTCGACGGGAAGAACATTGTCATTACCGGCGCCGGTTCGGGCATCGGGGCGACCTGTGCCCGCATATTCGCCGACAATGGCGCACGCGTGGTTGTCGCGGATCGGGACTCTCATTCCGGAGAAGAGGTGGCGGCATCAATCCGCGATAGCGGGGGCGAGGCAAGCTTCCAGCCTTGCGACGTGACAGACGAAGCCAGCGTGGCGGAAATGGTTGGCTTTGCCGTCAGGAAATACGGCCGCCTTGATGGCGCGATGAACAATGCCGGCATCGAGATGCGAAACAAGCCGATCCATGAATTGACCGCGGCTGACATCGACGCCGTGCTGGGCGTCGATCTGGTGGGCGTGTTCTATTGCATGAAGCATCAGTTCCTGGCCATGAAGGAAAGCGGCGGCGGATCGATCGTCAACACGGCATCGGCGGCCGGTGTTCGCGGACAGGTCAATGCATCCGATTATGTTGCTGCGAAACACGGCGTTGTCGGCCTGACCCGCGCTGGCGCATGCGATGGCGGGCCACTGGGCATCCGCGTGAACGCAATCTGCCCCGGCCTGATCATGACTCCCATGGCCAAGGATCGCCTCATGAACGATCCGGTATTCTCGCAGGCCCTGGATGGCTTGCGCCAACGTCACGTGATCGGTCGCTTCGGCGAAACGCAGGAAGTCGCCAATGCGGCCATGTTCCTGTTGTCCGACCTCTCGTCATTCATCACCGGCTCGCCAATGCTGGTCGATGGCGGTTACTCAATTTAACTTGGCGACCCTGGGAGAATGAAAATGATCAAGATGGTGGTGGAAGTCTGGAAGAAGCCGGGAATGACCGATGAGCAATTCCGCGAGCGCTGGCTGGTGGAGCACGGCAATCTGGTGAAGAAGCATGCCAGGGCGATGGGCTTCCTGCGCTACATCCAGAGCCACAAGATACCGTCCCCGGACATAGAGGAATTCGCTCGCGGACGGGGCTGGAAGCCCGCGCCCGACGGGATCACGGAAGTGTGGTGGGAAAGCAAGGAAGCCATGGAGGCCGCGCTTTCGTCACCCGAAGGCCAGGCGGCCAGCAAGCTGTTCCAGGAAGATGAGGAGCAATTCTGCGATTCCCCGAAGCTGAGCGCCTTCCTGGCCACCGAGGAAACGATCTTCGATTTCGTGACTGCCTGAACCGGTAAGGCTCGCCCTTGGCCGGATAGGGAACGGCTGCCGGCGCATGGCGGAATCGAGTGTTTTTCACCGATATCCCCCGCTCTGCGCCGGCACGCGGTTTTTGTCTGTTCGGAGTCATAAACCCGTCATGTCCCGGCTGCATCTGGTTCTTCCAGCAGGGAAACAGACCGGGAATGCGAGCCATAAACGTCTTCCTTACCAACCCATTGGGAGATTCTCTCAATGAGTTCGAACACGACGATCTTCGCGTCTCCTTCGCTTCCATGGGAAGCGAAGGCCCGAGACGCCTGATCGACGGAACCATGCTGGCCTTCGTGGACTGGGTCATGCCCGATATTTCCGGCCTCGAGATGTGCCGCCGGCTGCGGGCCAACCCGGCCACCAAGGGCGCGCATATCACCATGGTGCTCGACCGCGACGATACCGAGGACCGGCGCCGCGCGCTGGATGCCGGCGCGGACAACTACATGATCGGCCCGATCGGCCGGACCGCGATCCTGGATCACATTCTCGCGCTCCATGCCGGGCAGCCCAACCGGCACAGCGCGGCGATCGTCACGCTCGGCGATCTGAGCCTCGATACGGCCAGCTTCCTGGCGCGCTGGAAAGGCAGATCGATCGATCTGCGGTCCAACCAGTTCCGTCTGCTGCGTTTCTTCGCGGAACGCCCGAACCAGCTGCTGACCCGCAGGGAAGTGATCGAGGGCCTGGGCAAGCTGGACCAGGTGGCGGACGAACGCACCGTGGATGTGTGGGTGAAGCGGCTGCGGCGCAGCCTGAAGGAAGCGGGCGTGGGCAATCCGCTGCGCACCGTTCATGGCAAGGGCTACGTGCTGGACTTGCCCTGACGCCGCCATAGGCGGCGATCCGATGTGAACGGAAACGGCCCGGCGGGATTTCCGCGCGGGCCGTTTGCTTTACCGGAATTGTCAGGACGGGATCCCGGCACCGCGTAGGGCGGTGCCGGGAGCGGAGTGGAAGATCAGAACTTCGCCGATGCCGACAGCGAGAACTTGCGGCCGATATCGTAGCTGTTCACGTCGATCCGGGTCTCGCCCGTCGATTGATATTCTTCATGCTTCTGGTTGAAGATGTTGCGGGCCTCGAACTTCCATTCGGTATCGATCCCGAACAGCTTGAGCCCCTGGCGAGCCACGAAATCCACCGTGATGCCGGGCTTCTCGATCACATCCGGCAGATTGCCGTCGCCCCGGCCGACGACACGCTTGCTGGCATAGCTCACCAGGATCGTCTGCTGCGAAAGCGAGTCGGTGTCCTCGAAGCCGAACTGAATATTGGCGATGTGATCGGACTGGCCGGTCAGCGGAGCGCCATCCTGGAAGAAGTTGGTGGCCGGGCGCGGTTCCGAAGGATAGACGCGGACCAGATCGTCCGCCCCGATCTTCAGTTCCGATTTGGTGTAGGTGTAGTTGGCGATCGCCACCAGCCGCCTGGTCGAGAACAATCCCCCCTGACTGGAAAGATCGACATATTTCTGCACTTCCAGCTCGGCGCCGTAGAGCCGTGCCTTGGGGGCGTTGGCGAAGCCGCCGCGCGAGCCGTTGTCGCCGAACGAGACGAAGGTTTCGATCGGATTCTTGATATCCTTGTAGAAGCCGGCCAGCGAGATGCGCTCGTCGCGGCCCGGATAATATTCGATCCGGGCTTCGGCGTTCTTCAGTTCGCTGTCCACCAGGAACGGGTTGCCGCGATAGGAGCGGTTGGATTCCGGATCGAAATAGAGCTGGAAGATCAGTTCGCGGAATTGCGGACGGGCAATCGTCTTCGATGCGTTGAAACGGAGCTGGAGCTGCGGGCTGACCTCCCAGGTCAGGGTCGCGGCGGGCAGCCAGTAATCATTCGCAAGCGAGGTACTGGCGTCCGAAGTGATCGCATCGGCGAAGACCTGGATCGGGCTGACGGCCTGTTTCGCATCCTCGTAGCGAACGCCAAGGTCCAGGCTCACCGCATCGATCGGTTCCCAGTTCGCCTTGATGTATCCGGCGTGGATCTCCAGATCGGCCTCGAAGGCCGGAGTGGCCTGGGTCGATTCGATCACGTCGATGCCGAAATTCTCGACCGTGAAGGGCCGCACCAGCAGGTCGGGGCGCCACAGGCCGACATAGGTCGGCATGGTGGTGGGCGCGATGATCAGGAATTCGCGGCGCGAGGATTCGCGATGCGTATCGGTATAGGCGTAGCCCGCGGTCACGGTCAGGCGCGGGGCCAGCAGATAGCTGAAATCGGCGCCGCCATACCACAGATCCTCGTCCAGGTCGGAAAAGGCGACGGAAGCCGCGCCGGTCTGCCCGTTGTTGAGCAGGTTGAGATAGACCCCGCCATAGGGGCTGTTGGGATTGTTGGTGCGCACATAGTTGAAATTGGTTTCGAACGGCGCCTCACGCTTGCTCTTGGCGTAGCCGCCGCGCAGATCGATCCCGAATTCGCCGAAGCGCAGCTCTCCGACCACCTGGCTGTCGAACAGCTGCCGTTCGAACCACGCGGTGTCCTGAATGATCCGGTCGAAGCCCGAGTCGACATCCCGCCCCGAAGCGAAGCGGGTCTGCTTGAGAGTGTCGTGGATATAGAGGTTGGTCCAGCGCAGCTTGTGGTCGCCAAGCTCCACCCCGATCCCCAGCAGGCCATTGAGCGTGATCTTGTTGTCCGTGTTGACGGAGCGGTAATCGCCATCCAGCACGGCCAGGTCCACGGTCAGCGCGGATTGCTGGATCGTGTCGCGCGTATCCCATTCATTGCTGTAGGACAGGGTGGCGACCACGCCGACCCGCGCATCCCCGGCATCGAAAGCGGTGCCGCCGGTGATCGAGCCGGAGAAATTGGCCGGGATATCGTTGTTCCGCTGGACCACGGCCAGGCTGGGCTTGACCAGCGCCCCGGTGATCGCGGCGGAATTGACGTTCGGGTCGCCGATGCGCAGGCCGTTGGAGAAATAGTCCTTCAACGCGCCCGGGATGCTGCGCACGCCATTGTCGTAGCCGGTCCAGTCCGAGCCGGAACCGTAATGGGTATAGCCGAGCTTGCCGGTGGTCTCGCTGTCGGCGGTGATGCCGCCGCCCACCGAGAGGAAGGATTCGTCCGGCACCGCGATGGTGGTGAGATTGATCACACCACCGCCGAACTCGCCGGGAAAATTGGCCGAGTAGCTCTTCTGCACCAGGGACGAGGCGACCACGTTGGTGGGAAAAAGATCGAGCGGAACGACGCGGCGCAGAGGTTCCGGGCTGGGCAACGGGAGGCCGTTCAGCAGTGCGAGCGAATAGCGGTCGCCCAGGCCGCGAACGTAGACGAAGCCGCTGCCCACCACGGAAAGGCCGGTTACGCGGCCGAGAGCGCCGGCGATGTCGCCTTCGCCGGTGCGCGCGATGTCCTCGGTCGAAAGCACCGAGACCACCTGATCCGCGCTGCGCGTCGCGTTCTGGGTACGGCGGCCGGTGACGAGGATCTCGCCGGGCACCGAGACATCCGGACCTCTGGCCCGGCGTTCCTCGGCGGCATCGCCGGGCGCGGGATCGTCTGCGGGAACAGCCGTTTCCTCGGTTGGCTGCGGCGGCATCGCGGTGCCCGCATCCTGGGCGAATGCGAGACCCGGCGCGACCAGCGCGGTGGTAAGGAGCAGCGTGCGGCTCAGCCAAGACGGCGTAATCATAGAAACCCCCGGTAATTCAAATGCGAAAGAGGGGGCGGCCACCCGTGCAGCCGCCCCCGTCATTCGAAGCGGCCTGTCAGGTGACCGGCGAGGTGGTGCAGGCCTTGTTGCTCGCACCGAGGTTCGCGGCGGCGCTGTTGCAGGTCCAGCCGGTGTACCAGGTGTCGGAGCTGTCGCGGACCGCGCCGATATAGCTGGTGTTGTCGAAAAAGCTCGAGATCGAGCTGGCGTTGAAGGGGGTCACCGCACTCTCGTTCGAACCGTTGATGAAGCCGGAAGCAAGCGTTGTGGTGAAATTGGCGTTGTTGTTGGTGCCGGCGTTGAAGATGCCCTGCACATCCGCCTCGGTCACGCCATCCGTGCCCAGGAAAGCCGGGCTGGCGCACTGCATGACCACCGAGCGGAATTCCGGCGGACCGTTCTCGTCGGCGCCGGTCGCCTGGATGGTGTCGGCGAGGCTGAGCCGCAGACAGCTGTGGTTCGGGCTGTGAACCACCGTGTTGAGCAGCTTGTAGTCCGCGCCGCCGCGAATGAGCATGGCGGCGTTGTTGGAACCGGCCGTGCTGCGCTGGATGAAGGTGGCGTTGGAAACCACCGTATTCTGGCGCGGCGTCTGGCCGGTGTTCGAATTGTTGGTGTCCGCCTCGATGATCGAGTCGCCCTGCCCTTCGCGCTGGATCGCCAGGACATACTGGAACTGGGCCTTCACACCGGTGTCGGTATCGAGCACGTCGTCCTCGGCGCCGACGGAGACGAGGTGTTTCGCGTTGACCACGCCCCCGAAGAACTCGAACGCGTCGTCGGAGCTGTTGAAGCTCATGATGTGGCTGAGCTCGGTGCCGCTGCCGGTGCCGCCCGTGGTGAGCGACTGCAATTCCGAGTTGGCCGAAAGGACGAAGCCGGAATAGCGAATCTGGACATATTGCATCTTGCCGCTGCTGTCGGTCGGCGTGGCGCCGCCATACAGCGCCGGATCGGGCGAACCTTCGGTATCGCGTTCGCAATCGGCCGTGCCAGGTGCGGCGCCGCCGGCGTCGCAATCGGTGATCGGCGCACGACCGAGCAGGACCACGCCGCCCCACTGCTGCGAGCTGTTGTCCGTGGCATTGCCCAGAACGTTCTGTTCGCTGGTGAAGATGATCGGCTGGGCGGCGCTGCCGACCGCATTGATCTTGTTGGCGCGGTTCACGACCAGATAGGACAGGCCGGTGCCTGCATAGACCACCACGCCGGGCTCGATCGTCAGCGTGACATTGGTGTCGTTGGCCGAAGCGGTCGGGCCACCGTCGGTGCCCACATCCACGCGGCCGTTCATGCGATAGGCCACGCCGGAAATATAGGGAAGCGTGGTGGATGCGGTGAACCGGCGCGGAAGGGTGCAGACTCGCACCGTGCCGCCTGGAACGTTCAGCACGCCGCTGTCGGTCAGGCCATCGGAGATGGTCGGGCAGTTCGCGGCGGCTGTCACCGGCGAAGCTCCACCGGACGGGCTCGGCGTGGGTGAAGGCGTCGGGCTCGGATTGTTGATGATGATGTCACCGCCCGAGCCGGGCGAAGCGATTTCGTCTGCTCCGCACGCACCAAGAGCGAGCACGCTGCAGCATAGAATAAGCGAGCGATGGAATTTTGTCACGATGGGTGGTCCCCTGAAAAACCGTAGAATCGGAATGCGAACACTATCGCGGGGCCTCGGCTAGTCTCCGGACGTGACAGTTTCTTTTCAAAATACGTCAATTTGGTCAGAGACTTATAAAAGTCATATCAATGACACTTATTACATTATCGCTTCTCCGGATCACACCTCGCCGCAATGCAGCATGAGCTCGAGTCGATCGAGCGGAATGCCGTTTGTTTCGGTTTTATGACAATGTTTCATTTTTATTGCGGAGGAATGTCGGGGCGATCATTCTCCACGGGCAAGCAATGATTATGGAGAGTGATGATGACTGGACTTGCTGTTTTGGCTTCCGTCATTCTGGCGCAGGCCCCGATCGTGGCGGCGACCCATCAGCCTGTCGAACCGGCCGAGGTCGACGTGGCCTATGCGGAACTGGCGGCCGGCATGCCGGCTGCGGCGGAAGCGCGGATCGAGGCCAACCGCGCGCTCGATGCGCAGGATCCGGCCCGGCTCATCAATCTGGGCGCCGCCTACGCTGCCCAGGGCCGGACCGCGCAGGCGGAAGCCATGTTCAAGGCCGCGATCCTCAGCGACCGGCAATACGAGCTCGAACTGGCCGATGGGCGCTGGGTGGATTCGCGCGCCGCGGCGCGGATGGCGCTCGCCGAGCTGAAGCGGAGCGACCGGCTGGCGACCCGCTGAGCCGACCGGGCTTGGGCCAATCGGGTTCCGGGCGCTCCTTCGCCGGGCGCCCGACCCCGCCGATACGACCATCCTATAGAGCCCTGAATCGGGTGTCGCTGGCATTGCCCGGACAGGGCACAACTTTATCGGGCGTTTTGTAACAGACCTGTCACGAGAAGTGCCCATCAGGCGCTGATGACGCGTTTGACGATTCTCGGGATGGGCAGTGCCATCGCCGCCTTGGCGGCTGGGCCGGGAACAGCCCCTGCGGCCCATGCCGATGTGCTTGAAGTAAGCTATGGCGGTCACCGCTGGATTGCGGGCGGCACCGATTCGTTCGGCGAAACGTCCGACGCTGGCGCCAATGCGGCCGGCATCGAAGTGCCGGCGGCGGCTTTGGCCGACAGCGGCATGCCCCGGCTCGCGATCCCGGCGGCCTATGCCGAAAAGGTGCGGGAACTGTCGGCTCGCTTCGACCTCAGCCCTGCCCTCATCGAAGCGCTGGTCTGGCAGGAAAGCCGCTGGCGCGCGAACGCCGTCTCGCCCGCCGGGGCAAGGGGCCTGGCGCAGCTTATGCCCGGCACGGCCCGGGAACTGGGCGTCGATCCGTCCGACCCTTACGCCAACCTAGAAGGGGGCGCGCGTTACCTGCGCGCGCAGCTCGACCGATTCGACGGCGATGTGGAGAAAGCCCTGGCCGCCTACAACGCCGGGCCCGGCCGCGTGATCGCGGCCGGCGGCATCCCCCGCATCCGCGAAACCCAACATTATGTCACGGCCATATTCGGCCGTCTGTCCGACCATTCCCGGAGATAGATCATGCGTGCCCTTCGCCTTCTCGTTGCCATTCCCGCCCTGGCCATGCCGGCCGCCGCCCATGCGCAGGCGGCAAATCCGCAAGGCTCCGGCCCGATCGTGGCCGCGCTGGCCTGGCTGCAGGGAACCCTGCTCGGCAACGTCGCCACCGCCGTTGCCGTGATGGCCGTGGCCGCCGTCGGCTTCCTGATGCTGACCGGGCGGCTCAACTGGCGCTTCGGCGCGACCGTGATCGTCGGCTGCTTCATCCTGTTCGGCGCGGCCTCGATCGTTTCGGGCATCCAGTCCGCCGCAGCGGTAGGCTGAAGGCGGGGCTGCGCGGGATCATGGAACTCGTCCGCTACCCGGTGCATCGCGCCCTGACCCGGCCGCAGATGTTTGCCGGAGTGACATACAGCTATTTCATCATCAACGCGGCGCTGACCACGGAGCTGTTCCTGATCACGGGCAGCTTCCTGGCCTTGCCGGCGGCGCTGGTTATCCATGGCATCGGCTATTTCGCGTGCCTGCGCGAACCGCGCATCTTCGATCTCTGGATCACCAAGGTCAGCCGCTGTCCGCGCGTGCGGAACTGGAAGCGGTGGGGCTGCAACAGCTATGCGGCATAAGGGGCGACAAGCATGAGCAAATGGATCGGCGCCGCCGCATGGAACGCCAAGGAAGCCCGCGCGGGCGATCGCCTGCCCTATGCGCGGCTGGTGGACGAGCATTGCGTCATGCTGCGCGACGGCTCGCTGATGGCGGCGATCCAGGTTCCCGGCCTGCTGTTCGAAACCGAGGACAGCTCCGCCCTGAACGCCCACACCGCATCCCGGGAAATCCTGCTACGCAGTTCGCTGGACGCGCGTTTCGTGCTCTACCACCATGTCATCCGCCGCCGCGTGGACGTGCAGCTGAACGCGGAATTCGATGATCCGCTGTCGGCGCATATCGACCAGCGCTGGCGCGAGCGGCTGGCCGGCGGTTCGCTGTTCATCAACGACCAGTTCATCACCATCGTCCGCCGCCCCGCCAAGGGCAAGGCCGGCCTGGCCGAACGCGTCTCGAAACTCTGGCAGCGCAAGGGCGGAAAGGAGATCGAGGCCGATCCCAGGGATTTGCGCGCGCTGCGCGCGGCGGCAAGCGGCCTGATCGCCTCGCTGGGCAGCTATGGCGCGCAATTGCTGGGCGATTACGAGGCTGCGGGCGGCGCGGTCTGCTCCGAAGTGCTCGAATTGCTGAGCGCTCTCTACAATGGCGAGATGCGCCCCGTGCGCCGTCCCATGGAAGATACCGACATCGGGCATATGCTGCCCTATCGCCGGATCAGCTTCGGGCTGGACGCGATGGAACTGCGCGGCGGGCAAGGCACCGACTTCGCCGCCATGCTCTCGCTCAAGGACTATCCGGACGCGATCTCTCCCGGCCTGCTCGATGCGCTGCTGCGCCTGCCTTGCGAGTCGATCGTGACCGAAAGCTTCGCCCCCGCCGAGCGCCAGACCGCGCGGGAACGCATGGATCTGGCGATCCGCCGCCTGCGATCCGCAGACGAGGAAGCGGTGGCGGAGCGGCATGAGATGCTGGCCGCGCGCGACGCGCTGGGCACCGGCGCGGTCGGCTTCGGCGACCATCACCTGAGCGTGCTGGTGCGCGAAAGCGATCTTGCCCGGCTGGACGATGCCTGCGCCGCCTGCGCCGCAGCACTGGCCGACAGCGGCGCCATCGCAGTGCGCGAGGACACCAATCTCGAACCGGCCTTCTGGGGTCAGTTCCCCGGCAATGAAGCCTATCTGGTGCGCCGGGCGATGATCTCCACCGCCAACATGGCCAGCTTCTGCTCGCTGCACGGCTTCGCCCTGGGGCAGGCCAGCGGCAATCACTGGGGCGATGCCGTGACCTTGCTGGAAACGACCAGCGCCACGCCCTTCTTCTTCAATTTCCATCACGGAGATCTCGGCAATTTCTCGGTGATCGGGCCGTCGGGATCGGGCAAGACCGTGGTGATGAATTTCCTCGCCGCGCAGGCGCAGAAATTCAATCCCCGCACGATCCTGTTCGACAAGGATCGCGGCGCGGAGCTGTTCATTCGCGGCATCGGCGGCCGGTATGACCGTATCGCGGCGGGGCATCCGACCGGCTTCAACCCGCTCGCCCTGCCCGACAATCCCGCCAACCGGGCGTTCCTGCGCGACTGGCTGGGCGTGCTGCTGAAGGCCGAGGGGCCTGAGGAACTGGCCACCATTTCCCATGCGGTGGACGCGGCCTATTCCCACGACGGTTCGTTGCGCCGCCTGCGCCATTTCCGCGAATTGCTGGCTGGCGCGCGCCGCCCGCAACCCGGCGATCTCGCCGATCGCCTGTCTCCATGGATCGAAGGGGGCGAACATGGCTGGCTGTTCGACAATGCGGATGACCGGCTGGATCTGTCGCATCGCGTACTCGGCTTCGACATGACCGCGCTGCTGGAAGCCCCGCGCCTGCGCACCCCGGTGATGATGTATCTGTTCCATCGCATCGACGAGCGGCTGGATGGCCATCCCACGATGATCCTGATCGATGAGGGCTGGAAGGCACTGGATGACGAGGTCTTCGCCGCCCGCATCCGGGACTGGCTGAAAACCTTGCGCAAGCGCAACGCGCTGGTCGGCTTCGCGACCCAGAGCGCGCGCGATGCGCTCGACAGCCGCATTTCCACGGCGCTGGTCGAACAGACCGCGACCATGGTGTTCATGCCCAATGCCCGCGCCCGGTCGGAGGATTATTGCGAAGGATTCGGCCTCACCCTGCATGAGCTGGAGCTGATCCGCACGCTGCCCGCGCATAGCCGCTGCTTCCTGGTGCGCCAGCCGGACGCATCCGTGGTGGTGCGGCTCGACCTGTCCGGCGCGCCCGAAGTACTGACGATCCTGTCGGGCCGCGAAAGTGCGGTGCGCCGCCTCGACCTGCTGCGCGAAGCGGTGGGCGATGAG
Organism: uncultured Caenibius sp.; assembly: GCA_964468045.1. Lineage (GTDB taxonomy): Bacteria > Pseudomonadota > Alphaproteobacteria > Sphingomonadales > Sphingomonadaceae > JAWKXU01. The sequence goes on along the minus strand of CAYXTO010000002.1, from coordinate 174,952 downwards.
CCGGCCGCCTGGTATCCGGCGCTGACCGGCCATGCCTGGCCGGGCGGGGAAGCGGATGGCGATGCCGGCTTTCCTGCATGGGTCGCCGCCGAATGAGCGCGGCCTGTGACATAGCCCGGGCCGAAGTCGGCAATGGCGTCGCCGCCGCGCTGCGCGGGGTGGATTGCGTTGCCGGTGAAATGACGCAGAGCGCCTTCGGCAGGCTGTTCGGCTCCGGCGGAGCGCTGGTCCCGGCCCTCACCATCCTGCTGACGCTTTATGTCGCCTTTTTCGCGATTTCGCTGCTGACCGGCCGCAGCCGCCTCGGCGTGAGCGCGCTGACCCCGCGCATGATGACCCTCGGCCTGGTCCTGACCTTCGCCACGAGTTGGGTCGCCTATCAAAGCGTCGTCTGGAACCTTGCAAGGGGAGCGCCGGACCAGATCGCGTCCATCATTGCCGGAAGCCGGGGATCGGCGACGACGCTGTTCGCCGACAAGATCGACATCGTGTTCGCCGCGATCGCGGAAGCGACCGAGGGCCAGGCCGAGGCCAGTGCGGGCACGTTCTCTCCGCCCAACCTGCTGTGGCTCGGCGCGATGCTGTTCCTGCTCGGCACCGTGGGCGTGCTGGTCACATCGCGGATCGCGCTGGCCGTGCTGATCGCCATCGGCCCGGCCTTCGTCATCCTCGCCCTGTTCCAGGGCACGCGCGGGCTGTTCGTGGGTTGGCTTCGCGCCGTGGCGATGCTGGCGCTTGCCCCGCTGTTCGCGGTGCTGGCGGGCAGCCTGATGCTGGAACTGGCCGTGCCGGTAATCGCCAGCCTCGTGGACCTCGACGGGAAGATAAACCCGCGCGCGGCCATGGCCTTTTTCCTGGTCGGTGCCGTCCATGTCGCGCTGATGGTGCTGGTGATGCGCACGGCGGGGACCATGGTGGCCGGATGGCGGATATTCGGGCTGGCCGCAAAGGCAAGCGACGAGGGCCGCGGTGAGGCACGCCCGGCATCCGCCCCTGCGCGCCAAACCGCGATCGCCCCCGCTCCGACCGCGAACTCGCCCGCCGTAGTGAAGGCTCGCAGCATCGCCCTATCCGGCGTGCCCGCTTCGGCGGCGAACGATGCCGGGTCTGGCGGCATCCGCCGCGAAATCCGCTTCGATTCGCGCGGCATCGGCGAAATGCCGGTTTCCGGAGCACCATCAGCCCCTTCACGCGCGCGCGGGGTCGGCAGCCGCTTCCGCGCCATGCCTGCCCGCTTTACGGAGAAATCCCGATGATCCGCGCAATCGCGCCCCTGGCGCTTGCCTTGACCCTTGCCGCCCAGCCTGCCTTCGCGAGTGACCAGCGCCTAGTCGAGCGAGTCTACGATCCGGCCCAGGTGGTGCGGATCGAAGGGCGGACCAATGTCCAGGCGACCATCGTGTTCGGCGAGAGCGAACTGATCGAGAATGTCGCGATCGGAGATTCCGCCTCCTGGCAGGTCACGCCCAACAAGCGGGCCAACCTGCTGTTCGTGAAGCCGCTGGAAGCGAAGGCTTCCACCAATATGACGGTGGTGACCAACCGCCGCACCTATCTGTTCGATCTGGTGGCCAGCCCGTCCTCGAAGCCGCTTTACGTCCTGCGCTTCACCTATCCGCAGGACGCTAAGGAAGCGCAGGCGTCGGCGCTGGCGGAAGGTCCGAACGATCTCGAGATGACGGCCGCCAGCGATCCCTACGCGGTCAAGGACCCGGCCAGCCTCAATTTTTCCTGGACCAGCAAGGGCAACCGCAAGCTGGTTCCCTCGCGCATCTACGACGATGGCGACGCGACATTCCTGACCTGGCCGAACGGCAATCCCGTCCCGGCGATACTGATCGCCAATGAGGAAGGGGTGGAAGGCCCGGTCAATTACACGGTCCGGGGCGACACCGTGGTGGTCGACGGCGTGCCGCGTGAGATCATCCTCCGATCCGGCCGCGACAACGCGGTCCTGATCAACCAGCAACCAGAACGCAACGCAATGTCCCGGACGGACGCTGCGCTTGCCCGCGCCGGGGAGTCCAACTGATGCGCCTTGCCATGCGTTTGCCGGAAAAGAAGGCCGGAGAAGCCGCGAATGATCGCGACCCGCGCGAGGGGATGTCGGCCGAGATCATCGATCTTGCCAGCCGCAACGCTTTCCCCGCCGTCACCCAGCGCAAGGGCAAATCCGATGCCCTGGGCCTGGCCGCCGGGATCGGCATCGTCGGCCTGCTCGGCGCGATCACGCTCTGGAGCATGGATACCGCCCGCGTCGCCGGCGAGGCGAATCCGGCGCAGCAGGCAACCGTGCAACCGGCAGGCAATTCCGCCCCCGCGCCCACGCAAGACGCCAACCAACAGAAACCGCAACCGCGAGTGGCGGCACCGGTCCCACAAGCCGACCCGGCACCGCAGGCCGTGCTGGCCAACCCGCCCGCCACCGCGCTGGCCCCGGCCAGCAACCCCCACGCTTCGCCTACCGTCGTGTTCGATGCAGGCGCCATGCCGGTTCCGCTGGTCGCGCCGGAAGCAGGCGATGCCGCCAAGACAGGCAATTCCGCTTCTGATTTCGCGAGCCGGATCGGCGGGGTGGGCGGCGCCCCGGCCCAGGCGACGGCGATGGTCGACCCGGCTACTACCGTAACCCAGGGCACGTTGATCCCGGCCATTCTGGAAACCGCGATCAATACCGATGTTCCGGGCTATGTCCGGGCGGTCGTCAGCAGCGATGTGCGCTCCTTCGACGGCACGCGCATCCTCGTGCCACGTAGCTCCCGCCTCGTCGGCCAGTACCAGAGCGGCCTTCAGGGGGGCCAGAAACGCGCCTATGTGATCTGGACGCGGCTGATCCGCCCGGACGGCGCATCCGTCGCGCTCGCTTCGCCCGGAACCGATTTCTCCGGCACTGCCGGCCTGCCCGGCAAGGTGGACAGTCACTTCTTCAAGCGCTTTGGTTCCGCCATGCTGCTCTCGGTCGTCGGGGGGCTCAGCACCATCGCCAGCGGCGGGTCTTCCGTGATCCTGGGCGGGGGCCAGAGCGCCGCCGCGGCCGCAGTGACGCAGGACAGCCAGATCGGCCCCACCGTGCGGGTGCGCCAGGGGGAACCGATCCGCGTGTTTACCGCGCGCGATCTCGATTTCTCCCGCGTGACCACCCAGTGACCGCCGCGCTGCACCAGCTCATGCCGGCCGACGAATGCGCAAGAGAGGACGCATTGCCGAGCGGGAATGTCTATCTCGATGCCTATCTCGCTCCGTTCCGCCGCTGGCTGGAACGCGACACGGTTACCGAGATCATCGTCAACCGGCCCGGCGAGCTATGGATCGAGGATGCCGCAACCCCCGGGATGCAGAGGATCGTATTGCCCGAGATCGACGATCAGCTGATCAAGCGGCTGGCCGAGCAGGTCGCTCGGGTCAGCCACCAGGGGATCAACCGGGAGCACCCGCTGCTCGGGGCGACGCTGCCGGGCGGCGCGCGTGTGCAATTCTGCGGCCCTCCGGCGACGCGCGGGCCATGGGTGATGGCCATCCGCCGCCACCGCAGGCTGGACCTGCCGCTCGACGCCTATGACAGCGGCCCCCTGGCCAGGCCCGAGGAAGCGCCGATGCCGGATCGCGAAGCCTCACCCATCGCATGGCTGCGCGCGGCGATTGCGGCGCGCAAGACCATCCTTGTGTCGGGCGGCACCTCCACCGGCAAGACCACCTTCCTCAGCGCCATGCTGGGCGACATCCCCCGCGACGAACGCGTCGTGCTGGTGGAAGACACGCCGGAACTGCGCCTGCCCGGCGACAATGGGGTCGGGCTGGTGGCAGTGAAGGGCGAGCTTGGCGAGGCCAAGGTCACCGCCAATGAGCTGCTGCAGGCCGCCTTGCGCCTGAGACCGGACCGGATCGTGCTGGGCGAGTTGCGCGGCGCCGAATCCGTCAGCTTCCTGCGCGCGATCAACACCGGCCATCCCGGTTCCTTCTCCACCATCCATGCCAATTCGCTGCGCGGCGCGCTCGAACAACTCGCGCTGATGGTGATGCAGACCGGGATCGGGCTGACCCGTGGCGATACGATTGCCTATGCCGCCTCGGTGATCGATGTGGTGGTGCAATTGGGGCGGCAGGACGGCAAACGGGGAATTACCGCCATCGCGGAAAGCCGCGAATTGCTATAGCGCACCGTCAAGCGCCCTGTCCCTCAGACGTCGTAATTGCTTCCATTCGCCAGCGGCAGGGCCAGCCATTCCCGGGCGGGAAGCGCGAAGGGCGTCGCCGTCCCATGCCGGCAGAACACGAAGCCTTCGGCATGGCCCAGCGCCCGCACGGTCAGGCGCACTCGCCCCAGCGGACCGGAGACTTCCTGCACCCGCACATGCGTCAGAGCTTCTTTTGGGTCGATAGTCTCAACCAATTCCGGATTGCCCATGCTTTTCCAGTTCCGCCCTGCAGCAGCGATTGCAGAATCGGGGTTATTCTATGGCCTATTGTTTCGGTTTGATGACACTCGCGGCAGCACGGCTCGAATCCGGCGGCCCTTACGGTTTCTTAACCACGATTGCCGCATAGTCAGCCCAGTGTTTCGCAAGGATGGGATTATGGCATTCCTCAAGGCGCTGCCTCTGGGCGCATTCCTGACCTGGATCGTTTCCCTGTTCATAGGGTCCGCAGGCTCGACCGGCGGACATCTTGCGATTCACAAGCTGGTGCTGGCCGATCATACCATACTCTGGTCCTGGCCCTTGTTCGCTGCCGCCACCGGGCTGGCCTTGGGCATTCTCCTGCTGATGAAATGAGCACGCACCGCGCGCCCGTTCCCCCGCGGGGACAGGCAAGCGAATGCATCCGGTTTCGAGAGACCAATCCACCGGAACAAGCAGAAGTTTAGCTCCGCTGGAACCTCCCGCCCGGGTTAAATCCGTTGTCGATCTATCGCGAATTGATCGCATGACCGGGCATCGTAACCATCCCCGCGACTGGAAAGATCGGGGGGTTCGATGCCGGGGCTCATGGAGTCCGCATCCGCCATTCTTGCGTCCTCGGAACGCCGTGTGGAAGCGGTTTCCCGGAACGTCTCGAATGCGTCGACTGCGGGATACAAGAAACAGGTCGCCTTTGCGCAGACCTTGGAACGGGCGAGCGGGCCCTTCCCAGCGCAGGTGGCCGAGACCCGCTTCCTGACCGATTTCAGCCAGGGCCGTCTTCGCCATACCGGCAAGCCTCTCGATCTCGCGATCCATGGACCGGCAGTGCTTCAACTGCGCGCGGGCGAAGATCTGGTCTACTCGCGCGGCGGCGCCTTTACGCTGGGTGAAGGCGGCTCGGTGATCGATGCATCAGGCCGCATCCTCCAGCAGGCCGGCGGCGGCGATCTGATCCTCGACGGTCAGGACGTGGAGATCCTGGACGATGGCACCGTTCTGCAGGCAGGCGTGCCGGTCGCCGCCATCGGGCTTTATGAGGCAGGTCAGGGTTCCGGTATCGCCGCGCTCGCCGGATCGGTATTCCGCGCCAACCCGGCCGGGCTGGCCGAGGCAAGCGGCAGCGTTCTGCGCCAGGGCCAGCTCGAAAGCTCCAATGTGGTGATGAGCGACGAGATGGTCGCAATGATGACGGCTGTGCGCCAATCCGAAGGGGGCGCGCGGCTGGCGCAGGCCTATGATCAGCTGATTGGCCAGGCGATCACCACTTTCAGCAGGAGCGGGCGATGAACGGGGCCTTTGAAGTGGGAGCGGTGGCGCTCCGGGCGGAACAGCTCGCGCTCGAGATGATCGCGAACAACATCGCCAATGTGAACAGCCCGGCCTTCAAGCGCTCCGAACCACGCTTCTCGGAAATCCTCGCACGGCAACCGCAAGCGGACGGGATCGGCGGCGCGCTGCCGCCCAGCGGACTGCCGGAAGGCGGCGGAGTGCGGATCGTCCCCCAGGCCATGCTGTTCGCGCAAGGGGAGATCAGGCCGACCGGCAACCCCATGGATCTGGCGATCGAAGGTCAGGGGCTGATCGAATTGATGGGGCCATCCGGGCAGGACCTGCTCTGGCGGGGCGGTCCGTTGCGGGTGAACGAGGACGGCTTGCTGGCCACCGCCGACGGAATCCCGCTGCGTGCGGGGATCGTGATGCCGCTCGATGCGCAATCGCTTTCGATTTCGCCCGACGGCATCGTGTCCGCGCTCACTTCCGGCGACGAAAGCGTGGAGCTGGGCCAGATCCGGCTGGTGCGTGTCGAGCATGAAGATGCGCTGGAACGGCTGGACAACGGTTTGCTGCGTCCGCGCGAAGATACGCGGCTGATCGACAGCGCAGCGGGAGAGGACGGAGCCGGGTGGTTCCGTCAGGGCAGCCTCGAAGGCTCCAATGTCGAATTGTCGGAAGAGATGGTGAAAATGCTCGTCATCCAGCGGGCCTTCGCCGCCAATGCGCAAGCGATCCAGGCCGCCGACCAGCTCGCCGCCATCACCAACAATCTCAAGAAGTGACGATGCGATCAGGCCTGTCCGCCATGCTGCTGGCCCTGGCATGCGCCGGATTGCCCGGCCATGCGGCGGCGGCTGAGCGTGTCGTGCTGCCGGCGCGGGAGATCACCGTCGCGGATCTTGCCGTGCTCGATAACGGGCAGCGGACGAGGCTGGGCCCATTGACGATAGCGGTCGTTCCGGCCGGACGCAGCCATCTCGAACTCGATAGCGCCACCCGCGCCAAACTGCTGCGGCGGCGCGTGCCGGGGCAGGCATTGCGCCTTCGCCATGGCGGAAAGGTGCGCTTCGAGGTTCCGGAAGCGCCCGGACCCGGGCACGGCGCCCGCCCCTGCCTCATGCTGCGGCACGATCTCGATGCCGGCGCCTATCTCCAGCCGGAAGCCGTGGCGCCGGCCCCGTGCCGTGCTCATGCGGCCCGGCTGCCGCTTCGTTTCGATCGCCGTGTGAATGCGCCGCGCCTCTCCGCGCCGCTCGCCGCCGGCGCTTATCTCGGGCCGCTGGCTGTTCGGGGCGGGCCGGTCATCGGCGCGGGAACGGAGCTTCGCCATGTCGCGCGCCAAGGGCCGGTCACCATCGAGCGCAGAGTGAATGCCCTCCAACCCTCGCGCATGGGGCAGGCTGTATTCGTCCGCACGCAGGATGGCGCCGTCTTCGCCTCGCATCTCGCGGCGCCCGTGGAGGCGGCAGGCGAATGAGGTCGCGATTGATGCTGGCTTCGGTCCTTCTTGCAACCTTGCCGGCGGCGCAGGCGCAGGCGGATCAGCTCTACAGCGGCGGGGGATGGCCGGCCGTCGCGGCGGACGATCGCGCCCGGGCGGTCGGCGATACGGTGACGGTTCTGATCCACGAAGCGGCCAGGGCTTCCAGCAAGCTGCAGAAGAATTCGTCCCGCAACACGGAATTCGGCGGCGGCGTGCGCGGCGGATCGGTCGATGAATCGGTCTCGCTCGATTTCGGCGGAAACTACGGCGGCAAGGGCGAGCTGGTGCGCAGCGAGCAATTCGTCGCCCGCATGTCGGCCGAAGTGGTCGGGCTGGCTCCTAACGGCGATTTCCTGATCGAAGGCCGCCAGCGGATGCTGATCAACGGGGAGGCCACCTCGATCGGCGTCCGCGGGCGGATCCGTCCGCAGGATATCTCGGCCGGCAATGCGATCCTGTCCTCCCGCATCGCCGATGCGCAGATCGATTATGACGGCAAGGGCTTCGTCAGCCGTAGCGCCCGGCCCGGCATCATCAATCGCATCCTCAGCTTCCTGGGGATCGGCTGATGCCTTCGCCCGTCCGTCTCCTGCTGCGCGGCATCGCGGTGCTGATGGCGACCGCGTTGCTGGCGGGCGCGCCCGCCGCCGCGCAATCCGTGATGCTCAAGGGGCTGGGACGGTTCGACGGCTGGCGCGACAATGCGCTCATCGGTTACGGCATCGTCACCGGCCTGGCCGGCTCGGGCGACACCCGCCGCAACGAAGTGACGCGGCAGGCGCTGCGCAACGTGCTGTCCCGGCTGGGCAGCACCGTTGCCGACGATCAGATCAACAGCCGCAATGTGGCCGTGGTCATCGTCACCGCCACCTTGCCCGCATCGGCAAATCCGGGCGACCGGTTCGACGCGATCGTATCCTCGATCGGCGATGCCCGCTCCCTCGCGGGCGGAACCCTGCTGATAACCCCGCTGCTCGGCCCCGATCAGCGGCCCTATGCGCTGGCGCAGGGATCGCTGACCGTGGGCGGATATGATTTCGGGGCGAATCTCAACCGGCAGCAGCGCAACTATCCGACCAGCGCCGTGCTGCCGGGCGGCGCCACCGTGGAAAGCCCGGTCGATGCCGCGATCCTGAAAAGCGACGGGCAGGTTTCGTTCCTGCTGACGGAACCGAGCTTCACCACCGCCCAGCGCGTGGCGGAGGCGATCAACCGGGCGCAGGGCCATGGCATCGCGGAAGTGAAAAACGCGGATGAAGTCGCGATCCGCTTCACCCGCCCGCCCGCACAATTGGCGGCTTTCCTTTCGGACATAGAAAATCTTTCGGTGGAACCCGGCCGCTCGCCACGAATCGTCATCAACGAACGGACCGGCACCGTGGTTGCGGGCGCCGATGTCAGGATCTCGAGCGTGGTCGTCTCGCAGGGCGATCTCAAGGTGACGATCACCAGCGAGAATTATGCATCGCAGCCCAGCTTCATCGGCGGCTTCGCCAGCGACGTGTCGAGCCTGCTGGTCACCAACACGAAGCTGGAGGTCGAGCAGGGCGCGAACAATGCGGTGATGTCCTTTCCCAACACGACGGTGGGAACGCTGGTGCAAGGCCTCGCGCGATCCCGCATCGATACGCGCCGCATGATCAGCATCCTGCAGGCGATCAAGGCCGCGGGCGCGCTTCACGCCGATATTCTGGTGCAATGAGGAGGCCGGGAATGGATGAGCTTTCCGCAATTCTGGTGACCAAAGCGCTGGATGGCCTTGCCATGCGCGCGTCCGCCATTTCGCAGAATATCGCCAATGCGAATTCGCCTTCCTATCTGCCGTTCAGGGTATCCTTCGAAGAGCAGCTGCGCGAAGCGGCCGCGCAGGGCGCCAAGGCCGCGCGCCGCTTCAAGCCCGAATTCACGCGCCTGCCGACGGACCGATCCAACCGGGAAGTCCGCCTCGATCTCGAGATGGCCAGCGCCTCTCACACCGCCCTGCGCTACGCCGCGCTGATTGAGGTGCTCGGTCGCCAGATGCAGATCGCGCGGACCGCCGTGCGGGGAGGCCAGTGATGGAAGCCCTCGAAATCAGCCGCAGCGGCCTCGATGTGGAATGGCGCCGGCTGGAGATCATCGCCAGTAATCTCGCCAATATGCAGACCACGCGCACCGGCGACGGCGGCAGCTACATTCCGCTGCGTCTCGTTTCCGGCCCGGTCGAGAGCTTCCGCCGCATCCTTGCGCAAGAACATGCCAGCGCACCCGCCCATCCCCAAGGCGTGCGGGTTTATGGCGTCGAGGCGCAGGATGCCGCCGTCCGCCAGGTTTACGAGCCGGGGCACCCCCATGCCGACCCGCAGGGCTTCGTCACCTATCCCGCCATCAGCCACGCGGAGGAAATGAGCCTGATGATCAAGACCACCCGTGCCTATGAGGCCAATCTGGTCGCCATGGCCGCCGCGCAGCAGATCTATTCCAGCGCTCTGCAACTGGGGCGGCAGTCATGACCGAAATCGCGCCGATCGGTTCGGTCACGCTGGAAAGTGCTGCGCCTCTTCTCAACCGGCTGGGCATGGAGATGCAGCCCGCCGCCAGCGCGCAGACAGGGGCGAACTTCGCGTCCATCCTGCGCAGCGGGCTGGAGAGCGTGAATGACAAGATCGCCACGGCGGACGGGCTCGTCCGGCAATTCGCGCTGGATGACAGCATACCGGTGCATCAGGTCACTTTCGCGCTCGAGGAAGCGCGGCTCGCCGTGGAATTCGCGATGCAGGTCCGCCAGCGCCTGACCGAGACCTACCGCGAATTGATGAACATGCAGCTGTAATGGCGCGGCAGGCACGATCTTTCCGGCAAACCCGATGAAGCGCAGGCAGCTCATCCTTTTCGGAGCCGTGATGGCCGGTGTCTTCACCGTGCTGTGCGTGCTGTATTTCGCCTTCCTGCGGCCGGGCTATGCGGTGCTGTACGAGGATCTGCGCGAAGCGGATGTCGCGGCGATCGTCGGAGAGCTGGAAAAGCAAGGCATCGCCTATCGCCTCGCCGACCAGGGCCGCAGCGTGCTGGTCCCGGAAGATGAGGCCAGCCAAGCGCGCGTCATCGTCGCCGGCTCCGGCATAACCATGGGCGGCGTGGTCGGCTTCGAGCTGTTCAACGAAAGCGACATGGGGCTGACCGAGTTCGCGCAGAAGGTGAACTACCAGCGGGCATTGCAGGGCGAACTTGCCCGCACGATCATGCTGATGGATGGGATCAGCTCCGCACGGGTTCATCTCTCCCTCCCAGAACGGGCGCTCTTCCGGGCGGTGCAGCAAGGCCCGAAGGCGGCCGTCACCGTCCAGACCGTGGGGAAGCACGCGCTCGATCCGGATCAGATCGCCGGGATTCAGCGCCTCGTCGCTTCCACCGTGACCGGCCTCTCCAGCGCCGATGTCGCGATCCTGGACGATCAGGGCGATCTGGTGAGCCCGGTCGCGCCGCAACCGTCCGAGGGTGGGGCTGGAGGCGAAAAAGGCGCGCTCGAAGAATATTTCCGGGCGCGCGCCGTTGCCGCCGCGGAGACGATCGTGCCGGGTGCGCCCTTCGAAATCCGGGTCTCGGCGCTCGATCTCGATGCTGTGGGACCGGATACGCCCATGCCGCCCGATCGCTCCAGCCCGCCCGCAGGCGACGCCCGCAATTTCAAGCTGCGCATCGCCTTCCGCAGCGAAGGCGACCTCAATCCGGAGAATGAAGAACGCCTTCGCCAGGCGATCACGCAGGCAGTCGGGCTCGATCCCGCGCGCGGCGACATTCTCCGCTTCGAAACCGGGCCGCTCGGGCTTCCGGAAAACGCCGGGCCCGGCAGGTATGGCGACACGCGCTCCGCCTTCGACGATCGCAACGCGGCGCTTCCGCCCGCCCCCTCACAATCCGCCAGCAACTGGGCCAGTTGGCCTTCCTATCCGTGGCTGCTGGGCGGGCTGGCGATATTGGCGGCAATTGTTGTCGCCCGGTTTCGCCAGCGCAGCCGCCTGAGCAGGGAAGAGCAGCAAAGCTTCGCGGACGTGCTTTCCGCCACTCTTTCCTCCCGGGAGCTCGGCCGCGATGAGCGCTAGTGCGGAACCGCTGGATGCGCTGCTGGAGCGATGGCGCCACCTCTCGCGGGGGGACCGCAACGCCATCCTGCGCCACATGCCGGCCGAACGGCGGATCGACCTCCAGCAGGCCCTCGCCGAGCGATCCGCAGAGAGCGCGTCTTCCGGCCAGCATGGCGATCAGCCAACACCCGCCTCCTATTCACCCTGGCTCGCCCGGCTCCTCGATACCATCAACCGCCCGGGAGATGCCGAAGCCCGGAATATCGCCCTTCCCCGGCCCGCGGCCCGCGAAGCGTTGCGCCGTGCGTGCGCCAGAGCGCAGGAGCTTACCGCCACCGAGCGGCGCCCGTCCCTGCTCGATCTTGCGAGATCGCTGCTGTTCGAAGGGAGCGGCCGAAAGTGAACGCCCTCCTGAAAGCGCATGATCGGGATGCATTGGCCGATGTGCAGTCCTTCCGCACCAGCCTTCCGCGTGCCGACCAGGCCTGGCAATCGCACATCAGCGCTGGCGAGGAGAGCGACGGGCAGCCGGAGACGCATGGGCATCGCGCAGCGGCAGCGGTCCCGGAAGCCGGCGACCCCAGGATCGGGCGGCTCGAAGCCCAGATCGCGGCGCTTCAGGAAGAACTGAAGCAGGCCGGCGTGAAAGGCGAAGCTCGGGACGCCGAGGCCTTCGAACGCGGCAGGCTTCAAGGCCGGCAGGAAGCGGTGGAGAACGCGCAAGCGGCGCTGGAGAAGCTCTCTGCCGCATTGGAAAGGGCGCAGGCGACATTTGCCGAAGGGTTCGACCGGTTCGAAGGGCTTGCGCTCCAAATCGCGCAGACCGCGCTCGCCCGAATCCTGGGGGACAGCAGCCAATTCCCGGAAATGGTGTTCGAAGCCGTGCGGCACCAATTGGCCGGGATCGACCGCACCCCCGTCGCGGGCGTGCGCATTTCGCCCCGCGACTTTCCGGACGGGGAGGCTGTGGCGGCTTGCGCATCCCGATTCGACAGACTGGAGGTGACGATCGATCCCGATCTGGCCGCCGGAGAATGCGTGATCGACCTGCGCATGGGCGAGATCGACGTCTCGATCGGCAAGCAATGGTCGCGCCTGTCCGCCTTGCTGGAGCAACTGGCCACGGAGGGCGTCCCATCATGAAGGCGCACCCCCTGGTGCAGCGCCTGGAACGGGCGGAACTGACGCGATGGTGCGGAGCGGTCACCCGGATTTCGGCCGACTGGCTGGAAGCGGATGGTCCGATCGCCACGATCGGCGATTATTGCGAGATCGAGCGGAGCGGCGGCGGCACACCGCTGGTCGCGGAAGTGGTCGCGGTCCAGCCCGGCGCGCTCCGCCTCGCGCCCTTCGGCCCGATTCAAGACCTGCTGCTGGGGGCCACGGTCGCGCGTTGCCGCGACCTGGACCGGATCGCAGCGGGCAATGGCTTCGCGGGGCGCGCGGTGGATGCGCTTGCCCGGCCGATCGACGACGGGCCGGCGATCCTGCCGGATCATCGCGGGCCAAGGGCCGGCGCCCTGCTTCCGGCGCTGCAACGCACCGTCGCCCGGGAGCGCATCGAAACCGGGGTGCGGGCCATCGACGGCCTCCTGCCCCTGGGCAAGGGCCAGCGGATCGGGATCTTCGCCGCCAGCGGCGTGGGAAAGACCAGCCTGATAGATCAGCTCGCGCGCCAGATCGCCTGCGACCGGATGATCCTGTGCCTGGTCGGAGAACGCGGCCGCGAGGTGGAGAAGCTCTGGCGGACGCATCTGCAGGATGCAGCGCGCACGCGTTTCACCCTGGTGGCCGCAACGGCGGACGAGAGCGCCAGCCTGCGCGTCCGCGCGATCGACCAGGCGCTCGGCATGGCCGAGTATTGGCGGGATCGGGGCGAACATGTCGTGCTGATCGTGGATTCGATCACCCGGGTCGCGCTGGCCCTGCGCGAGCTCGGCCTGGCTGCCGGCGAGCCGCCGGCCGTGCGCGCCTTCACCCCCAATGTCTTTTCCGCCCTGCCCCGGATCGTCGAGAGGTGCGGGGCCGCGCGCGATGGCGGGGCGATCACCGCGATCATGACGGTGCTGAGCGAGACGGACGACGTGGACGACCCCATCGTCGAGCTGATGAAGTCCGTGCTCGACGGGCATATCGTCCTGTCCCGGACGCTGGCCGAAAGGGGCCATTTCCCGGCAATCGACGTTTCGCGCAGCATCAGCCGCCTGGCCGGCGATCTCTTCTCGCCGCCGGAAGCGCAGCTTGCGCGCCGGGCCCATGCGGCTCTCGCCCGCTTCGAGGAAGCCCGCCCGATGATCGAAAGCGGGCTCTATCGCAAAGGCACCAGCCCGGAAGTGGATCAGGCCATCGCCTGGCAGCAGGATCTTGCCACCTTCCTGCGGCAGGAAGCAGACCGCCCCTGCAGCCGGGCCGAGACCTTCGCGATGCTCTCGCGAATTTGCGGAGGCGACGGCCATGCGCAATGACCGCAGCCGATGCAGGAACTTGGGCCAGCTCACCATGCTGCAAACATTGCGGGTGGCGCAGGGCGAGCTGGCGCTGGCCGATGCGGCAGCGGCGCGGGCGGCGGCCGAGGACGCCGAGCGGGACGCGGCGCGGCTGCTCGATGCCGCCCGGCAGGACTATCGCCGGATGCTGGCGTCCGGTTCGTTCGCCGCGGAAGGATTCCGCCTGGCCGGCGCGATGGTGAACCTGCTGGAGCAGGAGGCCGGGACGGGGCGCGAGCGGACGGCGCAGGCCAGGGAAGCGGAAGCCGCAAGGGAATTGCGCTGGCAGCGCCAGCGCCATCGGCAGGACCAGCTCGGCGCGCTCCACAAGGCCGCGCGCCGCAAGCTTGCCCGCAAGGAGGAGGAACAGGCCATGGCCGAAGCGGGCCAGCTGCTCCTTCACCGGGGCGGGAGGAGCCGGGCATGAGGATCGCGCATGAGCCGGGCGGCCCACCCGCCAGCGCCGCCCGCAACCTGCCGCATGGCAATCCGGCGGGGATGGAGCCTGCCCCACTGCCGTTCGCGGCGCTGGTGGCCACCTATTCCGCGAGCCCCGGCAATCCGGCGGAGCGCGAACCGGCAGCGCCGGATGCCGCGATCCATCTAGCAGACGGCCTGCCGGATGTGGCGAGGCTGACCGCCACGATCACATCGGGCACGATCTTACCAAGCACGGCCGCAGCCCTTGCCCCGGTCCGGCCAACCCATTCGGACCGGGCCGAAATCGCCGCCATCCGGCCAACGATCGGCGAAGGCGCCCATGCCTTCTGCGCATCCGCATTGCTGGTCGGCACCGCATTCCCGCCGCATACGGCGGGCATCGGCCCGGAGCCTCGCATGGCGCAGCCGGCGGCAGGCGCAGCGCCCGGCCTGACCCTGCCGGAAGCCGATCCGGCCGTGGCACCCGCCACCCGCTTCGAGGCGGGCCGATCCTTGCCAATGGGCGGCTCCATGCCAGCATCGCCCCAAGAGGGCCGCCTGCCCGGCCCCGCACTCCTGCCCAAGGGGGCATCGCCGGCCGCAATGGCTTCACCCGCTGCGGCATCCGCGCTGTCCCGTCCCGGCCCGTCCGCGCAAATGCAGCCGGATAGCGGCCCGGCAGGCGAGCGCGCGTCCAGTGCCCGCAGCCGGTCCGCGCCGGCCGATGCGTCAGGTCCGACGGCCATGGGGACGGCCCTGGCGCAATTCGTGCCGCTGGAAGGAGGCTTGCGGCTGGTGCTGCGCCTGCCGCGCCTGCCCGACGACATGCGCGCCGAGCTGGAAGCGAGACTGCACCAACTGCTGAGCGCCTTCGGCCATTCCCGGCACGAATTGCTGATCCGCCAGAGCCGGCGGGGATAGGACGAACCATGGCATCCGCCCCGATCGACGGCCTCACCGGCGTCCAGCAGAACGGCTCCGCCAACGCGTCAGGCACGCAGGCCGCGACCGATGCATTCGGCCTCAGCTTCGAATCCCTGCTGAAGATCGTCCTGACCCAGCTGACCTATCAGGATCCGCTGAAGCCAATGGACAATTTCGAATTCGTCTCGCAGCTCGCCCAGTTCTCGCAGATCCAGCAGACACAGGAAATGTCGGAAAGCCTGCGCACGCTGGTCGCGGCGCAATCCACCTCGCAGGCGGCCGGGCTGCTCGGCAAGATCGTCGACATTCCGGCCGGGGCCGCCACGCTGAGCGGGGAAGTGACCGCCGTGGCCTTCGTCGATGGCGCCCCGCGGCTGACCATCCGCACCGCCGGCGATCAAACCATCAGCAATATCGCACTCAGCTCCATTTCTCAGATCCGGGAGGCAAACTGATATGTTCGGTTCCATCTATATCGGCCTGAGCGGCCTCAATGCCTATTCCCAAGGGCTGAAGGCGGTCAGCAACAATGTCAGCAATCTCAACAGCGCGGGCTTCAAGGCTGCCGACATCTCCTTCTCCGACATCTATGGCGGGGGCAGCGCGGGCGGGCTCAACTATGGCGCGGGCTACCGCGCCCAGGGCCACGGCGTCAGCTTCGACGATGTCACGATAAATTTCTCGCAAGGGGAGCTGCGCCAGACCGGCCGCGACCTCCACCTCGCGATAGATGGCGGCGGCTTCCTCACGCTGATCGACGGCGACCAGACCTATTACACCCGCACCGGCAGCT
Organism: uncultured Caenibius sp.; assembly: GCA_964468045.1. GTDB lineage: Bacteria > Pseudomonadota > Alphaproteobacteria > Sphingomonadales > Sphingomonadaceae > JAWKXU01. The sequence continues at coordinate 159,107 of CAYXTO010000002.1, read as the reverse complement.
TCGTGATCGACGAGGATGGCCATATCGTGCTCGCGGGCACGGACCTCAGGCTGGCGGTGCTCGATTCCGGCGGCCGTCCGGTCAGCCTGAACATCGATACGGCGCGCACCAGCCCGCCCGAGCAGACGACCAAGATCGTCTTTTCCGACAATCTTTCCTCCACCGCCACGACCCACACGATTTCCGACCTCAGGGTCTTCGACGAGGAGGGTGGGGAGCATCTGTGGACCATCGCACTGACCCGCGAGGAGACGGTGCCGAATCAATGGACCGTGAAAGTGACCGACGGGGATGGCGACGAGATCGGTTCCCAGACGCTGAACTTCGCCGGCGGCCTTCCAGATATCGCCAATGCGACGCTGACTTTCGAGGATAGCGACAGCGGCCTTTCCGTCGCATTCGACTTTTCGGGCATCACCTCCTTTTCCTCCGGCACCGTCTCCACGTTGCGGGCGTCGCAGGTCGATGGGCACGGCACCGGCACCATCACCACCCTGACGGTCAATGAGCAGGGCCAGTTCGAGATCGCCTACAGCAATGAGGAAACGCGCGAGCTGGGCGCCATCGCCCTGGCCGATTTCCGCGATCCGCAGAAGCTCCAGCAGCGCAGCAACGGGCTGTTCGCGCATAGCGGCTTCGGCCAGGTCCAGTATCTTTCCGCGCAGGACAGCAGGGTCGGCAGCATATTGTCCGGGCGGCTCGAAGCGTCCAACGTCGATCTGGGGGCGCAGTTCGGCGACCTGATCCTGATCCAGCGCGGATTTCAGGCGTCCTCGCAAATCATCAGCGTCAGCAACGACATGATCCAGCAGCTGTTCGGCATCCGGGGGCAAGGATGAACGGCACGCCGCGAAGCTGGCTTCCCGAATGCGCCCTGACCTCGCCCATCGCGGTCAAGCCGGTGGCCGACTGGCTGGATGAGTGGTCGCGCGCATGGCTGGTATCGGGCCGTCTCACGCCCGCCCCGGCCTGGAAGGAAGCGCGCCGCGACACCTGGGGCGATGCCGGCGGAACCACGCAATGGCAGGACGACAGCGGCTTTCGCGTCTCGTCGCGGGCTGACACGCTGCCTCTGCTGGCCGGCGCCATGCTGGGGCACACAATCACCGACAGGGACATCAGAACCCCCGGCGACAGGATGGTGATCGGCGATCTCGTGAAATCCGCGATCAGCGACCTGTCCAGCCAGCTGGATGCGAAGCTGCTGGACGGCGCGCAGCCGGCGCCGGCCGGCGAAGCGGAATATTGCCTGCCGATATGCCTCGATGCCGGGCCGGAAATACTGGCGATCACCGCGCACCGCTCGATCGTGACGGGATTGGCCCGGCGCTATGCCGGCCCGCCCCGCAGCAGGCCGGAACCGGGGGAAAGATCGCAGGCCATCGCTCGGCAGGAAATCGGAATCTCGGCCATCATCGGCCGCACCCGGCTGGGCCTGCGGGATCTCGAACGGCTCGGGGTGGGCGATGTCATCACGCTCGGCACGCCGACCGACCGACCGCTGGAAATCACCATGGGCGGGACCTCCCGCAGCGCGGCCGCCGCATCCCTCGCCCTGCAAGGCGAACGCTTCGGCCTCCGGATCGAAAGGCATGTGAACCAATGGTAGAGGACGATATTCCTCCAGCCTCCACGCCGCAGGAAAGACCGGCCCGGCTGATCGACCATGTCGAGGTCGAGATCGAAGTCCTGCTCGGAGAAGCGCGGCTGACGGTAGCGGGTCTGAACGCGCTTGCCGCCGGAGACGTGCTTCCGGTCGACCGCAAGCTCAGCGAGGCGGCCGATATACGAGTGAACGGGCAAGTGATCGCCCGGGGCGAGATCGTCACGCTGGATGACAAATTCGCCATTCGCGTCACGGAAATCGGCGAATAGGGCCGCCATGCAGGCGCTGCGCTATATTCCGGCCTTGCCCCGCTGCTCATCGCCGCGCCCGCGCTGGCCGCCGGGCTGGGCAATGGCACCGCGCCCGCCATACCCTGGGCGCGGATCGCGCTCGCCTTCGCGTTCTGCATCGCGCTGGCGGCGGGCGCGATCCTGCTGATGCGCAAATATCGCCTGCATGACGGCGGCGGCTTCTCCTTTCCGCGCCGCCCGGCCGGCCAGCGCGCCATCGAGATCGTGGAAACCCGGCGAGTGAGCCAGCACGGCGATGCCTGCCTGCTGCGCTGCCATGGGCAGGACTATCTGTTCGTCATCACGGCCCACCAGATCGTCCTGCTCGACAAGCTCGGGGCGCAGGGCGAATGAGGCCATCGCTGCGCAAGCTGGCATGCCTTGCCGCCTTTCCAATGGCTCTGGCCGCCGCGCCCGCCGCCCATGCAGCCAACTCCGCCAACGCCATCGTGGCAGGCGGCACCGGGCAGGCGGTGCAGATCGCCGTCGTCCTGGCCGTGCTGGCGGTGATCCCCGCGATCCTGATCAGCACCACCAGCTTCGTGCGGATCGTGATCGTCCTCGCCATGGTCCGCCACGCCTTCGGCATGCCGCAAACCCCGCCCAATGCGGTGCTGACCAGCCTTGCCCTGTTCATGACGGCATTCGTGATGGGGCCGACCCTGTCTCAGCTCAACCAGGATGCCTTGCAGCCCCTGCTCAGCGGGAAGGCCGAGCTGGGCGAGGTGATGGACAAGGGGGCGGCCCCGCTCAAGAGCTTCATGCTCAAGCATACGCGCGACCGCGATATCGAGATGATCTACGAAATCGCGCGGACACCCCTGCCGGAGCGGACCGAGGACATCGATCTGTTCAAGCTGACTCCGGCCTTCATGCTCAACGAGCTGCGAGTCTCCTTCACCATCGGCTTCGTCATCCTCCTGCCGTTCCTGCTGATCGACCTCGTCGTGGCCAGCATACTTCTCGCGCTGGGCATGATGATGGTGCCGCCAGCCACCATTTCCCTGCCGATCAAGGTGCTGATGTTCGTGCTGATCGACGGCTGGAGCCTGGTTCTGGAGGGCTTGCTCGGCAGCTTCGGATGAACGGGCGGCGGGCTCGTGGCCTCGACCTGCTGACGCGGCCGGACCGGGTCGAGGCATCGCTCTGGCGCTCCCGCCTGAGCGATGCGGGAGAAGCCTCGCGGCAGCGCCTGTTCGATCATTACCGGCCCTTCGCCCGCAAGCTGGCCGCCTATCACTGGGCGCGCAGGAAACCGGACAATTTCGAGCGCGGAGATATCGAGCAGCTGGCCTACGAAGCTCTGTTGCAGGCAATCGACCGCTACGATCCGCACCGCAACGTCCCGTTCGAAGCCTATGCACGGCTGAGGATCGCCGGCCATATCGCCAATGGCCTGGCAAGGATGAGCGAGGCTTCGGCGCATTATCGCTATCGGCGGCGGACCGAGCGTGAGCGCCTGCGTTCCTTGAGCGAGGCCGGTAACGAAGCGGAAGAAGACGCCCTGGCGGCGCTTTCCCGTCTGGCCGCCACGCTCGCGCTCGGGCTGATGCTGGAAGAGGACAGCCCCATCGATCCGGATTCGCTGCCGGACGCGCAACCATCCGCCTTCGAAAGCCTGGCATGGCATGAAATGAAGCGAAAGATCGCGGACCAGATCGCAACCCTGCCCGCGCGCGAGGCCAATGTGGTGCGGCAGCATTACCAGAACGGAGTCAGCTTCCAGCAGATCGCCGAGCTGATGGGGCTGAGCAAGGGGCGGATATCGCAGATTCACCGGTCCGCCCTGTCGAGATTGCGAGACCAGCTCGCCCGCTTTCGATAACAAGGGAATTCCAAGGGGAAACGACATGAAACTGTCCGATGAACGCGAGATCGCAGCGCTGCTCGAAGCGATCCGGGGCGATGATGCGGATGATCTGGCGCAAGCCGAGCGGCTGCTGGCCCGCTTCCCGGATGACCCGAGGCTGCATTTCCTGCGCGGCTCGATCCTGGCCGGGCGGCAAAGGGCCATCGAAGCGCATGCCTCGCTCGCGCGCGCGGTCGAGCTGGCGCCGGAGTTCCATATCGCGCGCTATCAGCTCGGGTTCTTCGAACTGACCTCGGGAGAGGCGGACAAAGCGCTCTCGACCTGGGGGCCGCTGCTGCGCCTGCCGCAGACCCATCACCTGCGGCTGTTCGTGGAAGGGCTTACCCATCTGGTGCGGGACGAGTTCGCCGAGGCGATCGACAGCATGAAGGCGGGGATGGCGGCGAATACGGAGAATCCGCCGCTGAACAACGACATCGCGCTGCTGGTCGCCGAATGCGAAAAGCTGGCCGGCCAAGGCGACGAGGGCAGCGGCGATGCGGAGCGGGAGGATTCCGATCTGTCCGCCACATCCCTGATGCTCGGCCAGTTCTCGCCCGGCCCGACCAGGCACTGAGGCGGGCGCCGGAAGCCGATGACCCGCATCAACCAGGTGGACCAGGTGCTGATGCTGCTGCGGCAGCAATTGCAGCGCATGGGCAAGGCGCAGCGCCGGCCGCAAGCCGGAAAGGCCGGCACGCCGTCCGCGATCAAACGCGCGGCGGCACTGGCGCAGATCGAGGGTCTTTCGACCGAAGATCTCGAACAATCCCTGATCCGCGCCTTGCTGACCGAGGAATTCGGCGAAACGCTGGCCAGCGACGCCAGGTTTCAGAAGGTGGTGGCCGATGTCCACCGGATCATCGCCACGGATCGCGAGACCCGCCAATTGCTCCGGCAGGCGGTGGAGCAGCTGAAACAGCCGGGCACGCGCTGAGCGCTATCTGGCAAGCCGCCGCAGCGCCTCGCCAATCGTCCTGCCCTTCTCGTCCAGCACCTGCCCGAGCGCCATGTCCATGATGCGCTGCGCGGTTTGCTGGTCGCCATCGCCGGCGGCGATCAGCAGTTTGGCGAAGGCGGCGGAAAAGCACTGGCGATCGAGCCCGAACGCGACTTCCAGACCCCGTTCTGCACTCGCTCGTTGCCCCTCAAGGACGTTCAGCACCGCCAGGGAGCCGTGGGACTCCGCGAAATTCGGGTCGAGCCCGAGCGCATGCTCGAACCGCTGGCGCGCTTTTTCGCGATTGCCGCCAAGCAGATAGGCCCAACCGGCCGCAATCCAGCTGCCGAGATGGTCGCCGAAAAGCTCCGCCCCCTTGTCGATCGCCGCTCCGGCCGCATGATGATCGCCGCTGGCGAGATCGGACAGCCCCAGCCCGATCCAGGCGCGGGGCGAGCCTGCGTTTGCCGCCAGGGCACGTTCGAACAGCGGCCGGGCCGCCTCATGCGCCTGCTCCGCCAGGGCCAGCGTGCCGAGCACCGCCAGGGAGTCGGGGTGGCCATCCGCCCCTTCCGCGCATTGCCGGGCCAGTTCCTCGTCCTCCATATCCACCGCGAGAACGGAGATCGCGGCCAGCAAGGGCGGATAATCGGCATGAATGGCGAGATGCTGCCTCGCCCACACGAGCGCTTCATCGAAGGCCCCCGCCTCATGCAGCAATTGCATTTCCAGCATCGCCGCCTGCGGCAAGGCCCGGGTGGTCTCCTCATCGAGCAGGCCGGCGGCCCCAGCGTGATCCGCCGTCAAGGCACGCGCCCAGGCGAGATTGAAGCGCAAGCCGGCATCCTGGGGCGCGGCGGTGAGAAGCTGCTCCAGGATGTGCGCGGCCTGCGCCGGATCGCCGCCTTGCATCAAGGCGATCGCCAGCAGATTGCGATCGGCGGCGGCGAGGGCATCGGCCTGTTCGTCGAGGCGCGACAGCAAATCCACCGTCAGGCCGGGCTCATGGGCCGCAAGCGCCGCCTGCGCCGCATCGCGCAGCAGCGAAGGGTTGAGCGGATCCTGATCGAGGAATCCGAGCAGGCGATCCAGCGCTTCACGATCAGGGATATCAACCATCCGGGACCTCACTTCCGACACGGCCTGCATATGCGCAGGACTCTAAAGCTCATATTATCGCCGCTTCAAACAGGCGTTCATCCATCGGCCTTCACCACATCGAAGGATTGCAGACTGATGCGCAACGGAATCTCGTCCACCGAAAGCACGGACAGATGCGGAATGGAGCGCTGGGTCAGCTTCAGGAGAATGCGGCGGATCGGCCCGGCGCACAGCAGGACGGGCGATTTTCCCTGCCGCATCATGGCTTCCGCCAGCGGCGCGAGCTTGCGGAGCAATTGCTCGGCCAGGCGCGGCTCCATGCCGAATGCGCTCGCCTCCCGCGCGCCGGCACTGGTCAGAAGCTGGTTTTCCAGCCTGGGATCGAGGCTGAGCACCGACAAGTGGGGATTGCGCCCGCGCAGGCCATTGCAGATGACCGTGCTCAGCGCCTGACGGACCTTTTCGGTGAGCTCCGCAGGGTCGCGTTCCGATCGCCCTATATCCACCAGCGTTTCGACGATCAGGTCGATATTGGCGATGGACACCCTTTCCTGGACCAGATTCTGCAGGATCCTCTGCACGTCCGAGATGGTCATGACGTTCGGAACGAGTTCCTCGACGAGGCCCGGCTGGCGTTCCCGCACCTGATCCAGCAATTCGCCAACCGCCGACCGGGTCAGCAAGGTGGCGGCTTCCATCCGCACGATTTCGTTGAAATGCGTGATCATCGCCGTTTCAGGTTCGACCACGCTGTATTCGCTGCCGGATGCCCGCTCCGCCTCGGCGGCGTCCACCCAGATCCCGCCGATCCCGAACGCGGGATCATGGCCGGCGATACCCTCCAGCTTCGGCACATCCTCATGTTGGGGAATGGCCAGCACCCGCCCGGGGTGCACCTGCCCGCTGCCATAGGCGGTCCCATGAATTTCGATGCGATATTCCAGGCTGCCCAGCTCGGGCGCATCCGCGAAACGGACCGCAGGGAAGGCGATGCCGAAGGTCTGCTCATGCGCGGCGCGCGCGGTGGCGATGCGATCCAGCAGCAGCGCTTTCCGGCCTGCCCATGCCTCGCCCAACTGGCTGCCCAACCCGATCTGAAGTGCGGCCCGCACCCCGGCACGCGCGGGCGAATCGGCCTGCTCCGCTGCGCCATCGATGGCGTCCGCGGCCAAGCCACGGCGCCTCGCGCGAACGCGCAGCCAGGCCAGGAAGGAAATCCCCAGCAGCAGGGCGATGGGCCATTTGGGCATGCCCGGCAGCAGCATGAGCGCGAACAGCACCGCGATCACGATCATCGGAATGCGCGGCTCCGACGCCAATTGCCGGAAAATCTCCGCGCTCAGCTGGCGATCCGCCGACGACCGCGTCACGATGATGCCGGTGGCGATGGAAATAATCAGCGCCGGAAGCTGGGTCGCGATGCCATCGCCGATGGTCAGCAGGGCGAACCGCTGCAGCGCCTCGCCCCAGCCCATCCCCATCTGGGTAACGCCGACGATCAGGCCCGCCACTATGTTGATGAGGAGGATCAGGATTCCGGCAATCGCATCGCCCTTCACGAACTTGCTGGCCCCGTCCATCGCGCCATAGAATGACGCTTCCTTTTCCAGTTCCGCGCGCCGTTCGATCGCCTGCTTCTGGTCGATCAGCCCCAGATTGAGATCGGCGTCGATGCTCATCTGCTGGCCCGGCATGGAATCCAGCGTGAAGCGCGCCGCCACTTCGGAAACCCGCTGCGCGCCCGAGGTGACCACGACATATTGCACCACGATCAGGATGGTGAAGACGACCAGCCCGATGACGAAATTGCCCTGCACCGCATAAGTGCCGATGGATTCGATCACCTCGCCGGCATCCGCGCCGGTCAGGATCAGGCGGGTGGCGGCGACATTGAGCGAGAGGCGGTACAGCGTGGCGACCAGCAGCAGCGAGGGGAAGGTCGAGAATTCGACCGGCTTGGTGACGTAGAACGTCAGCAGCATGATGGTCAGCCCGAGCGCGAAATTGACGATGATCGCGAGATCCAGCAAGGCCGGGGGGATCGGGGAAAACAGGATCAGCAGGATCAGGATGGTGCCCAGCACCAGGACGAGATCCTTGTTGCGGTCGAACAGTTCACCCATGCGAAGCCTCGCCTCCTTCCGCTTGCTCCGCGGCCCGGCGCAGCCGGCCGTAATGCCGCGCCACGGCGTGGAAATGCGCGGGGGCGATCGGCTTGCCCGCTTCGGTTTCCCGGAACAGCCGGCGAGCAAGCGCCGGGTCCGCGATCAGTGGAATTCCGAGCAAACGGGCCTTGCGCTTGAGCAATTGCGCGAAATGATTCCGGCCCCTGGCCCGCACCATCGGCGCGTCCATCCGGTCCGGCCGATAGGCCAGCGCGACCGCGAAATGATCGGGATTGGTCACCACGAAATCCGAGCCGGGAAGCTGGCCCAGCCCTTCGGCCTGCTTGCGCATCTCGCCATGGAGCTCGCGGCGTTTCTGCTTCAGCCGCGGCTCGCCTTCCCTGTCCTTCGTCTCGCGCGTCAATTCGCGGCGGCTCATCCGCATCTGCTTGCCAAATTCCCGCCGCGCCATCACCTGATCCAGCAGCATGAACAGGAAGGCCGCGCCCAGGAACGCGAACAACAGGCGCTTGGCCGCCCCTTCCAAGGCCTGCGAGAGCGACAGGGCATCCTGCAATGTATCGCCGAAGATCCGGATCGCGCTGGCGATCATGAGCCAGGCGATCACCGAATAGACCGCCATCTTGGCGATGTTCTTGAGCGTTTCCTTCACCATCCGCAGCGAGAAGATGCGCTTCAGCCCCTTGGCGGGATTGAGCCGGCTGAAATCCGGCTTGAGCGGGGCGGCGGTGAAGATGAAGCCGCGCAGCTGGATCAGTTCCAGGCTGATCAGGACCAATGCGATCACCCCGCCCAGCAGCAGCAAGGGCTGGAAGGCCATCCAGTACACCGCCTTGACCGTCGCCAGCACCGACGGCGCATGCCCGGCCTGATCGATCCCGACCGTGAGCGACAGGCGCATCAATTCAGCCAGCCGGGCAACGAAGGCCGGCCCGGCCAGCAGGATGAAGGCGGCGAAGGCCAGCAGGCTGCCGACGAAGCCCAGATCCATGCCCCGCGCCACTTGCCCCTTTTCCCGGGCGCGCTTCAGCTTGAACGGCGTCGCTTCTTCCGTGCGATCCTGGTCCTGCCCTTCCATCGCTCAGGCTCCGCCCTGGCCCAGCAGGCGGGGCACCGCTTCCAGCGAGAGCCGGATCATGCGCAGCAGCAAGCCCGCCGAAAGCGAGAGGGCAAGCGGGAGAACGACCAGAACCGCCAGCGACTTGACCTGAAAGCCGAGCAGCAGGACATTCATCTGCGGCAGGGTGCGCGACATGAAGGCGATCGACAGGTCGAGCAGGAACAGCACGAGCAGGGTGAGGCCGACCAGGCCGATGCCCATGGCGAACAGGCTGGCGACCAGCCCGAGCAAGGCGCGCGCATCGCCCGTATAGAAGCCATGGCCCAGCGGCATGAAATCCAGCGTCGCGGCCCATAGCGCCAGCAGATCATGCGCGCCGTCCGTGGCGAAGAAGACGATGGCGGCGGCATAGGCGAACACGGTGCCGACCAGCGGCATCTGCGCCTGCGTCGTGGGGTCGGCGATCATGGCCAGGCCGAACCCCGCCTGCACATCGATGATGCGCCCCGCCCAGAGGATGGCGGCATAGGCCAGCTGCAGGCTGAGCGCGACAGCGAGGCCGACGAACAGTTCCCCGGCGGCCAGGCCCGGAAGCGGGTATCCCGCCATGACGCGGGCGGTCGTCGCATCCGGCCGCCCCGCCACCAGCCATAGCGCCAGGGCTAGCGAGAGCAGCACCCGCACCGTCACGGGAATCCGCAGCATGGCGAACGGCCCGCCAAAGGCGAGCGCGGGCGCGATTCGCAGGCTCACCAGCAGGACCGCCGTCAATTGCGCCGCCAGTTCCTCCATCGGGCCGGTTCAACCCGCCAGCGAGGGGATGAGCAGATAGAGCGAGCGGGCGAAGCCGGTCAGCCGCGCGATCATCCACGGGCCCAGCGCGATCAGCAGCACCATAGCCGCGAGCATCTTCGGCACGTAGCTCAGCGTGATTTCCTGGATCTGGGTGGCGACCTGGAACACCGACACGATCAGGCCGACAGCCAGCGTGGCAAGAAGCACCGGACCAGCGACAATCGCCGTGTTCCACAGCATTTCATTCATGAGGTTGAGCGCGCGATCCGGCCCCATCCGTCCCCCCAAGGCAAAGGCCACCTTCTCCGCCCGTGGCGCAAGATCGGTGTCCGCTTCACCTCGACGTCAGGCCCCGCAAGGTCCATCGGAGTTAGGACGGAAACGGTCCAATCACCCCGGCGGGAAGCCGGCGCCCCTGACGGCGCTCATGGCCCCGGGTCAGGAGCCAGGTCAGGACCTAGCCCGCCAGTGCGGCGCCTCTGAGAAAGAACCGCACGCGCATGGAAACATCGACGGAATCGTCCAGCTTCACTCCGCTGATCGTCTGCAGCAGATGATCGTGGCAGATGAGCGCGAAGAACAGGGCGGCAAGCTCCTCCGGGCTGTTCGCGCCGGCGGCGGTGACTTCCCTGCGACCCGCGAAGAAGGCGGCCAGTTCTGCCCGGGCCCGTTCCATCCCTTCCTCGCAGAACTCCCGCACGACATCGTCATTGTCCATGCTTCTCGCGATGAGGATGCGGAACAGCGCCACGGAGGAGGTTTCCCCGAAAGCCTGCTGGAAACGTTTTGCCATCAGGGTCAGGCTGTCGAGCAGGGGCAACCCCTTCGCCCCGACATCCCGAACGATCTCTTCCCCCGAAACGGTTGTTTCTTCGACCACCGCGGTCAGCAGGCCCTCCTTGCTGCCGAACAGCTTGTAGAGCGTGGCCAGCGAGCCGCCCGCGCGCTCCACCACCTGGGCCAGCGTGGTGCGTTCGAAGCCTTCGTTCAGGAACGCTTCGCGAGCGGCCTCGATGAATGCCGTCCGCCGCCGCACGAGGCGGGCATCCGCACAATCCTGCTCCGACCACATTTTCCTTCGATCCCCCTTGCGATGGACTTGTGTAATATATATTACGCCTTCGCGCTGCACAATGGAAGGATGGCACAATTGACCAGATCGAGTATCGCGGCCGCTCTCAGCCTCCTCCTCGCGGCCTGCAGCGGCGGCGAAGCGGAAGCGCCGCCCGCCATACCCGTCGAAACCGTCACGGTCAGCCCCCGGGCCATTCCCAATGTCATCGAGCTGCCGGGCCGAGTCGCGCCGGTGCGGGTGGCGGAAGTGCGCGCGCGCGTGACGGGGATCGTCGAACGCCGCCTCTATGAGGAAGGCTCCGACGTACGCGCGGGCCAGCCGCTGTTCCAGATCAACCCGTCCGAGCTGCGGGCCAGCTATGCCCAGACAAAGGCCAGCCTGGATCGCGCCCGGGCCACCGCGGCCAATGCCGCGGCCGTGGTGGAGCGGTATCGCCCGCTGGTGGCCGAGAACGCGATCAGCCGGCAGGAATATGACGCCGCCATCGCCGCGTCCCGCGAAGCTTCGGCCAATGTCGCGCAGATCCGCGCCCAGCTCGACGCCGCATCGCTGCAGCTCGGCTACACCACCGTGCGCGCGCCGATTTCCGGCCGGGCGGGCCCGGCCCAGGTGACCGAGGGCGCGCTGGTCAGCCAGGTGGAAGCCACCCTGATGGCGCGGGTCGAGCAGATCAGCCCGGTCTATGTGGTGTTCTCCCAATCCGCCAGCGAGCTGCTGAACATCCGCCAGAGCATCAGCGAGGGAAGCCTGGAGCTGAAGGACGGGCAGATGGTGGAAGTCCGCCTGACCCTGGCGAACGGCAGCGAATACGCCACCCCCGGATATATCGACCTGGTCGATTTCTCGGTGGATGAAACCACCGGGACGGTCGCGCTGCGCGCCGAATTTCCCAATACCGGCCGGCAGCTGCTGACCGGCGAATTCGTCCGCGCCAGGATCCATGCGGGCAAGAGGCCGTCCGGCATCGCGATTCCGCAGCGCGCGGTCATGGTGGGCGAAGGCGGCAGCAGCGTGTATGTGATCGATGGCGCGGGCAACGCGGCGCTCCGCCCGGTCGAAACGGGTGCGCTGGTGGATGGAATGTGGACCATCGAGAGCGGCCTGCAGGCGGGCGACGTCGTGATCCTGAGCAATTTCCAGAAGCTGCGGCCCGGTGTCGCCGTGGCGGCGAAGGCAAAAGCGAAGCCGGCCGGGGCCAAGCCGGCCCCGAAACAGGCTCCGGCCAAGCCGCAGGCCCGCTGATACGATGCCTCGTTTCTTCATCGATCGGCCGATATTCGCCTGGGTCATCGCACTGGGCGTATTCCTTTCGGGCTTTATCGCCCTGCGCAACCTGCCGATCGAGCAATATCCGGAAGTCGCCCCGCCTTCGCTGACGATATCGGTCGTCTATCCGGGCGCGGACGCGCAAACGCTGGAACAGAACGTCACCCAGGTCATCGAGCAGCAGCTCAATGGCGTGGAAGGCTTTCTCTACATGAATTCCACCAGCCAATCGAACGGAACGGCCTCGATCGACCTGACCTTCGAGGCGGGGACGGACATCGATATCGCCCAGACCGAGGTGCAGAACCGGCTCAGCACGGTCGAGGCCCGCCTGCCCGAAGAAGTGCGCCGCCAGGGCATCACCGTGCGCCAGGCGAACAACACCTTCCTGATGATCGTCGCCCTGACTTCCAGGAGCGGCTCGCTCTCGAACATCGATCTGGGCAACATCGCCGCGATCCGGGTGGTGGACGAATTGCGCCGGGTGCCGGGCGTGGGCGACATCCGCCTGTTCGGCTCCGAATATGCGATGCGGATCTGGCTCGATCCCGCCAAGCTGGCGTCCTACAATCTTTCCCCCAGCGCCGTGCTAGCCGCGATCAGGGAACAGAACAGCCAGACCGCGGGCGGCTCCCTCGGCGGGCTGCCCTCGGTCAGCGGGCAGCAGATCAATGCCACCATCGTCACGCAGAATCGTTTCTCCACCGTCAAGGAATTCGAGAACATCCTGCTGCGCACCGATACCGGCGGAGCCACGGTCAGGCTGGCCGACGTCGGCCGGATCGAGGTCGGGGCCCAGAATTACGGCGTGAGGACCACCCGCAACGGCGATCCGATGGCGGGCATGGGGGTCCAGCTCGCGACCGGGGCGAACGCCCTGGCGACGGCGGAGGCGGTACGCGAACGGATGGCGCAGATCGCCCCCGGCCTGCCCAGCGACGTCGAATGGTCGATCCCCTACGACACCACGCCCTTCGTCCAGATTTCGGTGGAGGAAGTGGTCAAGACCCTGGTGGAAGCGATGGTGCTCGTCTTCCTGGTCATGTTCCTCTTCCTGCAGAACTGGCGGGCCACGCTGATCCCCTCGCTGGTGGTGCCGATCGCACTCGCAGGGGCCTGCCTGGGGCTGTGGATCTTCGGCTTCTCCATCAATGTGCTGACCCTGTTCGGCATGGTGCTGGCCATCGGCATCCTGGTCGACGACGCGATCGTGGTGATCGAGAATGTCGAGCGCATCATGCGCGAGGAAGGGCTGAGCCCCGTCGCCGCCACGCGCAAGGCGATGGACCAGATCACGGGCGCCATCGTCGGGATCACGCTGGTGCTGATCGCGGTGTTCCTGCCGATGGCGTTCTTTCCCGGATCGACCGGCGGGATCTATCGCCAGTTCTCGGTGACGCTGGCCATTTCGATCTTCTTCTCCGCCTTGATGGCAGTCACCCTCACCCCCGCGCTTTGCGCCCATTTCCTCAAGCCGATGGACCATGGTCATGGCCATGATCCCGAGCCGGCCGGGGGAGCCGCGCCTGAAACAACGCCGCAGCCCGGCGTCAGGGGCTGGATCGCACGGGCGCGCGGCTTCTGGCGCCGCTTCTTCAGCCGGTTCAACGTCTGGTTCGCGGACATGACCGGGCGATACAGCCGCTCCAACGACCGGCTGCTGAGCAAGCCGATGCGCGGGCTGGCCGTCTTCCTGGCCCTGACCGCGGTGACGCTGGTCCTGTTCATGCGCTTGCCCACCGCCTTCCTGCCGACCGAAGACCAGGGCTATCTGATCACCATCGTCCAGGGCCCGCCCGGGGCAACGGCGGAGCGGATGGAGGAAGCGATCGAGCCGATCCAGAAGTTCTGGATGAGCCAGTCCGAAGTGAAGCACACCGTCGTCGTGCGCGGCTTCAGCTTCTTCGGCCAGGGCCAGAACAACGCGATCATGTTCACCCCGCTCCACCCCTGGGACGAAAGAACCGCCTCCGGCAGCAGCGCGGGCGAGCTGCTGGGCCGGGCCATGGAGGAATTCGGCAAGATCGACAGCGCGATCGCCTTCGTGATCCAGCCGCCCGCGATCAGCGCGCTCGGCAATGCCAGCGGGTTCACCATGAAGCTGGAAGACCGCGCCGGCCTGGGGCGCGAGACCCTGATCGCGGCGCGCGACCAGATGATGGAGCTGGCTTCGCAAAGCAAGATCATCACCAATCTGCGCCCGGAGGACCAGCAGCCCGCCCCGCAATTGCGGGTCGACATCGATCGCATCCAGGCGCGCGCGCTCGGGCTTTCGATTGCGGATGTGAATGCCGCGCTTTCGATCAATTTCGGCTCCGCCTATGCCAATGACTTCACCCGCCAGGGGCGCGTGCTGCAGGTGCTGGTCCAGGCGGATGCGCCGTTCCGCATGACCCCGGACGATGTCATGGCGCTGCGGGTGCCGAACAGCCGGGGCGAGCTGGTGCCCTTCAGCACCTTCGCCACGGCGCGGTGGACGGCGGCGACGCCCAGCCTCGCCCGCTATAACGGCTACCCGGCGATGACCCTTTCGGGCGAAGCGGCCCCCGGCTATTCCTCGGGCGATGCGCTGGCGGAAATGGAACGACTGGCCGAGCAGCTGCCATCCGGCATCAGCTACGAATGGACCGGCATCAGCTTCGAGGAAATGCAATCCGCAGGCCAGGTCGGCGCGCTGCTGGGCCTTTCGGTCATCGTCGTGTTCCTGCTGCTCGCGGCCCTGTACGAAAGCTGGGCCGTTCCGCTCGCAGTGTTGCTCATCGTCCCGATGGGCGTCCTCGGCGCGGTGCTGTTCTCCATGGCCCGGGGGCTTTCCGCCGACGTCTATTTCAACGTGGGGCTGATCACCATCATCGGCCTTGCCGCCAAGAACGCGATCCTGATCGTGGAATTCGCGATCGAGGAAGAGGAAAACGGCATGTCGATCATCGACGCCGTGAAGGCGGCGGCGCGCCTGCGCCTGCGCCCGATCATCATGACCTCGCTCGCCTTCATCCTGGGCATGGTCCCCCTGGTGATCGCCAGCGGCGCGGGCGCGGCCAGCCGCATCGCGGTGGGCACGGGCGTGATGGGCGGCATGATCGCGGCGACCGCAATCGGCATCTTCATCATCCCCATACTCTACCTGATGGTGCGCAAATATCTCAGCCGGCAGAAGCCGACCGCTGCAGGGCACATGGACCCGCACGATCCCGAAGATCCCGGCCAGGGCGGCCAGCCCGCATGAACGGAAAGCTGATCCTTGCCCTCGGCGCGGCGCTGGCACTGTCCGGCTGCATCAACATGGCGCCCAAGCATGAACGGCCGGCCTTGTCGACCGCGCCTGCCTACGATCCCGAATACCGGCCGGACGGCGGCATTGCCGCCAGCCGGATCGGCTGGCAGGACTATTTCACCGACCCGAGGCTCCGCGGGCTGATCTCCAGCGCACTGGCCAACAATCGCGATCTGGCAGCGGCGACCGCCCGGATCGAGCAGGCGCGGGCGCAATACCGGATTCAGGACAGCCGCCGCCTGCCCACCGTGGTTGCCGATGCCGGCGCCAGCCGCACGCGCCAGCCGCTGGACGGCGGCGCGTTCGGGGGCACGGACGGCTCCTCCGGGGAATCGTCCGGCGCGGTGACCTATGACCGCTTCAATGTCGGCGTGGGCATCACCGCATTCGAACTCGATTTCTGGGGCAGGATCGCCAATCTGAGCGAGGCCGCGCGGGCGGAATATCTCGCCACCGCGGCTGCGCAGCGCGCCTTCTATCTCTCCCTCATCGGCGATGTCGCCTCCACCTATTATCAATTGATCGAGAGCGAGCAGCAGATCGCCTTGGCCGAAGCCACCGCGGGAAGCAGGCGGGAAGGATTGCGCATCGCCCAGCTCCGGCTGGAGGCCGGGGTTACCTCCGCCCTGCCCTATCGCCAGGCGGAAACCCTGCTGACCCAGGCCGAGCAGCAGCTGGCCGAGCAGAGGCTCGCCGCCGCGCGCACCCGCAACCAGCTGGCGGTCCTCGTCGGCGGGCAGCTTCCGCCGGATCTTCCGCCGGGCCGCACTCTGGCCGATCAGGGGCCGCTGGAACGGCTCGACGCGGGCCTTCCCTCGGACCTCCTGCTGCAGCGGCCGGACATCATCGCCGCCGAAGAACGGCTGCGCGGCGCCCGCGCCAATATCGGCGCGGCGCGGGCCGCGTTCTTCCCCACCATCTCGCTGACCGGCAGCGCGGGCTTCGTTTCCGGGGCGCTGGAGCGCCTGTTCGACAGCAATTCCCGGACCTGGACCTATGGCCCGGCGATCAGCCTGCCGATATTCGACTGGGGTGCGCGCGAAGCCGATCTCGATCTCGCCAAGGCCCGGGAAGTCGAGGCGGTCGCCACTTACGACAGTACGGTGCAGAACGCCTTCCGCGAGGTGTCCGACGCGCTCGCCGGACGGCGCTGGCTGACCGATCAGGTGGCCGCGCTGGCGCGAGGGGTCGCGACGCAGGAGAAGATCGCCCATATCGCGCGCCTGCGCTACCGCGAAGGCGTCGCCGATTATCTCGAGGTGCTGGATGCGGAGCGCAATTTGTTCAGCGCGCAGCAGCAATTGCTGGCCACGCATCGTGCGCAGTACCAGAACCTGGTGACGCTGTTTATCGCGCTGGGCGGCGGGCAAGCATCGGCGGGAAGCACCCCGGCCAGTCCCGCCGGCACGCAGTGAACGCGCGCAGGCGCATCCGCCCTTGCCTTCCGGCAGGCGAACCAGTCCCTCGACATCGCGGCCAATGCTTGCCAAGCTGGAATGAACCACAGCGGCAAGGGAGAGGCTGATGCAGGCCGGGTTCGACCTGGGATTGGAGGAAGCGCGGTTTTCCGCAACGATCGCCCATGATGTCGAGACCATGCGCGCCTTGCTGCGCGATGATTTCACCTTCATCCATTCGAGCGGGCGGATCGACGACCGGCAGAGCTATCTCGACCTGCTGGGCAGCGGGACGCTGCGCTATCTCGAGATGCAATGGAGCGACCTGCGCCTGCTGGCCCGGATCGGCCCCATGGCCCAGGTCTTTTCCTGGCTCGATTTCACGGCGGACTTCGCGGGCAAGGACGTGGCCGTCAGCGCCTATATCGTCGCCACCTGGATCGAGGAGGACGGCGCCTGGCGCGTGCTGACCGTCCAGTCGTCGGGCCTGCCCCAGAGCCACTGAGCGCACAGCAACCAGCGGCCGGAAGCGCCGCGCGAAGGAGAGAACCATGCTTGCCGGAATCAGACCCTGCCAGATCGCCTATTACGTGCCCGACGTCCGGGAAGCCGCGCTGCAGCATCATCGGCTATTCGGCTCGGGCCCCTATTTCGTCGCGGAAAGCATCGAGTTCGCGGTGCACGAGCATCGCGGCGTGCAGTGCGAATGGGACCAGTCGTCCTCCTTCGGCTACTGGGGCGACATCATGATGGAGTTCATGGTCCAGAACAAGCCGGGCCGCTCCGTGCTGGAGGATGTGATGGCCGTGAATAGCGCGCCTTCAGGCATGCATCATGTCGGCTATTACGTGGACGATCCCGAAGCGGTGGTGGCCGGGTTCGAGAAGATCGGCTGCCCCAAGGCGATGCGCGCGGTGCTGGCCAACGGCATCGAAGTGTTCATGGTCGATACGATCAGGCTCTACGGCCATATGATCGAGCTTTACGAGCCCACCCCCACCCTGATGGAAGTGCACGGCTTCATCCGCCAGGCGACGCAGGATTTCGACGGGACCGACCCGGTCCGCGATTTCTCGCTCTGAGAGGCGGCGCGCAAGACTGTACTCCGCCATCGGGACGATGTAGAGCGCGGCCATGCGCGTACTGGTGCATCTTCTGCTGATCTTCAGCGTCCTGTGGTGCGGATCGCATCTGGGCGAGCCGGCCCAAGCGCATGAGCACGGCGCGGAGCAGACCCTGACGCTCGATGCGCATCTCCTGCCCGGCGATGGCGACGGGGCCGGCGAGACGCCCGGCGACCACGCCAAGGGTGGCCATCATCACTGCCCGATCGCGCCCGACGGCCTGGCCGCGCCCGCACTGTGCGATCCCGTCCCGGCCGCAGCACCGCTCTTCGCCCGGCGCATCGCCGCCCCGAACTCGCTGTCGCAGGCGCCGCCCGTCCAGCCGCCTGCCGCCTGATTCCCGAACCGCAGCGCGGGCCTCTGCCCACGCCATCGTGCAACGGAATCAGGAGTAGACTTCATGTCACCGCCAATCAGGCTCGCGCTAAGCGCGAGCGCAATGCTATTTTCCCAGGGCCCTGCCCATGCGCAGGAGCAAGCCACCGCCAGCCAGGCCGAAGAAGCCGAAGAGATCATCGTCCAGGCGACCCGCTCGGGCCGCCGCCTGCAGGACGAGCCGGTCCGGGTCGAGGTGGTCAACCGCGAGGAGATCGAGGAGAAGATCCTCATGCGCCCCGGCAACATCGCCACGATCCTGAGCGAGACCGGCGGCCTCAGGGTGCAGGTCACGTCGCCCGCGCTCGGTGCGGCCAACGTGCGGGTGCAGGGAATGGATGGCCGCTTCACCCAGCTGCTGGCGGATGGGCTGCCGCTGTATGGCGGGCAGGCGTCATCGCTCGGCCTGCTGCAGATACCGCCCACCGATCTGGGTCAGGTCGAAGTGATCAAGGGCGCGGCATCGGCCCTCTACGGCCCGTCCGCGCTGGGCGGAGTGATCAATCTGGTGTCGCGCCGCCCGTCCGGCCTTCCGGAAGGCGAAATGCTGGTCAACGCCACCACGCGCAACGGGCAGGATGCCACCGCCTATCTCGCCACGCCGCTGGGCGAAGGCCTGGGCGCGTCCATCACCGGCGGATATCATCGCCAGAGCCGGCAGGATCTGGACGACGACGGCTGGGCCGACATGCCGGGCTACGAACGCTGGACCGTGCGCCCCCGCCTGTTCTGGGAAGGTGCGGACGGGGCATCGCTGTTCCTCACCGCCGGCGCGATGAAGGAGGAACGGCACGGCGGCACCCTGCCCGGCGGCACCGCTCCCGACGGCAACCCGTTCCCGCAGGGGCAGGACACCGAACGCTACGACGCCGGTCTGGTGGCGAAGCTCCCGGTCGGCGATGCGGTGACCGCGCATGTGCGGGCCTCGGGCATGGCGCAAGACCATACCCACCGCTTCGGCGAGGTGGTGGAGGACGATCGCCACCGGACCCTGTTCACCGAAGCCTCGCTGTCCGGCAAGGCGAGCGGCACCGCATGGGTCGGCGGCTTCGCCTATCAGATCGACAGCTTCCGCTCGCGGACCTTTCCCGCCTTCGACTACACCTACCGGGTTCCAGGCATCTTCGGCCAGATCGAGCAGGAACTGGGCGGCAGCCTGACGCTGGCGGCAAGCGCCCGGACGGACTTCCACAATCGCTATGGCACGCAGTTCAGCCCGCGCCTCTCGCTGCTCTACCGCACCGGGCCCTGGACGGTGAGGGCCTCGGGCGGGCGCGGCTTCTATGCGCCCACCCCCTTCGTGGAGGAGATCGAGGCGGCGGGCCTGTCGCGGCTCGAGCCGCTCACCCGCCTGCGCGCGGAAAGCGCGAGGACCGCTTCGCTGGATATCGGCTATGCGCGCGGGCCGCTGGAGGCGAACGTCACGCTGTTCGGCGCCGATGTCCGCGACACGACCCGGATCGAGCCGCTGGAGGGCATCCCGGATCGCGTTCGCCTGGTCAATGTCGCCGGGCTGACGCGGATCAGGGGCTCCGAAGTGCTGCTGCGCTATCGCTGGGACAGCTTCGTGGTGACCGGCAGCTATGTCTATGTGGATGCGTCCGAACCGGACCCCATGGGTGTCGGCCGCAGGACCAAGCCGCTGACGCCGAAGCACGCCGCCGGCATCGTCGCCATGTGGGAGGAGCGCGGCAAGGGCCGGATCGGGCTGGAGGTCTATTACACCGGCCGGCAGGCGCTCGACGACAATCCCTATCGCCGCCAGAGCAAGCCCTATTTCGAGATCGGGCTGCTGGGAGAAGTGGCGGTCGGCAAGGCCAGGCTGTTCGCCAATGCAGAGAACATCCTCGACATCCGGCAAACCCGCTACGATCCGCTGCTCAGGCCCGGCCGGGCGGCCGATGGGCGCTGGACCGTGGACGCCTGGGCGCCGACCGAAGGCTTCGTGCTCAACGCGGGAATCCGGCTGCGGTTCGGCGGGGAGGACTGACCGCTCTTGCCCGACTGTGCTTCCCCGCCCGACAGGCCGGGGAAGCCGGATTGGGAACCCACCAAAAGGTTGTTCAGCGTGCAGCCTTCTCCACCGCCTTGCGCAGGGCTTCATTCATCCGGCTTTGCCAGCCCGGGCCGCCCGCCTTGAACCTGGCGATGATATCCTTGTCCAGGCGCAGCGAAATCAGCTGCTTGGCATCCGGCTTGGTGGAGCCGGCCGGGCGGCCCGGCTTGCGGACCAGGGCATTGACGACATGCTTGGGGTGGATCTGATCCGCTGGCTTGGCCTTGGCAAAATCCTCCTTGGTCCATTCCGGGTTGTCATCGAAGGGCTTATTCATAGCGCTTCATCTCCTTTTCGCGGGCCCGGCGGAAACTGATCAGCCGGATACCTGTATCGGTTTCGGTATAAACGATCATGTGACCCTTGCCGTCGATCCGGCCGAAAGCACGGAAACGGGTTTCGCCGTAGTCGCGACGATCATCGATCATCACGACAGGGACATTATCGAAGCCCTGGAAGCCCTCGAGGGAAAGTCCGCGTTCCCGGATATTCCGTTCGTTCTTCACGGGATCGAATTCGATGTCCATAGGTTATTTGTAGATACGCCTTATTCCTGATGCAAGAATAAAATGTAAATACTAATAAAAGGGCGGCACCGCCCGGGGAGGAGTATGCTCTTCTTTCCTACATGCCTGAAATCTGGCTTATCCTGGCGGATGATACGTGCCTTCCCTGTTCTCCCACTCGCTTGTTCCGCTACCATCAAGCGGGAACCCAAGATGCGAGGACGGCTGGATCCCCGTTTGCACGGGGATGACGAAGGAGTGTGCGCCCTGCGCCTTTTGTCATGCCAGTCCTTCGGTTGGCTGGCACGGACCGGCTGTGTCACTCTTTGCCGTCATCCCAGCGAAGGCTGGGATCTTTATGGGCAATGCGCCACATCACCGAGAGAGATGCCAGCTTGCCCGAGGGCAGTTTATCCTGAGCGGCTGGCTTGGCCAGCCAGCCGAAGGTCTGGCATGACGAAGATGGACGGACAGAGAGGCGCCTCCGTGAAAGGTCACACCGAAAAGCGCGCGGCGCTTGCCATGGAAAGCAGCTTTATCGCGGGGTTGCAGCACGCCGGAACGGAAGATCGAAATGCACATTTCCGGCGTTCTGCGTCAACCGGCTCGCCCCATTTCAAAGGCCGCTGGCATTCGTTCCATCCTGCCCCTATGCTTTGACCAATTGATCCATCGGGGCGGTTCGCCTGGAGGCAGCAGGCAGGCGGACGGCGGGGATGAGAGGTGCCTTTTCATGACCGATCTCGGGCTCGCCATCGGCGACCGTACCCAGTTCAGCAAGACCGTGAGCGAGAGCGACGTCTATCTCTTCGCCGGGATCGTGGGAGATTTCTCCGCCAATCATGTGAACGAGCACGCCATGCGGCAAACCCCGTTCGGCGGCCGCATCGCGCATGGCGCGCTGCTGGTCGGCTACATGTCGAGCTGTTCCACCGCCATGGCGCAGAAGGCGGCGGACAATGGCTGCAGGGGCGTGCCGGTCGCGCTGGGCTTCGACCGCATCCGGTTTATCAAGCCCGTGCGGATCGGCGATACGATCCGCATCGATTACGTGATCGCCGGGGTCGAGGCCGAAGCCCGCAAGAGCCATGCCGAGGTTACCGTGAACAATCAGGATGATGAGGTCGTTGCCGTGGCCCATCATATCATCAAATGGGTGGGCGAATGAGCGAGCGTCGCGTTGCAGTGATCACAGGGGCAGCCTCCGGCGTCGGCGCCGCCTGCGCGGAATGGTTCGCCCGGCATTCCTTCGATGTGCTGGTCAATTACCGGTCGAGCGAGGCATCCGCTCTCGCCGTCGTCGAGCAGTGCCGGAAACTGGACGCCGACGCCTTTGCGGTGCAGGGAGACGTGGCGGAAGATACCGACTGCAAGCAGATCGCCGCCGAAGCGGTGAAGCGCTGGGGCCGCATCGACGCCCTGGTGAACAGCGCGGGCACGACGCTGTTCCGCTCCATGACGGATCTCGACGCGCTCGATGCAGACGATTTCCTCGGCATCTACGCGGTCAACACCGTCGGCCCCTACCAGATGGCGCGGGCCGTGGCGCCGCACATGGACGCAGGCAGCGCAATCGTGAATGTATCCTCCATCGGCGGGCTCAACGGCACCGGCAGTTCCTATGCCTATGCCGCGTCGAAAGGCGCGCTCAACACGCTGACGCTGGCGCTGGCCCGCAATCTCGCGCCCGATATCCGGGTCAATGCGGTGCTGCCGGGAATGATCGAGGGCCGGTGGCTGCTGGAGGGCGTGGGCGAGGACGCCTACAACGAGCTGCGCAACAAGTTCGCCGGCGACGCCGCGCTCGAACGGGTCGCCACGCCCGCCCAGATCGCGGAAACCGTGGGCTGGCTCGCCATATCCGCCGAGCTGCTGACCGGGCAGCTGATCACCGCCGATGCCGGGCTGCTGCTGGGACGGCCGCCCAAGGTATTGAAATGACGATCGAGCGCTGACGCAGGCGCAGGAAGAACGAGGGAGAAGGAGCGACAATGTCACAACCGAAGCTGATCGCGTCATATTTCACGCTGGCCGGCAACATCATTCCCTTCGCCTCGTCCGACCCCGCCCCGTTCGGCCTGAAGGAACGCGCGGAAGCAGCGGCGGCGGCAGGCTTCGTCGGCCTCGGGCTGGAGACCAACGACCTTGCCCATTACGTGAGAACCATCGGCTATTCCGGCATTCGCGGCATCATCGAAGGCGCGGGGCTGGACTATCTCGAATTCGAAGTGCTGACCGACTGGTTCGCCGATGGCGAGCGCCGCGCGGCTTCGGATGCGACGCGCGCGTTCCTTCTGCAAGCAGCGGCGGAGCTTGGCGCCGCGCAGATCAAGACCGTGGGCGAGATCCTGCTCGCGCCCGGCCCCGGCGGGGTTTCCTCCTGGCCCATCGAGAAAGTGGGCGACGAATTCGGCCAGCTGTGCCGCGAGGCGGCCGAGGCCGGCACGCGCATCAGCATCGAGCTCGTGCCCGGTTCCGCGATTCAGGATCTGGAGACCGCCCGCCGCATCGTGGATCACGCCGGCGAGCCCAACGGCGGCCTGCTGATCGACATCTGGCACATGGCCCGGGGCGGGATTTCCTATGACGCGGTGGCCAATCTCCCGCCCTATCTGGTGACGGCCGTCGAAGTGGACGACGCCATGCGGCAGCAGGTCGGCACGATCTTCGAGGATACGATCAACAACCGCAAGCTGCCGGGCGAAGGCGAGCTGGACGTGCCCGCGTTCCTCCACAGCATCATGCTGACCGGCTATCAGGGCGTGTATGGGGTGGAGATGGTGTCCGACGAGCATCGCCACCGCACGCTGGAGGATGCGGCGGTCAGTTCCTTCAACTCTACGATGGTGCAATTCGAGAAGGCGCGGAGCCTGGCGGCGGGTTGATACCGGAAGGAGCGGGAGCGCACCTAGCTGGCGACGAGCTGCCTGGCCACCATGTCCCGCACCGCCTTCTTGTCGGGCTTGCCGAGCGGCGAAAGCGGCATCGCATCGCCGATCAGGATCGCCTTGGGCGCCTGGACCGGCCCCTTGCGATCCCGCACCCGGGCGATGATCGCGGCTTCGTCGACCTGCCTGCCCCGGCGCGGGATGACCAGCGCGACGACCTTCTCGCCCCATTTGGGATCGGCCACGCCCACCACCGATACGTCGGCGACCGCATCGTCCTCCAGGATCACGTCCTCGATCTCGCGCGGGTAGACGTTGAAGCCGCCGGTGATGATCATGTCCTTCTTGCGGTCGATGATCCGCAGGAAGCCGTCCGCATCCATCACCGCGACATCGCCGGTATGCAGCCATCCGCCCGCGAAGGCCGCGTCGGTCTGCTCCGGATTGTCGAGATAGCCGGTCATCACCAGCGGCCCCTGGCAGCAGATCTCGCCCGGCTCGCCCCGCGGAACCTCGCGATTGTCGTCGTCCAGCAGCTTGACCCGGACCCACGGCACCGCGCGCCCGCAGGAACCGAGGCGGCGCGGATCGGCGGGATCGTGCTCGTGCCGGCGCATGACCGTCACGCTCATCGGCGCTTCGGATTGCCCGAAGAACTGGAAGAACACCGGCCCGAAGGCGCGGATCGCCTCCGCCAGCCGCTCCGGAATGATGCTGGACGCACCGTAATAGACGCATTCCAGGCTGGAGAGATCGTAGTCCGCCCGGCCCGGATGATCGAGCAGGGCGTAGATCATGGTCGGCACCAGCAGGGTACAGGTGATCCCGTGCCGCTCGATCGCCGCACAGACCTTCTCCGGATTGAAGCCGTCCTGGATCACCATCACTCCGCCGCGCAGGATCGCAGGCAGCATCAGCGCGAGGCCCGAATGGCTGAGCGGGGCGCAGACCAGGCACCGCAGTTCCGAGGGCCAGTCCCATTCCGCCTGCTGGATCGCCAGCAGCGCGGTCATCGAACGCTGGCTGAGCAGGATCGCCTTGGGCTTGCCGGTGGTGCCGCCGGTGGTGGCGATGCGGTTGATGTCCTCCGGCCCGGCCGGGCGCGCTTCCAGCCGGGCGGCGGGCAGCGTGCGGAGCAGTTCCGGAATGGATTCGCCCGCCTGCGTCGCGCCCATCGCCAGCAGGCGCAGGCCCGGGAAGCGCCGGCCCAGCTCGGCCGCGACTTCCTCGAAATGGGTGGGATCGAACACCAGCGTCCTGATCCCGGTCAGCCCCGCCACATGATCGAAATCCGCGATGCTGCCCATCGGATGCAGTGGCACCACGCACAGATTGGCCAGCGCCAGCGCATTGCAGAGATAGACCACTTCCGGGCGGTTGCGCGACAGCACCCCCACCCGGTTCCCCGGACGAAGCCCGGCATGATCGAGCGCCGCGAGATAGCCGGCCGTGGCCTGCGCCATCTTCCCGCGCGTCACGACCGTGCCGTCCTCCAGGATCAGGGCGGGCTGGCCGGGATCGCGCAGCAGCGCGGGCAGCAGGATCTCTCCGAGGCTGAGCGGGGCATGCAGCATGAGCGCGTGTCCCCGTCAGATCCGGCGCGACAGATAGGCGGCTTCGTGGATGGCGTTGGCGTAGGAGCGCGGCGTCTTCGCATCGCCGATCACCTGCACCGTCACGCACTTGCCATTCAGCTGGCTGACCAGCGAATTGACCGCGCGGCGGCCCGGGCAGATGATGACCTTGCTCGCCGCGATCGTCGTCCGCTCGCCCTTGCCGTTCTCGACCGTGAGCTTGCCGTCCGCGATCGACACCGGCTTGCAATCCGTTTCGATCCGCATGCCGAACTTCTGCAGCGCGCCATCCACGCGGGCTCCGCGCGAGCCGATATAGTTCACATACTGATGGTTCGGCGATGCTTCGAGCAGGCGGACATCCAGCCCGCGCAGCTTGTATTCGAAGGCCAGCTCGCCGCCCATCCCGCTGCCCAGGATGACCGGGCGGGAGCCGGGATCGAATTCCTCGTCGCGGGACATGGCCTGCTCCATGGTGACCGCGAAGCCGCTGTCCAGCGCCGCATCCAGCCCATGGAATTCCGGCATGACCCATTCGGCGCCCGTCGCGATGACCACCACGTCCGGGTTCTCGGCCATCACATCGTCCAGCGAGGCCTCGCAATTGAAGCGCACCGGCACGTCGAACTTGCGCATCATCGCGCGATGGAAATCGGGCTGGTAGCGGATGATCTCCATGTTCGGGACATTCGGATAATTGCCGGCCCAGTCCATCACCCCGCCCAGCTTGTCGCTCTTTTCGAGGACGATGACATCGTGGCCGATCTCCTTGGCGGTGATGGCATATTCCATGCCGCCGCTGCCGCCGCCGACCACCACGACCTTCTTGGGACGCAGCGTGTGACGGATGCGGAATTCATGGTCGCGGCCGAAGCTCGCGTTCTGGGCAGACCCGGCCCAGCCCTTGGCGAAGATATTGCCGAGGATGTTGGACGCCCCGGTGCGGGTGGACTTGCGGATTTCCTCTTCCCGGCCTTCGTGGATCTTGATCGCATAGTCCGGGTCGTCCATCGACAGGCGGCATGTGCCCGCGAATTCCGCGCGGCCTTCCGCCACCATCGAGCGCAGGTCCTCCGGCGTGCAGAGATTGGCCGAGCCGATCAGCGGCATGTCGATGTTCTTCTCGATCAGCAGCTTCTTCAGCTTGGCGATATTGTCGAGGTTGATGGCATTGGGGGTGTAGAAGCCCGGGCCGATGAATTCCCAGCTGTCGATTTCGGGGTGGCGGCCCGGCACGCCCTGGATCATCGAGCCGAAGGTGCAGTCCAGCACCGCGATGCCCAGCGCATGCAGGCGCGGCGCGTAATGCTCCACGAAATATTCGATGTCGTAGCCGCCCTCGAGATTCTCATCGACGCAGAAGCGCGGCATCTGCGGGAATTCCTTGCCGCACAGTTCCTGCGTGCGCTCCAGGATCCGCTCGCAGAACAGGAAGCGGTCGGCATATTTATCGTTGCGGCCGACATTGGCGAGCAACGAGAGATTGGTGTGCGGCAGCGAGCCGTGGCAGAAGTGCCAGGATACGGACTCGTAGCCGGCTTCGCGGGCGCGGCGGGCGCCCTGCGCATAGGCTTCGACCAGATCGTCATAGACTTCGGTCGGCACGATGCCCGGCTGCGGATTGCCGATCACCACTTGGTTGCTCGGCCCCCAGCTGATGGTGCCCGGGATCCAGCCCGTGCCCGGCTCGATCGGGAAGGTCGCGGCAAGGCCGGGGATCATCCCGCCGTAGAACAGCTGGATGCCGGACACCGCGCCATTGTCCTTGATCACGCTGACGACATCGCGATGACCGATGATGTAGGTGTCGTCGTACATGCCGAGCATCCGCTCGTTGATCAGGCCGTCATGGCGCACGCAGGTCGCCCCGACGATGACCGCGCCCGAACCGCCCGCCGCGAGCGTCTCGTAGACGCCGGTCAGCTTGTCGGTGACGTGGCCGAGCGGATCGGACATGTTCATGGTGGTGGGCACGTGGACCATGCGGTTCTTGAACCGCAGGCCGCCGATTTCGATAGGTTCGAGCAAAGGGTCCATCTTGGCATCCTTCGATGTGCTGTTGGCGTGGGAGAATTGTTCCGGCTTCATGGCAAACCTCTATTTTTCCAGAATATGAATAGCGC
The DNA here is from genome assembly GCA_964468045.1 of uncultured Caenibius sp. GTDB lineage: Bacteria > Pseudomonadota > Alphaproteobacteria > Sphingomonadales > Sphingomonadaceae > JAWKXU01. Next base: position 131,682 of record CAYXTO010000002.1, on the reverse strand, counting down.
AGCAGCTGCCCCAGCCCTGGAGCCCGCCGACAACGTGAGTGAGACCGATCCGCGCACCTTCCACCTGCCGGATTCCAGCCTTGCCCCGCAGGTGGGTGACGATTTCGCAGATATTGGCGATGCCTGTCGCGCCCAGCGGATGCCCCTTGGACAGCAGGCCGCCCGACACATTGACCGGGATCTTTCCGCCCAGCGCGGTCTCGCCCGAATCGATCAGGCGCCCAGCCGCGCCGTCCTCGCACAGGCCCAGATTTTCGTAATGCGCGATTTCGGCGGTGGCGAAGCAGTCATGCAGCTCGACCAAATCCAGCGCCGCCGGACCAAGCCCCGCCGCGTCATAGGCCCGGCCCGCCGCGACCTGCGTGACCATGCTGAAATCCGTAGTGGCGAAGTCGCGCACATCGAACGGGTCGCTGGCCATTTCCGAAGCCAGCACCTTCACCGCCCGCTTCCTCAGGCCGTGCCGCTTCACCCAGCTTTCCGACGCGAGCACGGCCGCGGCGGCCCCATCCACATTCACCGAGCACATCAGCTTGGTGTTGGGATAGCTGATCATTTCCGCGCCCATGACCATCTCGAGCGGCGTTTCCGCCTGGTACATGGCCTTGGGATTCATGGTCGCGTGATGGTGATTCTTGACCGCCACCTTGGCGAATTGTTCGAACGTGGTGCCGTATTTGCTGGCGTGCTCCATGCCCACCAGCGCGAACATGGAAGGCGTGGTGTTGGAGCCGATCTCCCCTTCCGGGTTGTAGCCTTCGGGCAGGCCAACGCCGATCAGCCCCTTGCCCATCTGCTCGGCGCCGATGGCCATCACCACATCGTAGGCGCCGGCGCGGATCGCCGTCACGCCTTCGCGGAAGGCAGTGGCCCCGGTAGCGCAGGCATTGGCGACATTGACCACGGGGATGCCGGTCATGCCGATCTGGCGCAAGGTCTGCTGGCCGATCATTTCACCCGCGCGCAGCTGGCAGCCGCAATAGAGCGCCTGAATATCCCGCATCAAAAGGCCGCAATCGTCCAGCGCCAGCAAGGCCGCTTCGCCCGCGAGTTGCGCCACCGTGCGATCCGGAAAGCGCCCGAACCGGATCATGTCTATCCCGACCACATAGACCGCGCTCATGGTGCGGTCTCCGGTTCGAACGCATAGATCAGGTAAGGCCGCCCGTTCTCATCCCGCTGGCCGCTCTCCCGGAAGACAAGGCGCACCGGCAGGCCGAAGGGAATCGCTTCGGGATCGGGCTCGACCCCATGAAGATTGCCGCGCAGCGTCGCTCCCTCGGCCATGTCCACGATGGCCATCACGAACGGCGTCTTCACCCCCGGAAAGCTGCGATGCACGATAGTATAGCTGTAAAGCGTGCCGAGGCCCTGCAGCGGCAGCTTGTCCATCGGTTCACGCGAAAGGCATCTGGGGCAGGCAAGGGGCCGGTCGAAATGGACCTGGCCGCAATCATTGCATCGCACGACGAGCAGCATCGGCTTGCCCGCCTGTCCGATCCTGATCTGCGGGATCGCAGGAACCCATTCGAGTTGACCGCTCATGCTGGCCGTTGCGCCTCTCCTGGCACCGGGGGTGGAGGGAATCGTGCCCGGCGCTCACCGCGAATTTGGCGGAGAGACCTGTCTGGATAAATTGACCCATTTCCGCCAATGCCGCAGGCGGGAATCCGCCCCTATGAGGCGCGCGCGATTTGATGAACCGGTGTGGAAGGTAAAATAGCCGGAGGACACCATGATCAAGACATCGGACGTCGCCTTTCATACGCCCGCTGACGTCTCCCATGATTGGGCGGAAACCAATTATTTCTCGATCTATATCCCGGAGCCGAACATCACCGCCTGGGTCTATGTGATCGGACGGCCGGGCGTGGGAGCCTGCGTCGCCGATGTGCAGGCGATCAACAGGATCGGCCGGCTGGGGCTGGAAGCGCTCTACGTCGATTTCCAGCAGCACCTGCCCCTGCCGGAACGGCTGGAAGATTTCACCCTGCCCAACGGCCTGAGCATCAGTACCTCCAACGAACCGCGCGACTACCGCATCGACTACATCGGCGTGAACGACACCGCGCTGCATCTCGATGTGCGGGGGCTGATGGAGCCTTATGACATCCACGATCCCGATATGGATCCACTTGCGCCCAGGGAACGCAACGACAGCGGCTTCGGCTCCGCCTATTCGAACCATTTCGACATGTCGGCCCACATCACCGGCACCGCGCGGTTTCACGGCAAGACCTACGCGGTCGATTGCGTCACTACGATGGATCACAGCTGGGGGCCGCGCAACGAACGCGGACTGAAGCCGATCGGCTGGATCAACGGCGGCTTCGGCACGGATTTCGCCTGGTCGACCATCTGGACGCTGGACCAGGCAAGGCAGGGCTGGGACCAGTTCGGCCTCGCCCACGGCTATGTGTTGCGCGATTGCGCAGTACGCGGCCTGGTCGGCGGGCGATTGCGGGCGATGCGCGGCGGGAAGATCTTCCCCACCGGATACGAGATGGTGCTGACGGATCGCTTCGGCGAGGAATACCATTTCCTCGGCATCACCGTCACCCAGACTCCGTGGCACTGCTACAGCAACGTCACCAGCGTCGTGTCCGGCGTATCATGGTTCCACAACGGCCGCGAAGGCTGCGGCATGGCGCAGGAAAACTGGCCCTATGACGTGCTGGCGGGCCGCCTGCCGCTGGCCGACGGCGGCTTCTTCCTGCCGTGATGCGCTGATCAGCAGCCGGGAAAGGGCCGCTCCCGGGATGCGGGGCGGCCTTTTTCGGATTCAGACCACCTGCTCGCCCTCGATCCGGCCAATCGCCTTTAGCATGTAGAGGCTCAGCACCGGCATCCACAGCGTCAGCAGGCCGAACTCGATCCAGTAATTGAGGATGCCATTGCGGGCGAAGGGGCCGTCACGGAAGAAGGGCATCAGCGAGATGGTGGCGAACATGAAGCCCAGCCAGATGCCGCCCCACGCCAGCCACTTCGGAATCAGCGGAAGCTCACGCGGGTCGCGCAACGCGGCCACGCCCAGCGCCACCATCTGCAGCGTGGTAACCGAATAGCCGAGATCGACCATCAGCCAGGCCTGATCGTAGAGCTTCTGCAATTCCCAGTCCGGCAGGGCTTCGGGGCGGAATGCGCCGCTCATCCAGAACAGCAGCGAAACGAGGAAGACCACCGTGGTAAGCCCCGCGCCCCATTTCTGAAGCTCGACCAACACACTCCGCTCGCCGATCATGTGCTCCATGACCCGCGCCAGGCCGAGACCCCACACCGCGTAGGAAACGGCGAAGATGAAGGAGATCGAAATCCCGGTACGAATCCTGTTGGCATTGTCGCGGAAGAACGCGGCCACCTCGCTCGCAGGCACATCGGGCTGGAAGGGCGGGAGATTGCCGGCCATCAGGCCCCAGCAGATCACGAACACCGCGACGAAGAGCGGCCCGTTCCAGATGCAGAGCCGCCAATAGCGGGTATCGATCCCGGACGCCGCGACAAGCCGCTCCCTTGTTTTCACCCTTCCTGCTCCGCGCCGGCATCAATAAGGCCGGCCATTACGGTGGGCACGGTCATTCCAATGTTCCAGCCGCCATCGACGAAGATCGCCTGCCCGGTGACGTAGCTGGCGTCGTCGCTGGCCAGAAAATGCGCGAGGGCCGCGACTTCTTCCGGCTGCCCCGCCCGTTCCAGCGCGGTGATATGGGGAGCCAGCGCCACGAGCGGCGCGTCGGCATTGACGGACAGCGGAGTAACGATGACTCCGGGGCAAATGGCGTTCACCCGGATGTTGCGCTTGCCGAGGTCCAGCGCGGCGACCTTGGTGGCCTGGATGACAGCGGCCTTGCCCATCGAATATTCGACCAGGCCGGGAATGCCGACCTGCCCGGCGATGGAAGCAGTGTTGATGATCACGCCGCCATCCCTGATCCGCCTTGCGCCTTCGCGCATGCCGGCCACCACCGCCCCGGTGTTGATGCGGTACATGCGTTCCGCGGCAGCGCTCCCGGTGTGCTCGATATCCCCGGTCAGCGCGATGCCGGCATTGTTGACGAGGATGTCGACAGAGCCGAAGCGCGAGACCGCATCATCGAGCAATGCCGCGATTTCGGCGTCCTGCGTCACATCGGCCAGGCGGAAGAATCCTCCCCAGGAGGCAATCTCATCCGCGGAACCGCTGATGTCCCCCACCAGCACGTTGGCTCCCGCCGTCTTGAACCTGCGGGCAATGGCCTCGCCGATACCGGATGCGCCGCCGGTCACCACCGCATTCTTGCTTGCCAATCCGAACATCCGCGTTCTCCGTAGGGGCGCCTTGAAGCTCAAGGCCGCAACATCGCAGCGATCCGCTAGCGCGCGGTGTATCCGCCATCGACCGCGAGGCTCACGCCGTTGACGTAACCGGACAGATCGGAAAGCAGCCAGCGGGCCGCCTCCGCGACATCCTCCGGCTCACCGAACCGGCCGACCGAATGGCGATCCAGCAGGGGGGCGAGAACGGCTTCGGTGGCAGGATTGCTGAACAGGCCATCGGTCATCGGGGTACGGATCACCCCGGGCATGATCGCATTCACTCGTACCCCGGTCTGCGCATATTCGGCGGCCGCGCCCCGGGTCAGACCGGTCACGCCCGCCTTGGAGGCGCAGTACTCGCTCATGTTCATCTGGCTGGTGACGGCCGCCACGGAGGCCGTGTTCACGATCGCACCGCCGCCGGTCTTCTGCATGGCCGCAATCTCGTGCTTCAAGCAGTGAAACACGCCATCCAGGTTGATCGAGCGAACCCTGCTCCACTCGGCTTCCGACAAGTCGGCCAGGGCCTTGCCATGATATTCGACGCCGGCATTGTTGAAGGCGCCGTTCACCCGCCCGAACCTGCCGACGGTTGCGGCCACCATCGCCGCCACCGATGAATCATCGGTGACGTCGCAAGTCACGGCATGAGCCAGGCCGCCCGCAGCCGATATCCGGGATGCGATCTCGACCGCGCCCTCGCCGTTACGATCCGCGACCGTCACGCAGGCGCCATCCGCCGCGAACAGCAGCGCCGCGGCCCTGCCGATGCCCGAACCGCCGCCCGTGACGATGATCGACTTGCCCTGCAGCATCATGCCGCCTCCTTGCGCAGGTTCGCCTCTTCATCCGCCATCAGCCGCGGAATGGAAGGCAGGCTGGCCGCGAAGGGATCGAGCCCGGTCGGCCCATACCAGGCCCGGTCGCGCCGCGTCTGGCGCAGACCATGCTCGATCAGGATATCCTGCGAAGCACGAATGAAACCCGGGTCGCCGTCCATGCTGCTGGCGATCACGAGCTGCGAGATCGCGCCGGCCACCAGATTGCGGCCCTCCTTGGCCTGCGATCGATCGCCCAGATGGCTTTCCGCCTTGCTGATGGCTGCTTCCAGCGCGCTCGAGGCGGTGGTGGTGGCTTCGCCGCCCGAAGCGACGGCCAGCAGTTCGCGCCCTGTCCGCAACTGCTCGCGCAGGCAGATGTCATGATACGCGTCGAGCCGGGGCAGTTGCATCGCGATGATATGCAGATGTCCCAACGACAGCGACGCCTGCTCCTGCACGATCGGATCGGCATCGCTGGCAGCCAATGCCGGAATGATGAGATGCTCGAGCGCCCCGGCAATGGCCTGCAGGCGGGTTTCGACGGAAGGGGTCATGCCATCCTCTCCTCTTCACGCATGACGCGGGCGATCTGGTCCATCAGCGAGTGGCCGACCGCGGTGATCCAGCATTGCAGCGCATCCTGGTGGTTGGTCTGCCGGATGGCGAGGCCGTTGCTGGTGCCGATATTCATGACCGCGCCCTTGTAGGCGGCGAGCACCTCGTAGAACGCCAGGGTCTTGCGGTTCACCTTCCGGCCGCTGGCCTGTTCATATGCCTTGATGAAGGCATCCTTCTGCATCAGGCCGCTGATCCAGACCTCCCCGTTCACCGGCGCGCCGCCGAACAGTTCCAGCGCGGCCCATCCCAGATCGTCATGAAAATCGCCGATATGGCACAACTCCCAGTCGAGCATGGCGGTCATCTTCCCGGTATCGGGATCGAACAGATAATTGCCGAAGCGATAGTCGCCGTGCAGGAACACAGGGTGGTGGCATTCGGGCAGGCGCTCGCGCATCCAGCGCTCGGCATAGGTCAGAAACGGATAGGGATCGCTCTCGTCCTCGCGCCAGATCTTGGTCCACCAGTTGAGATTCCACAGCGCCGCCTGTTCGGGATATTCGTCGGGCACTCCGAAATGAGGCAAGTCCGCGCCGCGCCAATCGTGATTGTGAATCCGGGCGAACACATCGACGAATTCGCCGGAAAGCCGCTCACGCCATTCATCGTCCAGGGTGATGCCCACGCCGGTCACCGCGCGGCTCTGCTTGATCGGCGGCTTGGTCGTGCCTCTGACAAATTCCAGGATCACTGCCGGCTGGCCCATGAAGGTGCCGTCGCCATCCAGGACCCGACAGGACGCGACCGGGACCACGCCGCGAAAGGCTTCAAGTGCCTCAGCTTCGCGATAGCGGCAGGTTTCCACGATGCTTTCGCGCGGATCTATCCGCAGGACCAGCTTCTCGCTCGTGCCGTCGGAGTGACGCAAGTCGAAGCTGAACTGTTCCTTGGAGGCTCCACCGGCCATGCGGCGCAGGTTCAGGATCGCAAAGCCGGTGAAGCCGCGCGCTTCCAGCAAGGCTTGCAACCGCGTTGTCACGGTCGCTTCGTCGAGCGGCCAGTAGGGGCCGAGCTTGCGCCGTTCCAGGCGCTCATCCAGCAATTCGCGGATGCGCGGCTCCAGTTCGTCGGCACGGGCGAATGCATATTCGCGAAGCTGGCCCGGTTTCTTCAGGGTTGCCTGATCCAAGATATCCTCCGCCATAACGTCCATGTCGGTCATGATGGCGAAGACTATCGCAAACGGGCTGCTTTCATGAATGAGCGGATTTCCGCCAAGCTCGCGAAAGTATTAGCGGATTTCCGTCAATCCGGCGTTCCGTTGCCATATTGTTGGCACGCCTGAATCGGAGTATCGTGCGCCACCCAAAAATTACCGGATAGGAAGAACTATGCTGGTGGAGAGGAGCATCAGCCGCGAAACGCGGGAATATGTCAATTTCCTGGCGCAGGAAGCGTCGGCGGATGGAATCGACATCTTCTGCTGCGACAAAACCGATGGCCGGGGCGAGATTTTCGACCTGTACGTCCACGGGATGCGGCCCGAGCTCAAGGAAGGCTATCGCTGTTCCCGGATGTTCGAATTCGACCCCTTCACCGATATCTCGCTGCGCGAATCGGCATTGAGCGACATCGATAACTTCGAGCTCGCGAACGATCCGAAGCTCAGCCTCGCCGGCAACCGGGCGGAGAAATACTGGCGCTTCATGGCCCAGCTGGATGTCGAGATCGTGGGCGCCGCAACCCGCCGATTCCTGCCCGGCTTCTATCTGGTGATCGGGATGAGCCGCAGGAAGCATGCCGGCGTCCGCACCGAACTTCCCTATGGTCTGTTGAACGAGCGGCTGGACCGTCTCAAGGACATGATGTCGTCGCTGGTTCTGAACCGGGTCCTGTCCACGGGCGAAGGATATGCGCAGCTGCGCCGCTCCCTCAGCTGGTCCGCGCCATCCAACGGCATGTCGCTTGCGGCTCTGTCGCCGCGGGAATCAGAGATTGCCAAGCTGATCTGCGCGGGAAAGCAGAACAAGGAAATCGCATATCTGACCGGGCTTTCGGTCCATACGATCGAAAATCACCTGAAGCGGATCTACCGCAAGTTCGAGATTCACAATCGAGCCGCGCTCGTTTCGAAGATGCAGGGCCTGATCCACTGATCTCCGCTCGTCGGAGCTGAAATCTCCATCGATGCACAGGAGCCGGGCCGAGTCCAAGCTTCTTTGGTTCTACCGGTCTCAACCGTCGGCCTCGCCGGTGAGGGCCGCAGCAAGATCCAGCCCCAGCACCATCTGGGATATGATCGCGTTGTGCAGCTCCGTCGCACCCTCCGCGATGCGGTTGGCGCGCGCGTCGCGGAAATAGCGATTGATGCCGGTGGAATTCATGATCCCCGAACCGCCCCACATCTGCAGCAGCACGTCGGTGCATTGGAAAGCCGTATCGCAGATATAGGACTTGCAGACCGATCCATGCGGAAACAGCGGGAAGTCAGGGCGATTATCGTAATGCGCAGCCGCGCTGTACAGCAATGCGCGCATCGCCTGAATCTTGTTGTATACTTCCGCCAGCCGGTCGCTCACGGGTGAGAGCTTGTACATCGGCGCGCCATAGAGCTCCCGCTCCTTCACATAGGCCAGCGTCTTGTCAAACATGCCCTGGAGGCCGCCCAGCGCCGCCGCGCAATGCGCGACGAAGCTGGGCTGGTTGCACGGCAGATTATGCGCATTGCATGCCGTCAGCATATCGCCGAGGATGTTTTCGGGTGTGATCAGCACATCGCTGAAACTGATGCTGCCGGTATTCGTCCCACGCCAGCCGAGCTTGTCCTCATAGGGCGCGACGGCGAATCCTTCCTGCCCCTGATGGACCAGCACCATGCCATAGCCCTCCTGGCCATCCACCTGGGTCCGGCACATGACGATATAGGTCTGCGCCGTTCCCTGGGTGCAGAAGAGCTTTTCCCCATTCAGCCGCCAATTATCGCCATCCGGCGTCAGGCGGGTCTGATGCCGCTCTATATTCACGGCGCCGGCCGGCTCGGTCAGGGAATAGGCCATCAGCCTTTCACCTGCCGCCGAGGAGGGCAGATAGCGTCCGCGCTGCTCCTCATTACCGATCGTCTCGAGCGTCCATGGGCAAAGCACCATTTCCACCGACAGCATTCCGGCAACCGAGGGCGAGCCTTTGGCGATTTCCTCCAGAATGAGGCAACCGGTGGTCAGGTTCTGTCCGGACCCGCCATATCGTTCCGGAATCAACAGGCCGAAAAAGCCGAGCTCTGCCATCTTGGCGATCAGTTCGGGAGGAATACGCTCCTCCATGTCGATCCGGTTGGCGACAGGCTCGATCTCGTTCCTGGTGAAATCCCGAGCCATGTCCTGAAGCATCGTCTGCTCATCGGTCAGCGCCATCAGCATTGCATCTTCCCCGAATTTATCAGGTGCGGCACAGGCACAAGGAGCACTCGCAGCCATGCCGCAGCATGAGGTGATCCGGCACCCTATCCCTTTGGCAAACCGGCCTGAACTGTCGGAAATCCGCTAATGCCTCTGACCGCATGATCGTTTGCGCAGTTGTGGCGCCCCGCCGCCAAGCCAGTCCTTGGAGCAAGCGCTTCCACCATGGACTTTTGCCGACCCCGCACTTATCCCGATTCCGTGAAGGGTGAACCAGCCAGTTCCGTACCGCCGCACCGCGCGCAATTCATACAGCGCGGAAACGCAGCCGACGAACGGCCTCTCTCCCTCGGCAATCCGCTTCCGCCTTGCGCCGCGATCCGCCGGTCATCCGGCCGGCTTTTCGCCGCCGTTTGGAGCACGTTGCCTGATCGGGCACTGATATTGCCAGGGATGAGCGATGCGGAACGCCACCCTCGCTTCAAACCGATATACCGGAGCCTGCCATGACTGAAACAATCGCAATCGGCGCCTTTACGATGGAGGTGCGGGACGACGGGGTCGCCGTTGTCACTTTCTCGCGTCCGCCGGTCAACGCGATCTCACTCTCGGTCTACCAGGATATCGGACACCTTGCCGATCGCGTTGCCGACGACGAACGGATCAAGGTCATGATCTTTACCGCTCCGGACGATGCGCGGGCCTGGTGCGGCGGAGCGGATCTGCATGATTTCAAAGGCATGACGGCCGCCAGGCGCAAGGAACGATACGATTTCATCAACGAGCAATTGCCGCGCTTCCACCAGATCGACCGGCCCATGATCGCGGCGATCAGGGGCGCGACGATCGGCGTCGGGGTGATGCTGGCCGGGATGTGCGACATGCGCATCGTCAGCGAGAACGCCCGCTTTGCCTGCCCCGAAGTGGATTACGGCCTGATCGGGGGCAGCGCCGGCCTGCTTGCGACCCTGCGCATGCCCGAAGCGAAGATTCGCGAGATGGTCTATACCGGGCGAGCCTTCACGGCAGGCCAGCTGGAAGCCACCGGCTTCTTCAACTATGTGGTTCCCGCGGCCGCAGTCCTCCCGCTCGCGCTCGACCTTGCGCAGGAAATCGCACGCAAGCCCTTGCAAACGCTGCGCGCGCGCAAACTGGCGTCGCTGATGTTCGAAGGGCCGGAATGGATGGACGCGTATATGGAGGCGCAGGATATGTCCTCGTCCCTGGTCGAGGCGCCATCGAGCGAGGCAGCGGTCTATTCCGCACTCAAGGGTGGCCGCAGGCGCTAGAACGGCACATCCGCGCAGCAGAGCGCGTCAAGCTTCGTCGCTGGACGACAGGACCGGCAGCGACCCTTCCCCTTGCCGCACATGGTTCATCAAAACTTCCCGCTTGCGATATGTTATATCATCTCTTATTGCCCTGCTCGTCTCAAGCATAAAGGGCTTTGTCGTGAAGTTTCGTGTCTTCCTTCTCTCCGCCGTCTCTATCCCGGCGGTCGCACCGCACGCCGCGCTCGCCGCCACCCAGGCTGGCAGCAGCGCCGATCCGGACATTGTGGTGACAGCCTCGGCACTCGAGCAGACGGCGGACGAGACCGCGACGCCCGTGGTTATCCTGTCGGGCAATGACCTCGTCCATCGTCGGCAAGCGACGCTGGGCGATACGCTCGCGGGTCTGCCGGGGATCAATTTCGATAATTTCGGCGGCGGGGCGAGCCGACCGGTCATTCGCGGCCAGACCGCCCCGCGCGTCCAGTCGCTTGCCGATGGATCGAACATTCAAGACGCCTCCGCGATCTCCCCGGACCATGCGGTGACGACGGAACCGCTGCTGCTGCGCGGAATCGAGGTGCTGCGCGGACCTGCCGCCCTGCTCTATGGCGGCAGCGCGATCGGCGGTGCCATCAACCTGCTGGACGACAAGATGCCGACGGCAATGCCGGAGGGCGGCATCTCCGGTATGGCCGAGGGCCGCCTTGGCACAGCCGATGACGAACGAACGCTGGTCGGCGGATTGACCGCCGGGATCGGTCCCTTCGCTTTCCGTGTCGAGGGTGTCCATCGGCGCTCCGACGACTATCGCGTGCCGAAGAAGTTCGGCGAACGGCATGTCGACGGCTCCTACAACGACACCTCCACCTTCAGCGTGGGCGGCTCATGGATCGGCGAGGGCGGCTATCTCGGCATGGCCTATACCCGGCAACGCAGCGAATATGGCCTGCCGGGTCACTCCCACGAATACGAGGATTGCCATCCGCACGGCAGCAGCCTGCATTGCGGCGGTCACGGTCATGACGATGAGGAGGAAGGTCACGATCATGACCACGAGCACGAACATGAACACGAGCACGAGGAGGTGCCGTTCGTGAAGCTGCGGAGCGAACGCTTCGACATTCGCGGCGAGTATCGCGATCCGCTGCCCGGCTTCGAGAAGGTCAGGTTCCGCATGTCCTTCACCGACTATGAGCATGACGAGATCGAAGAGGAGGAGGTTGCCACCACCTTCAAGAACAAGGCGCACGACATCCGCCTGGAACTGGCCCACAAGCTCATCGCGGGCTTGCGCGGGGTGTTTGGCATCCAGCATTCGGAAAGCGATTTCAGCGCGCTCGGCGAGGAAGCGTTCCTGCCCGAAAGCGAAACCCGCAACACCGCGCTGTTCCTGATGGAAACCCTGCAGGCCGGCCCGGTGCGGCTCGAACTGGCCGCGCGGCATGAATGGCAGACCATCAAGACCACGCTCGACCGCAAGGTCAGCCACTGGCCATTCTCGATCTCGGGCGCCGCAGTGTGGGATATCGGCAACGACTATTCGCTGGCGTTCTCGCTCGCGCGCTCGCAGCGCGCGCCCAATGTGCAGGAGCTTTATGCGCGCGGCATCCATATGGCGACCAACACCTACGAGCTGGGCGCCGCCACGCTGGGCAAGGAAACGGCCAAGTCGATCGATCTCACTTTCCGCAAGACGGCAGGCACCACGACCTTCACCATCGGCGCTTATCATCAGGCCTTCGACGACTACATCTTCGCCGACACGCTCGACCGCTTCGAGGACTTCCGGCTGATCCGCTACACGGCCGCCGATGCGAAGTTCACCGGCATCGATGGCGAGATCCGCCATCAGTTCACGCCCGATTTCGGCGTTTCGGTGTTCGGCGATTATGTGCGCGCCAAGCTGAAGGGCGGCCTTGGGAACCTGCCACGCATCCCGGCAGGACGTCTGGGCGCCAGGGCCGATGGTAAATGGGGTCCGCTCTCGGCCGATGTGGAATACTACCATGTGTTCGAGCAGGACAGGATCGCGTCCTTCGAGACCCGCACTCCGGGGTACGACATGCTGAACGCGACGCTGGCCTACAAGCTGGAGCTCGGGCCGAAGGCGAATGCGGAATTGTTCGTCCGCGCGACCAATCTGACGAACGAACTCGCCTTCAACCACGCGTCTTTCATCAAGGACGCATCCCCCTTGCGGGGCCGCAACTTCGTGTTCGGGCTGCGCACGGGCTTTTGAACGCGCATGCCCGCTGCCCGTCTGCGGGGCAAGCCTCGCCTGACGGGTCGGGCAAGTCTCGCTTCCCTCCCGCTTGCGGGCGGGCCGGGAGGTGGGCATAGCGACGCCAGCAGATCCTGACGTCTCGAAGGCCCCATGCATTGGTGTTCCACCCTGCTGCGGCCAAAGATGGGATGGCAAGCCAACCGGGAGGAACATGCGCATGAAATCAGGCATCAGGACCATCGCCGGGTGTGCCGCCATGGCGCTGGCATCTCCTCTTGCCGCCAACGAGGGGATGTGGATGCCGAGCCAGACGGGGGAGATCGGCGCGGCGATGCGGGCGGATGGACTTGAGCTCGACCCTGCGGCGCTCGGTCGCTTTGATGCCGCGCCGCTCAATGCCATCGTCTCGCTGGGCGGGTGCTCGGCCTCCTTCGTCAGTCCCGAGGGGCTGGTCGCGACCAACCACCACTGCGTGCAAGGCTCCATCCAGTACAACAGCAAGGCCGGTCAGGATTACCTCACCAACGGCTTTCTGGCGAAGACGCTCGCCGAAGAGCTGTCCGCCGCACCGGGCACGCGGGTCTATGTGATCGAGGACCTGCGGGATGTCACCGCCGAGATGCTCAAGGGCGTGACGCCGAAGCTGGGCGGCGTTGCGCGCTACGAGCGGCTCGACGCCAACCGCAAGGCCCTGATTGCGGCGTGCGAGAAGCAGCCGAACCGGCGCTGCGACGTGCGGCCTTACTATGGCGGCGCCTCCTACTATCTCCAGCAGCAACTCGAGATTCAGGATGTCCGCCTTGTCTATGCGCCCGCCCAGGGCATCGGCAATTTCGGCGGCGATACCGACAACTGGATGTGGCCGCGCCATACGGGCGATTTCGGCTTCTACCGCGCCTATGTCGCGCCCGACGGTTCCTCGCGGCCCTTTGCGAAGGACAATGTTCCCTATCGCCCCAAGAGCTGGCTGAAAATCGCCCGCGAGGGCCTGAAGGACGGCGATTTCGTGATGGTCGCGGGCTTTCCCGGCACCACCAATCGGCTGCGCACCGCCGAGGAGGTCCGCTTCAACTTCGCGGAATACGAACCGCTCTGGCAGCGCCTGCTGGCCGACTATTCGGCGCAGATCAAGCGCGCCACTGCCGGCGATCGCGAGGCGCAGATCCGCTATGCCTCCATCCTGCAGGGCGCGGAGAATTACGAGAAGAAGCTGGCGGGCGACCTTGCCGGCGCCGATGCGATCGGCCTCGATGCGCGCAAGGCGGCCGAAGAGAAAGCCTATCGGGACTGGGTCGCGGCCGAGCGATCGCGGCAGGCGCGCTACGGCGCGGCGCTCCGGGCGCTGGATGCGGTCGTGGCGGAAAGCAATCAGGCATCGCTCAAGGGGCTTCGGCGCGGTGTGCTCAACCGCGCCCAGTTGCTGTCGTCGGCGCGAACCCTCTATCGGTGGGCGAAGGAACGCGACAAGCCCGATGCGGATCGCGAGAGCGGCTATCAGGATCGCGACCGCCGGCTGGTCGCTGACCGGCTGACCCAGGTCGAGCGGCGCTTCCTGCCCGCCGTCGACCGCAGGCTGTTCGAGGCGGCGCTGGAGGAATACCGGCAGCTTGACTCCGCCGATCGCGATGCGGCGTTCGAAGCCGCGCTGAGCAAGATCGGCCTCGATCGGCTCTACGCCGACACCAGGCTCGGCGACACTCCCACACGCCTTGGCTGGCTGGACAAGCCGGCATCGGCGTTCGAGGCGTCCGACGATCCCTTCATCAGTCTGGCTGTTGCCCTCTATCCCGGCGATATCGTGGCCGAACGGGCGGAGAAGGATCGTGCGGGGAGAACCCAGGCCGCCCGCTCCGCCACTATGCAGGGCCTGCTCGCATATCGCGCTTCGCTCGGCCAGCCTGCCTATCCCGACGCCAATGGTTCGCTGCGCCTCACCTGGGGCAAGGTCACGGGCCGCACCCGCGACGGGCAGATCTGGACACCGTTCACCACCGCCGAAGGGCTGCTGGCCAAGCATACCGGCAAGGGGGAGTTTGATGCGCCGGACGCTGCCGTCGCTGCCATCCGCGCCAAGGATTACGGCCCCTATGCTTCGCCGGAGCTGGGTACGCTGCCGGTCGATTTCCTGTCCACCGCGGACATCACCAACGGCAATTCCGGTTCGGCGACGCTGAATGCGCGCGGCGAGTTCGTCGGGCTCGCCTTCGATGGCACCCTCGATGGGGTGATCTCCGACTGGGCTTATGCCGCCGACCGCAATCGCTCGATCCATGTCGATAGCCGCTTCATGCTGTGGACCATGGACAAGATCGACGGCGCGCACCGGCTGCTCGAGGAGATAGGCGTCGGAAAGCAGCCCGGTTCCTGAAGGAGGCTGAGCGGGAAAGCCGCCCTCACGCTGGCGTGCGAAATATTATGCTGCTGGTCGGGTTTCCGCCAAGGCAATGTCCGCGCAATCGAGACGATATGCCGAGGGACTCCGGCCGAACTGGCGTTTGAATGAACGATCCATGTGCGGCAAATCGCAGAAGCCGACCTTATGAGCGATCTCTGTCAGGTTGAGGCGAGAATTGCCTTGGTCCGCGAGCAGCCTGCGCGCGCATTCCAGCCGTTCCCGCGCGACATGGGCGGAGAAGGTCGTCCCCGATGCCGCAAAGATCTGCTGCAGATAGCGAACACTGATCCCCAGCAACGGCGCGATCGATCGCGGGCTGAGCCGGGCGAGCCCTATATTTCTCGAAATCTCGGCCTTGGCCGCTTCCAGCAATTCGCGCTGGTAGGCGGTCAGTTCGTCATCCCGCCTCGTATCGAGCATGAAGCAGGCGAATATCAGATCGATCGAGGCTTCCAGCACACGCCTTTGCGCCATCGGCGCCATATCCCCGATCAACCGATGGAGATTGCGCATATGCTGGGACAGCATCCTGCCGATACCGTCCTTGCATTTGGCGCTTTGCCCCAGGGATTGTCCGATCGGGCCTACGCGTCGTTCCACCAGATCCAACGGCAACCAGATCAGCTCGAACTGGCTGGCGCCTGAACTGGTGAACATGCTGGGCGTGGCGCCGTCCCACAGCAGCAGGTCGCCGCGCTCCACCACCAGGTTTCGCGCGCCCTGCGAGAAGGTGAGATGGCCCTGCTTGAGATAGCTGAGGCAGATATAGCCGCTGTCCCTGCCGGATATCTCGGAATTGTCCCTTGTCCCGGTGCAGGAGCCGAAGCTCATCTCGCCCACGGTGCAATCGGCAAAGGTACGGCGCCGTATCCGGGCGTTGAACCGTTTCGATTTGACCCCGATCTTCCAGGGAACGTCAAGCTTGCCGATCGTGTCGGAAAACTCATCGGCATCGAGGAATTGCGAGTTCAATTCCTTGCTCGGATCGGCAGCCACCATCTCTCTCACCGTTCGATGATTGAACGTTAGCGCGGATGCTAGATCGCGACGGCCCTGCTTGGCAAGGGCGGCGCCAGTGCACCCCGGTTCTGGCGCGCAGTGCGCCGCGGTCCAAGCGCTTTGCAGGCATAGCAGGTAAAATCAGGCCAGACCGCAATTGACCAAGGGCCCGCCATGGACGCCATTCTCGATTCACCGCTGCCCGAACAGGGCACCCATGCGCTGGGCACGGAGAAACTGCCGACCGACTTCTACACCAGCGCCGCTCACTACGAGCTGGAACTGAAGCACATCTTCGCCAGATGCTGGCTGCTCGCCGGCCGCGCCTCGGACCTGGCCAAGCCCGGGGATTTCTTCACCTTCCAGATCGATGCGCTGTCGACCTCGGTGGTGGTGGTGAAGGGCAAGGACGACGCCCTCAGGGGCTTCTACAACGCTTGCACCCATCGCGGCACGAAGATCGTGACGGAACAGCAGGGCAGGCTGCGTGGCGGGATGATCTGCCCCTATCACGGCTGGGCCTTCGGCCTGCATGGCGACCTGCTCAACGTGCCGGACGAGGAAACCTTCGGTTGCCTCGACAAGAGCACGGAAGGTTTGCGCCCGGTCGCGGTGGATGCGTGGGGCGGCTTCGTCTTCATCAATCTCGATCCGCGGCCGCAATGGTCACTGCAGGAATATCTCGCGCCGCTGAGCGAAGGGCTCGCGCAATATGTCGGCGACGATCAATGGTCGTGGAGCTTCGGGTGGAAATCCGAAGTGAAGTCCAACTGGAAAAGCCCGGTCGATGCGCAGGTGGAAGGCTATCACATCACCTATGGCCACCGGCGCACCATCGCCCGCAACGTGACGGCGGAAACCACGCGTCCCTACATCTTCGAAAATTCGATCGGCGTGCCGGGCGGCCATCACCTGTTCCGGCCGGAAAAGCTGGGGGTGCAGACGCCGATCGGCCTCCTTTCCGCAAAGTTCGGCGCGACTTCGCTCTATGCGGAGCCGGAAAGGGAGTTCGAGGCAAACCATTTGAACGTGCTGAAATTCAGCAGGCATCCGCGCTGGATACTCGATGGCTACCTGCTGTTCCCCAACACGGTGCTGTTCGTTCAAAAGGGGCAGATCTTCATCCAGCGGACACTGCCGGTTTCACCGCACACATGCATCTGGGAAGTGGATTTCTACCACTCCGAGAAGATGGAGACCTTCGGGGATCGCTTCAATCGCGAGCAGGGTCGCATCCAGATCCGCGACGTGCTCAGCGAAGACCTGAAGATCGTGGAGGGAATCCAGGAGAATCTGCGCTCCGGCGCGATCCCCTACATGCACCTGTCGAAGCAGGAGGTGATCATCCGCTCCTATTATCACATGGTGAAACGCTTTGTCGGAAGGGAGTGAGGCAATGAAGGAAATCTCCAACCCGGCAATCGATGCCATCAAGTCGTTCCTGGAGGATTGGGCGAGTGCCACTGCCGCTGAACGAGTGGCCAAGCGCACATCCAGTTCGATGGAAGAGATCAACGCCTTCTATGACGCCATGCTGCCCTGGATGGAGGAGATACTGGTCTATCTCAATCAGTATGCGCTGGAAGAGATACCGGACGAGGCGCAGGACATCGCCAATGCCGCCCTGGCGATGTGCGAGGTCGACAATCCGGTGCGCTGGAAGGAGATCGAGCTGTCGAGCGGTTTCGACGTTCGCGCCATGATCGAGAAGGGCTCCTTCTACGACAGCGGCTTGCGCTGATCCCGAAGGAGTTACCCGCAGGCAACACTGCGCCTGCGGGTCCGTCGGGCCGTATCCGAAGCCCGGACGACAAGTCACCCTCTTACGATAGCCGCCAAGGCGATCAATCCATCAATGTCGAGAATTTCCTGACGCTTTCGGCGTTCCCCTTCACGGTCAGGATGTTCTTCCGCAGCGCATCCCGCCAGGTAATCAGCCCGGTTCAGGATAAAAGCTCAATACGACCCTGATCTCCGGCAGAAGAAGGCTGACAAGATCCGGTTTCCCTGCTCGTTTTCGATCGCCAACCACCAGCCAGGCTGTTTCAAGCCGGCTTTCCGGAAATTACGCTAATCCAAGGCTGGATTTCAGTCTTGTACGCATCCAGACCGTTGCTTGCATCTGGTTGCCACACCCGAGGCCGCGGGCCGCATAAAGCACATGCTGCGCGCAGTTCTACCATAAGCCGGGCCCGGCCTTTTCAATGGCACGTCTCACCCACCTCCCCCTGCGAGTCGTTCTCAAGGAACCCGATCCGGCTTCGCGCCTTCCTTAGGCAGGCCAGCACAAGGGAGAGCCATCATGGCAAAGCCACAATTTACGGATGCGATCGCGTTGCTGAAGGCGGACCATCGCAAGGTCGAGGAATTGTTCGAGCAGTTCGAGAAGGCGAGAGGCGACAGCCGCAAGCAAATGCTCGCCCACGAGATCTGCAACGAGCTCAAGATCCACACGATGATCGAGGAGGAAATCTTCTATCCGGCGTTCCGGGGTAAGATCGAGGAAGACACGCTCGACGAAGCCTATGTCGAGCATGACGGCGCCAAGGTGCTGATCAACGACATCGAAAGCTCGGACCCGAGCGCGGACTTCTATGACGCGAAGGTCACGGTGCTTTCGGAGGAGATCAAGCACCATGTCCACGAGGAGGAAATGCCCTCGGACGGCATGTTCGCGCAGTGCCGGCGAACCGACGTCGATCTCGTCGAACTGAGAGACCGGATGCTGGCGCGCAAGGAGGAACTCCTCGCGAGGGCGGAGAACGGCGGGCTGCCGCTGGCGAAGCTGCAAGCCGTCCGGCTCATTCCGGCCTGACCGCCGCCCTCGAGGACTGGGGGCAAAGACGTCCGAGACGAGGAAAGCATCATGGCCGGCAAGAAAAAGAAGCCCGGAGAATCCGCGAAGAAAGCGCCCAAGGCGCCCGGCGCAAAGATCGAGACGAGCTACATCGAACGGCAGGGATCGGGCGGCGAGACGCATCAGGTGGCGGGCGGCGTGGCGATCCTGACCACGGCGCAGGGCGCTCCGGTCGCCGACGACCAGAACATGCTGCGTTACGGCGCACGCGGCCCCGCGCTGATGGAGGACTTCCATTTTCGCGAGAAGATCTTCCACTTCGACCACGAGCGCATTCCCGAGCGCGTCGTGCACGCCCGCGGCTATGGCGCACACGGCTATTTCGAGCTGACGAAATCGCTGTCGAAGGTCACCCGCGCGGACATTTTCCAGCGCGTCGGCGAACGCACGCCCGCCTTCGTGCGCTTCTCCACCGTGGCGGGCTCCAAAGGCTCCTTCGACCTCGCCCGCGACGTGCGCGGCTTTGCGGTCAAGCTTTATACGAAGGAGGGTAACTGGGACATCGTCGGCAATAACATCCCAGTCTTCTTCATCCAAGATGCGATCAAGTTCCCCGACCTCGTCCACTCGGTGAAGCCTGCGCCCGACCGCGCCTTTCCGCAGGCGCAATCGGCGCATGACAATTTCTGGGACTTCATCTCGCTGACGCCCGAGAGCCTCCACATGATCATGTGGACGATGTCGGACCGGGCGATCCCGCGCTCCTTCCGCTTCATGGAAGGCTTCGGCGTCCATACCTTCCGCTTCCTCGATGCGAAGGACCGTTCGACCTTCGTCAAGTTCCACTGGAAGCCGAAGCTCGGGCTGCAGTCGGTCGCCTGGAACGAGGCCGTCAAGATCAATGGCGCCGATCCCGACTTCCACCGCCGCGACCTGTGGGATGCGATCACCAGCGGCGACTTTCCGGAATGGGAATTGGGCGTGCAGCTGTTCGACGAGGACTTTGCGGAGCAGTTCGCCTTCGACGTGCTCGATCCCACCAAGATCATCCCGGAGGAGGAAGTGCCGGTGCAGGTCGTGGGGCGGCTGGTCCTCGATCGCATGCCCGACAATTTCTTCGCCGAGACCGAGCAGGTCGCCTTCTGCACGCAGAACGTACCGCCCGGCATCGACTTCTCGAACGATCCGCTGCTGCAGGGGCGCAATTTCTCCTATCTGGATACCCAGCTCAAGCGGCTCGGCAGCCCCAACTTCACGCATCTCCCGATCAACGCGCCGAAATGCCCGATGGCGCATTTCCAGCAGGACGGGCACATGGCGATGCGCAACCCCGTCGGGCGCGCCAATTACGAGCCCAACAGCTGGGGCGCCGAGGGTGGGCCGCGCGAGGATCCGGCGCGCGGCTTCCGCAGCTTTGCCGCGGAGGAGACGGGTCCCAAGGTCCGCCTCAGGCCCGAGAGCTTCGCCGACCATTATAGCCAGGCGCGGCAATTCTATATCAGCCAGACACCGATCGAGCAGAAGCATATGGGCGACGCCCTGGTGTTCGAGCTGAGCAAGTGCGAGCGCCCGGACATCCGCTCGCGCGTCGTCTCGCATCTGCGCCATATCGACGAGGAGCTGGCGGCGACGGTTGCGAACGGGCTGGGCCTGCCGCTTCCCGAACCGGCGAAGGCCGCACGGGCCACGATCACCGACTTGCCGCCTTCGGACGCGCTCAGCATAGTCAGGAACGGGCCCGGGAGCTTCGCGGGGCGCAAGCTCGGCATCCTGCTCACCGACGATGCGAACGCTGCATTGTTCAATGCGCTGGTCGCGGCGGTGGAAAAGGAAAAGGCGGTCTATGAAGTCGTCGCCCCGAAGATCGGCGGCGTCACCCTGTCCGACGGAACGGCCGTCGCCGCCAAGCAGAAGATCGACGGCGGGCCTTCGGTGCTGTTCGACGCGGTCGCGGTGATCGCCTCCACACAGGGCGCTGCCCTGCTGGCGGGCGATGCGGCGGCCCGGGATTTCGTCACCGACGCTTTCGCTCACTGCAAGTTCATCGGCTATTCGCCCGAGGCGACGACGCTGTTCGACAAGTCGGGCCTGTCCGATAGTCTCGATGAAGGGTGCGTCTCATTGAGCAGCGGAGGCGATGCTAAAGCCTTTCTCGAGCTCTGCCGGGGGCTGCGCCTATGGGAACGAGAGGTGAAAGTGGATCTCGACGCGTGAGATGCCGGTTCCTTTCGAAAGCGTGTCCACCTGTCGGCAAGGGAAATAGATGGAACTGACGGAGAGGAGGGATCTGCGAGGCGGCCGCTCCTGCTGGAAGCCTCACGAGCACGACGCCCTTCCCTGCGACCCTTTGCCGCAGGGGCCGGTGGATGTCGCGATCATCGGCGCCGGAGTGATGGGGGCAATGCTGGCGGAGCGGCTCGCGAAAGATGGTCGACGCGTTGCGCTGCTCGACCGGCGTCCGCCGGCGCACGGCAGCACCGCCGCTTCGACCGCTCTTGTAATGTGGAGCGCGGACGTTCCGCTTACTCATCTATCGGAAATGATTGGCGCCGACGAAGCCGTCCGGCGCTGGCGGCGAATGCACGCGGCCGTTCGCGGCCTGTCCGACCGCATCGATGCTCTGGCCCTCGATTGCGGGCGCAGGGATCGCCCTGAACTGTACCTGACGGGTACGCTTCTGGATGAACGCGCGCTGGAAGCCGAAGGGCAGGCGCGGCGTGCGGCCGGCCTGCCCTCGACATTTCTGGCGGCTCGCGATGTCACCGCACGTTTCGGCATTGCGCCTCGCGCCGCGCTGCTCTCGGCCGACTGCTACGAGCTCGACCCTGTCAGACTGACGCAAGCGCTGCTGAGCGAGGCACGGCAACAGGGGGCCACCATCAGCTTCCCCCACGACGTCGCCGCGTTGGAGCAAGTCTCGGACGGCATCACGGTGCAAAGCGACGATGGTTCCCCGCTTCTGGCAGGAGAGGTCATTCTTGCCACCGGTTATGAGCGCGCGCGCTGGTTCCTGCCGCCCGCCTTTGCCGTCACGTCCACCTACGCCATAGCGACCTCACCCGGCGTCGCGCCATTGTGGCGGGAAAATGCCATGATCTGGGAAGCCTCCGATCCCTATCTCTATGCGCGCGCCACCGCGGACGGCAGAATAATCGTTGGCGGCGAGGACGAGCATTTCGCCGAGGCGAGGCAGCGCGACGCCCTGATCGGGACCAAGGCCGGCATATTGCAGAGCAAGATCGCCAGCGTCATCGGAGGCGAACTGCAACTCGATTGCGCCTGGGCGGCCGCCTTCGGAACATCGCCCGATGGATTGCCCGCGATCGGGCGGGCTGCCAATCACGAGCATCTCTGGCTGGCGAGCGGTTTTGGCGGCAATGGCATCACCTTCGCGGCACTGGCCGCCGAACTGATCGCCGGGGAGCTTGCCTGTAGACCCGATCCGGACATCTCCTGCTTCGATCCCTACCGCTTCGGGCCGTGAAGCAGTGGCTTCCCTGGCTTGCGACATAATCCCGAAGATGCAGTGGAACGGTCTGGCCTCTTGGAGGTAATCATCTCATGTTGGAAAACGATTTCGGCGCCACTCTCATCCGCCTGACCTTGGCGACAGTATTGGGCCTGATGCTGGGCTTCGAGCGCGAACGGGGTGGCCACGATGCCGGCCTGCGCACGCACGGACTTGTCGCGCTGAGCTCCGCGATGCTGACCCTGTCAGCCATAGAATTGTCCGCCCTTTATGCCGAAAGCGATCCTGTTCGGGTGATCCAGGGCCTCGCGCAGGCAATCGGCTTTATCGCTGGCGGCTTGATTTTCGTAAGGGGCGGAGACGTGCGCAACATGACGACGGCCGCCAGCCTGTGGATGGCGGCAGCGGTCGGCATCACCGCGGGCGCCGGGCAATACGTGCTTGTTCTGACGGGCTCGCTGATCGCCCTCGTATTGCTGTCAGCGCTTCTCATCCTCGAGCGCCGCATAAAGCCCTCCAGAGGCAAGGCAAGCACGCAGGATGATGACATCGTCATGCCCAACCGGCGCGGATCCGCTGTTCCGCAGGAGGCGGATATTTCCGGCCCGCAGGAAAACGACCGTTAGAGTGATTTCGAAGCAAGTGGAATCACTTGCTGACTCGGAAATCACGGAAAACAGGCAAATTCCAGACCCATTCCGGTTCTGGCTGAACCATTCTGCTCGCAAGGATGGCTTCCGCGAGTTCGAAGACACGCGCGAAGCGTTCAGCGTAATTCTGGCGCCCAGCGTCGTGCCCGGGCTCGCCACCTTCGCTCCATGCTTGCGGGCGTTCCGACTACCTGCGGCGGTCTATATCACGCCGAATGCCCTCATGGCTTCAGCGACGCGCACGAACCCTGCGATATTCGCGCCCAGCACATAGTCGCCAGGCTTTCCGTATTCTTCCGCCGTGGCAGCGCAAACGTCATGGATGCCACGCATGATCTCGGCCAGCCGCAACTCCGTCCGCTCGAAAGTCCAGCTGTCGCGCGAAGCGTTCTGCTGCATTTCCAGCGCGGAGGTCGCCACGCCACCGGCATTGGCGGCCTTGCCGGGGCCGAACAGGACGCCCGCTTCCTGAAACAGCCGGACCGCTTCCGGCGTCGACGGCATGTTGGCGCCCTCGCCCACGGCGACGATGCCATTGGCGATCAGCTGGCGGGCATCCCGGCCGGTCAGTTCGTTCTGGGTCGCCGACGGCATCGCGATATCGCAGGGCACGTCCCAGATGGAGCCGCTGTCGATGAAGTGCGCGCGCGATTGCCGGGCCACGTATTCCGAGATCCGTTCGCGCCGGACTTCCTTGATATCCTTGAGCAGTTCGAGGTCGATACCGTCCTCGTCCACGACATAGCCGCCCGAATCCGAACAGGCGACGACCTTGCCGCCAAGTTCCTGGATCTTCTCGATAGTATAGATGGCGACATTGCCCGAACCGGACACCACCGCGCGCCTGTCCGCGAACCCGGTCCCGCGCGTGCCGAGCATCCGCTCCACGAAATAGACGGCGCCATAGCCCGTTGCCTCGGTCCGCGCGCGCGACCCGCCATAGACCAGGCCCTTGCCGGTAAGAACGCCCGCCTCGTACCGGTTGGTGAGTCGCTTGTACTGGCCGAAAAGATAGCCGATCTCTCGCCCGCCGACCCCGATGTCGCCGGCCGGAACGTCAGTGTATTCGCCCAGATGGCGGTGCAGCTCGGTCATGTAGGACTGGCAGAATCGCATGATCTCGCCATCCGAGCGGCCCTTGGGATCGAAGTCCGACCCGCCCTTGCCGCCACCGATCGGCAGCCCGGTGAGGGCGTTCTTGAAAATCTGCTCGAAACCCAGGAACTTGATGATTCCGATGTTTACGGAAGGATGGAAGCGCAGGCCGCCCTTGTAGGGGCCGAGCGCCGAATTGAACTGCACGCGAAAACCCCGGTTGATCCGCACGTCGCCGCGATCGTCGACCCACGGCACGCGGAAGATGATCTGGCGCTCCGGCTCGCATATCCGTTCGATCAGGGCGTGATCGAGATAATCCGGCCGCTTGGCGACGACCCGGCCCAGGCTTTCGAGAACTTCGGTGACGGCTTGGTGGAATTCCGCTTCGCCCGCATTGCGGCGCTGGACCTGAGCAAGGATGGGTTCCAGTTTTTCATCGATTTTGGACATTTATCCTACCATGGCAGAGTGGCCGATCCCGGCCCGCTAGCAGCCCGTCGCCAGCATACCAACCCTTTGAAGGGCATGATTCACTACCCGCCTGAACAGCAATTACGTGTCAGGCCCTTTCTTCTAGGGATAATCCCCTCGCCGTGCTATACAGGCCTCGCTGACGTCGAAAATTTGCGACGGACTTCGGCGCTAGGTGTTTTGCAGCGCCCGAAAATTTTCGGGATATGCTCAACCCGTACGACGACTTCCTTTCATTGGACGACTTGACGCACGCCCGGAGCCCGCATGTCGCGGGCGACGTAAACGTTTCTTGAAAGGAACAGATCATGCCGATTGGCACAGTTAAATTCTTCAATACCGACAAGGGTTATGGCTTCATCCAGCCCGACGATGGCGGCAAGGACAGCTTCGTCCACATCTCCGCGGTGCAAGCTGCGGGCATGCATTCGCTCGATAAAGACCAGCGCGTGTCCTATGACGTCGAGCAGGGCCGGAACGGCAAGGAATCCGCGGTCAATCTCGCCGCTGCCTGACAAGGCAAGGCTGTCCCGGTGGCTCAAAGCCGCCGGGACATGCATTCGCCGCGCCCACGGACTTGTGAGCCGGGAAATCTGTTCTTCAAATCTTCAAACAGGCAGATTGGCGGGCCGAGAAGGCACTTCATTCCCGCTCGACATTTCGCCCCGACATTTCGCAGTGCCGCGAGGCGCTTTTCCATCGCCTGCGACACGGCTGCCCGCGCCGCCATTGCAGGCATCGAACGGGAAATGGTGCCAGAAGAGGCATCACATTCAGCATCTTTTTTCGCGTCTTTTCAGATGCTTAAAAAATTCGGCTTGGCCAAAAAGCCCTCAAAAGGCCCGCAAATCCCAGCTAATGCATTGGTTCGATGCCTTTTTCAGGACTCGACACCAACACTTTTCCTGTCTTAGCATCGCCAACACAAGTCCGCAAAAGCAGTCAGCGGACCATCTCCGCACAGCCATCCCATCGGGTTTTTATCCCGCAAATTCGCGTTTTCGCGAATTGTGGGATAAATCTGCTTAGAGCCATTATTCGCCCACCGTGACCTCGTCGCGCACCGCCGGACTGATACGACGTTCGACCGCCTTTTCGGCTTCCTGCAGCAGCTCCGGTGTCAGCTCCGTCGTACGTGCAGGAAGAGGCGTACCATCGCCCATTTCGCCATTGGTCTCAATGTCTTCGATCAGCATCTTCATCTCGGCGATTTCCTTGACCTGCGCTTCGATGATGGAGTCTGCAAGTTTGCGAACACGCGGGTCGGTGATCTCAGCCCGCGCGCTCGTCATGATTGCGATCGAGTGATGCGGGATCATCGCTGCCATATATTCTTCATCGTTGACGGTCGCTTGGCTGCGAACCAACCAGAGCGCCACTGCGAAGGTCAGACTACCGACGCCCAGGATGATGAAGTTCTTGGTCTTATCCTTGTACATGCCCCACATGAAGAGCAGCATGACGATCATCATCATGCCGCCCATGACGAAGGTCATCCAGAAGCGCGTTTCGCTCCAGAACACGTGATCGATTTCGTACGTGTTGAGATACATCAAACCGAACATGATCGCGGTCGACGTCGCCACCATCGCCATGAAGCGCCAGTAGTTGCCCCCATCGCCGTGATGTTGCTTATGCTCAGTCATCGATCATTTCTCCTGTTTCGCCATTGTCTGGAAAACGAATTGCGCCGTGCAGCTGATCAGAAGGAAGCCGGTTAGGGATTCGATCCCTGCAAGCGCGCGTAGGTGCCCGGTCGGATAGATGTCTCCGAGTCCGAGCGTGGTGATATTGATGAGCGAGAAGTAGTATAGGTCCATGGCGCTCATAACGGGCCCTTTCTCGAAACCGCCGAGCCCGAGACCGGCTGCACCGGCAAACCCAACAGCAAAAAGGCCCGTGACGATCAGGTGACTGGCGAGAACGATGAGATACGCGAGGCCCAAGTTCAAAGAGCCGGGCGCGCTTGTCGCAACTGCGCGCTTCGCCAAGTGGATCATGCCGATGTGCATCCACAAGGCCGCGATGAACAGAATTACGCCTATTAGCAGGGCAATTGATATGGCTGCTTCTCCATCTCCGTTTGCTGTTTTTAACGGGACGCGAAACCGTTTCGTTCCCAGAGAGGAAACGCTGCGCCTGAACGGTGAAGGTCTCAAGGTGCCCCGATCAATGCCTTGCCCGCCAGGATAAGTCGATGTTGTATAATGGAAATTCGTAGGGCAGCTTAATGGGTGTTCAAGCCATTCGTCTCGCCAAGCCCAGCGACGCCAGTGGGACGACTACCCACATGGCGAGAGGCACTACCCCAATGCCGAACAGTGTCGGCATTGATTGGGAATAGCTCCAACCCCAGTCGCTCCGCAGCGCCATCCACTCGATCGCAGCGGTTGCGGCCAGTCCAACACCCAGGAATATCCCCACGGGCGGCGAACTCAGACGTTCGTGCCAGAGACCGCCGCCGGTTAGGCGATCAGCGATCCATGCCGCACCAACCATGATGCCCGCATCGCCAAGAGACGCGAGCGCACAGCTCTTCGTTACTGCCCAGGCTGTCATGCCATCCATCACGTAGAACGGCATCTGGAGCATTTCCCAGAGGAAGGCGACGAGGAAGCCCTGAACGGCCAGCCACACTTCGGGATGGCTTTCGGCCTGCTCGCCATTTTCTCCAGAACCCGAAATGACCTTTACCTCCATGACCCGAAGATGGCGCCGCTAGGCGAGCTCGTCTTCGTTCGCTTCTTTGCGGCGCAGGAACAGATGCTCTCCAAAGAAGACAATTGCGATCCCCAGCACGGCATAAAGAACGATCATCGCGTCGCTCTGCAACTTGGTCCACGTGAAGGCTCCCAGGACGACCAGATCAGCTGCCAGTGCTGCCAGAAGGATCTCGGCCCGCGCACCGATTTCCTTGCGCAGGTTCCGCAGGACGCCCCAATGCACGAGCATGTCCATGACCAGGTAAAAGAACACGCCAAGGGCAGCAATGCGGGAAAGGTCGAACAGGACCGCAAGGACTCCGGCGACCACCACTGTGTAGACCAACAGGTGGCTGCGCAGACTACCTTTCATTCCGAAGTGGCTGTGCGGGATCATCTTCATCTCGGTGAGCATTGTCAGCATGCGGGATACGGCGAACACGCTCGCCACGACGCCAGAGGCGGTCGCGGTAATGGCGATCACAATCGTGAACCAGAACCCTACGCGGCCAAGCGCGGGTTCTGCAGCGGCCGCCAGCGAGTAATCCCGCGCCTCCACGATCTCGTCGATACCAAGGCTCGCACCCACTGCAGCCGCAACGAGGAGGTAAGTCACGACGCAGATGCCAATGGCTATCATGATCGTGCGCCCGACATTGCGGTGCGGGTCAACGATCTCGCCGCCGCTGTTCGTGATTGTCGTGAAGCCCTTGAAGGCAAGGATCGAGAAGGCGACGGAAGCAACCATGCCTTCCCATCCGAATTGGCCTGTCGGCTCGGCAAAGACTCCACCCGAAAGCCCGCTCACCCAGAGCGCGGCGATGGCGAAGATCGCGATACCCCCAATCTTGATCGCGGACATGACAATCGAGACCATGCTCACCGAGCGGTTGCCCGAAGCATTCACGAGATAGGCGAACACGATCAGCGCCAGTGCGAGTGCCGACTGCAGCAGGCCGTTGTCCTGCATCTCGAAGGGACGTAGCGCGTAGGTGGAAAATGTGCGCGCGACGAGGCTTTCATTGATCACCATAGAAAGTGCCATGAGAAGCGAAGCCGCAGCGGCGACGGTGCCGGGGCCGTATGCCTTTTGCAGGATCATCGCGATGCCGCCTGAAGATGGCCAGGCGTTCGACATCTTGATGTAGCTGTATGCCGCCAACGCAGTGACGATGGCACCGGCGATGAATGACAGCGGGAACAATGGTCCGGCGAGTTCGGCGATCTGTCCAGTGAGTGCGAAGATACCCGCGCCGATCATCACCCCGATGCCCATGGCGACAGCGCCGCCGAGCGTTATGCTTCCCTTTTCTTCTGATCCGCCGTGGGAATGCTGACTAGCACTGTGGTTATGGTGCGCTTCCGTCACAGCCTTGCCGTCCGCAAGCGCAGGGAGTTGAGGACCACCGAGATCGAGGATGCACTCATCGCAAAGGCAGCGAACATCGGACTGATGAGCATGCCCATGACCGGATAAAGCACCCCTGCTGCAACGGGCACGCCCGCAGCATTGTAGATCAGAGCAAAGAACAGGTTTTGCCGGATGTTCCGCATGGTCGCCTGGGCAAGTCGGCGGGCGCGGACGATCCCGTCGAGATTGCCTTTCACGAGAGTGATGCCTGCGCTTTCGATAGCGACATCGGCGCCGGTGCCCATGGCAATGCCGACATCGGCCTGTGCCAGTGCGGGGGCGTCATTCACCCCGTCGCCTGCCATGGCCACCCTGGCTCCGCCATCCTGCAATTCGCGAATGATGCGAGCCTTGTCTTCGGGCAGGACGTCGGCACGGATTTCGTCGATACCGAGCCGCGCGGCGACAGCCTTGGCGGTGCGCTCGTTGTCGCCCGTCGCCATGATGATGCGGAGGCCAAGCGCGTGCAGTGCCCTGAGCGCATCTGGCGTCGTTTCCTTGACCGGGTCAGCCACGCTGACGAGCCCGGCAATCGCTCCATCGATGGCGACGAACATGACCGTCTCGCCTTCATCACGGCGCTTGTTGGCCTTTTCGACCAGATCACCGGCGGCCAAGCCAAGGTCTTCGATCATCGCCTTGTTACCGAGTGCTACCGCGTGTCCATCTACCTCACCCTTAACACCTTTGCCGGTGATCGCCTCGAACTCCTTGGCATCAACCAAGGCGATGCCTCGCTCCTCGGCACCGTTCACGATCGCTTCTGCCAAGGGATGTTCGGAGCCTCGCTCGAGCGAGGCAGCCGCTCGCAATACTTCTTCTTCATCCTTTCCAGGCTGGGGCAGGATGGCCACAAGCTTTGGCTTGCCCTCGGTGAGCGTTCCGGTCTTGTCGACGATCAGCGTGTCGATCTTCTCGAAGCGTTCCAGCGCTTCGGCGTTCTTGATCAGCACGCCAGCTTGCGCGCCCCTGCCGGTCGCGGTCATGATCGACATGGGAGTGGCCAGGCCAAGCGCACAGGGGCAGGCGATGATCAGCACGGCAACTGCGGCGACCAGGGCATAGGCCAGGGTGGGTTCTGGTCCCCAGATGGCCCAGGCGATGAACGCGAGCACGGCCACCCCGATCACTACCGGCACGAACCAGCCGGCGACCTTGTCCGCATATTTCTGGATCGGCGCGCGCGAACGCTGCGCGGCTGCCACCATCTCGACGATTTGCGAAAGCATGGTGTCCGATCCAACCCGCTTGGCTTCGATCACGAGGCTGCCAGTGCCGTTGATCGTTGCCCCGGTGACGGGATCGCCAGCGACCTTCTCGATCGGAACAGGCTCGCCAGTAATCATGCTTTCATCGACGGAGGACCTGCCATCGACGACTTGGCCATCGACCGGCACTTTCTCGCCGGGTCGCACGCGCAGGCGGTCGCCGACATGGACGTGTTCGAGCGGGATCTCCTCCTCGCTGCCATCATCACGGATGACCCGCGCGGTCTTCGCTGCAAGGTCGAGCAACGCGCGGATTGCCTTGCCTGTGCCTTCGCGAGCACGCAGTTCCATGACTTGCCCTAGCAGGACCAGCGTCACGATAACCGCTGCTGCTTCGAAATAGACGCCGACATGGCCCTCGGCATCGCGGAAGCCGTCAGGGAAAATATCCGGAGCTATTACAGCCACCACGCTGAACAGCCAGGCCGCGATCACGCCCATCCCGATAAGCGAGAACATGTTGAGGTTCATCGTTCGGAACGAATTCCAGCCGCGTACCAGGAAAGGCCAGCCGCACCAAAGGACCACCGGCGTCCCCAATACCAGTTCGATCCAAAGGGTGGCGCGTTCTCCAAGGAATTCGCGAATGCCGGAGAACCCTAGCAGTGGCCCCATTGTAAGGACGAGCAAAGGAATTGTGAGAACCGTTCCCACCCAGAAGCGCCGTGTGAAATCGACGAGTTCCGGGTTCGGTCCCTCATCCAGCATCGCCGCGGATTCGAGCTCCAGACCCATACCGCAAATGGGACAGGAGCCCGGGTGCGTTTGCCGCACCTGCGGGTGCATGGGGCATGTATATACCGCACCGGCGTAACCTTCCGGGACGCTATCGTAGCGTCCATCCTTCGGCGCCTTGTCGCCATGACCGTGTTGGTGGCAATGATGTTCGTCGTGTTGAAGTTCTTGCTCGTTCATGGGCGTTACTCTTGGGTCACGTGTTATCGGTTAGTTCGGCGGCGGCATCGGACAAGGGGCCAGCCAACGAGATTGCGTTGCTCTCATGGAAAATGGAGTTGGTGGTGACGATCCGCGCAGCACCAGCATTGAGGATCTGGTTGTAGGCATCGCCCGAAAAGACAGCGTGGATGACAACGCAAATGGGCGGGCTGCATCCGGCATCGGCCAGTCGCGCGATCGCCTCGATCATCGTCCGACCCGAGGACGCAATATCGTCTAGGATGACGGGCGTTCCACCCAGCAGCGCCTCGCTTTGAGGAACGCTTACCTGCACCTCGCGATCTCCGCTGCGAACCTTCTCCAAGACCTCGAATGGACGGCCCGCGCGCTGTGCGACCTCGGCAACCCACTGCCGGCTCTCGCCATCCGGGCCGAGCAACACTGCGTCAGGCACGTTCGGCTTGATCCATTCGGCAAGCAGCGGTGCAGTCTCGACGCGCCGCGTGGGGATTTCGAACAACTCGCCAAGCGAATGAACCCGGTGGAGGTGCGGATCGGCAGTAACCAGCCAGTCGATGCTCTCCTGAAGGAAGCGTGCGAATATCGGCGCGCTGACGGCCTGACCGGGAGCGAAGCGCTGGTCCTGGCGCATGTAGGCAAGATAGGGCGCGATGAGGCCGACGGACCTTGCTCCGAACTCCCGCGCAGTGCTGGCTGCAAAGGTCAAAGGGAGCGCGAGGGGGTCTGGTTCGTGCAGGGTCGCGAGGATAGCTACGTCCTGATCGACAAGCTGTTCGGGCAAAGTGACGAGGGTTTCACCGTCTGGAAAATGGTGCAGATCGACCGGGTGGGCATGATTCCCGGTTCGCTCGACAATCTGCGTGGCAAGCGCTTCCATCCCTGGAAAGACGAGAAGGACGCTCATTGCCCATCACCAATCGTGAACGCCGTAGCGCTCGAGCGCGCATAGTCTCTTGCCCAATCGAGCTCGCCCGAGGTTTCGGCGTGGATTTCGTAGAGAGGATCGCCCTGATCGACACGCTCGCCAGGCCGCTTGTGCAATAGTACCCCGGCGGTCTTCCGACCGGGCGCGCCGGCGAGTTTGGCGATCCGCGCGATCCTTCGGTTGTCGATCTCTGCGATCACACCGCCAACAGGCGCCGTCTCGACCGCATGGAACGGGGCAAGCCCGGGCTCGAAAAAGCCCCCTTGTGCCTCGCAGATTGCGCGAAATTTGGCCTCCGCTGCACCGCTGGCGAGGAGCGCTTCTGCTTGTTCGCGCCCGATCGGCCCATTGCCCTGAGCAAGCTCAAGCAGCGAACCGGCAAGATCGAGTGCACGTTCGCGCAAGTCCGAAGGCGCATCAGCCTGCCGCCTGAGGACGGCGAGCACGTCGCGCGCCTCGAGCGAGGGCCCGATACCGCGCCCGACTGGCGCCGATCCATCGCTCACGTGAATGCGCAGATTGAGGCCGAGCGCAGCAGCAACAGATTCCATCCTGGCTGCCAACGACACAGCCGCTCCTGGCGACCGAACCTTGGCGGTTGGTCCCACCGGAATGTCGATAAGGACGTGGTTCGAGCCCGCAGCAGCCTTCTTGGACATAACGCTCGCCACGAGTTGACCGTCGCTATCGAAATCGAGCGGGCGTTCGATCCTTATCAGCAAGTCGTCGGCCGGGCTGAGGTCGAGCTCGCCGCCCCATGCAAGGCATCCTCCTTCGGCTTCGACTACCCGGCGCAGGTCCGCGATCTTCAGCGCGACCGGGGTCATGACCTCCATTGTATCGGCGGTCCCGGCCGGAGAAGTGATCGCCCGGCTCGAGGTCTTGGGGATGCGGAAGCCCGCAGCCGCTACGATGGCGACCACGATCGGCGTAGTGCGATTGCCAGGAAGGCCGCCAACGCAGTGCTTGTCGAGGACCAGCCCCTCGCCCCAGTCGAGGGTTTGCCCCGCATCCTGCATCGCACGGGTCAGGGCAATTGTCTCATCGACGTCCAACCGATCTCCCGCGCACGATGCGATGAAGGCAGCGAGGTCTAGATCGGAAAGGCGGAAGGCCAGAACATCTTTGACGATTGCCTGAAAGTCGTCCTGCGCCAGCTTCTGACCGTAGACTTTGGCGCGAATGGCAGATGTGCTCTCTGCCGGTTCTGCGTGTCCGAAGAAGCCCTTTTCCCCCGGCCGGACACCAAGACTGGTCCATGCTGAGTTGCTGAGAGCTGCAATGTCCGGCGCGAGCCAATCGGCATCGGTGACCACGTTCAGCGAAGCGATGATCTTCCGTTCACGAAGTGTGATTTCGACCCGGGTCAGCGAGCTGAAGCCCTCTGCCCGGCAGAGGTGGCAATCCTTGTGCATGAAGACCACCGGTTGGCGGTAGGTATCGATACCGGCACGAACAAGCGGAATGGAGTGAACATTGTCGCTCATTGCGGGGACCTGATCGAAACTCGTTCGAGGTGTTCTGGCACACGGACATCCCAGCCGAGCTCGTGTTCGATCCGGAAGCGCAAGGCATCTGCGGCATCAGGTTCACCATGCGTCACATAAGTCATTTGCGGCGGCTTCGCCTTGCCCATCCAGGCAAGTAATTCGTGCGCATCCGCATGGCCGGAAAGTCCTTCAAGCTGGATAACTTCAGCACGGATTGGAATCTCGTCACCGAAAATTCGAAGCGTACGCTTTCCTTGAACGAGCGCAGCACCACGGGTGCCCCCGGCCTGGAAACCGGAGAGTACGATCGCGTTCTTCGGGTCTTGGCCGAAGCTGACGACGTGGTGCAGGATGCGGCCGCCGGTCAGCATGCCGCTGGCGGAGATGATGATCTTCGGGGTGGTCAACCGATTCAACGCTTTCGATTCCTCGACCGTGCGGACTCGCTCGGCGAGGTCAAACATGGCCTTGCAATCATCCCTGCTCACGCGATGCTCGCCGTGATGCCGATGATAAATGTCGGTCGCGTTGGCGCCCATGGGTGTATTAAGATAGACTGGAATGTCAGGGATTTCTCCACGTTCGCGCAGCCGCGCTATCTGAAGCATAACCCCCTGGACCCGTCCGACAGCGAATGCCGGCACGAGGATTGTCCCTCCCCGGCCCACAACCTTATTGATGACCTCGGCCAGTTCGGCCTCGGCATCGACCGAAGGATGCGTGCGATTGCCATAAGTCGACTCGGTTACGAGTATGTCTGCTCCAGAAAATCGATCGGGACTGCGCATCATCGGGTCTGTCGGCCTCCCGACATCGCCGCTGAAATGGAGGACGCGCCCGTCGATGGTCAGCCGTATCGATGCCGCGCCCAGCAGGTGCCCAGCAGGTATAAAGCGCGCCGATATGCCGTCGCCCATATCGAGCGCCGTATCGAACGAAACCGGATCGAAATGCCCGAGCGCGGCCTTCGCATCATCCAGCGTGTAAAGAGGCTGCGGGTCGCGATGCTTCGAAAAGGCCTTGCGCCTTGCATATCGGGCTTCCTCTTCCTGCAGATGCCCGCTGTCGGGTAACAGAAGGCCACAGAGTTCGGTGGTCGACGGCGTGGCGTGAATCTTGCCGCGGAACCCGTTCCGAACAAGCGCGGGTAAATAGCCTGAGTGATCCAGGTGAGCATGCGTAAGGAGCACATCGCTGATGCTTTCCGGCGGTACCGGAAAGGGGTTCCAGTTGCGGAGGCGCAACTGCTTGAAACCCTGAAAAAGACCGCAATCGATCAAGATCCGCCGTCGCCCCTGTTCGACGAGGTAGCGTGAGCCCGTGACAGTCCCGGTTGCACCGAGAAAAGTGAGCGACGGTTGATCTTTCTCTTGCATTGCCCTTGCCTCTATCTCGAGAATTCAGGCGCCCCGCTTGCTGAAGTACCTATACAGCGGGACCGCGATGACGGCGATGTACCAGCCATAAAGAAAGCTGCCGATCGCCCCGGCGGCGAACCCAAGGGGCGTCAACCACTCGAAGCCCGGCAGGAGCGGTGCCCATGCTTCAACCATGTGAAACCTGCCAGGAACCGCGAGGCCGAAGCCTATGCAAATCAGATAGGACGCTAGGAGAAAGACGCTGAGCGTCCATCCCCACACCTTGATGCTCGGAACATCGGACGAATTCGACATGTCGACTCTCCTCTCAATATACTGTAGGGGGGTATAGTATATGACCTACGGAAAATCAAGTGTCGTAACGCCTCGGGGGAGATTGGCGCGAGGAGACAAAGCTGGCATGGAACAGCGTATGAAGACGAAGTTCGAGAAAGAGATCGCGCGCATGCGCAGGATCGAAGGCCAAGCTCGTGGCATTGCCAAGATGATGGAAGAGGACCGGTATTGCATCGACATCCTCCAGCAGTTTGCGGCAATGGAGGCCGCCTTGCGCTCAGCCCGCATGGAAGTGCTCAAAATCCACGCGAGCCATTGCCTGGAAGAAGCGGTCGAACTTGGCTCAAAGGATGATCAGCGAACCAAGATCGCCGAACTTATTGCCCTGCTGGAAAAGCAAGCTCGCTGAACTGCTCGCCCAACAGGGCTATGATTTTTGTGTCATGAGGTCGGCTCAACCCGGACCATGACCCTTATGCGTCGCGTGATCTTCTGCAGGCGCTTCCGCAGACGGAGTGTCACCATCGGGCTTGGCGCCTGACTGATGATCACCCATCATACCATGATCCATCTTGGAGTGGTCCATCATACAGCAGGACATCTTGCCATCCTTGCCCTTCATCATCATGCCCTGCATTTTCATCCCGTTGTGCATCATCTCGCACATCTCGGGCTTTTCGCCGGATGCCTGAGCATCGCTTGCGGGCGCCTCGCTTGACTGCGCCAGAGCGGGTCCGGCCAGCGACAGACCTGCGACCAATCCAATCAGTATTTTCATGTCGAATCTCCTCGTCGTGATCAGTTGTAGGTATTGAAGACGGTACGGCCTGATTTGCCGAAAGCGATCACCTGATAGGGTTGGGTCTGGCCGTTCATTTCCATGCCGGGCGATCCAAGAGGCATTCCGGCTACAGCCAGTCCCTCGACGCCCGCAGGGCGCTCCCGAAGAAGGCGCGCAATATCGGCTGCGGGGACATGGCCCTCGATTACATAGCCATCCACTACCATCGTGTGACACGAACGCAGCTCATCGGGCACCTGATGCCCGTCCTTGACGGCTGCCATGTCCGGGCTGTCCTGTACGGCAACCTCCGCAGAAAGGCCTGCGCGAACATGATCTGCCCAGTCTTCGCAGCATCCGCAACTGGGATCGCGGAACATGGTGTAGGTGGCGGCTTGGGCGGCACCGGCGCATGCTGCAAGCAGCATCGCACCGAAGAGCGGAAGCAGGCGACGAGTTTCGAAGGCTGGCTTTGTCATGATCACTCGTGTCCCATTGCTTTCATGTCTTCGTCCGACATGCCGGTCATGTCGTGACCGGCGTGCGGATCGTTCGAGGCGGTTGGTGAGGGAGCCGGTGCTGGCCGGGCGGGCCCGGGCGTCGCCGCACCAGTCTTGGGCTTGGCTGGCGCTACTGCGGGCTTTGGACTGGGCGATGGTGCGGCAGTGGTGGTCGGAACGGGATCGTCACTCACAGCAGAATTCGCGACCGCAGCCGGCGTGGCTGTTGTCGTAGCAGCGGGCGTGCCGATTGTTGCCTCGCTCGCCGCGCTCTTATCAGGTGCAGGGTCGGAGGGCGCGTCGCACGCGGCCAGGCTGGCGGTGATCAGAGGAAGCAGGCCTAGTGTCGGCATCCGCTTGAAAAAGGTCGTTTGCATAGAGGTTACTCCAAACCAAGATGATTGGGGCCAAACACCATTTCGCCGCCGTGATAGCCCTGGATGACCAGGGCAACCGCCAGTAGGGCGATTACGAAACGGAGTGCCTTCCTGCATCCAGGGCGGAAGGCCAGCCATGCGGCCATGATCGCGACAGCCGCGATTGCCGTCCCGTTCCATCGATGGAGAGCGAGTGTCTCCGAACGATCTTCCAGGCGCCAGCCACCGGCAAACCAGCCGAAGACAGCGGCCGCTGCAGCGCCGGCAGCTCCACCGGAAACGAGAAAGCGTACGGTTATTTCAAGCCCCCATGCTGGACGCATGAACAACAAGATTTCAGCGATTGCAGCCATCAAGAGCAGGGCGATGGGGAAGTGTGCCGCAACGGGATGAAGTCGCCCGAGCAGGTCCCCCGCAGAGGTTATCCGGTTCTCCGCGATTTTCGCCTCGAGAGCCTGCTCGGCCGTCACTGGCGTTGCAGCCGTCGTGGCGGCGGGTTCGGTCTTTCCCGAGGCCAAATGATCGCGAGCCGCCGACGGCGCTCCATGCATGTCCGCGTCTCCATGCATTTCCATCTGCGCCATCTCGGCATCGCTCATGTCTTTCTTGTGGCCATCGTGCGCACTGGCATCAACTGGCAAGGAAAGAGCAGCGACCAGCAGGATGGCGAAGTGAGACCGAAGGATGCGAAGGACCGTCATGCTCGAAATACGCGTCAACCATTCGAAGCCCTCGAAAAAAGTTTCGAGGGCCAAATGCGCCGACTTCGTATAGGTAGCGAAGGAATTGAACCGAATGAACAAGAACGAACTCTTAGAGCACGCGTTGGCGGACCTGGGGAACATGCCCGCCCCGTCGGTGTCCGACGGCTTCATGGATGGCGTCTGGATGCGAGCGGGTCAGCTCGAGGAAAGGTCTTCGGAGCGTACACGCCTGGCATTGTTTGCGGCAATGGCCTTCGTCGGACTCGGTGCAGGTATTGGTGCGACCGCAGCGCCGGCAAGTGCCGAGGCCGCAAGCTTCCGCCTTGTCGATGGTGCAGACCTTTCTCCTGCTGCGTTGCTCCACGTCGAACCATGAAGATCAGCGCATTCCAATTTGCAATTGCCGGCCTTCTTGCTTTGGCGGCCGGGTGTATCGGAGCGTTTGCGATAGGCGAATGGCGCGGTGTCGCACAACCGCAGACGCTGCACGACTTTGTCCACGAGGAGCTCGACCTCGACGCTTCACAGAGGGAGCGGCTCGAGCAGCTCGAGGCGCGGTTCACCGTCGAGCGAAATGAACTTGAAAACTCCCTACGCGCAGCCAATGCCAGGCTCGCGGTCGCCATGGACGAGGAGCACGAATACGGCCCCAAGGTAGCCGCAGCCATCGACGATGTGCACGGTCGCATGGGCGATCTACAGAAGGCCACAGTTGGCCATGTTTTCGCGATGCGCGCTCTGCTGAAACCCGAGCAGAAGGCTCGGTTTGATCGTCAGGTTTCCTTGTCGCTGACCGGCGAAGCCGACGAATGACCATTCGTGCAGGGGCTCGACGACACTCTTGAATCCGGCCTCGTCGAAAAGGTCAGGGCTGGTAACAGGACGGCGTTCGGCCGGCTTGTCGAACCCCATTTGCCGCGACTGCTTGGGCTCGCCCGCCGAATGCTTGGATCTTCGGAAGAGGCCGAGGACGCTCTGCAGACTGCTCTTGCATCAACATGGGTAGCTCGAGCCAAGCTGGACCCCGCCAAACCGATTGCGGCTTATCTTACAACCGTAACACTCAACAAATGCCGCGACAGGCTCCGGCGGCGCAAGGTATCACAATTTTTGGGCATTGGATCGTTCGATCCGGAGATTCCGATTGCCTCTGACGAGCCAGGCACCGAAACCCTCGTTGCCGACCGACAATTACTCCATGAAGTCTCGCGGGCAATCGAAAGGTTGCCAGTCCGGCTACGTGAAGCGCTGGTCCTGGTCGCCGTGGAAGGACGAAGCCACCGCGAGGTATCGCAGTTACTTGGCGTGACAGAGAAGACGGTCGAAATGCGCGTGTACCGTGCCCGTCAGCGCCTGCGCGAAAAAAACTCGGATATGTTTGAGGCCTAATCGCAGTTCATGCGTAAGGCTGGGTATGAGCACCACGAAACCCACTCAACAATTTGCTTTTGACCGCCGCAGATTTCTGGCCCGTAGCGCCCAAGCCGCGACGTTTATGGGGCTAGCGTACACCGTCCCGGCATGGGCCCGAGGAGGTGATCTGCACAACGGGGCGATCCGCCCCGGCTTCGACGAAGTGTCGGGCCGCGACATCGCACTGACGATCGGCGAAGGGCCTCGCGTCGTGCAGGGCCGCCGCGGACACGCTGTTGCCGTCAACGGTAGCGTGCCGGGTCCGCTGGTTCGCCTCAAGGAAGGTCAGCCGGTTCGGATCGCGGTCACGAACACGCTCGACGAAGACAGCTCGATCCACTGGCACGGGCTGCTTCTGCCATTCCAGTACGACGGCGTACCGGGTGTCAGCTTTCCCGGCATCAAACCTGGAGAGACTTTCGTCTATGACATCCCCGCGCTGCGACAGAGCGGCACCTACTGGTGGCATAGTCACTCGGGGTTGCAGGAGCAGGCCGGGCACTACGGCCCGATCGTGGTTGAACCCGCCGGGACGGACCCCGTGCAAGCGGACCGCGACTATGTTCTACTCCTGAGCGACTTCACGCCTCTTCACCCCCATACGATCATGGACAAGCTGAAGAAGGGCGAAGGCTACTTCAATTACCAGCAGAACACCTGGACCGACGACTATCCGCTGTCGGGCGAGGACCGCCGGATGTGGGCGCGTATGCGCATGATGGCGACCGACATCCTCGACGTGACCGGCTCGACCTACACCTATCTCGCCAACGGGCGCGGCCCGGAAGAGGGTCTGGAGTTCCTGTTTAACCCTGGCGAACGGGTACGGCTGCGCGTCATCAATGGCAGCGCGATGACCTTCTTCAACGTCCGCATTCCCGGCGTGAAGTTCTGGGTGGTCGGTGCCGACGGCCAGAACGTGCGCCCGATCGAGGTCGAGGAGTTCCAGATCGGCACGGCGGAGACCTACGACATCGTCGTCGAGCCGACCGGCGAAGCCCGCACGATCGTGGCCGAAAGCATGGACCGGTCAGGCATGGCCGTAGCTACCTTGGCATCCCGCCCCGGTGCGCGGGCAAGTGTACCGCCCCTTCGCGACCCGCCACTGCTGACGATGGCGGACATGGGCATGAACCACGGGTCGGGCGGGATGGACCATGGCGGCGGCGACATGGCCGGCATGGATCATTCGGCCATGGGCCATGACATGCCGTCGCAGGGTGGGACTGCCGAGCCGATGGCCGGGATGGATATGAGCGGCATGAACATGCGCGACACGTCCTTGCTGCCGCCCAGCGTGAAGGTCGGCCCCGGAATCGACATGGTGTCGATGAACCCCGTCGATCGAATGGGCGATCCGGGCCTTGGCCTGGACAACGTTCCGCACAAGGTTCTCAACTACAAGGATCTCGTGGCGCTCGAGCCGAACGACGATCTGCGCCGCCCGTCACGGAGCATGGAAATTCACCTGACCGGCAATATGGAGCGCTACATGTGGTCGTTCGACGGCAAGAAGTTCACCGCCGTCAGCGACGATCCAATCCGCTTCGCCTATAACGAGCGAGTCCGAGTCAAACTCGTCAACGACACGATGATGGCGCACCCGATCCACTTGCACGGCCATTTCTTCGAGCTGGTCAACGGCGCGCCCGCCGATCGCCAGCCGCAGAAGCACACGGTAATCGTCCAGCCCGGCGGCAGCGCCACCTTCGACCTCACCGCCGACGAGGAAGGCGACTGGGCCTTCCACTGCCACCTGCTCTACCACATGCATTCGGGCATGTTCCAGATCGTGACCGTCGCGCCGCGAGGAAACCAGCCCGATGTGAAGCGGGTGGGAGAAGACTGATGCGCCTGCTCGTCGCCATGCTCCTCGCGAGCACTGCCGCTCCCGCCATCGCACAGGACCATTCAGGTCACGCGATGCCTACCGCAAAAACGCCTGCCCAGACGGAATGCGAAAAGGAGGCGGCACGCCATCGCGCCATGGGCCATCCGGTGCCCGAGGGAGCGTGTGCGCCCACAGCGCAACCGACCGAACCCGTCTCCGCCGATCGGCACGACGGCCATTCGGGCATGGATCATTCTCAGATGGACCATAGCCAGATGGAGGGAGTGGACCATTCTGCCATGGACCATTCGGCGATGGATCATAGCAAGATGCCGGCGATGGACCATGAAGGGACGCAATCGTCCGGCCAAGCGCCGATGGACCATCAGGCGATGGACCACGGAGCGATGGACCAAAGACCCATGGACCCTGGCACTATGGACCATGGCACTATGAACCATGACACGATGGACATGGCTCCCATCCCGCAAGCACCGCCCCCTGCTGCGGCAGGATCGGGACCGCCTCGCGCCGCCGATGCAATCTGGGGCGCGGAAGCGATGCGCGCCTCGCGCGATGCTTTGCGAGCCGAGAACGGCGGGATGAATGTCTTCTGGTTCCAAGGCGACCGCGCCGAATACCGCGCGCGGCAAGGCGGGGATGGCTACCTGTGGGACGTGCAGGGCTACTACGGCGGCGACCTCGACAAGTTCTGGTTCAAGAGTGAGGGGGAAGGCACATTCGGCGAAAGCCTCGAATCCGCTGAAATCCAAGGACTGTGGAGCCATGCGATCGGCCCATGGTGGGACTTGCAGGCTGGTGTCCGGCAGGACCTGACCGGTCCCTAAAGGACCCACGCCGTCATCGGTGTGCAGGGCCTTGCGCCTTACATGTTCGAGGTCGACGCGGCCGCCTTCCTGTCGACCAAGGGCGATATGACGGCACGTGTCGAAGCCGAACTGGACCAGCGCGTTACCCAGCGCCTGATCCTGCAACCGCGCGCCGAGGTGAACCTGTCGGCGCAGGACATTCCCGAACTGGGTATCGGCGCAGGTCTCAATTCGGTCGAGCTCGGATTGCGGCTGCGCTACGAATTCGCCCGTGAATTCGCGCCCTATGTCGGCGTTGAACAGGAATGGAAGGTGGGCCAAAGCGCGGACTATGCCCGCCTCGCGGGCGAGGATCCAAGCGTGACCAACTACGTTGTGGGCGTCCGGTTCTGGTTCTGAGGGGGTAAACTATGAGGTTTATAGGTTTCGCGGCTGCGGCTGCAGCGGCACTTGCTGCGATGGCCACTGCGGCACACGCTCAGCATGCCGATCACGCCGATCATTCGGCCCATGGCACCCAAACCGCGGCGCCCGACGCGCTCACGCAACAGGCGCAGGCCGTGCTCGTTGCCTACCGTGAGGCACTGGTTGCCCGTGACGAGGCGGCCATGCGGACGCTGTTTGCCGCGGACTCGCTGGTTTTCGAGAATGGCAAGGACGAGGGCACGTTCGCGCAGTACATGGAGCACCACCTCGGCCCGGAGCTCGGCGAGATCACCGAGTTCACATTCACCAATCCGACGGTGAACGTTCGGACGGTCGGTCATGTGGCGTTTGGTCATGAAACCTACCGCTACCGGATCGCCCTCACGGATGGCCGCGTGATCGAGCGCGACGGGGTTGCGACGTCCGTGCTGACTCTCGAGGACGGCACCTGGAAGATCGTCCAGTACCACTCCTCGTCACGCGCGCCGCGCCCGAACTGAACGAGCGGCCCATTCTGCAATGACAATCCAGCGTTCGCGCAAGCTGCGGCTGCACATCTTCGGCAGCAAGCTCCACAAGTGGCTCGCTGTCTTCGTCGGCGTGCAAGCGCTCCTATGGATGGCAACAGGGACGATCATGTCGTTCCTGAAAATCGAACATGTTCGCTCCGAGCACGTGATCTCGCGCGAGCCGTTACCCCTGGGTGCTGACGCACCGCTACCCGCATGGGCAACGAATGCCGGCGACCTGGTTTCAGCAACCACGAAGATCGTCAACGGAAAGCCGGTGGTCGAGTTGAAGCGCGTCAATGGCAGCGCAACGCTCCACGAACCCGTGACGGGACGCAAATTGTCGCCGCTCCAACGCGATACCGCCGAGCAAATCGCTTTGGCTGCCTGGACGGGGCCCGACACCACGATCAAATCCTCGAAGTCCATCGAAGCGCCAGTCGGCACCGAATTCGGGGGTCCGTTTCCCGCGTGGCAGGTTCAGTTCGCCGATCCCGATGGCACGCGCCTCTACATCGACGCTTCAACCGGCGCGGTGCTCGCGGCGCGCAGCGATACCTGGCGCCTATTCGACCTCGTCTGGGGACTCCACATCATGGACTGGACCCAGCGTGACCGGATCAACAGCTGGTGGCTGCTCCTGTTCGGCATCGGCGGGACCGTCATTGCAATTTCCGGCTTCGTGCTTCTTGCCAATCGCTTTCCCAAGCTCCGGCGCAATCGCGCGAAGGGGCCGTAGTTCGCGGTGCGCGATCTCCTGTCTGCAATCGGCCCGCGATCGGTCTGCGGACAGATGCCACGGGAGTATATGCTGCCCATGGTGCAGGCCTCGCCCCCGGATGCGATGAGGCCCGAAAGAAACTCCAATCCGTGAGACTGCGATTTCGAGCTCAAAATTGAATTGTGGCGCCGAGAGAATAGATCACCGAATATTCTCTCACCGCCTCAGGCTCACTTGTTCAGGCAGGATGTCGAAGGCTCTAGACGTCTCACGATGACGATAAGGCGATAGACGAGATATCGGCCTTGGGATCGATATCGCGTTTGGCTTCCTTGCGCTCCGAATAGCGGTCGACCAGCTGGTCGGCATGCCGGCGCAGCAGGACGGTGAACCGCACCAGTTCCTCCATGACATCGACGATGCGGTC
The DNA here is from genome assembly GCA_964468045.1 of uncultured Caenibius sp. Classification (GTDB taxonomy): domain Bacteria; phylum Pseudomonadota; class Alphaproteobacteria; order Sphingomonadales; family Sphingomonadaceae; genus JAWKXU01. Next base: position 88,350 of record CAYXTO010000002.1, on the reverse strand, counting down.
ATAGAGCGAGGACGGTTTCATGCGGCCCGCCTCGTCGAACTCCTCGTATGCCTTCGGCACGCTTGACTGGTTCGGGATGGTGAACATCCGCATCCAGCGCCCAAGCAGTCGCAGTGTATTGACGGTATTAAACGACTGCGAGCCGGCAGATACCTGCATGACCGCCAGCGTCCGCCCCTGGGTCGGCCGCATTCCCCCGATGCTGAGCGGGAGGTGATCGATCTGGGTCTTCATGATGCCGGTGATCTGGCCGTGCCGCTCCGGGCTGCACCACACCATGCCCTCGGACCAGAACGCGTGCTCGCGAAGCTCGTGAACGGCAGGATGGTCGTCACCGCCAATTTGATCGGGCAGCGGCAGGTCGGAGGGATCGAAGATACGCGTCTCCGCGCCGAACAGCTGGAGCAATCGAGCAGCTTCCTCGACCGCGAGGCGCGAATACGAGCGCTCCCGCAGAGAGCCGTAGAGCAACAGGATGCGCGGCGGTGGCTGGTCGGCGCCGAGACCTTCCGCCGGGCGGGCATGGACGAAGGCGGGGTCGAGCGCCGGAAAGCTGTCGGGATCGGGCAAGGGTCGCAGACGGGACAAGGAAATTCTCCAAATTTGGGTCGTCAGCCGCGGGGGCCGAACAGGATGATGGCAGCGCCGGCGAGCACGACCGCGCCGCCGACGAAGTCCCACCGGTCGGGGGTGGTGCCTTCGACAGTCCACAGCCACAGGAGCGACGCGGCAACATAGACCCCGCCATAGGCTGCGAAGGCGCGACCGGCAGCGTCGGTCGGCACGAGAGTCAGCAGCCAGGCGAACAGGGCCAGCGACACCATTCCGGGCAGCAGCCACAAGGGGCTCTTCTCCAGCCGCCACCATGCCCAGAATGCGAAGCAACCGGCGATTTCGAACAGCGCCGCGAGCGGATAGACGAGGAACAGCTTCATGCGAGGCTCAATCGCAGTGCGAGGGCGGCCAGGGTTACCAGCAGGATCGGCGTGGTCAGTGTGATGCCGACGCGGAAGTAATAGCCCCAGCCGATCTTCACGTCCTTCTGTCCCAGCACATGCAGCCACAGCAGGGTCGCGAGCGAACCGATCGGCGTGATCTTTGGCCCGAGGTCGCAGCCGATGACGTTGGCGTAGATCATGGCGTCACGAACCGGGCCGGTGGCACTCGTGGCATCGATCGACAGCGCGCCGACGAGGACGGTCGGCATGTTGTTCATGCCCGAGGATAGCACCGCGGACAGAATGCCCGTTCCGAAGGCCGCACCCCATATGCCGCCCTCGGCCGAGCGCTCCAGCACCCCGGCGATCGCAGTGGCAAGCCCCGCATTGCTCATGCCGTAGACGACCAGATACATGCCGAGCGAGAAGATCACGACCTGCCAGGGCGCTTCGCGGATCACCTGGCCCGTAGGGATGACGTGGCCGCGCGCAGCTATCGCGATGAGCGCCAGCGCGCCGACGGCAGCGACCGCGCTGATCGGCACGCCAAGAGGATCGAGAACGAAAAAACCGATCAGCAGCAGGGCCAGCACCACCCAGCCGGCGCGGAAGGTCGCTCGGTCATGGATCGCTTCTGCCGGAGCGCGGAGCTGTGCGACGTCGTAGCTGGTCGGAATGTCCTTGCGGAAGAACAGCAGCAGCGCTGCCAGCGTAGCCACGATAGCCGCCAGGTCGACTGGCACCATGACCAGCGCATACTCGCCGAACCCGATATCGAAGAAGTCCGCCGAGACGATATTGACGAGGTTCGACACGACCAGCGGCAGGCTCGACGTATCGGCAATGAACCCTGCCGCCATGACGAAAGCCAGCGTCGCTTTGGCGTTGTATCCCAGCGCCCGGAGCATCGCGATCACGATCGGGGTCAGGATCAGCGCCGCGCCATCATTGGCGAAGATCGCGGCAACACCTGCACCCAGCAATACCACGAGCACGAATAGCCAGCGACCGTCGCCGCGCCCCCACCGCGCCACATGGAGCGCAGCCCATTCGAAGAACCCGGCACGATCGAGGATCAAGCTGATCAGGATCACCGCGACGAAGGCGCCGGTGGCGTTCCAGATGATGTTCCACACCACCGGGATGTCGGCGAGCGAGATGACGCCGGTGGCAAGGGCGAGCAGCGCTCCGCCGATCGCGCTCCACCCGATGCCGAGCCCGCGCGGCTGCCAGATCACCATCGTGATGGTGACCACGAAAATTGCAACCGCAAGCAGCATCAGGCGATACGTTCGCCCGCCGCGTCCACGACCTGCTCGCCGTCTTCCTTGGTGAAGGCGCCCAGCTGGGGGCTTGGCAGAATGTCGAGCACCGCCTCTGACGGACGGCACAGGCGGACGCCGAGCGGGGAGACGACAACTGGACGGTTGATCAGGACCGGGTGCTCCATCATCGCGTCCACCAGCGCTGTATCGCTCAGGCTCTCATCGCCGAGGCCCAGTTCGGCATATGGCGTGCCCTTTTCACGCAACAGCGCACGGGGGGTGGGCCCAGCGCGCTCGATCAGGCTTTCGAGCATGGCGCGCGAAGGCGGCGTCTTCAGATACTCAATAACATGCGGCTCGAACCCGGCGTTGCGGATCATCGCCAGCGTGTTGCGCGAGGTGCCGCATTCGGGGTTGTGGTAGATCACGATGTCGGTGGTCATTCAGGATTCCTTGGCCTTGGCGCTGGCGCCTTCTTCGCGGCCGATGGCGGCCAGCTTGCTGCGCACAGACATTTCGTCGATGCTCTGGAGCGGGAGCATCAGGAACAGCTCGATCCGGCGTTTAAGATAGCTGAGCGAATCGACGAAAGCCTGCCGCTGGCCATCCCCTTCGACTGCGGCGGGATCCTCTACGCCCCAATGCGCGGTGAGCGGCTTGCCTGGCCATACCGGACAGCTCTCGCCCGCAGCGTTGTCGCAGACAGTAAAGATGAAATCGAACTCCTGTGCGCCGGGCTTGGTGAACTCGCTCCAGTTCTTCGAGCGCAAGCCATCGGTCGGATAGCCGAAGCTATCGAGCACCTCGAGCGACATCGGATGCACGTCGCCCTTGGGCTGGCTGCCTGCGCTGTAGGCACGGAAGCGACCTCCGCCCATCTTGTTCATCAGCGCTTCGCCCAAAATCGAGCGAGCCGAGTTGCCCGTGCACAGGAACAGGACATTGTAGGGTTGGTCAGCCATTGCCTGCTCCTTCAGCAACAATGGGAAAGTTCGGCGACAAGCGGCTCGCAAAGCTCTGCGCGACCTTCACAGCAATCCTTGGCGAGAAACAGCATCAGGTCGCGCAGGACTTTGATGTTTGCCCGTTGGATCATCTGTCGCCCCCGCTTCTCAGGTATGACGAGATCAGCGCCGACGAGGATCGCGAGGTGACTCGAAAAAGTGCTCTGCGTGAGGCCCGAGGCTTCCACGAGCTGGCCGGTAGAGAGCCCGTGGGGCTCGCTGCGCACCAGACGACGGAACGCATCAAGCCGCGTCGGGTGCGCGAGCGCAGAGAGTGCCTCTAGTCCTGTGGTCGACTTCATCCATCGGCAATTATCGATGGATTGCAAGGCCGTCAATTCTTATCGATATTTTTCGATGAATTGCGGAGGCGTTCCGCGCAACTGTTCATTGACGCCAGAAGGGAGAATGTGCGGATGCACCGCTCTGAATCCCTAATCCGACTGTCGGTTGACGCCCCCTCGGCGGCTGCGCCCCCTCTGGTGCTCTGCTTCCTCGGCGAAAGGCGCTTTAGATGGGTGGAAACCCGTTGGCCTGTCGCTTTGATCCGTTGGGCTAGCCTTCGCCGGCTAGGCTTTCCAATACCGGGCACCGATCAACACTCGTGGTGCCACATTGCTCGATCAGTTTAGCGAGAGCGTTCTCCATACGCTCAAGGTCGGCCCGCTTCGCACGGACGCTCGCGAGGTGCTGTTCGGCGATCGATTGCACCTCATCGCAACGCACTTCGTGGCCTGGCGTTAAGTCAAGCAGTGCCCGCACCTCCTCGAGGGAGAATCCGAGTTCGCGCGCGCGCCGAATGAAGCGGAGGCGCTCGGTGTCGCAAGGACCATAGTCGCGGTAGGCGCCTCTTCTCGGCGGAGGATCGATAACGCCTATCCGTTCGTAATACCGGATTGTCTCGATGTTACATCCGGTCCGCTTAGCCACTTCGCCAATTTTCAAAGCCAACCTCTTGAGTCTGTAGTTGCTACAGACTGTAAATAGGTGTGCGAATCAAGATTTGCAAAAGGACGATCGATGCGCGGCATCAGCACATGGTGGAACGGATTGGCGACGGGCGGGGGTGTCTTTGCAGCCTTCGGGGCAGCTGCATGCTGTGCACTTCCCTTGATGCTCGCGTCGGTGGGTGTGGGCTCGGCGTGGCTTGGCAGCATCTCGCCGGTTGTAGCCCCCTATCGCGTCCCGCTGTTGACCCTCGCGTCGGCTCTTCTTCTCGCTGCGACCCTCCGTTTGCTCTGGCAGTTTCGGCGGGCACGAACATGCCCCGCGGACAGTGCATGCGGATCATCGACCTATCGGGGGCTGACCGCCATAGGAATTGCCATCGGTGCGGCCCTGCTGACAGGTGCCTTCCTTTATGGCTGATCCGATCCTGATCTCGCGCTTGCGCTGTCCCGAATGCGGTCATGAGGAGGACATGGAAATGCCGACCAACGCTTGCCTGTTCTTCCATAACTGCGCGGGTTGCGGCGTTCGCCTTCAGCCGCTCCAAGGCGATTGCTGCGTGTTCTGCTCATACGGCACCGTTCCCTGCCCTCCGATTCAGGAAGGGGACTGCTGCAATGGCTGAGAATTTCGATTTCGTCGCCGTCGGATCGGGAACTGCTGCGCAGGTCGCGGTCCACCGGATGGCTGACGCAGGGAAGCGTTGCGCGGTCATCGATTATCGGCCTTACGGTGGCACATGTGCGCTGCGGGGATGCGACCCGAAAAAGATGATGGTGAGTGCAGAGGAAGCGCTCGCTGCATACAGGCGAATGAAGGGGAAGGGCATCGAAGGTTCGGTTTCGATTGACTGGGGCGACCTCCAGGCATTCAAGCGGAGCTTTACCGACCCCGTCCCCGAAAAACAGGAAGCTCGCTACGAGCGAAAGGGCGTGGCGACCTTCTACGGAGCGGCGCGCTTTGCTGGCCCCGACAGGATCGCGGTAGGCGACAGGGAACTGAGTTTCTCGCACGCTCTTATCGCAACGGGAGCGGAGCCTCGGCCACTTGGCATCGAAGGCGAGCCATTGCTGACCCACAGCGATGCATTCCTGGAACTTGAAACCCTTCCAGATAGGATCGTATTCGTCGGCGGCGGATACATTGCCGCGGAATTTGCCCACCTCGCCGCACGCGCCGGAGCAAAGGTCACCATCGTCCAACGAGGCCGCATTCTGAAAGCCTTCGACCCGGATACGGTCGATTGGCTCATGCCGAGTTTCGACGATCTCGGCATTGAAATCGTGGATGCCGAGGTGAACGGCGTAACGAAGACAGCCGGCGGTCTGACCGTGCATGCTGGCGACCGCATGATCGAAGGGGAGCTGGTGGTGCACGCTGCCGGAAGGGTCCCCGCGATCGGCTCGCTCGATCTCGAGGCTGGAGGCGTCGCCATTGACGATGGTCGCCTGGCGCTAACCGCTCAGCTACGAAGCCAGAGCAACCCCAAGGTCTTCGCGGCGGGTGACGCTGCTGCAAATGGCCCGCCACTGACTCCAGTCTCCAGTCACGATGCCAAGGTCGTGGTAGATAACATACTCGAGGGTAGCGGCCGCACGCCGAACTATCACGGGGTTCCGAGTGCACTGTTCACCGAGCCGGCGGCGGCGCGGGCCGGAATGCTTGAAAGCGAAGCACGTGAGGCAGGTCTGGACTTTACGGTGAGCGCTGGCTCGCACCCCGGTTGGTTTTCGGCGAGGCGGTTAAACGCCCAGATTTACGGACACAAAGTTCTGATCGAGGTCGGCACGCGCCGCATCCTCGGTGCCCATTTGGTGGGTCCCGCTGCCGATGAACTGATCAACGTGTTTGGTCTTGCCATCCGCCATGGCCTTTCAGCGGACGACATCAAGTCGACGATGTTTGCATATCCCACCGCAGCGTCCGATGCTGGCTATATGGTCGGATGAAAGGCTAAGCGAAAAGCCGATGCGCAGCATTCCCAAAGCTGTGCATCTCTTTACCGCAGGCGAAAGCCACTGGCGTCTTCACCTATCGTGACCTAGTTGTTTTTATCAGGGCAATCTAACCGCAATCCAATTATCGATTTCATCTTCCGCCCATGCAACAGAGTAGCCACCAAGTTGCACCGGCTTCGGAAACTTGCCCTCGGCCATCCAGCGATAGATAGTCGAACGGCCTAGCCCGACGCGGTGTTGCACTTCCGGAAGACGGATGAGACGGGTGACCCGGCGGGTTTCGGTCGCTCCCTTGTCGATCTCTTCACCCACGATGGCCTCCTTCGACACCGGCGAAAACATCGCCTAGTAGCGCGTCCTTGCGTTCAAGTTCATCGATGTGGTCGGAGAGCAGCCGTGCAACACGGTGCGCCGTGCCCTTAGCCCAGCGCGGCTTCACATCGTGAACCTGGTTGCCCAGGACACGTTCGAGCGCCGAGGGCAGTTCGCCGGAAAAGTCCTCGAAGAACTGCGCTAGGTCCGATTGCAGCCACGCAATCGCGTGATCGCCGCTGCTGACGAGGAACAGGAGCAGGTGTGCGTGCGGCGCGACGCCGCACGCGGCAAGAATGCGCAAGGCTTCGCCGAGGCTGGCCGAGCGTTCGCCGGCGAGGACCCGGCGCAAGGCATCTTTATGGATCTGCGCGTCGCGCGCGATGTCGCAGCGGGCACGGCCGCTGGTTTCGACAGCTGCTACAAGCAGCCGGGCGAGGTCGGCGCGAACCTGTGGTTCGGCAAAGAGCGCCATGTTGGTCATCGACGAATCCTTATCTCTAAATCTGATCGACTCACCGGCTAACCGCGAAGGAAGCCTGTAGGAAAACGAAAAGAACGTTTAGAGAACATGGAGGAAGGAACGAATCAGCTTCCTTCGGTGATTCGCGCAAATTCCGGTCGTGTTCACGCAAATCGCGGCTCGCTTCGCGCAGAAGCCGGCACAGTCGGCGCTGGTTCGCGATCACCCTGCGCGAATCCCGGCCAGCGCACCTTCCAATGTCGCTTTTTGCTTGGTCGGCAGCCCCAAAATCCAGTTCCCGATTTCCTACAGCCCGGCTCCGGGGAGAGGAAAGAACATACAGCGAACGCATCGCTGGCTGATGTTCAATCCCTCGAAAGGTTTCATCCATGACCACCAAGACTGCCCTTCCGGCCCAGCAGCGCACGACCAACCGTGTTCGCGGCAGCGACTACATTCTTCCCGCCTGCGTTGCGCTGGCCTGCGCCGGTGCAGCCTTTGCCGGCGCCGACACCACCTTCGATCCCGCGCTGACCAAGTTCACCGACTTTCTCGAAGGCTCGGGCGGCAAGATCATCACCGTGCTCAGCCTCGCGGGCGGTCTGATCGGTCTCGCCTCCGGGCGCTTCTCGCTCGGCCAGGTCGCGGTGCCGGTCGGCGTCGGGATCGGCGTCGGCACCGGCGTGCCGATCGTCACCTCGGTCGTGACCGCGGTCATCTGATCAGCGGATCCGGTTACGACAGGAGGGTGGCATGGCCGACAGGTACCTCGTTCCACGACGGCTCGACGACCCGGAGCTCATCGGCTTCTGGACCATCGACGAGTTTGCAGGGATTCTCATTCCCTTCGCCTGGGGCATTCTCTCGCAGCATATCTTCATCGGTATCGGCCTGGCCGCCGGGGCCTGGCTTGCCTTGCGGAAGGCAAAGGCACGCGGCGCCGGTTCGGCACTGGTGCATGCTGCGTACTGGTACCTGCCCGGGAGCTTTCTCGGGCTGAAGGCCACGCCGCCCTCCCACTGCCGCCTGTTGGCGGGCTGAGGGAGGCTACCCATGCGAGCAGAATTCGCGCACGAACAGGCGCAGACCTACCTGCGGCAACGCAACCGCTTTGCCGCGCTGGCAGGTGTCCTGGGCCTGACCACGCTGGTCAGCCTCGGCGCCGCGGTCACCCGCGACGAGCAGGTTGTGCTGGTGCCGATCACCGCCGAGCGGATCACCGTCTCGAGCGGCGGGATCGACGCGCCCTATCTCGAGCTCGTCACCCGCGACACGGCACTGATGCTCCTCAACCGGGCACCGGAAAGCCTCGATTACTGGATGGCGAACATCCTGAAGCTCGCCGATCCCGCCGCGCACGGCCGGCTCAAGGCCGAGCTCGTCAGAATCGTCGAGGAACAGCGCGGCTCGGACATCAGCCAGGCCTTCGTGATCGCGGAAATGCACGTTGATCCCAAGGCCCTGACCTCGACCGTCACCGGCACGCTCAAGACCTTTGTCGGCGCGCAGGTGATCGCGAGCCAGCGCCGCTCCTTCCGTTTCCGCTGGTCGAAGCGTGGCCTCAGCCTCGCGCTCGCCGGCTTCGAACAACTTCCCACCGACAAGGAGGAACCAGGCCAATGAGCCTTCTCCCATCTCCCCTCGCTGCCGCGCTTGCCGGAACCGGCCTTGCCTGTTTCGCGACCGGCGCGACACGGCGCCCCGATCCCGGCCTCAAGCTGACCGGCCTCGCCGTATTCGCCTTGCCGCGACATCGCTGCTGATCGTGCTGGGATTGCCGCTTGCGCTGTTCCTGTTCGTTGCGGGCTGGGACCTTGCCGGCCTCTTCACCCAGCTCGCCAACCTGTCGGACCGCTACCTCGAAGCCGACGGCCTGCGCCGCAGCCTGTTTAGCCAGGACCTCAAGGGCTGCTTCCTAGTCCTCGCTGGCGCGGTGACGCTGTTGCGCATGCCGCGCTTCCTGAAGCGGCTCGCGGCCGATCTCGACAACCATCCACCCCGGGAGGCGAACCGTGACTGACACGCGCAGATTACAATCTTTTAATCGCCCGCTGGTGCTGAGAATTCTTGGCGTGCTCGCGCTCGTGGCCACGCTGCTCTGGGCAGCCTGGGTCAGCCGCGAACTGTCCGAACCGCGCCAGCAGATCGTCACGGTCCGGCTTGCCGAAACCATCGCGGGTTTCGTCGATGCCGAAGCGCGCGGGGCACAGGATCCCGAAGCAAGCCAGGCGCGCGTGCTTGCCTTCCTCCAGGCGTCCGAGCGCGCCGTTGCAGAAATGGGGACCGGTGGCCGCGTGGTGCTGGTCGGCGAAGCGGTGCTCGCGGGCGATGCCCCCGATGCTACTGATGAACTGCGCGTGCGGATCGCCCGCCAGCTTGGGCAGGGAGGCGGTCAGTGACGCACTTTGCCTCTCGTCTTGTCCGCACGATCAAACGGCCGCTCGTCCTGACCGGTCTGGTGCTGCTGCCACTTGGATGGGGCGCGGTCGACGCCTTCGCGAAAGACCATGCCTTCCTCATCAATGCCAGCCCGAGCCTGCCCAACTGGGCGTTCTGGCTCGACAAGCACGCGCGGATCGAGCGCGGCAGCCTGATCTTCTTCGAGCCGCCGGCAAGCAGGCTCGTTGAAGTGCATTTCGGAAAAGGCGCGCAGCTCTTCGGCAAGCGGGTGCTCGGCATGCCGGGCGATGTCGTGAGCCACCGTGGCCACGAGGTCTTCATCAACGGTCGCAAGATCGCCGCGCGGCTCGATGAGACCCGTCTCGGCATTGCGCTACACAAAGGCCCCGAAGGACCGATCCCCGACGGCTGCTTCTACACCGGGACCAGCCATCCCCGCGGCCTCGACAGCCGCTACGCAGAGATCGGCTTCGTCTGCCGTGGCCAGATCCTCGGCAGCGGGAGGGCGATCCTGTGAGCAAGCTCATCCTCCCCGCAACCCTGCTTGCAGGGCTGCTCTGTCCCTCCCATGCACTGGCGCGCGACTATGGCCAGCGCGGCACCGTGTTTCCCGTGATCGAGCGCGACCTCCTCGAACATATCCATTCGCGCCTGACGCAGATGGAACGTTCAGGCGAGACCGCGCGGCTCAATGAAGACCTGAAGCGCCGCACGATCGCGCGGGTGAACCGGCCCGACCCCGTCGCGGGGATCGTCCGGGCCAGCGAAGCCCGGCGCTGGCACTTCGATCCGACGATTACGCTCGCTGCCGATATCCGCGGGGCAAAAGGCGAGCTGATCCATGCCGCTGGCACGAGGATCAATCCGCTCGACAGCGTCGGCCTTCGCGCCGATCTCCTGTTCCTCGACGGCGACGATCCCGACCAGCTCGCCTGGGCGCTCAAGCAGGACGCCAATGCCAAGCTGATCCTGGTGAAGGGCGCGCCGCTAGAGCTGATGAAGGCTCGCCAGCGCCGCTTCTACTTCGACCAGGGCGGCAAGCTCACGGAAAGGTTCGGGATCAAGTCGGTGCCCGCACGCGTGCGCCAGCAGGGCCGCCTGCTCGAGATCAGCGAAATCGCGCTGCCACCGAAAAGGAGGGCAGCCCAATGACGCACTTAAGAAAGCTGGCGCTCATTCTGGCCGCCATTCTTGGTCTAGCGACCGCAACGCCCGCCATGGCCGATGCCGGTCCGGGACGCTGCACCGGCAGCTTCGTCAACCCGATCACCGACATCTGCTGGTCTTGCCTGTTTCCGATTTCGATCGGCGGGCTGGACATCTGGCCGTCGAGCCGGCCCGATCCCGACAACCCTGATCTGCCGGTGTGCCTGTGCGGTCTGAGGCCCGGGATCGCGATGGGCTTCTGGGAGCCGGTGCGGCTTGCCGACGTCAGCATGAAGCCGTGGTGCTTCGTGAACCTCGGCGGCATGAAACTCGATCCGGGTTTCGATATCGGCTTTCGCTCGATTTCGGGGCCATCGGCAGTGGGCGGCGCGAGCCAGTATTATTCGAGTTGGCATGTCCACTGGTATCCGACCTCGGGAAGCAGATCGAAGCATATCGCATATCACGCAATCTCAAGCAGGCCGAGCTTGCGGAAATGGCTGGCATCTCGCGTTCAACGCTCGCCCGCCTGGAAGCCGGCAATGGCGGAACCATCGATAGCCTTGCCAGGATAATGCGTGCACTTGAAATCGAAAACCGCCTTCTGGATGTCATGCCGGACGCCAAGCTGAGCCCGCTCGATCCCCGGTCCGACACCGGCAAGGCGCGGCAAAGGGTGCGCAAGTCTTCTGAAGGCGAGGCTGGCGAGGAATGGAGCTGGGGTGACGAGGCGCCATGACGCGTGCCGTCGTCAATCTCTGGGGTCGTCAGATCGGTGCCGTCCTATGGGATGAGGATCGCGATGTCGGGGTTTTCGAGTACACTCCGGAATTCAGTCGCAGCGGTATTGAAGTCGCCCCGCTCACAATGCCCTTACGAAGCGGCGTCTACGACTTTCCCGCGCTGAATTACGAGACCTTCAAAGGGCTGCCGGGCATGCTGGCCGACAGCCTACCCGACAAGTTTGGTAACGCCCTGATCAACCGTTGGCTTGCCGAGCAGGGCCGCACAGCCGACAGCTTCGATCCGGTCGAGCGCCTTTGCTATACCGGTCGCCGAGGCATGGGCGCGCTCGAATTCGAACCTGCCACCGGTGAGCGCCGTGAACAGGGTCGGCCGGTCGATATCGCTCCGCTTGTCGAGCTTGCCAACAGGGTCATTGCTGCGCGTGAAGAACTGGCCGGTGTGCTCAAGGGAGAGGATGATCACCGCGCACTCCAGGAGATCCTGCGCGTCGGAACCTCTGCCGGCGGCGCTCGGGCCAAGGCCGTCCTCGCCTGGAACGAGGCGACCGGAGAATTCCATTCAGGGCAGCTCACTGCAGGGCCCAGCTATACGCAATGGCTGGTCAAATTCGACGGCGTGTCGGGCAATGCTGACAAGGAACTTGCCGACCCGATGGGCTTCGGCCGGCTTGAGTACGCTTGCTATCTGCTAGCCCGAGAGGCTGGCATCGACATGGCTCGTTCTCGTCTGCACGAAGAAGGCGGGCGGGCACATTTCATGACCCAGCGCTTCGACCGCACGCCTGACGGCAAGAAGCTCCACATGCAGTCGCTGTGCGCGATGCGCCATTTCGATTTCAACCTCGCTCGGGCCTACAGCTATGAGCAGGCGATCGAGACCATCCGCATGCTCGGTCTCGGACGCGAAGCAATCATGCCGCCGAGCTCGCGAAGAGAATTGAAGTAGCCTACAGCGGTCAGATACGGATCGGCAGCTTGGCCGAACCGGTCGAACAACGCTTGGGATGCGGTCAAAAACGCCGTGTACACGCGAATAAGCATGGCCGGTCGCGAGCTGCCTGGGGAGCAGACGCCTAGATAACGCCGTCCTGAAATTTGTTCGATCGGCCTCTGCATCGAGAAGAAGTTATGGCGCGCACGAGGATCTCGGGTTGGAACAGCCAGCCGCTGTCTTTGTTTTCGTCAGGCTCTTCCTGAGCGTTCACGAGAAAGATCGTTACGAGCCTATCCCCGTTTGCGTTTTTGCCGCGAACGGTACCCTGGATGCGCACCTCGGGCTGCGAGCTGTCTGGAGCCTGATGAGCGATAGCTCCTTCGCGGAGATCGAGAGTTAAGATCCCGCCGCGTGGCTCGCGCTGCCAAACCTTCGTCTTGACCTCTTGGGGACGGGTTTCGAGGATATTGCCTTCCTCGTCTTTGATCTTCTTGTTGACCGTTTTGGTGCGCTCGTGGTCGTAGATGCGCGAGTATCGTCCCCACCGTGCGTCGACTTCGATCTGATCGACCTCTCCATCTACACAGAAGGTGAAACCTATGCTCGATGGGATGAGTGACTGGTTGCTCGCCGCGTCGATTTCGTCGGCCGCATCGGTCTCGACATCGACTTTGCCGGTCGTGCCGTCGAACTCTGCACCGGGATCGTGTCGGCCTGTGTGAACCTCCAGATCGTCCGGTTCATCCTCGTCTTCGACACCGAGCGGGCCTTCCAAACCTTCGATGCCGCCAGCATCGGCCCGTTGTTGAGGGGCGAGCTTACCGACGAGATAACGATCGCGAACGCTCATATCGACGATCTGTTCTTCCGGACCGTTCGCAGGCCCGAGCAGGTCGTCCATGACCGCAAGCTGCAGCAGTTCGCGGATGTACGCTTGCGTTTCGATCAGCGGGATCTCGGGCAGAGATTTCTTTGTCGCCTTCTGAACGGCATCGACGAAATCGTTCCATTGCAATCGGCCGATCGATCCAGAACTAGGCAAGGAGAGACCGGCCGCCGCCAAGGAGGTCCCAGGCACGCATTCTATTGCCTGATCGAAATAGATCGTCGTTCGATCCATATTCGATCGCAGGCGCAACACGTGACCCACTCGAAGAGCGCTGCCCGCGGCATCGGCGACGAAAATCCAATCGCCCTCAGCCACACCCACCAGAAGGTTCCTACCTACTGCGAGCGTCAATGCGAATTGCGGGAAAGGGAAGGCGTTGGAAAGCCCAGGGCTTTCCGCGGCGATCCAGGCATTTTGTACAGGTCTTCCGGTATTCGATGCGGTCATGTCCCGCCTCCCGTGATCGCGAATTCGTTTTGCAGCATGTTGCTCACGAGCTCGGGCGTATTGAAGCCATTGGTCGTCAAAATGTCTGCGATATCTTTGCCACTGATGAAGATGATGGGGTGACGATCCTCACGAACTTCTTCGTATGCCTGCCGGCCAATGACCGACGTCGTAACCAAAACCCCGAATTGGCGGTGCCTGATACGCGAAATGAGGCGAGAGACCTCTTTTACGCCAACGGAGTTGGCCGTCTGTCCGTTCAATGGCGGTCGGTAGCACTTCGCTTCGAGTGAGAACTCGGCATAAACCGGGTCGTCGCTCAGCCCGAGCAGATATTTCCCGATAGCATCGCGCCCACCATCGACAGAAGCCCGTGTGATCTCGTCGATGATCACACGCTGATCGTGCATCTGGAAAATGTGTGCTGCGAAGGCTTCGAACGCCCGAGGCGCATCTTTGAAGTGCTGCCACACGGTATCGAGTATGGCCGCTTTTCCGGCGCTATCCGGAACCTGCGCTGCCGCATCTCGGATCACCGTCGTGCTCTCGGCAGTTAAAGCGTCATACCGACCAAACTTCACCCAATCTCGCCAAGCATCCGGCGCATTATCGGTCAGCCGATTATCTGACGCCAAATCTTCAAGCCATGCCCGAGAAATGCTGGGCGTATCGAGGACTGTGAAGGTCGCTTGATAGTTCTGGAAACGTTGCCCTTTTGTCGTCTTCCAAACCGCTACCAGATCGGCAGTCGCCGGTAATCCGGTAAATCCTGGAACCGCCAATCCTTTGAATTGAACCGATCGCGCACTCGTCGCTGTGGGGTATTTCTGGAAGATGAGGAATGGTGGGATTGCGTCTCTTCGAGCCGGGTTTGCGTGAAGATGATCGAAGCAACGACGGAGAATTCTATTTCCGCCGCGAACTGTATCGTGAAGTTCATGCCCAGGCGTTTTGTTATCACCGTAATACACGAATTGACCGGTGTTGGTGTCGAGCCGGTCGGGCCAGTCTTGATCGTCTCCACTCGTGTAGAGAACGACGAATTTCTTGTCGTCGCCAGGGCCCGAGGCCCTGAAGCCTCCTTGATTTCCCGACCCTGGGAGAAGCCTCGAAAGTGCCTCGCCGGACAACATTCCGCCTGGCGCACCCTCGTATACAGCGTCGACCAAGAGGTCAGTAGTTGGCAGGTCACTGAACGAGACGACTTTAACCATCGACTACTCCGCCCTTTCCCGCCGAGCGAAAAGATCGCCGGCGTCATCTGGACCGGAAGATTGTTTCGATTTTACAGTCTTCAGCGTTGTCGTTTTGCTTGCCTCAGCTTCGTGTCTTTCCTTGTTCAGGAGCGCGAGACGTTTGAGGATTTGGCTCCGAGCGACCTCGCTTATGGTGAAACGGGTATGGGCGCAAATGTATTCGTTCGGCACCAGCGTGAAGCATGGGTATTTTGTCGCGCCAGTAGCGAAAACAATTACCCGTTCGAGCTTCCCACTATCGGACTTCCAGCCGGTTGGATGAGTGTCATATAGCTGACCCCGCCCTATTGCGTGGTACAACGCAGGACGCTTTTCCGCATATTGCCACCAACGTTGCGGTAGTGGCTTTCTGAGTTTGAAGTCCCCATTGTCCTTTCGCACTTGGCGATCAGGCTTCACATCCCGAAGAATTTTCTCGTAGGCCAGAGGATAGTTCGCAGCCTTGCTTTCTGGCCAATCGAAGAAGTTTATAACCAGCCTGCCAGGACGATGTTCGGGGCTCTGGTTGACCCAGGGCTTTGTGCCTTGCTCGAGCTTTTCGATGATGGCGGCGGTGATGCGCTGGGAAGGCGAAGTCGAAGCAGTGCGGCGGGACTTGGTCATGGGAGTTCTCCTGATCGCCGAGACGGACATGTCCCGGTTCAGGAAAAGCAAAAGCTTCCTCCCCTCTCGTCTAATGATGACGGCTTTGCGCCTTCATTTCGGTCATTCCGGCTTCCGAGTTGAAAGCCGGAAAGCGGTCGTTTATTCAGCTTGAAGAAGCCGGCAGCTTACCACCACTCGCAGCCATTTGATTTCAGCCGATCACGGACTGCTTCTGACGCTCGGCCCGATCACGTCAGCCGCAGGTAGCAGTTTCTACGCCCCGGGCGCCCCCGAAGCCGGAAGCATGATCGTCAGCAGCAACGAAGAATCGCTCAAGCCGCGGACGGAGTGAAGAATTCCTCCGTCGAAGTAGACCCATTGGCCTGAGGAAAGCTCCACCGCTCCGTCAGAGAGTCCGATCTCTACGTGGCCTTCAAGACAATGCAGCGTGAACTTCCCCGACACTTTGTGAGATGGCATTTCATCTCCAGCCGCAATCACCAACCGGATAGCCTCGAAGCTGTCGGTCTTTACCAGGGCGTGCGTTTTCGTGTCCCGAAGTTCCGCTCCAAGCGGCTGCAGGCTTACGACCTCGCCGGAGCTTGCATGTTTTAGCGCCACAGGAAATCCTCCGAATGTCGTGATGCAACGGTGTCCGTGCTTTTCGCCAAACCCGCCTAGCAGAATTGAACAAGTTGCGACAACGCCCAAAGACTGAACCAGTTGGACCGTACCCCGATTGTTCGACGCTCTCCCCGCTGATCAGAGAGTAAAGCCCATCATCAATCCGGTGCAACGGCTGCTAGCCAGTGATGGCGGCCAGGAGGTTGCGATAGTCGCTATGAAGCGAGGCGCGATCCAGTGGGTCGGGAGCCGGCTTCAGCCGCTGATCCAGTTCTTCCCAATCCGCCGGTGTGAAAGCTTCCTCGACCGCCGGGAAGAAGTGCGTTTCTTCCCACCGTATGTGGTTCCGATAGGCACTGACCAAATCCCCGCCGGTGGTAACCAGATCTTCCCGCACATGGATTGCGCCGCGTTCCGAGACATCTCTGAATACCGACACGACGCGAAGTGTCATTCGCGCTAGTTCTTTATGCTGCTCTTCAAGCTCCACCAGGGGGGCTGCCTTGTCAGGGTCTCGCTTTTGCAGGATCTCCAGCATGACATCCTCGCGAGGATGATGCCATTGCTCGAGATAGTCGCGGCAATACGCCAGGCTTTCTGAGAGGATCTCGTAGTCGGGATCTCCGGCAGCCTCGAAGGTATCGAGTTGTTTCCGGAAAGCGGACAGGACCTTCTGCATGTGCTCGTGCTCGTGCAGAAGAAACTCAACGGCTTTGTTCATTTTTCCACTCCATTTTCTGAGTGATCAGGGGCACGGGTCCTGCTCACTGCGGTCTAGCGAGGACTGCGGTTTTCCAGCGGGAATGAACAACGCGCGGACTGCGTCGCTGTCCCGGTTCAGGTCAGCCAGGCTGTATTCGTCGAGCACCATCAAGAAGGCTTCGACCGCTTTGCCGAGAGCGCCCCTCAACCCGCATCCTGCCGCAATGATGCAACTCCCGCAGTCGGCCAGGTCGAAGTCCTCCTCCGTATGGCGGATCACGCCGCCGACATTGATTGCGTTGGCGGGCCTAGCCAGACGCACCCCGCCATGCCGCCCGCGAACCGTATCGAGGTAGCCCGCCTCCGCGAGGTCGCTCACCACCTTCATGATATTGTTCTTGGAGATACCGTAGGCGCCGGCAATCTGGGAAATTGAACATAGACGATCGTTGTGCGCCGCAACATAAAGCAGCGTACGCATTGCATAGTCGGTGTAGCGTGTCAGCCGCATCGGCGCTCTCCAAATCCTGCAGGAAGTTATATATGCATTTCCGTTGCATCATTCTAGCGGCCTCGATAGATGCGGCCAGAATGAATGTTTGAGTCGCTTCCCGGCGAAGAAATCCCGGCGCTCTCTGGCACTTCATTGCTTCGTTCAAACAGCAATTTCGAAGGAAGAATTTTCGATGTCCAAGGAGCTCTCCGAGCGCACCATCTCGATCGTCAAGACCACAGCACCCGCTCTCGAAACTCATGGACTCCAGATCGTGGAGGAAATGTATAGCCGGATGTTTCAGAACCCGGACATTCGCGATCTCTTCAACCAGTCGCACCACGGCGATGCGGGATCGCAGCCCCGGGCGCTAGCCGGAGCCATTCTGGCCTATGCCAGCAACATCGACAACCTCTCGGCTCTCGCCCCCGCAGTGGAACGGATTGCTCAAAAGCATGTCGGACTGCAAATTCTGCCCGAACACTACCCCTATGTAGGCGAGGCGCTTCTGGGCGCGATCAAGACCGTGCTCGGCGATGCTGCAAGTGAAGATGTGCTGGAAGCATGGGGCGAGGCCTACTGGTTCCTCGCCGACATCCTGATTGCCCGTGAAGACCGCATATATTCCAATCAGGCCGAGGCCGAAGGCGGATGGAACGGCTGGCGCGATTTCCGGGTCGAGGAGGTTAACGAGGAAAGCAGCGTGATCCGTTCCTTCATCCTCAGGCCGGTTGATGGCGGGCCGGTCATGCGCCACAAGCCGGGTCAATACCTGACGTTCTGGCTGGAGATTCCGGGCCACTCGCCGGTGAAACGCAACTATTCGATATCCAGCGCCCCCAATGGCGAGAGCTATCGTATCTCCGTCAAGCGTGAGCCCCAGGGATTGGCTTCGGGCTGGCTGCACGACCAGGCTGGGCCGGGCACCATTCTCAAGGTCGCGCCTCCGGCCGGGGAGTTCTTCCTGCAGGAACAGCCGGAGCGCCCCCTGGTTCTGCTGTCGGGTGGCGTCGGGCTTACGCCGATGGTTTCCATGCTGGAATTCATCGCTGACCAAGGCAAAGAGGTGCCCCTTCACTACATCCACGGCACGCATGATCGAAACACCCATGCCATGCGCGAGCATGTTCGCAGCCTTGCAGCCACCGGGCGGAACATGAAGGTGACAGACTTCCACCAGACTCCTCTTAATGATGAGGAGGAGGGAGCCGACTACGACCATGCCGGCCTGATCACCGACGAGTGGCTGCTTGCCAACACCGATCCTGCCAAGGCCGATTATTACATTTGCGGACCCAAGCCATTCCTCCGAGGCGCCGTAACCGCGCTTTCGCAGGCGGGCGTGCCGGCGCATCGCATCCATTACGAGTTCTTCGGCCCCGCCGATGAAATACTGGCCGCATAGGCAGTCCTCGCATGACGCCGGCCCGATGTGGTTTCGGGCCGGCCCTGCCATGATGGTCGCTGCCAAAGCTTCTCCGAGAACGGGGGACTTTCCGGGTTTTGTCCGTCAGTTTGTGCGGCCCTTTCGATTGAATTGAACTCGGAACCGGTTAAGGTCTAGAAGGCGAAGAGATGGTTGAGCGCATGGGGGGGACTTCCGCCGGAAAACTGGACATCGATCGCAACGCGGGCGCTGTCACCGGAGCATTGCCGGTGACCTCGCCGGCCGCGTCTGCTCCCGGGGCCTCCCGTGCCCTCTGGACCAGCACAGCGGCGTTCACCATCTGCTTTGCTGTCTGGACGATATTCTCGATCCTTGGCTTAGAATTAAAGGCCCTGTTGGGTCTTGGAGAAGCAGAATTCGGCCTGCTGATTTCGATGCCGATACTCTCCGGCGCGATAGGTAGATTCATTCTTGGCCTGTTATCCGACCACTTTGGCGGCCGCCGTGTGATGGTTTCGGCAATGGTGGTCGCGGCGCTTTCAGCGTTCATGCTCTCGTTTGCCGAGACTTTCGCAATGTTCCTTCTTGCCGGCTTCGGTATTGGCGTCGCCGGTGGCGCATTTGCGGCCGGAATCTCCTTTCTGTCGGGGTTCTATACGTCCGACAAACAAAGTTCTGTTGGCGAGATTTTCGGCGTCAGCAATGTCGGAGCTGCTGTCACAGTCATCCTCGCCCCTCTCACCATGGTTACGCTCGGCTGGCAGGCCACGGCACAAATTTGGGGGGCTGCGCTACTGGTTGCGGCAGTAGCTTTCCTGCTGATTACGCCCATAGATCCCGGTACTGCCGAGCGTCACCGCGCAGAGGGCCTCTTCGAATCGCTGCAGCAACAGCTGGACGTGTTGCGAAATATCCAGATCTGGCGCTTTTCCGTGTACTACTTCTTTGTTTTCGGCGCCTTTGTGGCGCTGGCGCTCTGGCTGCCGCGTTATTTGATGGGCGCTTACGGACTTGATCTCATCACCGCCGGGATTCTGTCGGCCGCGTACATCGTGCCAGCGAGCGTTTTCCGCCCCTACGGCGGGAAGCTGTGCGGCCGCTATGGTGCGCGCTCGGTGATGTACATCGTTCTGGGGCTTGGCGCTGCCTGCTGCTTCATGCTGTCCTACCCGCCCACTACCTATATCGTCGATGGCGCTCACGGAGCCATCACCTTCCACACAGAAATGGGCTTGGTTCCGTTCTTGTTCCTGCTCGCGCTGCTGGGCGTTCTCATGAGCTTGGGGAAGGCGGCCGTATTCCAATACATACCCGCCTATTACCCGCACCACGTAGGTCTCGTGGGGGGTGTTGTGGGAATGGTGGGCGCGCTGGGTGGCTTCGTACTGCCCATCGTATTCGGCGCGATGATCGATCTCGTCGGGATCTGGACCAGCAGCTTCGCGATCCTGTTTCTGATTTCGCTGGTAGCGCTCATCTGGATGCATGCCGCCATCCGCAGAATGGAGCAGAAGGCAAGCCGTCGCGAAGACCTTGAACCATTACCCGAATTTCCCGAACTGCAAGGATTTGGTGAATCGGGAGTGGTGGTCCCTCCACGTGCTGGACCAATCGCCGAATGGAAACCAGAAGATCCGCGTTTCTGGGAGCAAGCAGGCCGATCGGCCGCGAGGAGGAATCTTTGGATTTCCACCTACTGTCTGCTGCTGTCTTTCGCAGTCTGGATGGTGTGGAGCGTCGTCGTGGCGCAACTACCTTCAATCGGTTTTGCCTTTACCACCGATCAGCTGTTCTGGCTGGCTGCGGTGCCCGGACTGTCGGGCGCCACGCTTCGCATCTTCTACGCCTTCATGGTGCCGATATTCGGCGGCCGCCTCTGGACGACCCTTTCGACGGGCTCGCTTTTGATCCCGGCCTTTGGAATAGGCTACGCGGTACAAAACCCGGACACGCCTTACCTGATCTTCTTGGTGCTGGCGCTGCTGTGCGGATTCGGCGGCGGGAATTTTGCGTCTTCGGTTGCCAATATCAGCTTCTTCTTCCCGAAGTCCGAGAAGGGCAGCGCGCTCGCGATCAATTCGGGCCTTGGCAATCTCGGCGTCAGCCTGATGCAATTCGTCGTGCCGGTCGTCGTCACGATGAGCCTGTTCGGAGCCCTTGGCGGATCGGCGCAGGTGAGCGCAGACGGCGAATTGGTGTGGATGCAGAACGCCGGTTTCTTCTGGGTACCCCTGATCATCCTCGGCACGCTCGCGGCGTGGTTCGGAATGAACGATATTCTCAGCGCCAAATCCTCGTTCGCCGACCAGGCAACCATCTTCGGGCGCCTGCACACCTGGTTGATGTGCTGGCTCTACACCGGAACCTTCGGCACGTTCATCGGCATGTCGGCGGGTTTCCCGCTGCTTGCCGGGCTGGTGTTCCCCGAGGTGAACGCTCTACGCTACGCCTTCATCGGCCCGTTGCTAGGGGCGCTGTCGCGTGCCGGAAGCGGCTGGATCGCCGACCGCGTCGGCGGTGCCCGCGTGACCTTGTGGGTCTTCGTGGTGATGATCGCTGCGGTATTCGGGATGATCTGGTTCCTCGATTTGCGCAGCTTCTGGGGCTTCTTCGCCATGGTGCTACTATTGTTCCTGGCAAGCGGGGTCGGCAATGCATCCACCTTCCAGATGGTCCCGGGGATCATGCGGCGTGAGATTGCGCGAACCGAGCCACAGCTCGGTGCCGATGAGCAGCGCATCCGGGCCGACCGCGAATCCGCCGCCATCGTTGGCTTCATATCCGCCATCGCGGCCTACGGAGCGTTCTACATACCCAAGGCCTATGGCTCGTCGATCGACCTGACCGGCGCACCAAACGCGGCACTGTGGGGCTTTCTGATCTTCTATGTTACCTGTGCTGCCCTGACCTGGCTCTTCTATGGTCGGACCCGGCAGCCCGTTCCGAGCGCGGTCGCACCACCCCGCGCAGCACCTGCCCATGCCAATAAAGGGAGCTCGCAATGAGCCATTTCCTGGACCGCCTGACCTATTTTCGCCGCGCGCGGAGCGAGTTTTCGGAAGGGCATGGCATCACCACGAACGAAAGCCGCGAATGGGAAGACGCCTATCGCAAGCGCTGGGCGGCGGACAAGATCGTGCGTTCGACGCACGGTGTGAACTGCACCGGATCTTGTTCCTGGAAGATTTACGTGAAGGGCGGGATCGTCACCTGGGAGACGCAACAGACCGATTATCCGCGCACACGGCCCGACCTTCCCAATCATGAACCGCGCGGCTGCCCCCGCGGGGCGAGCTATAGCTGGTATCTCTATTCCGGAACCCGCATCAAATACCCGCTCGTCCGGGCACGGATGATCCGCCATTGGCGTGCGGCCCGCGAAACGATGCCGCCGGTCGCGGCGTGGGAATCGATAGTGAAGGATCCGACTAAGCGCCGCGACTGGGTCTCCAAGCGCGGCCGCGGTGGGTTCGTGAGGGCCGGCTGGGAAGAGGTGACAGAGATCATCGCGGCCGCCAATGCCTACACGATCAAGGAGTACGGTCCCGACCGGGTCACCGGCTTCTCCCCAATTCCCGCGATGTCGATGATCTCATACGCGGCCGGCAGCCGATACCTATCGCTGATTGGCGGCACGCTGCTCAGCTTCTACGACTGGTACTGCGACCTGCCGCCATCTAGTCCGCAGACCTGGGGCGAGCAGACCGACGTGCCCGAAAGCGCCGACTGGTACAATGCGGGCTTCCTGCTTGTCTGGGGCTCGAACGTTCCGATGACGCGCGCGCCCGATGCGCATTTCTATTCGGAAGTACGCTATCGCGGCGCGAAAAGCGTGGTGATCGCGCCCGATTTCAACGAGGCAGCCAAGTTCTCCGACATGTGGCTGCACCCCAAGCAGGGCACAGATGCGGCGCTTGCGCTCGCGCTGGGTCATGTGGTTCTGCGCGAGTTCTACCTCGATCGTCAGGTCGACTATTTCCAGGATTACACCCGCCGTTATTCGGATTTCCCGCTGCTCGTGACACTTACCGAGCGGGACGGGCGCGTGGTGCCCGACCGCCTGCTGCGCGCGGCCGATCTGAAAGACGCGCTGGGCGAAACGAACAACCCCGATTGGAAGTGCGTGGGTTATGACGAGCTGTCAGGTGAACTCGTCGCCCCGCTCGGATCTGCCGGCCACCGCTGGGGCGAGCAGGGCAAGTGGAACCTCGAGGAAAAGGACGGCAAGGGCCGCCCGATCCGTCTGCGCACCAGCCTTGCTGGCCACGAGGACGAGATTGTTCCCGTCGCCTTCCCCTATTTCGGCAGTACCGCGCCGCACGATTTCGTGGCCACCGATCATGACCAGATCCTGACGCGCAACCTGCCGGCGAAGCGGATCACGCTCGCTGACGGAACAAGCGCCCGCGTGACGACCGTGTTCGATATTTTCTGCGCCAATTACGGCCTTGATCGCGGCTTTGGGGGCGAGAACGTCGCCGCGAGTTTCGACGACGATCTGCCGTTCACGCCTGCGTGGGCAGAGAAGGTCACTGGCGTTCCCCGCCAGGCAATCATCCAGGTAGCGCGCGAGTTTGCCGCCAATGCCGAGGCAACGAACGGACGTTCGATGGTAATCCTCGGGGCCGGGCTCAACCACTGGTACCACATGGACATGAGTTATCGCGGGATCATCTCGCTGCTCGTGATGTGCGGATGCATCGGCCAATCCGGCGGCGGTTGGGCTCACTATGTTGGCCAGGAAAAGCTCCGTCCGCAGACCGGTTGGTTGCCGCTCGCCTTTGCCAGCGATTGGGTGCGTCCGCCGCGCCAGATGAACGGCACCAGCTTCTTCTATGCCCATACCGACCAGTGGCGCTACGAAACGCTCAAGATGTCCGAGATCCTCTCGCCGGTCGCGCCGGCCGGAGACTGGTCGGGCACGCTACTCGACTACAATGTGCGCGCCGAGCGGATGGGCTGGCTGCCTTCCGCGCCGCAGCTCGAAACTAATCCGATCGAGCTTGGCCGGCGCCTGCACGAAAGCGGCGGCGAGCCGGCTGACGCAGTGGTAGACGGGATCAAGTCCGGCGAGCTCAAGATGTCCGCGCACGATCCGGACAACCCGCGCAACTGGCCGCGCAACATGTTCTTCTGGCGTTCGAACGTGCTGGGCGCGAGCGGCAAGGGACACGAATACTTCCTCAAGCACTTCGTCGGTTCGCTGCACGGCGTGATCGGCACCGACGAGGAAGTGCCCGAGGACGAGCGGCCGCAGGACGTGGTGTGGCACGACGAAGCGCCGGTCGGGAAACTCGACCTAATGGTCAACATCGATTTCCGCATGTCGACCACCAGCGTCTATTCCGACATCGTGCTGCCAACCGCCACCTGGTACGAAAAGCACGATCTCAACACGACCGACATGCACCCCTTCATCCACCCGCTCACCGCGGCGGTGGACCCGGCGTGGGAGGCGAAGAGCGACTGGGCCATTTTCCGCGCGATAGCGAAGAAATTTTCCGAGGTGGCACCCGAAGTGCTCGGCGTGGAACACGACGTCGTGCTTTCGCCGATCCAGCACGACACTCCCGGCGAATTGGCGCAACCTTACGAACCGAAGGACTGGGCAAAGGGCGAGTGCGATCCCGTTCCGGGTAAGACCATGCCCGCGATCAACCTCGTGGAGCGCAATTATCCCGAGGTGTTCGCGCGCTTCACTTCGCTCGGTCCGGCGTTGGAATCGCTGGGGAACGGATCGAAGGGTCTCAACTGGGATGCCAAGGACGAGGTCGGACTGCTCGGCAGGCTCAACGGCCTGGTTGCCGATGGACCGACTGCGGGCCGGCCGAAGGTCGAGAGCGATATCGATGCGTGCGAAACCATCCTGATGATGGCGCCGGAGACCAATGGCGAAGTGGCCGTGAAGGCGTGGCACGCGCTGGAGAAGGCCACCGGACGCAGCCACGTCCATCTCGCCGAGGGCCGCGAAGAGGAGAAGATCCGCTTCCGCGACGTCGCCGCGCAGCCGAGGAAGATCATCTCCTCGCCCACGTGGTCAGGCATCGAGAGCGAAAAAGTCTGCTACAACGCCGGTTATACCAACGTGCACGAACTGGTCCCCTGGCGGACGATCTCCGGTCGCCAGCAGCTTTACCAGGACCATCACTGGATGCGCGCGTTCGGCGAAGGCCTCGTCACCTGGCGCCCGCCGATCGACACCAAGACGGTAATGCAGGTTCTCGGCAAACTGCCCAACGGCAATGCCGAGATCATGCTCAACTTCCTCACCCCGCACCAGAAGTGGGGCATCCACTCGACCTATACCGAGAACCTCATCATGCTCAGCCTCAATCGTGGCGGGCCGATGTTCTGGATCAGCGAGGATGATGCCAGGCTTGCGGGCATCGAGGACAACGACTGGATCGAGGCCTTCAACGTAAATGGCGCACTCACCGCGCGAGCCATCGTCTCGCAGCGCATTCGGCCGGGATCGGCGATCATGTACCACGCGCAGGAGAAGCTCGTGAACACGGTCGGCTCAGAGATCACCGGCCAGCGGGGCGGCATCCACAATTCTGTCACGAGGATCAACATGAAGCCCACTCACATGATCGGCGGCTACGCACAGCTCGCCTACGGCTTCAATTATTACGGCACCGTCGGCGCAAATCGCGATGAATGGGTGATCGTACGCAAGATGAGCGAAGTGAACTGGTTCGACAAGGCGGCAGACGACGAGAAGAACGTCGAAGGCGGAACCGCCGATTGGGGGACCGGAACTTCGCCAAGACAGGAAGCAAACGAGGAGCCGGCAGAATGAAAGTTCGCGCGCAGATCGCAATGGTCCTGAACCTCGACAAGTGCATCGGCTGTCACACCTGCTCGATCACCTGCAAGAACGTTTGGACCAATCGCGAAGGCATGGAATATGTCTGGTTCAACAATGTGGAGACAAAGCCGGGCATTGGCTATCCGAAGGACTGGGAGAACCAGAACCGCTGGAAGGGCGGCTGGATCCGCAAGAAGAATGGCAAGATCATCCCGCGACAGGGATCGAAGTGGCGAATCCTGTCCAAAATCTTCGCCAATCCGCACCTGCCCGAGATCGATGATTTCTACGAGCCCTACACCTTCGAGTACGAATGGCTTCAGGCAGCACCCGAGTTGCAGGCGCAGCCTTCGGCGAAGCCGCGCTCGCTGATCACCGGCGAACAGATCAACAAGATCCAGTGGAGCGGCAATTGGGAGGACATGCTCGGCGGCGAGTTCTCCAAGCGTTCGGCCGACTACAACTTTGAAGGCGTCGAGAAGGAGATTTACGGCGAGTTCGAAAAGACCTTCATGATGTACCTGCCGAGGCTGTGCGAGCACTGCCTCAACCCGTCCTGTCTCGCCTCGTGCCCGTCGGGCGCGATCTACAAGCGGGCGGAGGACGGCATCGTCCTGATCGACCAGGAGAAGTGCCGCGGCTGGCGGATGTGTGTCTCGGGCTGCCCCTACAAGAAAATCTACTACAACTGGTCGAGCGGCAAGTCGGAAAAGTGCATCTTCTGCTACCCGCGCATCGAGACTGGCCAGCCGACGGTATGTTCCGAAACCTGCGTCGGGCGCATCCGCTATCTCGGCGTGTTCCTCTACGACGCCGACAAGATCGAGGCGGCGGCCTCGGTGGAGAACCCGCAGGATCTTTATCCCGCGCAGCTAGGCGTGTTTCTCAACCCCAACGATCCGGAGGTGCAGGAGCAGGCGCGGCTCGAGGGTATCCCGGAACAGTGGCTCGAGGCGGCGATCCGGTCCCCGGTCTACAAGATGGCGGTCGAGTGGAAGGTCGCCTTCCCGCTCCACCCGGAATACCGCACGCTGCCGATGGTCTGGTACGTCCCACCGTTGTCGCCGATCCAGTCGGCGCATGAAGCGGGCAAGATGTCGGCCAAGGATGGCATGCCCGATGTCCGCTCGCTGCGCATCCCGCTACGTTATCTCGCCAATATGCTGACTGCCGGGGACGAGGAGCCGATCGCCGCGGGGCTCGAGCGGATGCTGGCGATGCGCGCCTATATGCGCGCGCGATCGGTCGAGGGTCGAGTAGACGAGAGTATAGCCGAAAGGGTGGGCCTGACCGGTGCCACTATTGAGGAGATGTACCGGATCATGGCGCTGGCCGCCTATGAAGATCGCTATGTCATTCCCACCACGCATCGCGAACTGGAGGAGGACGCCTACGTGCTTCGCGGCTCGTCCGGCTTCGGATTTCGCGAGCGGACCGGAGGTTCCACAAAGACGAACCTCTTTGGCGGGACCAAGCGAACGCCGCGCAAACCCTACACGGATGTACCGACATGAAACTAACCCTCCGCGCTCTTGCCGTCTTGCTCGGTTACCCGTCCGAGGAACTGAAGGCCAACGCGTCCGAAATCAGGAGCGCGCTGGCATCGGAGGGGGCACTCGGCCCTGCCCTGCTCCAGCGCCTCGAACCGCTGTTGAAGAGCTACGAGAGGGACGACCTGCTCGAACTTCAGGTCGATTACAGCGAACTGTTCGACCGTTCGCGCAAGCTCTCGCTTCATCTGTTCGAGCACGTTCATGGCGACAACCGCGATCGTGGGCAGGCGATGATCGACCTCGGCGCGCAATACGCTCAGGCGGGGTTCTTCCTCGACACCACGGAATTGCCGGACTTTGTCCCCGTGTTCCTTGAATACTGCTCCTGTCTGCCGCCCGAAGACGCACGCGAGATGCTCGCTCAGCCAGCGCACGTCTTCGCAGCACTCGCGGAGCGCCTCGATGAACGAGACGATCGCTACGGGGCGATCTTCCACGCGGTCCTCGCCGCCGCCGACGCCCGGCCAGCGGCGGAAGCCCTCGCGGAACTGCAGGAAAATGCCCCGGACGACGATCCGTCGAAGATCGACGAGGAGTGGGAGGAAGCGCCAGTCACCTTCATGTCTGGCGGCGCACACGAGATGGGCGGTCCGACAGGCGTCGTCGCCAAGATCCGCGCAGCCAATCGTGCCGTAAAGCCCACGAAAAAGGCATAAGGAGAGTCCGGATGTCAGACTTCATCAATCAACTTGCTTTCGGCTGGTATCCCTATCTCGCCGTCACAGTACTGGTGGTGGGGAGCATTTTTCGTTTCGATGCCGACCAGTATAGCTGGCGCGCTCAATCGAGCCAGTTCCTGCGGCGAAAGCAGATGATGGTCGGCTCCAACCTCTTCCACATGGGCGTGATCGTCCTCTTCTTCGGTCATCTGGTCGGCCTGATGACGCCGATCAACGTGTTCGACACGCTCGGCATCGGTCACGACGTGAAGCAGTTGATGGCACTTGTGGTCGGCGGCATCGCTGGAATCGCCGCGCTAGTGGGCTGTTCGCTGCTGCTGCACCGCCGCCTCTTCGACTCGCGAATTCGGCGCAGCTCCTCGATTGGGGATATCCTCGTGTTAGTGCTGATCTGGCTCCAGCTCGTGCTCGGCGTGGCAACGACATACTGGACCGTCCAGCATCTCGACGGCAGCGAGATGGTGCGTTTCATGGGCTGGGCTCAGGGTATCCTGCTGATCGATCCCGCCGCGCCCCAACAGATTCAGGATGTCGCGCTAGTCTACAAGCTCCACATCGTTCTCGGCCTGACTCTCTTCGTGATCACGCCGTTCACGCGCCTTGTCCATATATGGAGCGCGCCGGTCTGGTTCCTGCTGCGGCCGGGTTATCAGATCGTGCGCTCTCGTGCTTCGGTGCGGCGGCCGACCTACAGTCCCCCGCGGGGACCTGTCGCCGAACTCGCGCCGTCCCATGACGTGGACACGACGATGCGTCAGAAGACAGGAAGCGGTGAAACGACATGAGAAAACTCGACGTCATCAACATCGACGCTGAAGAACAGCGCCCCGCGCCGGTTATGCCGAGCGCCTGTGAAACAGGCGGCTGCGGCGGACCGGACGATCTGGCACCAACGCCCGAAATTCCCAGTTTCGGAGAGGTCCGGGTGAACGGCGTCGAGGTAACGCCTGAGGCTATCGCGCAGGAAATCCAGCATCATCCGGCTGCAAGCCCCGAAGAGGCATGGCGGGAAGCCGCACGGGCGCTCGCCGTGCGCGAATTGCTCCTGCAGGAAGCGCGGCGGCTGGAAGTCGAAGCCGATCCGGATGAGGACGAGAGCGGAGCGCGCGAAACCGAAGAGGATGCAGCGGTGCGCGCCTTGCTAGAAGAGGCCGTGACGCCGGAAACGCCAGATGAAGCCGAAGCGCGCCGTTATTACGACGCGAACGCCGAACGCTTTCGCACGGCGACGATCTACGAAGCGAGCCACATCCTGATCGAACCCGAAGGCGAAGGCGAAGGCGAAGGCGAGAAAGCGTGGGAAGATGCGCTTGAGCAAGCAAGGCTGATCCGGCAGGAAATCGGCAACGATCCGGCCGCCTTTGCCGCTGCCGCGCGCGCCTACTCCAAGTGCGCCACCGCGCAACAGGACGGCTCGCTCGGACAGGTGCGGCGCGGAGAGCTGGTGGAGGAGGTTCAGGCCGCCATTGAAGCCCTAGCAGATGGCAGCACCGCGGAGGAGCCGGTCCGCTCCAGGTTCGGTTGGCACATCATCCGCCTGCAACGACACATCGAAGGCCGGCAGCTCCCGTTCGACATGGTCAAGGGCCGCATTGTCGACATGCTCGAGGCGCGGAGCTGGTCGATGGGGGCGGTGCGCTACGTCGCCGCGCTTGCGGATCGCGGCGAGGTGGAAGGTGTCGTCATCGGGGAGACCGCCTGATGCCGATGCTGGGCGATATCCTCGCTGCTGCGCGCGATGGCGCGGGCCGGTTCGAAGCGTGGCTGGACACGACCGATCCCGGGCGTGCCGAGGAAGTACGCCGTGCGGCTCTGACCGCCGGTATGAGCCCCACCGCTTTCATCCGCATGGCGGTGGTCGACTTTTCCCGCTTGGCGGACGAAGAGGATTGGGCCACGCTCACCTCAAGCATGAGGGACGGCGACGATCCGGGCACGATGTGCCTTCTGGCAATGGTGGATTGGCGCCTGTCCGCGCCGACCTGCGGAAATCATCAGGGACACGTCGGAGAAAGGACGAGCCATGAACCAGTCGCATAGCGAACCGCCTCGCGACCGCCCTCTCAACCGGGCCCTGAAAAAAGAGACGGACACCAGTCACGATCTCGATCACAGCCCCGCGCCGATCGATACGACCGGCGCGAAAGAGGGCCAGGGGGAAGGCTGGCCGATCATCTGGGCCGTGGTCACGGTGGTCTGTGTGGCACTCGCAATCTGGTTTCTGATCTAGTTCCTCACTCTCCTTCCGCGATGCCGGAAATCGCCGAGAGGTTTCGAACCACCATTCGGTGATCACTGCTGCTCAGCAGCTCGGCCTTTTCCCAGGCCGATACAATCCGGCTCGCGGTATGAAGCGTCGTACCGGACATTTCCGCAAGATCCTTCCGCCTCAGCGGGATGTCTATCGTAACGCTGCCCTTCACCTCATGCCCGGCCTGTACGGCAAGACGTACGATCGTATGAGCGATCCGCTGCTCCGCGCGCTGGGTCGACAGTTCGCGCACCCGGTCCTGAGTTTCGGCGAGGCGAGCGCCGAGGACGCGGATGATGTTGATCGCAATTTGCGGATAGCGTTCGATCAGAATCATTAAATCCGCCTCGCTCCAACTCAATACCAGCGAGGGCTCGGCAGCGATGGCATCGGCGGGAAACGAGCGGGTAGTGAATATGGGTACTGAGCCGAACATTTCCCCGGGCGCGATGAAACGGACGATCGCCCGGCCGCCATCGCTGCCGGTTTGCTCGATGCGGACGCTTCCCCCGCCAAGCGCGTATGCGCGCCGGGCCTCGTCGCCCTGCCTGAAGATGACTGCGTTCCTTTCCAGATGATCCCGTCGCATGGCCTCGGCAGACGCCTGCAGAGCTTCTGGCGAGATCCCGCGAAAGAGATCGAATCGCGAAAGGCGCGTGGCTTCGGAAAGCGGCTGCGATCCGTCCATCAGATCCTCCTTCGCTTGGGTTCAGCATACTGGTCGGATCGGATTTGCAGCGGGTGGTAGCAACACCGTAGCGAAACACGCGGCCTGCGAACGAGCGGCATTTCTTCGCAGTCTCGTGCTTACCGGTGGCTTCCAGCCGTTTGAGGGGAGCCAGGACTTCGAACGGCTCGATCTCGTTGATGGGTCGGTTCCCGATGGCAGGCGCAAGCTTGTCGAGGAAATAATTGGCCTTGACGATCGTGCCATCGGCACGGCCATTCTGGACCATCATCTGTTCAATATACTCACGTGCGACTGCCTCGAACGTCTGTGCAGAAAGGAACTCGGCGCGGATTTTCCGCTTCCGCTTCTCAAAGGCCGGGTCGCCCCCTGAAGCAACAGCTCGTCGTGCCTCGTAGGCTTCGTCTCGCGCTTGCTTGAGACTGATGTCTGGATAGCTGCCGATGCAGAGCTTCTTTTGCGCGCCGCCGATCCGGTATCGGAATCGCCAAAGTTTGCCGCCGGTCGGCGTGACCTCAACATATAGGCCGCGCTCATCGGTTACCTTGTACGGCTTATCCTTGGGCTTGAGTGCGCGGAGGCGAGTATCTGTCAGCGGCATGTGGGGGCCTTTTCATCTGGGCCTTTGCGAAACGGCCTCAAAAGGCCCACAAAAGTGTCTGGAACCCCCGAGAACAGGCGGGACGATCCGGAACGATCCAAGGGCCAAATCCCTAGGATTTCTGCGGGTTTTATAGATTATTTGGGAGAACGTGAGAAGAACAAATGGTGCCCAGAAGAGGACTCGAACCTCCACGCCCTTGCGAGCGCCAGCACCTGAAGCTGGTGCGTCTACCAATTCCGCCATCTGGGCACGGGGCGAAGCGCGGGAATGCGTTTCGCCAGGTAGGAGCGGGCCGATAGCGGCTGATATCGGCACTTGTCAATGCGTTCGATGGTTGCAGGCCACGCCTGCTTGCTGCATGGCGCAGTCACCACCCAATCTCAGGCGTAGCGGATCGCAAGGAACATGGCGCTCAAACACGAACTCGACGGCAAATTGGTAGTTCTGGTCGGCGGAAGCGGCTTCTTCGGCAGCCACGTCGCCCAGCAATTGCTTTCCTGTGGAGCGCGCCTGCGCGTGGCCAGCCGCCACCCCGAAGCGGCGTTCAAGCTGAAGCCGCTCGCAAATCTGGGCCAGATCCAGTTCGCGCGGTGCGATGTCACAAAACCGGAGAGCATCTCGGCCATGATGCACGGCGCCGACGCCGCGATCTACATGGTCGGTGCGTTCTCCGGCGATCTGGCGGCATTGCACATAACCGGTCCGGCGCTTGCGGCGGGCGCGGCGCGCAATGCCGGTGCAGACGCCTTCGTACATATTTCGGCGCTCGGTGCGGATGCGGCATCCGAAGTCTATTATGCCCAGACCAAGGCCGAAGGCGAGGACGCCGTTCGTGCCGCCTTTTCCAAGGCAACCATCCTGCGGCCATCGGTGCTGTTCGGCGAGGACGACGATTTCATCAATATGTTCGCCCGTATGATCGCCAGTTTTCCGGCGCTGCCGGTGTTCGGCCCCGAGGCGCGGCTGCAGCCGCTGTGGGTCGACGACGCCGCGCGGGCAGCGGTCAACGCCCTGGCCGATCCCGAGCGGCACGGCGGCAAGACGTACGAGATCGCAGGGCCGGAAGCGCTGACCATGGCGCAGATCAACCGTGCCATCGCCCAGGCCCAGGGCCGCGACCGCCTCTTGGTCGAACTGCCCGATGCGGTTTCCTCGACCTTCGCCACGCTGACCGGCTGGCTCCCCGGCGCGCCGCTGACCCAGGACCAGTGGCGGCTGCTCAAGGCCGGGAACGTGCCCTCGGGCGACCGGCCGGGAATCAAGGCGCTGGGCGTCAACCCCAGCCCGCTGAGCCTGTTCCTGGACCGCTGGATGGTGCGTTATCGCAAGCACGGCCGATTCGGCACGAAGGTCAGCGCGGTCAGGCGCTGACCGCCTGTCCGATCAGCCGGCGACAGGCTCCACCAGCAGCACCGCGCCATCGCTCCCGGTGATGCGCACCCGCGTGCCGGGAGCGGCATCCGGCCCCCGTGCCAGCCATTCGCTGTCGCCATGATGGACTCTGCCCATGCCGCCGTCGATCGCCTGGGTGACGATCGCGGTTTCCCCCACCAGCCTTGCCCCGCGCTGGTTCATCAGCGGATCGGCATCGGCGATGGGATTGTCGCGCAGATAGCGGCGGCCGGAAAAGACGGCCACGATCGCCAGGAGCGCGAAGATGACGACCTGAAGCGGCAAGCCGATCGGCAGCAGCCAGGTCAGCACCCCGGTGACCAGCGCAGCCCCCGCCAGCCAGATCAGGAACACGCCGGGGATCGCCATCTCCGCGGCGCCCAGGATCAGCCCGATGGCGAGCCAGACCCAGTGCGGGTCGAGATTGTCGAGACTGTCCATCACTCCCGCCCGCTGCCCGGCGGCACCGGTGGACGCGGCGCCCAAGGCGCGGCCCGGCCGGGCGAAGTGCCGCCCTTTCCGTCGTCGCCCAGCGCATCCTTCACCAGTTCGCCGATCCCGCCCAGAGTCCCGATCAGGCCGGTCGCCTCGACCGGGAACAGGATGGTCTTGGCGTTGGGCGAGGTGGCGAATTGCGAGACCGCCTCGGTATATTTCTGGGCGATGAAGTAATTGAGCGCCTGCGTGCCCGAAGCGGCGATCGCATCCGACACCATCTGCGTCGCCTTGGCCTCGGCCTCCGCCTCGCGCTCGCGCGCCTCGGCATCGCGGAAGGCGGCTTCGCGGCGCCCTTCCGCCTGCAGGATCTGGGATTGCTTCTCGCCCTCCGCCCGCAGGATCTCGGAAGCGCGCAGGCCTTCGGCCTCGAGGATCGAGGCCCGCTTCTCGCGCTCCGCCTTCATCTGCCGCGCCATAGCATTGGAAATATCGGCAGGCGGGCGGATATCCTTGATTTCCACGCGCGTGATCTTCACCCCCCAGGGAGAGGTCGCATGATCCACCACGGAGAGCAGGCGGGCGTTGATCTCGTCACGCTTGGAGAGAGTTTCGTCCAGATCCATGGAGCCCATCACCGTGCGCAGGTTGGTGGTCGTGAGCTGCATGATCGCGACATAGAGGCTGGCGACCTCATAGGCGGCCTTGCCCGCATCCAGCACCTGGAAGAAAACCACCGCATCAACGCCCACCATGGCGTTGTCGCGCGTGATGATCTCCTGGCCCGGAATGTCGAGCACCTGCTCCATCATGTTCACCTTGTGTCCGACACGGTCGATGAACGGTATGATCACATGCAGCCCGGGGGTGGCCGCCAGCGTGAACTTGCCAAGCCGCTCGATCGTGTAGACATAGCCCTGCCGGACCACCCGCACCCCCATCAGCAGGAACACGATTACCAGGATTACCAGTGCAATCAGGAAACTGCCCATTAGAACCTCCCCAAGGCGCCAGGGCATGTTAACCCGGCGGGAGGATACGGCAAGCAAGATTAACGCCCCGGCGCGATGAGGTGAAACAGCGAAGGAGAAGGAAAAGCATGACCGGATCACCACGCAGGACCATCGGCGCGCGGGCGGTCAATCCGATCGGGCTGGGCTGCATGAACATCGTGTGGGGATATGGATTGATGCCGGCCCCTGATGATTGTGCGGCCCTGCTCGATCGCGCGATCGATTGCGGATACGACCATCTCGATACGGCCCGGATATACGGGCTGGGCAAGAGCGAGGAACTGATCGGGCAAACGCTGCAGGGGCGGCGCGACCGATTCTATCTGGCTTCCAAGACCGGCATCAGGGTGGAGGGGGAAAAGCGCCACAGCGATTCCCGCCCCGAATTCATCCGCGCCGCGCTGGAAGAAAGCCTCAGGCTGCTGCGGACCGACCATATCGACCTCTATTACCTGCACCGGCGCGATTTCAGCGTGCCGATCGAGGAATCGGTCGGCGCGCTGGCCGACCTCGTGAAGGAGGGCAAGATCGGCGGCATCGGCCTTTCGGAAATGAGCGCGGACACCTTGCGGCGGGCCCATGCCACCCACCCGATCACCGCCATGCAGACCGAATATTCGCTCTGGACCCGGGAGGTCGAGATCGCGGTGCTCGACACCTGCCGTGAGCTCGGCGTCACGATGGTCGCGTTCTCGCCGCTTGGGCGCGGCGCGCTGGGTGGCCGATTGCGCGATCCGGGCACCCTGCCCGAGAGCGACCTGCGCCGCACCATGCCGCGCTTCCAGCACGATCACTGGCCGCACAACCTGTCCGCCCTCGAACGCTTCTTTGCCCTGGTCGCCGAAACGCAGGTCACGCCGGCGCAGCTGGCGCTGGCCTGGGTGCTGTCTCGCGGGGACCATATCGTCGCGATACCGGGCACCACCAGCATCCCCCACATGGAAGAAAACATCGCCACGACGGAACTGGCGATCGACCCGGCG
The DNA here is from genome assembly GCA_964468045.1 of uncultured Caenibius sp. Taxonomy (GTDB): domain Bacteria; phylum Pseudomonadota; class Alphaproteobacteria; order Sphingomonadales; family Sphingomonadaceae; genus JAWKXU01. The sequence goes on along the minus strand of CAYXTO010000002.1, from coordinate 53,443 downwards.
ATCCTGGACCGCGCCGGCCGGATCGTCAGCCCGGAAACGATATCCGGCCCGCGCTATCCGCCGCATATGCAAAGGAGCATCGATACGGAGGAATATGCCTGAGCAGCTCAACCCGCCTTGGTCTTGAGCCGCTCCGAAAACAGCGCCGACAGCCTTGCCCAGGCCCGCTCGGCTGCGGACTCGTCGTAAGCGGGGGAATCCGGCACGGTCCAGCCGTGGTCGGCGGGATAGACCTCTATTTCCGCCGCGCGGCGCGCTTTGTCGGCCGCCTTGCGCAGCATATCCCGGGTTTCCGGTTCCTTGGCGTCGTCGTTCCGGGCGATCGCGAACAGATAGGCCGCTTCCGTCTGGCCGAGCAATCGGTGCGGGCTGTCCGGGGCATCGGTCGCCAAGCCACCGCCATGCAGCGAAGCGGCAGCGCCGACGCGCTTGGGCGCCGCAGCCGCCGTGCGCACCGTGTAAGGGCCGCCCATGCAAAAGCCCATCGTGCCGATCCGCGCGGCCGAATCGACCGCTTCCTGTCCATCCAGCCAAGCGACATAGGCCGTGGCGTCGCGAGTGACGGCGTCCGCGCTCAAGGCGTTGCGCAAGGGCTGGATCTTCGCCTTGCCTTCAGGCGTCATCCATTCGGAAAAGCTTTCCAGCACCGGCGCGCGGGCGCCCCGATAGTACGGGTTCACCGCCAGCACGGCATAGCCCTGCCGGGCAAGACGGCGGGCCATCAGCTTGAAGGCATCCCGCAAGCCCCCGACATCCGGCCATAGCAGGACCGCGGGATGCCGCCCGCTGGCCGGGTGGACGAAGAACGCATCCGCCTCGCCATCGGGCGTGTCGATGGAAACCATCGCCTCTTCCAGCGGAGCGGGACCGGAGGGAGAAGAACCCGCTTCGGGGCCTGCCGCTTCCGGCTTGCCGCTGCTGCAGGCCCAGACCAGCACGGCGGCCCCCATCGCGGCGAATTGCCGCCGGTTCAGCCCGCGCCGGGCCAGCGCCGCATCGAATTGGGCAGAGTCGGTTTCATCGCACATCGGGCAGCCTCCTTCTCCGGTATAACGGCAGAGGCCGGCGAGGGTTGCAAGCCCCGTCTCAGGATCCGTGCCGCCTCCCCCGGCCGGCGGCGCTTACAGGTCTCTGAAACTCAGCTCCAGCAGAACCGCATTGGGATCCGACACGAACACCTGGGTCAGCCCGATCTGATCGAACCGGACTGTCCGGTACGGGATGTCCAGGGCATCGAGCCTGCCCAGCATATCCGCGAGATCGGAACAGCTCAGCGCGACATGGTTGATATGGCCGGTCGGGGACTGCTCGGGACCGGCGACCGCATGGACTCCGCCGAACCCCTCGACATTGATATGGAAGATCGCGCGCCCAGCGTCGTCATGCAGCCATTGCACCTGGTCCGGCGGCAATTGCATGGGGCCATCGCGCCGCTCGAGATCGAACAGGGCGGTGTAGAACGCGCAGGTCTCGTCCATCCGGTCGGTGACGATATTGACGTGATCCAGCGCGATTGCGGGCATGGCGATTGCCTCCTCTCCAGAGAAGCGGCAATCTGCGCCTTATCGGGCGCTGAAACAACCGGGACTTGTCAGCGCCGGGCCAGCGCGGTTTCGCTCTCCGCCATCAGCGCGGCCAGGATATCGGCCACCGGTTCTTCGGCCTTGACCATCCCGACCGACTGGCCGGCCATCAGCGAGCCGTTCTCCACATCGCCATCGATCACCGCGCGGCGCAATGCGCCTGCCCAGTAATGCTCGATCCGAAGCTGGGCTTCGCCCATCTCGACCTTGCCCTCGTCCAGCAACTGCGCGACCTCGCGCTGTTTGGCGGTGAATTCCTCGGTGCCCTTGTTCTTGAGCGCGCGAACCGGAATCACCGGCAGGCGCGGATCGACCTGCACGCTGGCCACCGCATCGCGCGCGCTCGCACGGAAGAACGCCTGCTTGAAAGCGGGATGGGCAATGCTTTCGGCCGCGCAGGCAAAGCGGGTGCCGAGCTGGACCCCCGCCGCGCCCATTTCGAGATAGCCGGCCATCGCTTCGCCCCGGCCGATGCCGCCCGCCACGAACACGAGGTGCTCTTCGGCCAGTTCGGGCAGGAATTCCTGCGCCAGCACGCTGGTCGCCACCGGGCCGATATGGCCGCCCGCTTCCATCCCTTCGATCACCAGCGCATCGGCGCCGGACCGCAGCAGCTTCTTGGCCAGCGCCAGGGTCGGAGCAAACACGACGACCTTCGCGTTGAACGCCTTGATCGCCTCCACGCTGCCCTTGGGCGGAATGCCCCCCGCCAGCACGACATGGCCGACGCGATGCTTGCCGCACACCGCGATCAGATCGAACAGCTGCGGATGCATGGTGATGAGGTTCACGCCGAACGGCTTGCCGGCCAGCGCCCTGGTCCCGGCGATCTCCGCATCCAGCAGTTCCGGGGTCATCGCCCCGCAGGCGATCACGCCGAAGCCGCCGGCATTGCTGATCGCGGAAACGAGGTGACGCTCCGAAACCCAACTCATGGCGCCGCACAGGATCGCATATTCACTGCCGAGGAAGTCTGCGCCGCGGCGCATCAGTGCGGAAGTCTTGGGGTAGCTTGTCATCGCGCGCCGCTTACGGCGCAAATCGCGGAGCGGCAAGTGCGCACGGTATTTGGCGCTTCGATCCCACTGATCGATTTTCTCGCTGTCCCTGACCAAGCTTAATTGCTTCTCTCGATAAAGAATCGAGCGTATCGTTTTTATCACATCCCGCAAAAAATTTGGAGGAAGAGGAAATGGACGCCAAAACGACAGGACCGCTCGGTGGTTGCCCCATGCATGAAGGAGGAGTGAGATCACTGCTAGGCCGCACCAACCGCGACTGGTGGCCCGAGATGCTGGCGGTCGAAATTCTCAACCCCAACGGCCCTTCGAATCCGATGGGTGACGATTTCGACTATGCGAAGGCTTTCAAGTCGCTCGACTATCAGGCGCTGAAGGATGACCTGACCGCGCTGATGACCGACAGCCAGCCCTGGTGGCCGGCTGACTATGGACATTACGGCCCGTTCTTCATCCGCATGGCATGGCATGCCGCGGGCACCTATCGCACCGCTGACGGCCGCGGCGGCGCCAACAGCGGGCAACAGCGCTTCGCACCGCTCGACAGCTGGCCCGACAACGGCAATCTCGACAAGGCGCGCCGACTGCTGTGGCCGATCAAGCAGAAATACGGCAACAAGATCAGTTGGGCCGATCTGCTCATCCTTGCAGGCAATGTGGCGATCGAAAGCATGGGCGGCCCGGTGTTGGGCTTCGGTGGCGGCCGCGCCGACGTGTTCGAGCCCGAGCGCGACATCTACTGGGGCAGCGAGGACAAGTGGGTGAATCAGGGCGTGCAGACCCGCATCGCTCCCGAGCACGGCATGCATGAGATCGAAGGCCCGCTCGCCGCGATCCAGATGGGGCTGATCTACGTCAACCCCGAAGGCCCGGGCGGCAATCCCGATCCGCTCCAGTCGGCGCGCGACATCAAGGAAACTTTCCACCGCATGGCGATGAACCATGAGGAGACAGTGGCGCTGACCGCCGGCGGCCATACCTTCGGCAAGGCGCATGGCAATGGCGACCCCAGCAAGCTCGGGGCCGCGCCGGCCGGCGCCGACCTCGCCGCGCAGGGCTTCGGCTGGGTCAGCAGCAACGAAAGCGGCTGCGGCGAGCATACCGTGACCAGCGGCCTCGAAGGCTCGTGGGTCAACACCCCGACCGAATGGTCGGAGAATTATTTCCGTCTGCTGCTCGATTACGAGTATGAGCTGGTCCACTCGCCGGCCGGGGCGCAGCAGTGGCAGCCCATCGATCAGAAGCCGGAGGACATGGCGCCAGCCGCATGGGACCCGAACGTCAAGGTTCCGACGATGATGACGACGGCCGACATGGCGCTCAAGATGGACCCCGAGCTCCGCGCGATCAGCGAGAAGTTCAGGAACGACCACGAGGCGTTCAAGGACGCCTGGGCCCGTGCCTGGTTCAAGCTGACTCATCGCGACATGGGGCCCAAGGCCCGCTACCTCGGACCCGAAGTGCCCGCAGAGGAGCTGATCTGGCAGGACCCGATTCCGGCGGGCAAGATGCCTTCGGACGCCGAGATCCAGGCGGTGAAGGACAAGATCGCCGCCAGCGGCCTGACCGTCAGCCAGCTGATCAAGACCGCCTGGGCCTCGGCCAGCACCTTCCGCAAGTCCGACTATCGCGGCGGCGCCAATGGTGCGCGCGTCCGCCTCGCGCCGCAGAAGGATTGGGAGGTCAACGAACCCGATATGCTGGCCAAGGTGCTCGACACGCTCGACGGCCTGCGCGGTTCCATGTCGATGGCCGATGCCATCGTCCTGGGCGGCGTGGTCGGGCTCGAGAAGGCGATCAGGGATGCGGGCTTCAGCGTCGCGGTTCCGTTCACGGGCGGCCGCGGCGATGCGACCGCCGAGCAGACCGACGCCGACAGCTTCGCGGTGATGGAGCCGGAGGCCGACGCCTTCCGCAACTATCTCGGCAAGAAGAAGCTGGCAGTGAAGACCGAGGAAATGATGCTCGACCGGGCATCGCTGCTCGGCCTGTCCTTGCCCGAAATGACCGTGCTGATCGGCGGACTTCGCGTGCTCGGCGCCAATCACGGCGAGCGCGGCCACGGCCATTTCACCAAACGCTCGGGTCAGTTGACGAACGACTTCTTCGTCAACCTGCTCGACATGACCAATGTGTGGAAGGCGGTCGACGGTTCCGATGACCAGGAATATGTCGCCACCGACCGCACGAGCGGCGGCGAAAGCTGGCGCGCCACCCGCGCCGACCTGATTTTCGGCTCCAACGCGGAATTGCGTGCGGTGGGCGAAGTCTACGCCGAAACCGGCCATGAAGAAAAGTTCGTGAAGGACTTCGTGAAGGCCTGGACCAAGGTGATGAACGCGGACCGCTTCGACCTGGCCTGACAGTGTTGCCACGCCGGAGCGCGGAAAACCCGCTTCGGCAAATGCACCCCCCCGGCCGCGCCCTCATCGGCCGGGGAGGTCTTTTCCTGTCAGGCGGCCTTGTCTCCGGCGTCCAGGCCATAGGCGGTATGCAGCACGCGCACGGCCAGTTCGGTCTCATCCTCGTCGATCAGGACGCTGACCTTGATCTCGCTGGTGGATATGGCCTGGATATTGATCCCGCGCTCGGCCAGCGCCTTGAACATGGTGGAAGCCACCCCGGCATGGCTGCGCATCCCGACGCCGACCACACTGATCTTGGCGACCTTGCTGTCCGCGATCATGCGATAATAGCCGATCGTCTCCTGTGCGCCTTCCAGCAGGGCCTGGGTGCGCACCAGATCCGCGCCCGGAACGGTGAAGGTGACGTCGGTCTCGCCCTTGTCCTTGGCGACGTTCTGGATGATCATGTCGACATTGATGTTCGCGGCGGCCAGAGGGCCGAAGATCGCGGCGACCGCACCGGGCCGGTCGGCGATGCGGGTCAGGGTGATCTTGGCTTCGTTCTTGTCGGCAGCGATGCCGGTGATCATCTGGCGTTCCATTTCCAATCCTTCCAGTTCGCCGGTGAGTTCATCTTCGCTGACGATCATCGTGCCGGGCAGGTCATCGCCCAGGGGCGCATCGTCGTCGATGAAGGATGACAGGACCTGCACCCGGACATTTTCCTTCATGGCCAGGCTGACGGAGCGGGTCTGCAGCACCTTGGAGCCGACCGAGGCTAGCTCCAGCATTTCCTCGTAAGTGATCTTCTTCAGCTTGCGCGCCTTGGCCACGATCCGCGGATCGGTGGTATAGACGCCGTCCACGTCGGTGTAGATGTCGCAGCGGTCGGCCTTGACCGCGGCGGCCACGGCGACGGCGGAGGTATCCGATCCACCCCGGCCCAGCGTGGTGATCCGGCCATGCCCGGAAAGCCCCTGGAACCCCGGAATCACGGCGATTTCGCCGGCGGCCATCGAAGCCGCCAGGGTGTCCGCGTCGATATCCTCGATCCGCGCCTTGGCATGGGCAGCGTCCGTGTGGATCGGCAGCTGCCAGCCGAGCCAGCTGCGCGCCTTGCAGCCCATGGCCTGCAGCGTCAGCGCCAGCAGGCCGGAGGTGACCTGCTCGCCGCTGGCGACCACCACGTCATACTCCGCCGGGTCATAGAGCGGATTCGCCTCGCGACAGAAATTGACGAGACGGTCGGTCTCGCCGGCCATGGCGGAGACCACGACGGCAACCTCATGCCCCGCTTCCTGGTGACGGCGCACGATATTGGCGACACGGCGAATACGCTCCGTGCCGGCCATGGATGTCCCGCCGAACTTCATCACGATCCGGGCCAAGGTGCTTTTGCTCCTACTGCTGGAATCAGGTTTCGCGCGCTGCTAGGGGACATGCATGGCAAGTGCAACCATTCGTCCGGAAGAAGCCGCCCATTTTGGCGCGTTGGCGCGGGAGTGGTGGGATCCGAAGGGTTCCTCCGCCATGCTGCACCGGCTGAATCCGGTGCGCCTGGCCTTCATCCGGGAGGCGATCGACTGGCATTGGCATGCCGATCCCCAGGATCTCAAGCCGCTGGCCGGCAAGCGCGCCCTGGATGTGGGCTGCGGCGCGGGCCTGCTGGCGGAACCGCTCGCCCGGCTGGGGGCGGAGGTGACCGGCGTCGATGCCGCGGCCGAGAATATCGCGGCGGCGCAGGATCATGCCGTCGGTTCGGGCCTGACCATCGCCTATCGCCACGGCGAGTTGGGCGCGCTCGGCCTCGGCCAGTTCGATCTGGTGACGGCGATGGAAGTGATCGAGCATGTGGCGGACAAGCCGGCGTTCGTGGCGCAACTTGCGCAGCACCTCGCCCCCGGCGGGCTGCTGATCTTCTCCACCCCCAATCGCACCGCCCGGGCGCGCCTGCTGCTGGTCGGCGCGGCGGAAGCGCTGGGCGCGATTCCCAGGGGCACGCACCATTGGGAGGATTTCGTCACGCCGAAAGAACTGGGCGAATTGCTCGATGCCGCCGGCCTGCGGATGGGCCAGCCCCGGGGGATCGCCTTCTCGCCTGCCAAGGGGCTTCACCTGTCCGCCGACCTCTCGCTGAACTACATCGTCACCGCGCAGCGCTGACGGCGCGCTGGAATGCGTATTGCCCCAGCCAAAGGGCAACAGTAGGTTGCACGATGCGGCCAAGCGCCGGCCCGGCAAAAAAGCGCGCTGTGATAGGGCTTTGGGAGAAGGCTTGTGGGCAAGTCGTCGCTATCCATCGATACGGAAGTCCATTACCGCATCTGCCCGTTCTGCGAGCAGAATTGCGCCACCGAAGTGACGATCGACCGCGCGACCGAAAGCGTGGTCACGATCCGGGGAGACAAGGCCGATCCGCTGAGTAAGGGCTATATCTGCCCCAAGGCATACGCTCTCAAGGACCTTCATCACGATCCCGAAATGCTGACCGGGCCATTGATGAAACGCAATGGCCGCTTCGAGGAAGTTTCCTGGGAGGAGGCGCTGGATTTCACCGCCGCGCGGCTTGCCGAACTGCAGCGGAAATATGGGCCGAACAGCATAGCATCCTATTTCGGAACCGGGCTTACCCATGTGCCGGGACTCGCGCTCTATGCGCCGCTGCTGCTGACCACGCTGGGTTCGAACCAGGTCTATTCCGCCTCCAGTGTGGACAGTCACGCCCATTTCATGGCCACCGCGACCATGTTCGGCGGGCTGGCGTCCATGCCGATTCCGGATATCGACAACAGCGATTATTTCGTGCTGATCGGCGCGAACCCTTTGCAATCCAACGGCAGCTTCCTGACCGCCCCCGGCGTACCGCGCCGCCTGCGGGACATTCAGGCGCGCCAGGGCAAGGTCGTGGTGATCGACCCCCGCCGCAGCGAGACCGCCGAAATGGCGGATTGGCACTTGTCGATCCGCCCGGGTTCCGATGCCGTCCTGCTGCTCGCGGTGGCCCATGTCCTGTTCAAGGAAGGGCTCGTCGATCTGCGCCACATCGCGGACCATGCCAAGAATCTGGACGAACTGCGCGCGATCGCCATGCGCTTCACGCCGGAAACGGCAAGTGCCGCCTGCGATATCCCGGCGGAAGACATCCATCGTCTGGCCCGGGAGCTTGCCGCAGCGCCACGCGCCTGCATCTATGGCCGGATCGGTTCCTCGATGCAGCAATTCGGCTCGATCACCAACTGGCTGATCGTTGCCGTGAACGCGCTCACCGGCAATCTGGACCGGCCGGGCGGATCGATGTTTCCACGCGGCGTATTCGAGGCGATCCTGTTCTCGGAACGCTATCGCGACGGCTCCATACCCTATGGCCGCTGGCATACCCGCGTCAGCGGCCTGCCGGAACTTGGCGCGCAATTGCCCTGCGCGGCAATGATGGAGGAAATGGACACGCCCGGCGAGGGGCAGGTCCGGGGCCTGATCACGCTATGCGGCAATCCGGCCCTTTCCACTCCCAATGGCGGCGGACGCCTGACCCAGGCGCTTGAGCAGCTCGATTTCATCCTGTCCTTCGATATCTTCATCAACGAAACCACCCGCCACGCGGATGTGATCCTGCCATCGCCCAAATGCCTGGCGCATTCGGATTTCATGGTGGTCTATCCCTTCTTCACCGTGCGCGATTACATTCGCTGGAGCGCGCCGGTGTTCGAGGCGCCGCCGGGGGCGCTGCACGATTGCGACATCATGTGCGAACTGGTTGCCCGGCTGAAGGGGGTTACTGCGGCGGAAGCGGACGAGCTGGCGCTGCGGATGCTCCACGGCCAGCTTCGCGGCCAGGGCAATCCGGTCGCCAGCCGCATTCCCTTCGAGGGTGCGCTCGAAGCCCTGACCGAGCAGGGCGGGCAGGACCGCATGTTCGAGCTGCTGGTGCGGTCAGGCCCCTATGGCGACCATTTCGGCGAAAAGCCGGACGGCCTGACGCTGGAGAAGTTGAAGGCCATGCCGCATGGCGTCGATTTCGGCCCGATGCAGCCCCGCATCGCGGAAGTGATTCACTTTCCGGATGGAAAGATCGATTTCGCACCCGAGCCGATCACCCGCGACCTGCCCCGCCTGGAACGATGGCTGGCGGAAGACGGGCCGCAGGGCCTGCATTTGCTGGGCCGCCGCCATATGCGGTCCTTCAACACCTGGATGCACAATTTCCCTTCCTTGGCGAAAGGGCCGAATCCCTGCACGCTGCTGATGAACCCGCGCGACGCGGAGCTGCGCCAGATCGTGGACGGGCAATATGTGCGGATCCGTTCACGGACGGGAGCAATCGACGCGCCTGTCGAGCTGAGTGACGAAATACGCGAAGGCGTCGTCAGCCTGCCGCATGGCTGGGGGCACGACGACCATGAGGTGCCCGGCCAGGAGCGGGCGAAGGCGCGGGCCGGGGTCAATTACAACCTGCTGGCGGACGAGACCCTGCTCGACGTTCCATCCTGCAACACCAATCTCAATCACATCCCGGTCGAGGTGACGCCTCTCCCGCGGGAAACGGCTCAGCCGTAATCGACCCATTCCAGCAGCAGGCCGTCATCGTCGAACAGATAGAAGGTCGCGGTCTTGTGCCGCACTTCTTCCCCGGCTTCCGACCATCCCTCCCAATTTCCGGCAGCCTTTCCGGAATACCAGCCTTCGCGGATGACGAGATTGCCCGACACGGTGACGCGCTCGGGCGTTTCCAGCCGCCTTTCCGGCATGATGTTGCTGGCAAAGTGAATCAGCAGGTCGACGAACTCGTCGCGGTTGTCGATCGCGAAGCCCCGATTGAAATGGCGAAACTTGTGGTTCGGCGCCATCAGGCTGCGCAGCCTGTCGAAATCCATTTCGTTGAAGGCTTCCACCACCCGGTCGGCCGCTGCCGCGAAATCCACCATCAGACTCTCCTGTTGTTCTGAGTCATAAGATTGCCCGGCATGAGACATCCCCGCAAGAGCGGGAAAGCCGCCATCCGGTAACGAATATTTATCGAGTTTCGCCCTAGCTGTGGCCTGGGACGACTTCGCTGGACGGAGCCGCCCCTCCATCTCCCGGATTCCGGCGGGATGGACTGGGGTTTTTGCGGAACAGCGCCAGAGCTCGGCCTGCTCCGGGAAAGCGGGGAAGCGAAAGATGGAGCGAAAGATTCGCCCCGACCAGGTGCGCCTCGGCATGTATGTGCGCGGCTTCGGCGGTTCATGGTTCGACCATCCGTTCTGGCGTGTGAAATTCGTGCTGAAGACGCCTGAGGATGTGGAGCGCGTGCACCAATCGGGCGTACCCTTCGTGGTGATCGACGATGCGCTGGGGGTGGGGCCGGAAGACTCTGCCGATGCTCCCGTGGCTGCCATTCCCCAGCATCGCGAGGCGATGAAGCGACCCACCGCGCACAAGCACCAGGGCGGGCGTCCGGCCGATTACGGAGAGACCCGCCGGGCCGCGGAACGCCGCGAAGCGGTTGCGCTGGTATCGCGCTCGAAGAAGGTGATGCGCCACGTGTTCGACGGCGCGCGGCTGGGCCGGGCGGTGCGCGTCAGCGATGTGCTTCCGGTCGTCGACGAAATCGCGCGGTCGGTGGAGCGTGGGCCGCGTACCCTGCTGGACGTGATCCGGCTCAAGAACAGCGACGAATATACCTACTTCCATTCCGTGGCCGTATGCACGCTCATGGTCAATCTCGCCCGCTTCATGGGCAAGAGCGAACTCGAGACCAAGGAATACGGGCTGGCCGGCCTGCTCCACGATATCGGGAAGATGGGCATTCCCGAGCCGGTGCTGCACAAGGCGGGCAGGCTGACCGATGCGGAATTCGAGCTGGTGCGGACCCATCCGGAGCACGGCTTCCACCTGCTTTGCGACACGCCCAACATCAGCGAGATGGCGCTCGACGTATGCCGCCATCATCACGAGAAGATGAATGGCACCGGCTATCCCTTCGGCCTGCAAAGCGATGCGATCTCCGAAGCCGCCCGCCTTGGCGCGATCTGCGATGTCTATGACGCGCTAACATCGGACCGCGCCTACAAGAAGGCATGGTCCCCCGCCGAGGCGGTGGGCCAGATGTGGAGCTGGGAGGGCCATTTCGACCAGGCCCTGCTCTTCACCTTCATGCAAAGCGTGGGCGTGTTCCCGCCCCGGATGCTGGTGCGGTTGCGCAGCAATCGCCTGGGCATCGTACTGGTGAACAAGCGGCGCAACTCGCGGCCGCGCGTGCTGTGCTTCTACGACACGGTCGAGCGCAGCTTCCTGCCGCCCGAAGAGATCGTGATCGAGGACAGCCTCGCCGGCGATGGCATCGTCGCCTCCACTTCTCCGGAAGAATGGGGCCTGGACGATTGGGACGGCATCGCGGAGCGGCTGCTCGCGGGGATGGACATGCCGATGGTCGCCTGATCGCGGCTGCGGATCGGTAAAAGGCACGCTAGGCGGGCCTGATCCGCGTCCCGGTTGTCGATTCCCCGATCCGCCGATAAGGGGGATCGCGATGAACCAGGCGCTTCGCCGCGCGAACAGCCGGAATAGCAGGATATCCCGTGAGCGAGGCAACCAACGAAGTCGATCTGGAACTGAGCGGGGAAGAGTATGACCGGCTTTCGGACGAAGCCGGCGCCCCGCGCTACCTGTTCCTCTGCACTACGCCGCGCACCGGCTCGCACCGCCTGTCACGGGCCATGCATGAACTGGGCCTGGCCTTCCCGGGCGAATATCTCCATCCCTGGGCCTTCGAACGGCTGGGGAAGCGTTGGTGCCCGGATGTCGACCCTACCACCCCCGAGGGTTTCGAAGCCTATTGGAGCAATGTCTGCCGCTGGCGCAGCAGGGATGGGATCGTGGCTTGCGCCGCCTTCGGATACCAGATCGCGCAGGTCCGGCAGATCGTCGGCACGGGCGAGGGGCATCTGTTCATCCATCTCCACCGGCGGACGCGCAGCGACCAGGTGGCCAGCCTGATGACGCTCTACCAGACCAAGATGCCTTACGAGGGTCACGCCCAGATTTCCGGCATCCCCGACATATCCGAGATTTCGCCGCGCTCGATCCGCATCGTCAACCAGTTCCTCGACTTGCAGGAAAGGCGATGGCAGGCCTTCCTGCGGGACAGGCCGCATCTCAGCGTGGCCAGCGAAGACTTCTTCACCGATCCAGCGGGCGTTCTGGAACGCATAGCCCTCCACTGCGGGCATGATCCCGCGACATTGCCGATCGCCGACGCGGCCGGGATGGCGGCAGCCACCCAGGCCTACAGGGCCAACCGGGAAACGAAGAACGGGCTAATGGCGCAATTTCCCGACGCGTTCGCGGAACTCGACAAGGCGCGCGATCATGGAGTTTGACCATATCCTGCAGCATTCCCTCGAAGGATTGCAACGGATCGAGCGACTGGCCAACAAGCCCGATCTTCCGGTCCGCAAGGCCCTGTTCGCTGCGGAAGAGCTGGTCGCCCACGGGCATCCCGGCGCGAGCAGACCGATCTCGATCCTGCAAGCGGAGACCAGGCATCGCAATGTAATCGCCTATGCGGAGATGATCGGAAAGACCTTCTCCGAGATCAGGAAATTCTACAGGATCGAAAAGGCGAGCAGGAAAAACATGGAAATCTGCTACCGCAAGAATTCCTACCTGCATGCGAGAAACCCGGTCGCAAATGATGCGCTTCTCGTAATTTTCACGAATATGTTCAATAATTTCTACGTTTCCAATGCAGCGCTGATCGCGATGCTGTCCCGGCTGCCGTGCGACATCCTGCTGCTCAAGGACGCGAGCTACCTGAATTACCACGGCGGCGTTTCCGGCTTCGCGGCGGATATGCCCGGGATCGCGGCGTCGATCCGGCGCTTCGCGCACAAGCGTGGCAAGCAGCGCCTGTATGTCAGCGGATATTCGAGCGGAGGCTACGCCGCGCTGCTCACCTCGCTCCTCCTGCCTTGCGACGGCTATCTCGGTTTCTCCCACCAGACCGACCTCAGCAAGGATTCACCGCTTCCCGTCCCGCGCCTGTTCAGCGACGAAGTGCGTGCGCAGGTGAATCCGGAATGGCTGCTCGATTGCCGGCCATTGCTGGAGAAGGCGGACCCCGCCGTTCCCCGCACCCTGGTCTATGGCGGACGCAACAACCGCGACGTGGCCCACGCGCAGCACCTGGATGGACTGGCGTCCATCGGCCTGGTCCATCTGCCCGGGGCCGCTCACAATACGATCCAGCCCCTCATCGCCGAAGGGAAGCTGGTCGAAATGTTCAAGGCACTGGTTGCGCCCGGATAAGGTCGGCCAGCTGCGCCATGGTGGTTCCGGACGTGACCGGATCCACCGGCACCTCGACCCCCGTGCGTTCCTCCACCAGCATCAGCAATTCCACGGTGGCAAGGCTGTCGAGCTTGAGTTGCTCCACGGTGAGATCGCCGAACGGCGCGTCGCCGCCGAGGTCATGCCCCATCTCGATCAGCAGTTCATGGATAAGCGCAAGCTCGGTATTGTCAGTCAGGTTCATCTGCTGGTCTGCCCCTCATCGGTCAAATCGCCGGCAATGCCTCTTAGCCGGAGAAAGCGCTCAGGCCCAGCCGGTCCAGCACATCGCGCAGTGGAAGCTTGAGCAGGATCGCCTCCTCGTCCCAGACGCCGTAGGAAAAGACCACGCTTTCTCCGACGAGCGCGATCCCGCAGCAGAATTCCACGCGCTCTCCCTCGAAGGTGAATTCGGCGCTGACCGCCAGCACGTCGTAATCGGCGGAATATATGACCAGGCTATGGGTGTAGGCGACCAGCGCCTCGCCCTCCGCCGGATCGTTCAGAACGCCGGGATACTTGCGATGGATCACGGAGATGAACCTGTCGCCGAAGGGGACGACGCAGGAGCCGCCGCTCTGACCGGCGAGTTCCGGCTTGGCTTGCGGGAAGACCTGGTCCGTTATCGTCCTCTGCTCGAGCTTCAGGATATTATAGGGATCGAGCGCGTAGACCAGGTTCAGCTCGTTGTTCCTGACCCAGGGCATCCAGTTCTTCTCGTAGTCCTGCCAGCCGGGCAGCAGCAGCAGCGGATGCAGGGTCCCGCCCTTCAATTCGCACAGCAGGACCCGCTTGATCTTCCGGAACCCGCCCAGTTCGGGTTCCGGCTTGTGGGTGATGGCCACTCCGGCGCAGCACAGCTTCCCGTTCCATGAGAACAGGCGCAGATCCTGGATCCCGTTGTATGCATAGGAATTCGCGCGGATGTGCCGGTCCTCGATGAAGCCCGCGCTCTCGATCTCGAGATCTTCCGACAGGACCGCCAGGTAGTTCTGGCTGTCGGAGAAGGGGACCGTAAATCCGCCGTACCAGCCTTGATAACCGCGCTTGCGAAGCTTGTAATTGACGCCCTTGTAGACCGCCAGGAGCTTGCCTCGCCGGGAGATCACCGACGGATTGCAGGCGCTGTGCGCGGTAAGCTGGGGCAGCGCGACCCTGCTGCGCAAGGCCGGATCGGCAATATCCTTCAGACGGATCGTCACGTCGGGTGCGCTTCCGGTTGCGGAAACGCCCTCTCCGCACTGCCGGTCCGGATCGAGGTCTTGTCCGGCCTCGCCCTCATCGCGCTGCAAGGCGAGGCCTGTGTGTGAGGCGGCTGAAACGTCAGGCCGGCTCATTACAGGTCGTTCGCCTGCATGGCGATCAGGCGCGAATCCTCCAGCGCGGCGGTGCGATGGATCATGTGCCGCTGATATTCGGGATCGTCGAACAGCATCAGCAAGGCATCCGGCGTGGGATATTCCATGATCAGGATCTCGTCCCAACGCTCGTCCTGCGGGCATACGAGATGGGCCCGGGCCGCGCCGCTCCAGATCGCACGCGCGCCGAGGCGAGTCGCGATGGGCATCACCCCCACCGCATAACGCCCGAAATAGGCTTCCCTCCCGCTGCAGGGCGGCAGGGTACTGCCCTCCTCATAGTCCGCCACATCCCGAAACCGCAGCAGGTTGAGATTGGTGATCGGCTGGTCCGGCGGAAGCGAAGCGACCATTTCGCGCAATGCTTCCTGAGTAATGGTCACGGTCTTCATCGGCCTGTCCCTTCCGCCTGCGGAATCGCTCAGATCTCGACCGTGGCGAGGAATTCCAGCAGGGCGGCGGTCGTCTCGGTCGGGCGCTCCTGCTGGATCCAGTGGCCCGCGCCGGGAATGATGCGTTCCATCCGCAGATCAAGGCACATTTCCCGCTGCGCCTCGACGCACCCGGGGAACATGGCGAGGACGATTTCCCGGTCACCCAGCACCAGGCCGGCGGGCTGTTTTATCCGCTGGTCGCCATAGGCGCGCGCCTGCTGCTCGTTCCGGTCCCAGTTGCGATACCAGTTCAGCGGGCCATGGAAGCTGCCCCGGGCAAAGGCATCGGCATAGGCATCCAGATCCTCGTCGGTCATGAAGCTGAGCGGCCCGGACGGCGGCTGTGCAAGGCCCTTGAGCAAGGGATCGTCTATTGGCCGCTCGCTCGTCCAGTCGAACAGCGGCGCATCGCCGGACAGGGAGAAATAAATACGCTTCAGCGAATCGCGCGGGTCGCGATCCAGCTCGATTTCGGCGGGGCCGACCGGCTCGAAGTACCGCATGTAGTAGAAGCGGTTGGCATAGGCGGTATCGAACCATTCATGCGCCGTGAATGCGGTCGCCGGGCGGTGCGGCACGCTGAAGGAAAATACCGCCGCCACCTGTTCGGGAAAGCGCAGCGCGCAGCGCCACGCCACCGGGGACCCCCAGTCGTGCCCCACCGAGATCCAGCGCTCCGCCCCCAACGCGCGGGCGAGCGCGGCCATGTCGTCGGCATGGGCGTCGATCGTATAGAGCGCGGGGTCGAACGGCTTGATGCTGCGCCCGTACCCCCGCATGTCCGGCGCCGCGACGCGATAGCCGGCAGCGACCAGCGGAGCGATCTGGTGCCGGTAGGAAAAGCCGAGCTCCGGCCAGCCATGCATCAGGATGACCAGCGGCCCATTGCCGTCGACAGCCGCGGAAATCGGACCGTTGGGGGTCTGGAAGGTCTGGATCCTGCTGCTGAATTCCTGCCATCGCATATGTGCGTCTCCTCTGCCGGACGCGGACCCTATCGGGGAATATTCGGTTTAGCGAGCGGATTGCACCGCCTTCGTCATTCCCGCCCTTCGACTGGCTCAGGATAAACTGCCCTTCGGGCAAGCGGGAATCCAGGGGCCAGATTGAACTGGATCCCCGTTTGCACGGGGATGACGAAGAAGGCGCAACGGGTACTCAGGTTGACGCAGAACGCCGGAAATGTGGATTTCGATTTCGGCTCGCACCCGCGCCATGGCTCGCGATAAACAGCCGTTCCAGGGTGAAAAGCCGGTGTGCAATTGTGTGACCTTTCGCGAGGGTGCATCCGTCCATACGTCATGCCAGCGCAGGCTGGCATCTCTCTCGGCAAGGCGCCGCGCCCTTCCCAACGATCCCGGCCTGCCGGAAGGGCAGTTTATCCTGAGCGGCCGGCCTGCCGGCCAGCCGAAGGGCTGGGATGACGAGAACGGGGATGGCGCACTACCTTTGTCATTCCCGCCCCTCTCCGTCATTCCCGCGAACGCGGGAATCCAGGGCGATGTCGCAAATAGATCCCCGTTTGCACGGGGATGACGAACGGGGCCGGGATGACGACCACGGGGAAGGAATGCTCTGCATTTCATCCCTCGGGATAAGCCAGATTTCAGGCATGTAGGAAAGGAAGAGCCCGCCCCGGCCTTCCCCGCGAGTTGCTATTCGCCCACAAATATGCGGCGCCACTCGTCCTGATCGAAGCCGACCAGCGTTCCGCCGTCCCATTCGAGCACCGGGCGCTTGATCATGGAAGGCTGCGCTTCCATCAGCGCAAGGGCCTTGTCCGCATCGAGGCCGGTCTTCTGCCCCTCATCGAGCTTGCGGAAAGTCGTGCCGCGGCGGTTGAGCAGCACCTCCCAGCCCACCACCTCTTCCCATTCCCGCAGCTTGGCGCGGCCCACGCCGACCTTCTTGAAGTCGTGGAATTCATAGGGAATTTCAGCCGCCTCAAGCCAGGTCCGGGCCTTCTTGACCGTATCGCAATTGGGTATGCCGTAGAGAATGATGTTCATGCCTGTCTCCTGATGCCGGTCCGGCCCGAATGTCCCAGATGCGCATCGGCGATCGCCACGGCCAGCGCATCGGCTGCATCCGGCCCGGCGATCCCGGCCCCCGGCAGCAGCACCTTGAGCATGGCCTGCACTTGCCGCTTCTCCGCCCCGCCGGTGCCGACCACCGCCTTCTTCACCAGCCGCGCGGAATGTTCGGCAACCGCCAGCCCGGCGGCGCCGCAGGCAGCCAGCACCACGCCACGGGCCTGTGCCAGCTTGATGGTCGATTGCGGGTTCTTGTTGAGGAATATTTCTTCCGCGGCGGCCCGGTCGGGGCGATGCAGGGCAATCACCTGCGCGATCCCTTCCTGCAGGGCGAGCAGCCTCAAGGAAAGCGTGGCCTTCGGATCGGTGGGGATCTCCCCATTGGCGATATGGGAAAGCCGGGAACCCTCGGCCCGGACGACCCCCCAGCCCGTGCGGGACAGGGATGGATCGAGGCCGAGGATGATCATGCGTCAGGCTTAGCCCAGCTTCGCCATGACTTCGTCCGGAACTTCGTAATTGCCCCAGACGGTCTGCACATCGTCGTCGTCATCCAGCACGTCGATCAGCTTGAACAGGGTCTGCGCATCGCCTTCCGCCACCTCGACCTTGAGGCCGGGCTTCCAGGCCAGCTTCACGCTTTCCGCCTCGCCCAATGTCTTTTCCAGCTCGCGCGCGACTTCATGCAGCGATTCGACGCTGGTCCAGATCGAGTGCCCCCCCTCTTCTCCGGCTTCGCTTTCGACATCGTCGGCCCCGGCTTCGATCGCCGCTTCCAGCACCTTCTCCTCATCGCCGGCGCTGGCCGGATATTCGATCAGGCCCAGCCGCTCGAAGCCATGGCTGACCGCGCCGCTGGCGCCGAGATTGCCGCCGTTCTTGGAGAAGGCGGTGCGGACATTGGTGGCGGTGCGGTTGCGATTGTCGGTCAGCGCTTCCACGATCAGCGCGATGCCGCCCGGGCCATAGCCCTCGTAGCGCACTTCCTCGTAATTCTCCCCGTCGCCTTTCGAAGCCTTGTCGATCGCCCGCTGGATATTGTCCTTGGGCATGGACTGCGCCTTGGCGGCGTTGACAGCCGCGCGCAGGCGCGGGTTCATGTCGGGATCGGGCATGCCCATCTTCGCGGCCACGGTGATTTCGCGCGATAGCTTGGAGAACATCGCCGAGCGCTTCTTGTCCTGCGCCCCCTTGCGATGCATGATGTTCTTGAACTTGGAATGGCCTGCCATGGCTCCGCTTTTCTCTAGCTGGGTTTGAAAAGATGCGCGCCCTTACACCGGGCAAGGGCATCAGAGCAACCGCCGCCGCACGCGGGGAACCCCATGCGGAGCCGCCATCACAGCACCACGGCCGTACCCGATACGCTGACCATCAGCATGGAGCCATTGGAGCCCAGCACCTCGTAATCGATATCGACCCCGATCACGCCATTGCCGCCGAGCCTGGCCGCCTCCTGCTTCATTTCCGACAGCGCTTCCTTGCGGGCGCGGGCCAGCACGTCCTCGTACTTTCCCGACCGGCCGCCGACGATATCGGTGATCGAGGCGAACAGGTCGCGGAAGATATTGGCGCCGACGATCACCTCGCCGGTGACGATGCCGAGATACTGCCGGACCGGGCGGCCTTCGACGACGGAAGTGGTCGTGACGACCATCCCGTCGCTGCTTTCCTGATCCTTCCAGGGGCTGGCCATTTGCTAAATCTCCCGCGCTGTCCTGCGGCCGCCGGGCTCAACCGATGCCGAGGGCCGCCTTGTAGGTATCGAGCACCATTTCCATCTCGCGACGGTCGTCCGGCTTCATCTTCCTGAGGCGCACGATCTGCCGCATGATCTTGCTGTCATAGCCCACGGCCTTGGCTTCCGCATAGACATCGCGGATATCGTCGGCGATGCCTTTCTTCTCCTCCTCGAGGCGTTCGACACGCTCGATCAAAAGGCGCAGGCGATCATCAGTGGATTCGGCCATCTGGAATGCTCCGGTAAGTTTCGAGAATCAGTCTGGCCGGCTGATAGCGGCGGCGGGGCGGAGGGTGAAGGCGCAGAACGGGCTTATCCCATATCCGCGTTCTTCTTCATGCTGTCTTCCATGCGGGCCATCTGTTCCGGCGTGGCCTCGCTCTGGTATTTCGCCTTCCATTCCTCCATCGGCATGCCGTGGATCGCCGCGCGCGCACTCGCCTTGTCGAGCCCGGCGCCCGCTTCGTTGATCCAGTCGGCCAGGCAATTCCGGCAAAAGCCAGCCAGCCCCATCAGCTCGATATTCTGGGCGTCATGCCGGTGCCGCAAATGGCGGACGAGCCGGCGGAAGGCCGCGGCGGCCACGCTGTCGGGCAGCAGATCGAGCGGGTCGGTTTGATCAGGCATCGGCTTAATCCTTGTATCGTCGCACACCTCTGACATAGGGCGATTGCCACTATTTCCGGAGTGCTGTTGCTTTGGCCAAGCTTGAACCACGTAACCGCAAGGTCAAGATACTCGCAACCGTGGGGCCGGCCAGCCGGGACCCGGCGATGCTGCGCCGCCTGCTGCTGGCGGGCGTGGACGCCTTCCGGGTCAACATGAGCCATGGCGATCATCCGACCCACGCGGAGACGATCCAGGCGATCCGCGCCCTGGAGAAGGAATTCGCCCGCCCGATCGCGATCCTGTGCGACCTGCAGGGGCCGAAGCTGCGCGTCGGAACCTTCAGGAAGGGCAAGGCGATCATTCGCCACTCCGGCCATTTCATCCTCGACCGCGACCCGACGCCGGGCAACGAGAAGCGCGTCTGCCTGCCCCACCCGGAATTGTTCGCCATCCTGGAAAAGGGCCAGCGGCTGCTGATCGACGACGGCAAGATCCGGCTGAGAGTGATCCGGTCGGACGGCCAGGAGATCCTGTGCTCGGCGGAGGTTGGCGGCATGATCTCCGACCGCAAGGGCGTGAATATTCCCGATGTCGAGATTCCCATTCCGGCGCTCACCGACAAGGACCGCAAGGATCTCGCCTTCGCGGTCCAGAACGGAGCGGACTGGATCGCCCTCTCCTTCGTGCAGCGGCCCGAGGACATCGCCGAAGCGCGGCGCCTGATGGGCGGCTACGGGGCGCTGTGCGCCAAGATCGAGAAGCCGCAGGCGGTGAAGCGGCTGGGGGAGATCCTGGAACTGGCCGATGGGGTGATGGTCGCTCGCGGCGATCTCGGCGTGGAGCTGAACCCGGAGGAAGTCCCGCCGCTGCAGAAGCGCATCGTCGCCGCCGCGCGCACGGTCGGCAAGCCGGTGATCGTGGCCACGCAGATGCTCGAATCCATGATCGAAAGCCCCGCGCCGACCCGCGCGGAAGTGTCCGATGTCGCCAATGCGGTGTATGACGGGGCCGATGCGGTGATGCTGTCGGCCGAGACGGCGGCCGGCAAATGGCCGGAAGAAGCGGTCACCATCATGGACCGGATCGCCGGCGAGGTGGAGCGCGATCCCGGCTACAAGGCGCGGATCCATTTCCATGCGACCCTGCCCGATGCGACCACCGCCGACGCGCTCAGCCATGCCTGCATGACCATCGCCGAGACGGTTTCCATCGCCGCCATCGTCGTGTTCACCGGATCGGGCGCCAGCGCGCGCCGGGTGGCGCGCGAGCGGCCCGCCACCCCGATGCTGGTGCTGACGCCATCGACCAGCACCGCCCGGCGCATGGCCCTGCTGTGGGGAGCGCATGCTGTCACCACCCGGGACATCGGCAGCTTCGAGGAAATGATCGCCAAGGGCAAGCGGATGGCGCTGCGCCACGGGTTCGGCCATGCCGGTTCCAAGCTGATCGCGCTGGCCGGGGTGCCCTTCGGCACACCGGGGGCGACCAACCTGCTGCATGTGGTGACGCTGACTGGGGACGAGTTGAAACGCGCCTGAGGCCTCAGGCGGCGGCGCGCTCCAGCCGGGCACGGGCCTCGGCCTCGCCGATCAGGGGCAGCAGTTGCGCCATGTCAGGCCCTGAATCCCGCCCGGTCAAAGCTTGCCGAAGGGGGAGGAACAGCGCCTTGCCCTTGCGCCCGGTCGCTTCCTTCAAACCGCCGGTGAGGCTGTGCCAGGGATCCTCGCCCCAGCCGAGCAGGGCTGCCGCCTGGCCGAGGAATTCCTTCGTCTCCTGATCGAATTCCCCCGGCTCGATCGGTCCGGTCACCACCCGCCACCAGTCCTCCGCTTCGGCAAGGGTGGAAAGGTTCGGGCGAATGGCGTTCCACCCTTGCTCGCTCATTGCCGCCGGCAGGCGATGCTGCACCTCGCCGAACGGAAGCTGATGCAGGATCGCCGCATTCAGCCGCTCCAGCTCGGCATCGTCGAACCGCGCGGGCGCGCGCCCGAAGGTCGCCAGATCGAAGCTCTCGACCAGCTCCGCACGATCCGCGATCGGCTCGACCGGCAGCGACGTGCCGAGCCGCGCCAGCAGCGCCACCAGCGTCTGCGGCTCGATTCCGCGAGTGCGAAATGCATCCGCGCCGAGCGCGCCCAGACGCTTGGACAGCTTGCCTTCGCTGCCCACTAGCAGCGCTTCGTGAGCGAAACGCGGGGGTGCAGCATGAAGTGCGGTAAACATTTGAATTTGCACGGCAGTATTGGAAACGTGATCCTCGCCGCGCAGCACGTCGGTGACCCCCATCGCAATGTCGTCCACCGCGCTGGGCAGCATGTAGAGCCAGCTGCCGTCCGCGCGCCGGACAACCGGATCGGAAAGCTGCGCCGGATCGAAATGCTGCGCGCCCCGGATGCCGTCCTCCCACGCGATTGGCTCGCCATGATCGAGCTTGAAGCGCCAATGCGGCGCGATGCCCTGCGCCACCTTTTCCGCATGATCGGCATCGGACAGCTTCAGCGCGCCGCGATCATAGATCGGTGGCAGGCCCCGGCCCAGCAGCACCTTGCGCTTGAGTTCCAGCTCCTGCGCGGTTTCATAGCAGGGATAGACGCGGCCCTGCCCCTTCAAGGCCGCGAACGCGGCTTCGTAGCGATCGAAGCGGTGCGACTGGCGTTCCTCCGCATCGGGTTCCAGGCCGAGCCAGGCGAGGTCCTCGCGAATCGCCTCGACATAGTCTTCCCGGCTGCGCTCCGCATCGGTGTCGTCGATCCGGAGCAGGAAGCGCCCGCCCCCCTTCCGCGCCAACAGCCAGTTATGCAGGGCGGTGCGGATATTGCCGACGTGAAGCCGCCCGGTGGGCGACGGGGCAAAGCGGGTTACGATATCCATGATCGCCCTATAACGCGCACGTCGGTGCGCGCTAGAGCGCTCAGCAATCGGTGTTGGCGGCCTCGAGCGCGGCGACGGCACGAACCGTCACGTCATGCAGATGTTCCAGGCGGTCCGCGCGGACCAATCCCTGCAGCGTATCGTGGAAGGCCGCGCTGTTGCGCCCGCCGACCGCGCGGATCATGGCGGCACGGGTATGCTCGTCCGGGCTGAGCGCGAGGCAGCAGGGGCGGTGGACCATGAAGGATTCCGGCCAGCAGCGCCGCACCGCTTCGGCCAGTTCCAGCACGCTGCGGGCGGCGGTCACGCTGCGGAAGCGAGTCGTCAGCTCCAGGATCGGATCACGCCCCGCCGCCTCGAACAGCGCGCACATGCGCATGGCCATGACCAGTTGCAGCCCCTGCAGCGAGAGAGCCCTCAAATCGGCCGGACGCGCCAAGGCCGCGATCGTCGCCGAAAATCTTTCCGATGGGTCGGCGGATACACGCCGAATGTGATCTGCCACGAGCTAAGACTCCTCTCTTGCGATTCACTCGCAAGAGATGTACTGCCCAAAATGATCTTCCGTCAATGCAAATGATTTGCAATAACGCAGATTCCAGAATCAGCCGCTGCGGAACTTGTGGGTGATCGGATAGCGCCGGTCGCGCCCGAAGTTGCGCGCACCCAGCTTGACCCCGGGCGGCGCCTGGCGGCGCTTGTATTCCGCCAGGTGCAGCAGGCGCTCGATCCGCACCACGGTGTCGCGATCATGGCCTTCCGCCACGACCTGCTCCACGCTCTTCTCATGCTCGACCAGCCCCAGCAGGATCGCATCCAGCACCGGATAGGGCGGCAGCGAATCCTCGTCCTTCTGGTCCGGCCGCAGCTCCGCGCTGGGCGGCTTGTGGATGATGTTTTCCGGGATCACCGGCCCGTCCGGCCCCAGCCCGATCTTCGGCTTGTGGCCGTTGCGCCATTCCGAAACCGCGAAGACGGTCATCTTGTAGGCATCCTTGAGCGGATTGTAGCCGCCCGCCATGTCGCCATAGATGGTGGCGTAGCCCACGCTCATCTCGCTCTTGTTGCCGGTGGTCATCAGCATCGGGCCGAACTTGTTGGACAGCGCCATCAGCGTGACGCCGCGAATGCGGGACTGGAGGTTCTCCTCGGTGATGTCGACCTGGGTGTCGGCGAAATCCTCCTCCAGCATCCGGTCGAAGCCTTCCACGGCGGGCTGGATCGGAATGGTCGAATAGCGGCAACCAAGCGCCTCCGCGCAGGCTTTCGCATCGTCGAGGCTTTCCTGGCTGGTATAGCGGCTCGGCAGCATCACCGCCCACACCCGTTCCGGCCCCAGCGCATCGGCGGCGATCGCGGCGCAGATGGCGCTGTCGATCCCGCCCGACATGCCGAGCACGACGCCCGGGAAGCCGTTCTTGTCCACGTAATCGCGCAGCGCGAGGACCATCGCGCAATAGATGTCCTCGGGATGATCGGCCAGCTTCTCGATCTGCCCCCGGTCGCAGTTCCAGCCCCGCGCCGTGCGGGTCCAGTGTGTGCGCACCTCCCGCTCCTCCCAGTCGGCCAACTGGACCGCCAGCTTGCCGTCGCCATTGACGACGAAGCTGCCGCCGTCGAACACCAGCTCGTCCTGCCCGCCGACCCGGTTGATATAGGCCAGCGGCAGGCCGGTATCCGCGGCGCGGCGCTTGGCCACGCCTTCGATCCGGAGCACGTCCTTCTCGATCTCATAGGGGCTGCCGTTGACGCAGATCAGCAGGCCCGCCCCCATATCCGCAAGATGGCGGCAGACATCGGGATGCCAGATATCCTCGCAGATCGGCAAGCCCAGCATCGCGCCGCGAAACAGCACCGGCTCCGGCAGCGGGCCGGGCGCGAACAGCCGCTTTTCATCGAAGGTGCCGTAATTGGGCAGCTCGTGCTTGAAGCGCACCGCCGTCACGATTCCGCCATCCAGCAGCGCGACGCCGTTGTGCAGGGCGCCATCGCGCACGAACACGCTGCCCACCAGGATCGCCGGGCCGCCGTCATTGGTCGCCTGGGCGAGCCGGTCCAGCTCGGCCTGCGCGCGGGCGATCAGGGAAGGCTTGAGGATCAGGTCTTCCGCCGGATAGCCGATCAACTGCATTTCCGGGAACACGACAAGATCGCTCTCGCGGGCGCGCTTGCGCACTTCCAGGATACGGGTGGCGTTGCCGCCGATATCGCCAACAGTCTGGTTGAGCTGGGCCAGGGTAATCGAGAGCGCGTCGGTCATGCGACTGATCTAGAGAGGGAAACGCGCGCGGGCAATGGAGGCGCGGCATTCCAGCGGCATTCCCTTGCAGTGAAGATGCCGGCCATCGAATCGGCGCCTGTTGCCTTGGCCCGGCATGGATGCGAAACGGGCGCATGACGCTCCTTGCCTATTTCGGGGCCGCGCTTGCGGAAATTGCCGGCTGCTTCGCCTTCTGGGCCTGGCTCAGGCTGGACAAATCCCCCTGGTGGCTGGTCCCGGGCGTCGCCTCGCTGTGCCTGTTCGCCTGGTTGCTGACGCTGGTGGACGCGGAGCATGCCGGCCGCGCCTATGCGGCCTATGGCGGGATCTATATCCTCTCGGCTCTGCTGTGGCTGTGGCTCGCGGAGGGGGCAAGGCCCGACAAATGGGATATGCTCGGCGTCGGCGTGTGCCTGCTGGGGGCGGCCATCATCCTGTGGGGGCCGCGCCCGTCGTGAAGGCACGCGCCTGTCGCCAGTGGTCCCGGCGATGAAAGGTCTGCTTGCGAACGATGCTCGTCAAGCGGATGGTGCCGAAGTCTGGAGGAGAGGAGGACAGCGATGAGCAGGGATGTTCTGGCCGAACGGCCCGGCCATGTTTCCGACGGACAGATCATCGATTTCGATTTCTTCGAGCCGCCCGCCGTCGAAGAGGATTTCCATGCCGCCTGGCGGACCTTGCAGGCCCCGGGCATTCCCGACGTGGTGTGGACCCCGCGCAATGGCGGGCACTGGATCGCCACTCGCGGGGAGCTGGTGGAGGAGGTGTTTTCCGATTTCATGAAATTCTCCAACCGCGTGGTGACGATCCCCAAGGACCGGGGCGAGAATTACAGGATGCTGCCGACCACGCTGGACCCGCCGGAGCATCGGCCGGTCCGAAGCCTGCTGAACCACTGCCTTTCCCCTGCCGCCGTCAACCGGCAGACCGAAATGATCCGCTCGACCTGCGTCGAGCTTATCGAAGAGATTCGCCCGCGCGGCGGATGCGAGCTGCTGGCCGATTTCGCCGCTCATTTCCCGATCCGCGTCTTCATGCAGATGGTGGACCTTCCGCGGGAGGACGCCCCCATGATGAAGCATTGGACCGACCAGATCGTGCATCCCGATGGCAGCATGTCCGTGGAAGAGACGATGCGGAAGTTCCACGATTATCTGGAACCGGTGGTGCACGGGCGGCGCGGCAGGGCGGGAGACGATGCGTTGAGCTACATCGTCAATGCGGAAGTCAAAGGCCGCGAACTGACCATGGAGGAAATGCTGAACCTACTCATACAGTTCATGATGGGCGGGCTCGACACGGTCTATAATCTGCTCGCCTATTCCTTCCTGTTCCTTGCCCGCAACCCCGCCCACCGGCAGCAATTGCTGGACGATCCGGGCCTTGTTCCGGATGCCATCAACGAATTGCTGCGCCGCTTTCCCCTCATCAGCATGGCCCGCGAGGTGCGCGAAGATATCGAATGGCATGGCGCGCAGCTCAAGAAGGGCGACATGATCGTGTGCGCCAGCTCGCTCGTGGGGAATGACGAACGCCTCAACGCCGATCCCATGACAGTCGATTTCCGGCGCAAGGGAGGCCATCATGCATCATTCGGTATGGGCCATCACATCTGCCCCGGCGCGCATCTGGCGCGAATGGAAATGCGCATCACCCTGACGGAATGGCTGGCGCGTATCCCGCATTTCGAAGTCGCGCCCGGCGCGAAGATCACCATGCGCGGCGGCATCGTCGGATCGATGGATGCCTTGCCGCTGGTCTGGCCGGTGTGATCAGCGGCCCGGCCTGCCGGGGAATGCCCGCCCGAAGCTGACGATGTTTGACGGCAAGGATTCCGCTCACCACCCTCCAGCGCCCTCTGCACACGGCCCCGCGCAGACATTCCATTTCGGCTCCGCGATTGATAGACAAGGCCCCTTGGTCTTTGACGGACAGTCGGTTCAACGGCCAAATCCTAACTCAAGGAGGTTTACGTGCAGATTGCGGTTCTCACATTCGACGGCTTCAACGAGTTGGACTCGTTCGTCGCAGCCGCAATCCTAAGCCTATGTTGAACGTGCGCTAGCGACGGTGACGCCATTCCTGTCTCCCGCAAAGCCATTGGTAGCTTAGCCGGCCAACGTCCGCTCACACCCATAACAGCGGACTGGGCCACCCTTCGGCGACTGTCGTTCCAGGCTCCACATCTCCCACGCCAAACAGTGTCCGGCAGCATGACGAATTCTGGATCAAGTCCGGGATGGAGATTACGATTTACCAATCCCGCCGCCCGACGAAAAACCCCGCCGGATCGCTCCGGCGGGGCCATTCGATCGGATGCCTGGGGCGGCCGGCTTATTCGCCGTCGCCCTGCTCCAGATATTCGCCAGCATCGGCGTCGGTGCCGTGGGTTTCACCCTCGACCTTGGCCAGCGGATCGTCCCCGATCGCGGCTTCCGGGCCCTGGGCCAGTTCGGCCTGGTGCTCTTCTTCCGCGCTCTCGGGCGCGATCAGCGACTCCTGCAGCTTGCGATACTGCGCGCGCAGCGCGGCATCGCGGCTGGAAGCGGCGACGCGGACACGGTTCATGCCCGCGCCGGTGCCGGCGGGGATGAGGCGGCCCACGATCACGTTCTCCTTGAGGCCGATCAGCGAGTCCTTCTTGCCTTCCACCGCCGCCTGCGTGAGCACGCGGGTGGTTTCCTGGAAGGACGCGGCGGAAATGAAGCTGCGGGTCTGCAGCGACGCCTTGGTGATGCCGAGCAGCACCGGCTTGCCCTGGGCAGGCGCCTGCCCCTTGGCCAGCTTGGCGTTGTACTCGTTCATTTCCTCGTAATCGACCTGCTCGCCGGCCAGCAGCGTGGTGTCGCCGCCATCGGTGATCTCGACCTTCTGCAACATCTGGCGAACGATCACCTCGATGTGCTTGTCGTTGATCTTCACGCCCTGCAGTCGATAGACTTCCTGGATTTCCGCCACGAGGTATTCGGCCAGCGCCTCCACCCCGAGCACTTCGAGGATGTCGTGTGGGTCCGGGCTGCCGGAGATCAGATTGTCGCCCTTCTTGACGAAGTCGCCCTCCTGCACGTCGATCACCTTGCTCTTGGGGATCAGGTACTCGACCGGTTCGCCTTCCTCCGGAATGATCGCGATCTTGCGCTTCGCCTTGTAGTCGCGGACGAATTCGATCCGGCCGCTGATCTTGGCGATGATCGCGTTGTCCTTGGGCTTGCGCGCCTCGAACAGTTCGGCGACGCGCGGCAGACCGCCGGTGATGTCGCGGGTCTTGGCCGCCTCGCGGCTGGCGCGGGCAACGATGTCGCCCGCTTCGACCTGCTGGCCGTCCTCGACCGAAAGCGTCGCGCCCGGAGCGAGCATGTAGCGCGCCGCTTCGCCCGAACCCTCGTCGAGGAGGGTGATGCGCGGACGCAGCTCCTCCTTCTTGGAACGGCCGGCCGACCTGTATTCGATAACGACGCGCTGGGCGATCCCGGTCGCTTCGTCGACCTGCTCGGTCATGGTCTTGCCATCTGCAAGATCCTGATACTTCACCACACCGGAGGTTTCGGTGATGATCGGCAGCGAGAACGGATCCCATTCGGCCAGGCGCTCGCCCTGCTTCACCTGGGCGCCGCTCTCATGCATCAGCACCGTGCCGTAAGGCACCCGGTGCAGCTCGCGCTCGCGCCCTTCGGCGTCGATCACCGCGATCTCGCCATTGCGGGCCAGCGACAGCCGGCGGCCGCGCTTGTCCACGATGGTCGGGATGTCGCGATATTCGACCTTGCCGTCGATCGTCGCTTCGAGGTGCGAGGTTTCGTTGACCTGCGCCGCGCCGCCGATGTGGAAGGTCCGCATCGTCAGCTGCGTGCCCGGCTCGCCGATCGACTGCGCCGCGATGACGCCCACCGCTTCGCCGATATTGACCGGGGTGCCGCGAGCAAGGTCACGGCCATAGCAGGTGCCGCATACGCCCTGTTCCGCTTCGCAGACCAGCGGCGAACGGATCTTGGCGGACTGGACGTCGGCCTCCTCGATCGCCTTGATCGCCGATTCGTCCAGCAGGGTGCCGGCCTTGACGATGACCTCGCCGGTCGCCGCATTCACCAGATCCTCGGCCGTGGTGCGGCCCAGGATGCGCTCGCCGAGCGAGGCGATGGTCGAGCCACCCTGCACGATGGCGCGCATTTCCAGCGCATTCTCGGTGCCGCAATCGTCCTGGACGATCACGCAGTCCTGCGACACGTCGACCAGACGGCGGGTCAGGTAACCCGAGTTCGCGGTCTTGAGCGCGGTGTCGGCCAGACCCTTGCGGGCGCCGTGGGTGGAGTTGAAGTATTCAAGGACGGTCAGGCCCTCCTTGAAGTTCGAGATGATCGGCGTCTCGATGATCTCGCCCGAAGGCTTGGCCATCAGGCCGCGCATCCCGGCCAGCTGCTTCATCTGCGCCGGCGAGCCGCGCGCGCCGGAGTGCGACATCATGTAGATCGAGTTGATCGGCGCCAGCCGCCCGGTTTCGGGATCCTTCGGCGTGGCCTTGATCTCGTCCATCATGGCGTTGGCCACCTGGTCGCCGCAACGGCTCCAGGCGTCGATCACCTTGTTGTACTTTTCCTGCTGGGTGATCAGGCCTTCCTGGTACTGCTGCTCGTAATCGGCCACCAGCGCCTTAGTCTGGTCGACCAGCTCCACCTTGCTGTCGGGGATGATCATGTCGTCCTTGCCGAACGAAATGCCCGCGCGGAACGCATGGCGGAAGCCGAGCGACATGATCGCGTCGGCGAACAGCACCGTGTCCTTCTGGCCGGTGTGGCGATAGACCTCGTCGATCACGTCGCCCACGTCCTTCTTGGTGAGCAGGCGGTTGACGACATCGAACGGCACCTTGTGGCTGCGCGGCAGGCATTCGCCGATCAGCATGCGGCCCGGGGTGGTCTCGTAGCGGACCATCCGTTCCACGCCGTTCTCGTCCGTCTGCGGAACCCGGCTGACGATCTTGGAGTGGAGCGTCACCGCGCCCACTTCCAGCGCCTGATGCACTTCGGCCATGTCGGCGAGGATCATGCCCTCGCCCGGCTCGCCCTCGCGGTCCATCGACAGGTAGTAGAGGCCGAGCACCATGTCCTGCGACGGCACGATGATCGGCTTGCCGTTGGCGGGCGAGAGGATGTTGTTGGTGGACATCATCAGCACGCGCGCCTCGAGCTGGGCTTCCAGCGAAAGCGGCACGTGGACGGCCATCTGGTCACCGTCGAAGTCGGCGTTGAAGGCCGAGCACACCAGCGGGTGGAGCTGGATAGCCTTGCCTTCGATCAGCACGGGCTCGAACGCCTGGATGCCGAGGCGGTGCAGCGTCGGTGCGCGGTTCAGCAGCACCGGATGCTCGCGGATCACCTCGTCGAGGATGTCCCAGACTTCCTTGCGCTCCTTCTCGACCCACTTCTTCGCCTGCTTCAGGGTCATGGACAGACCCTTGGCGTCGAGGCGGGCATAGATGAACGGCTTGAACAGCTCGAGCGCCATCTTCTTGGGCAGGCCGCACTGGTGCAGCTTGAGCTCGGGACCGACGACGATCACCGAGCGGCCCGAGTAGTCGACGCGCTTGCCGAGCAGGTTCTGGCGGAAGCGGCCCTGCTTGCCCTTCAGCATGTCGGACAGCGACTTCAGCGGACGCTTGTTGGCGCCGGTGATGACGCGGCCGCGGCGGCCGTTGTCGAACAGCGCGTCGACCGCCTCCTGCAGCATGCGCTTCTCGTTGCGGATGATGATATCCGGCGCACGCAGCTCGATGAGGCGCTTCAGGCGGTTGTTGCGGTTGATGACGCGGCGGTAGAGGTCGTTGAGGTCGGAGGTCGCGAAGCGGCCGCCGTCCAGGGGAACGAGCGGGCGCAGCTCCGGCGGGATCACCGGAACGTGGGTCAGGATCATCCACTCGGGACGGTTGCCGGACTCGATGAACGCCTCGATGACCTTCAGGCGCTTGCCGAGCTTCTTCGGCTTCAGGTCCGTCGTCGCCTCGGCGATCTCCTGGCGCAGCTCGTCGCGGATCTTCGGCAGGTCCATGCCCGAAAGGATCTCGCGGATCGCTTCCGCGCCGATGCCGGCCGTGAAGCTGTCGGGGCCGTGCTCGTCGAGAGCCTGGTTGTACTGCTCCTCCGTCAGGAGCTGGTGCTCCTTGAACGGCGAGATGCCGGGCTCGATGACGATGTAGTTCTCGAAGTAGAGGACGCGCTCGAGGTCTTTGAGCGACATGTCGAGCAGGAGGCCGATGCGCGAGGGCAGCGACTTCAGGAACCAGATATGGGCAACGGGGGCAGCGAGCTCGATGTGGCCCATGCGCTCGCGCCGGACCTTGGCGAGCGTGACCTCCACGCCGCACTTCTCGCAGATGAGCCCCTTGTACTTCATGCGCTTGTACTTGCCGCACAGGCACTCGTAGTCCTTGATCGGCCCGAAGATGCGCGCGCAGAAGAGGCCGTCACGCTCCGGCTTGAACGTGCGGTAGTTGATCGTCTCCGGCTTCTTGATCTCGCCGAACGACCACGACAGGATATCGTCGGGCGAGGCAATCGAGATCTTGATCTGGTCGAACGTCGGCAGCGGCGCCTGCGTCTTGAAGAGGTTGGTGATCTCGTTCATCGGGCTCTTCTCTCCTCGGGGAGCGCTCGGGGAAAACGCCCCGGAAAAAATTCGGGCAGCATATTCGGCCCCTCCCCCCATCGAAGGCGATGGGGAGAGAGGAATGGTCTATTCGGCCGCCTGCGGCGGCAACTGCGGCTGCGGCTCGGAGGCTTCGGAGGACTCTGAGCTGCCGACCTCCGTGTTGATCAGCTCGACGTTGAGGCCGAGGGCGCGCATCTCCTTGACGAGCACGTTGAAGCTCTCCGGCACGCCGGCCTCGAACGCGTCATCGCCGCGCACGATCGCCTCGTAGACCTTGGTGCGGCCCGCGACGTCGTCGGACTTCACCGTCAGCATCTCCTGCAGCGTGTAGGCCGCGCCGTAGGCCTCCAACGCCCAGACCTCCATTTCGCCGAAGCGCTGGCCGCCGAACTGCGCCTTGCCGCCCAGCGGCTGCTGGGTGACGAGGCTGTAGGGCCCGATCGAACGCGCGTGGATCTTGTCGTCGACCAGGTGATGCAGCTTCAGCATGTAGATATAGCCGACGGTGACCTTGCGGTCGAACGCGGTGCCGGTGCGCCCGTCATACAGCGTGACCTGGCCCGACGGATCGAGACCGGCCTTCTCCAGCATGGCGGTGACATCGGATTCCTTGGCGCCATCGAACACCGGCGTGCCCATCGGAATGCCGTTGCGCAGGTTCTGCGCCAGCTCCACGATCTCCGCGGGGCTGCGGCCATCGATTTCGGCGTGGTAGTTCTCGCCATAGATGTCCTTCAGCCGCTCCGTCACCGCGGACGGCGGGGCCGCCGCTTCGGGGTCGGGATTGGCGGCGCGCCATTCCTCGAGAGCCTGGGTCACCTGCTGGCCGAGGCCGCGCGCGGCCCAGCCGAGGTGGGTTTCGAAGATCTGGCCGACATTCATGCGCGAAGGCACGCCCAGCGGGTTGAGCACGAGATCGACCGGGGTGCCGTCTTCCAGGAAGGGCATGTCTTCCTGCGGCAGGATGCGGCTGATCACACCCTTGTTGCCGTGGCGGCCGGCCATCTTGTCGCCCGGCTGCAGCTTGCGCTTCACCGCGACGAAGACCTTCACCATCTTGAGCACGCCCGGAGCCAGCTCGTCGCCCCGCTCCAGCTTCTCGCGGCGATCCTCGAACTTCTCGTTGATGCCCCTCACGGCCTCGTCATACTGGGTCTTCACCGCTTCGAGCTGGGCCTGCCTGTTGTCGTCCGCGACGGCGAACTTGAACCATTCGTGGCGCTCGGCCTCGGCAAGCACGTCCTCGGTGATCTCCACGCCCTTCTTGATGCCCTTCGGCGCCGCCGAAGCGGTCTGGCCGACGAGCATGTCGCGCAGGCGGTTGTAGGTCGCGCGGTTGAGGATCGCGCGCTCGTCCTCGGCATCCTTCTTGAGGCGTTCGATCTCCTCGTTCTGGATGGCGCGAGTACGGTCGTCGATCTCGATGCCGTGGCGGTTGAACACGCGCACTTCCACCACCGTGCCGGCCACGCCCGGCGGCAGGCGAAGCGAGGTGTCGCGCACGTCGCTGGCCTTCTCGCCGAAGATCGCGCGCAGCAGCTTCTCTTCCGGCGTCATCGGGCTTTCGCCCTTCGGCGTGATCTTGCCGACCAGGATGTCGCCCGGATGCACTTCCGCGCCGATATAGACGATGCCCGCCTCGTCGAGGTTGCGCAGCGCTTCCTCGCCGACGTTCGGGATGTCGCGGGTGATGTCTTCCGGCCCGAGCTTGGTGTCGCGGGCCATCACCTCGAATTCCTCGATGTGGATCGAGGTGAACACGTCATCCTTCACGATGCGTTCGCTGATCAGGATCGAGTCTTCGTAATTGTAGCCGTTCCAGGGCATGAAGGCGACGAGGCTGTTGCGGCCCAGCGCCAGCTCGCCCAGCTCGGTGGACGGACCATCGGCGATGATGTCGCCTTCCTCGATCACGTCGCCCACCTTCACCAGCGGGCGCTGGTTGATGCAGGTGTTCTGGTTGGAGCGCTGGAACTTCTGCAGCGTGTAGATGTCCACGCCCGACTTGCCCGGCTCGATATCGCCGGCGGCGCGGATCACGATGCGGGTCGCGTCGACCTGGTCGACGATGCCGGCCCGCAGCGCGGCGATCGCGGCGCCGGAATCGCGCGCCACGGTCTCCTCCATGCCGGTGCCGACGAAGGGCGCTTCCGCCTTCACCAGCGGCACGGCCTGGCGTTGCATGTTGGAGCCCATCAGCGCGCGGTTGGCGTCGTCGTTCTCCAGGAACGGGATGAGCGAGGCGGCCACCGAGACGAGCTGCTTGGGGCTGACATCCATCAGCGTCACCTGCTCGCGCGGGACCATCACGAATTCGCCCGCTTCACGCGCCGACACCAGTTCCTCGGCAAAGCTGCCGTCGGGATTGGTTTCGGCGGAGGCCTGCGCGACGGTGTGCTTGCTCTCCTCCATGGCGGAGAGATAGACGACCTCGCCGGTCACCTTGCCGTCCACCACGCGGCGATACGGCGTCTCGATGAAGCCGTACTTGTTGACCCGGCTGAACGAGGCCAGCGAGTTGATCAGGCCGATGTTCGGGCCTTCCGGCGTCTCGATCGGGCAGATGCGGCCATAGTGGGTCGGGTGCACGTCGCGCACCTCGAAACCCGCGCGCTCGCGGGTGAGGCCGCCCGGCCCGAGCGCCGACACGCGGCGCTTGTGGGTGACTTCCGACAGCGGATTGGTCTGGTCCATGAACTGCGACAGCTGCGAGGAGCCGAAGAATTCACGCACCGCGGCCACCGCCGGCTTGGCGTTGATCAGGTCGTTCGGCATGACGGTGGAGACATCCACCGAGCTCATCCGCTCCTTCACCGCGCGTTCCATCCGCAGCAGGCCGACGCGGTACTGGTTCTCCAGCAGCTCGCCCACCGAGCGGACGCGGCGGTTGCCGAGATTGTCGATGTCGTCGACCTCGCCCTTGCCATCCTTGAGGTCGACCAGTTCCTTGACCACGGCCAGGATATCCTCGGCGCGCAGCACGGTGACGGTATCCTCCGCATCCAGGCCAAGCCGCATGTTCAGCTTAACGCGGCCCACGGCGGAAAGGTCGTAGCGGTCCGGATCGAAGAACAGGCCCTCGAACAGCGCTTCGGCGGTTTCCTTCGTCGGCGGCTCGCCCGGACGCATCACCTTGTAGATCGCCTCGAGACCTTCGTCGCGGTTCTCGGCCTTGTCCACCTTCAGCGTGTTACGGATCCACGGGCCGGTGGTGACATGGTCGATGTCCAGCAGCTCGATCCGGTCGATCCCCGCCTTGTCGAGCACTTCGAGATTCTCGGGAGAAACCTCGTCGCCCGCCTCGATATAGATGCGGCCGGTGGCTTCATCGATCATGTCGTTGGCGGCATAGTGGCCGAAGATCTCGTCGGTGGGGATCAGCAGCTCTTCCAGCCCGTCCTTGCCGGCCTTGTTGGCGGCGCGCGGGCTGATCTTCTGCCCGGCCGGGAAGATCACCTCGCCCGACTTCGCATCGACGATGTCGAAGGCCGGCTTCTGGCCGCGCCATTGCTCCGCCGAGAACGGCAGCTTCCAGCCCGTACCCTGGCCGCCGGAGGCCCGCTCCCAGACGACGGTCTTGTAGAAATAATGGAGGATCTGCTCGCTATCGAGGCCCAGCGAATACAGCAGCGCGGTGACCGGCAGCTTGCGCTTGCGGTCGATCCGGACATTGACGATGTCCTTGGCGTCGAATTCGAAATCGAGCCACGAACCGCGATAGGGGATCACGCGCGCGGCGAAGAGATACTTGCCGGAGGAGTGGGTCTTGCCCCGGTCATGGTCGAACAGCACGCCCGGCGAACGGTGCATCTGGCTGACGATCACGCGCTCGGTGCCGTTGATGATGAAGGTGCCGTTCTCGGTCATGAGCGGCATGTCGCCCATATAGACGTCCTGCTCCTTGATATCGAGGACGGAGCGGGTTTCGGTCTCGCTGTCGACCTCGAACACGATCAGGCGCAGCGTCACCTTCATCGGCGCCGCATAGGTGATGCCGCGCTGGCGGCATTCGGTGGTGTCGTATTTCGGATCCTCGAGCTCGTAATGGACGAAATCGAGCTCGGCGGTGCCGGCGAAGTCACGGATCGGGAAGACCGAGCGCAGCGTCTTCTCCAGGCCGGAGACATAGCCGGTTTCCGGGTTCGAGCGCAGGAACTGCTCATAGCTTTCCCGCTGGACCTCGATCAGGTTCGGCATCTGCACCACTTCGTGGATGTCGCCGAAGATCTTGCGGATGCGCTTCTTCGCACCGCCGCGCTGAGCCGGAGCTTTCGCCGCCGAGGTCTTTGGGGTGGCCATGGGTGATTTCGCCCTTCTCTAAAGTGATTCGCCGGCGCGGGCGCCAGACGGGAAAGTTCATGCCGCGCGGGAGCACGCTTCCACGGGACGCGAAAAGGCCGCAGGGCGCGCGATTCCCCTGGGGGATCGCCACCTGCAGCTTGTGTCGCGCCTATGGAAAACCCGCCGCTTCCTTCCGTGGCATGCCCCCGCGCCGGGCCGCCTTGCTCGAAGCGAACGAGCAGTTGGTGGCGGCATATAGGATTGCGGCCGGCTTCTGTCAAACCGCTCCGCCGCAGGTGGAGCCCGGTCGAGATTGACTTCCGGAAGGAATTGGGCCAGTGGGCCGACCCGGCTGGCAGGGTTTCCCCGCCATCCATCCGTCCGAGACAGTCGGTGAGAGCGATCGGGCTCTCTTAATTTCCGGCCTAGACGGGGAAAAGAGTTTCACGCGGCGGCCCGCCGGGCTTCCGCCATCGCGCTATCGGCGCATCTCCTTCCCCTGTTGCGCGGACTCGCCCGTTCGGAGCCTCGGCTTCGGGCGGACAAACGTAGCCGGCCCTGCGGGCATGTCGCGCGCAAGGCCATAGTGAAGGAGTAAGGCATGGATCGTTCGCAAAAAGCTGAGTCGGTCGCATCGCTGAACGCAACTTTCAACGAGGTCGGCGTGGTGGTCATCACCCGCAATCTCGGCATGTCGGTGGCCCAGTCCACCGCCCTGCGCTCGAAAATGCGGGAAGCCGGCGCGTCCTACAAGGTTGCGAAGAACCGTCTTGCCAAGCTTGCCCTCAAGGACACCCAGTATGAAGGCCTTGAAAGCCTTCTGACCGGCCCGACGGCGCTGGCCACTTCGGTGGACCCGGTTGCCGCCGCCAAGGCCGCGGTGGACTTCGCCAAGACGAACGACAAGCTCGAAATCGTCGGCGGCGCAATGGGCACGCAGGTCCTCGACGAAGCCGGTGTGAAGGCCCTCGCCTCCATGCCCTCGCTCGACGAACTGCGCGCAAAGCTCGTGGGTCTCGTCAATGCGCCGGCCACCAAGGTCGCGCAGCTGGCCAACGCCCCGGCGGCGAAGCTGGCCCGCGTCTTCGGCGCCTATGGCGCCAAGGAAGCGGCATAAGCGGTTTTTCCAGCGAATTACCCGGGCATCGGAATGGTCCGAGCGCCCGGTCCAGTCATCCAAATTGGAGTGAAGCATCATGGCCGATATCGCCAAGCTTGTTGAAGATCTGTCGCAGCTGACCGTCCTCGAGGCGGCCGAACTCGCCAAGGCCCTGGAAGAAGCATGGGGCGTTTCCGCCGCTGCCGCCGTGGCCGTGGCCGCCCCCGCCGCCGGTGGTGGCGACGCTGGCGCCGCTGCCGAGGAAAAGACCGAATTCGACGTCATCCTGACGGGCGACGGCGGCAAGAAGATCCAGGTGATCAAGGAAGTCCGCGCCATTACCGGCCTGGGCCTGACCGAAGCCAAGACCCTGGTCGAAAGCGCGCCGAAGGCTGTGAAGGAAGGCATCAACAAGGCGGAAGCCGAAGAGATCAAGAAGAAGATCGAGGAAGCCGGCGGCACCGTCGAGCTCAAGTAATCCCGCATCTCTCTTCGAGAGTACCGGAAGGGGCGGTGCCGCGAGGCGCCGCCCTTTTTCATTGGCACGTAACCTGCTTCTTGTCCCGTCATGTCCACCTCCGATACTCCGTCATTCCCGCCCTTCGGCTGGCTCAGGATAAA
Organism: uncultured Caenibius sp.; assembly: GCA_964468045.1. Taxonomy (GTDB): domain Bacteria; phylum Pseudomonadota; class Alphaproteobacteria; order Sphingomonadales; family Sphingomonadaceae; genus JAWKXU01. The sequence goes on along the minus strand of CAYXTO010000002.1, from coordinate 16,240 downwards.
CTGCCCTTCGGGCAAGCTGGCATCTCTCTCGGTGACGTGGCGCACCCCTCTCGTCATTCCCGCGAAAGCGGGAACCCAGGGCGAGGTTGCAACTGGATCCCCGTTTGCACGGGGATGACGAGGAATGGGGAATGGCTCGCGCCAGTTGACGCAAAACGCCGGAAATGTGCATTGCGATTTTCCGCCTGCGCCATCCGCTTTGCACGATAAACAGCGGTTCCTTGGTGGGAAACCGGCGCGCAACTGCGTGACCTTTCGTGCAGCCCCTTGTTCTGGGGCCGTCATGCCAGCCCTTCGGCAAGCTGACATCTCATGCGGCTGGGTGGTGCATTGCTCACAACGATCCCAGCTTTCGCTGGGATGACGAATGGGGCTGGGATGACGATCAGGGCGATGAGTGAGGATGCGGGATGCTCTGCGTCTCATCCGGTAGGATAAGCCAGATTTGGCCGGTGTAGGAAAGGTGGAAGAGTGCCTCCCACCTCACCTGCGTCGTGCCAACCCTTTGCCGCGAAGGAGGTAGCAAGTGGACGCTGGTAAGTTGCCCGCAATCCGGTAGGCTTGCCGCGAGCAAATGAAAGAGGGCCTGCCATGTTCGTGAAATTTACCAGTTCGGACCGCACACCGGTGGTGGTGAATGCAACGCAGGTCACCTTTGTCTCGTTGGTGGAGACCGGAACCCGCATCCGGTTCGGCGAGGGCCGCAGCGTAACCGTGGTGGAACCGATGGACGAAGTGCTGGACCGGCTGAACCGGACCAATCAATTGCCCTCAGGCGAATGGAGGGAATCGTCCTGAAGGACGCTTCGCCAGCCACTTGGGCCACGTCTGCAATGGTTGGTTAGCGGACATCTGTGGTCAGGACATCTGGTTCTAAAAATACCCGAGCGATCTCCATGCTGTATCTGGGTTGTTGATCACGATATTTCGAAGTCTGGAGTCTCGTCGAATCTCGTCGTCATCGAACGGTCCTTCGATAGATTTCTTCCGTATATCGACGACCATCCATCCATCGGGATCACTTCTGAAGTTCGCATGCCTCTTTGCTAGTATGAAGTGCTCACTCCAGCCAATCGATAGGACCGTTCCACCCAGGAAACCGCCGCCATCCCGTTCGACGGGACCGTTTAAATAGAATGCCTGCTCATCTTCCCATCTTTCCAGGCAGAAGGACTCGGCAATCGATCTGCAGGACCAGATATTCAAAGCATCGCTGCATCCCGACAGGGATATGGCGACAAAGGCGGATATGATGACTGACCTAACTAGACGCATCCTGCGCTCGTATGCATGAAAGCATTGCTAGAAATCTTCTTCGGTGTCCGCAATAGGTCGAAGCCGACTTCCTGGCCACCCATCCTGCACCCACTCGTCATTCCCATCCTTCGGCTGGCTCGGGACAAACTGCTCTTCGGGCAAGCGAACCCACGAACCCCACACGTCATGCCAGCGCAAGCTGGCATCTCTCTCGGTGACGTGGCGCGCCCTCCACAACGATCCCAGCTTTCGCTGGAATGACGAGAACGGAATGGGCGTTTTCCCTTCTCGTCATTCCCGCGAAAGCGGGAACCCAGGATGGCGCAAGGCTGGATCCCCGTTCGCACGGGGATGACGAGTAAGCTGGCATGACGCAGTATTCCATGAAGGCTTATTCCGGGTTGTGAATCGCCAGCCGCCATTCAACCCCACCGCCCCAGCTTCATTCCACCCACAGACCCTGCGCCTTGTGCCATTCCTCCAGCGACTGCTCGGGATAGAGGTCGAACACCCCGTCGTCCGGGCCGATCCGGGGCACGACCCAGTTCGCCTTGTATTTGAGCATCAGATGCACGCGCGAGGGCGGTTCCGGCAAGTCGCTGTCGATCGCGCTGGCGAAGGGATGCACCAGGTCCGGCCATTGCGGATCATAGAGCCACAGGGCGCTGCCGCAGCGGGTGCAGAAGCGGCGCTCGCCCGTGGAGACTTCGCAGCCTTCGTGCTCCTCATCCTCGATCGCCGCGCGATAGAGGCCCAGCTGCTGCCCGCCCCTGATCTCCAGGCTGTCCGAGCGCGCGCCGAGATTGATCGCATAGCCGCCCCCGCCCTGCTGCTTGCGGCAGATCGAGCAATAGCAAAGCTGATAGGGAACCGGAGTGTGGCTCTCCACCGCGAAGCGGACCGCGCCGCAGCGACACGAGCCTTCCAGATGCATCGGCATGATCTTTCTCCATACCCGCCATCGGAACGAGCGGATGACGGCGCTGGAGGTTCCCGGACGGCGCTCGACGCGCTGGCCGCTCTTACTTCAGCGCCTTGATATAGGCGATCACTTCCGCCCGCTTGGCATCGTCCTTGAGGCCGGGATAGGTCATCTTGGTGCCGGAGATCACTTCACGCGGGGATTTGAGGAAGCTGTCCAGCGTCGCCTCGTCCCAGGTCAGCCCGGATTCCTTCATTGCCGTGCTGAAATTGTAGCCCGGGACTTCTCCCGCCTTCGTGCCGAAAATGCCGGCCAGCGAAGGTCCGATCAGGTTCTTGCCCGGCTCGGTCGCATGGCAGCTGCGGCATTGTACAAAGGCCGGGGGCGGCGCATCGGCAGCGGAGGCAACCGCCGGTTCCGCCGGCGCGGCGCCCGTCTGCACGTCATCCGTCTGCGCAACCTGGTCGCTGCCCTGTTCCCCCGAATCCTGCCCGCCGCAGGCCGCCAAGCCAGCCGCCAGCGCAAATGCCGAAACTACCCGCAACAATTGGCGCATGAGCCCCTTCCTCCATATTTTCGCGGACCTTTATCAGCGCGCCCGGCCGGCGCAAGTATTCGCTTTGCCCGGGCCGCGGGGTGGCCTATCCGCCGCGCCTCATGCTGATGGCGAGGCTCCCTTCCCTGTTCCGAACCGAGCTGGGCGCGACATTGCGGCTGGCCGCGCCGCTGGCCGCCGCCAACCTCCTGCAGATGGCGGTCCATGCGGTCGACGTGATCTTCGTCGCCCGGCTGGGGCAGGAAGCGCTGGCCGCGTCCAGCCTTTCCATCGCGCTGTTCGGGCTGCTGGTGTGGTGCTTCTCCGGGCTGACCGGTGCGGTGGCGCCCCTGATCGCGGCGGAGCTCGGCAAGGGGCGCCATGCCGTGCGCGAAATCCGCCGCAGCATGCGGATGGCGATGTGGCTGGCGGTGGCCTGCGGGATCGCGGGCATGGCGATCTGCGGCTTCGGCGAGGCGATCCTGCTGGCGGCCGGCCAGGATCCGGTCATATCGGCCCGGGCCGGGGAGTTCCTGGGGATCCTGATGTGGGCGATGATCCCGATGATCCTGGCCAGTGTCTTGCGCACCTTCGTCGCCACGCTGGGCAAGCCGGGCTTCGCGACCCTGATCACCGCCGCCGCGATCGGGGTCAATGCGCTGGCCAACTGGATGTTCGTGTTCGGCGCGCTGGGCGCGCCTGCCCTGGGCCTCAAGGGCTCGGCCCTGGCCAGCGTGGTGACGTCGGTGATGATGCTGCTCGCCTATGTGGCGGCGATTCGCGCCCATCGCCGGCTGCGGCGCTATTATCTGTTCGGCCGCTGGTGGCGGCCGGAAACGGCCCGCCTCAGGGAAATCACGGTCATCGGCCTGCCCATCGCCGGCACCATCCTGGCCGAAGCGGGGTTGTTCAGCAGCGCCGCCTTCCTGATGGGCTGGATCGGGGAAGCCGAGCTGGCCGGCCACACCATCGCCCTGCAGATCGCGGCGCTCGCCTTCCAGGTCCCGTTCGGGATCGGCCAGGCCGCCACCATCCGGGTCGGCTATCATTTCGGCGCGGGCGACCGCCGGGCGGTCGGCCACGCGGGCTGGGCCGCGGTGCTGATCTGCGTGGGGTTCATGATCTTTACCGCCAGCGTCCTGCTGTTCGCGCCGCGCCTCGTCATCTCCGCCTATGTGGACATCGATGCGCCGGCCAATGCCGCGCTGATCGGCTTCGCCGTGCAATATATGGCGATCGCCGCGCTGTTCCAGCTGGTCGACGGCACCCAGGCGGTGGCGGCCGGCGCATTGCGCGGCTTGCAGGATACCAGGATCCCGATGGCGATCGCCATCTTCGGCTACTGGCTGCCGGGGATGGGCACGGCCCTGTGGCTCGGCTTCGCCACGCCGCTGCGGGGATCGGGCATCTGGATCGGCTTCGCGGTGGGGCTGGCGGTGGTCGCCGCGCTCCTGCTGCGGCGCTGGCAAAGGCGCGAGGCCCTGGGCCTCGTCGCGAAACTGCCATAAAAAACTTCGATTCGAGCGCTTGACGGTCTGAGCTCAGGCTCCCATATGCCGGCCGCTGGCACTCTCGATCCGGGAGTGCCAACACCAGAATCCACTCATTTTGGAAGAGGTCATACATACCATGGCATTCCGTCCGCTGCACGATCGCGTGCTGGTTCGTCGCCTTGAAGCCGAAGAGAAGACGGCTGGCGGCATCATCATCCCCGACAGCGCCAAGGAAAAGCCGAGCGAGGGCGAAATCGTCGCCGTCGGCTCGGGCGCCCGCGCTGAAGATGGCAAGGTTACCCCGCTCGACGTCAAGGCCGGCGATCGCGTGCTGTTCGGCAAATGGTCCGGCACCGAAGTCAAGGTCGATGGCGAAGACCTGCTGATCATGAAGGAAGGCGATCTGCTCGGCGTGATCTCCTGATCGCCGGATCGCTTTCATCCCGTCACGAACTCTAGAGAGGAATAGTTTCAATGGCTGCCAAGGACGTGAAATTTTCGCGTGACGCACGCGAACGCATTCTGTCCGGCGTGGATACGCTGGCCAATGCCGTCAAGGTCACGCTCGGCCCCAAGGGCCGCAACGTCGTGATCGACAAGAGCTTCGGCGCTCCCCGCATCACCAAGGACGGCGTCACCGTCGCCAAGGAAATCGAACTGAAGGACAAGTTCGAGAACATGGGCGCCCAGATGATCCGTGAAGTCGCTTCCAAGGCGAACGACACGGCTGGCGACGGCACCACCACCGCCACCGTTCTGGCCCAGTCGATCGTGCGCGAAGGCATGAAGTCGGTCGCCGCCGGCATGAACCCGATGGACCTGAAGCGCGGCATCGATCTCGCCGTGGGCAAGGTCGTCGCGGACCTCCAGAGCCGTTCCAAGGCCGTCGCCGGCTCGAACGAGATTGCCCAGGTCGGCATCATCTCCGCCAATGGCGACAAGGAAGTCGGCGAGAAGATCGCCGAAGCCATGGAAAAGGTCGGCAAGGAAGGCGTGATCACCGTCGAGGAAGCCAAGGGCCTCGAATTCGAGCTCGATGTCGTGGAAGGCATGCAGTTCGACCGCGGCTACCTGAGCCCCTACTTCGTCACCAACCCCGACAAGATGACCGTGGAACTGGAGAATCCATACATTCTCATCCACGAGAAGAAGCTGTCGAACCTGCAGTCCATGCTTCCGATCCTCGAAGCGGTCGTCCAGAGCGGCCGTCCGCTGCTGATCATCGCCGAGGACATCGAAGGCGAGGCGCTGGCCACCCTGGTGGTCAACAAGCTGCGCGGCGGCCTGAAGGTCGCGGCGGTGAAGGCTCCGGGCTTCGGCGACCGCCGCAAGGCCATGCTGGGCGATATCGCCACGCTGACCGCCGGCGAGATGATCTCCGAGGATCTCGGCATCAAGCTCGAGAACGTGACGATCACCATGCTCGGCGAAGCCAAGAAGGTGACCATCGACAAGGACAACACCACCATCGTCGACGGCGCCGGCAATGGCGACGATATCAAGGCCCGGGTCGAGCAGATCCGCGCCCAGATCGAAACCACCACCAGCGACTATGACCGCGAGAAGCTGCAGGAACGCCTGGCCAAGCTGGCTGGCGGCGTGGCCGTGATCAAGGTCGGCGGCGCCACCGAAATCGAGGTGAAGGAGCGCAAGGACCGCGTCGACGACGCGCTGCATGCGACTCGCGCCGCGGTCGAGGAAGGCATCGTTCCGGGCGGCGGCACTGCCCTGCTCTATGCGACCAAGGCGCTCGAAGGCCTCAAGGGCATCAACGACGACCAGACCCGCGGCATCGACATCGTTCGCCGCGCGCTGCAGTCTCCCGTCCGCCAGATCGCCGAGAACGCGGGCCATGACGGCGCTGTGGTCGCCGGCAAGCTGATCGACGGCAATGACGAAAGCCTCGGCTTCAATGCCGCGACCGAAGTCTACGAGAACCTGGTGGCTGCCGGCGTGATCGACCCGACCAAGGTTGTGCGTACCGCGCTGCAGGATGCGGCGTCCGTCGCCGGTCTGCTGATCACCACCGAAGCGGCGATCAGCGAAAGGGCCGAGGACAAGCCCGCCGTTCCGGCCATGCCGGACATGGGGGGCATGGGCGGAATGGGCTTCTAAGCCCGTCGCCTCGCCTCGACGAACAAGGGAAGGGCCGGGGAATTTCTCCGGCCCTTTTCGTTCGTGCTTTCCATATGCGCGAAAGTTCGCGGCCCCTGCCGGCCGGCCGCCCCCCTCTTTCGCCCCGATTTCCATGCACTTATGCACCGAACTGCCCAGGCGATGGGCGGCCTGGCACGCCAGATCGCATGCGCGGGGCCTTTCGTCGCCAAACCGCCTTCCGTTCATCGCAGCATAGATTGCCTTCATCGCAGGCCCGCTGTTAAGTCTACGATAACCTTGGGACGGGTAGGGTAAGCCAATGAAATTCCGGGCAGCAAACCGCATCAGGCGCTTTCTGGCAACGCTTGCACTGGGTGCAACCGTGCTGGCACCGGTCCAGGCGGCCGCACGCGACGATTTCGAAGCCGCATTCGACAACACGCTCGGCACCGAGCTGCGCGCGCCGCGCAACTACAGTTCGATCTATTCGGATGCCGTTGAACGGCGGCTCGCCCTCATCGCCAATGGGGAGAGGGGCCGGATCGGCGTGGCGGCGCTCGACCTTGCGACCGGGCGCGAACTGTCCATTCTGGGCGACCAGCGCTTTCCCATGGCCAGCACCAGCAAGATCGCCATCGCGGCGACCTTCCTGGAAGGCGTGGACAAGGGGAAATGGTCGCTGAGCGACCGCTTTCCGCTCATGGTTCCGGTCGCGTCCAGGCCTTTCAGCAGCAAGATCGCGCCGGTCAACGCAGGGACCATGCTGCCTGCCCATGAATTGATCGAGCTGATGATCACGCGCAGCAGCAATCCCGCGACGGATGCGCTGCTGGCCGCCGTCGGCGGACCCGATGCCGTGAATCGCTGGGTCCGCAATGCCGGGATCGACAATTTCGAGCTGAGCCGGGATATCGCGACGCTGGTGCGCGACGACGGGGAATTCGATCCGGCGACCTATATCGACCAGCGCGACAGCGCCACGCCGCAGGCGATGATCGCGCTGCTGGCCGGGATCCATCAGGGGCGCTGGCTGTCCGCGGAAAGCCGCCGGGTCATCATCGGCGCGATGGAGCGCTGCCGCACCGGCAAGCGGCGTATTCCCGCCATGCTGCCGGCCGGCTCCTATGTCGCGCACAAGACCGGATCCCTGAACAACACCTCGAGCGATATCGGCATCATCCAGATGCCGGACGGACGGCCGGTGGCGATTGCGATCTATGTGACCGGCCAGGGTTCGCGGCCCGCGCGGGAAGACCGCATAGCGCAGATCGCCCGCACGCTTTACGATACCTATGCGGCGGAAGGCGGATCGACCAAGAACTGGGTCAACGCACGGTACTGACGCTCTGGACTCGTTCCGGTTCTGGTTGAACCGGCGCAAAGGCAAAGCGCTTGGGTTGTCGGCAGGCGCCGGGATGCGAATCGCTCGCTTGCCCTGCCGAACCTCCTCGATATATGCTACGTAGCATTGGTCCATAACCGACCTGGACCAACAAACACATGACGAAATCGAAACGATCCCAGTTCGACAAGTTCAAGGAAGCCGCGCCAGATGAGAGTGGGCGAGGACGAGGCCCGCTGGGATGACAAGGCTCAAGAAGGTGGCGAAGGTGAAGCCGGAGTGAGCGCCGAGTTTTGGGCCATCATCGGACTAGCAGCTGTCGTTTGGATCACAGGGATGCAGATTATCGAACAACTCAAAAAGCTGCGCGAGGAAACGCGTCGTCCTTTAGAGCCGAATGGTGAGGACAAATTGCTAAATGCACTTGGCCGGATCGAACAAGAAATCACGGACTGGCGCTACACCGATCAAAAATGATCTTCGCGACAGCGTGTTCGCAGAATCCTCAAACAAAAAGGGCGCGACCCGCAGGCCGCGCCCCTTCCGTTTGCAAGTTGATCAGCCGATCACTCAGCAGCCGGAGTCGCAGCCGGAGTTGCAGCCGGGCTGGCCGCAGCAGCAGCGGCGTCCGTGGCAGCAGCGGCAGCGTCCGTAGCAGCGGTAGCGGCATCGGTAGCAGCGTCGGTGGCGGTGGCGGCGGCGTCAGCGGCTTCAGAAGCAGCGGCGTCGGCGTCAGCCAGCGCGGAGTCAGCGGTTTCCTGAGCTGCGTCTTCGGTCTTCTCCGAGCAGGCAGCGAGAGTCAGGGCAGCGCCGGCAGCGGCAGCAGCGAGAACGATCTTGCGCATGAATAGTAATCCTTAACAGCGAGTGGACTACGCAGGGCCAATAGCCGTACGTAAAGCCTGCTACTGCATGCAGACTTCGGGCGCACACATAATCGTCCATCGAATACGATGCAAGGGTGTTCGCTGCACAAGCTTTTCCGGCCTGCGCAGACCCATCACGCCTCCGGATTCCGGGCTCGCCTTCTCCTTTCCAGAAGAATGCGACCAAATCGTGACGATGGCCGGACAGGATGGAGCGAGCGATTAAATCGGCTGATTTCCCGACCTCCCGCTGCTACGAGGGCACCATGGCCGAAAAGCAGCATCTCTATCTTGTCGACGGGTCGGCATATATCTTCCGCGCCTATCACCGTCTGCCGCCCCTCACCAATCCGCACGGAACGCCGGTGGGGGCGGTCTACGGATACACCACAATGCTGTGGAAACTGGCCGCGGACCTGCATCAGGCGGACGGCCCGAGCCATCTTGCCGTGATACTGGACAAGGGCTCCACGTCCTTCCGCAATGCCCTTTACGACCAGTACAAGGCCAATCGTCCCCCGCCGCCGGAAGATCTGGTTCCCCAGTTCCCGCTGATTCGCGATGCCACGCGCGCCTTCAGCCTGGCCTGCATCGAGGAAGACGATCTGGAAGCCGACGATCTGATCGCGTCCTACGCCCGGGAAGCGATCCGGCAGGGCTGGGACGTGACCATCGTGTCTTCCGACAAGGATCTGATGCAGCTCGTCGGCCAGCATGTGGAGGGCGGCGGCACGATCGACATGCTGGATACGATGAAGAATCAGCGGATCGGCATTCCCGAAGTCGTCGAGAAATTCGGGGTGCCGCCCGAAAAGGTCGGCGACGTGCTCGCCCTGATGGGCGATTCCGTCGATAATATTCCCGGCATCCGGGGAATTGGCCCCAAGACCGCGACCAAGCTCATCCAGGACTATGGCGATCTGGAAAGCGCGCTGGCGGCCGCGCAGGACATGAAGCCTTCCAAGCTGCGCGAGAGGCTGATCGAGGAAGCGGAGATGGCGCGCCTGAGCCGCGTGCTGGTCGAGCTGAAGCAGGATTGCGCCTTGCCGATCGCGCTGGAAGATTTCGCGCTGGGCGAGATTCCGCGCGAACCGCTGGCCGCGTTCCTCGAAGCGCATGGCTTCACCAGCCTGCTGCGCCGGCTCGACAATGGCGCCGGCGCCCCGGGCAGAGCGACCGAGCTCCACCCGCCCAAGCCGGTGAACGGGGCGGCGGCGGCGCCCTTGGCGGAACCCGGAAAGCCCGCAGCGTTGGACATGCCGGCCGTCGACCGCGAGAGCTATGAATGCGTGCAGAGCGAGCAATCCCTGGCGCGGTGGATCGAACGCGCCTTCGCAGCCCGGGTGGTGGCGGTGGATACGGAGACGAGCTCGCTGGATTCGATGCGGGCCGAACTGGCCGGGGTGAGCCTGGCCCTCGGGCCGAACGACGCCTGCTACATCCCGCTCGGCCATGGCGGAAACGATCTGCTGTCGCAACGCCCCGAACAGGTGCCGCTGCAGACGGCGCTGGCCATGCTCAAGCCGCTGCTGGAATCCGATACGGTCCTCAAGATCGGGCAGAACATCAAATACGACATCAATGTCTTTGCCCGTCACGGAATTGCCCTGGCCCCCGTCGACGACACCATGATCGTCAGCTTCGCGCTGGACGCCGGGCGCGCGGAAACGGGAATCGGCGGCGGGCACGGCATGGACGAGCTGTCCGACCGCCACCTCGGCCACACCACCCTGACCTTCAAGGACATCTGCGGAACTGGCAAGAAGGCGATTCCATTCGGCCTGGTCCCGCTCGACCGCGCGACCGCCTATGCCGCCGAGGATGCCGATGTCACCTGGCGGCTGCATCGCCACCTCAAGCCGCGCCTGGCGATCGAGGGCGGAACCCGCGTATATGAGCGGATCGACCGCCCTCTCATTCCCGTCGTCGCCGCAATGGAACGCCACGGGATCAAGGTGGACCGCGAACGGCTGGCCCGGCTTTCGTCCGAGTTCGAACACGCCATCCGGGAACTCGAGCGCGACATATACGAATGCTGCGGGCAGGAGTTCACCATCGGCAGCCCGAAGCAGCTGGGCGACATCCTGTTCGAGAAGATGGGCTACAAGGGCGCGCGCAAGGGCAAGAGCGGCCAATATTCGACCGACCAGGCCGTGCTGGAAAAGCTGGCCGCGCAGGGGGCCGAAGTGGCCACCAGGGTGCTGGACTGGCGCCAGCTCGCCAAGCTCAAATCGACCTACACCGATGCGCTGCAGGCCGCGATCAATCCCGATACGGGCCGGGTCCACACCAGCTACAGCCTGGTGGGCGCGCAAACCGGGCGGCTTTCCTCCACCGACCCGAACCTGCAGAATATTCCGATCCGCACCGCGATCGGTCGCCAGATCCGCGAGGCGTTCGTTCCCGAGGCGGGCAATGTGTTGCTGGCGGCCGACTACAGCCAGATCGAACTGCGCCTTGCCGCGCATATGGCGGACGTACCGACCCTGAAGGAAGCCTTTGCGGCCGGTCAGGATATCCATGCCCGCACCGCGGAAGAAATGTTCGGCCATGTCGACCGGGATACGCGGGCCCGCGCCAAGACCATCAACTTCGCCATCCTCTACGGCATCAGCCGCTGGGGCCTGGCCACGCGGCTGAAGGTCGAGCCGGACGAGGCGCAGGCGATGATCGACCGGTATTTCGAGAGGTTCCCCGGCATCCAGCGCTATATCGTCACCACGCTCGAGAACGTGCGGGAGCGGGGCTATTCCCAAACCCTGTTCGGCCGGAAGACGTGGTTCCCCCGGATCAACTCCAGGAACCAGGCGGAACGCCAGGGCAGCGAACGGGCGGCGATCAACGCACCGATTCAGGGAACGAGCGCCGACATCATCAAGCGGGCGATGGCGCGCATGATGCCCGCGCTCGACAGATCCGGCCTCGGGCATGTCCGGATGCTGCTGCAAGTGCATGACGAGCTGGTGTTCGAGCTGCCCGAGAGCGACGTGGCCGCAGCCTCTCCGATCATCACGCAAGTGATGGCGCAGGCCGCCGGCCCGGCCATGGAGCTGAGCGTGCCCCTGGGCGTGGAAATCGGGACGGGGCACAGCTGGGATGCAGCACATTAGGGTCAGAAGCCTGGAGATTTGCCAGTTGGACGATAATCTTCCTCTTGCCGTGATGCCGCCGCCTCATGCTTGATCCGGCACGGACAGAAAAGGATGCGGGACATGCGGGCAGCAAGCGCTTGCGCAAATGGCCTGCGATGCCCGGCAAATCCGTATTGGCGCTGTTCACGCTGATCGGCCTGTCGCTGATCGGCGCCTTGTTCCTGGTGTTCGAAACGATCGAGATGGAGCGCGCGGCGCGCGTGCAGGTCCGCAAGACCAGCGAAATCCTGATCGAACTGCAGAATGTGAGCCGGGCCGCGGTCAATGCCGAAACCGGCCAGCGCGGATATTTCATCACTCTCGACCAGCGTTACCTGGATCCCTATCGCATCGGCCGCGAGCAATACAGACCCGCGCTGCGCCGCCTCGATGCGCTCCTGAACGATGCGGCGACCCCTCGGCAGCAGGCGCTGCTTTCGGAGATTCAGCGCCTCTCGGAGGCCAAGTTCGCCGAAATGGACGAATCGGTCGGTATGATCGAACGGGGAGAGCTTATCGCGGCCCAGCGCAAGCTCCTCACCGATGAAGGCCAGGAAGTGATGAATCGCTTGCGGCGCTCGCTGCGGGAAATGGAAGTGATCGAGCAGGGCATTCTGGACCGGGCCGTGGCCAATACCGTCGCGGCCGAAGCGCGCGTTCTGCCGCTGCTCAGCTTCCTGACCGCGCTGATGCTGGTCGCGCTTGCGCTCGGCCTCTGGCAAACCGGCCGCGCGGCGCGGGCCGAAGCGGCGGAGGCGAATGCGCTGGCGTTGCGGGAAGCGCGCGACCGGGCCGATCTGCTGGCGCGGGAATTGAACCATCGCGTCAAGAACCTGTTTGCCATGATCCTGGCCATCATCCGGATGAGCGCCCGCAATGAACCGGAGGCAAAGGATGTGACCGACCGCATCGCCCAGCGGGTCCAGGCCTTGCTGACGGCGCAGGAAGTGACCCAGGGCGTTCCCAATCGTCCGGTGGCCGATCTTGCCACCCTCGTGGAAATGACGGTGGCGCCCTATCGCAGCGAGGAAGGAGACTGCGCCATCGAGGGGCCGGACACGATCCTGCCTTCGTCGAAGGTCACGCCGCTCGGCCTCGTCCTGCATGAACTGACCACCAATGCCGTCAAATATGGCGCCTGGAACCGAGGAGGCGCCGTGGATGTGCGCTGGCGCCATGAAGGCGATGGGAAGGAACTCGTGCTCGAATGGGTCGAGACCTGCTCCGAACCCTGCAAGCCGGCCGGCAACGAAGGCTTCGGCAGCCTGCTGATGGCCAGCGCCGCGCGGCAATTGCAGGGCTCGATCGACCGCCGCTTCGAAACCGAAGGCGCAAGGGTGCGGATCGCATTTCCCCTGAAGGGCTGATCGGCAAGGCGCCAGCCCGGCCAGCTGCGCGGGGGAGGACCCGAAACACCCCGGCCCCGCGTGAAAACGAATCAGCCGTGCTTCTTTTCCCGTCTGGGCTCCACCATCCCGGGCGCGATGAAGCCGATCGGACTGACCTCCGCGGCGCGCTTCTTCAGCTCGCCCTTCATCTTCGCGTATTCGGATTCCATTTCCGCGGTCACCGTTGCGCGCGAATCCTCCAGAGCCTCGCGGAAATCGGCGGCCGTGACCTGGTCTGCCGCCTCGCCCGCCCGCCGGATGGCATTGAGGCCCGCCCGGCGCACCACATCTTCCAGATCCGCGCCGGTATAGCGCTCGGTCTGGTCCGCGATGCCCGCAAGATCGACATCGCCCGCCAGCGGCATGGCTCTGGTATGGATCTTCAGGATATGCTCGCGCCCGGCCTTGTCCGGCGTCCCCACATAGACCAGCTCGTCGAAGCGGCCCGGCCTCAACAGCGCAGGGTCCACCAATGCGGGCCGGTTGGTCGCCCCGATCAGCACGACCGACTGGAGCTCCTCCAGCCCGTCCATTTCGGCCAGGATGGTGTTCACCACCCGCGCCGTGACCTGCGGCTCGGCCGTGCCCGAGCCGCGCGCGGGAACCAGGCTGTCAATCTCGTCGATGAACACCACGCAAGGGGCGACCTGGCGCGCGCGCGCGAACAGGCGGGAAATCTGCTGCTCGCTTTCGCCGTACCATTTGCTGAGCAGGTCGGAACTCTTGATCGAGATGAAATTGGCTTCCGCTTCCTTCGCGACGGCCTTGGCCAGCAAGGTCTTGCCGGTGCCGGGCGGGCCGTAGAGCAGGAAGCCCTTCGCGGCGCGGATGCCGAGCCTGCGGAACGCGTCCGGATTGCGCAGCGGCAATTCGACGCCTTCCTTGAGCTTGGCCTGGGCCTCGGCCAGGCCGCCGATGTCCGACCAGCCGATATCCGGCACCTGCACCATCACCTCGCGCATAGCGCTGGGCTGCACCCGCTTGAGCGCTGCGAGGAAATCCTCGCGGGTGACGCAGAGCTCTTCCAGCACTTCGGGCGGAACCGTCTGCGCCTCCAGATCGAGCTTCGGCATGAAGCGCCGCACCGCCTCTATCGCGGCTTCGCGGGCGAGCGCCGCGATGTCCGCCCCCACGAAGCCGTGGGTGGTGCGGGCCAGTTCCTTCAGGTCCACGCCCTCGCCCAGGGGCATTCCTCTGGTATGGATCGCCAGGATCTCGCGCCGGCCATTCTCGTCCGGCACGCCGATCACGATCTCGCGGTCGAAGCGGCCGGGGCGGCGCAAGGCTTCGTCGATGGCATCCGGGCGATTGGTGGCCGCGATGACCACCAGATTGGCGCGGCTCTCGAGCCCGTCCATCAAGGTCAGCAGCTGGGCGACCAGCCGCTTCTCCGCCTCGCCCGGCACCTGGGTGCGCTTGGGCGCGATCGAATCGATCTCGTCGATGAAAATGATGGAGGGCGCGGCGCGGGCGGCCTGCTCGAACACTTCGCGCAGGCGCTTCTCGCTTTCGCCATAGGCTGACCCCATGATCTCCGGGCCGTTGATGGTGAAGAATTCCGCATCGCTCTCATTGGCGACGGCCTGCGCCAGCCGGGTCTTGCCGGTGCCCGGCGGGCCATGCAGCAGCACGCCCTTGGGCGGATCGACGCCGAGCCGGGTGAACAGTTCGGGATAGCGCAGCGGCAGCTCGACCATCTCGCGCAGCTGGCGGATCGTTTCGCCCATCCCGCCGACATCGTCGTAATTGACCAAGCCGCGGCCGTCGCGCGGTTCCTCGAACTCGGCGCGTAGCTCGACTTCCGTATCCTCGTCGATATGGACGATGCCCTTGGGCGTGGTGGCGATCACCTGCAACCGGATCTGGGTCAGGGCATAGGCGGGCGAATTGAAGAAACGCTGCACACCGGGTGGCATGTCGGTCACGGGCTGCTGGCCGGTGGTCGCCACCAGGTCGCCCGCGACAAGGGGCTTGCGGAAGAAGTTGCGCTTCAGGGCGTGCGGGGGGCCTTGCAGCCGCATCTCGCGCTGGGCGGGGGCGAAGATAACGCGCGTGGCAGGGCGCGATTCGGCCTTGCGGATAAGGACATGCTCGCCCGAACCGGTCTGCGCATTGCCGCGTTGGAGGCCATCCAGCCTGACCACGTCCAGGCTCTGGTCTTCGGCATAGGCGGGAAAGGCGATCGCGGCGGTGGCCCGCTTGCCCGTGATCTCCACCACATCCCCTTCGGCGATGCCGAGGGCGGCAAAAGCCGACTTGGGCATGCGGGCGATACCCTGGCCACTTTCTTCCTGTCGGGCTGCGGCGACCTGGAGGCGGACAGTGTCCTTGCTCAATGTTGCCGCTTCTGCATCCGCCATTCGCCATGCTCCCTCGATTTCGGGCATCGCCCGTTCCGCCAAGCTAGGAACGCTCCGGCCGTATTGCAAACGCACGATAACGGAAAAAGGGATAAAGCAGAACGCCGTGGTCTCGCGCACGAACGGATTTGCCCGATGCCCCGGGGCAAAAAAAGGGCCCGATCGTTGCCGACCGGGCCTTGGAAGTTTTGGGAGAGGATGCCTGAAAGGCAGGTTCTTTATGATTCACCCCACCCGATTCCGCAAGTGCGAAAAGCGCATGCTCAATTGCAAATTTTGCAATTCATCTCACATTCATTGAAAATACAGTCAAATATTCCGATCCGGCCTGTCGCTTGCAAGATTGAACCGCGCTATCTGCTGCGGCGCAACCAAGATATTTTTGCAATGCAGCACGCAATCGGCCGGAAGCGCCTCGAGGGGGCAATCAAGCTATCAATGCGGATTTGATCGCGGCGATCAGGTCGGTCTTTTCCCAAGGGAACAGATCGCCCTCGGCCTTGCGGCCGAAATGCCCATAGGCGGCCGTGCTGGAATAGATTGGCCGGTTCAGGCCCAGCCCCAGGCGGATGCCGCGCGGGGTAAGACCGCCCAGCTTCTCCTCCGCCACCTTGGCGATCGCCGCCTCCAGCGCATCGTCACCGGCCGTCCCGGTGCCATGCGTGTCCACATAGAGCGAAAGAGGACGTGACACGCCGATCGCATAGCTGAGCTGGATGGTGCAGCGGGTCGCCAGGCCGGCCGCGACCACATTCTTTGCCAGATAGCGCGCCACATAGGCGGCGGAACGGTCCACCTTGGTCGGATCCTTGCCCGAGAACGCGCCGCCGCCATGCGGCGCGGCGCCGC
>CAYXTO010000001.1:0-396976 GCA_964468045.1 uncultured Caenibius sp. | reverse complement strand
TCGCGACCGCCACCGTCGCGGCGCGGTTCGGCCTGCCCTGCACGATCTTCATGGGGGCGAAAGACGTGGAGCGGCAGCAGCCCAACGTCTTCCGCATGAAATTGCTGGGGGCCGAAGTAAAGCCGGTGACCTCGGGCGCGCAGACGCTCAAGGATGCGATGAACGACGCACTGCGCGACTGGGTCGCCAATGTGCACGACACTTTCTACATCATCGGCACCGCGGCAGGGCCGCATCCCTATCCGGAGCTGGTGCGGGACTTCCAGTCGGTGATCGGCAAGGAAACCCGCGAACAGATCATGCAGGCCGAGGGCAGGCTCCCCGATCTGTTGGTAGCGGCGGTGGGCGGCGGGTCCAACGCGATCGGCCTGTTCCACCCCTTCCTCGACGATCCGGAGGTCGCTATGGTCGGCGTGGAAGCGGCGGGGCACGGGATCGAAACCGGCCAGCACGCGGCCAGCCTTGCGGGCGGCTCGCCCGGCATCCTGCACGGCAACAAGACCTATCTCCTGCAGGATGAGGATGGCCAGATCACCGATGCCCATTCGATTTCGGCGGGGCTGGATTATCCGGGCATCGGGCCGGAGCATAGCTGGCTGCATGAAAGCGGCCGGGTGAAATATATCCCCATCACCGACAAGGAAGCGCTCGAGGCCTTCCAGCTCTGCTGCCGGGCGGAAGGCATCATCCCGGCGCTGGAAAGCGCCCATGCGCTGGCCGCGCTCAAGACCGAAGCACCCGGATTGGCGCGCGACAAGATCATCGTGGTCAATGTCTCGGGCCGGGGCGACAAGGACATCTTCACCGTGGCCGGCGCGCTGGGAGTAGAGCTGTGACCGCCCCGCACGCCCGCATCGCCGCCGCCTTCGGCAAGCCGCATCCGGCGCTCGTCTGTTTCGTGACGGCGGGCGACCCCACTCCGCAGGCGACTCCCGCCATTCTCGACGCGCTGGTGGAAGGCGGGGCGGATGTGATCGAGCTGGGCATGCCGTTCACCGATCCGATGGCTGACGGCCCCGCGATCCAGCAAGCCAATCTCCGCGCCCTTGGCGCCGGGACCACGACCGCCGACATCCTCAAGATCGCGGCCGATTTTCGCACTCGTCATCCTGACGTGCCGCTGGTGCTGATGGGCTATGCCAACACCATGATCCATCGCGGGGCGGACTGGTTCGCCGCCGAAGCCGCCAAGGCCGGCATCGACGGGGTGATCTGCGTCGACATTCCTCCCGAGGAAGACGATTCGCTCGGCCCGGAACTGCGCACCGCAGGAATTGCGCCGATCCGGCTGGCGACGCCCACCACCGATGACGCGCGACTTCCCGCCGTGCTCGAAGGTTCGGCGGGCTTTCTCTATTATGTGTCGGTGGCCGGCATCACCGGGATGCAGCAGGCCGGCATCGAATCGATCGAACGCGCCACGGCGCGGTTGAAAGCGGCGAGTTCCATTCCCGTAGCCGTCGGCTTCGGCGTCCGCACGCCGGAGCAGGCGGCGGCCATCGCGCGGGTCGCCGATGGCGTCGTGGTCGGTTCCGCGCTGGTGGACCTTGTCGGAAAATTCGGAACGGAAGCCGCGGCCCCGGTGCGCGAACTCACCTCGGCCCTTGCCTCCGCCGTCCATGATGCGCGAAAAGCCCTGGCATGAGCTGGCTTACCCGAATCCGCAAATCGCTGCCGTTCCGGCCGAAGCGTGAAACCCCGGACAATCTCTGGGTCAAATGCCCCAATTGCAGCGAAATGCTGTTCACCCGGGAATATGAGGAAAACCTCTCGGTATGCCCGCGCTGCGACCATCACGGGCGCATCGGGGCGGATACGCGTCTGGCCCAGGTGCTGGACGAAGGCTTTACCCTGCTGGATGCGCCCAGGGTCAAGGAAGATCCGCTCAAGTTCAAGGACAGCAAGCGCTATACCGACCGCCTGAAGCAGGCGCGCGCCAACAGCCCGCATTCCGACGCATTCACCGTCGCCAGCGGAAGCATCGAAGGCCGCAAGGCCGTGGTCGGGGTGCAGGATTTCTCCTTCATGGGCGGGTCGATGGGCATGGCGGTGGGCGAAGCCTTCGTGGCCGGCGCACAGCGCGCGCTCGATGAAGGGTGCGGCTATGTCGTCTTCACCGCAGCGGGCGGCGCGCGGATGCAGGAGGGGATCCTCAGCCTGATGCAGATGCCGAAGGCCACGGTGATGACCCGCCGGCTGAGGGAAACGGGGCTGCCCTATATCGTCGTCCTGACCGACCCCACCACCGGCGGCGTCACCGCAAGCTATGCGATGCTGGGCGATATCCATATCGCCGAGCCGGGGGCGCTGATCGGCTTCGCCGGGCAACGGGTGATCCAGGACACCATCCGCGAAAGCCTGCCGGAAGGTTTCCAGCGTGCCGAATATCTGCACAAGCACGGCATGGTGGACATGGTGGTGGAGCGAAAGGATATTCGCGAAACGCTGGCCCGGCTGCTCGACTATCTGCAACCGGCAGCGGCCGCCTGAGGCCCGCGCCGGCCGGTGAAGGATTTCGCCACGTCGGACGATCCCGCGGTCCAGGCCCAGTTGGACCGCCTTGCCTGCCTGTCGTTGCCGCAGGGCCGCTTCGGCCTGGAAACGATCCGCTCGCTGCTGGCGCGGCTGGGCGATCCGCACAGGCGGATCCCTCCTGCGTTCCATATCGCCGGCACCAATGGCAAGGGGTCGACCTGCGCCTATCTCCGGGCAATGCTCGAAGCGCAGGGCCTGGCGGTCCATACGGCCACCAAGCCTCACCTGGTCCGCTACAATGAGCGTATCAGGCTGGCGGGCAAGCTGATCAGCGACGCTCTGCTGGCCGAACTGCTCAAGGAAGTGCTCGACGCGGGCGAGGATCTTGCGCCGAGCTTCTTCGAAGTGACCACAGCCGCGACGTTCCTGGCTTTTTCGCGGATTCCAGCGGATGCCTGTATCATCGAGGTCGGCCTGGGCGGGCGGTTCGACGCCACCAATGTGCTGGAGCAACCGGCGGCCTGCGGGATCGCTTCGCTGGGGATCGACCACGAGGCATTCCTGTTGCGGGAGGAAATGGGGACCCCCAGCCATCCGCTCGCGCGAATCGCGTTCGAGAAGGCCAGCATCGCCAAGCCGGGTTGCCCGCTGATAACCCAGTCCTATCCCCCCGAAGCGACCCAGCAGATCGTCAAGATCGCGCGCAAGCTGAAGGTCCCGGTTGCGATGCGGGGCCTCGAATGGAAGGCACGGATAAACGCCGGGCTGATCGACTATACGGATGCCGCGGGTTCCATCCAATTGCCCCTGCCCACCATTCCCGGCGCGCATCAGGCAGACAATGCGGCGCTGGCCGTCGCGATACTGCGGCACCAGCGCGTGGTTCCGGTGACCATCGACGCGATATCCGACGGCATCGTGCAAGCGCGGTGGCCGGCCCGGATGCAGATATTGGGGGCCGGTCCGCTGACCGAGCTGGCGCCGGGCCGCGCGGTCTGGCTGGACGGCGGGCATAATCCGGATGCCGGCGCGGCGCTGGCCCGGCATTTCGCGAGCGGCGAGCCGGTTCACCTGATCATCGGCATGCTGTCGAACAAGGATCCGGCGGCGATTCTCGCACCGATGGCCGGCAAGCTGCTGAGCGTGTCAGTAATCCCCGCTCCGGGTCATGAGGCCCACAAGCCCGAAGATTTCGCGCCGCACACGCATTTGCCGGTCAGGAGCTTCCCGGATGTCGAGCAGGCGCTGCTTGCCCTGCCGCCGGGCGGCGACGTGCTGATCGCCGGCTCGCTCTATCTTGCCGGCGAAGTGCTGCGCCTCAACCACGAGATTCCGGACTGACCCATCCGCCGGTCAGGCATTCGCCAGCGCCACCTCGTCCAGCCCCGCCGCCTTGCCCTGGCGGCGTATCCGCGCCCACTCGGCCAGGCACAGGACGACCGCCACGAACCCGATCCCGGTGGTCAGCAGAAATACGTCGTGATAGCCGCGCGTCTCGATCATCTTGCCCAGAGCCCCGCGCCCCAGGGTCCCGACCAGGAAGGTGAGCGAGGACAGCAGCGCATATTGTACGGCGCTGTATTTCTTGGAGGTGATCGACGATAGATAGGCGACCAACGCGGCCCCGGCGATGCCGCCCGCGACATTCTCCCCGGCAATGGCGAACATCAGCTTCGCCAGACGGTCATCCCCGCCGAGCTGCTCGACCAACCAGGTGAAGCCGATCGCCCTGGCTCCGGCGGACATCACCGCCCCGCCCGTCGCCAGATCGGCATAGAGCAGATTGGTCAGGGCCGCCGTCAGCGCGCCCAGCGTCATCACCGCCATGCGCCCGATATAGGTGAACAGTACCCCGCCCAGCGCGACGCCGAACATCAGCGCGCCGACGCCGAAGAACTTCGATGCGACCGCCACTTCCTCCTTCGAATAGGCGAGCTCCCCGAGGTAGAACGGATAGGCGAACGTGCCCCAGATCGTGTCGGTAATGCGGTAGGACAGCACCAGCCCGACCACCAGTATCGTCGCCCAGCCGAGCCTTCCGACAATATCGGTCAAGGGCAGGATCAGGGCCCGATAGCCATGATCCAGCACATTGTCCGCCCGCGAGACCGCCGGGGCCGGTTGCGCCAGCACGCGGCGGCCATGCTGCTTCTGTCGGACCAGCCAGGCCGCGACCAACGCCGGAATCACCACGGTCGCGATCACGATCAGCGGGCCTTGCTGGGCCACGAAGGCCGTGGAATCGGGCCGCGCTTCCGGATCGCTGCCCAGCGAGCGGACCATGAATATCCCGACCGTGATCAGCGCCCAGCTCCACAGCACGCTGACGATCGCCAGGGCGATCGCCCTCACCCGGGGTTCAAGCTCTCCCGCGTCGCGCAATTCGGCCAATGCCGCGTGGTCGGCCGCGATACTGGCCACCGACTGCGGCCCTTCGGGCGCGAACAGGCTGAGCACGCCCACTACCAGCATCAGGCATCCCATGATCGCATAGACCATGGGCCAACCCAGCCCTTCGGCCAGGAACAGGGCGAGCGCCCCGCCCACCAGCACGGCGGAGCGGTAGCCGAGTTGATAGACGGTGGAGAGCATGTCGATGGTCGCCACCTCGTCCGCCACGTCGACGCGCCAGGCATCGACCACCACGTCCTGGGTCGCGGAGGCAAAGGCGCCGATCCCGGCCAGCAGGGAGAACCAGCCGATCGCGCCGCCGGGATTGAGCGTGGACAGCACCAGCAGGATCCCGCCCAGCAGGAATTGCGCGGTCACGATCCATTGCTTGCGCCGCCCGAGCCGGCGGATCAGCGGCAGGTTGATGCGGTCGAGCAGCGGCGACCACAGGAATTTGAAGGAATAGGCCAGGCCGATCAGCGAAAAGACCCCCATGGTCTCCAGATCGACCTGCGCATCCGACAGCCACGCATAGAGCGTGCCGAGCAGCAAGGCATAGGGCAGCGCACTGGCGAAACCGAACAGCGCCATGAAGCCGGTCTTGCGATTGCCGAGCGCGGCCAGAACCCTGCGCCACCCCGGCTTGCCGCTATGTTCGGCCGCTTCGCCCATCCCGTACTCCTCATCACGCGAACTGCGGGAAACTGGAGCCTGATCGTTTGAGGCGGAAGCGCTTCGCATTTCCGCCGATGACGTGAATCAGGCTCTATTCCAACAGTCTAGACCTCGATCGTCCCAGGCTGAGTCAAGCCGAGACGATCAAGGTCTAGCGCGGAAATCGCCATTGGAAAGGCGGCAGAAACATCCTGTCCCCGCTTTCCCACTCCGGGCCGGGTCGCTAAGGGCGGGTCATGGCCGAAAAGCAACCCAAGGGTGCGCCCCCTCCCGCTCCCGATCGCCCCGAGGGCGAACGGATCGCCAAGCTGCTGGCTCGCGCCGGCGTCGCCAGCCGCCGCGAGGTGGAACGCATGATCGGCGAAGGCCTGATCGCGCTCAATGGCAATGTGGTCGATACGCCGGCGACCATCCTCCCCAGCCTGGTCGGGGTGACGGTGGACGGCAAGCCGGTCGCCAAGCCCGAGGCGCCCCGCCTGTTCCGCTTTCACAAGCCCGCCGGGTTGATCACGGCGGAACGCGACCCGGCTGGACGGCCGACGATCTACAATGCGCTCCGGAACGCCTTGCCGCCGGGAACGCCACGGCTCATGCCGATCGGCCGGCTCGACCTCAATACGGAGGGTTTGCTGTTGCTCACCAACGATGGCGAACTCAAACGCGCGATGGAACTGCCGTCGAGCGGCATTCCCCGGACCTATCGCGCGCGCACTTATGGCGACGTATCCCAGAGCCAGCTCGAAGACCTGATGGAAGGCGTTACCATCGACGGCATGTATTACAGCCGGATCGATGCCAATATGGAACGGCGCACCGGGCGCAACCAATGGATCGAACTGACCCTGACCGAGGGCAAGAATCGCGAGGTGCGCCGGGTGCTGGAGCATCTCGGACTGGAAGTCAGCCGGCTGCTGCGCACATCCTATGGCCCGTTCCACCTGCTCGACCTGCAGCGCGGGCAAACCGCCGAAATTCGCCAGAGTGATGTCGAACGCTTCTGCAAGACGCTGAAACAGGCGGGGCCGAAGCCGCGCGTCAATCCCGCGCCCGAGGGCGCCAAACAACCGCCGCCACGTGCAAAGCCCCATCCTGCCCGTGGGGACCGCGGCCGCGATCCAACGCGCAAGGCCCGGCCGGAGGGCCGTGGTTCGGACCGGCCATCCCGCCCGGCTCCGCGCAAATGAGGATCATCGCGGGGGAATGGCGCGGCCGGAAGCTCGATGCGCCGCAGGGGGAAACGACGCGTCCGACGGCCGACCGCACGCGGGAAACGCTGTTTTCGATGCTGACCAGCCGGATCGTCAGTTTCGAAGGGCTGCTGGTGGCGGATCTGTTCGCCGGTTCGGGCGCGCTGGGTCTGGAGGCCCTGTCGCGCGGGGCATCCGAAGCGATTTTCGTGGAGAATGATGCCGCGGCCCTGCGAGCCTTGCGCTCCAATATCGCGGCCCTGCGCGCGCAGGCGCGCTGCGACGTGCGCGCGGTGTCCGTCCTTGCGCTCGGCCCGGCGAAGCGCCCCCCGGATCTGCTCCTGCTCGACCCGCCCTATGAAACCGGCGCCGGCGCTGTCGCGCTGGACAAGCTCGGGCGCCTGGGTTGGATCGCTCCGGGCGCGTGGATCAGCGTGGAAACCTCGCGCAGGGAAGAGTTGAAACCCAAGGGCTTCATCGTCGATGCCACGCGCGATTGCGGGAAAGCGCGGCTGCACCTGCTGCGGCCGGAATAGTTCCCGCTACGGCTTGGCTGGCGTTGTCGGCGTGGGAGCGGGCTCAGGCTTGCCTGCCTCGCTGCGAGGCTTGCCGGGCCAATGGTCGATCTCCCGATTGCCCCAGTCCAGCTCCGCATCGCGCGGGTTGATGCAGCCGTCCTTCTGATCGTCCTTGCAAACCGGATAGTCCCGGCCTTCGATGCGAACGATCTCGGCGCGTCCGTCGGGCCCGCGCTTGATGATCTCCGCCTTGGGTTTCCGCTCCTCCGCGATTGCCGGAGCGGCCAGTGCCAGGATGGCTGACAATGCCGCCGGGACAGCGAGAAGTCTTATCATCTTCGGTTCCTCCGCCATTGGCCTCGACAAGGGAAGGACAGGCCTCGCAGCGCTCCTCTTCACTGTGGCCGGGCGACACGAACTCCGGCCAAGGTGACGAGCCCCGCAACCGTCAGGAACAGCCCGACCAGCGCAATCCCGCCTTCCATCGTAATTCTCTGCGCTTCCACAGCTACCACAGCGCCACCGATGATCCCACCCGCATTGAAGGCGACCGATACGCCGGTGTATCTGACCAGCGGAGGGAACAGCGTGGGCAGCCAGGCGCCGAGCGGGCCATAGACCAGGCCCATGACGAACAGGCTGGCTGCCAAAGTCACGAACACGATCGGCAGGGACGCTTCCCCCAGCACCGGGCCGAACACGGCCCCGAGCAGGGCCGTTGCGACGGCGCCTGTCGCCAGCACCTTCCTCGGGCTGGTCCGGTCCGCCCAGATCGCCGCGACGACGATTCCAATGGCCAGGAAGCTGTTCGCGGCTAGCTGCACGCCGAGGACAAGCTCCCGCGCCATGCCGCGCTCGGTGGTCAGGTGACCCAGCGCAAAGGCGGTGGACAGATAGAAGATGGCGAAACAGGCTATCACCCCCGCGCTGCCCGCGATCACCGGCCCCCAGTGGTTGCGCAGCAGCCTGCCGAGCGGAACCATGGGCGGCGCTTCCCTTTCCAGCGCTTCGCGAAAGGCAGGAGTTTCCCCGATCCGCAGGCGTACCCACAGCCCCAGCCCGACCAGGACCGCGCTGAGCAGGAAGGGAACCCGCCATCCCCAATCGTTGAAAGCGTCCTCGGGCAGCCACACCCCGAGCAGGAGGAACAGCCCGTTTGCGGCCAGGAAGCCCAGCGGAGCACCCAGTTGCGGAGCGCTGCCGAAGCGCGCTTCCCAGCCCTTGGGCGCGTTCTCGACTGCGAGCAGAGCCGCACCGCCCCATTCGCCGCCCAGACCGAAGCCCTGGCCGAAACGAAGGATGCACAGGAGCGTGGGCGCCACCCAGCCCACCATCTCATAGGTAGGCAGGAAAGCGATCAGCAGGGTCGATATGCCCATCAGCAGCAGGGAGGCGACCAGCGTGGACTTGCGGCCGACGCGGTCCCCGAAATGGCCGAAGGCGATCGCCCCGACCGGCCTTGCGAAGAAGGCGAGGCCGAAGCTCATCAGGCTGAGGAGCAATTGCGCGGATTCGCTCTCCGCAGGAAAGAACAGGGGCCCGAATACCAGCGCCGCGGCGGTGGCGTAGACATAGAAGTCGTAGAATTCCACGGCGGTGCCGGCCAGGGCGGCCACCAGTATCCGGCGATGCTGTCTTATCGGGTTCATGGCGGGGCGTGCTTGGCCACCAGCGCCGCCACGTCAAGCGAGAACGAAAAAGAGCGCCACGATTGTGGCGCTCTTCTCCTCTCCTGCCTTGCGGCAAGCCGGGTTATTTCCCGCCGGGATTCCGGCAGCCATCCTGCACGGTCTTGGAGCAGACCGGATAGTCCTTTTCCGCTGGCGGGGGCGGGGTGAGCGCTCCCTTGTAAGGGCCACCCTGATAGGATTCGTCGGCCGGCATGGCGGGCGGAACCGGCTCGGCGGCGGTCCTGGGCTCAGGCACCGTATCGGTCGGCATGCCCTGCCCCGGAGGGTTTGCCTGGGTGGGCGGCGTGGTCGGGGCCATCCCGGAAAGCTGCGCCGAGATGGACTGCCAAGCCAACTCCCGCTGCTCCGGCGTCATGCTGTAGATCTGCGTGCGCTGATCGGGAGTCAGCATCCAGTAGCCGCGCTGCCTGTCGGGCGGCAGCGTCCAGAAATACTGCTTCTGCGCGGCTTCCAGCGCGGCATATTGGGCCTGTTCTTCCGGCGTCCAGGCATCGAACGCCGCCTGCTGCTCGGGGGTCATGGTATGATCGCCCGCCATTGCGGCATCCGCAGGCGGGGTCGGGCTCTCCTGGGCATGGACAGCAAGCGGAGCGGCAACGATTCCAAGGGCAGTCATGCTGCCCAGCAACAGCCTACGCATGTAGAACTCCTGTTCCCGTTTCTATTTGGCTAAACTACGCATGACGGTGGGCCGGGTTCCTTTTTTGCCATCCGCCCGACGCGCTCTTGCTTCCGCACGCCGCGTTCCCTAGCTGTTCGCCTGATCATGCATGATGAAAGCTCTCCCCTCGCCGCGTCCGGAGCAGCGGCAGACCTGCCTTATCTGGCCGGCCTGAATCCGTCGCAGCGCGAAGCCGTGCTGGCCACCGAAGGCCCGGTGCTGATGCTGGCCGGCGCGGGCACCGGAAAAACCGCCGCGCTCACCACCCGGCTTGCCCACCTTGTCCACAGCCGCCTTGCCTGGCCCAGCGAGATCCTGTGCGTCACCTTCACCAACAAGGCGGCGCGGGAAATGCGCGAACGGGTGGGCCAGCTGATCGGACCGGCAGTCGAAGGAATGCCCTGGCTGGGCACCTTCCATTCGATCGCGGCGAAGATGCTGCGCCGCCATGCCGAACTGGTCGGGCTGCAATCCAGCTACACCATCATCGATACGGACGATCAGCTCCGCTTGCTGAAGCAGCTCATCACCGCCAACGATCTCGACGAGAAGCGCTGGCCCGCACGCCAGCTGGCCGGGCTGATCGACCGCTGGAAGAATCGCGGCCTCAACCCGGAAGACCTGGATGCGGTGGAGAACGAAGCCTATGCCAATGGGCGCGGCCAGCAATTCTACCGGCTCTACCAGGACCGGCTGAAAGCGCTGAACGCCTGCGATTTCGGCGACCTGCTGCTCCACATGCTCAATATCCTGCGGCGCGAACGCGACGTGCTGGAGCATTACCGCCAGCGCTTCAAATATATCATGGTGGACGAATATCAGGACACCAACGCCGTCCAGTATCTCTGGCTGCGCCTGCTGGCGCAGGAACGGAAGAATATCTGCGTGGTGGGGGATGACGACCAGTCGATCTACAGCTGGCGCGGCGCGGAGGTCGCCAACATCCTGCGGTTCGAAAAGGACTTCCCCGGCGCGAAGATCATCCGGCTGGAACAGAATTATCGCTCCACTCCGCACATCCTCGCAGCCGCGTCCGGCCTGATCAGCGCAAACAGCCAACGGCTCGGCAAGACCTTGTGGACCGAGCGGAATGGCGGGGACAAGGTTCAGGTCGTCGGAGTGTGGGACGCGCCGGAGGAAGCCCGCCGGGTGGGCGAGGAGATCGAACGGCTGGAACGCGAAGGCGCGCCGCTCGACCGCATCGCAATCCTCGTCCGCGCCCAGTACCAGACGCGTGAATTCGAGGACCGCTTCATCCAGATCGGTCTCAACTACCGGATCGTCGGCGGCTTCCGCTTCTATGAGCGGGCGGAAATCCGGGATGCGCTGGCCTATCTCAGAGTGATCGCCCAGCCCAGCGACGACCTCGCGTTCGAGCGGATCTACAACCAGCCCAAGCGCGGGCTCGGCGCGAAGGCGCTGGAGGCAATGCATCGCCATGCCCGGGCGCGCGGCATGCCGCTGGCGGCGGGCGCGCTCGAACTCGCCCAGACGGACGAATTACCCAGGCGCGCCAGCGGAACGATCGCCGCCCTGATGCGGGATTTCCTGCGATGGCGCGAGATGGCGGGCGCTGCCTCGCCCGCCGAACTGCTGCGCACCGTGCTGGAAGAATCCGGCTACAACGCCATGCTGCAGGCGGAACGGAGCGCCGAAGCTGCCGGCCGGGCGGAGAACCTCTCGGAACTGGCCCGGGCCATGGAGGATTACGCCACGCTGGGCGACTTCCTCGAGCATGTCGCACTGGTGATGGACAATGATGCCGCCGCCGATGAGGAAAAGGTCACCATCATGACCATCCATGCGGCGAAGGGCCTGGAGTTCGATCATGTCTTCCTGCCCGGCTGGGAGGAAGGCGTGTTCCCCAGCCAGCGCGCGCTGGACGAAGGCGGCCTGGCCAGCCTGGAGGAGGAACGCCGCCTCGCCTATGTCGCGATCACCCGCGCCAGGCGGCGCTGCACCATTCTCCATGCCGCCAACCGCCGCATCTACGGGCAATGGACCAGCTCGATCCCCTCGCGTTTCGTGGAGGAGCTTCCCGACGATCATGTCGAGCGCGAAACCACCCTCACCGGCGGCGCCTCGTTATGGCGGGCGAACTGGTCGGAACATGACGATCCCTTCGCCAATGTCGCGCGCAATCAGCCTGCGCGCGTCGCCACGCGCGGACCGGGCTGGCAGCGTGCCGCGTCGGCTGGATATGACGCCACGCCCAGGCGGCTGGCGGAGCCTGGCCGCAGCGCGGCAAGCTTCGCCGCCAAGCCACGCATGGACATCAGGAAGGGCGACAGGGTGTTCCACGAGAAGTTCGGCTATGGCGAGGTCCTCGCGCAGGAAGGCAACAAGCTGGAGATCGAATTCGAGGGCAGCGGCCGCAAACGGGTGCTGGACAGCTTCGTGAAGCCGGCCTGATCATCTCCTACTTGTGGCTTGCGCTGGCCCCGCAGCCCGGCTAAGCGCCGCCCGTCATCTGGGGAGTAGCCAGCCGCTCGATCGAGCGGGCTCCCGCATCAACATGCTTGGCCGAGAGGCCATGGTGCGGGGGGAGCGGGTCACCGTTCGGGCGAGACCAATGGCATTGCGCTTCCGTTCGGGCCGGGCGGGACGCGCGATGTCGTTCGTCTTGTCGATTTCCCGGCCCCGGAGATCTTTTCATGGAAGCCTTTCTCACGTCGACGGCGGTCGTCGCGCTCGCAGAAATCGGCGACAAGACGCAACTGCTGGCGATCGTGCTCGCGACCCGCTTCAAGCGCCCGCTTCCCATCATCCTCGGCATTCTGGCGGCAACGCTGGGCAATCATTTCCTGGCGGCGCTGGTCGGGGAGACGGTCGCGAACATCCTGGACGGGCAATGGTTCCGTTATGCGATCGCGACCTCCTTCATCCTGATGGCGGGATGGACGCTGATCCCCGACAAGTTCGAGGAGGTAGGGCAGCAGGGCACACGCTTCGGCGCCTTCCTCACCACGCTGATCGCGTTCTTCCTGGTGGAGATGGGCGACAAGACCCAGATCGCCACCGTGGCGCTGGGCGCGCAATTCCAGGCAGTGGGCTGGGTCACCATGGGGACGACGCTGGGCATGATGCTGGCCAATGTGCCCGCGGTGTTCCTCGGCAATGAGCTGATCAAGCGGGTGCCGCTCAAGACCGTGCGCATCATCGCCGCCCTGCTGTTCCTGGCCATCGGGATCTGGCTGCTGGCGCAGACGGCCGGATTGTTCGCGACCGGCTGACCGGCCGGATCGAACCGCCCCCTCCGCACGCCCATGCCGCGCCCGGCGGCATGGGTGCGGGGTTTCCTACAGACCTGCGAACTGCCATACGCATGACGGCTTGTCCGCCGGCTCTTTCCCAGCGTTGTATTCCTTGCAAAGCGCGCGATATCGCGCGCTCAAATCCGCCCTGATCCGGGGCTGGAGTTTTTTCGCTATAACAGTGTCAACCCTGTCACCCCCCCCCGAGGAGAAAGGACGGGCGCGGGTTCAGAGGGCGGAGACGTTGAGAAAACCGGGCACCGGGCCATTCCAGCCGGCCGACTCCGATGCGGCAACGGCATTGTCCGGCTCGACTTCCGTAGCGTCCTTGCGCTGCCGTCCGCCTTGAGACTGGCGCTCGGGGCGCTTGTCCTTCTCGCTGCGGCGGGGTTTGTCCCTTGCCGCCGATCGGGAGGGTCGCCTGGGTTCCTCGGCAATTTCCGGCTCCTCGGCCTGATCGACCGTAAAGAGCGGAATTTGCATGCCGGTCAGCTTCTCGACATTCGCGATAGCCTCGGCATCTTCCTCGGCCACGAAGGTGAAGGCCCGCCCCGTTGCGCCCGCCCGGCCCGTCCGTCCGATACGATGGACGTAATCGTCGGGGTGCCAGGGCGTATCGAAGTTGAAGACGTGGCTCACGCCCTTGATATCCAGCCCGCGCGCGGCGACATCGCTGGCGCAGAGGATATTGATCTCACCGTCCTTGAACCGCCGGAGCTCCGCCAGGCGCGCCGGCTGGTCCATGTCCCCGTGGATTTCGCCCACGGCGAAGTTGTGGCGCTTGAGGCTGGTCGCCAGCTCGCGAACGGTGGTCTTGCGATTGGCGAAGACGATCGCGGTGTTGACATTGTCCGTACGCAACAAGTGACGGAGCAGTTCGCGCTTCTTGCGCGGCGAGACCATCACCTTGTGCTGGGCGATATTGATGTTGGCGCTTGCCGGCCGGGCGACCTCGATCGACTTCGGATTGGTCAGGAAGCGATCCGCCAGCTTCTTGATCGGCGCCGGCATCGTCGCCGAGAACAGCAGCGTCTGGCGATTGGACGGCAGCTTGGTGCAGATATGCTCGATATCGGGAATGAAGCCCATGTCGAGCATCCGGTCCGCTTCGTCGATCACCAGCAGATCGCAACCCGTCAGGAGGATCTTCCCCCGCTCGAACAGATCCATCAGCCGGCCGGGGGTGGCGATCAACACGTCCACGCCATCGTTCAGCGCCTTGATCTGATCGCCCATCTGCACCCCGCCGATCAGCAGGGCCATCCTCAGATCATGGTTCGTGCCGTATTTCTCGAAATTCTCGGCGACCTGGGCCGCCAGCTCGCGGGTCGGCTCCAGGATGAGCGAACGCGGCATCAGCGCACGACGGCGGCCATGGGCCAGGATGTCGATCATCGGCAGGACGAAGCTGGCCGTCTTGCCGGTGCCGGTCTGCGCGATACCGATGATGTCCTTCATCATCAGCACGCTCGGGATCGCCTGCGCCTGTATCGGAGTCGGCGTGTCATAGCCGGCTGCCTGCACAGCCTGCAGCAATTCGTTGGAAAGGCCGAGATCGGCAAACTTCATAGGCGTGGCATTTTCCGGATAAGGCGGTCGCCATCACAGCAGCGCCCGGGTTGCCGCGAAGCCGAAAAGGCCAGCGCGAAAGCAGCCGCGCCATTTGCTCAACCGAGGGCAAAAGTCAAGAAAAGCCGCGTTGCGGCGTGATATTGATTTCGCTCAGTCGCGCACCGGCACCAGGCGATGCAATTTGCGCAGCTCACATTTGGTGCCGGAGCGCGATTGGAGAACGTCGCGGCCGCTGCAGATAAGCCCGTCCTCCCCGCGTTCCACATAGAAGCCGGAATAGAAATCCCGGGCCCTGCATCCCTTCTCGAGCGTGGCGCTCACCATTCGCCGGTCGCGCATGAACAGCAGCAGGCGGTTGTCTGCCTGGACCTGCGCCCCGCCGATCTCGCGAATGGGCACGCATTTCGCCATGCCTTTTTCCTTGAATCGCGGGGGGAGCGGATCTCGCGGCAAGCCGGCCAGCATCTCTCCGTTCTCGATCGGCCGGCGTGGCGCTATCCGGATGATGACCCTGCGCTCGATCCTGACCTGCGACTGCGGCAAGGGCCGATGCGCTTCCGTCAAGGCCTGCCACACCTCGCCCTGCATTGCACTGCCACCGAACTCGTGAAGCCTCTCCGGCAGCGGCGCTTCCTGTTCGGAAACCAGATCGCGGCTCACCTCCCCGCTGTTCGGCAAGGTCGCAAGCGGCGGGTTCACCGGCGCTGCGCCAAACATCAGGGCAAGGGCAACAAGGGAAGAGAAGCTTTGCATTCCGTTCGGACCGGAGCTCCGGATTGACACAAGGCAGATGGTGCGGTCCAGCCGCGAGACTAAGATATATCCGATGCCCCTAACACATATCCTTGAATGACGGCTTAACCTTGCCGAGCGGCGGCTGGACTTCCATCAAGCTGGAGAAATGGCGGCGATGGGTGCATAGGAACCGGCATGGCACCAGATGCGGACATTCTCGAAGCGGCGGAAAGAATCCTCGGGCCGCGCGGCCTCACCCAGGATCCGGAGATCATGGAATCCTGGCTGACCGATTGGCGCGGCGTATATACCGGCGCGGCCCTTGCCCTTGCTTCGCCCGCCTCAACGGAGGAAGTCTGTGCACTGGTCCGGTACTGTGCGGAAAATGACATTCCGATCGTCCCGCAAGGGGGCAACAGCGGCATGGTGGGCGGCGCCACGCCCGATCGCAGCGGCCAATCCATCCTGCTGTCCCTGCGGCGCATGAATGCGATTCGCGAACTCGACCCCGCCTCCCGCCAGGTGGTCTGCGAAGCCGGGGTGGTGCTGCAAACGCTGCATGAGGCGGCCGCCGGACACGATCTTCGCTTTCCGCTGACGCTCGGCGGCAAGGGATCGGCCACCGTCGGCGGCCTCATCTCCACCAATGCGGGGGGCACGCAGGTCCTGAGGCACGGCTGCATGCGGTCCCAGGTGCTGGGAATCGAAGCGGTGCTCGCCGACGGCAGCCGGTTCAATGCGCTGACGGCCTTGAAAAAGGACAATCGCGGCTTCGACCTCAAGCAGCTCTTCATCGGCTCGGAAGGAACGCTGGGGATAGTAACCGCCGCGACGCTGCGACTGCTCCCGGCCGTTGCGGATCGGGCCGTGCTCTGGGCGGCGGTCGACGATCTGCAGGCCGCCCGCGCGCTGCTGCTGCATTTCGAAGCTGAAGCGGGTTCCGCGATGGAAGGTTTCGAAGTGCTGCCCGCCCATAGTCTTTCCGCCGTTCTCGCCCATGTGCCGGGCACGCGAAGCCCCCTGGCGGGGGATCACCCCTGGCATTGCCTGATAGAGCTCGTGACCGACGGCCGGAACGCCGAGGGCCTGGCGGACCTCGCAAGCGCCGCCCTCTCATCGGCCTTGCAGCAAGGCATGGTGCGGGACGCAACCATCGCCGCGAACGAAACCCAGGCGGAAGCGTTCTGGCTGTTGCGCGATTCCATCGCTGCCGCGGAACGGGCGCTGGGGCCAGCCGTGCAGCACGACATCTCCGTCGCGGTGGATCGCATGCCGGATTTCGTCGATCATGCGGCAAGTAAGATCGAGCAAGCCTATACCGGAACCAGGGTCATCGCATTCGGCCACCTGGGCGACGGGAATGTGCACCTCCACGTGCTGGCGCCCGAAGGCGCGGTTTCTGGCGACTGGCAACGCGGCGCGGGCCAGCTGATCAGCGCCCATGTCTACGAAATGGTCACTGAATGGGGCGGATCGATCAGCGCCGAACATGGCATCGGACAAGCCAAGCGCGATGAGCTTGCCCGCCTGGGAGATCCGGTCGCGATCGATCTGATGCGCCGGGTCAAACAAGCGCTCGATCCAGGGGATATCCTCAATCCGGGCAAGCTCGTTCCTCTTGCACCGGGTTTGAACAATCCTTAAAGCCGCCGCTTCGTGCAGCGATGTCATGCCAGATGCCGCTAGTAAGACAGCCAGTTTTGGAGAGTTTCCATGGCCACCGCGCCGTCCAACCAGTTGCCCCTGTTCTACAAGGACCTCACTCCGCTCAACAGCCGTGACCACGGCACTTGGCATACGCGTTCGGTCGAGAAGGCCGCGTGGCTTGTCAATCAGCATGCCATTCCGCTCACGGTGGAGGAATTTCCACAGGCGCAGCGGCATTATCCGATCGTTTTCAGCATCGGCGACAATCCCGTTCCGCTCGGCCTCATGGGCCTCAATGAAGGGGTGAACACCTTTGTCGAGGACGATGGCTCGATCCTGGATAATGCCTATGTTCCGGCCTATGCGCGCCGTTATCCTTTCCTGCTCGCCAAGCTAACGCCGAACACCGACGAATTGTCGCTGTGCTTCGACCCGGGCAGCGAGCTTGTCGGCGAATTCAAGGAAGGCGAAGCGCTGTTCGAAGCTAACGAGCCGAGCCAGCGCACCAAGGAAATGCTGGAGTTCTGCCAGCGGTTTGAACAGGCGGGCATCCGGACAACCAATTTCGTTCAGGAGTTGAAGGACAATGGCCTGTTGATCGATGGCGAAGTCGCCATTCGCCAGACGGGGGCGGAAGACAAGCCGTTCCTCTATCGCGGTTTCCAGATGGTCGATGAAAAGAAGCTGCGCAAGGTGCGCGGCGATCAGCTCCGGAAGCTCAACGAGAGCGGCGCCCTGGCGTTGATTTACGCCCATTTGTTTTCGCTGGACTTGCTGCGCAGCGTGTTCACGCGCCAGCTGAATCAAGGCAAGGGTCCGCTGGCAGAGGCATTGAAAGCCAAGAATTGAGCCGGTCTGGTTCAACT
The DNA here is from genome assembly GCA_964468045.1 of uncultured Caenibius sp. GTDB lineage: Bacteria > Pseudomonadota > Alphaproteobacteria > Sphingomonadales > Sphingomonadaceae > JAWKXU01. The sequence continues at coordinate 379,304 of CAYXTO010000001.1, read as the reverse complement.
TCATGCGGGCGCACTTGCAAGGTGGCCCCGAAGTAACTATCTTGGCAACGCTGGCCGGGTATTCCCTCATGACCCGGTTGGCAGGGTGCACTTGTTGCACCTTCCTCCCTGAACCTTGGCCACCCCGTGAATTTCACGGGGTGGTTTTTTGATTCTACTCCGCCGCGATGTCGAGCGTTCCGCCTGGCAAGCTGCGGCTGCGGCTCCTCGCGGCAATTTCGTCGGCCAGCATTTTCACCAGTCCGCAAATCATGTCGGCAACCGCCGGAAGCTGTGACGAGGGCTCCGCAAGGCGATGATCCAGATACAGCGAGCGGCAGACTTCAACCTGGATCGCATGAATGCCCCTCGCCGGATCGCCGTGGCGATCCAGCACATATCCGCCCGCATAGGGCCTGTTATAGGCCGCGAAGATCCCTTCTCCCGCAAGATAATCAAAGGCCGAAGATATCAGCGAGCCGGAGCATGATCCTCCGAACCTGTCGCCCACCACCAGTTCGGCCCGCTTCTTGCCAGGGGCGACGGGCAGCGGAGGCATAGAATGCAGATCGAGCAGCAGCGCTTCACCCCAATGGGCGGCAACGGAAGCCAGCAGCTTCGACAGCACGGCGTGATAGGGCCGGTGGATGCCGGTTATTCGCGCATCCAGCTCCGCACGCTCGAGGCGCTTTCTCCATATCTCCCCAGTTCCACCCAAGCGCCTGGGAATCAGTCCCAGCCCGCCTCGTGCACGCACGCCCCCGGCTTCAGGCCTGCCAATTCTGGCAATATCATCGCCAGACGTATCCTCGGCAATCATCTCCCAATCGATGTCATCGAGAGAACGGTTCAGATCTATCATCGCGCGAGGAGCATCGGCGACAATCAGGGCCGCCCCGGTTTGCCGCGCTACCGCAACGGCGATCCGATCGACATGGCGGTCCTCAAGGCGCAGGCACGTAAGCCCCGGATTGCACATTTCGCCAAGCAGCGATTCGGAATAGGCTCTTCCGGCGTGAGGCACCGCGATGACGACCGGGATCGGCAAAGGCCTGCGCGCCTCGATGCGAAAGGCCTGCTGATGTTCGAGCCCCGGGATGAATCCGCAATCCTCAATATGCGAATCACCGGTTTTCTGAAGTTTTCGAGGCATGAGACGATGCTGGCTTCGTTTGGGCCTTGTGTCAAAGCTGGCCAATCGCTTTTTGGCATGAGATTATTAAGGGGGTTCGGGCTATCGAGTAGCCTTGGCGTTCTACAGGGATAAGAAGCAAATGATCCGTATTCTGCTGGCAGAAGATGACGAGGCTATGCGCAGCTACCTTGCCCGCGCCCTCGAGAATGCCGGCTATGAGGTTGTCGCGGTGGATCGCGGCACCGCAGCGGTACCCTTGCTGGAGCAGCAGCATTTCGATCTTCTCCTGTCCGACATCGTCATGCCTGAAATGGACGGGATCGAGCTTGCCCAGCTTTGCGCCGAGATCGCTCCACGCACCAAGGTGATGTTCATCACGGGCTTTGCCGCCGTCACCATGAAGGCAAGCCGGGAAGCGCCGGGAACCAAGGTGCTTTCAAAGCCCTTTCATCTCAAGGATCTCGTGATGGAAGTGGAGCGGATCTTCGACGATCAATGGACCGCGCGCATCTGACGATGCACCACGCCGAAAGCGCGATAAATGCTCCTTGCATCCCGCTGGGCTGATCGCTAAACGCGCAACCCTGCCGGCCACGAAGGGTCACTTCACCGGCTCGCAAGAATGACGTGGGCGTATAGCTCAGTGGTAGAGCACTGTGTTGACATCGCAGGGGTCGGAAGTTCAATCCTTCCTACGCCCACCATTCTTTCCCTCAAGGAACCCGCTGAAAAGGCGGGTTTTTCTTTGCCCTAAGCGCATTGCTTTGTCCCGTGGATAGGGATGATTTCGGCATCATCTCCGGTGTTGCTCCGGCGAAATGCCCCCGGTGCCAGGGTTTCGATCTCGTCAATGATGGCCTCAATCTCGGCCTTTGCAGCCGCCAGATAGTCCGGATCGAACGGCGCATAGATGTCAGACGTGGCGGCGAACTTCGCGTGGCCCAGGAACATCTCGATCTCCGGCCAGTCCGCTTTCGGCAGGCGATCCCGCAGCAGCTTGGCCATCGACCGCCGAATCAGCTTCATCCCGGCCTCGCCTTCCTTCGGCAGGCCCAGATCCTCGCTCATCGAATCCCAGGCCGAACGCACGGAAGCGACGCCCACATAGAAGCCCTTGCCCCCGTCAAAGTGGAGCGCGGCCTGCCAGGCGATCGGAACGATGGGGCGGTATTTCTTGGTCTGCCGCCTGCCCTTGGGATTGAGCGCAAGGATGCGGGCATTGCCGTTCCATTGCCGGCGTTCCTGGTCGAGGCTGATATCGTGGACAGCATCCGGCCTTCCGAGCGTCGCAACCGATGCAATGAGGAAGCGATGCAGCGGCCCGCGCTTCTTCGGGAACCGCGGGTCCGACGCATAGGCGAACATGGCCGCCAGCTCCTTGATGTCCGAGCGGTGCTGGGGCGAGCGGTTGATGTCCTTCGTGGGGATCGGCTTGAACAGCGCCGGCCGGGATGTGTCTCCCCGATCATGCGAAAGGTTGATGGCGGCGGCAAGCTGGATGACGCTGTTCTCGATCGTCGACAGTGCGCGCTCACGAGTCTTTCCGGTCTTGGAAACGATCGGGCGCTTGGCCAGCCATTCCCTGAATTGTTTCACCCATTCTTCGGTCACACGCTCGCAGGTCAGGGTCAGATCGCCGCGCTCGGCAATGAATTCGGTGACATGCGCGATTCGATGCGGAATGGCCGAATCGCCATCGGCCTTCATCACCAGGTAATCGCTGATCGATTGAAGGAGGAGATAGCCGCTCCCGCTGCCCCGTCTCTGACCGCACGTGGGGCAGATGTCCTGCCCTTCGCTATGGGTCAGGTAGTGACGGTCGAGTGCTTCCTTGCCTTCGGCAACATCTCCTGAACCCGTTGAAGTGCTTCGCGTCCTTCCGCGCTCCGCGTCATACCAGAAGATGGCGAGGTATGGGGTTCTGAGCGATCCGTCTCGCTTCCTGTCCCAGTCGAGCCAATAGGCACCGCGCTGATAGAGTCCCTTTGCCTTTGCGCGTTTCGACACCGTGCCCGCTCCTTCATTTCCTCGTCCGCGAGTCTTCGGATTGCATCAACCGCGCCGGACTGGGCAAGCATATCCAGCTCGGCATCCGACAGCTTTATGCCCCGGCCCTTCTCGATTGCACGAGACAGGCGCCGATCGAGGTCCAGCGCGCTCACCCCTGCCTCCCGGCCCTGAGGGCTGCTGCGAGCGCGTCCAGTGCATCTTGAGGGGGTGTAAAGAAGCCAAGCTGACCACGGCAGGGGATCAGCGGCACCGGAAATGCATCGCGCAGGACGAAGCCATATCGACCGTAGAACCAGCGGCTATCCATTTCGGTGACGCAATCAACGATACGGGCCATTCCAACGATGCCGCCGCGAGGCAGGTGCATCTGGCTGTCTGCTAACTCGCTTTTCGACACACCGGCATGGATGATGAACCAGCCCCGGCCTTTCGTCGGCCAGTCACGATTCTCAACATCCTTGCCATCGTGGAAGATGTGATGCGGATACGGCTGCTTGATCGACAGGGCTTTGATCTGGCCGCGCTCCACACGCTCTGCAAGTTCAAGCGGGGTCATGGGCGCTCCTTCGCCAGTTCGGCGCGGATGGGCTTCGGCACCCAAATGACATAGCGCCCGCAGCCATGGCATTTCTCTTGCCGGTGCGTCTTGCTCATCTGTTCGGCCCAGGCGTGCCATTGGAGATACCCTTCCGGGCAAACTGCATGGTCCTCGAAATTAGGGCACAGCGCCTCCGACAGCGACCGCGCGATCTCGGCGGGGGTCATGGCTTTCCCTCCCCCAGCGCTTGGCGGGCGATAAGCGCGTCGATCGCGGCTACTGTTTCCTCCATCTGGATAAGATCATCCGACGGACCGCCATCAAAAGTCTCGCGGATCGGCTCGAGGTTTTTGTCCAGAAGGCAACAGCTTTCGAGCAGGATGCGCAGTTCGCGCGCGATGATCTCCCGGCAAGTGGGAAGCACGGCCTCCAGCGCCTCTATGCGCTGGCGCAGGGTGGAGAGGGATTGGAGCAGAACGTTGGCCGCATCGCGCGTTTCATCCGAGAAAGCATATCCAGTCGGATATGGCTTCGCCGGGTTCTCGCAGACCATCGCCTGGAAATGGTTGTAGGCAGCGACAATCTGATCTTCGCCTATTGAATGGCTGTACTGGCCGCATGTCGGGCACGGAGCATAGGGCCGCGCCTCAAGCTCGCTCGTGTTCATGGGCTCGCTCATGACCGCACACCGCCTTGCCCGAGGGCTGCTAGGCGTTCGGCGGGCGGGGTGAGGGATGATGCGGCCGCGAACGCGGATCGAAGAACGGCGGCGAGATCGTTTAATCCATCAATCTCTTCGCTCAGCACCTCGACGCATTTCAGAGCGGCTTGACGATCAACTTCACAGCCGAACGATGCGGCGTTGATGAAGTGTGGAAGGTTCTTACGCGCAGTTGTTACCAATTGCGCATCGGCTTGATGATCGTCGGCCTTACGCAAGACGCTTTGTGTAACGTCAGATGGGGTTTCGCTTACAATAGCTGGCATTGCGGCTAGGGCTGCGCGGGAAAATACATGGCAGGCCAGCGCCTTTTCATGCGTTGCCAGAGAGGTCCATTCCCTGCCTGTTGGCAGGTTGGCCCATAGCACTTCGGCTCGCTCCACTTGCGGGCCGGACATACCGCTATCCACGTCCGCAGGCTGCGCGGGGGCTGGGGTGCGGGTCAGTTCTGCAAGAATTTGCTTCGCAGCGCCGATTGGTATTTCAACACAGTATTCGTGTAGATCGACACGTTCACCAGTCTCTTCTGCATCAGCGGCGTCATCAGCCATGTCGGCCTCTACCATGCAGATAGCGTCATGAAGGTAGTCTACCAGTGGTGGCTCTAGGCGCTTCGCATCATTCTGCATCGGGGCGGCTCCTCGCGGCGAGCATGGCGTCGGCTATTTCAAAGGCGGACCGGGCAACGCACTGCCCCGTTGTCTCGCCCACAAATTTAATAAGTTTGTCTTCGGCAGAAAGCGCGATCAGCGCTGGAATTGCCTGCCCCGCGAAATAGTCGCGCAGGGACATGCCGTCATAGGCAGTGCCATGCTGAATGCGACCATCGGTCGGGAACGCGGGAGGATTATCCTGCATCGGGGCGGTCCTTTGCTGTGGGGATGGCGCGGATGGCTTGGGCGCAGGACTTGGCCATGTAATGACCGCCAGCGTATCCATCGAGAAAAGCCGCCGCCTCTTCCCGCATCTCAGCGCGGCCCTGTTCGATGCCGAGCAGGCGATGACGGGCAGCTTCATAAGCCAAGCGCTCAACATCGCGGTCGTATGATCCGCCCATGCCGCGCCGGAACTTTTCCGCGAACGTTTTGTCCACCTGCTCCACCACGGCGGCAGGGTTGGTTGGGGTGTCAGCCGGATCAGCCATGGTTGCCTCCGGGGGTGAGGGTGGCGTCAATCTTGGCTATGATGGCGCGGGCTTTGTCGAAGTCATCTAGTGGCCTGCGCACACGTTGCGTTGTCATGCGCCCGGCACGAGCAAGCGCAGTTTGCAGGGCAAACGGCTCCAAAGCCTCCCGCGCCTCCGCAAGCTGCTGGCGTAGGGTGGTGATTTCGTCGGCTGCCTGTCGCAAAGTTCCCGCTGTGGGATCACCCTTCGCCGGCTCAAGGTCTGGCATTTGCTTGCCATCCCAGTCTGTCGCGTGCTCCCGCAACCTCTGCACAATATCGGGATGGGTCATTTCTGAAATTCCTGCACATTGGAGAGATAGCGCCGCTTCCGCTCCGCGCTGAACTGCGCCAGGCGCCGCTCCCGATATGCTGGATCGGGCTTCATCAGGCGGTTGAGCCTTCTACGGATCAGCGCTCGGCGGATGGCGGAGATCATGCGGGCACCATCGGCAGCTTGCTATCGACCAGCGCCACCCATGACAGAACCGTGCCGGAGCCATCCTGCCCGAACAGGGCGTCCACTTCGTCGTCAGCCAGTTCGATCTCGAACTCGTCTTCGAGCGCCATGGTAAGCTCCACGATGTCGATGCTGTCGGCGCCAAGATCGTCCATGACTCTGGCCGCGAGCGGCTCGGCCCGCGTGGTGATGTCCACGCCGAGATGTTCGTGCAGGATGCGGGCCAGGCGGGCTTCGGTGTCCGTCACTGCCCCGCACTCCCCGCCTTGATCCGCTTGAGGGCTTCGGTGAGCACTGCGTCCAGACCAGTGCGCACGCCGTCAGGCAGGGATGCGGCGACCTTCTGGAAAGCCTGATCGGCCCGGCGCCAACCATCCATATCCTCGGCGATGTCGATCAGATCACGGACGGTCTGCTCGTCCTTCATCCATTGCGGCATGTCGTCGGCATCGCCCTGATCCACCGGGCCATCGATGTCGTTGACGGTCTGGGCAGCGGCTTCGGCCTCACCCGCGCTCTCGGCCGGCTCCGGCTTGTTGACATACCACTTGATGCCGGCCGCCGTGACATGGGCATAGCGCAGCTTCTTGTCGTCCGGGCTATACCAACTTTCGCCGTGGGCCGGGTTCCGCGGCTGCGGGCCGAAATAGTCGGCTTCCGCGCCCTTGCCCTTGCTGGGGCGCTGGGGTTCGGACTGGTCCTCGCCAGTGTCACCCGCATCGAGCGCGCGCGCCGTCTCCTCGTCGACCTCGGTGAAGCCGCGGGAGTCGGTGGTGATTTCCCCGGTGTCGGGATCGGCGCTTTCGTCCAGATCGTCGGGGGACGGAAGCGATACCGGCGCTTCCGGTTCGACGGAATCAAGCAGGTGAGCCGCACTGGCGGCGGCTTCATGCTCGCGACCTTCCACATCGACAAAGACATCGCCGGACATCGGCAGAGTCTTGCTGTGCCGGCGCATGACGGTCTTCCTCGCCATCTCGCCAAACCAGTCGACCCATGGGCCCTTGGGTGCCTTGGGCTTTCCATCGTTCCACGTCTTCCCGACTGCGCCGGTCTGACTCATTTGCCGCACCTTGTCGATTTCACCGCGGCGCATGACTTCTACCGAGACGGTGCCGTCCTTCATCTTGGCGATAGAATAGGCCGCCACGATCTTGTCGTCGGTCAGTTCCTCTGCGGGGAGATCAAGCATGGGCCGATGGCGGATCGGCGGTTCCAGGCCGATCTCATACAGGAACGCGCCGCCTTCCATCTCAGCCCGATAAACGAGACCAGTTTGCAGGCTGACCACTTCGCCCGACTGCACGATCTTCTTTCGAAGGCCGTAGACCATCGGCATGTATTGAACTTGCTTGATCCACTGGTTTTTCACCTTCGTGGAGAAGATGACCAGCGCGGCCTCGCGCCCATCGGGCAGCAAGCCATCCTGCGCCGCCTTCATGCAGGACGTGATCAGGCTCTGACGATCAGCAGTGAGAAGATCCGGATTATTTTGGGCTGCGGTCATGATCGTGCGCTGCAGCTTCTCTGGGGAGATGTGGCTGGGCAGCGCCTTCTTGAACTCGTCCGTGCGCTGTTCAAGTTGCAGATGGAGCTTGACGATCGGCGGTTGTTCGCGACGTTCCACCAGTGCGGTTTCAGCATTCATAGTGCGGGCTCCATGGCTTTGAGATGGAAGAAGATGCGTGCGGCGGCATCGCAATCGGGCCGCGCGCGGTGGGCGTCGGGATGATCTTCCCCAAACAAATCGCGCAGCGTAACAGTCAGATTGGTGGCTTTGCGCTTGAGGTGCTTGGCAGCGCCGTACATCGTGCAGAACTTCTCAAGCGGGTTCTCCCACTTATCACCGGTGAGCCTTGCCGCTGTGATCCGCATCATGCGGATGTCGAAGGTGGCGTTGAATGCCGAGAGCACTTCTGCACGCGCGATAACGTCCGTGAATCGCCCCCACATTTCAGCGGGGGAAATGCCTTCGTCGTACGCCCGCTCGGTCGTAATGCCGTGCAGGGCTATGGTATCATCCGGAATGATGACGCCGGGACCAGGATTGATGATCGCGTCGAAGCGTTCAATCTCCGAGCCATCAGCGCCGTAGAGCGTCCATGCAATATCGACGATATGCGGCTGATCGGGATGGTCGCTGGGCGAAGACCACTGAGGTAATCCCGTGGTTTCTGTATCGAATATCAAGTACATTTGGCTGGCTCCTTTCAGCGGAAATTCGCTTTGGCGACGGGCCAGATCCGAACTCCGTCGATGTTGCGGGTGCCGGCGCGCACGAGCGCTGCGACGGCCTTGTCGATGGCCTCGCGGACCTTCTCGTTGCTTTCGACGGCGATGAAGGCGAGCGTGTAATCCTCGACGGCGGACTTCCATTCCTGCTTGCCGGAGATGGTGGCGCCGGCATCGGAACGGACAGGTTCGACCTTGGCGGCGACGGGCGCGAGTGACGCTTCGGCCATGGCCTGCTCCGCTTCACGGGCTGCTATCTCAGCGCGTTCGGCGGCGGCACGGCGGTCTTCTTCCGATGCGGCCTGTAGCGCCGCACGCTCGGCTTCCTCTTCGGCGCGCTGGCGCTCACGCTCAGCGGCAGCCGCGCGGTCGGCTGCGGCACGTTGCTCCGCGGCAAGTCGCTCCTGCTCGGCCTTGATGGCTGCATCGCGCTTGGCGACGAAGGTATTGCCGATATCCTCAACCTTGCGCTTGGCCGCCGAAAGCGTCGCGGTCAGCGCGTTCTTCTGCGCGTCCACCAACCGGCCGCCATCGAGATACGGCTGTTTCACAGCCTTGTGCGTGGCATCGATATGCGACTGCGCCGCCCGATAAGCCTTCACCAGATCGCCGCATTTGCCCAGAGATTCATCATCTTCGGCATGGGCGCGGTCAGCCGCTCCGATCAGATCGTCAAGCCTGGTCAGGAAATCCGGACGTTCCCGCAGCAATTCCTCGCGGAACTCCAACGGAATTATCTCTTCCAGCGGGGGGCGATTATGGGTTTTCGGCGGCAGGGAATTGGTCTGCGTCGGCCAATCGGCCACGTCTGGAAATATTGTATTCATCGGGTTTCCTCTCAAAATGGGAGTGGCGACGATGCTGAAAGTGGATCGTGCCGCTTGCGGCGGTCGGCGTAAGCGCTGTCGGGCGCGTTCTGCTCGGCCCAGCGCTTGCGGGCGACGAAGCGCTGATATTCCTGCTCCGTGATCGGTTCGCCGGTGCAGTCCGGCCAAACCTGATCGAACTCGACGTACTCGCCGTCGAACTCGGCCTGCCAGCGCCACGAGCGGTCCAGAACCTCACCGGTAACGGGGTCAAGCGGTGGTCCATGCCATATCTTGACCCCGCCCCGCACGCTGCCGCTACGCAGGCGGAACCGATAGAACCCAGCAACCGGCGTGGTGACATCCACGGCACCGGCGACATGAACCGGACGTGCCGCGCCATCGGCGTAGGAGATGCGGGCGCGGGTCACTTGGCGCACTCCCGGCAGTAGTGCTCCCAGTCGTCACCGATCTTGCGGACAATGCCGCCGTGCGATTTGAACTTGGCGAGCGCACCGCCGAAGTTCTCGCAGCGGGTGACGTCTTCTTCGCCGCAGATGTCGCAGACGATAGTGATCGGGCCATCGTATTGATCGCGCTGGATGGTCACGCTTCACCGCCCAGCGCCATTCGCTCGATGATGAAGTCGAACAGGTCGATCATGTTGTCGAAGGTGACGTGGCCGCCATCGATGAGAGCGAGGCGGATCATTGCGAACCACCTTCATCTCGAGCGGGTAGCAGCACAATCATCGTGCTTTCGTCGTCGCCGTCGCGGTATCGCGTCCAACCGCCTAGGCAGGTAAAGAACGAGCCCTTCTTCAATGAGAAGGCACGACTGCCATCGTGTAGTTTCGCTAGAATTCCTTTCTCAACGTCGCCTTGCGGCGTGAGCACGATCTGCTCGAGACCATCTTCTATGTAGAGCGCGATCTTCATCAGCCCCTCCCCGTCAGGCGTTGCCAGATCGAAGGCCGAGCCTCGTCCATCGGGTGGACAGGCCCATGAATGTGCCGACGGCGCGCTTCGCACGTCACGCGCGAGCGATGGGGATCGTTGCCCCAGGTATGGAACCGGGGCGCGGTCATGACGTGACCCTCCCCGTGCCTTTGCAAGCCGGGCATTTCCGCTTGACCATGTGGCCTTCACCAGTCCTGCCACGGCCCCAGCGGAAACCCTTTCCAGCGCAGGCAACGCATTTGATGTTACTGCTCACGGCCGCACCGCCCCCGCCACGACGGGCAGCAGGGCCACCACGACAGGCACAATCACCAGCCATGCGGCCAGACCAAGGAACGTGCGCAGATTGTCGCCCGTGAAGGCCTCGCGCGTCAGGAACCATTGATAGGGCGACATCAGAACCAACCTTTCCAAAGGCCGACACCGAGCGCGATTGCGCCCCAGAGCGGCAGGCTGAAGAGAACACCGAACATGCAACCTCTGGCGGGCTCGCAGGCGGAACAGGGCTGAAGGCTCGCGCCGTTGTCGTCGTGGTGCGCGGGCGTCATAGGACGTCGCTCCTCTCGACAGGCGTGAACTGCCGGTGCCAGCCATCGAACTCAGCTTCATCGCGAAGCCACTGGCGGTTGAGCCGTTCGCGCCGGATGGTGTTGCGCTGGCGGATGAAGTTGATCGCCTGCATCCTCGCCATGCCGGTTTCGGACATGACGGCGGCGATCTCGGTTTCAGAGACGCGCAGGAGCATCATGCCCGCTCCCACCGATCGCAGAGGTTGTCGGCGCGCACGATCGGCGGCGCCTTCTTATAGGCCCAGTCCGGATGGCCCTTGCAGCATAGCGCCGACCACGCGCCCGGCGCGCCATAGGAGGCGCAGCCAGAGCAGGTCTTCAGATGCGGGAAAGGGTTGCCGGGCCTGCTCGCTGCTTCAGCAGGCGCGGTGGAGAATGAGCTGGATGGCCCTCGAAGTGAAAGGGGGGCTATGCGGGCCTTATCGGCAGCAGCGACAGCGGGGGGATGCGTGACGAACAATCATCTTCTCCGAAACATTCGAAGAGATAATTGGCTTATTACGCCCGTCTGTCAATACGTATTTGGCGTGTTACGCCATAAATGGCATTTTTCTACACGTCCTGCCCCACGTGAACCACCCGCGCGAGAATCGTAAACGGCTCAGAACCCAGCGGAATAGGCTTGTGATTGGGGTTGGTCGAACAAGGCAAAAGCTGCATGGGGTTTGCCGAAAACTGCTTGAAGGTGGTCTCGCCCTCGCCGTTCATGACGACATAGTATTTCTTGTCGATCAGTTCGCGATCATCGGGATCGACCACGATATAGCCACCCTCGCGCACGAGCATGTCCATGGAGTCGCCGCGCGGATAGAGAATGAACAGGTTAGGGCCCGCCAAATGGCCCGGAACCGACATGAATTCGTCGGTCATCTGCACCGCTTCCTGCCAGTTCCCGGCAGAAATGCGACCGGCGACAGGGATGGCTCGGCCACTCCCCACGCGCTCACCCCCGATAATCTCCATGGGCGAGACTTCCAGCACGCTGGCGATGTCGAGAAGGTAATCCAGGCTGAGGGCCATCTTCCGCTTCTCGAGCTTCGACAGGGTGCTCGGGTCGATGTCGGCCTGCATCCGCCCCACAAGCTCCTGGAGCGTAAGATCCCTTGCCTTGCGGATCTCGGAAATTCGGTTGGGTGCATAGATACGTGTGACCATGAAGCCTGCTTAGGCAAGGCCACCTAGCATCGCACGTCGCATTACGCCATAATTAGATGTTGCCTTTCATGGCGTATTACGCCAGTTATGCGCTCATGGACTTTGAACGCTTCCGCGAAATGAAGGGCTGGACGCTCGAAAGAGCGGCCGACGCCATGAGATCATCTGGCATCGAAGGGCTGGCAACGATCGATGCTTCGACCGTTGCCCGGCACGAGAGAGGAATACTCTTCCCTCGCCCCGATGTGATCAACGGCTATGCCGAGCTGACCGAGGGTGCCGTCTCCTATGACGACTGGGCGCGCCTGCGAGAGCAATTCGGCAAGGGTAAAGGACAAAAGCCCCCCAGGCCGCGCGGGCGCAAGAGCCGCAACGAGCAAGCCGACAAAGCCCCCGCCTGACCCATCGTCGGGCGCGCGTGGCGCGGCGCCCCGGCATTTCCCCATCTGCGCCGGAGGGATCAAAATGGCCAACCCCACTGATGACCGCTTGCGCCTTTTGATCGAGCGCATTGAGCGGCTCGAAGAAGAGAAAAAGGGCATCGCTGAGGATATTCGCGATGTTTACGGCGAGGCAAAAGCCGTCGGCTACGACGCCAAAATCCTTCGCCAGATAATCCGGCTTCGCAAAATGAAGCCCGACGATCGCCGCGAAATGGAGATGGTCCTCGACACCTATAAGGCTGCGTTGGGCATGGAGCCGCAGACGTCGTTCCGCTTTGAGCAGGAGGCGGCATGATACGTATCGCTATCTGCACGGGTCTACTCGCTCTCGCCGCAGGCTGCACCGACGCCAAGACCGCGCAGCGCGTTCTCGAAGATCAGGGCTATACTGATGTTCGAGCGGATGGTTACGCCGCGTTTTCCTGCAGCGATCAGGACACTTTCAAGACAGCCTTTACCGCCACGTCACCATCTGGTCGCCCCGTCTCCGGAGCGGTCTGCAGTGCTTGGCTAAAGGGCGCGACGATCAGGTTTGATTGATGACCTGCCCCGGCCCGATCATCCTGCCTTGGCCCCCTGCTTCTCTGTCCGGACACAACACCGGCCACTGGAGCGCAAAGGCCAGCGTCGTCGCCAAACACCGCAAGTGGGCGATGCTGGCCGTGCTGTCGGCCAAGGTCAGGGTATCGGAGACCGGGGACATTCCGATCAACATCAGGTTCGTGCCACCAGACAGACGTGGCGACCGGACCAATTACCCCAACCGGATCAAGCCCGTGTTCGACGGCATCGCTGATGCCTTGGGCGTCAATGATCGCCGGTTCCTCCCAAGCTACGAGTTTGCCGCGCCTGAAAAGCCAGGTCGGCTCGAAATCCATATCGGAGCAAAGATATGAAAAGCTGGATCTGGCCGTTCAGTCGGCGCCGCACTCCCGCGCCACCGCCCATCATCGACAGGCGAGAAGATAACGAGGGATGGCAGGTAGGCGATCTGGCCGAATGCATCAGCGATCGGTGGCGCACCATTTGCCCAAGCAATCCCCGCGTGGGCGACATTCTGCGCGTTTCACAAGTGGGTGAAGGCGTGGCGATAGAAGTGCCCGTGCTCATGGTATGGCTGGCTTTTGAAGGTCGCCCGCTCGGCTATCAATGCACCGCGTTCCGGAAGCTGCGCCCGGTGCAGGAACCCGCCAGCGACGAATTTAAGGCAGATTTGAAGGACAGGCTGCGCAAGCCTGCGCGGGTGGATGTATGACCGCCCGCGCCGCACCGCCGATATTCCCATATCCGGACCATCGCCCGATGGCCGAAGTGCTGCGGGATGAGGGAGTCTGCGCAATCGCGCGGGATAGCTGTCGCAAGAAGCAGCGCCTTGCCGCTCCCACCGTTCCAGCCGCGGGGGCGGCATGAGGCAGAACGTCAGCACCGCCGTCATGCAGCGCCGCGTGGAGCCCCATGAATCGTTGGATTACTATCCAACCCCGCCGCACGCGACCCGCGCGCTATGCGAGTTCCTGCAGTCGATCGGCGAACCTCTCGGCCAGTTGAAATGCTGGGAGCCGGCCTGCGGCGAAATGCACATGGCTCGCCCGCTGGCGGAATATTTCGACGACGTGCGCGCCACGGATGTCCATCGCTACAGCGACGAGCACGGAATCTGCGACTTCCTGATGGACACGCCCGACTATGAACGGGTGAGCTGGATCATCACGAACCCGCCCTTCACGCTGGGCCAGCGCTTTATCGAGCGCGCGCTGGAGCGGACGGCGCGCGGTGCGGCCTTCTTCGTGAGGACAGCCTTCACCGAAGGCGACGAACGGCACCGCGAGATATTCTCGACCAATCCCCCGGCCTACGAATTGCAATTCACCGAGCGCGTGGTGCTGCTGCGCAACCGGCTCATCCGGGCCGGGGCGCCGGATCCGTTCAACCTCGACGAGCTGGGCAAGCCCCGCAAGGCCAGCACCGCCACGTCATACTGCTGGCTGATCTGGATCAAGGGTCAGACAGACACGCGCAAGCGCTGGACCGGCAAATGCCGTGAGCGACTAGAGCGGCCCGGCGACTATCCCGCCTATGCCGAGAAATGGGCCGAGATCGAAGCGTCCGGCGCGGGCGGGCTGCTGTGACAGAGAGCGTCACGATCGGCCGCGCCACGCTCTATCTGGGCGATTGTCGGGATGTTCTTCCGGGGCTTTCCGGCATCGCGAGCATTCTCGCTGATCCGCCCTATGGCATGGACTATCGCTCCGGCCACAATTCAGGCCGTACCGGCGCTGGCGCCGCGATGGTGCGCAAAGACGGAAATTTCGAGCAGATTGCCGGGGACAAGGTTCCATTCGACCCCAGCCACCTTCTTGCGCTGGATTTGCCGTCGATCATCTGGGGCGCGAATTACTTCAACGATCGGCTCCCAAGCGGCAATCGCTGGCTGATCTGGGATAAGCTGGCCGGCAAAACTCCCGTTCCGTCCGGCAGTGACATCGAAATCGCCTGGACGAGTTCGCCGGGCCCGGATCGAATCTACACGCACCTATGGCGCGGCATCATGCGCGCAGGAGAAGAGAACGTCGTTCATAGCGCGAAGCTGCATCCCAACCAGAAGCCGGTCGCCCTCATGGCTTGGTGCCTCACCTTCCTGCCGGATGGGCCGGTTCTAGACCCCTATATGGGCAGCGCTTCGAGCGGCGTTGCTGCGTTGCTTGCCGGTCGTGACTTCATCGGTATCGAACTGGACCCTGATCACTTCGACATCGCCTGCAAGCGGATCGAGGACGCCCAACGGCAAGGCGATCTCTTCCTGGAAGGATCAGCCGCATGATCCACGATCCGCCCGCCCGCTCCGACAATGACGAATGGGATCGCGCCTTCAATGACGCGCTGCGCTCGATCGCATCCATGCCTGATCCCGCAGAGGCCGCCATGTGGCTTCCCGAGACGTGCATTGTAGGGCTGATCGCAGCTTACGATTCTCGCGGCGCACCGCGACACGCCACTGAGACTTTCGGCATCGCCAACGAAATGAGGCAGGCCGGTCTCATCGAAGTCAACGGCCCACACCTGACGGCCTTCGGCAACGCCGTGCGCCGCGTCATCATGGAGCGGGATCGGTGAGGCGCGGCCTGTCTGTCAGCCCGGTCGAGCAGGAAATGCTCGATATGATCGTGGCGGCCGCCAGGATGGGCGGAAAGTGCCCGTCGAACCGGGCCATTGCCGATCGGATCAATTGCGATTCCGGCTCGGTATCGAACATGCTGCGGCGCCTCGAGAATAAGGGCGTGGTTAAGGTCGAGCGCTCCTATGGCAAGCGCATCGTCACTGTTGTCGCGACGGGAGCCAGAACGGCCGGGACACTGCCACCAGCACGGCCCCTCTCCGACGCTCCGAAACCTGCGCCACGCGCGCCCATCGTCATCGAGCGTGAAGATCCGGTCTATGCCGAGCCGCGCGATCCCTGCATCCGCTGCGGCGTCCGTTACGACCTGCACGCAGAGCTTGGTTGCAAGCGCTGGAGGGCCGCATGAAGGACATGGCGCCCGCCGAGGCCGAATACGATCTCAGGAGGACGCGTTGAGCGGGTTCATCCTCATGCATCGTGAGGCCCTAGAGCACCATCTATTCCAGTCCGACGCGGCACGCCTGGGCGCATGGCTCTGGATGGTGGCAAAAGCCTGCTGGAAGCCTACGCAGTTCGATCTGCGCGGGAAAACAATCACCCTTGATCGCGGACAGTTTTGTTCGTCTCGATCTCATATGGCTACTGCCTGGGGATGGAGCCCTAGCGCCGTTGAGCGGTTCCTTGCGCGTCTTGAAGCTGACCAGATGATTGTGCGGGCAACCGGACAGGGGCGGACAATCATAACCATCTGTAATTACGCTAAATATCAGGACATCGAGAGCGAGGCCGGACAGGACTTTGCCGCCAACAGCACCCGGACAGGGGGGCGATCAAAAACCGGACAGGCGAGCGGACAGGCGGCCGGACAGCATGGGCATGACGCAAGCCACGGAAACAATGCTGAAATATCGGATTTCGCGGGCCAGCCCGGACAGGCAACCGGACAGGCAACCGGACAGCAATCGGACAGCAATCGGACAGCAAAAGAACAAGGGAACAAGGAAACAAGAGAACCTAACGGTTCTCATACTCCTCCTGAAGGTTCCTCGCCGAGAAAATCCCGAGCGCATGCGACAAACGAGCGCAGTGAAGGTCTGAATCCCCGAGCTACGGGCAGGAACCCTCGCACCCAACCCAATCCTGCGTCAGCGGTCCCTGACTGGGTTCCGGCCGAGCCCTGGAATGCCTTTCTCGAAATGCGGGCGGGCAAGAAAAAATCTCCGACACAACGGGCCATCGGCCTGCTGATCGGCAAGCTCGAGCGCTTGCGATCGTCGGGCCACGACCCTGGCCAGGTGCTCGACCAATCCACGATGAACAACTGGACGGACATTTACGAACTCAAGGAAAACCGAAATGGCAGAGACTCAAACTTTCAATCAGGCGATGGGTACAGCCCTGACCGCCGCAGCAGCCTCGCAAGAGCCATCGACGAGGGGCTTGAGTGGATCGATCGATCACAAGCGGAAGTTTCTGGAGACATTCCGCCGATGGGAAGTCCTGTTCAAGCGGAAAGACGCCGGTGATGTTCAGGCCGAGAAATGGTTGATTGCCGAGTATTACGACAGCCTGAAGCATCTCTCCGAGGCAGGCTTCGAAGCTCTGACGCGACAACTGAAGGAGAACTACGTCTTCTTCCCGACAATCAAGGAATGCCTGGATTTGACGAGGCCCAACGGCCCGTATGACTGGTCGCACCCGTTTCTGAACAAGCCGGAGATGTTCGTTGCCAGCATGGCCCCAAAAGCCATCGGGCACACGCCATCGATCGGGGGCAATGCGCAGGATGACGATGCATGAACCGGCCCTACGCCTACGTGCTGGCCGAGCGGTACAATGCGATGATGGGCGTCGAAGCCCGCCAGCGTGGGCTGCACTGGTACGTCGGCCGCAACGGCGAGGTGAAGATCGGTTATTCGAGCGCCGCCAGCCAGGATGCCGCGCGGGAGTCAGCCCGCCGGCAGGAGCGCGAAAGGCAGGAGTGGATGCGCAATACCGTTCCGCAGCCCAGCCCGAATGACGACGCGTTCCGGGAATGAAGCGAGGCTTTCGCGCCAGATTTCGACTATACCGCCAGATTTGGGCATCTCGGTTCTTGCCGATACCGCCTGATTGAGAGATAATGGACCCATGGCCCGCAAACCAACCCCTCGAAAGCCCGGCGGCGATGGCCCCCCGCGTGGTGGCGTGCCCGAGCACATCAAGGTCGAGATCGTCTCGCGCCTGGCCTGCTACGATCGCATCTGCGACATCCAGGCGGATCTTCGCGAACGCGGTATTGAAATCTCGGATCGCGGCATTGCGTTCTACAACGCCGAAACCTGCCAGCGCTCGCCCAAGAAATGGCGCGACCTGTTCTTTCAGGCCCGCGAGAGTTTCCTGACCGAGCTGGCCAAGGAACCGGTAACGCACCGCGCGTTTCGGGTTCGCCGGTTGGGGATGCTCCACGAGAGGGCGCTGCTGGCCAATGAGCGCGAGGAAGCCGCGAAGTATCTCGAGCAAGCCGCCAAGGAAGTGGGTGGGTTCTACACCAATATCTCGAAGGTTCAGGGCGCTGTGCTGCACGATCATCGCCACCGGGTCGAAGACATGACCAGCGACGAGAAGCGCAACATGCTGGCCGACCGGCTCGCCGAAGCCATGGCGAAGATGGCCAAGGGCGCTCCCGCCAATCCCCCCGCAACGAAGCATTGAGAGGTTGATGATGAGCATGTTCCGCAAGAAGCCTGTCGTGATTGAAGCATCGCAATGGTTCAAGAACGGCGATCATCCTGTTGACTATTCCAATTCGACCGAGGGTTTCGAGAATGACGAATGGCGCACGTTCTCCGGTGAACACGCGCGAGAGCAAGGATGGGAAGGACAAGTGGTTCGCTATTATCGCACCCCCGATTGTCCCGGTGATCGCAAATGCGAGCATTGCGCCGACATCATGCACAATCATGGCTGGATAGAGACGCTTGAGGGTGGGCACATCGTCTGCCCGGGCGATTGGATCATCACTGGCGTGAAGGGAGAGCGGTATCCTTGCAAGCCTGACATTTTCGAACAGACTTACGAGCCAGCATGATGCGTAGCTGGCGCAAATGGTTCCGCAAGGCCGTGCGTGCCCGCAAAAAGGCTGCAATCGAGGGTTGCTCGCCGAAGCCCCGGCGCGACCTCTCGCCCCTGCGCCAGCCCGACAAGTTCCCCAAGCTGCCCGTATTCGATGGGCGTACGGCACGGCTGAACAATGTCCGCAATTAAGGGAGTTGCCCATGCTGGCGGAACCCGAACACGATCTGGCAGAGAAGTATTTCGTCAATTGCGGTTGGCAGCACGTCCCGCACCTGTCGAAACGATCGCTGCTGGAATGTGTGAAGTGGATGCGGCCCGAAACCGTGCTGCCGTCCATTCTCGGCCTTCCCGTCGGCTGTGGAGTCGATCCCATGTCCGCCCTCGATGACATCGCCTCCCTGATCGCAGCGCAGGGCATAGACCTATCCAGCCTCGATCCCGACGCGCTCGTCGCCATGCTCGATGAGAAGCTGGTCGACGAGATGCTGGCACCGATCCTCGCCGACGAGGAATATGCCAAATACAACCGCTTCAAGCTCCTGTTCCCAGACGACGGACCGCTGCGGCGCGAACTTTACCCGAAGCACATGGAGTTTTTCGCGGCCAGCAAGACGCACCGCGAGATATGCTTCCTCGCTGCGAACCGTGCCGGGAAGAGCATTGCAGGCGCCTACGCCACTACCGCGCATCTCACCGGAGACTATCCGCACTGGTGGCCGGGCCGCATGTTTCGCCGCCCGATCCGGGCATGGGTGGCAGGTGATACCAACGAAACCACGCGCGACATCATCCAGCTCGAATTGCTGGGCAACGTCGTGGCCGGGCCGGAGGGGCGCAAGGGCTTCGATGGCTCAGGCATCATTCCTCGCGAATGCATCGGGCAGCCCCGTTGGAAGCAGGGTGTGCAGGATCTGGTCGATACGATCCCCATCCTGCATCGCACTGGCGGATGGTCCACGCTGGGCTTCAAGAGCTTCGACCAGGGCCGGCGCGCGTTTCAGGGGACGCAAAAGGAACTGGTCTGGCTCGACGAGGAATGCCCGATCGACGTCTACAACGAGTGCTGCGTGCGCACCATGACAACGCGCGGGATCGTGCTGACCACGTTCACGCCGCTGCAGGGATTGTCGGAGCAGGTGCTGCAATTCCTGCCGGCAGATATGCGCCCGGGGGAGAAGTAATGTACCGGTGCTCCGAGTTGCATCTTCTCATCAACGCACCGGTACATTGCCATTGGAATGCACGTACCAATGGAGCGATAATAAGACCAATTATGGTTGATGGCAACAGTTGGGGCGAGCCCCTTACGGGGGTCAGTCGGGCCGCCCTCTACCCCGAGGGCACTAGCTAAGGGCCGAAGCCCCGTGCCGGATTCGAACCGGCTCCTTCACCACGATCTCGGCCAGCGAGCGGGAGTCGAACCCGCCTGACTGTAAACTGCCTGCTTCAATCTCCCCAAAAGTGGGCGACCCGTAGGTGTGACCCCGGAGGCCGCCCGAAGTTTGGGAGAGGATGCCCGAAGGGCGAGCCGATCATTAAGCCCGGACTGCAATTTTGTCCATATCCGCCATCTTTCCTGAAAAGGCGTTCTGGCGTATACCGCCAGCAATTCCAACCGGGGGGCATGGTGTTGCCGGCTGTCAATTCATCCAAATATCTGGTGCAGGCGGGCTGGGATGACGCCGCACATCTGGATGAAATATCCAAGGCGGAGATGCTGGCCAATACGCCGCCA
Organism: uncultured Caenibius sp.; assembly: GCA_964468045.1. Taxonomy (GTDB): domain Bacteria; phylum Pseudomonadota; class Alphaproteobacteria; order Sphingomonadales; family Sphingomonadaceae; genus JAWKXU01. The sequence goes on along the minus strand of CAYXTO010000001.1, from coordinate 359,223 downwards.
TATCTTCGCGACGCCCGGTCGAAGGGCACGCCGAGCCTTGGTTCAGGCGCGATCTTCCCCATCCCCCAAGACGATTTTGTCATCCCGGCCTTCGAAATTCCGCGCCACTTCGCCAAGGGCTACGGTCTCGACGTTGGCTGGAACAGAACGGCCGCCATTTTCGGCGCGCATGATCGCGATGCGGATGTGCTGTATATCTTCACTGAGCACTATCGCGGACAGGCTGAACCAAGCGTTCACGCTGCTGCTATCAAGGCCAGAGGTGAATGGCTGATCGGCGCGATCGATCCCGCGGCCAAGGGGCGCAGTCAAAAGGATGGCGAGGCCCTGATCGACAATTACCGCGCCCTCGCCCTCAATCTCGTTTCGGCCGACAATAGCGTCGAGGCAGGCATCCAGGCAGTCTGGGAACGGCTTTCCTCGGGACGCCTCAAGGTCTTCTCCAATTGCACCAACCTGCTCGCCGAGCATCGCATTTACCGGCGCGACGAGAAGGGCGCCATCGTCAAGAAGAACGATCACGCCATGGATGCCTTGCGCTACCTCGTGATGACGCTCGGCAAAATCATGCAGACCGCACCCGTCCCCAAGGTCGCTGGTCCCGGCTTCGCAATCGCAGATTCCACCGCGGGGTATTGATCCATGGCCAGCCTGCCCAACCACGACGATGAGCGCGAGGCGCGAGACGCAGCCCGCCAGCGCGAGAGCGCCATTCAGGACGCGGTCGCCCCTGTCGTCGCGCATCTCGGAACGCTGGTGGCCGACGCCGTCACCAAGCGCAAGCCGATCGAGGAAAGATGGCTGGCCGACATCCGCCGGTTCCACGGCATCTACGACGACGATGTGCGCCAGATGCTCGAGAGCGGTGACAAGAAGGATGTCCAGTCCAGCCTGTTCATCAATCTCACGCGGGTGAAGACCAATGCGTGGAGCGCCCGTCTTGCGGACATGCTGTTCCCCAACGACGAGAAGAACTGGGGCATTGATCCAACCCCCGTGCCGGAGCTGACCCAGGGAGCCCGGGAACTGGTCGACGAGGCCGAGCGGCTCGAGGCACAGGTCGAGGAGATCGCCGGCAGGAACAACGCCCTGGTGGCGGCCAATGACGCGGGCGAGAACGTCCCCGCCTTCGACAGCGAAGCGGCGCTGGAGGAAGCCAAGGCGCTTGCCACGCGCGCGGCGCAAGCCCGCCAGGAGGCCAGGCGCAAGGAATCCGAATGGAGCGTGGCCATGGAACGGGCCCGCAACATGGAGCGCGTCATTGACGATCAGCTTACCGAGGCGCTGTATCCCGCGATCTGCCGCGATGGCATCGGCGACCTGTGCAAGCTCGGCTCGGCCATCCTGAAGGGCCCGGTGACACGCTCAGGCGCCCGACGCGGTTGGAAGCCCATGATCGGCGATGACGGACAGCCCATTGCCGGCATGTTCGAGCTGGAATTCACCCGTGACCGGCCCACCTTTCGCCGCGTCGATCCGTGGCATTTCTTCCCGGATCCTTCCGCAACCTGCATGAAAGAGGCGGAGTACACGCTCGAGCGCCACCTGCCGAACAAGAAGATGCTGCGCAAGCTGGCGCGGGAGATGGGCTTCAACGAAGAGGCCGTGCGAGGTTTGCTGAAGGAAGGGCCTCAGAGCGGGGGCTCCGCCAAGAGCGAAGACCTCGGCTATCTGGTTCAGGTTCGCAACCTCGAGAACTCGGGAGATAGCTCGAACAACATTACCCTGAGCGATCGCTATTGCCTCTGGGAATTTCACGGCTCCCTCGAAATCGAACAGATCGCAGCCGTCATCCGGGCGATGGGCCGCTATGAGGACGCAGACGCGTTCGAAAAGGATGCGGATCCGCTCGATGTGAAGATGGTGCGCGTTTTCTTTTGCGGCACCACGCTGCTCAAGATCGACGAGATACACCCGCTTGATAGTGGTGAAAGCCTCTATTCCGTCGCCAACTTCGAGAAGGGCGAGGCGTCCATCCTCGGCGGTGTCGGCATTCCGCATCTGATGCGGCACGAACAATCCATGCTCAATAGCGCGGTGCGCATGATGATGGACAACGGCGCGTTGGCCGTGGGCCCGCAGGTGGTCATCGACAAGGAGCAAATCGAACCTGAAAACGGCCGATGGACCCTGACCCCGCGCAAGATATGGCAGCGGGTGAAGTCGGTGGTCAGCGCCACGAAGGACCGCCCGTTCGAGACCTACGACATTCCGATGAACCAGAACCTGATCGCCTCGATCATCACTCTGGCGATGCAATTCATCGACATGACGGTCAGCCTGCCGTTGCTCGCTCAGGGCGAATCCGGCGAGCACCAGACCCAGACCCGGGGCGGAATGTCGATGCTGTTCAATTCGGCCAGCGTGGTCTTCCGGCAGGTGGTGCGGGCGTGGGACGACGACATCACCACGGGCGTCATCACCCGGGCATACGACTGGAACATGCAATTCTCGGATGACGAGAGCATCAAGGGCGACATGAAGTGCGAGGCGCGCGGCACGGCTGTTTTGCTGGTGCGCGAATTGCAGGCGGAACAGACGCTTGGTCTCATCCGTGAATTCGCCACCCATCCGATCCTTGGCGTAGCGTTCAAGCCATATGACGCGCTCAAGCTGGTCCTGCAGGCGATGTCGATCAATCCGAACAACGTCCTGCTCGATAGCGATGCCTACGACAAGAAGCTCAAGGAACTGGCACAGCAGACCGGACCGGAGAGCCCCGAAGCGATCCGCGCGCAAAGTGCGCTGCAGGTGGCCCAGATCGATGCGGAATCCCGCCTTGCCGTGGCCCAGTCCAATGAGCGCGTGGCCGAGATGCGGTTGCAGGCGGAAATGATGGCATTGGCCAGCAAGGAAAACCTGACCATCACCGAGATCGAGGCTCGCCTGCGCCAAGCATTCGGGGTCGAGAAGATCCGCACCGACAGCAAGGAGCGCCTGGCCGCCGCTGAAATAGGCGTGGAGCGCGAGGCGGCGGATCGGGCTGAAGCGCGTGGCGCACTGCCCGCCGCCTCGGGTGGTTACGTCAGCATGGGAGCAAACCCCGCATGAAACCCCTCAGTCACGTCATTCCGAAGATCGAAGACGAGATCGAGCGGATCAAGGATGGATTGCTCGCTGCGCCTCTCTGCGATGTCCCTGCGCTGCAGGCCGAAGCCCGGGCGATGACACGGATCCTCGCTTGGCTGCGCGACGACGCCCCCGAAGATCGTTCGATTTCCGCCGATTACACATACTGACCCCCATGAAGGATATTGACAATGAGCGCTGAAAATGTGCAAATCCCCGCAGATGGCGACGCGTCGGACGAGGCCCGCGCCATGGAGGAATACAACGCAGCTCTCGCAGAGGCGCTTGGTGAAGGAACCGCCCCGGACACACCCGCGGCACAGGACCAGACCGAGCAGACCGACGAAGGTTCCGTTGCAGATCCGGCCCCGGCTGAACAAGCCGCGGTAGATGTTCCTGCGGATGGCTCTGCCTCCCCGGCGAACGAAACTCCCATTGACGATATTTGGTCGAATGCTCCCCCGGAGCTGAAGGACGCCTACGAAAAAGCTCAGCGCGATGCGGAACTCCGCGTTCGTTCGGCAAATGGTAGGGTTCTGTCGATGCAGCGCCAGATCGAGGCCCTGTCCCGACAGCAGCAAGGTGGAGACCAGCAGGGGCAGCAGCCCGAGCAGTCAGAGAAGTCCGATCCATCCGCACTGGATGCCGCACTTCAGAAGCTGCAGGAGGACTATCCCGAGCTGGCGGCGCCACTGTCGCAGATCATCAACGGCCAGAAGGCCGAGATCGCGCGGCAAAACGAGATGCTCGCAAGGCTCTCGCAAGGTGTCCAGACATTCGAGCAAAGCCAGGCGGCTCAGGCTGTGGCCGCTCAGGAACACTTCCTGACGCAGCAGCACCCCGACTGGCAGCAGGTTGCGGCAGACGAACGGTTCGCCGGTTGGCTGCAGGATCAACCGCTGGCCATCCAGCAGGCGATGCACCGCAACTTCAACAACATCGTCGATGGTCGGGATGCGGCACTGGTGATCGGTTCCTTCAAGCGGGACATGGGCATCGGGGCGGCTTCACCGGCTGCAGCTTCCACGCCAACGCCGACGCCGACCCCAGCGCAGATGTCCGACAAGCGCCAACGGCAATTGGACGCCGGGCGCGATGCAGGACGAAGCGGAGCACCGATCAGAACAGGACCGCCCCCGAAGGACGATCACGACGCCTCGTTCGAGTACTTCATGAGTCTCGCGGAGCGTCAGGGCTAAACCCGCGGGGCCGTCGTCTTGGACCCCCGCGATGGGGGTCAAGACAATGGCTATCACGAATTATGGCGACATCTCGCCGCGCACCGCCGCCTACGCCGAGGTTGAATTCCTCCGGCATGTAGAGCCGGTCCAGGTTCTTGCCCGCTTCGGCCAGGTCAAGGCCATCCCGCTCAATAAGAGCCAGACCATCAAGTTCCGCCGTCTGGTGCCCTATCCGGCCCTGACGTCGCCGCTGCAGGAAGGTGTCACGCCGTCCGTGAGCGGGACGAGCGTCGAGGACGTCACCGCAACCCTGTCGCAGTGGGGCGACGTGCATGGCCTGACCGACGTCATCGACGACACCCACGAAGACCCGATGCTCAAGGAGATGATGAAGGCATCGGCCGAGCAGGCCGGGGCAACGCTCGAGCAGGTCATCTACAACGTGCTGAAGGGCGGAACCTCCGTCTATTACGCCAACGGCGCCTCGCGCGCTGCGGTGAATACGGCGATCAGCCTCAACAAGCAGCGCGCCGTGGTGCGTGCGCTTGCTGCAGCGAAGGCGAAGCGGATTACCTCCGTGCTCTCGCCCTCGCCAAATATCAGCACAGTTGCTGTGGAAGGCGCTTTTGTCGCCCTCGGACACACCGATCTGGAACCGGATATTCGCGGCCTCTCCGGCTTCGTCCCGGTTGCCAAGTACGGCACCATGAAGCCGCTCTGTCCGGAGGAAATCGGCGCGGTCGAAAACGTCCGCTACATCCTCTCGCCGGACCTGTCCCCGATCATCAATGCCGGCGGCACTCCGGGTTCGACCGTGCTCTCGACGGGCGGCTCTGCGGCTGACGTCTATCCGATCATCTATCTTGGGCAGGACGCGTTCGGCGTCACGCCGCTCAAGAACCAGAAGGTCGGCAAGGGCAACAACGTCGTGGTCGAGCCCTCGGTCATCAACCCGGGCCAGAAGACCAAGGACGATCCGCTGGGCCAGCGCGGTTTCGTGGGATGGAAGTCCTACTTCACCGCCGTTCGTCTCAATGAGACCTGGATGGCTCGTCTCGAAGTCGGCGCGAGCGCCCTCTGATCCTGATCGGGGGCGGGTCGCAAGACTTCGCCCCCTTAGGTTCACGCGAACACAAGGAACACGACAATGGCAGGTGAATTCAAGGCCGGCAGCTATACCGGCACTGGCGCGGCGATCGATGTGCAGCTCGGCTTCACACCCGATTACGTCAGAATCTGGAACGAGACGGACGGCGACGAGACCTATGAATGGTTCAGCGGCATGACCGCCGGCCATGCTCTGAAGTCGGCCAATCACGCATCGACGCAGTTCTCCAAGATCACTTCGAACGGGATCAGCGCGCTCAGCCCGACTGATTACACGAAGAAGAAGGGATTCTCGGTCGGCACGGCCGTTTCCGAGAGTGCCAAGACGTTCCGGTACGCCGCGTACCGCAACTACGACAACTGATCGTCACGCGCTGGGCGCGGGCGATTGCTCGCGTCCAGCCTCCCTTCCCCCCAGGCACAGGAGGCCGGATCATGGCCAAGGAAATCACGGAAACCGTCTTCATCATCCATCCCCCCGCAGACGCCGGACACCTCGAATATTGCCCGGCGCTGGACCTGAACGGCAAGAAATATGCCCTCTGCTACAGCAAGCCACTGACCTACCCCAGCGAGGTCTATGAGGCGCTGCGCGACAGCGGGCATGCCGTCGAATTCATTTCCGGCCCGAGCGCCGATGACGAGACGCCGGCCGCTGACAGCGACAGCGGGAACGGTGACGGCGGCGCTGGCGAGTCGGGGGGCTCTGCTGGCGCCGCCGATAATGCCGGCGCGTCCAATCCGCTCGATCGCGACAACGACGGCAATCCCGGCGGCTCGCTCCCGAAAGACCCGCCGTCCCTCAAGGGCAAGACCAAGGCCGAACTGCTCGCGATCGCGGCAGACGAAGGCGTCGACGCCAGTGAGGACATGACCGTCAAGGACATCACCGCCGCAATCGAGGCACGGCGCGCGGCCTGAGGCGCGCGTCCCTCCATCCCCCAGACGAGGTAACACGACATGGACAATTCCCCTGAAATGATCCCGATGGAAGAGGCGGATTATGCGACCCTGAAGCATTACGCCGTCACCAAGCACGGGATTGAAATCCCGCATGGCGCCAATGCCAATACCCTGCGCGGCAAGATCCTCGCGGTGGAACCTGACTGCAAGGAAGTGCCGAAGATCAAGCCCGGCGAAGCCCTGCCCTCGGCCCGGGAAGTGGCGGCGGCGAAGGTCGCAGCCGCAGGCGATGAGGGCGATTGGGCCCCGATCGATCCCACGAACATCATGCACTACAAGAACGACCCCAAGGTTGCTCTCAAGATCGATATGACCACGGACAAGACGCGGGCCAAGATCGTGACGGTCAGTGTCAGCGGTGACGTCTGGCGCATGGAGCGTGGCGTTGAGCACGTCGTTCCCTACCGGGTTTTCGAGGCGCTTGACCACGCACGCGAAAACCAGGCGGTCGAGACCGACGAGATCAATCCGCACACCAAGATGCCGATGAAGGAATGGCAGGAAGTGCATTCCTATCCCTTCAATGTCACCCGACACGCCAACCCCAAGCATGTCGAGCAGTGGCGCGCGGCCACCAGCGACGGCTTTCAGGGCAATCTTCCGCAGGCGGCCTGATCGTCATGGCGACATTCCTCTCCCTGGTGAACGACGTCGAGCGGGAATCCGGCACGGTCAGCCAGGCCCAACGGCTTGGCACCGTGACCGGCGCTGTCGGCCGTCAGGAGAAGATCGTCGCCTGGACCCGGCAGGCGTGGGAGATGATCCAGCGCGACCGGCGAGACTGGACCTTCCGTCGCAAGCAATTCTCCCATGCCCTGACCATCAATGGCACCAGCTACAGTGCGGCCGATCTGGACATCTCGGATTTCGGCGGTTGGGAGCAGGACGCGGATGGCTATCGGGCCTTCACCATCTATGATCCGGCGATCGGACAGGCCGATGAAAGCCGCTTGCGCACGGTGGATTACCGCGAGTGGATGTCCCGGTATGACGTCGGCACTCACGACGCGACGCGGCCGTTGCACGTTGCCCTGCAACAGCAAGATCGCGCCCTGCGCATCGGCCCCAAGCCGGATAAGGCCTATGTCCTGCGCGGGTGGTATCGCCGCTCCATCCAGGTTCTGACGCTCGACGCCGACGAGCCCTACATCGATGAGGAATATCACCAGGCCATCGTCTGGCGCGCGCTGATGTTGCTTCAGGGCGACGACGAGGCCGGCGAAGCCTTCGGTCGCGCCCGCGATGAATACCGCGCGATCCTGTCCCGTATGGTGTTCGATTACACCGACCGCGTGGAGCTGTGCTGATGGCGCAGTCGGTCCGCACCTACGCCATGCAGGGTGGGCTGGACACCAACAGCGCTGCGCTGGCGGTTGCGCCGGAAGCCCTGATCTATGGCCTGAATTACGAGCCGCTGGCCGAAGGCTATGGCCGCGTGGAAGGATATGAGCGCTTCGACGGGCGCACCGCTCCCTCGGCGATGACATTCCACCTGCTGAGTTTTGATGGCGGCATCGTCGAGATCGCGGAAGGCGATACTGTCACCGGCGCAACCTCGGGAGCGACAGGTCAGGTCATTGTCGATCCCCATGATGTGAGCGGGACATGGGGTGTCGATGCCGCAGGAACCCTGGTGCTGGTCAATCTCATCGGCACCTTTCAGGACAACGAGGCGCTGAATGTCAGCGGCACGCCACACGCCACCGTCAATGGTCTGGCGGTCGAGGGCGATGCACCGAGCGACGATCTCTATCAGACCTGGCTGCTGGCAGCGCAAGCGGGCCAGCGCGCCTTGATCGCCGCCGTTCCCGGCTCAGGCCCCGTCCGCGGGGTCGCGGTGCATTCCGGCGATGTCTATGCATGGCGCGACGATGCTGGCGCCACCAAACTGGTCTGCCACAGGGCAACGACTGCGGGATGGGTCGAGGTTGGCGCCGTCTATCGCATGAATTTCACCACTGGCGTTGGCGAAATCCTGCCCGGCCAGACCGTAACGGGCGCCACCAGCGGCGCAACCGGCGTGGTGGTGCAGGTACAAGTCGATAGCGGGACATGGGGCGGCGGCGATGCAGCCGGCCGGCTGTTCATCAAGTCGATCACCGGCACATTCGCATCCGAGAATATTCAGGTGGGAGGCGTCACCAAGGCAGCCGGGGCAGCGGTAACGGCGCAATATCCCTCGCCGGGCGGCCGGGTGCGCTGGCTCAATCACAATTTCTACGGCGCGGCGGATCGGTATCGCCTCTACGGCTGCAACGGCACCGGCAAAGGCTTCGAGCTGGTTCCCGGCGCAGGTATGTGCCTGATCGATACCGGCATGACCGACGATCGGCCGCAGCGGATCTTCGAGATCAAGAACCATCTCGGCTTCACCTTCCCCGGCGGCTCGATCCAGTTCTCCGGCACGCTCGAGCCGCTGCAGTGGACCGTCATTCTCGGCGCGGGCGAAATCGGCTTCGGCACCGAGATTACCGACGTCCTGCAGGCGACCGAGACGGCGGTGGCTTTCTTCGGCGAGAACAAGATCGCCATCCTGGAAGGCAGCGATGCAAACGACTTTGTCCTCAACACCCTGACCGAAGAGGCCGGCGCCGACATCGACACGGCCCAGCGCGTGGGAACCTCGGTTTACATCGACCGGCGCGGTCTGCGCAGCCTGAGCGCCACCCAAGCGTTCGGCAATTTCAAGACCGGCACTCTGTCCGGCAAATTCGAGGCGTATTTCAAGTCGAAGCGCGCTGCGGGCGCGCGGGCCATCGGCTCGATCGTCTGCAAGACCAAGTCGCATTACCGCCTGTTCTGGGACGATGGCACGGGCCTCGCCGTCTACATGGGCGGCAAGGAGCCGCAGGCCATCCCGTTTGAATTGGGCCTGTCGCCCTCCTGCTTCGGCTCTGGCGAAATGGACGACGGCGAGGCCATGTTTGTCGGGGACGAGGACGGGTTCGTCTACCGCCTCGACAGCGGCACCAGCTTTGACGGCGAGCCAATCACGGCCGCCTGCATGACCCCGTTCAATCATTTTGGCTCCACCATGCAGGAAAAGCGGATCCGCAAGGTGACGCTCGAAATGCAGGGCCCATCGGACGCGCAGATCAGCATTCTGGCGCAGTTCAATTACGGCGATCCCGATCAGCCGATCGATGACGGCAAGAGCTTCAGTGTCCGGGGCGGCGGCGGGCTGTGGGACGTCGCCAATTGGGATGAATTCTCATGGTCCGACGCGCTGGAAGGCGTGGCCGAATGCCACATCGACGGGCTCGGCCGCAATGCCAGCTTCGTGTTCGCCACCGAAGCCGGGCTGCTTGAGCGCCCGCACATCCTGCAAGCCTACTCGGTCCACTTCTCGCCGCGGAGAATGAAGCGATGACCAACCCCTATTTCACTGCGGGATCGGTGGGGGCCGCGCACACCACGGCCCGGGTGCGCCCGATCGCGGCGGAATTCACCAAGATCGAGCAGGCATTTGACGAGCTTCATGCTGACCTGAACGACTACGCCCAGGCCGAATCCAGCACGTCGATGACGATCGGAACGGGCTCCAAGAGCTTCGTCGTCGAGGGTGGCCGCTTCATTGAAGAGGGGCAGTTCCTGATCGTATCGTCGAGCGCTGACGTCACCGACTATATGATCGGCCAGGTCACGGCATGGGATCGCGATACGGGTGACATCACCGTCAACTTCACCAGCGTCGGCCCGGGCTCATCCGGCACATTCGCTGCGTGGAATGTCGCGATCACGCTGACAGATGGTGGAAATTACCTGACGCCAGCAGGCGCCCAGGTCATCACCGACAAGACCATAGCGCTCGGCAGCAACACAATCTCCGGCACCAAAGCGCAGTTCGACACGGCGCTGACCGATGGCGATTTCGTCTATGTCGGCACGATCGCGGATTTCAATAGCGCCCTGACCGATGGCGACTTTGCCACCCTGGCTGGCTCGGAAACCCTGATCAACAAGGGCATCTCGCTCGCCAACAATACTATCACCGGCACGATCGCCCAGTTCAACGCTGCATTGACCGACGGCGACTTTGCCACCCTGGCTGGCTCGGAAACCCTGATCAACAAGACGCTGACCTCGCCGACGATCAACGGCGGGAACATCACCAACGCGACACTTACGACCCCCACTTTCGTTGGAACGCCGGTAGAGCCGGTGCCGTACGTCATCACGGATGGCGCGGCCTTTGTCATCACGCCCGCCAACGGCCCTTATCAGCGCGTGACACTGGGGGCGAACCGGAGCCCCGTCCTGAGCGGCTTCACCAATGGCCAGATGGTCGAAGTCGAAGTCGACGACGGATCTGGGTACACCCTGACACTTCCGGCCGGCACCGTGCGCACCGGGAACGGCACCATGGGGGCGCTCAAGACGTCCGGATGGACCAGCATCGGCATTCGCTATCGCGGTTCGGCCTATGAATACTGGCTGCTCGGGGATCACGGCTGATGTTCCAGCGCAGGATGCTCCTTGCCACCGGCAACGAACCTTTCTTGATCGGCGCCACCGATGATTCCGCGACGACGGGCACTTCGTTGACGATCAGCAAGCACGCGAATGCGCAGAACGGCGACTTGCTGATTGCCCTGCTGTGTTCTGGCGGCACGGAAACTTGGTCGACGGGCAGCGGTTGGGCCGAGGCTCTCGATCAGGGGGCTGTGCCGGGTGTCGGACTGCAATATCGCTACCACAACGGCAGCTCGTCCTATTCGTTCACGCGGTCCAGCAACACGGCCGCCGCAGTCGGTCAAATCCTGTGCATCCGGCAGGGGCAGTTCGACGTCGCCGGATCTATCGCCACGCAATCCGGATCCGGCGCATTCAACGCGCCCGGCGTCACTCTTGCTGGCGGCTTGTGCGGGTGCTGGCTCGCAAATTCAGATGACAACAGCGGCTTCGCCACCGGCCCCAGCGGCTTTTCGCTGGTCATGACCACATCTCGAACCAAATCTCCGAATGGCGCCTGTGGCCACAGCTACCTTGCAAACGCGGCAGCGGGCGCCACCGGCGCACTTTCTGTCCAAAAGAACGTGGTTGCAGGAACCAAGGCCGCTTTTCTCTTTGGCGTGAAGGCGTTGTGACATGGAATATGTGAAGATCCATAATGGCCAGGTCGCGGAATTCCCCTACGATATTGGTCAGTTTCGGGCCGAGAACCCCACTATCGCCATGCGCTGGCCACCGGCCGCCATCGGTCTTGCCGCGCACGGGATTTTCGAGGTTGAGGTGCCGGAGCCGCCTGCCCTGTCTGCTGATCAAGTGGCGCAACCTGCGACATCCCCTGAATTGATCGATGGCCTGTGGACCCTGCCATGGGTGGTGCGCGACCGGACGAATGAAGAGATCGCCGCGCTTGAAGCACACTTGCTGGATCAAATTGATCGTGAGGCTGGCGCTTTCCGCCAGCGTTTCATCACCTCGGTTCCCGGCCAGGCGCAAACCTATGTCGAGAAGGAACGAGAAGCGCTGGCCTACCAGAGCGATCCGGAAGGCTCCTATCCGTTCCTGACGGCCGAAGCCGTGGCCACCGGCTCGACGGTGGCCGCAGTGGCCGCACTGGTCGCGGGGACTGCCGCAGCGTGGCGGCAGCTGGGCGCGGCGATCGAAGGCCGGCGCATGGGAGCCAAGCAGGCTGTGAAATCCGCGACGACATGGGCGGGTAAGCACGATGCGGCCCAAATCGATTGGGAGGGTCTGCTACCATGATCTGGCTGCTCACCTATATCGCCGCCTCGGCCTTCTTGGCCTTCCATGCGCGGCACTGGTGGGCGCCGCTCCAACGGTTGAATGATGTAAATTGGATGTCGTGGGTACTGCTCGACATCGCGATTGCCTTCGCGGCTACCAGTGTCCTGCACCTTCCCGGGCTCTACCCGACGCGCCCCGATCCGCGCGAAACCATATCGTCGATCATCGGCCGCCATGTCCTGCTGGGCAAGCGCTGGGCGAGCATCGCCGCCAAGCCGATCGACTGGATCTTCTTCGTGCTGACCAGTCAGCGCGATCATTGCGCCAAAGAGGCGCACAAGCACGGGGGTGTATAATGGCTGTATCCTTCGCATTTCACGGAGCCAATCGGGCCGCAGATGCAAGCGGACAGAAGGCGGACGGGCTCACCAAGGCGCTCGCAAGTCGGGTGGATGTGGCTGATGGTGCCGCATCGAGCGCGCTGGCAGCCGATGGCTGGTATCGCATTGCCGCGCACACCGCTTCCTATGTCCTTATCAGCGCTTCCGCGACGGACGGGACCAATGGCGAATACTGGCCCGCCGGGCAGGTCGAGACCTACTTCCTCGAGGAAGGCGATAAGATCGGCGTGAGTGCGGCCTGATGGTGTTCATGTCGCGCCATAATGGGTTCATGGGGCTTGGCGGAAACCGCCCACTGGGCGACACTCCCGGACCTTCGTCCTACGACCAGTTCGTCTCTGCTCTGGTTGCGAATGGCGGCTGGTTCTGGGATCTGACGCGCGCGGACAAGCTGTTTCAGGACAGCGCGGGATCTACACCGGTGAGCGCGCTGGATCACCCCATTGGGCGAGTGGTCGATGTCGCGCAGAGTACGCTGCTCACCCAGGCCACGAGTGCCAACCGACCGCTGTTCAAGCAAGGGGCTGGTGCGCTGTTCGACGGCAGCAATGACGGGTGGGCTTCTGCTACTACGCTGGATCTGACCGCCACTGACAAAGCAATGGTTATCGTCGGTTTGCGGAAGCTGAATGATGCGGCGCGTGGCGTGATAGCGGAATTGGATGCTGCGGCAGGTTCCGCAGGTAAGTTCATCTCAACTGCTCCCGATTTCGCGGCACAAGCGAGCTATGGTGTGGTTCTCCAAGGATCCAGCACAAACACCTATTATCAAATGCAGAGCTTCGCAGCTCCAAATACTGCAGTACTCTCTGAGGTATATGATCTCGCCGGGGCATCGCGTGTCGCCAATGTCAAGGGTTACGTCAACGGCGTGGCGAATACTGATGGAGCGGGTGGTGGGAACGCAGGTGTAGGGGCTGTAAACTTCGGCAACTATAATCTTTACGTGGGCCGTAGAGGTGGATCGTCTCTGCCCTTTAATGGCTACCTAACGGGCCTCGCGGTCATTCCTTATATCGACGAAGATCTACGACTTCTCGGCCAAAATGTCATGACTTCACTAAACCAAGGACTCCCGTCATAATGCAGCTTCCCACGATCATCATCTGCACCGATGCGGCCAAGGCCGGGATCAACGCCGTCCTCGAAGCGCAGGGCCTCGGCCCGGACAACATCTCCGTGCCGCTCTGCGCCATCGATCCAGAGGCAACGTGGGAAACCCCGCCGACGCACTGGTACATGCAGGACATGAGCGCGACCGATACGCTCGCAGCGTCGTGGCAAGCCTATTCCAGCGGAACCCTGCCAGAGATTGCCGTGACATGGGGCGAGGACGGGATCATCTCTGAACAGGACGCGCTCAATGCTGTCGCCACGCCCGGATCGATGATCGTGTTCACTGCCACCGGCTTCGAGAGCGCCGCCGACAGGGATGCATGGCGGGACAACAGCTACACCTCGCAAGGGTTGCAGCGCGTGCCGGACGCGCCGGAATGACCTCGCGGGATCTTCTCGAATCCCTGCCCGCCTTCTTCAGTGTCGGCGCGGGTGGCGGCGTCGGCTTCTTCGTTATCAAGTGGTTCGTGGAATGGATTGGGGGTCGCGTGGACAAGAAGGAAGAGGCTGTCGAACGGGGATTCGAGCGGCTCGACGCGGGAACCCAGCAGTTAATCAGCCACCTTCAAAGCCAGATGGCATCTGTTCTTGAACGCCTCGACAATGCCGAGACGGCGCTGCGCGATTGCCAGCGCAAACACGCGGAGAGCGAGGCGGAAGTCGCCCGGCTCAAGGCAATCATGCAGGGATCGGGGGAAGTGCGCGAGCACGTCCAGCGCATCCTTGCGGCGGAAGCACTCGTTCAGAAAGGGGCCGATGATGGGCGTTCATGAATCCTGGAAACTCATCCAGCGCTGGGCAGGCGTGGCGGATGACGGAATACCGGGCGCTCGGACAGCCAGCGCGATCATAGCGAAGGCGGGTCTTGCTGCACCGGAACGGCGGATCAACAGGGCTGGGCTGGATATCGTCAAGGAAAGCGAAGGACTGCGGCTCAAGGCATACATCTGCCCCGCCGGGGTTCTCACGGTGGGATTTGGCTCGACAGGGCCGCATGTCAAACCCGGCATGGTCATCACCGAAGCAGAGGCGGAACAGCTTCTCCTGAACGATCTCACGCGCTTCGAGGATGCGGTTGCGAAGGCTTGCCCGGTCGCGACGAGCAACCAGTTTTCGGCCATGGTCAGCCTCGCATTCAACATCGGCACAAGCGCTTTCGCGGGATCTACGCTCGCCAAGAAGCACAACGCCGGGGACTATGCCGGTGCTGCCGCTGAATTTGCCAGATGGAATCGTGGGGGCGGGAAAGTCCTGCCGGGCCTCACCAAGCGCCGTGCCCGTGAGGCGCAATTGTACCGGAGCCAGTCATGAACGCACGAAACGTCTTTGGCTTCCTTGCCTTCGGGGCAGCCATAACCGTCATCGGCCTTGTTCTGTCGCCATGGGTGCCGGATACCAAGGACGCGATTGCCAACGTGATCCTGGGCAATGTGCTGGGCTGGCCCGCTATCGTGCTGGCCTATCATTTCGGCACCACGCAATCGAGCGCGGAGAAGAACCGCGTGCTCGCCACGATGGCGGACACCGCAACTGGCCGGCCGAGCGACCCGCTGCATGTGGAGGTGGAGCAGTGATCGCCGCTTTCCTTGGCCTGCCCCGCTGGGCGCATATCGCGCTGGGCGCATGGGCGCTGATTATCGCCGTCCTGATGCTCCACAAGTGCGCCGTGTCGGACGCTGTGAAGGCGGACAGGAGCGAGGCCAGTGCAGAGGCCACCAAGACCGCGCGCGAGGCGGATCAGGCCGCACAGGGCACTGTGGAAGCGAAACAGACCGAAGTCGAACAGGGGAACCGAAATGCCGAAGCTGCTGCCCGCGATTCTGACGATCCTTTGCGTGCCGGGCTTAACAGCCTGCGGCGGTGAACGCATTGTCATCGTCAAGCCGCCGGTGGCGCTGACATCGTGCGCCGATGAACCGGTTGCGCCCGATCTCGCGCCGGTCGATTGGTCGAGCGTGGAGACGGCCAAGCCTATCCAGCGGGAACGCGATCAAGCGACGCTGGCCTACATTCTGGCGCTGCGTTCGGCCTGGGGAGATTGCGCCGCGAAGGTGGCGGGTGTCAGGGATTGGGCGAAGGGGCTGGAGTAGCTTGTCTGGCCGGGAGGAGTCGAACCTCCCACTCTTGCCTTTTCAGCGGGGACGTATGCATCCGTCGATCCGCTTAGTGGTGCAAGATAGCGTGCCCCCGCTAAGGCCCAAATTCTTAATTACCAGAATCCCCTGAATCCGGCAAGTCACCGCACAGCCATCAACTGTGACGGAAACGCCGTGGCGAGCTTTAGCGCATCCTCCACATCGTCATGCAACCAGCGGTCGTAATCTTCCGGGTGCAGGATAACCGGAATAGCCTTGGGATGGATCGCCCCGACCAGATGCGAGGCGGGGTCGCCATCATAGCCGGTGGTCAGGAACGAATAGACTGGATCGCTTTCGGTCGGCCTCCAGATACCTGCGAATGCAAAGATAGGTTGGGATGGCACGCTGAACCAATAAGGTCGCTTCTTGCCTGTCGTGGGGTCAGGCTGCACCGACCATTCCTGAAATTCCGTTACGGGCACGAGGCAGCGTCGCTCAGGGTTGGTCAATGCCGAGCGCCAGAAGGGGCTACCGTAATTGCGCACATTGGTGACGGGTTTGCCATTGAAAGGGAAGCCCCAGGCCATCGTATCCAGCACGCGCTGGCCCTCTTCTTCCCGCACCACCAGACCGGGCTTTCCCGGTGCTACATAGTCCTTCGTCATCACCAGATAGCGTTGCCAGTCTCCCGCTTTGAACCAGTCCCGGATCTCAGCCCGCGTCGCCTTGGTGTTGTAAAGATTGCACATCGCGTCATCCTACCCTCTGAACCGGCTGATGGCACGCTTCCATTCGTTGGGATCAGGCATGGCAAGCGTCATGGTGGCCTTGTCCTGGACTGCTTCGATTACTTTTGGGCGAACCTTCTGCCGGGTCTGGATCAGGCATCGGGTGCAGTAGAAGCGTGGGCGCATATTGCGGAAGCTGTCATCCCAACCGCGTTTGTAGAAGAGCCACCAAAGACCGTGGGCGTCGAAGCGGGCGACATGCTGACAAGCACAGGCAACTTTCACCGTCTTGTGCCATGCCGCCGCCTCAAAGGCGTTGGTGGCGACCCGAAGGCCATCTCGATATTGGCTCATGCGGAAGGTTCTCGGTAGCGACTCGATTGCCGCTCCTATATATCAGAACAAATGCCGAACAAAACTGCGCCCAAAGCATCCCCAAGCCTGCACCGGATGAACTGTTTCGCCATCGCCGTGCTGCTTGAGGCGGCAGATGATGCCGAGAAGGAGCCTATCCAGAGAACATTCGCGCATCGGCTTGCCCTGTCATGGCTGGTGCACAGCGGGGTGGCCGAGCAGTGGCAGGCTGAGAAGTTCTGGGATTTGCTCGGCAGGGGAGAGTACCCCGAATGGCAGCGCGCATACTGCCGTCAACGAGACTTCACGATCTACACCGGGGCATGGAAGCGGGCTGCTGGTCTTGACTATAACTGGAGGCCAGCGGTGCGCGCGAAGGAGATGGAGTAGCTATTTCCCGAACCCTTTTTCAACCAGTTACGCCTTCAATTGGCGCAGGCAGCGTGCTTGACCTACATGCACGACACGAGTACAACCGTGCCGCTAGCAAATTTAAACCCGCCACCTACGCGGGGTTAACAACAACAAGCCCTCGGACGCTCCAACGTCCGAGGGCTTTGCATTTACGCGATAGTTGGTGGAATATCACGGCCACACTCAACAACGCCAGCACGATAAGGCCGGAGCGGAGGAAGGGGGTCATTCGTGCAAGCCATGATCTTCGAACGAGCGAATAAACTCTGAGATCGCGCTTTCTGCCTCACGCCGCCGTTCACGATGATGAGCATGTTCAGGGGCGCTTGCTGAACACTGCCCTTCAACCAAAACCATCGCGCGCAGCTTTCCCTTCACCTCTTCCCACAACTGGGCTTTTGTCACTCGAATATGATTGGTCAGGATACCGCTCTCACTCATCACCCGTTCCCTTCATATGGTCGCCGCGTTCGATGCAATCGGCGGCGTGCTCCCAATAATTCTGCATCTCACTACAGCGAGCATAAGTCCCGTGCGGATAGGTGTCGAACCTTGCTCGCAGCCACGCGACGACAGCCGCCCTCTCTTTCTCACGCTCGGTCATTGGGGTCTCTGATTTCTTGCGCATATGGCCATAAATATCGATTATCAGAGTTTGGCAATTCATTTCTTGGCGTATACCGCCTGAATAGCTATGATACAGACCTCTGAATGTCGGGGGGCATATGGCGGTCAATTTCGGATCCAGCGGGGCGCAGATGGCAATGGCCGACAAGCTCCTGCCAGTCATCACCGGATCATCCTCTCGCCAGCATCATCGCATGGGCGGCCTTGGAGGCGGGCTAAATGGATCCGCGCCTGGCGTAACGACGGGCACTCCTGTTGGAACCCGCACGACGGCCAACCCTGCCCCTGCCCAACCTGAACAAAACGGGCAGTCCCCTTCCCCTATCTTCCGGCGCCGCTCCGATCGGGAGCCTCGCGGTTTGGGTGTGAGCCCCCCTTCAAGCGCTTCCCAGACCGGCCCTGCCGCCACATCAACCCCGGCCGCCACGAACCCCGCGCTTGGCGACGTCGCAACCCGGATCAATGCGATCATCGCGGACAATTCCCCGTTGATGCAACAGGCCCGAACGGCCGGGATGCAGGCGCTCAATCGCCGCGGGCTAGGAAATTCCACGATGGCGATCGAGGCGGCGGAAGAGGCTCTCTATGGCGCCGCCGCCCCCATCGCCAGTCAGGAAAGTTCGCAGGCCAGCGCGGAAGGCATTGCCGCTGCGAACCGGGCCGCGCAACAGTCGATCGCAGCTCAGCAGGTCGCCGCACAAAAAGCCATCGCCGCCCAGGAGGATACCCGGGCCCGCGATCTATCGGCGCAGGAAGACAAACGCGCCCGCGATCTCGCTGCGCAGCAGTCCACGTTGCAGAAGGAGCTGACCGCTCTTGAAACGGAGAAGGCCAAGGCGCTGGCGACGATGGATGACACTCGCATCCGCGAGCTTGCGGCGCAGGAAGCGACGCTCAAGGAAAAGATCGCCAATCTGGAGGTGCAGGCCAACTCGGCGGCGGCGGAAAAGCAGCTCGCTGCATCGCGTCAGGACGCCCTCGCCGCGCAATTGACGGCGGCAGGCAACCAATTGTCATCTTCCACGTCCAACCTCGCGGCCAATCCGAAACTGAAAGCAGATGCGCGCGCGGCCTATCAGGCTTCAATCACGGCGCAGTACAAGGCAACGGTTGATACCTTGAACAGCATCTACGGCGTGCCGGCATGATCCGGCCTGCACGCCACATGGATGCCTTCGCGATGGTCGACATCCTCGTCGAGCGGCAGAAGGATTCGCGCTACGCCGGGATCGTCGACGTCGATCAGCCCTACGCGCGCAAGATGTTGAGCGCGATGATCCAGCGTCATGGCGGCACGAATGACGGCGCAACATTCGTAAAGGTGTCTGACAATGACGATGGGCTGGTCGACGCCTTCGTCACTGGATCCCTTGACCGGGTCTATGGCGTGGGATCCAGGCTGTGCGCCACGTCCGGTTATCTGATCGGACGGAAATCATGCTCGACACGCGTTCTCCTAGAGTTGCTGGATGGCTTTATTGGTTGGGCAGCAAGCAACCCCAAAGTCTTCGAAATTGTTACCAATTACAGCGACGCCCTGCCGGATAGCGCGCATTTCCAATCCTATTTTACGCGCCACGGCTTTTTGGAGTGCGGCCGCGAGTTCCGGCGCACCAATCCACACAGTATTGAGGAGCTGGCCGCATGAGCAAAGTGGGCAAGGCCATTGGGAAGGTCTTCAAGAAGGTGGTGAAGGTCGTAAAGAAAATTGCCCTTCCCGCCCTCGCAATCGGCGCTGTCGTATTGACCGGCGGCGCAGCTTTGGGTGCGCTGCCCAGCGTCGGATCGGTGCTCGGCAGTCTGGGAATAAAGGGGGCGCTTACCGGAATACTGACCACGGCCGCCAAGACCGCCGCCCTCGGGGCAGGCGGAGCCCTTCTCACTGGTGGAAACCCGATCAAGGGCGCCACCACGGGCTTTCTCGCAGGTGGCGTCATGGGCGGCCTCGGCGCTGCAATGGGCGGCGCGGGCAAGGTCGCGCAGACCGCGGCCAGCGTCGGCGGTTCGGCCGGCACCACTGCCCTGCAATCGAATGTGGCTGAGCCGAGTTTCGCGAACAATAATTCGACCTATACCCCGTCCACCATTTCGGCCATGGACGCGATGTCCATGCCCTCTCCGGTGTTGCCAGCCCAAATTCCTGATGTCGGCTCATTCACCGACCTTGCTCAGACCACAACGGGCGGCGGCCTGGGTCTTGGCAGCATGTTCGCCGGCATGGACCCCACCACCAAGGGCATGATGATCCAGGGCCTCGGCAGTGGCCTCATGGGAGCGATGGCGGCGAAGGAGCAGCGCAAGGCGCAGGAACGCGAATGGGCCCGCCTCGACGCGAATTATGACAATCTCGGCCCGCTGTTCCAGCAGGATCCGCTGCAGGCCCAGGCCGCCGCCAGCGCCGGGAAATTCTATCAGAACAAGATATTCCCGATCAAATACGATCCGGAAACCAAAGTCATCACGAGGGCAGCATAATGGCCGGTCTTGGTTCTCCCATGGCGGCGCCGCAGCCGCCCGCACCGGCCCCGGCGGTCGATCAGGGCGCCAGCCCGACGGGTGAGGAGCAGGCCACCCCGGAAGAGCAGGCGCAATACGATCAGTTCGTGGGAGCCGCGATGGACGTCATCTACCCCAAGGGGGAAAGCGGCAGCGTCTCCGCGCCCGTGATGGAGAATCTGCGAGGATCCTTCGCGCCCGAAGCCCTGCAGATGTTCGAAGTCGTCGATCCGCCTGTCACCGACAGCCCGGTCGATAGCGTAGCGGCGACGGCGGTCTTGCTCACCGCCCTTGCCGAGAATGCCGCCGGGCAGGACATCTCCGACGACGTTGTCATGCATGGCGGTGTCGCGATCATCGAAGAGCTGGTCGAGGTGGCGGAAGCCGCGAAGATCCACGATTTCAGTGAGCAGGAGATGGAAGCGATCACCTATCGCGCCATGGACCTCTATCGTCAGACCAGCCCTCGCGTCGATCAGGAGGCGCTTTCAGCCGAATTCGCGCAGCTTCTCGATGCCGATCAGCGCGGCGAGCTATCCAATATCCTGCCCGGCCTGCCGGGTGGCGCTGCAATGGGGGCGTAACGTCATGGGAATGCTTGGGTACATTGCCGGCGGGCTGGCGCAGGGTCTTGGCGCTGGCATGGCCAAGCAGGCTGAAATGGACTGGCAGCAGCGCCGGGAAATAGCACTGGAAAATCTTCGCAGCCAGAACAACCGCGCAGAGGCGCTGAATACGGCCGACCTCAACGATCGCAACGCCTCTCGTCAGGTCGAGCGCACCACCAATGCCGACATACAGAAAGCCGGAGTGGAGGCGCAGATCACTGCGAACCGGGACAAGCAGCAGTTCCAGAACCAGGTCACGCTCGAAAAGATCCGCTTCGACAATGACAAGGAAATGACGGGCCTGCGCAGCGCGCTCGCTCGCGCGAATGACGAGTCGTCCATGCGGCTCAAGCGGGAACTTGAAACCGGCGACGTTACGGACGTGCTCAAGGGCAGCGATGGATTCTACTGGACCATCGACAAATCGGGGCGGCAATCGCGCACCAGCATTGGTGTGCCGCCTGAAGCGAGCGCAGGAAGCGGATCCATACTCGAGAAGCTCGCCCCGCCGCAGCCGACTGCCGCTCCCGCCGCAGCGGCGCCCAAGCCAAAGGCGCAGCCCGCCCCAGCCAAGGGCGGCAAGACCTATACGGCGCAGGATGCCGCAGCGACCGCGAAGCGATACAACATATCGGTCGACGAGGTGCATCGCCAGATGCGGCAGAACGGCTACAAGCTGACTAGCTGATGGCCCGCGATCTCTTCGCCGAAATCGGCTATTCGCCCGCCGCCGCAGGCCCGCGCGACCTGTTTGCGGAGATCGGTTTCAAGCCCGCGGCAAGCAAGCCCGCGGAGCAGCCTGCTTCTCCCCGTCAGGATCACCGGCAAAGCCGCGCGCCTGCTCAAGTCCCGACGGCTCCCGTCTCAGGTCGGGGCGCGCAACGTGGCCTCGGTGGCCAGAGCGGCGACGGGCGGACATGGAGCCAGCGGCTCGGTGACTGGCTCACGGAGGGCAACCAGGGCGTCTCTACCAGCATCCTGCGCAACGCCCAAACAGGCGATTTCGCCCGCGACGCCGGCTCTGAGGAAGGTTTCTTCGATCGCGCGGGCAGCATTCTCGAGCGCGGCGCCGCAGCGGTCGACGAAGGTTTTTACAACACCATCGCCGGCTTGACCGGCAGCGAAAAGGCGCGGGAGCGTGCCCAGACCCTACGACAGGGCACCCTAGAAAGGAAGATCGAGGGCAAGACCGAGTGGGAAGACGTCAAGGCCCGCCCGGGTCTCGGCACAGTCGGCAGCTTCGTTCTCGATACCAGCATCGAATCCGTCCCCGGAATGGCCGCTGCGGCTGTGCCCTATGTCGGCATTCCGCTGTTGGGCGCCAGTCAGACCGGCTCAATTGCCGGCGAGCGCGCACGCAACAATGGCCGCCAGGATGTGACATTGGGCGATGTAGCCAAGGCCGCCCCGGCGGGCTTCGGGTCCGCGGCCCTCGAGCGCATGGGTATCGAATCCATCCTGGGCGCTCCGGCGAAGACGACAATCAAGCGGATTGGCCAAGCTGCAGGTGGCGAAGCGCTGACCGAAGGTGTGCAGAGCTTCGTGGAGAATGCGGGGGGCACCGTCGGCACTGAGCGAGGCTTCGACATCTCGCAGGCTGGCGAAGAGGCTTTTGCAGGCGCTCTTGCGGGCGCGGGCATGGGCGGCGTTATTCGCGGGGGAATTGAGACTGTCGACAGCACCGGCCGCCTGGTACGGCGACGCCCGGGCGATAACCGCGTGCCGGGCCCGAGCTTGACCGAGCAAGCCGAGCAAGCCGCGATCGAGAGCATCACCCCGGAAGACGAGGCCAGCCCCCTTCCCACGACCAACATTGCGCGCGGCCGCGCCGAAGCGGCCGTAAGCGCGGCGAAGCAGGCCGCCAACGGAACACTCGGCGAATTGGCCATGCCTGCCGTGGGCAAGCGCGTGACGATCGATCATGGCGGTGGCGTCATCGAAACCGGCACCATGAAGGACGTGTTCACCGACGAAACCGGACGTGGTGTTGTCATCGAGCGCGATGGCGGCAGGCCGATGCGGGAATATATCGACAATCTGGCCGATGCCGGGGTTCGGATCATCGAAGGTGAGCCCGTCCCTGCGCCTTCCGATGCGGCTTCGATCGACGCCGAGCTTGCCCGGCAGGCTCAGAAAGTCATCGACCAATATTCAAATGTGCCCTCTCCGGTCCTGCCCGCAATTCAGGATCAGGGCGGCGCGCAGGCGGTGCCGTCCGCTCAAGGAAGCGCTCGAAAGGGTGTGAGCGGCGGCACCGCCATTGACGACTTCATGGCGCGTGCGCGTCAGGCAGAGAGCCGGGGCGACGACAGCGCGAAGAACCCGCGTTCATCGGCCACGGGCCGCTATCAATTCACCGACAGCACATGGCTCGCGACCTATCGCGCTGAATTCGGGAACACCGGCGAAAGCGACGCGCAGATCCTCGCCAAGCGCAAGGATGGCGCAACGCAGGACCGGCTCATGCGCCGGTTGACCACGGCCAATGCGAAGGGGCTGGAACAGGTCGGCGCCGATGTCACCCCGGGCAATCTCTATCTCGCGCATTTTGCCGGGATCAACGGGGCGCAGAAGGTCTTGCGGGCCGATCCGAATGCGTCGGTGGAGGCCGTGCTCGGCGCAAGTGTGGTGAAGGCTAACCCGTTCCTCAAGGACATGACGGCCGGCCAACTGGTCAACTGGGCCTCGCGCAAAATGGGCGGATCCGATGTGCAGGTTGCCGGCGTCGCTCAGCAACCGTCACCCGACATCGCGCAGACTGAGCCGTTCCGAATGGAGCACACAGAACTTGCGGCACCGGAGGCTGTGCAAGCTCCGGTTAAGCGGGATGATGCCGGCCTCCCCACGATCGCCGATCAAGCGCTTGCCGAGACTGCGCCAGTGGCCGCACCTGCGCCGCGCAGCCCCATTCCCGCGCGGGTTGAGCAGCAATCCGATCAGGCCGTCACCGTCACCGGGCAACAGGTTCCGGTTCGTTACGCTGTTGTCGAGCTGCGCGACTTGACGCCGTCGAACCTCGACGATGGCCGGGTCAATCCGGCATTTCCTGCCGAGCGGCAGCCCCGCGACCGCACCCGGGCCGCCAGTCAGACGCAGATCGCCGAGATAGCCGCGAACCTCAATCCACGCCTGCTGGGCCGCAGCCCCAAGGTCGCCGACGGAGCCCCGATTATCAGCCCTGCAGGTGTTGTCGAAAGCGGCAATGGCCGGACCCTGGCGCTGCAGCGCGCCTATTCCGAAAATGGCGCGAACGCGCAGGGGTATCGCGCCTTCATCGAAAGCG
The DNA here is from genome assembly GCA_964468045.1 of uncultured Caenibius sp. Taxonomy (GTDB): domain Bacteria; phylum Pseudomonadota; class Alphaproteobacteria; order Sphingomonadales; family Sphingomonadaceae; genus JAWKXU01. Next base: position 335,104 of record CAYXTO010000001.1, on the reverse strand, counting down.
AAGGCTTCGACACAGCCGGCATGGATCAGCCGGTTCTCGTCCGCATCCGCGATGAAGGCATGTCGGAAGCAGACATCCAGAGCTTCGTGCGCGACGCCAACGCACGGGATACGGCCGGCATGTCGGGCACAGAGACCGCGAACGCTGACGCCAGCGCCATGCCGCCCAACCTGCTGGAAATGTATCGGGGAGGCGACATCGACGCGGCCGCCAATCGCGGTTTCGTGCGGGGGTTCATGCAGGCACTGGTGCCGACGAACGAGCAGGCCGACCTCATCATGGGTGACGGCTCGATCGCGAAGCCGCTGATCAATCGGATTGAGGCCGCCTTGCTCGCCCGGGCAATGGGGCCGCAGCCTTTCATCGAAAAGATCGTCGACGCACCGGACAACAACATCAAAGCGATCGGCAAGGCGCTGATAGACGTATCTGGCGCGATCGCTCAGATGCGAGAAGCCGCCGCAAGTGGACAGATAGACGCGAGCCTCGACATCACGGCGAACATCGCCGAGGCGGTTGATCTCGTTGACCGCGCCCGGCGCGAAGGCAAGCCGCTCACTGACTATGTGAATCAGCGGGATATTTTCAGCGGATCGACGGTGGCGCCAGAAACCGAGGCGGTGCTGCGCCTCTTCTTCATCCGCCCCGATTTCACTAGGCCGCGCTCGCAAAAGCGGGTCGCCGAAGCGCTGGCATTCTATGTCGAAGAGGCGATGAAGGCGGCACCGGGGGGCGGATTGTTCGGAGAGTCGACAGCAATCCAGCCAAGGGATATATTGGCGACCGCCTATGAAAGAGACGCAAAAATATCCGCCGAACAAGGCGACCTCCTCGCAGCGCCAGTCCGCGATGGCGGTGATGGCCAAGGTGTTCAGCCGGGAAGCGCAAGTGACGCAGGATCCGCTCGACCGGGCATATTGCCGCAATCTGGCGAAGAAGGCAGCCGACAAAGGTTAAGCGACGCCAACGGCACGGAAGACGTCAAGCCGGTTCAACCAGAATCAACGCCAAATATTCCGGAAAATATTCTCGATACGGGAAAGCGCGCTCCGGCATCAAATCCCGATCAAGAAACAGATTCGCAGAAATCCGCCGCTCCTGAGGTCGAAGCGGCGCGTGCCGCGCCTGCCGATCAAGATCCGCCCGCCCCGATCGAGGACTTTGGCGAAAAGCTCCACGGTGCCCGCAAGGACGTCTGGCAGTCCTACAAGGACCGCCTGAAGGACGCGAAAGACGCCGACGTCCAGACGGTGCCGCTGTCGCAGAGTTGGCCTGAGCCTGATTATCAGAAACTGCTGGATGCCGGCGCCGACCAATATGCTGTCGCCGCTATGCGGGCCATGCGCGACGCCATCCCGCCGAAGCCTCGCTCCTACGGCGTGGTGGGCTGGGCGAAGCAGGTAGAAGCGCTGCGCAACGTCGCGCAGCAAATGCTCGAAGACGGCGGCATTGCTGACAATTTCATGACGAAATTGCAGGGCGACTTCTCCCGATCACTGCGCGATCTGCAGGGCGCGATCGACCTGTACCGGGAATTCGGCCACGAACGCTCATTCAAGGGCATCCGCTTCGCCAGCGACCACTACAGCATGTATCGCGGCGAGAAAAACGTCACCAAATGGTCGATCACGCAGAAGCAAAAAGCCAATGCGTTCAGCAATTGGCCGCGTGAGTTGGCGGTTGGCGACACGCGCGACGAGGTGCTCGCGAAGTTTCGCGCCCTGGTTGCGAGCGGCGGGCTGGAGAAGAAACCCAGTGTCGTCCGCTTCGACATCTATTCGCGGCGCGGCCAGCCCGGATTCTGGATCGGCAAGAAGATTGGCAAGGACTATGCCGACCTGAAGCATTTCGATACCGCGAAGGAAGCGCGCGCCTACAAGGTCAGCAATTACGACGACCTGGTTGCGGCGCTTGAAAAGTACAAGGACATCCCGCCCGAACGCAAGGCGGTCAATTCCCCCAGGATCGGCATCAATCACCGCAACGGCGCTGACGTCACCCCTGCCATGTTTTCCGACACGTTCGGCTTTCGCGGTGTGCAATTCGGCAACTACGTCGAGGGCCCGCGCAGGCAAAGCGATCTCAATCAGGCGTATGACGCGCTGATGGATCTTGCCGGCGTAATCGGTGTTCCGCCGCGCGCACTGTCGCTGAACGGCGAGCTTGGCCTTGCCTTCGGTGCGCGAGGGAAAGGCGGCAAGGGTGCGGCCGCAGCGCATTACGAGACAGGCAACGTTGTCATCAACTTGACCAAAGGTGCCGGGGCAGGCTCGCTGGCTCATGAATGGTGGCACAGCCTCGATAACTATTTCGGACGGCAGCGCGGTTCGGGAAACTATGTCACCGATAGCATCAATGCTCCGGCCGGAAATATGCGAGTGGCGATGGCCGACGCCTTCAAGGGCGTGATGCAAGCGCTGCGACAGACGTCCCTGAAGGAGCGATCCAGCAATCTCGACAAGCGCCGCACCAAGGCATATTGGGCAACCGACATCGAAATGTCGGCCCGCGCGTTCGAAAGCTACGTCATTGCGAAATTGGCGGACGAGCAATTCTCGAACGATTATCTGGCCAATGTCGTGTCGGAAGGGGCCTTCGCTCTGGAAGGCGGCTATCCATACCCGACGGCGGCTGAGATCGACGTGGTGCGCGCGGGCTTCGATGAGTTCTTCAGGACCGTCGAGACCAAGGAAACGGATCAGGGAACGGCGCTGTACAGCATCCCTGAGGGCTCCATGGAAAGCCTTCCTGTCGTCGCGTCGCTTGCCTCGGATGTATACGGCCGTTTCCCGCCTGCCGGCAAGGAGCGTATCCTCTACCTTCGGGAGCAAGCTCGTCGTTGGTACACCGACAACCTGCAGGGCAAGACCGTCACCGCAGCCGATGGCAAGAAGCTGACCTTTGGAACTGCGGGGCGCGGCAAGAGCACGGCAAACAAAGGCGATGTGGTTCTGCGCGCCGTGCCGGCGCTCGAAGCGCTGGTGACGCAGGGCAAGATCAGTGCCCTGCCCGACCGTGCTGATAGAGACAATCAGGCAGTGATGTTCGCCGGTATCGTCGAGATCGATGGGGAGCGGCATCGTATTGGTGCGATTGCGCGCATCGATGCCAATGGTCGATACCATTATGATCTGACCAACAAGGTTAGGAAGGACGTCGGCGACCCCGTCGAAACGGGCGGTGCCAGCAAAGCCAGCGTTCCGGTCGTGGAAAGCGCCGCCGACGCAGATTTCAATTTAGTCGTTCTCGATGAACAAAGCAATAATGCTCCATCTCGGGACATTGATCTCGCCGCGCTGCAAGAACGTCTTGAGCAGGTTGGTATTTCCCGCAAGGTCGCGCTTCGCGTCGTCGACACGCTGAACGGCGCGGCCGGGGATTATGGCGCATTCGGCGAGCGTCTCATCCGGATCGCGTCCGACACTGAGCAGGACGCTGGCTTCACCCTCAACCATGAGATCGTGCATGCCCTGCGCGAGATGGGCCTGTTCAACACGTCCGACTGGTCCATTCTGGCGGCGAAGGCGAAGCGCGATCCCGGTCTCATGCGATCGATCCGGAAGCGCTATCCGCGACTTACCAGCGAAGCCCAGGTCGAAGAGGCCGTCGCCGATATGTTCGCGCGCTGGCAGCGTGGCGACTATCAGGCAACCGGCGTGACGCAGCGCCTGTTCCAGCGCCTGCGCGATATGTTCGAGCTGGTGCGCAACGTGTTCTCGGGCCGTGGTGCGCGCACTGCCGAAGGCGTCATGCGGGATGTGGATGCCGGCAAGCTGGGCGCTCGGAACGAAAGCGCGCGACAGTCCGGTTCGGATGTGAAGGCCTCCTATGAGAAAGCCCCCGATGGGCTGATGGGATTCGCAGCAGACCGAAGCCGTCAGAGAGGATTTGGTGAGAACCGCTATCCCGTTGAGCAGGATGTCCGCGTCACGTTCGGAGATGATGTATTTGAAGATACCATTGAGGGATTGAATGGGCCACACGCCATGGAGCGCGCGCGCCGAAACTGGGATGGTGCCACTATTGAGGCGATAGGTGAGCCTCGGCGCGTGGCAAAGCAGTCCATCCCCGCAACCACCGCCACGCTTGCTGAACTTGCCGGCACAGAGCCGACTTGGAAGGGCAAGGCGGCCGAAGCGTGGGAGAAATGGCGCACCGCCACCCAGGATCGCTATCTGCCGCTCCTGAAGACCCAGCGCCTCATAGAGATGGTGACAGGCAAACCTCTTCCATCGGAAGCCAATCCCTACATGGGGGAAGAGTTGATGACCGGGCGGATCGGCTCGCGTCTGGAAAGGCTGGAAGGCGAGCACGTCACGCCGTTGTTCGATGCCATGGCGGCCGAGAAGGTGACGGTCGATGAGCTGGAATCCTACCTCTATGCCCGACACGCACCAGAGCGGAACGCGCGCATCGCCAAGATTAACCCGGAAATACCGGAGGGCGGCTCCGGCATGACGAATATCGAGGCCAGAGCCGTAATGAACCGGATCCGTAAGGCCGGGAAAATGGAAGCGATGGAGCGCCTGGCGGCCCGCGTCGATGCCCTGCGCGATCTTGCGCTCGATTATCGCGTCGAGACCGGCCTGATGAGCAAGGAACAGGCCGACGAATGGCGTAGCGCTTATCAATTCTACGTGCCTCTGCGCGGCTTTGCCGAGGCCGACGGCGACGGCGCATTGGCCGAACGCATGAACCGCAGCGGGGGCGGCATCAATGTGCGCGGCAAGGAGAGCAAGCAGGCTTTCGGCCGGCGCAGCAAGGCAGACAGCCCACTCGCCTACACTATCATGCAGGCCGAAGAGGCGATCGTCCGAGGCGAAACCAACCGGGTGGCACAGCAATTTGTCGAGCTGGCGCGCAAGGCGCCCGATGCGGATTTCTGGGAGGTCAACAAGGTCACAACAAAGCCGTCCATCAACGAGGCGTCCGGCCTGGTCGAATATCACAACCTCAATCAGCTTCTCGCGGCCGACAAGGACTGGACCGTAAGCGCCAAGTTTGATGGCAAGGAAGTGCGCGTGACGATGAACCGCGACAACCCGACCGCCCGCCGCCTGGCCGATTCCATGCGAAACCTCACGCAACAGCAACTTGGCTGGGTGACGCAGCATCTCGGCAAAGTGAACCGCTTCCTCTCAGCCGTGAACACCAGCTACAATCCGGAGTTCGTCATCACCAACGCATTCCGTGACCTGCAATCCGCTTCGATCAATATGGCTGGTGTGGACGTCGAGGGCATCCAGAGCGGTACGCTACGCGACTACCCCAAGGCGCTGGTGGCGGCGACCAAAGGCGCGTTCGGCAAAGGCTCCGGCGAATGGAAGCGCTGGTATGACGAGTTCACCTCGGAAGGCGGCCGGGTCTATTTCAACCATGTCGAAGACGTCGACGCCATCAAGAAACGGATGGAAGGCGCCTTCGCCATGGCGGCAGCAAAGGCCGGCGAGCCGGGCAATCTGCGCCTGCACACCAAGCGAGGCCTCATCGCGCTGCGCGACTTCATCGAGAACGTGAATATGGGCGTTGAGAACGCCATCCGCCTGTCGGTCTACAAGAATGCGCGCGAGGCCGGGGTGTCGAAAGAGAAGGCCGCCAGCATCGCCAAGAACATCACGGTCAACTTCAACCGCCGCGGTCAGCTCGGCCCGGCGATCAACTCCGCCTACCTGTTCTTCAATGCCTCGGTTCAAGGCACCACGCGTATTGTCACGGCCCTGCGCTCGCGCAAGGTGCAGAAGCTGGTTGCCGGCATCGTGATCGGCGGCGCCCTCATGGAAATGCTGAATGCCATGGTTTCCGCCGAGGATGACGATGGCGAAAGCTTCTACGACAAGATCCCAGCATTCGAGAAGAGCCGGAACATCATCCTGATGCTTCCGGGCGGCAAGGAGTATGTGAAGGTTCCGATGCCCTATGGCTACAATGCGTTCTGGGAGGCAGGGCGCTCGCTGGCCGAGATCGGTCGCCGCGGTGGAGAGCGCTGGCAGGAAAGCGCCGGCAACCTCGCAACAACCGTTGTCGATGCCTTCAACCCCGTCGGTGGTTCCGATACCTTGCTGAACTTCCTGTCCCCCACGATCGCCGATCCCATCGTCGACCTGGCGCTGAACCGGGACTTCACCGGCAAACCAATCATGCCGAACGAGCAACCTTATGGTCCGCCGGATCCGGACAACCAGCGGTATTTCGGCAGCGTGGGTGCGCACTGGAAGGCCATCACGGATTTTCTGAACGAGACGACGGGCGGCGACGAAGTCGTGCCAGGCGCGATCGATGTCAGCCCCGAGACGCTGGAATACCTTTCCGGCACCGTGCTGGGCGCTGCCGGCGCCTTTGCTGATCGTCTGGCGTCCATCCCCAGCAAGCTCGTTGAGGGCGATCTGGAAGTTAATGACGTGCCATTCGCCCGAAAGGTCATGGGGAAGAAGTCGGCATGGCAGGACAAGGGCGTGTTCTGGGATCGTCTGGGCGCAGTCGAGCAGGCCATCAAGGACACCAAGGATTACATCGACATCGAAGATGTGGATTCGGCGCGCGCCTATGCCATGAACAATCTCGCCGTGCTCTCCCTGGAAGCGGATGCAAAGCAGGCCCGCAAGGACATGAAGGATATCCGCAAGGCCAAGCGGGAACTTGAAACCGCGAAGGAGCGCGGCAAGATCGATGCGGCCACCTATCGGGAGGGGAAGAGGCAGGTTGAGGATCTGGAATCCCAAGTGGTTCAGGCGTTCAACACCCGCTGGAACGAGAGCCTTTCCGCCCCGCGGCAGTGATGGTATGAGCCGCTGATGTGGTGGCTTTATCCGCCTGCGCTGGCGATTTTCATGGGCGCTCCGGTTTACTTCGTCTCCAGGTGGAAGAATCCACCGGAGACGCGCCTCGTGGCATTTATAGCCGCCAGCATAATGGGAGTGCCTCTTTTCCTCTTATCGGCATTCAACGTGTGGCTTGCTTATAATCCTTGAAAGGGGCGGGAAACCCGCCCTACGCCGCCTCCTCCTGTCCGAATATTCCGGCCAGTCTGGCCATCCCTTTCGGCGTGATCCTGACCTGTTCGGTAATGCGCTGATCGCCATAGGCGGTATCGACGGTCGTTACCTTGTGCTCCAGGTAGCCCGCCTGCACCTTGTCCTGATAGCCCAGCCACCCGGTTCCGTGCCTTCTGTAGATCCAGCGATGCTCGCTCAGCCATGAGAACAGCTTGCGCGGGGGCAATTGCAGCGCCTTGGCCGCGTCGGTGACACAAAGGGATCCGCTCGCCTGGGCAATCCGATCGAGTGCCTCGGCCTTAGGGGCCAGTTCGGCATTCTGATGCTCCAGTTCCAGCACCTTCTCACTGTAGGACAGCAGCAAGCCGCGCATGGTGGCTGGATCGTTCAGCGCCTTCATCGGATCAATGGGCTGGTGAGCCTGCGATTCCAGTTCCTGCCATTTATCGGCGTCTATCCCCCTTGCATACGTAGAACGTATGGGGTATAGAATGGTGTATGAACACGAAGCCCCTCACCACGACGCAGTTTTTCCGCCAGTTTCCTGACGATGAAACCTGCCTCAATCACCTGTTCAACGTGCGGTTCGGACAGGGCTTCACTTGCCCGTCATGCGAACGCCCTTCGAACTGGTATCGGATCAAGGCAGAGCGCGCTTATTCCTGCCAGTGGTGCGGTCATCACCTGCACCCGACTGTCGGCACTCCGTTCGAGCAGACGCGCACACCGCTGCAACTGTGGTTCTACGCCATCCACCTGTTCACCACCACGCGGCACGGCGTCAGCGCCAAGGAATTGCAGCGCCAGCTTGGCGTGACATACAAGACGGCATGGCGCATGGCCGGGCTGATCCGGCAGCACATGGCAGACGTTGACGGCGACGAACCGATTGGCGGGCATGGCACCCACGTTGAGGTTGACGAAACGCTGGTGGGCGGCGTCAAGAAGGGCAAGCACAACCGAGGCAGCGCCGCAAAGACGGTCCTGATCGGAGCGATGGAGCGTGGCGGCGAAGTGGTGACGGCAGTTGTCCCGAACCAGCGCCGGGCAACGCTGGAACCGTTTGTGACGGCCAATGTCGAAACGGGTGGCGTCGTCCACACCGATGAACTGAACAGCTACCGGGGCCTTGGCGCAGCAGGCTATCGCCATGCGACTGTGAACCACGGTGCAGCCGAATACGCCGTCTATGACTACCGCCTCAACGCGACGGTGTCAGTAAACGCCATCGAAGGTTTCTGGCGGCACCTCAAGTGCTCGATCCAAGGGACGCATACCAGCGTTAGCGCGAAGTATCTTGGCCGCTACGCCAAGGAGTTCGAATACCGCTTCAATCGTCGGAACGATCCGGCTTCGATGCTGCCGGAACTGCTTTCGACTTTCCGGCCATTGACTGCAAAGCGCGGTTGAAGGCGTCCTCGTCGCCGGGGGCATCGGCTTCGTGCTCTGCGGCGAACTGGTCTAGTTTTCCCTCTTCACGGGCTTTGCGAAGGGTGCTCATTTCGTTGCTCCAGTAACCCGATGAAGATGAACCTCTCTCGGCACAAGGTCGCCTCCGATCTTCTCGTATAGCACAGTGACATCACCCCTGACCCGATCATGATTCCATAGGTCGGCGGCGCTTACTTCCGTCATCAGCTTCATTCGCAATCGCTGATCTGAAACACCCTCAATGACGGCGGCCCAACCACGTCCGCTGTGGTCGCGATCTTGCGCATGTAACTCGATCATTACGCCGTTGAACGAACGCGACGGGTGCTCTTCGGACGCATCCTCCACCAGGAACTCGGCAGGAACGTCTCGCACCACATGCTGCGGAATCTGCCGTCCATTGACCTCGACCGGCGCGCTATCTTGGCGCTTGCTCGGCGCGAAGAAACGCGATGTTGCATTGGCCAAGCGCCGCCAAAGCGTCTTTTCGGCATAGCGTTCTGCCAACTTGTCCCGGATGAACCTTTCCGGCTTCCCGATTTCCACGGCAAGCTCGGAAATCAGACCATTGAGTTGAGCTTCCGCCGCGCCGGCTGCTCCATGCCCAAGCACCAAGTCCTTCAATGCGCCAACGCCGTAGAACACGATAATCAGCGCGAGCACCGTGACGACTGTATCGAATCGGTCAGGTATGATCAGGCCAGTGGCGTCGGTGATCAGCTGGGGCACTTCTTCCTCCAACTGCTTTTGGAACGCCAAGAACAGGCCGACCGCGAAAATCTCACGAAGTGGGCTCTCCTGTGCGACCTCGCGAACCCTGATCTCGATTTTTTCGACTTGAAGGCCATCAATGAATGTCGGCAGCAATCGCGCCACTTCATTGAGTGTGGTTTCGACCCCTTGGAGACTGCCGATGATGTCGCGGATGGGGACAGGTTCGTCGGTAAGATAGCGAACCGAGAACGGAGTAGTGTGCTGCATGGTGCCCCCAAACGAGATATTCGCTTGAGATCATGCACATTCCTTTGAGAATGTGGAGTCGATCTATGGAATGCTCCGCTCATGCGGGGCAGGCTATCATGCCCCGCAAGCCTGATTCACGTATGCGAAGGGGATAGACGCCATAAATTCCATGGACGCAACTGTTTTGCGGAGATGGAAGTGGCATTGCCTTTAGCTAAGATTAGCGTCGATTCAAAATTTGGCGGACGACGCGGCTTCGCGAGACGATCCTTGTCGGTCGGAACATCGGCGGCGTCGGAGCGAGCTGAATCGCGAGTGGCCATCCTCGACCTGTCCGAAACAGGTGTTCGATTCCAAACAGCCATGTCGATGAAGGCTGGCGAGACTATTTGGATAGAATTGCCGGGTTCCCAAGCATACGAAGCTTGTATTATCTGGTCAGAAGGCGATGTTTACGGCTGCGAATTTTCCTCCCCTATATCGAAGGCAACAGTGAGCTCGGCCCTGCTTATCGCTCCGACAGGGCGATTTGACGAAAGAAATTCCGAAGATGAATTCGAAAATCACAATAATTATATTGAAAATAGGGGTAAACCTGCACCAATTTCTCAAAATATAACCATGGTTATTTTATTTATATTATTAGTCGTAATTATATTGTTCATGACCGCCTTGCTGCAGATGCCATTTTCAAATCAGCAATTGCCACATTAGAGCAGCTTCTGCCCGAACTGAATTGAGAGGAATTTCCTTTGAGCGCATGATGTGTTTCACGCTGTCTGCTGGTCACAGGAGGCCAGCATGGATGGTGGGATCGCTTTCACAGGACCTGCGGGCCAAGATTAGCGCTGTTTAATCGTCGAAGCTCTGCCGAAGGAGGCGTCGGGTCAGCGCTAGAGGGTTTCCGATCAATCCGGTTCATAGCCGTACGATTTAGCTCTGCAAACTCGCGTATCGCCTGAATCAGGTGAACAGCAGCGCCGGTGTCTCGAACCTCTCCTTGATAGTCTGAATGAAGGAAGCGGCATCGTGCCCGTCAATGATCCTGTGATCGCAGCTGATCGACAGGTTCATGACCTTGCGAGGCTCGACTCGATCCGCCACCCACATCGGCCGTTCGACAACGCGATTCGGCGCCAGTATCGCCACTTCGGGGCGGTTTATGATCGGCGTTGAAGCGACCCCGCCCAATTTCCCCAGCGAGCTGATGGAAATGGTGGGGCCGCTCAACTCCTTCTTGTGCAGGCGGCCCGCGCGCGCGCCTGCAGCCACATGAGAGATCGCGCCGGAGAGCTGCCAGATATCCATCTGGTGCGCATCGCGGATGACCGGGACCATGAGGCCCTTGTCGGTCTGCGTGGCAATGCCCGCATGCACCGCGCCATATTGGGTAACGACGCCTGCATCGTCATCATAATGCGCATTCATCATGGGGAATTTCCCCAAGGCCCTGCACATCGCGAGAATGAGAAAGGGCAACAGCGTCAATTTGGGGGCGCTCTCTTCCCGGCCATTCAGAACGGAGCGAAGGCGTTCCAGTTCGGTGACATCGATCTCTTCGACATAGGTGAAATGCGGGATATGCCGTTTCGATTCAGCCATGCGCAACGCAATCTGCCTGCGCATTCCCTGAATGGGAAACTGCCGGTCAGCGCGCTCCTCCGCAGGCAGATCGGGCCGTACAGAACGGCCGCCGAGAAGAAATGCGTCGAGATCGGCGTGGTGAACCTGCGCATCGGGCGCGGGGACCGCCGACAGTTCGATGCCAAGCTGCTTCGCACGCTTTCGGACCGCCGGCGATGCCAGCACGTGTCCTTCGCGCCGCTCGCCCAAGGTGCTGCCTGTCCCGGATTGCGCAGCCTCCTCATTTTCTGACGCTTCCGCCAAATTCGGGGACGGCTTGCCGACCTGGCCGGATGAGTGATCTTCCATTGCCCCCTCGGCGGAATCCACCTGGTCGTCCTCCGTTTCGATCACCACCAGAACGGATCCGATCGGCAGGATATCGCCGACCTTGCAGCCCACCTCGGTGATTATCCCGGCCTTGGGCGTTTCCAGCTCGACCGTGGCCTTATCTGTCATGGCGGAAGCCACCAGTTGGTCTTCCTTCACCCGGTCACCCACGGCCACATGCCATTCGACGATTTCGGCCTCTGCGACGCCTTCGCCAATATCCGGAAGCTTGAATTCGAACCTCGGCATAGCGCTAATCCTGCATCAGTCGATCCAAGGCCTCGCCGATCCGGATCGGCCCCGGGAAATACGCCCATTCCAGCGAATGGGGATATGGCGTGTCGAAACCGGTCACCCGCTCGATCGGCGCTTCGAGATGGTAGAAGCAGCGTTCCTGCACCAGAGCCGACAGTTCTGCGCCGAAGCCGCTGGTCCGGGTAGCTTCGTGAATGATCAGGCAGCGGCCCGTCTTCCTGACCGAAGCCTCGATTGCTTCGATGTCGAGCGGCAGCAGGGTCCTGAGATCGATCAGCTCGCCATTGACCTCGCGGTCTTCGAGCACCTGTTCGGCGACATGCACCATCGTCCCATATGTCAGGATCGTGCACTCATCCCCCTCACGTACGATTTTCGCCTTTCCCAGCGGTATCCTGAAATATTCCTCGTCGACATCGGCGTCGGGATGATCGGCCCAGTTCCTTGCCGGCTGATCATACTTGCCATTGAACGGCCCATTATAGCAGCGCTTGGGCTCCATGAAGATCACCGGATCGTTGTCCTCGATCGCGGCGATCAGCAGGCCCTTGGCATCGCGGGGAGTGGACGGCACCGCCGTCTTGATACCGGAAATATGGGTGAACAGGCTCTCCGGGGACTGGCTGTGAGTCTGTCCGCCGAAAATGCCGCCCCCGAACGGCACGCGGACCGTCATCGGGCAGACGAAATCACCTGCCGAACGATAGCGGATCCGGGCTGCTTCGCTGATGATCTGATCCAAGCCGGGATAGATGTAATCGGCAAACTGGATTTCCGGCACGGGGCGCAATCCATAGGCAGCCATTCCGATTGCCGTACCGATGATCCCGCACTCGCTGATGGGAGTATCGAAGCAGCGTTCCTTGCCGAATTCCGCCTGCAAGCCGGCAGTGACCCGAAACACGCCGCCGAAATACCCCACATCCTCGCCCAGCACGACGATGCGATCATCCCGTGCCATCATCACGCGAAGCGCGCTGTTGATAGCCTGGACCATCGTCATTCGGGCCACTTCAGCTTCCTTTCGTGAATGGCCTGGGCGCATTGCTCCTTCAGGTGCCACGGCAGTTCTTCGAACACATCCTGGAACATGGTCTGATCGGGCTGGTGAAGGCCATGACCAAGGATACCATTGCGCTCCGCCTCCTTCTGGGCGGCCTGCACCTCCCTCGCCACTTCCAGATCCATCGCCTCATGCCGTTCCGCGTCCCAGATACCCTCCGCGATGCAATACCGCTTTAGGCGGGTGATCGGGTCGCCCAGCGGCCACTCCTCCCGCTCCTGCGCGCTGCGATAGGCGGACGGATCGTCGGATGTGCTGTGCGCCTCCGCCCGATAGGTGAAAAGCTCGATGAGCGAGGGGCCGAGGTTCAATCTCGCCCGGTCGGCCGCCCAGCGGGTTGCCGCATAGACCGCGAGGATATCGTTCCCATCAACGCGCAAACCGGGAATGCCGTACCCGATCGCCCGTGCCGCGAAGGTGGTCCGCTCACTTCCCGCAAATCCTGAAAAGCTGGAAATAGCGTATTGATTGTTCACTACATTGAAAATGCAGGGAGCATTGTAGATTGCGGCAAAGGTGAGGCCGTTGTGGAAATCCCCTTCCGAGGTCGAGCCTTCGCCGCACCATGCGGCGGCGATGCGGGTGTCGCCCTTGGAGGCGCTGGCCATCGCCCAGCCGACCGCTTGCGGATATTGCGTCGTGAGATTGCCGGAAATCGTGAAGAAGCCATGGCTCTTCGCGGAATACATGATCGGCAGCTGCCGCCCCTTCAACGGATCGAGCCGGTTCGAATAGATCTGGTTCATCATCCGCTCGATCGGATAATCGCGCGCGATCAATATCCCCGGCTGGCGATAGCTGGGAAAGCACATGTCTTCGCGGTCAAGCGCCAGGGCGGCCCCGATCGATACCGCCTCCTCGCCGGTCGACTTGATGTAGAAGCTGGTCTTGCCCTGCCTCTGGGCGCGAAACATCCGGTCGTCGAATGCCCGTATCAGCGCCATCTTGCGCAGCATCAGCAGCAACGTCTCGGGATCGAGCCGGGGATTCCAGCTGCCCACCGCCCGATTGCTATCGTCCAGCACGCGGATCAAGCCATAGGCCAGCGCATGCATTCCCCCCGCCTCCGCCGTTTCGTCGAGCCGCGGGATCGCGTCAGGCTCAGGTATCTGGAGGTAGCTGTAATCGACCTTGTCGCCAGGGCGGAAATGCGGCTCCGGAACATGCAGGCTCAAGGAAGGGCGATTGGCGGGCCCCTTGCCGGCTTCCCTGTCATCCCGTTTCATCGCGTACTACCGCCCTCTCGATGCTTCAACGCGTCAGCGTAAAAACCTATCCCGCCTTGCCGACCGGCACCAGCCCCACCCATCTTCCGGCCACTTGCGCGCCTTGCACCAGCCCGCGCACCTGCTAAGAGGCGCGCAGATTATCGCGGATTGACAGGACGGATATGGCAAAGATCAAGGTTAAGAACCCGGTTGTCGAAATCGACGGCGACGAGATGACTCGGATCATATGGGAATGGATCCGCGAACGCCTGATCCTTCCCTACCTCGACATTGATCTGAAATATTACGATCTCTCCATCCAGAAGCGCGACGAAACCGACGACCAGATCACGGTCGACGCCGCCAACGCGATCAAGGAATTCGGCGTCGGCGTAAAATGCGCGACCATCACGCCCGATGAAGCGCGCGTCGAGGAATTCAGCCTCAAGAAGATGTGGAAGTCGCCCAACGGCACGATCCGCAACATTCTGGGCGGCGTCGTCTTCCGCGAACCGATCGTGATCAAGAACGTCCCCCGCCTGGTGCCGGGCTGGACCGACCCGATCGTGGTCGGGCGCCACGCCTTCGGCGACCAGTATCGCGCCACCGACACTCTGATCCCCGGTCCCGGCAAGCTGCGCCTCGTGTTCGAAGGGGATGACGGCAAGAACATCGATCTGGACGTGTTCCAGTTCCCCAGTTCGGGCGTCGCCATGGCGATGTACAATCTGGACGATTCGATCCGCGATTTCGCCCGCGCCTCGATGAATTACGGCCTGGGCCTCGGCTGGCCAGTCTATCTCTCCACCAAGAACACGATCCTCAAGGCCTATGACGGCCGCTTCAAGGATCTGTTCGAGGAAGTCTACCAGAACGAGTTCAAGGCGCAGTTCGAAGCCAAGGGCATCACCTACGAGCATCGCCTGATCGACGACATGGTGGCCAGCGCCCTGAAATGGAGCGGCAAGTTCGTCTGGGCCTGCAAGAACTATGATGGCGACGTGCAGTCCGACACCGTCGCCCAGGGCTTCGGCTCGCTCGGTCTCATGACTTCGGTCCTGATGACTCCGGACGGGAAGACCGTGGAAGCGGAAGCCGCCCACGGCACCGTGACTCGCCACTATCGCCAGCATCAGCAGGGCAAGGCGACCTCCACCAATCCGATCGCGTCCATCTTCGCCTGGACGCGCGGCCTGATCTATCGCGGCCGCTTCGATGATACGCCGGATGTGGTGCGGTTTGCGGAAACGCTCGAGCGCGTCTGCATCGAGACCGTCGAAGGCGGACAGATGACCAAGGATCTCGCCTTGCTGATCGGCCCGGAACAGAGCTGGATGACGACCGAGAAATTCTTCGAGGCAATCGTGGAAAATCTCGAGAAGGCAATGACCAACGGGGCCTGATCCACAATCCGCCAAGCTAGTCTTGCGCGGGTGAGCGCACATGCTCGCGGCGTATGCCGAGGCCGATGATCCGGCCCGGTATGCGCCGGAGCAGCGGAATACGATCAAGAGCACGGATCAGGAAAGGCGCACGAGCGACAGGCTCTGCGCCTTTTTCCAACAGCGGCTGGATCAGCCGGTCCTGCGCCAGCTTCTGCCCTGCCTGAATGATGCGGGTCGGAAACAGGCGCCGCGCCCTGACCTGTGGCAACAGCGCGTCTATGGAAGCGCCACGAGCCAGTGGACCGGCAAGTATGTTCGCCGCGGCCACCGCGTCCTGGATAGCCAGATTGATGCCGATGCCCCCGATCGGGCTCATCGCATGGGCGGCATCGCCAATCGCCAGAAGCCCGGGCCGATGCCAGACCGTCAGCCGATCCAGGGCCACGTTGAGGACGTGCAGATCATCCACCTCGAGCGTTTCGGCGCCGGGAAACGACAGGTCGGGAAAGGCCTCGCTGATGCGGGCAACCACCCAGCCCGCTCCCATCTCGCGGACATGGTCGGCCTGGCCCTTGCCCACGATAAAGGCGCATTGCCAGTAAACTCTGCGATCTATCAGCACCACCAGCCGCCCGGCCTCGAACGAGCCGCGCAATATACCGCCGCTGTCCGAAGATTTCGGCAACCGTAGCCAGATCACATCCATCGGTGCGCCGAGCGTTTCGACCGGCAGGAGGTGCAAATCCCTGACCAGCGATGACCGCCCATCCGCCGCTATCACCAGCCTGCTTGCGCGGCGTTCCGATCCATCCGCCAGGCGGACACCGGCGACCCTCTCGTCTTCCATGATGAAATCGGCAACGGGAGATTCCATCTCCAGCCTGAAGGACGGGAAACGGGAAGCCTCATCGCGCAGGAAGTCCAGGAAATCCCATTGCGGCATCATGGCTATGAAGGGCGCGGGCGTCGCCAGATGGGAGAGATCGCCAATGACCCAGTCCCGGCCCGCAATGCGTATTTCCGCCCTGTACAGGCGATCATGCGGCCGCTGGAGAAAACGGTCGAGCAGCCCGAGCTGGTGCAGGATTTCCATGGTGGATGGGTGGACCGTGTCTCCGCGAAAATCGCGAAAGAAGTCGCCATGCTTCTCCAGCACCAGCGTCGAAACCCCCGCCCGCGCGAAAAGCAGCCCGGCCATCATCCCGGCAGGGCCGCCGCCGACTATAAGCAGATCAGGCGTGTCGCCATCGTCCATGACGTGGACATATGCGCTTCGCACGGTTTACACGCAAAGCCAATCGGCCGGCAGCCCCGCCAAAATCCCTCGTCCGGAGTAAGACATGCCCGCAAACCAGGCAAAGGCCCGCCTCGAAGTCCGCCAGGCCAGGCCCGGCGATGTGGCGGCCATCGCGGCCCTGGTGCGCCGCGCTTACGACGATCTGCCGCCCTACACATTCGGCGAGATTCGCGGGCAATTAAACAATTTTCCCGAGGGGTGCTTTCTGGCCAAGCTCGATGGAAAGCTCGTGGGATATTGCGCGTCGATGCGGATATCGGGCAACGCGGCACTGAAGCCGCACAGCTGGGATGAAATTACCGGCAATGGCTTCGGCAGCCGTCACGATCCGACCGGCGACTGGCTCTATGGTTATGAAATGTGCGTCGATCCGAAGGTACGCGGCACCCGCATAGGGCGCAGGCTCTATGAGGAACGCCGCGCCCTGGCGGAGCGGCTCGAGCTGTCGGGGATCGTCTTTGGCGGCCGCATGCCGAACCTGCGCCGCATGTGGCGCAAGGTCGAAGGTCCGCAGGATTATCTGGACCAGGTGATCTCGGGCAAGCTCCACGATCCGGTCCTGCGCTTCCAGCTCGCCAACGGATTCGAACCGATCGGCATCCTCGAGAAATACCTGCCGGAGGACAAGAAATCCAAGAGCTACGCCGTTCACATGGTGTGGCGCAATCCTTTCGTGGACACGGACAAGCCGCAGAAGCAGCGGGTCCCGCGCGGGGTCGAAAGCGTCCGGATCGCAACCTGCCAGCTCCAGGCCCGTGCCGTGGCGGATTACGACGAGTTCATCAGGCAGATCGAATATTTCGTCGATGTGGCATCCGATTACGAGTCGGACTTCATAGTGTTTCCGGAACTGTTCACGCTGATGCTGCTGTCGTTCGAGGAGCAGGAACTTTCCCCGCTGGAGGCGATCGAAACCCTGTCCCGCTACACGCCGCGCATTCGCAAGGCGCTGTCGGAAATGGCGTTGAACTACAATATCAATATCATTGGCGGGTCGCATCCGACCCGGATGGAGGACGGCGACATCCATAATGTCGCCCATGTCTGCCTGCGCGATGGATCGGTGCATGAGCAGGAGAAGATCCACCCCACTCCCAACGAAGCCTATTGGTGGAACATCAAGGGCGGCGATTCCATCGACGTGATCCCCACCGATTGCGGCCCGATCGGGGTGCTGATCTGCTACGACAGCGAATTTCCCGAGCTTGCCCGCCGCCTGGTCGACGAAGGGGCGCGGATCATATTCATCCCGTTCTGCACCGACAGCCGGCAAGGCTACATGCGGGTGCGCTATTGCGCGCAGGCCCGGGCGGTCGAAAACCAGTGCTTCGTGGTGATGAGCGGCAATGTCGGCAATCTGCCCAATGTCGGCAACATGGACATCCAATATGCGCAGAGCTGCATTCTGACGCCTTGCGACTTCCCGTTCGCGCGGGACGGCATCGCCGCCGAGGCCAGCGAAAATGTGGAAACCCTGACGATCAGCGAAGTCAATCTGGCCGATCTCAGCTGGGCCAGGGCGGAAGGGACCGTGCGCAACCTGGCGGACCGACGCTTCGATCTCTACCGCATCGAATGGGACGGGCGCGTCGGATCGGCGGGGCGCGAACCCAGCGGGCCGCCCCCTTCCCACAAAGGCGGGCCAGGCGGCGGTTAAAACGGCGGACGAGGCACCGGAATGCTGGCGTTTCCCGCAACTGCAAGATAGCGTCCGGAGACAATGGCCGCCGAGCTGACTCACTCCTCGCCCCTGCTTTCGGACGCGCTCGTGATTTTGGGCGCGGCCGGCATCGTCATCCCGGTCTTCGCGCGGTTCCGCATCACCCCGATCATCGGCTTCCTGATGGTGGGGCTGGCGGTCGGCCCTTATGGGCTGGGCAGGATGGTGTTCGAGCATCCCTGGCTCGCTCATTTCACCATTACCGACCCGGAAGGCCTGGCTCCCTTCGCTGAATTCGGGATCATCCTGCTGCTCTTCACTATCGGGCTGGAGCTTTCCTTCAATCGCTTGTGGGCGATGCGGCGCCTGGTGTTCGGGCTGGGTGCGCTCGAGCTGATCATCATTGCCGGCCTGCTCGCCGCAATCCTCACCATGGTCGGGCAATACTGGACCGGCGCCCTGGCGCTCGGGCTGGCGCTTGCCCTGTCCTCCACCGCCCTGGTCTTGCCGATTGCGGGAACCAGAACACCGGTCGGCCGGGCCGCGCTCTCGATGCTGCTGTTCGAGGATATCGCGATTGTCCCGATCATCTTCATGCTCGGCGCCATGGCGCCCTATGCGGCGAGCGACGGCGTCGGCAATCTGATGCGGACCATCTGGCTCGGCGCGGCGGTGATTGTGGCGATGATGGTGGTGGGCCGCTTCACCCTGCCCTATCTGTTCGCCCAGGCCGCCCGGACCAAGAGCCCCGAGCTGTTCATGGCCGCCAGCCTCCTGGTGGTGATCGGCGCCAGCCTCGCCACGGCGGCCGTCGGGCTGTCACCCATCGTCGGCGCCCTGCTGGCCGGCCTGCTTATCGCCGAAACCGAATACCATTCCGAGGTCGAGGGCATCACCGAGCCGTTCAAGGGGCTGGCCCTCGGCGTATTCCTGATCACGGTCGGCATGGGGATCGACCTCGCCACCATCTGGGAAAATCTCTGGGCCATCGTATCGGCGGTGGTCGGGGTGCTGACGCTCAAGGCCGTGGTCACCGGGCTGCTGCTCCGCATGATGGGCGCCCAGCGCAGCACCGCCACCGAGACCGGAATACTGATGGCGAGTCCTTCCGAAACCACGCTGATCGTCCTCGCCGCCGCGACGCAGGCGTTGCTGATCCAGCCGGGCACCGCGCAATTCTGGCAGATCGTGACCGCCATCGGGCTGACCATCACCCCCCTGCTCGCCACGCTCGGGCGGATGATGGCGCGACGGGTCGATCCCGCGCCGGCCCAGACTGAACTCGACGACGGGAGCAATGAGCACAGGGTGATCATTGTCGGCTTCGGGCGCGTCGGCCGGCTGGTCGCCGACATGCTGACCGTGCACAGGAAACCCTACATCGCTGTCGATTCCGATGCCGATCTGATCCTCACGGCGCGGCGCAAGGGATACAACGCCACCTTCGGCAATGCCGCGCGCCGCGAGGCGCTGACCAAGCTCGGAATCGACCGGGCATCCGCCGTGGTGCTGACGATGGACGAACCCATTCTCGCCCAGGGCCTTACCCGCAGGCTGCGCGCGATCTATCCTGATGTTCCGATCATCGCCCGCGCGCGGGACAGCGATCATGCCGCCATGCTCTATCGCAGCGGAGCGACCCATGCCGTCCCGGAAACGCTGGAAAGCTCGCTGCAGCTATCCGAAGCGGTGCTGGTCGATCTCGGCGTGGCAATGGGACCGGTCATCGCGTCCATCCACGAAAAGCGGGACGAGTTCCGCGCGAAGATCCAGGAACAGGGCGAACTGGATCACAAGCCGAAATTGCGGACCAGCACGCTGAAGACCTAGGCCCCCTAGGCCCTGGGAACTGGTGACCGCTCAGCCGGCGAGCACGGCCTTGACCGCCGCTATCGCCTCCTGGGCCTTGCCGCCATCCGGGCCGCCGCCCTGGGCCATGTCAGGCCTGCCGCCTCCGCCCTTCCCGCCGAGCGCCTCGACGCCCGCACGGACGAGATCGACCGCACTGACGCGGCCGGTAAGATCATCGGTCACGCCGACGGCAATGGTGGCCCGGCCATCGACCACGGAAATCACGGCATTGGCGCCGCTGCCAAGCTGCTTCTTGTTCTCGTCAACCAGCGCCCGGAGTCCCTTGGGATCGAAGCCTTCGAGAATCTGGTGCATGAAGTTCACCCCGCCGACCTGTTCGACCGATGTCGCGGGAGAAGCCGTCCCACCGCCGCCCAGCGCAAGGGCCTTCTTCGCTTCGGCCAGTTCCTTTTCCAGCCGCTTGCGTTCGTCCATCAGCGCGGCAACCCGCCCGACGACTTCTTCGGGTGCGGTTTTCATTGCACCGGCAACCGCCTTGAGCGCGTCCTCGCGAGCGACCAGCCACTGCCGAGCCGCCTCGCCCGTCAGCGCCTCGATCCGGCGCACGCCCGAGGAAACGGCGCTTTCCGTCACGATGCGGAACAAGGCGATGTCGCCCAGCGCGCGCACATGCGTGCCTCCGCACAATTCGATGGAATAGAATTTCGCATCGCTGTCTGCCCGGCCCATCGAAAGGACGCGAACCTCCTCGCCATATTTTTCCCCGAAGAGAGCCATCGCACCGGCGGCAATGGCATCATCAGGGCTCATCAGGCGGGTAACCACAGGCTCATTATGGCGGATCTCGGCGTTCACCTCAGCCTCGATCGCGGCAATATCCTCATCGCTCAGCGGCTTGGGATGCGAAAAGTCGAAGCGCAGCCGATCCTCGGCCACCAGCGAACCTTTCTGGGTCACGTGACCGCCCAGCCGATTGCGCAGGGCGGCGTGCAGCAGGTGGGTGGCGGAATGGTTCGCGCGGATCGCGTCACGCCGTTCGACATCGATTTCGAGATGGACCGTTTCGCCCACCGCGATCCGGCCCGCCTCGATCCTGCCGTGGTGGGCGTGCAGCCGCCCGAGCGGCTTGGACGTGTCGGAAACGGATATCGACAGCCCGCTATTGTTGCTGATGCGGCCGGCGTCCCCGGTCTGACCGCCGCTTTCACCATAGAACGGCGTCTGGTTGGTCAGCACGATGACCTCCGCGCCAGCCTCCGCCGATTGCGCTTCCTTGCCATCGACGACAAGCGCAACCACGCGGCCTTCCCCGCTGGTCGAGCTATAGCCCGTGAATTCCGTCGCCCCTTCCCGCTCGGCGATATCGAACCACAATTCGCCATCCGCCGCCGCGCCGGAGCCCTTCCACGCCGCCCGCGCGGCCGCCTTCTGCTGGGCCATGGCCGCGTCGAACCCTTCGCGATCCACGCCGATCCCGCGCGCGCGCAGGGCATCCTCGGTCAGGTCGTAAGGAAAGCCATAGGTATCGTAGAGCCGGAAGGCCGTTTCACCGGGCAGGCTATCGCCCGCCGCCATGCTGCCGGTCGCTTCGTCCAGCAGCTTCAACCCCTTGTCGAGAGTCTGGCGGAAGCGCGTTTCCTCCCGCTCCAGCACTTCCTGGATAAGCGGTTGCGCGCGGCCCAGCTCCGGATAGGCCTGCCCCATCTCGGTGACCAGAGCGGGAACCAGGCGATGCATCAAGGGCTCGGAAGCGCCAAGCAGATGGGCATGGCGCATGGCGCGGCGCATGATCCGGCGCAGCACATAGCCCCGCCCTTCGTTGGAAGGGAGCACGCCGTCCGCCACCAGGAAGCTCGTCGAACGCAGATGATCCGCGATCACGCGGTGGCTCGCCACATGATCGCCCGCCGCCTTGACGCCCGTCAGGCTTTCGGACGCCGCGATCAGGGCCTTGAAGGTGTCCGTATCGTAATTGTCATGCACGCCCTGCATCACCGCGGCGATGCGTTCCAGCCCCATTCCGGTGTCGATGCTCGGCTTCGGCAATTCGGTGCGGCTGCCATCGGCTGCCTGTTCGAACTGCATGAACACGAGATTCCAGATCTCGATGAAGCGGTCCCCATCCTCATCCGGGGAGCCGGGAGGGCCGCCCGGAATATGATCGCCGTGATCGTAGAAAATCTCGCTGCACGGGCCGCAGGGGCCGGTATCGCCCATCGACCAGAAATTGTCGCTGGTCGCGATCCGGATGATCCGTTCCTCCGGCAGGCCGGAAATCCTGCGCCACAGGTCGAACGCCTCGTCGTCGGTGTGATAGACCGTGGCGGTGAGCCTGTCGGGTGCGAGCCCCCAATCCTTCGTCAGCAGGGTCCAGGCATGGATGATGGCCTGTTCCTTGAAATAATCGCCGAAGGAGAAATTCCCCAGCATCTCGAAGAAGGTGTGATGCCGCGCGGTGTAGCCGACATTGTCCAGATCGTTGTGCTTGCCGCCGGCCCGCACGCATTTCTGCGAGCTGGCCGCACGCGGAACGGCACGGCTTTCCAGCCCGGTGAAGACATTCTTGAACGGGACCATGCCCGCATTCACGAACATCAGGGTCGGATCGTTGTAGGGCACGAGCGGCGCCGATTGCACCGCCTCATGCCCATTGGCGGCAAAGTAATCGAGGAAGGACCGGCGGATATCGTTGGTCGAAGTCATGCGGTGCAGTTAGGCGAGGGCAAGGCCGGCGACAAGCGCATTAACTCCGCCAGTGTGAGCAAGGATCACGATCAATTGCGCCTCCGCGCGGTCACGATCCAGGCGGCGGCGGGCAGAGCGATCAGATCATCGCTGCGCTGCGTGGCCAGCCAGCGCTGGAGCCGTTGCAAGGCCTCGGCCTGCTCACCCTCCTCCATGGTCTTCATGGCGCGCGCAGCCGGCCCGATCCTCGCGAAGAAATGGAGCGCTTCCGCCAGCGAATCCGGTCCGGCCCCGGTGACAAACCGGAAATCGACCGGATGAACCGCAATATCGCGCCAGCCTGCCCTGGCGAGAATGGAACGGACATGATCTTCCTCGGCAAAGGCGAACGGACCCGGCGCATAGGGATCCGGCGGTGGCGGAAGCTCCAGCAATCGGGCCGCTTCGCTGGCCCAGACATTCAATTGCGGATGGCGAAAGCAGGAAAAGAAAAGCTGCGCGCCATCGGCCGAAATCTCGCGAAAATGAGCGAAGGCGCCCACCGGATCGTCGAAGAACATCACGCCGTGGCGCGATACCAGCAGATCCGGCGCGAATCCGTCTTTCCGCCAGTTCGCCGCATCGGCCAGCTCAAAATGGATATTCGGATATCCGCCCGCGCGCTGCCGCGCCGCCTCGACCAGATCGCGGGACACATCGATGCCCGTCACCTCGGCATTCGGCCGGACTTCGCCCAAGGCCAGGGACAATTCGCCGCCTCCGCAACCGATATCGAGGATGCGATCGCCCGGAACGCCAGCCAGACGTTCCAGCATGATCTGCGTCAATCCGGAAAAGGCGCGGTCGGTGAGGCGGATATTCTCCGCCCAGACCTTCCCCGTCACCTCCTGCCAATCAGCCTTTGTCGCCATGCGAGCAATCTATCTCCGCGCCGCTCAACTGGAAAGGCCGGCGCGCGCCATGAAGGTCGCTGCGCCGGCCCGGTTCCCCAAGCGCCGCTCCGCCGGCGCTTCTTGAAGATCAGATATCGTCGTCCGCGTCCGGA
Source organism: uncultured Caenibius sp. (assembly GCA_964468045.1). Taxonomy (GTDB): domain Bacteria; phylum Pseudomonadota; class Alphaproteobacteria; order Sphingomonadales; family Sphingomonadaceae; genus JAWKXU01. The sequence continues at coordinate 311,355 of CAYXTO010000001.1, read as the reverse complement.
CCCGACATCATCTCCTCGGCGACCTGATCGGTGCGGCCACGAATCGCGGCTTCCAACCGGTCGCAAATTTCGGAATTTTCCTTGAGATACTGCTTGGCGTTTTCCCGACCCTGCCCGATCCGGATGCTGTCATAGCTGAACCAGGCCCCGGATTTCTCGACGAGGCCCGCCTTGACGCCCAGATCGAGAATTTCCCCGATCTTGGAAATGCCTTCGCCATACATGATGTCGAATTCGACCTGCTTGAATGGCGGAGCCACCTTGTTCTTGACCACCTTCACCCGCGTGGCGTTGCCGACGATGTCGTCCCGGTCCTTGATCTGGCCGGTGCGGCGAATATCGAGCCGGACGGACGCATAGAATTTCAGCGCATTGCCGCCCGTCGTCGTTTCCGGATTGCCGTACATCACGCCGATCTTCATGCGGACCTGGTTGATGAAGATCACCATGCAGCGCGAACGACTGATGGAACCCGTCAGCTTGCGCAATGCCTGCGACATCAGCCGCGCCTGCAGGCCGACATGGCTGTCGCCCATCTCGCCTTCGATTTCCGCCCGCGGAACGAGCGCGGCGACCGAATCGACCACCAGCACGTCGATCGCATTGGAGCGCACCAGCGTGTCCACGATTTCCAGCGCCTGCTCGCCCGTATCCGGCTGGGACACGATCAACTCGTCGATATCGACGCCCAGCTTCTTGGCATAGACCGGATCGAGCGCATGTTCCGCGTCCACGAAAGCGGCCGTGCCGCCCGTCTTCTGCGCTTCCGCAATGGCATGCAGGGCCAGCGTGGTCTTGCCGGAACTTTCCGGCCCATAGATTTCAATGATGCGGCCGCGCGGCAGGCCGCCGATGCCCAGGGCGATATCGAGGCCGAGCGAGCCGGAGGAAATCGCTTCCACCTGCATGGCTTCGCGGCTGCCCAGCTTCATCGCCGAACCTTTCCCGAAGGCCCGGTCGATCTGAGCGAGCGCGGCTTCGAGCGCCTTCTGACGATCCACGTTGTTTTCCTTATCCACGAGCTTCAAACTTGCCGCCATGTGCTGGCCTCCTCGCTGCCTACCGGGCTGAACGGAACAGTCAACCGAGCGAGGATGTATCACCTTTGTTCTCATGGAACAAGAGCGGAACAAAAAATTTGCCGTAGGGGATCAGGTGGCCCTTCCGCCGAGGACTTCCGCCACTTTCCGGGCGATCTGCTGCACGGAAAACGGCTTGGGGATAAAGTGCATGTTCTCGATGTCGATATCCCGTCGCAACTGTTCCTCGGCATAGCCCGACATGAACAGGACCGGCAGATCGGGCCGCAGCTTGCGGATTTCGCGCAGCATCGCGGGGCCATCCATGCTGGGCATCACCACGTCGCTGATGACCAGGTCGAACTCCTCCCCGGCCTTCACCTTTTCCAGCCCTTCCTCCCCATCGCAGGCCGTGACGATATCGTAGCCCTCACGCGCCAGCGCCCGCTCCGCCACCGCGCGGACCATATCCTCGTCCTCCACCAGCAGCAGGCGTCCGCCGCCCGCCCATTCCGTCACCTCCTCCGCGCGATGGGCGGCAGTCGGGACCACGCCGTCATAGACCGGCAGATAGATCACGAAACGCGCGCCCACGGTCCGGCCGCCCGGGCCGGGCACATTCTCGACAAAGACGAAACCGCCGGACTGCTTGACGATGCCATAGACGGTGGACAGGCCCAGCCCCGTGCCCTTCCCCATTTCCTTGGTGGTGAAGAACGGCTCGAAGATCTTGCCGAAATGCTCCTGCGGTATGCCGCCGCCCGTATCCTCCACGATCAGCGCCGTGTAATCCCCGATCGGGATGATGTCGGTCTTCATCCGGCGCACATCGTTGGAGGCAATGCGGCGAGTCGCCATCGTCACCCGGCCGGCGCCATCCCCGCGTGCCTGGATCGCGTCGCGGGCATTGACCGCGAGATTGACGATGACCTGCTCCAATTGCTGCGGATCGGCCCGGACCGGGCCGAGATCGCGGTCGTGATGGACCTGGAACGCGATCTTCTCGCCCATCAGCCGCTTGAGCAGCTGGGAAACCTCCGAGACCACATCGGGCAATTGCAGCACTTCGGGGCGCAGGGTCTGCTGGCGGGAAAAGGCCAGCAACTGGCGCGTCAGGGACGCGGCGCGATTGGAATTCGCCTTGATCTGCTGGATATCGTCATAATCGCTGTCGCCGGGAATGTGGCGCAGCAACATCAGGTCGCAATGGCCGATGATCGCGGTCAGCACATTGTTGAAATCATGCGCCACCCCGCCCGCCAGCTGGCCGACCGCCTGCATCTTGGTGGCCTGGGCGACCTGGCGCTTGAGCCGCGCTTCCTCCGTCGTATCCGCCAGGCTCAGCAGGACGGCCGATTCCCCGAGCCCGCGCACCCCGGCCAGGCCCAGCGACACCGGCTCCTCCGGATTGCCGCGCAGGCGAATCGCCATGTCGCCCGAACTGGCCGGCCCCTGCGCGAACCGCCGGACCGAATCCGCGAGCGGCCCCTTGTCCTCCCGCACCACCAGATCGGTCGGATAAGGAGGCAGGGTCTTGCCATCCACCCCGGCCGCGCGCAGGAAAGCGCGATTGGCGAACAGGAAACGGCCATCCCGGTCGGCCATCGCCAGACCCACCGGCAATTGCGCCAGCAAGGCTTCCAGCTGGCTGGTGCCGGCATGTCCCTCCACCCCCGCGGAAGCGCCGAGCCCGATGCCCGAATCGAGCAGCAGCATCAGCGACGGCGCCTGGCCCGGCGCCGCCGGATCGAGATCGTCCGGATCGGCCAGGGCGATCTGCACCAGGGTCTGCGAGGATCCGTTGCGCCCTTCCCGCGCGAAGAAGATCCGGTCCCGGCTGTCCGCACGCAGCAGGCCGGCGAAATCCTGCCCCGCCATGGTCGCCGCTTCATCCCCGCCCGCGCGCAAGGCGAAGCTCCTGCTCGCCATCCGGATCGCGCCTTCCGGTCCGACCAGGACGGCTTCCACCCCGGCTTCGCTCAACATCCGGCCGAACGCGCCGGTGATGCGCTCCCCCAGCTCCGCGACGGGATCGGTTTCCCGCAAGGGAGCGAACCGCCAGATCAGGTAATCGTCGCCCCGCCCGGCCCGCGCGATCTCGGCCTGCCAGCGGGTGCCGCCTTCATCCTGAAGCTGCGCCACGGAGCCGGCTCCATCGCGCCATGCGGCGCGCCCGGCTCGCTCCAGCCGCTCGGCAGAACCGGCAGCGAGCTTAAGCAAGGGCGGGGCATGATCCAGTCCGAAAGCCTCGTTGAAGGCGCTGTTCGCGCAGACCATGCGATTGGCCCGGTCGGTGATGACGACGGCCGAACCGTCTCCCTCGATCGCCGCGACCGTGACCGACCAGTCCGGCAAGGGAAATTCCTGGATCAAGGGGCTGGAACGGCGATGCGAAAGAGCCGCCACCAGGGCGCTCAGGCCAAGCAGACCGCCGCCATAGGCCGCCACGACCAGCGGCTGGCCGGTGGCGAGCCACAGCAGGACAAGGCTGGCGAGAAGCGCACCCCCAACGGCCACGGCGCCCATGGCAGGGCTGCGCGAACCGCCCAGCGCCATCATTGCATCCGCATCCGCGCATACATCCGCTCACGCGCTTCCGCGAGGCGCAGCTTGCGCTTGTGGGCGATCCAGACGCGCCAGGACAGGCTGGACACCAGATAGCCGACAGAAGCGGCGATAACTGCCACCACCACCAGGCCGAACGCAGTGACGAGCGTGGCGCCCGTCAGCCATTGCAGCGCATCCTGCAGTTCGGTGTGTTCCATGGCCGTATTGACCGGAGCAACAATCGTCATCGCGTCCACCTGCAGCAGCCAGCTGCCGACCTTGTAGGACAGCACCCAGATCAATGGCGTGGTGAAGGGATTGGTAACGAAAGTGGTCAGCGCGGCAACCGGAACATTCGCGCGAACCGTCAGGCTGAGCAGGGATGCGAACAGAATCTGCGCAAAGGGTATGATGATGCCCACCAGCATGCCCAGCGCCACGCCACGTGGCACCGAACGCCGGGTGAAGCGCCATAGTTCGGACCGCAACACCCGATTTGCGAATGGGCGTATCCAGCGGCTGCGCTCCATCTGCTCGCGGGTCGGCATGTTGCGCCGGGTCCAGTTGAAAATACGGGTCTTCACGGCTGGATCGTACTTCTTTCGATAGGGGCGGCCTCACGCTGCGTCGCAGCGCGATGTGGAATATGCAAAGCGATCGCCGAACGGCGAATGAACATGCCTGCCCCATTGCGAAACCCGCATGAGTCGGCAAGCCTCTTCCACCGTTTACGCACCGTCGCGCTCAACCGCGATCGCGCATGATCCTGGCCTTGTCGCGCTTCCAGTCCCGTTCCTTGATCGTCTGTCGCTTGTCATGGGTCTGCTTGCCCTTGGCCAGGGCGAGTTCCACCTTGGCCCGGCCCCGCGAGTTGAAATAGACCGACAAGGGCACCAGGGTCATGCCCTTGCGCTCCACCGCGCCATGCAGGCGGGCGATCTCCCGCTCGTGCAGCAGCAGCTTGCGCGGGCGTTTCGGCTCGTGGTTGAACCGGTTTCCGTGGCTGAATTCCGGGACATTGGAATTGATCAGCCACACCTCGCCGTTCTTCACCTCGGCATAGCTTTCCGCGATGGAGCCTTCGCCGAAGCGCAGGCTCTTCACTTCCGTCCCGGTGAGGGCGATCCCGGCCTCGAAGGTTTCTTCGATGAAATAGTCGAACCGCGCGCGGCGATTTTCCGCGACGGTCTTCTTCTTGTCGAAAGTGGTGGGCTTGGGGCGGGCCATGATCTTGGGGGGCATGTAGGACGCGGCGGCCGGAAAGCAAACCGGCATCCGCGATCAGATCAGCCCGGCATGCTCCAGCGCCTCGTCCACCGCCTTGCGCGCGGCGGCATTGCAGGGGGTGAGCGGAAGCCGCAGCTCCTCGGTCAGCCAATTGTGCACCCGGGTCAGCGCATACTTGCAAGGCCCGGGCGAGGCATCCTCGAACATGGCGTAATGCAGCGGATAGAGCCGGTCGTTCAGTTCGCGCGCCCGCGCGAAATTGCCCTCGGCGCAGGCCTGCTGGAAATCGGCGCAAAGCCGGGGCGCGACATTGGCGGTAACGGAAATGCAGCCGACCGCCCCGGCCGCATTGGCCGGCAGGGCAAGCTCATCGTCACCGGACAGCTGGCAGAAGCCATTGCCGATCCCCATGCGGTGGTCGGTCACGCGCGAAAGATCGCCGCTCGCATCCTTGATGCCGATGATCCTGTCCGGGTAACGGCGGGCAAGCTCCACCACGGTTTCCGGCGCGATATCGGTCACCGTGCGGCCGGGCACGTTGTACAGCACGATCGGCAGTTCGCCATGTTCGGCCAGATGGGAAAAATGGGCGATCAGCCCTTCCTGGTTCGGCCGGTTGTAATAGGGCGCGACAACAAGCGCGGCATCGGCGCCGACCTTCTTCGAATATTGCATATGCATCAGGGCGTTCCGGGTATCGTTCGATCCGCAGCCGGCGATGACCGGAACGCGCCCCGCGGCCTGCTCCACGCAGACCTGGATCACATAGTGATGCTCTTCATTGGTCAGGGTCGATGCTTCGCCGGTGGTTCCGCAGGGCACCAGCCCCCTGGATCCGTTTTCGATCTGCCAATCCACCAGGCGGCGAAAAGCGGCTTCATCGAACGCTCCATCGCGAAACGGAGTCACCAAAGCCGGAATAGAACCGGAAAACATGGACTTCACCCTTGCTCTTGCCCCATGCTAGAATCACGGCGACACAAGGGAGCCGGACCCGATGGGGGAATTTCGTTCAGCGCCTGATAAGGAGCCAATGGGCACTATGTCCAGCATGCTCAGAATACCTGTTGTCCTTGCCGTCATGCTGCCTGCACTTTCGGCCTCCGCGCCGCTTGCCGCGCAAGGCGTTGCATCCGATGCCGCGCATTGGGATCGCGCCCGCGCATCGCTGGTCGCCAGCCAGCCCGGGCAGATGGCTTATGCGGTGAAGCGGTGGGAGCAGTTGAACAGCTCTCCCCGGCTCAGCTTCGCCGAATATTCGGGCTTCCTGCTGAGCTATCCGGGCTTTCCCCAGGAGGGCAAGATTCGGGGCTATGCGGAAGCCGCGCTGGAACGCGAATATGCCGAGCCTTCCCGGCTTATCGCCTATTTCGAAAAATTCCCTCCGCTCACCAACCCGGCCCGGGCGCAATATGCGGTCGCGCTTTCCTCGCTCCGGCGGCCCGAGGCGGCGAGCGCGGCCAGGGAAGCGTGGCGCGGCGGGTCGATGGGCAGCGCATCGGAAAGCGCACTCTTTTCACTCTATGGCGGCAGCCTCACTCCCAATGATCACGACGCGCGGATGGACGCGCTGCTCTGGGCCGGGGACACCACGGCCGCTGCGCGCCAGATCGCCTATGTCTCGCCGGCGAAGCGCGCGATCTTCATGGCGCGCCTGGCTGCGGCGCAGGGCAGCGACCCCGCCTCGCAGGGCATCTCGCCCGGGCCGGACGCGCTGCGCGATCCGGGCTATGTCTACAATCTGTCGCGCCAGATGCGCAGGGGCGGCCGGGCCTATGCGGCCGTCAGCCTGCTGGCCACACGCCCTCCCCTCGCCACCCTGCCCGCCGATCCGGACGACTGGGTGAAGGAGCTGCTCACGGTCGCCAGGATGGCGGGAGGCAGCAACGTGGTGCGGATCGCGGCATCCATCGATGACAGCTTCGCGCCGGGCGCGGACATCAGCGCGATGGCCTATGGCCTGCGCGACGATTATACTTCGCTGATGTGGCTCGGCGGCACGACCGCGCTATGGGAACTGCGCGATCCGTCCTCCGCCGCCCCGCTGTTCTACCGCTATGGCGCCGCGGCGCGGACGCCGCAGACCCGCTCCAAGGGTTTCTACTGGGCCGGCCTTGCCTACAGCCAGGCCGGCAACCGGGCCGAGGCGAACCGCCATTTCGAAATGTCGGCCGCCTATCCCGCGCAGTTCTACGGCCTGCTCGCGCTGGAACGGCTTGGCCGTTCCGTACCCGATCTCACCGGCACCCCGCTGATCCAGCCCAGCGCGGCGGAACGTGCCGCGTTCTATTCCAAGCCGATCACCGGCGCGGTGCGCGAAGCCGCGCGGGATGCGCCGTGGACCACCTCGATCCGCTTCTTCCGCGAAATCGCCGATCAGGCCAAGACCCCGGGCGAGCATGCGCTGGTCGCGGAACTCGCGCGCGACCTCGGCCGCCGCGACCTGGCCGTGATCCTTGGCGAAAAGGCGCAGGAGCATGGCCACGCCGGCTTCTACAAGATCGCCTTCCCGACCATCCCCGCGCCGGCCGGAACCAACTGGACCATGGTTCATGCCATCACGCGCCAGGAAAGCCAGTTCGCCCAGAACGCGGTCAGCCATGCCGGCGCGCGCGGCCTGATGCAGCTGATGCCCGGCACGGCGCAGGAACAGGCGGGCAAGATGGGCATGAGCTATCTCAGCGCCTCCCTGATCAACGACGCCGGGTATAATATCCGCTTGGGCGACGGCTATTTCTCGCGGATGATGGATTATTACGGCGGCGCCTATCCGCTGGCGATCGCGGCCTACAATGCCGGGCCGGGCAATGTGAACAAATGGCTTCGCGCCAATGGCGACCCGCGCAATGGCGGGATCGGCTGGGTCGAATGGATCGAACGGATTCCGATCTTCGAGACCAAGAACTACGTCCAGCGCGTGATCGAGAATGCCGTGGTCTATGAAGCGATGAACCCGGACAAGGTTCTCTACGGCAGCCCGAAATCGGTCAGCCGGGTGCTTGGCAAGTCCACCCCGGGCTGACCTTGCGCGTGCGATGAAAGTCGAAGGCAATCCGATCACGCCCGCGGGCCTGGCCGCGCTCAAGGCGCGCTACGACCGCTTGCTCGGCACCGAGCGCCCGCAGATCGTGGAGATCGTGAGCTGGGCGGCCGGCAATGGCGATCGTTCGGAAAACGGCGATTATCTCTATGGGCGCAAGCGGATGCGCGAGATCGACCGGGAACTGGCGCATCTGGCGCGGCGGATGAAGGCCGCGCGCGTGGTGGACCCTGCCCTGCAGACGGATCGGAACCGCGCCTGGTTCGGCTCCACGGTGACCATTGCCGATGAGGATGACGACCAGCGCAGCCTCACCCTGGTGGGCGATGACGAGCAGGACGCTTCGGCCGGGAAGATCGGCTGGAGCTCCCCCATGGCGCGGGCCCTGCGCGGAGCGGCCCTGGGGGACCTGCGGATTGTCCGCCTGCCCGGTGGCGAGAAGGAATGGGAAGTGGTCGCGATCCACTATCCCGAAACCGCCTGACATGGCCGAGATCGTCAATCTGCGGATGGCGCGCAAGGCGAAGAAACGCACCGGCAAGGCGCAAGCCGCCGCTGCCAATCGCGCACGGTTCGGCCAGTCGAAGGCGGCCAAGGTGGTTCGCAAACTGAAAGCCGATCGCGCGGACCGCACGCTGGACGGTGCGAAACGGGACAGGGAGTAAGACAAGCCGTGCGCACGACCTTCCAGGATGCATCGGTCCGGCTCTATCTGCTGGACACCGAGATTGAGGGCGGCGCGGCCAGCACGCTGTTTTACGGCTCGCTGGAGGAAGCGCTGCGGGTCGCGGCGGCCCAGCCCGAATCCGTGCAGGACGGGCTGTTCATCGCCACGGACAACGATGTGGTGGCCTATCTCGACCTGATCGAAGGCTGACAATCCGCCGCGCATTGCAGTGGCGACCGGCCGGGCAAGCGGCTAATGGGTTGCCATGTCCGCACCGTTCCTCCGCCTGATCTGCGCCTGCGCCATGCTGTCGCTCGCCGCGCCCGCCGCCGCCAGGGACAGCCTCGGCGTCTTCTCGGACTGGGCGGCGTTTCGCGACCCGAAGGTCCCGCGCTGCTATGCGATCGCCATGCCCGCGCCCAGCCGGCTGAAGCGCGATTACGAACCCTACGCCAGCGTCGGGACATGGCCCAAACGCCAGATCCGCAACCAGATCCACATCCGGCTGTCGCGCCGGATCATGGCCGATCGCCCCATCACCCTTTCGATCGGCCGGCAAAGCTTCGAGCTGGCCGGCGGCGGCGGAGACGCCTGGGCGCAGGACAAGCGGATGGATGCGGCGATCGTCGCGGTCATGCGTTCGGCGGAGCGCATGACGGTGCGCGCGCGCGACGAGCGGGGCAATTCCTTCACGGACAGCTACGCGCTGGCCGGGGCGGAAACGGCGATGGACGCGGCGACGCTGGGCTGCGCGAGGTTGCGCTAGAGCGCTGCCCTGGGAGCAATGAAAACGGGCCGGAGTTTCCCCCGGCCCGCGATATAGTGAGGATGTCTCTCCCCTGCAGTTCGATCAGAAGCGCCAGCCCACGCTGGCCACGACCTGGTGGCGATCGGTATCGACATTGAAGCGGTCGCTGTCGGGCAGCGATCCCTCGAAATCGACCTCAGCCTTCTGATAGTTGGAATAGCGGTATTCGAGCTTGGTGAACAGGTTGCCGTTCCAGGCCTGTTCCACCCCGGCGCCCGCGCGCCAGCCATCGAGGTCGAAATCCTCCTTGTATTCGGTGGTGCCGTCGCTGGACAGGATATCGAGCTTGGCGTTGGTGTAGCCACCCTTCACATACAGCAGGGTGGACGGGCCGACCTTCGCGCCGGCGCGCGCGCCGATATAGAGGTCGCGATTGACCTTCACATTGCCGAAGCCGAAGCCTTCGAAATCCCCGTTGTCATATTTGGTCTTGGCGGTGGAGTCGCTCAACTCCCCCTCCACGCCGACAACGGCGCCGCCCAGATCGAAGTCGTACCCGATGCCGAAGCCGTAAAGCAGCCCGTCGATGGACTGGTCGTTGTCCACGTTCACATCGTCATCGACCGAACTTCCGGCCTTCATGATGTCATAACCCAGGATCGCTTCGACGCGCGGACCGGTGAATGTCGCTTCGCCCGTATCCTGTGCGAAGGCAGGCGCGGCAACCGCGATAGCCGTGCCGGCGGTTAGGATGGCGATTGTCTTTTTCATAACTACTCCGTTCGTTCCGTGCTGCACGGCAACATGCCATGCGGATTGCTGGAATGATCGGGGCGGCAGGGGGTTTCCTTAACCTAACACAACGAAATTATTGATGTTTTTTGGCAACACTTGCCACGATGACCGGTTGCTGCAACGCGGCGAATTGCCGGAACGCACCATCCGCACGGGAGTTCGCGCGAGCCTGGCCGCTGCAATGCGATGCAACCGCGCGGGAACCCAGGCCAAGTTTGCTTTGCTTGGAACGCGCGGACACCTATATGCGCGGCATCATGGCCCATACCCCGCTCATGCCTATCCCCGGACAGATCGATCCGGTTCCCGTCGCGCGCGAGATCACGCCGCGCGAGGATGGGCGCGTGGACCTGATCGGCCTGCCCCGCCAGCAGATCGCGGAGCTGTTCGAGCAGGCCGGGCTGGATGCCAAGCAGGCGAAGCTGCGGTCGCGCCAGGTCTATCACTGGCTCTATCATCGCGGCGTTTCCGATTTCGAGGCGATGACCGACATCGCCAAGACCATGCGGCCATGGCTGGCCGAACGCTTCGTCATCGGGCGGCCCGAGATCGTGGAAGCCCAGCATTCCACCGACGGCACCCGCAAATGGCTGCTGCGCACGGCGGACGGCCACGATTTCGAGATGGTGTTCATTCCCGATGCCGACCGGGGGACCCTGTGCGTGTCCAGCCAGGTCGGCTGCACGCTCAATTGCCGCTTCTGCCACACCGGCACGATGCGGCTGGTGCGCAACCTGACGCCGGGCGAGATAGTCGGCCAAGTCATGCTCGCCCGCGACGCGCTGGGCGAATGGCCGAAAGGCCGGATGGATGTGGCCGACGAGGAAGACGAGGCCGCCTATACCGCCGATGGCCGGCTGCTCACCAATATCGTGATGATGGGAATGGGCGAGCCGCTCTATAATTTTGACAATGTGCGCGATGCCCTCAAGCTGGTGATGGACGGCGACGGGCTGGCCCTTTCCAAGCGGCGCATCACGCTGTCGACCAGCGGCGTCGTGCCGATGATGGCGCGCGCCGGCGAGGAGATCGGCGTGAACCTCGCCGTCAGCCTGCATGCCGTGAACAAGGAAGTGCGGGACGAGATCGTGCCGCTGAACCGCAAGTTCGGGATCGAGGAGTTGCTGGAAGCCTGCGCGGCCTATCCCGGCGCCTCCAATGCGCGGCGGATCACCTTCGAATATGTGATGCTCAAGGACAGGAACGACAGCGACGAGGATGCGCGCGAGCTGGTCCGCCTGATCCGCAAGTACAAGCTACCCGCCAAGGTCAACCTGATCCCCTTCAACCCCTGGCCGGGCGCGCCCTATGAATGTTCCACGCCGGAGCGGATCAAGCGCTTCTCCGACATCGTGTTCGAAGCCGGGATCAGCGCGCCGGTCCGCACCCCGCGCGGGCGGGACATCGACGCGGCCTGCGGCCAGCTCAAGACTACGGCCGAGAAGAAGAGCCGCGTGGAGCTAGGGTCAGGACCTGTTGATCGCATGAGCCGTGGTGGCGCTTCGGCGTGATGAGATGCGAGGAAGAGCGCGCAAGGCGGGGTAATCCCCCGGCTCAGCGCTCTGACGAAGCAGGTCGCCCGCCGGGCGCCATCCAAGGGACTTGGCCGGAAGGGCGCAGGGCGGCGTCGATCGGTTGTCAAATAGAACCACTATTCTCCGCCCTCTCTTCTGGCCCTGCGCCCTTCCGGCTCAAGCCACGGCCATGCGATCAACAGGTCCTGACCCTAAACCGGCTCCATGCCGAAAAGCAGGCGTCACTCGGTTAACCTCCAGCATATTAACGGATATTCATCAAATCGAGACCGGTGCGGACGAAGAAAATCCGCCCCTGGCGACAATTCGTCGCCCAAATTTCACCGCTCGCCTCGGCTTTCGCGAAAATCGCGCTCGTTCATCTGAAGTTGTGATCCGCCTTCCATCATCGGGCCATCGAAACAGGAACAAAATTGGCTTGGAAAGGCTCAAACCATGAGGACATTCATTCTTGCAGCCGCAGCGGCCTCGCTGGCTATTCCCACGGCTCCGGCAATGGCGGATCCGCCGCGCCGTTATCATAACAAGAATGCCTACGATTCCCACGGCCGCTATATCGAGCCGCGCCGCCTCGACCGGTCCGACCGGATCTGGCGGGGCCGGGACGGCCGCTATTACTGCAAGCGCGACAATGGCACCACCGGGCTGGTGATCGGCGCGGCTGTCGGCGGCCTTGCCGGCCATGAAATCGCCGGAAGCGGAGACAAGACCCTGGGCGCGATCATTGGCGCGGTCGGCGGCGGCCTGCTCGGCAGGGCAATCGATCGCGGCGACATGAAATGCCGCTGACCGGGTGATGCCGCCTGTTCCGGCTTCGCCCGATCTGCCCTATCATGCGGCCTCATCGGCAGGAATTGCAGAGGCACGCGTGAAATATCTCATTGGCCCAATCATGCTCGGCAAGGTGGCGCCCTTTCGCGGGGAGGACGCCAGCGCGATCGACAAGCGGCCCATCCGCGCGCCGGTCCAGGTGGGGCCGATGGGATTCGCGGGCGACGAGCAAGCCGACCGCATCAATCATGGCGGGCTGGACAAGGCGGTGCACCATTATCCGCACGATCATTACGCCTTCTGGCGCGATGAGCTGGATGGGCATGAATTGCTGGCCGCGCCGGGCGCGTTCGGCGAAAACATCACCACCAGCGGGCTGGTCGAAAGCGATCTCTGCATCGGAGACCGGCTGCGGCTGGGCACGGCTCTGGTCGAAGTGAGCCAGGGCCGCCAGCCCTGCTGGAAGCTGGACCATCGCTTCGCGCGCACGGGCATCACCGCCCGTGTCCTTCAGACCGCCCGGTCAGGCTGGTACTACCGGGTGGTCGAGCCCGGCACGGTGCGTGAAGGAGATACGCTCGAAGTGGTCGAACGCGGGCACGCGGGCTGGAGCGTCGAGCGCGTGTTCCGCCTGCTGCTGACCGGCAAGCCACGGCAGGGCATGGATGAACTGCGCGAGCTGTCGCAGCTCGCCGCCTTGTCGGGCAACTGGAAAAAGCGCGCCTTGAAGCTGCTGGAGCAATAGCCTTGCCACCCGGGCAGCGAGTGGCCCTGGCGACAGGGACGATGATATGTGCGCCAGCTTTCCTACAAGCGCCGAATGTGCTCCATTGCCACCCGATGACAGCCGATATTCCCTTTGATTTCCCGTGGTTCGCCGGATGGCGTGGAGCCTCCTGCCGCGCTCCGGAAATTTTTCTCCTGAACAGTGTCAACCCTGTCACCCCCCCTCCCCTGCACGGGCGTTTCGACGCATGACTCGCCCGGCGGTCCTCGTTACCGGCGGTGCGAAGCGCATCGGTTCCGCGATCTGCCGGGCTTTTGGCGAGGCGGGCTGGCATGTCGTGATCCATTACGGCCGCTCGCGCGATCAGGCCGAGGCGCTGGCTGCGCAATTGCCAAGCGCCGAGATTGTCCAGGGCGACCTCGACAATTGGGCTGACGGCGCCGCCATGATCGAAGCGCTCGCCGCCCGGCTCCCCGATTTTCGCGTACTGATCAACAACGCGTCGGTGTTCAACCACGACAGCGTGCAGGCTCTCGACCCCGCGACCTTCGAGGAAGCCATGCAGGTCAATGCCGGCACCCCGGCGCGGATGGCCCAGGCCTTCCTCGCTCATGCACAGGGGAGAAGCGGACACCGGGTGGTGATCCAGATGCTCGATCAGAAGCTCGATAATCCGAACCCCGATTTCTTCTCCTATACCATGAGCAAGCATGCGCTCGCCTCCACCGTGCCAATGATGGCGATGGCCGCAGCCAGTACCGCCGATCGCGTCTATGGCCTATGCCCAGGGGCGATCCTGCCGAGCCATGACCAGACCGCGGAGGAAGCGGCCCGCTCCCACCGGCTCAACCTGCTCAAGCGGCTGACCGGGACCGGCGAGATCGCGCAGGCCGCGCTGTTCCTGGCCGAGGGATGGCTGGAGAGCGGTCAGGTCCTGTTCGTCGATTCCGGCCAGCACCTGCTCGCCCAGCCGCGCGACGTGATCTACCTGGAACGCGAAGGCCGGCAGGGATGAAGCGGACGCTCCGGGCCCGCAAGATGGCGCAGGCTATCGAAGCGGTTGCAAGGCCGGATAGTATAGGCGACCAAAAGGGCGGACACCGGGAGGTCAGGCCATTGTCAGCAATGCGCCGAGGTATGATATCCCTCCGGCGTTATGTATGGCGAGGGACAGGATGAGGGTTCGGAAAACATGCTTGATAAAGTGATCGACCGCGTGCTGGCGAGCACCGTCAAGCAGGGTGTGCTGGAGATAGTCCACGCCAGCGGACGGATCGTGAGATTTGGTGAATCCACCCCCGGCTGGCCGGAAGTGCGCATCCGCTTCACCGATCAGGAAGCGGTTAAGCGGATCCTGCGCGATCAGTCGCTGGGCGCGGGTGAAGCCTATATGGATGGTCAGCTGGTGATCGAGGAAGGCGACATCATGGGCCTGGTCACGCTGCTGCGCGCCAACCGCCCATTCGAACGGGATGGCAAGGGCCGCAAGTCCCCCGCCACGCGCCTGGCCGGAAAGGCCGCGAGCCTGCTGGATCAGGTCAATCGGCAAGCGCGCGCCAGGGCCAATGTCTCCCATCACTATGACATCGGCAACGATCTCTACAGCTTGATGCTGGATCGCGAGCACATGCAATACAGCTGCGCTTACTGGCCCCATGAAGGGATGACGCTCGAACAGGCGCAGCAGGCCAAGCTTGCCCATATCGCGGCCAAGCTGCGGCCGGAGCCCGGCAACCGGGTGCTCGATATCGGCTGCGGCTGGGGCGGCATGGCGATCTATCTGGCCCGGCATTTCGACGTTTCGGTTCTCGGCATCACGCTGAGCACCGAGCAGCTGGCGCTCGCCAGCGAACGCGCGAGGCAGGCCGGCGTGGCGGGCCGCATATCCTTCGAGCTGGTCGATTATCGCGACCTTGCGGAGCGGGGCGACAGCTTCGACCGAATCGTCTCCGTCGGCATGTTCGAGCACGTGGGGCGCCCGCAATTCGAAACCTTCTTCCAGGCATCGAAACGATTGCTCAAGGAGGAAGGGACCATGCTGCTCCACACCATCGGCCGTATGGGATCGCCCGGCAGCACCGATGCCTTCACCCGGAAGTACATCTTCCCGGGCGGCTACATTCCCGCCCTCAGCGAGACGGTCGCCGCAAGCGAAAAGCATCGGCTGATCGCCACCGATGTGGAGAACCTGCGCCTCCACTACGCCTTCACCCTGCGCGAATGGTATGCGCGCTGCCTGGCGCATCGCCGCGAAATCGAGGCGATGTACGATGAACGCTTCTTCCGGATGTGGATCTTCTATCTCGCCGGCGCGACCGCGGCCTTCGAAAGCGGGGGCATGTGCAATTACCAGATCCAGTATGCGCGCGACCGGCGCGCCCTGCCCTTGAGCCGCGATTATATGCAACAGGCGGAAAGGCTGCTGATGACAAGCGGAACCGCTTCCTAAGTTGCGCCGCATGAGCGCGCCTGATAGGCGGCGCGCGATTCCCACAGTCGGAGCTTTCCATGTCCGAAATCCAGCGCCCCGAGATCAAGCGCGTCGTCCTCGCCTATTCCGGGGGCCTCGACACCAGCGTGATCCTCAAATGGCTGCAGGTCACCTATAATTGCGAGGTCGTGACCTTCACCGCCGATCTCGGCCAGGGCGAGGAACTGGAGCCCGCGCGCGCCAAGGCGCGGCTGATGGGCGTGCCGGACCAGCATATCTACATCGACGACCTGCGCGAGGAATTCGTGCGCGACTTCGTGTTCCCGATGATGCGCGCCAATGCGCGCTATGAAGGGGATTATCTGCTGGGCACGTCGATTGCCCGCCCGCTGATTTCCAAGCGCCTGATCGAGATCGCGCGGGAAACCGGGGCGGATGCGATCGCCCATGGCGCGACCGGCAAAGGCAACGACCAGGTTCGCTTCGAATTGTCCGCCTATGCGCTCGATCCCGATATCCGCGTGATCGCGCCGTGGCGCGAATGGGATCTGACATCGCGCACCGCGCTGATCGCCTGGGCGGAACAGCATCAGATTCCGGTGCCCAAGGACAAGCGCGGGGAAAGCCCCTTCTCCACCGACGCCAACCTTCTCCACACCTCGTCCGAAGGCAAGGTGCTGGAAGATCCGTGGGAGGAGACGCCGGACTATGTCTATTCGCGCACGGTCAATCCCGAGGACGCGCCCGACCAGCCTGAGTATATCACCATCGATTTCGAAAGGGGTGACGGGATCGCGCTGAACGGCAAGGCCCTCAGCCCTGCCGCCCTGCTGACCGAGCTGAATGAACTCGGACGCAAGCACGGCATCGGCCGCCTCGATCTGGTGGAAAACCGCTTCGTCGGCATGAAGAGCCGCGGGATGTACGAAACTCCGGGCGGCGAGATCTACGCCCGGGCGCATCGCGGGATCGAGCAGATCACGCTGGACCGGGGCGCGGCCCATCTCAAGGACGAGCTGATGCCGCGTTATGCCGAGCTGATCTACAATGGTTTCTGGTTCGCGCCGGAGCGGGAGATGCTGCAGGCCGCGATCGACCACAGCCAGCAGAAGGTTTCCGGCACGGTGCGGCTGAAGCTCTACAAGGGCTCGGCCAGCGTGGTGGGCCGCAAGAGCGCGAACAGCCTGTATTCCGAACGGCACGTCACCTTCGAGGATGACGCCGGCGCGTATGACCAGAAGGATGCCGAAGGCTTCATCAAGCTGAATGCATTGCGGCTGAAGCTGCTGGCACGGCGGGATCGATAATCGGCTGAAAAGCGCGGGTAACCGCGCCCAATGACGGACTTATCCACCTTTGTCCACTGCCAAAATGGAAATTGTGGATAAGTTTCGCATTTTTTTCTTGCCACGACTCGGAGTCCGGGCGCAGCATCCACTTGTCGAAACGAGAAACCAACCCGCTCTGGACAAGCTCAAAGCTTTGAAAGGGCACGGAAAAGTTTAACGGATCGATATAGGCGGCAGGATTTGCGCGCCCTCGGAAAACACGCCTCTCTGACGCCTTAGGGCCGAGGTGGTGGCGAACCGCAGAGGTCGCGATCTGATCAGTCGCCAGGTCGAGGAACGAATCGACGGTGATGGAAATGAACGGCTTCGTGCGGTTCAGGACCAGATGAAACGACGAAACGAACTTCGACCGCGGAACCGCCAGGCGGAAGGTGCCATCCCCGTGATGGATACCGCCCCGCCTGACGGGACCGGATGCCGGCGCGAGCGCCGCGCGACAGAGCCCATCTGGGTGAGCCGCCGGTGCGAAAGCCGGTGAGAGTGGGGTCGGCAGGAATGTCGGCCCCATTACTCTTTCTTCCCCTCGTATCCTCACGCTATCCCCGCGCCCCTCTACTGCATCCCTTTCTCTCCGGCCCCTTGATTTTCCGGATGAGAGGCCGATGCGTCCGCCCGGGGCCGATCAGCATCCCGGCGCGAACCGGCCCTCACCCCGTTTTTCGAATCCCCGATCAGTCCTTCTTCGCGAGTTGCCCCCGGATCGCACCCTTCGGGAAATCGGCGGTGTGGACATTCACGTAATAGCCCGCGGGATTGGTCACGATCGCCTTGGCCACCTCGCGCTGCATGGCGATGCATTCGTCCCCGCCGCTGCCGGTCACGCTGATCGTCGCCACCGGATCGCCATCCGCGCCGGCCGCCCCGAGATGGATATGCGCGGCTGTCGGCGGAGCGATCTTGTCCACCGCCAGCGTATAGCAGAGATCTCCGGATTCGGCGTCGATCTCCGCCGCGAAGGTCCCGGTTCCGTCGGTGTCGCCGCCGCCGGTCTGGTTGGCGCCCGCCAGATCCGCGCCGAGGTGAACCATGTCATCGGCCAGGGCCGGAGTGGAACAGATCGCCACACCCAGCAGGGCGTGCGCCAAAAGCAAGGATTTCTTCATCGCATTTCTCCTCGGGCAGCCCCGGACTCGATCCGGCCTGACGCCCGGAAACCATGATTACGCCGCTTCACGCCCCCCGGAAACAGGATTCCGCCTGCCCGGTCCCGCCCCCTTCTTCGCAAGGGCACGGCCCGTCAGGCGCCCAGCGGGTGCCGGCCGTCCAGCCGCAGCCGCGTCACCCGGCTTTCCGCGATCAGCCAGCGGCCCCCCGCCCGGCGATAACGCTCGTGATAATGGCCGTAGCCCTTCAACGAATTGCCCGCGCGGTTGTCGATATAGTCGAACAGCGGCCAGATCGCCGTGGCGTTGTCCTCGTCCAGAATGTCGATCACCGGCGCATGGCCGTGATGGACGGTGACCAGCGGCTCGATCACCTGGACGATCCAGTCCGCGATGATTGCCCCGCCCGGCCCCAGCACCGCTGGATCGCCGGGATCGAGCGGCTCGTCCAGCGGGAACGGCGGCGGCAGCGCCTTGTCCTGCGCGAACGCCGCATCCTGCCGCACATCCAGCAGGGCATCGTCGGTGAACAGGCTGGCGAGCAGCGCCCGATCCTTGGTATCGACGGCATACCAATATTGCGCCTTGGTCCGGCGAACGCCCTCTATCGCCAGCAAGCGTGCGAGATCCTCCATCAGGCCTCAATCCCCCTCTGTTTCTTTTGAGGAGGCAGCGTAGCAAGTTGACCCGCCCGCCACCATAGGGCTTGGACGGCGGCGTCCGGCCCAGTGAAGGATGCCAGCAGAGGAGGAATACGCGGAAGGCGGGGACCTGTGGTTCATGCCTGCACGGCCGCGCGCGAAAGGCGTATTGCAGCCCGCGCGCGCCATGCCTTCACAAGCCCCCGCCCGGCGGGCGCGGACCATCCGCCTTGTCGCGCCTCGCCTTCGGAAAATGGTTTGCTATCCCCAAACTACCCTCGTTCCCTGGCGGATCGGCCGGCGCCGGACGGGATTTTGTCGAGGGAGGGGTTTCGACGCCGGCCTCACCCGAGAAAATGGCAAGCGGGCGCCCGCGTTCCGCCCGGCGCGACGGACCGGGGCGGGCAAGCGAGCAATCGCGGGGGCGGCGGGCGGCCCGTTGCGGGGCGGCGGCGAGGCGAGTCCCGGTCCCTTCCGGTAGGGGGTGACAGGGGTGACACTCTTCAGGAGGAAAATTCTCCGCCGAGGGAGAAGCCCCTGCCCCGCCCTTCTTCGACACCACCCTTGATGAGAAAGGCGGGGCTTCGACAGGCTCAAACTCCCCCTCATTCGTCATTCCCGCGCAAGCGGGAACCCAGAGCCGCTGTGAGACTAGGTCCCCGTTTTCACGGGGATGACGAGGGGTAGCCGAAACATCTCCCTTCCTCTCCTCCCCCATCGCATCCACGAAGGCGCAGGCTTCGGCATGATGCGCGTCCCATTCGGCCCCGGCTTCCTCCCGGGCGGCCTCCCCGGCCTCCGCCGCCAGCTCGAACGCCTCAGCCTGCGCCAACCCTTCCTCCAGCAGCGCCACTTCCTCCTCCAGTTCGGCCCAGCGACTGTGGTAATCGACCCAGGCCTCGCGCGGGGCGGCAAGGCCCGGCACGTGGCCTTCCTCCTCCGCGCCGGCGGCAGGCTCCATCATGCCGGGATCGGGCGGATGGCCACCCAGCATGGCCAGCAGCTCGTCGAAGCGCCCGGCGGCATCCTCCACTTCCGGCCGCTTGCACAGCCGGTCGAGCCGCCCGAGATGAGCAAGCAGCAGGCGGCCGTCATAGCGGCGGCGGCGCGCCACTTCCTCGCCGTGATAGAACACCGGTTCCTCCACCCCGTTGAGCGCATGGTCGGCCAGCACCGCTTCGGCATGGTCGCGGGCGAGCGCCAGCGCCGCATCCCACGCCAGCGCGAAGACCGCATCGCGCCGCCGCGCCTTGTAGGCGGTCTGCGGGGAAATCCGCGCCACCTTGCAGGCGAGGCGGACATTGCCGCTGGCGGCAAGCCGGTCGCAAAACAGCAAGCGGCGGTCCGGGGTGAATTCCGATCCAGCCATCGCCCCTCTATCCTTCGTCACTCCCGCGAAAGCGGGAGCCCAGAGCGGCTGTGGGGCTGGATCCCCGTTTGCACGGGGATGACGAGGAGTGGGGGCAGCACAGTCCCCTTCCCTTGCCCGCTCGTCCTGAACCTGTCGAAGGACAGCCCTTTCTTCCGGCGTGGCATGTGAAGGAAAAAGCGGGGCTTCGACAGGCTCAGCCCGAACGGTGGTTATGGATTCCCTTCCCCGCTCATCCTGAGCCTCGTCGAAGGGCTCAACCCGAGCGGTGGTGATGGTTTCCCCTTCCCGCTCATCCTGAGGAGGCGCGCAGCGCCGTCTCGAAGGATCGTCCTCGACCTCCCCCTCATCCGTCATTCCAGCGAAGGCTGGAATCTCCCCGCCCGCTTGCTCCCCAGCAGGCTCAGGCGCAGCAGGCCGATCCCGCTCCACAGGCACGGACACACGAATTATCGGGAATGGATCGAACATGATTCACCTCCATGCGGGCGCACCCGCGAACGGCGCGGCGCGCCAAGTGAATCAAGGCATCTATGTCAGAATGGGGGCTGTAGGAAAATGATAACTGATCACAGCAGGCGGTAAGAAGAAATGCGGCGCTCAGCGCCTCACCACTTCCCACCCGCTTCCTCGAGTGCCTTGAGCAAGGCCCGCTTGCTGGCGGTGCGGTTCTTGCCCGCATTGCGTGGGATTTCCGGCAAACCGAGTTCCGCCTTCCGCGCAGCGATGCGCGCGTCCTTCGACAAGCTCAGGACGAGCGGAGGAAAGCGCTAATCCCACGCTCGCTCATGCTGAGCCTGTCGAAGCACGAGCGAGCGCGCTGACCGCCCGCTTCCTCGGAAATTCTTCGTTCTCATCTGGAAAGAATCTCCCGATCACTTTGTTTCCGATCCATTCCGGCAGGCAATAGATGCTGAACCAAGTTCAGCATGACGTGTGGGTCTTGCTTCTCATTACCCCAGCAAAGGTCCGAGATAGCCGCCGGTAAAGCTGCGCGGGTTGGCCGCCACTTCCTCCGGCGTGCCTTCCGCCATCCGGCAGACCATCATTGCCTTAGCGCTTGAGCAGGGGGGCCAGATAACCGCCCGTGAAGGAGCGTGGCTCTGCGGCGACATCTTCGGGAGTTCCCTCGGCAATGATCTCCCCGCCGCGCACGCCGCCTTCGGGGCCAAGGTCGATGATCCAGTCCGCCGTCTTGATCACGTCCAGATTGTGCTCGATCACCACCACGGAATTGCCCTGCTCCACCAGCCGGTGCAGCACTTCCAGCAGCTTGCGTACATCCTCGAAGTGCAGTCCGGTGGTCGGCTCGTCGAGGATATACAGCGTCTGCCCAGTGGAGCGGCGGCTGAGTTCCTTGGCCAGCTTCACCCGTTGGGCCTCGCCCCCTGACAGGGTGGTCGCCTGCTGGCCGACCTTGACATAGCCGAGGCCGACTTCGTTCAGCATGTGCATCTTGTCGCGGATCGGCGGCACCGCCTTGAAGAATTCCTCCGCATCCTCGATCGTCATGTCGAGCACGTCGGCGATGCTCATGCCCTTGAACTTCACTTCCAGCGTTTCGCGGTTATAGCGCTTGCCGTGGCATTCCTCGCAAGTGACGTAGACGTCGGGCAGGAAGTGCATCTCGATCTTGATAAGCCCGTCGCCCTGGCACGCCTCGCACCGCCCGCCCTTGACGTTGAAGCTGAACCGCCCCGGCTTGTAGCCGCGCGCCTCGCTCTCCGGCAGGGCGGCGAACCAGTCCCTGATATTGGTGAAGGCGCCGGTATAGGTGGCCGGGTTGCTGCGCGGGGTGCGGCCGATCGGCGACTGGTCGATCTCGATCACCTTGTCGCAATATTCGAGGCCGGTGATCCGGTCGTGCGCGCCGGCGATCACCCGTGCGCCGTTCAGCACGCGGGCGGCCCCGGCGTGCAGCGTATCGATGGTGAAGCTGGACTTGCCGCTGCCCGAGACGCCGGTTACGCAGCAGAAGGTGCCGAGCGGGATGGCGGCGGTGACGTCGCGCAGATTGTTGGCGCGGGCGCCGTGGACGGTGATGTGGTGGCCGTTGCCCTTGCGTCGCTTTTTAGGCACCTCGATCTCGCGCGTGCCGTTGAGATAGGCGGCGGTCAGGCTGTCCTTGCTCTTGAGGATCTGCGCCAGCGTGCCCTGCGCCACCACCTGCCCGCCGTGCACGCCCGCGCCCGGCCCGAGGTCGACGATATGATCGGCGGCGCGGATCGCATCCTCGTCATGCTCCACCACGATCACCGTGTTGCCGAGGTCGCGCAGGCGCTTGAGCGTTTCCAGCAGCCGGTCGTTGTCGCGCTGGTGGAGGCCGATGCTCGGCTCGTCCAGCACGTAGAGCACGCCGGAAAGGCCGCTGCCGATCTGGCTGGCGAGACGGATGCGCTGGCTTTCCCCGCCGGAGAGGGTGCCGCTCGTCCGGTCGAGATTGAGGTAGTCCAGCCCGACATTGTTGAGGAAGCCCAGCCGCTCGTTGATTTCCTTGAGGATGGCGCGGGCGATCTGGTTCTGCTGCTCGGTCAGCCTGCCGTCCAGCGTGGCGAAGAACCGCAGCGCGTCGGCGACGGACAGCTTGGTCGGCCCGGCGATGTCCTGCCCGGCCACCTTCACCGCCAGCGCCTTCTCGTTCAGGCGCTTGCCGCCGCAAGTCTCGCAGGGCTGCGCGGTCTGGTAGCGGGACAGTTCCTCCCGCATCCAGGCGCTGTCGGTCTGCAGCATGCGGCGGTTGAGATTGCCGATCACGCCTTCGAACGGCTTGTGCACCGTATAGCTCTTGCGCCCGTCCTTGAAGGTCAGCTCCACCGGCAGGCCGCCGGTGCCGTGCAGGATGATGGCGCGCTGGTCCGGCTCCAACGCGTTCCACGGCGTGGCCAGATCGAAACCATAGGCGCGGGCCAGGCTTTCCAGCACCTGCATGTAATAGGGCGACGGCGGGTTGGACTTGGCCCAGGGCACCACCGCGCCCTGCTTGAGCGTCAGCGCCTCGTTCGGGACGACCAGCTGCGGGTCGAACAGCAGCTTCTCGCCCAGCCCGTCGCAGGCCGGGCAGGCGCCCTGCGGCGCGTTGAAGCTGAACAGGCGCGGCTCGATCTCCTCGATGGTGAAGCCGGAGACCGGGCAGGCGAACTTCTCGCTGAACACGATGCGGTTGGCGGGAATGCCGGCGCCTTTCATGGCGCCCATCTTATCCCCCGCAGCCGTCACCCCAGCGGAAGCTGGGGTCTCAAGCGGTTGCGCCCCATCGCCCGCGATCCCGGCCTTCGCCGGGATGACGTCTGCAACATTGGCATCCGCCAGATCGACATAGGCCAGCCCTTCCGCCAGCCGGAGCGCCTGCTCGAAGGAATCCGCCAGCCGGGTCTCGATCCCGTCCCGTACGGCGAGGCGATCCACCACCACTTCGATGTCGTGCTTGTATTTCTTGTCGAGCGCGGGCGCTTCCTCGATCGGGTAGATTTCCCCGTCGATCCGCACGCGGGTGAAGCCGGCCTTCTGCCATTCGGCCAGCTCCTTGCGATATTCGCCCTTGCGGCCGCGCACCACCGGCGCGAGCAGATAGAGCCGCGTCCCTTCCGGCAGGTCCATCACCCGGTCCACCATCTGGCTGACCGTCTGCGCCGCGATCGGCAGGCCGGTGGCGGGCGAATAGGGCACGCCCACCCGCGCCCACAGCAGGCGCATGTAGTCGTAGATCTCGGTCACCGTCGCCACGGTGGAGCGCGGGTTGCGGCTGGTCGTCTTCTGCTCGATCGAGATGGCGGGGCTGAGGCCGTCGATATGCTCGACATCCGGCTTCTGCATCATCTCCAGGAACTGGCGCGCATAGGCGCTGAGCGATTCCACATAGCGCCGCTGCCCTTCGGCATAGATGGTGTCGAAGGCGAGGCTGGACTTGCCCGAGCCGCTGAGCCCGGTGATCACGATCAGCGCATCGCGCGGCAGGTCTATGTCGATGCCCTTGAGGTTGTGCTCCCGGGCGCCGCGGACGGAAATGGTGGTGAGGGACATGGGGCGGGATGTGGAGGCTGGAGGGGCAAGAGTCCAGAGCCGCCCTGCGAGCGCCCCTGGCCGCCTGTTTGTTCCTTAAATGTTCGCGATGGTCAAGTGGGCACGGCGATCTTTCCGTCGCCTCGGGCTTGGTATAGCTTCCGACATTCCAACAGGAGGATTCCGCCCATGCCGATTGCCCGCCCCCTCGCCCTGTTCGCGCTGCTTACCGGTGCACCGGCGCTCGCGCTCGAAGCGCCGCCGTCGGACCGGACGCCGCTGTCCCCGCAGGATGAATCGGCGGCCTTCCGCGCGGCCGGGTTCGAGCAGGCGAGCGGTGAATGGCGCGCGTGCGGCGATCCGGGCACGGCCGGCTACACGCCCGGCGAGATCTCGCAGGTCCTGGACCTGAACAAGGATGGCCTGCCGGAAGCGGTAATCACCGAAGCCAGCGCATTCTGCTTCGGCATGACGGGCATGGGTTATTCCCTGGTCAGCAAGCAAGCCGACGGAAGCTGGCGCCTGGTCGACAGCCGCGGCGGCATCCCCACCTTCCTTGGAACGCGCGGAGCCGACGAGTGGCCGGATATCGAGGTGGGCGGCCCCGGCTTCTGCTTCCCGGTGCTGCGCTGGGACGGAAAGGAATACAAGCTCGACCGGCACCAGTATGACGGCAAGCCCTGCCAGGGCTGAGATCACGGCTGTGGCCGGCCCGCGATCATTCGGAGGCAAACCAGGCAACGGAGGCAGGAATGACGGAAACGACCGACCCCACATCCGGGCAGCATGATCGGCAATCGCCGTCCGCCAGCTTTGTCGCGATCGGCATGGCGCGGCACAATTGGGGCTGGTTCGCCTTGCGCGGAGTGCTGGCGATCCTGCTGGGAATAGCCGCTTTCCTGGTGCCCGGCCTTACCCTGTTCGCCTTCACGCTGGTCTTCGCCGCCTTCTGCTTCGCCGACGGAATCGCCATGCTGATCACCGGGATCCGCCGCGCCGGCTCCGGCCATACGCCGTGGTGGACCATGATCCTGCCCGGGGTCGCGGGAATAGCGGTGGGCGTGATCTTCCTGTTCTGGCCCCTGCTTTCCACGCTGGCCTATGCGATTGCGGCAGTCCTGCTGGTGGCAGGCTGGGCCATCGTGACCGGAGCCTTGCAGATCGCCGCCGCCATCCGGCTGCGCGAGGAGATCGAAGGCGAATGGATACTGGGGCTGGCTGGGCTGTTCGGCGTGGTGCTCGGCCTCGCGCTGATCACGATGACGGCGCTGCAGCCGGTCCTGTCCATCCTGTCGGTGGCATGGGTGATCGGCTTCTACGCCATCATGACCGGCGTGATGCTGCTGATGCTCGGGCTTCGCCTGCGCAAGCGGGCAAGCTGAAGCCCGGCCGCCGCACGGATCGCAGGAGCAGCGCCATATCGCACCGCCTGTTCATCGCCATCGCCCTTCCCGAGCCGATCCGCGACCTGCTGGTGGATTGCATGGAAGGGATCGAGGGCGCGCGCTGGCAAAGCGAGGAGCAGCTGCACCTGACCCTGCGCTTCGTGGGCGAGGTCGATACACCGCTGGCCAATGATCTGGCGGCCCGGCTCGGCATGCTGATCTATCCGCCCTTCCCGCTTGCGATCCGGGGCGTGGGCCATTTCGAACGGAAGGGCCACCCCCGCGCGGTCTGGGCCGGGATCGCATCCTCGCCGGAACTGGAGGTGCTGCAACGCAAGGTCGAACGCGCCTGCCAGGAAGCCGGGCTGGAACCGGAACACCGTCGCTTCACCCCGCATATCACCTTGGCCCGGCTGAACAGCGCAAGCGGCCCGATCGCCCCATTCCTGCTTGCGCGATCAGGCCTCGCCAGCGCGCCCTTCCCGGTGGACAGCTTCACCCTCTATGAAAGCCACCTCGGCGAGGGCGGCTCCCTCTACGAGCCGGTGGTGCGCTATCCGCTGCGGTGAGGCGCGGCGGCGGGGAGCGGGATCACTCCTTCTTATCGAAGGAAAGCTCGTGCCGCGAAACCGGCTGGGGCAGGACGCCCAGCTGGATCGCCACGTCGCGATAGTTCCAGTAGCTGTATTCCTGCGTGATCTTCCCGTTCCTGTAGAGATGGTGGGTCACGCCGCGGGTATGCGTGGTCTTGCCCTTGGCGGGCATGCCGAGGAAATCGGCATTGTGCTGCACCTTCCACAGCCAGTGCATGATCGCCCATTCGTCATAATCGATAGTGGCGCCCGCCCGGGCATCGCGCGTCTTCTCATCCCAATAGGCGGCATCATATCCACGGGGCGTGCCGACCTGAAATTCATCCGCCTGGTTGTTCCGCACCCCGCCATTGTAGCGGATGATGTCGAACTGATGCACGCCGAGCGGGGAATCGGGGCCGTAGTTGTCGAACGGCTCGAACGCGCGGAGCAGGTCGTCCTTGGTGTTTATCATCTGGCCGAGGATGATGTCCTCGAACACGAATTCGTCGGCATAGTAAGCCGCCACCCCCTGCGCACCCTCATGGAAGAAGGCGTCGATCCATTTCTGCCCCGTGGCGAGGCTGCGGGTGCCGGCCCCGGAAGGGACGCCGGTTGCGGCCGAAGCGGCGCCGGTCAACCCGGCGGCGGCAAGGCACCCTGCCCCCAATATCCCGCCGCGCAGCATGGTGCGCCGGTCAAGCGGCGATCTTTCCTGATGAAGATAGGCAAGGTGCATTTCCGTCTCTCCCTCTTTTTATCCATCGAATATTCATCAACATGAACGTTAACACGCGGCGGGGCCGGGCGTCCATGGGAACCTGCCCCGCCATCCCTTGCCAGACGCCAGATTCGTCTCCATTTTCAACGGACGGGCAGGCAGATGCGCCAGGCCAAACAGCCCCTGTTCAATTGTCGTCGGCTCGGGCAAAGCCGAAACAGAAAGTTACAGGAGTGTAAGTGGCCGTGACTGTCGCCCGTCTGTTTCTCGCCGTATCCACCGCCGCACTGCTCGCAGGTTGCACGTCCATGAACCAAACCGCCCAGCTCGAACCCGCACCCGCCGCCCCGGCCGTCGCCATTCCGCAAGGGACCGGCATTTTCGCGCAAACCTCGCCCCTGCCGTTCGAGGCGCCGGATTTCTCGAAGATAACCGATGCCGATTACCTTCCGGCCATCGAGCAGGGCATGGCGATCCAGCGGGCGGAAATCGAAGCGATCGCCAGCAATCCCGCCGCGCCGACGATAGAGAACACGCCAGCAGCCATGGAACGATCGGGCCAGATGCTCACCCGGGCGCTCGCGGCCTTCTATGCCGTGGTCGGCGCCAATACCAACGACACGCTCGATGCGATCGAGAAGACCGTGTCGCCCAGGCTGGCCGCCCATAGCGACGCGATCATGCTGGATTCCCGCCTGTTCGCGCGGATCAGGGCCCTGCATGACAATCGCGCCGCGCTCCCCCCCAGCGGGGAGGATGCCCGGCTGCTCGAAGTGACCTACGAGCGGTTCGTCAATGCCGGCGCGCAATTGTCCGATGCCGACAAGGAGAAGCTCAAGTCCATCAACGAGCAGCTTTCCACCCTGGGTACGGAATTTTCCCAGAAGCTGACCGAGGCCAGCAAGCGGGCCGCGCTGGTCGTCAACACCAGGACCGAGCTGGCCGGGCTTTCCGATGCGGAGATCGAGGCGGCCGCCAAGGAAGCGCAGGAGCGGAGCCTGAAGGGCAAGTACGTCCTTTCCCTGATCAATACCACCCAGCAGCCGGCCCTGGCCAAGCTGACCAACCGCGAGACGCGGCGCAGGCTCTATGAAGCCAGCGTGACGCGAACCTCGCGCGGCGATGCGAACGATACCCGCGCCCTCACCGTCCGGATCGCGGAGCTTCGCGCCGAGAAGGCCGCCCTGCTCGGCTATCCGGACTATGCCAGCTATGCGATGTTCGACCGGATGGTGAAGAAGCCGGAGGAGGCAATCGGCTTCATGGAAGGGATGGTTCCCGCCCTGGCCGCCAAGCAGACCGAGGAAGCCAGCGAGCTGAACGACGCGATCAAGGCCGGCGGCGGCAAGTTCACCGTCCAGCCATGGGATTGGGACTTCTATGCGGAGAAGGTCCGCAAGGCGAAGTACGATCTCGATGACAGCGCGGTGAAGCCCTATTTCGAGATGACCCGGGTGCTGGAGGACGGCGTATTTTATGCCGCCAACCAGATCTACGGCATCCGCTTCGTCAAGCGCACCGATCTGCCGGTCTATCAGGCGGATGTGACGACCTACACCGTGCTCGACAAGGACGGTTCGGAGCTCGGGCTGTTCTATTTCGACCCCTTCGCGCGGCCCAACAAGCAGGGCGGCGCCTGGATGGGCAATTTCGTGGAGCAATCGACGCTGACGGGTACGAAGCCCGTGGTCTATAATGTGCTCAACATCGCGAAGGCTCCCGCCGGCGAACCGCAGCTGGTGAGCTGGGACGATGTGATCACCATGTTCCACGAAATGGGCCATGGCCTGCACGGCCTGTTCGCCGCCCAGAAATATCCCTCGATCTCCGGCACGAACACGGCGCGGGATTTCGTGGAGTTCCCCAGCCAGTTCAACGAACATTTCGCCACCCAGCCGCAGATCCTCGCCAATTATGCCCGGCATCATCAGACCGGGGAGCCGATCCCGGCCGAATTGATGGCGAAGATCGACCGGGCCAGGAAGTTCAACCAGGGCTATGCGCTGGGCGAGGTGATGGCGGCCGCCCTGCTCGACATGAAGTGGCACGCCTTCAAGCCGGGGGAAGTGCCGCAGGATGGAGACGCGTTCGAGAAATCCGCGCTGGGCAGCCTGGGGCTGCGCGTGGATGTCGTCCCGCCGCGCTATCACAGCCCCTATTTCCGGCACATCTGGGACCATGGCTATGCCGCCGGCTATTACTCCTACATCTGGACCGAAATGATCGCCCACGATGCGTTCGATCACATGAAGAACAGCCCGCAGGGCGTATCGCGGGCGGGCGGGGATCTGTTCCGCAAGAAGATCCTCTCGCGCGGCAATACGCTGGATTATGCCGCCATGTATGAAGCCTATGCCGGGCGCCAGCCGAGCGTGGAGCCGATGCTGGAAGCGCGCGGCCTTTCGGGCGAGAGCACCAGCCAATAGTTCCAAAGCCATGCCGCCCTGCAAGCGGCGGCAGGGTCTTAGAAGGTCGAAAGGGCCCGGGCTCCCGGCTCGCCCAGCCATTGGGCATCGACGTTCCAGACCTCGCGGATGGCGGAGCGGGACAAGGCCTGTTCCGGCGGGCCGTCCTGACCAAGCTTTCCGTTCGACAACACCAGCACCCGGTCGGCGTGGTTCATCGCCAGCGTCAGGTCATGGAGCACCAGCACCACCCCCGCGCCCAGCCGGGCCGCTTCCCGCAACCGGGCCAGCATGGCCAGCTGATGCGCGAGATCGAGCGCCGCCAGCGGCTCGTCCGCCAGGATCCAGCGCGGCTCACCCGCCAGCACCCGCCCGAACAAGGCCCGGGCCCGCTCGCCACCCGACAAGCGAGATGCGGGGCGATCGGCCAGGGCGGCGAGATCCAGCGCGGCAAGCGTGCGCTCCACCACCTCTGCGCCGCCCGCTGCTGCCGCGTCGCCATGGGGCAGGCGGCCGAGCGCGACGAGATTGCGCACCGACAGATCCCAGGCGATCGCCCCGTGCTGCGGGAGATAGCCGATGGCTTGCGCCCGGCTCCTGAGGGCCATGCCAGCCAAGGCGGCACCATCGAGCGTAACGACGCCCGTATCCGGCTTCAGCAAACCGGCGAGGCATGACAGCAGGGTCGATTTTCCCGCGCCGTTGGGCCCGCAGATCGCGGTGATCTCGCCACGGCGCAGCTCCGCCGCGACATCATGCAATGCCGGCGTCGTGCCGAGCCGGAGCGAAAGGCCATGTGCCGCCAGCATCAGGCGATCCCCCGGCGCATGCGCAGCAGCAGGAACAGGAAGAAGGGCGAGCCGAGCAGGCTGAGGGCGATGCCGAGCCGCAGTTCGGTGACGAGCGGCAGGATGCGGCAGAGGCTGTCCGCCACCAGCACCAGCAAGGCTCCGGCCAGCGCGCTAGGCAGGATGAGGCTGGACGGGCGCCTGTCCGTCAGCGGGCGAACCAGATGCGGGACGATCAGCCCCACGAAACCGATGATCCCCGCTACCGCCACGCCCGCGCCCACGGTCAGCGCCACGCCCGCGATGAGCCAGGCCTGCAGCCGCGTGAGATCGACGCCCAGCGATCGCGCCGCCGCCTCGCCCAGGGTCAATGCATCGAGCCCCCTGCCCGCCACCGCCAGGCAGGCGATGCCCACCACGGTCAGGGGCGCGGCCAGCCATACTTCCTGCCAGCTCCGGTCCGTCAGCGCGCCCATCAGCCAGGTCACGATCTCGCTCATGGCGAAGGCATTGGGCGCGAAGCTGATGATGAGTGACGTCAAGGTGCCGGACAGGCTCGCGATCATCAGTCCGGCAAGCGTGAACAAGGCGATGCCGCCCGTGCGCCCGGCAATCGCCGCCAGCAGCGCCATCGCTCCCGCAGCCCCCGCCAGGGCGAAGAGCGGCAGGGCCCAGGCATGGATCGCCAGCCCCAGTGCCAGGCTGACGACCGCGCCCAGCGCCGCGCCGGGACCGATGCCGAACAGCCCCGGATCGGCCAGCGGATTGCGCAGATAGCCCTGCATCGCGGCGCCGGCCGCGCCCAATCCGGCTCCGACCGCGATCGCGAGGATCCCGCGCGGCATGCGCAATTCGAACAGGATGACGGCGGCATTGGGCGTATCCACCGGATCGAGCCAGACCCGCCCGGCCAGCAGCGAAAGCGGCAGCACGGCGGCCAGCAGCAGTGCGAGGATCAGGCTGAGCCGGTTCATCCCGCGACCTCCGCCTGGTTCGGGTCCGCGACCAGCGCCTGCCTGATCTCGCGCAACCGTTCGGCGGCGCGGATGATGGTCGGTCCGCCGCAGAAGATAAGTCTGGGGTCCAGCACATGGCTGCGCGTATCGGCCAGGCTTTCCAGCGCGGGATGTTGCAGCATCCTGTCCTCGCCGGTGCCGGAATCGCCCGCCGTCAGGATGACTTCCGGTGGATCGGCCAGCATCTCCTCCAGCGGAAGATAATCGGCCTGGCGCAGTCCGCGCGCGGCGCTGTGGCTGGAAAAGCCGACCCGACGCATGATGTCGGAGATCAGCGCATCGGGACCGGGCACGATCCCGCCGGACTGCCATACCACCGCGGAAATGTCGGGCGTATCGGCCGACGGCGCCGACCGGGCCAGGGCCCGCTCGATCCCTTGGACAAGCCGTTCCCCTCTTTCCGGATGGCCGGTGAGACGCGCCAGACCCCTGATCTGCTCGATGCTTTCCGGAACATCGTGCTCGATGGCGAAGCTTTCCACCCGGATACCGAAGCGTTGCAGCGCGATCCGGCTCGCCGAGGGCATGAAGGTGCCGGCCACCACGACATCGGGCTTGAGCGCGAGGATTTCCTCCACCGTGCCGCCCGTGACCGGGAAGCGACGCGCAACCTCCATATCCAGCGAGCTGGAGCGCGGATTGCGGCTGTAATGCGAAATGGCAAGGATCTGCGCGGGATCGGCCACATCCGCCAGGATCGCATCGCTGCACGGGTTGAGCGAGACGATAGTGGGGCGCTCCCGCGGCTGCTCCGCGAGCCCGGGGCCGGTGCAGCCCGCCAGGGCGGCCAGCGCCGCCGCGAGAAGCGCCCGTATCGTCACATCTTCAGCCGCGCCCCGACATAGGCCGCGCGCCCCTCGGTGTTGTAGCCGGATGCGATCACATAGCGTTCGTTCCAGACGTTCTCGACCCGACCGAACAGCTCGATATTCTCGCTAACCGCGAAACTGGCCCGCACATCGCCAAGGGCGTGGCTTTTCAGCCGGGCGGTGTTCGAGGCATTGTCCCAGGCCTTGCCCACGATCCGGATGTCCGCGCCGAGCGAAAGGCCGAACCCGCTCGTCCAGTCGATCGAGCCGGTGGCCATGTGCTTGGGCCTGCGGGCGAATGCGTTGCCCTCATTGACGTCGCCCGGCGTGCGGTTCTTCGTATCGGTGTAGCTGTAGACCAGCGCCGCATAGAGGCCGGGAGCAATTGCGACGCCGCCCTCGACCTCGAAGCCTTCGGCCCGCGCTTTCGCCTGGTTGAAATAGAAGCCGAACGGCCGGGTCTCGCAAAGCGGGTCGGTGGCGGAGAAGCAGCTGAAGAAGTCGATCAGGTTGCGGGAATCCCGACGGAAACCGGACAGCGAGAAATATAGCGAATCTCCGCGCTGGCCATAGGAGATGCCGGCATCATAGCCCTTGCTCCGTTCCGGGGCGAGGCCCGGATTGCCGTATTGCGACAGCAGCTGATACAGCGTGGGGGCCTTGAAGCCTTCGCCATAGGAGGCGCGAATACGCCAGTCCGGGGCGAATTCCAGCACCCCATTGGCCCCGAAGGTCCATTCGTCGCCGAACTCGGAATGATCGTCATAGCGGACGCCCGCGGTCAGCGTCAGGACCTTCCCGTAATAGCCGATCAACGCATGGCCGCTGGTGATCTCCGCCTTGCCGCTGTCGGGCGCGTTGGAAAAGCGGGTCCACTCATGAGCGCCGCCGAAATCCAGCGCGAAATCTTCCGGCAGTTCCACCCGGCCCAGCAATTCGATCCGTTCGGACCGGCCGTCGAGGCTGTAGGGGAAGGACGGATCGTCCCCATCGCGCTGTGTGTCGGATAGGGCGAAGGCCGCGTTCAGGGTCAGCCCGCCGGCCTGGTACAGCGCACCGACCCGGCCGGACCAGACCCGCAGCTGCTCGGTCGCGTCGGTATCGGCGAAGGTAAAGTCCGGCGGCGGAAAGCCATCGAGATCGACCTTCCCTTCGACATAACGGGCACTGCCGGTCAACGCGAGGGCATCGGTGAGCTGATAGCGGACCCGCCCAGCGATATTGTACTGGCGGTATCCATCGTCTTCCGCGCCGCCGGCTGCCGTGGAGAACCCCTGGGAATCGATGAAGCTGCCGGAAATTCCGGCGTCCAGCCGATCGCTCACCAACCCGGCCGCGGCTGTGGCCGTCACCTGCTCATTCCCGCCATATTCGATGCTGCCCGAAACGCCATTCTCCAGCCGGGTGGCGATGTTCATCACGCCGCCCATGGCCTGCGATCCCCATACCACCGAGTTGGGGCCGCGCAGCAGTTCGATGCTCTCGATCGTCCCCGCCGCAAGCTGCGACACGTCGAATTCGCCATTGGCATTGGCCGGATCGTTGAGCCGCACCCCGTCGACCAGCACCAGGGTCTGCCCGGCGGATGCGCCGCGCACACCCACCAGAGTGAGGCCGCCGAGTCCCCCGTTGCGGGTAAAGGTGGTGCCGGGGAGGCGCCGCAGGACACGGGTCACATCCGCGCCCTGGATGGAGGCGATCTCCTCCCTGCCGATGATCGTCACCGGCTGCCCGGTGTGATCGATCGACTGGGGAAGCCCGGTGGCGGTCACCGTGATGCCGGGGCGGAACGAGTCATCCGGAGCAGCATCCGAAGCATGGTCCTGCGCCCATGCGGGCTGAGTTACCGAAAGGAATGTACCGAGAAAATAGAGTGACTTACGCATAAAACCTCCTGCCTTGAACGAAATGTCGTCCTTGGCGAGAGGCTGGCGCATGTCAGACGCCATCCCGGATCGCTGCCATCGGTACACCCCGCCCGGCGGCTTGAACGACCATCGACGGGCAGGTCTCCTGGCTCCCGGATCATCGCGCCAGGCCAGCCTTCCCAGCCGTGAGGCCAGTGGCAGTGGAGGCAAGGCGCTCCCCGGTCACAGTTGCGGGGGCAGCGCAGGAATTGGACCTGCTTCCCTCTTAGGCCCGCCGAAGCGGGCAACCCGTGACGTGCTGCGGCCCATATGCGCGCATGACGCATGGCGCAAGAGCCGGCATTAAAGCTTGCCGAGAGAGATGTACCGCTTCGGCACGGGTCGAAATTACGAAGTGCTTCCGCCGCTCTCCCGGATTACGCGCCAAGGCGCGCCGTTCAGCGCAGATACGTATCAGGAAATCGCGTGACAATTTCTGCTTTCATCCAGGACGAATGCCCCGGGGAATTCCGCGCCCGCCTTTCGCGGCGCCCCCGCCCGTTCGCGGCGCGTCGGCGGATGAAGCACCGTGGCCGGCGCCTTGCCGCGCTGGCCGTTGCCGTGGCGGTCCCCGCCTTCGCCGCACCCGGCGACTGGACGCTGCTGCAAGACGAAACCGCCAACGCGACGGCTTCCGCGATGCCCTTCGAAAAAGCCGGCGAAAGCTTTCCCGGCTCCGCCTTCTATTACCTGGCCGAAGATTCCCAGGCTCCGCTCCCGCAACTGCGCGATCCGCTGGCGCCGGGCGCGCATTGGGACAATGAAAATGTCGACGCGCGCAGCCAGCAGGCAGTCGCCGGCCCTGCCGCCATGCCGCTTGTCGCGCGGGGAACGATGACCGATCAGGAGCGCGCCCTGCATTGCCTGACGCAGGCGATCTACTACGAAGCGGCCAGCGAATCCGACCCCGGACAGCGGGCGGTGGCGCAGGTGGTGCTGAACCGCGTGGCCCATCCCGCCTATCCCGACACGGTATGCGGCGTGGTGTATCAGGGTTCGACACGCAAGACCGGCTGCCAGTTCACCTTCACCTGCGACGGCGCCCTGGCGCGGCGTCCCTCCCGCTTCGGCTGGGATCGCGCGCGCGCGGTCGCGCAAGCTGCCCTGTCCGGCTCGGTCTATGCACCGATCGGGCTGGCGACCCATTATCATACCATCGCCGTCCATCCCTACTGGGCCGACAGCCTGACCCAGGTGGGGATCATCGGGGCGCATATCTTCTACCGCTTCGGCGGCGCGGCGGGCAGACCTGCCGCGTTCCGTACCGTCTATTCCGGAGCCGAACCCGCGACATCCGCACTGCTGCGCCCCGACGCAGCCGACGTGCCCGCTCCCGATCCGGTCGCACTCGCGCAGGTCACATCCACTATCGCCGTAGCCAAGGAAAGCATTTCCAATCAAACCATTGCACCGGACTATACAGAAGCAGTCCGAAGCCGTGGCGGCGAGAATCTCTACACCGGCTCGAACCTGCCCGCCGCGGGAAGCGTGCGGCCGGAATATGCGCGCAGCGGCGAATGGATCGTAAGGCCGTGAATCACTGGGTGCCGGAACTGCTCGCCGGAACAGGGTTAACGCCGGAGGCGGTTTCCGAAACCAAGACTTCAAAGAAAAGATTAGCCAAGCCCGGCTACACCAGTGCTCCCCAAGGAATTCCCGAAAGCGGAGCACCCATGACGATTCATTTCGCCGCGGCGCGGAACAGCAAGTTCATGCCCTCCACCCGGTTCGCCGCCAGAGCGGTGTTCTCGATCGCGGCGAATGACAATCATCCGGATGAAGGCGGGGAGCAGCTGCTGCACACCGCACTGCGTTATTTCGCACAGCATGGCCTCGGTGCGGCCAAGCAGGCACGAGACCAGGCGAAGGATGCGTTCTTTTCCAACGATCGCCATTCCTACGACCGCTGGATGTCGATCTGCCGGACGCTGGACAAATGCGTCGCCCGCCAACTGGCCCGGGAAGTGATCGAAGGCGGACGGGGCGGCGGCAACGGCCGCGGCTGAACAGCATCGTATTTGTCGGCCTTGCTTCCAGATCCCGGTCAGCACCGTTAGCGCCCTCTTAACCAATCGGTGACGCTTTCCCGATAAATGCTCCTTGGGAACTCTCTCAGGAGCAGACCTATTCAAAGGTTGCGGCGCATATTCAACAGCCTGAACGGCGCGGATGCGATCGACGATCGGGTCCGGCGCCTGATGGTGGATACGCTTTATTCGCAGCCTCGCAGCCTCGTGATCGGCGCGATCTGCGGGATTTCAAACAGCGGCATCAGCGCCTATCTCAGCAACGACCCCTGGCTTATCTATGGCTGCTTCGCGCTCACGATCATTGCGATCGCGCGGGTCACCAACGCGCTCTGGCTGGCCCGCAGCCGCAACCAGCAGAACGCCAAGCGGCTCGAACATCTCTACGAGCTGGGTGCGTTCAGCTATGCCCTGACCGTCGGCATACTCGCGGCAATCGCGATCATCCAGCGCGTCGATGTGGAAATCGAGATCCTCCTGGTCGCAAATGCGATCATCTATGGGGTGGGCATCTCCGCGCGCAATGCCGGCAGGCCCTTCATCGCCATCGGGCAATTGTTCCTTTCGCTTGTTCCGCTCGTATCGGTCGCCATCTTCAATGCCTTCGCCGACGGCAACCTCGCCTATCTGGCCCTCGCCGTGGCGCTCCTGCTGGTGCTCCCGGCGATGATGGAAATCACCGCGAATGTGAACGACGCGCTGAGGAAATCCGTGGCGGAAGCGGAGACCAGCGCGCGGCTCGCCGAACGCATGCAGGTCCTTGCCCGCACCGACATCGTCACCGGGCTCGCCAACCGGGCCGGCCTCAATTACGAGCTGGCCGAGAAATTCATGACCCTGCCCGAAGATCACCGGCTGGCGCTGCTGTGGATCGACCTCGACCGTTTCAAGGAAGTCAACGACACCCTGGGCCACCCCGTGGGCGACAAGCTGCTTGCGGAGGTCGCCAGGCGGCTTCGCAGCTCGGTTCCGCAGGACGCCACCGTCGCGCGCTTCGGCGGCGACGAATTCATCGTCGCCTGCGACCTGAATACCAGGCTGGAGTGCGAGGAACTGGCCGGGCGAATTCTCGACGAGATCACACGCCCCTTCCGGATCGATGGAGATCGTCTGGAGATCGGCGCATCGATGGGCATTGCCGTGCTGCCGGAAGATGGCCCGGACATCGACACATTGATGCAGAGCGCCGACCTCGCGCTGTATCACGCCAAGGTCAGCGGCAGGCGCCAGGCCAGCTTCTTCGCGGCGTCCATGACCCGCGACCTCGTCCGCCGCCGCGAGATCGAGGCGGAGCTGCGCGGCGCGATCCAGCGCAACGAACTGTCGGTCTTCTTCCAGCCGATCGTCGATCTGGAAACCGGCCGCATTCGCACCTTCGAGGCGCTGGTGCGCTGGTTCCACCCGGAAAAGGGAGAGCTTCGCCCGGACGAATTCATTCCGGTGGCGGAGGAAACCGGGCTGATCATCACGCTGGGCAACTGGATCACCGGCCAGGCAGCGCGCGCCTGCGCGCAATGGCCTGAGGACGTCACCGTGGCCGTCAATCTCTCCCCGCTGCAGATCAAGGCGCCCGGCGCCGCCCTGGGCATCCTCAATGCCCTCAAGGATGCGCGGCTCGATCCGAAGCGGCTGGAGTTGGAAGTGACCGAAAGCCTGTTCCTCGACGACGACAGCCACACCACCCAGTTCATGGAGGAATTGTCCGCGATCGGCATCCGCTTCGCGCTGGACGATTTCGGCACCGGCTTCTCATCGCTGGGCTATATCAACAAGCTTCCCTTCAAGAAGATCAAGGTCGACCGCAGCTTCGTGTCGGGCGCCAATGTCGGCCGCAAGAGCGACGCCATCCTCCGCGCCGTCGCCGGCATGGGT
Organism: uncultured Caenibius sp.; assembly: GCA_964468045.1. Taxonomy (GTDB): domain Bacteria; phylum Pseudomonadota; class Alphaproteobacteria; order Sphingomonadales; family Sphingomonadaceae; genus JAWKXU01. Next base: position 273,885 of record CAYXTO010000001.1, on the reverse strand, counting down.
TCCACCCTCGAGCTCGACATCGTCGCCGAGGGGCTCGAAACGATCGAACAGGTTCGCGCGGTCCGCAATGCGGGGTGCAATCTCGGCCAGGGCTATTACTTTAGCCGGGCGGTTCCGGACTACCTGGCCTCCATGCTACTGGTGAAGGAGCGGGAGAAGGACGCCGCGTGACTTCGCGCCGCCTGCCGGATATTCCTTTCCATCGCTCGCAGCTTTCGCGTAGCCGCAGCACATGAAAATTCCCGGTTCCTGCGTGGCAGCAGGTCAGGAAAAGATATTTTCCGCGCCCTTATAGATATTGCGAAGCGTTATCGTAAAATAGTTGGAAGCCGCTCGCTTTGGCGGTTGCAATCGAGTCCGGGCGAGCCTAGGGCAACCCCGTTCATCGGCGCCTTCCTCACCGCGGGACGTGGGGTTGTGCCATATTGCCAGACGCCAGCTCCCGCAAAAGGGAAGGAATTCGTCGACTTATGGCTCGCAAGAAGATTGCCCTCATCGGCGCCGGCAACATCGGCGGCACGTTGGCTCACCTCGCAGCGCAGAAGGAGCTGGGTGATATCGTCCTGTTCGACGTGGTCGAAGGGGTTCCTCAGGGCAAGGCGCTCGATTTGTCGCAATGCGGCCCGGTCGAAGGCTTCGACGCCAGCATCACCGGCACCAATGACTACAAGGACATCGCGGGCGCGGACGTCATCATCGTCACCGCCGGGGTCGCCCGCAAGCCGGGCATGAGCCGCGACGACCTGCTCGGCATCAACCTCAAGGTGATGAAGTCGGTGGGCGAAGGCATCAGGGAAAATGCCCCGAATGCCTTCGTGATCTGCATCACCAACCCGCTGGATGCGATGGTCTGGGCGCTGCGCGAATTCTCGGGCCTGCCCCACAACAAGGTCGTCGGCATGGCCGGCGTGCTCGATTCCGCCCGCTTCTCGACCTTCCTGGCCTGGGAATTCGGCGTCTCGATCCGTGACGTGAACACCTTCGTGCTGGGCGGCCACGGTGACACCATGGTTCCGGTGGTGCGCTATTCCACCGTCAACGGCATCCCGGTGCCGGATCTGGTCAAGATGGGTCTCTCCACGCAGGAGAAGATCGACGCCATCGTCCAGCGCACCCGTTCCGGCGGCGGCGAGATCGTGGGCCTGCTCAAGACCGGTTCCGCGTTCTATGCGCCGGCCGCCTCCGGCATCGCCATGGCCGAAGCCTATCTCAACGACCAGAAGCGCATCCTGCCATGCGCCGCCTATGTCGATGGCCAATACGGCGTTGACGGCCTCTATGTCGGCGTACCGGTCCTGATCGGTGCAGGCGGGGTGGAACAGGTCATCGAGATCGAACTGGACGATGCCGACAAGGCCGGCCTCCAGGTTTCGGTCGACGCGGTCAAGGAACTGCTCGACGCCTGCAAGGGCATCGACAGCTCGCTCGGCTGATCCCCTCGTCCCAGGAGTTTTCCATGTCCATTCTCGTCGACAAGAACACCAAGGTTATCACCCAGGGGATGACCGGCGCAACCGGCACGTTCCACACCGAACAGGCGCTCGCCTACGGCACCAAGATGGTGGGCGGCGTGACGCCCGGCAAAGGCGGCACCACCCATATCGGCCTGCCCAATTTCGACACCGTTGCCGAAGCGAAGGCCGCTACCGGCGCCACCGCCAGCTGCATCTACGTCCCGCCGCCATTCGCCGCGGATTCGATCCTGGAAGCGATCGACGCGGAGATGGAGCTCATCGTCGCCATCACCGAAGGCATCCCGGTGCTGGACATGGTTCGCGTGAAGCGCGCCCTTTCGGGTTCCAAGTCGCGCCTGATCGGTCCGAACTGCCCCGGCGTGCTGACGCCCGAGGAATGCAAGATCGGCATCATGCCCGGCTCCATCTTCAAGAAGGGTTCGGTCGGGGTTGTCAGCCGCTCCGGCACGCTGACCTATGAGGCCGTGTTCCAGACCACCAACATCGGCCTGGGCCAGACCACGGCGGTGGGCATCGGCGGCGACCCGGTCAACGGCACCAACTTCATCGACGTGCTGGAGCTGTTCCTGGCCGATGACGACACCAAGTCGATCATCATGATCGGTGAAATCGGCGGCAGCGCGGAAGAAGATGCCGCGCAGTTCCTCAAGGACGAGGCAAAGCGCGGCCGCAAGAAGCCGATGGTGGGCTTCATTGCCGGCCGTACCGCTCCTCCGGGCCGTCGCATGGGCCATGCCGGCGCGATCGTGTCCGGCGGCCAGGGCGGCGCGGAAGACAAGATCGCGGCGATGGAAGAGGCAGGCATCCGCGTCTCCCCCAGCCCCAGCGAATTGGGCACCACACTGGATGCGCTGCTGAAGGAAATCGCCTGACCGCGCGTGGCCGACGCCTCACAAGGGGCGTTGGCCGATGGTCGGGAGTGGGAATGCGAATAGCCGGTGATCGAAGGTGACCCCGATGGGTAACGAATTGCACGATTTTCTTCCCGACCAGGCGCAGGACGGCCCGCAACCCGGCCCGAGCTGGCAAAATCCCCGCTGGCCGCTGAGCGAAGCGTCCGCGGGCGACGATCTCACCCCGGCGCTGGACCCCACGGCAATCGCCGCCACCATCCGCAAGGCATCGGCCAAGGGCGGCGTCCCGCTGGATGACGCCGCGATCGAGACGGCGGCCGCGGATTCGATCCGCGCGATGATGCTGATCCGGACCTATCGGGTGCGGGGCCACCTGGCTGCCGATCTCGATCCGCTGGGCCTCAGCCATCGCGAGCTGCCCGCTGACCTGACGCCGGAATATCACGGATTTTCCGGCGAGGCGCTCGACCGCAAGGTCTATCTCGGCGGCAGCCTGGGCCTGCAATGGACGAGCGTGCGTGAGCTGGTCGAAATCCTCCGCGCGAATTATTGCGGCAAGGTCGGCCTGGAATACATGCACATCTCGGATGTGGATGAACGGCGCTTCCTGCAGGAACGCATGGAAGGCGCCGACAAGTCGATCGACTTCACCACCATCGGCAAGAAGGCGATCCTCTCCGCCGTGATCCGTGGCGAGGAATACGAAAAATTCCTCGGCAAGAAATACGTCGGCACCAAGCGCTTCGGCCTGGATGGCGGAGAATCCATGATTCCCGCGCTGGAAGCCGTCATCAAGTATGGCGGCCAGTACGGGGTGCGCGAGATCGTTTACGGCATGGCGCATCGCGGCCGCCTGAACGTCCTCGCCAACGTGATGGCCAAGCCATACCGGGTCATCTTCCACGAATTTTCCGGCGGCTCCGCCAATCCGGACGATGTCGGCGGCTCGGGCGACGTGAAGTATCACCTCGGCACCAGCACCGATCGCGAATTCGACGGCATCAAGGTGCATATGAGCCTGGTTCCCAATCCTTCCCACCTCGAAACGGTGGACCCGGTGGTGCTGGGCAAGGTGCGCGCCCAGCAGGCGTTCCGCGAGGACCTGGGCAAGCACGAGCAGGTGCTGCCCGTCCTCATCCATGGCGACGCGGCCTTCGCCGGCCAGGGCATCGTCTGGGAATGCCTCGGCTTTTCGGGCGTGCGCGGCTACAATACCGGCGGCTGCATCCATTTCGTCATCAACAATCAGATCGGCTTCACCACCAGCCCGCAATTCGCGCGCTCGTCGCCCTATCCCTCCGATGTCGCCAAGGGGGTCCAGGCGCCGATCCTGCACGTCAATGGCGATGATCCGGAAGCCGTGACCTTCGCCTGCAAGCTGGCGATCGAATATCGCCAGACCTTCCGCCGCGACATCGTGATCGACATGTGGTGCTATCGCCGCTTCGGCCACAATGAAGGCGACGAGCCGAGCTTCACCCAGCCGCTGATGTACGAACGGATCCGGAAGCACCCCCGGGTCAGCGAGATCTACGGGAACAGGCTGCTCGGCGAAGGCGTGATCGAACCGGGCTTCGCCGAAGGCTCCCGCGCGGAGTTCACCGACCTTCTCGAGCAGGAGTTCGAAGCGGCCAAGAGCTACAAGCCCAATGCGGTGGACTGGTTCGCCGGGCGCTGGAGCGGGCTGCACAAGCCCGCCGATCCGGAAACGGCGCGGCGCAACGTCCACACCGGCATCGAGGAAAAGCTGTTCGAGAGCCTCGGCCGCACCTTGACCACGGTTCCCGAAGATCTCGAAATCCACAAGACATTGCGCCGCGTCATCGACGCCAAGCGCGCGATGTTCGAAAACGGCAAGGATTTCGACTGGGCGACCGGGGAAGCGCTGGCGTTCGGCTCGCTGCTGTCCGAAGGCTACAATGTTCGCCTGTCGGGGCAGGATTCCGGGCGCGGCACCTTCAGCCAGCGGCACGCGGTGTGGATCGACCAGAAGGACGAGCGCAAGTTCATCCCGCTATGCACGCTCCCGCATGGCCGGTTCGAGGTCTATGACAGTCCGCTTTCGGAATATGGCGTGCTGGGCTTCGAATATGGCTACGCGCTGGCGGATCCGAAATCGCTGGTGTGCTGGGAAGCGCAATTCGGCGACTTCGCCAATGGCGCGCAGATCGTGATCGATCAGTATATCGCGGCCGGCGAGGCCAAATGGCTGCGCGCCAACGGCCTCGTGCTGCTGCTGCCGCATGGCTACGAAGGCCAGGGTCCCGAACATAGCTCGGCTCGCCTGGAGCGCTTCCTGCAGCTTTGCGCGAACGACAACATCCAGGTCTGCAACATCACTCTCCCGGCGAACTATTTCCACGTTCTGCGCCGGCAGATGCTCCGCCCGTTCCGCAAGCCGCTGATCATCATGACGCCGAAATCGCTTCTGCGCCATCCCATGGCCCGGTCGGAAGCTCGCGAGTTCCTCGGCGAAAGCCACTTCCGCCGTATCGTGTCGGATACCACGGATATCGACGACAAGGATGTCCGGCGCCTCGTGCTGTGTTCGGGCAAGGTCGCCTACGATCTTATCGAAGCGCGCGATAATGCGGAGCTCGAGGATATTTCGATCGTCCGGCTAGAACAGCTTTACCCGTTCCCGGGTGAACCGCTCGCCCAGCGTCTCGCGCGGATGACCAATCTGGAAGAAGTGGTATGGTGCCAGGAAGAACCACGCAACAACGGCGCCTGGTTCTTCGTGGAAAGCCAGATCGAGCAGGCGCTGGCCGTTGCGAACAGCAAGGTCGCACGCCCTCGCTATTCCGGACGCGCGCCATCGGCCTCGCCGGCTACCGGCTTCGCCACTCGCCATGCCCACGAACAGGCGGCTTTGGTCGCCGATGCCCTCGGCCTTTCCGTGCGCGGTGAAATCCGTCGCAAGGAAGGCAAGAGCAAGCGCTGATCCTCAGAGGTAATCGCAGATGTCCAGCGAAGTAAAAGTCCCCACGCTCGGTGAATCGGTCACCGAGGCAACGATCGGCGAATGGCTCAAGAAGCCGGGTGAGGCCGTCGCTCTCGACGAACCGGTCGCCAGCCTGGAAACGGACAAGGTCGCTGTGGAAGTTCCCGCGCCGGTCGCCGGGGTCATGGGCGAATACAGGTTCGCGGTGGGCGACACCGTGGAAGTGGGCACGGTCATCGCCACCATCGAGAATGGGGTGCCGGCCGCTGGCGCGGAGCCGGTGACCGAGCGGACGCAGCCTGCGATAGAACCTGCTTCCAAATCGATGCCTCCCGCCTCGGGCGAAGCGTCGGATTCTGCCACGACGCTCTCCCCGGCGGTTCGCCGTGCCGTGCTGGAACACGGGATCGATCCTTCGGTCGTGAAGGGAACGGGCAAGGACGGTCGCCTGACCAAGGAAGATGTGCTGGCCGCTGCCCAGGCGAAGAAATCGGACGACGCGCCGGAAACCGTCGCGGCTGAAAGCCCGGCAGCCGGCCAGAGCAGCGGACGCGGCGAAGAACGGGTCAAGATGACCCGGCTGCGGCAGACCATCGCCAAGCGGCTCAAGAGCGCGCAGGATACCGCCGCGCTGCTGACCACCTTCAACGATGTCGACATGTCGGCGGTGATTGCCGCTCGCAACCAGTACAAGGATCTGTTCGAGAAGAAGCACGGGGTGAGGCTGGGCTTCATGGGCTTCTTCGCCAAGGCGGCCTGCCTTGCCTTGAAGGACATCCCGGCCGTCAATGCCCAGATCGATGGCGAAGAGATCGTCTACCACAACTATGTGGACATTTCCGTCGCCGTTTCGGCGCCCAACGGCCTGGTCGTTCCGGTGGTGCGGGATGCGGACAAGCTGTCTTTCGCCGGCATCGAGAAGGCGATTGCCGATTATGGCGCCAAGGCCCGCGAGGGAACCTTGACGATGGAGGACATGAAGGGAGGCACCTTCACCATCTCCAATGGCGGCGTGTTCGGTTCGCTGATGTCCACGCCGATCATCAATCCGCCGCAATCCGCCGTGCTTGGCCTCCACCGCATCGAGGATCGCCCGGTGGTGGTGGATGGAGAGATCGTCATCCGGCCGATGATGTATCTTGCGCTCAGCTATGACCATCGCCTGATCGATGGCCGCGAGGCGGTCACCGCGCTGAAAATCATCAAGGACGCGATCGAGGATCCGACCCGCCTGCTGATCGATCTCTGAGGAATTGGGAATGGCTGACTACGATTACGACGTCCTCGTCATCGGCGCTGGTCCGGGCGGCTATGTCGCCGCGATCCGCGCGGCACAGCTTGGGCTGAAGACGGCCTGCGCGGAAAGTCGCGAGACCTTGGGCGGCACTTGTCTCAACGTCGGCTGCATTCCCTCCAAAGCCCTGCTGCATGGCTCCGAATTGTTCGAGGAAGCAGCCCACGGCACGCTGGCCAGGTTCGGCGTCAAGACCGGCAAGGTCGAGCTCGATCTCGGCACTCTCCAGGGCGAGAAGGCGACCGCGGTCAAGGAACTGACCGGCGGCATCGAATATCTGTTCAAGAAGAACAAGGTCACCTGGCTCAAGGGGAAAGCCGCGTTCAAGGATGCGCATAGCGTGGATGTGGCGGGTGGAACGGTGACGGCGAAGAATATCGTCATCGCTACCGGTTCTTCCGTCACGCCCCTGCCCGGCGTGGAAGTCGACAACGCCAAGGGGATCATCGTCGATTCCACCGGCGCGCTGGCTCTGGATCGGGTGCCCGATCATCTCGTCGTCATCGGCGGCGGCGTGATCGGCCTGGAACTCGGCTCGGTCTGGCGGCGGCTCGGCGCAAAGGTCACGGTCGTGGAATTCCTCGACCAGCTCCTGCCCGGGATGGACGGCGAGATCCGCAAGGAAGCGGGCAAGCTGTTCAAGAAGCAGGGCATGGAACTCAGACTTTCGACCAAGGTGACCGGCGCGAGCATCAAGGGCAAGACCGCCACGCTGACCATCGAACCGGCTGCCGGCGGCGATGCGGAAACGCTCGAAGCCGATTGCGTGCTGGTGGCGATCGGCCGCCGTCCGAACACCGAAGGTCTCAATCTGGAAGCGATCGGGCTGGAAACCAATCAGCGCGGCCAGATCGAGACCGATCATGATTTCCGCACGCGGGTGGACGGCGTATGGGCGATCGGCGACGTGATCCCCGGCCCGATGCTGGCGCACAAGGCAGAGGATGAAGGCATCGCCGTGGCCGAGAATATCGCCGGCCAGCACGGCATCGTGAACCATGCCGTGATCCCCAGCGTGGTCTATACCATGCCGGAAATCGCCGGTGTCGGCCTGACCGAGGAAGCCGCGAAGGAAGCGGGGCACGCAGTCAAGGTCGGCAAGTTCCCGATGGCGGCCAACAGCCGCGCCAAGACCAATCGCGATACCGAAGGGTTCGTGAAGGTGATCGCCGATGCCGAAACCGACCGCGTGCTGGGCGTGTGGTGCATCGCGTCGCTTGCCGGCACGATGATTGCCCAGGCGGCCCAGGCGATGGAATTCGGCGCACTGTCAGAAGACATCGCCTACACTTGCCATGCGCACCCGACGCATTCCGAAGCGATCAAGGAAGCGGCGATGGCGGTGCGGGGCAAGCCGATCCATATCTGAGGGCCGGCGGTGACCCCGACCGTACTTCCTCCCGTTCTGGATCTTGCCGCAACGGCCGTGTTTGCGCTCACCGGCGCCTTGCTGGCCGCGCGCCTGCGCCAGAGCTTCGTCACCATGTTCTTCTTCGCGCTGTCTTCCGGCGTCGGCGGCGGATCGGTGCGGGATGCAATGATCGGCGTGCCCGCGTTCTGGCTGCGCGACCCCTATGTCGCCCCGGTGATCTTAGCCGTGGTGCTGGTGGCTTGGTTCACACCGCACCGCTGGTGGGAAGGCCGTTTGCTCGAATGGGCTGACGCAGCGGGGCTTGCTGCCTTTTCCGTGCTCGGCACCGCCAAGGCGCTGGCCTTCGGAGTGGCACCCTTCCCCGCCATCATCATGGGCGTGTTCACCGGCTGCATCGGCGGGGTCATCCGCGATGTGCTGGCTGGGCTGCCATCGATCATCATGCGCCCGGAGCTCTATGTCACCGCCGCCGCCCTTGCCGCAGCCCTGTGCGCAACGGGCACCCTGCTCGCATTGCCGGACGGCGTCGTCTGGTCGGTGGCCGCCCTTGCGGGCTTTGCTCTGCGCGGGGCGGCGCTCATCTGGAAGATCGAACTGCCGCCCTATTCGCGCTGAATTTACCGGGGATTCAAACCCCACCCTCGAAATCCGGAACATCAGCGGCGCGATATCGTCCGTCGTCACCATTCCGGCCGGAGTTCTGCTCCCGGGCCCGGGCATAATCCCCGTCCTGCCACTGGCGGTCATCGACGCCGCTCCCCGCAGCTCCCGCAACACCCTCATCGAGCCGGACATCGCTTATCCGGCCGTCATTGCCGATTTCGCAGCTGAATCCCCGCCCATTGCGCAGCGAACCTTCCACGCGCCAGCCATCCGCGGTGCGCGCGACATTATCGACATCCTCGACCCGTTCGCGCCGCTCGACTTCGCTGACGCACATATCGGCGGCGCGATCCATGCCGCGTCCGGTGGGATAGCTGGAGCTGCCATCCCGATCCCCGCGATAATCGTATGGGCGGTCGCGTGACGGATAGTCTTCTCCGCGATAATCGCGGTCGGGATAGTCGGGGTAGCGTTCGGCCTCACGCTGCCGCTTGCTGTTGCTGGCGGCGCTGGCGATCGCGGCGATTCCACCCAGGATCAGCACACCGGCGATGACATCGCCCGTATCGATACCGCCGCCGCGATGCCTGCCCCAGCGGCGGTAGTCGCGATAATTGTTGGCGGTTTCATGCCGCACATCCCAGCCCTGCGCAGCGACAGGGCCTGGCAATCCGCCATGGGCCACCGGAAGCGGCGCCGCCGAGGCCGGCGTAACCATCATCGAGAAGGCTGAGATCAGGGCTGTTGCGGAAGCGAACCGGGAAAAAAGACGCGCCATTCGGGCAGTCCTTCAAATGGAGCGCGGCAGGATACCGCTCTCTGGGTGAGGGTAGGCGGCCCAGGCTTGCTTGAGCCTGAACCGCCTGACGCTATTCACGGGATGAAGATATCACAGCCCGCGGATATTCTGGAAATCAATATCCACGACCCGGTCATACCTTACCTTGCAGGTGAACGAGCCGGAATCATAGCCGCGATTGCGGGAATCCAAGCCGCGATAGTCGTTGTTCCAGCCACGGCCGTAACGCGGGTCTCCACTGCGCCATGCGCGGCCCATGTTGTTCACGGCGATCCGCCCCTTGATGGTGTATCCATCGCGCTTGCGGTCGATCTGGCGAACATCCGTCACATCCGCGCGGCCGTAGCTGTAGCGGCTTGCCTGGTTCTCAGCTGCGCGCACGCACATCTCGACGGCCTGACGCGAATTGCCGCCCCGCCCGTAACGGTCATTGTAGCCATAGCGGTCGTTATAATCGTAACGGTCCCGATCATTGTTGGAGGCGGAAGCCGCAACCGCGGCAATGCCACCAATGATCAGGGCGCCCGCGATAATCTCACCGGCGCCGATGCCGTCGCCGCTGCGGGCATAGGTCGGGGACATCGAAGTCATCGCCATCGCGCCAGCCGCGACGGTTCCGACCAGGGCTTTGGAAATGGTCTTCATGGTCTCATCCTCTTCAATCGGAGCGGAACTGCTCCGGATGAGGATGATCTATCGGATTCTCACTGAGATCAGGCTGAACCTTGCCGACAGCCAATGTTCATAAAAAACCATTCTTTTATGAACAACCCTACTCCGCCGCCGGCAAGGCCAATCCTGTCCACTCCGCCAGGAATGCCAGAATATCGGCCCCTTCATCGATCACCTTGTCGGTGGGCTTGCCGGAACCATGCCCGGCCCCGGTTTCGATGCGTATGATGTGCGGCTTGTCGCCAATATCGGCTGCCTGGAGAGCCGCCGCATATTTGAAGCTATGCCCCGGCACCACGCGATCATCTGTGTCGGCGGTGCTGACGATTATCGCCGGATATTCCACACCATCGCGAATATTGTGATAGGGCGAATAGGCGCGCAGGATGCGGAAATCCTGTTCCTTTGACGGATAGCCATAGTCGTCGACCCAATAGCGCCCGGCAGTCCATTGATCGAACCGCAGCATGTCCATCACCCCCACCGATGCATGCACGGCATCGAACAGATCCGGACGCTGATTGGTAACCGCGCCCACCAGCAAACCGCCATTGGAGCGACCTTCGATGGCAAGCCCATGCGGCGAGGCGATGCCTTCCTGCTTGAGATATTCGCCTGCGGCGATGAAATCATCGAAGACGTTCTGCTTGTTGCCAAGCCGGCCGGCATCATGCCAGGCCCGGCCGTATTCCCCGCCGCCCCGGATATTCGCCATCGCAAAGGCGCCGCCCGCCTCCAGCCAGGCCATGCGCAGGGGTGAGAAGCCCGGCGTGAGCGCGATGTCGAATCCGCCATAGCCGTAGAGCAAAGTCGGCACTGGCGTACCCGAAGCTGCCACCGCTTTCTTGCGCACCAGGAACATCGGCACCTTTGTGCCATCCTTCGAGGCGTAGAAGCGCTGCTCGACCGCATATTCGGCGGGATCGAAAGTCAGCTTCGGCTCCGCGAACGCGCTCGTCCTGCCGGTGGTGAGGTCCATGCGATAGATCCCGGCAGGCCGATTGAAGCTGGCGAAGCTGAAGAATGTCTCCGGATCCCCCGGCTTGCCCTTGAAACCGCTCGCCGTTCCGAGGCCATTCAAGCGGATTTCGTCGACACTCTTCCCGCCGAAATTGAAGATGAGCGCCCGCGATGCCGCATCCTTGAGATAGGACACCACCAGACGATCCCCCACCAGCGATGCGCCAACGATCGTTTCTTCCAGTTCCGGAATGACCTGCGTCCATCGCGGCGCCTTCGCATCGAGATCGATCACCACCACCCGATAACGCGGCGCATCCTGATTGGTGGCGAACCACAATGCCCCACCCACACTGTCGATCAGATTCCAGGCATTGTCGAAGCCGGTCACCAGCGGCCGCGCGGTCCATCCCGATTTCCGGCGTTGCGCCAGATCGATGGCATGGACTTCGTAGCGCGCGTCTGTGCCCAGAGAGCTCGTAATCACCGCCCATCGGCCATCATGCGTCACCTCCGCCTGATGACTCCGCTCCGGATGATCGGGAGTGGCGAAGACCAGCTCGTCCTGATCCTGCGGGGTTCCCAGGCGATGGAACCAGATCGCCTGGTTGTAATTGCGGCTCTGGAAATCCTGCCCTTCCTCCGGCTCGGGAAAGCGCGAATAGAAAAAGCCTTCTCTCCCGATCCAGGCCAGGTTGGTGAACTTGGCCCAGCGCACCTCATCCGGCAGAGGCTTGCCGCTCTTCACGTCGAGCACTTTCAGCTTGCGCCAATCGCTCCCGTCTTCCTGAATGCTGTAGAGCAGGAAAATCCCGTCCGGCGATGCTTTCCATGCGTCGAGCGCGGTGGTGCCGTCCGCCGACCAGCTGTTGGGGTCCAGCAGCAGGCGCGGCTTGCCCTTCAGGCCAGTGCGGACATAGAGCTGCGACTGCTTCTGGAGGCCCGAATTGCGCGTGTAGAAATAGCGCTTTCCGGCCTTTTCGGGGATCGAGAAGCGCTCATAATCCATCAGCGAGGCGATCTTCTGCTCGAACCATTCCCGGCCGGGCAGGCTGGAAACATAGGCCTGGGTGACCGCATTCTCCCGCGCCACCCAATCGGCGACTTCCGGGGTGTTGCGCACATCCCCTTCCAGCCAGCGATAGGGATCGGCGATCTTCTCGCCGAAGATCGTCTCCACGATCCCGTCGCGTCTCGTTTCCGGATAGGCGGGTGTGCTCACGGCCTTTGGCGAAGCCTCTGCTGCAATCGATGGGGCGGAGAACGCAAGAACCGAAGCGGCCCCGGCAAGGAGGCTCGCAAAGCGAAACATAAGGCGGCTCCCAAAGGAAAAGGCGGCTGCGAACTTACCATTCGCAACCGCCCTTTCAATAAGCCGCTGAAGATTAACGGCAAGCGATCAAGCCGCTTCCAGTTCCTCCGCGTTCTCGACCGGGCCGCTATCCTGACCCTTGGCATCCACATCGCGATCGACCAGTTCGATGATCGCGACCGGCGCGGCATCGGAGGCGCGGAAACCGGCCTTGATGATGCGGGTATAGCCGCCTTCGCGACCGGCATAACGCTCGGCCAGCACTTCGAACAGCTTGCGCTCCTGGGTCTCGTCCATCAGGCGCGAATGAGCCAAGCGGCGGTTGGAAAGGCCGCCACGCTTCGCCAGCGTGATCAGCTTCTCGACATAGGGCCGCAGCTCGCGGGCCTTCGCCGTGGTGGTCTGGATCTGCTCATGCTTGATGAGCGCGGCAGCAAGGTTGCGGAGAAGAGCACGGCGGTGGCCGCTCTTGCGCTGGAGCTTACGCCCGGCGAGCTTATGACGCATGTTTCATTCCTTCGTTCGTAAGGGGCCCGTGTGAGGTAGCCCGGTCCTGGCGGCCATTGGGGCGGCCGCCGATACCCATGATCAGCCGAGAAGCTCCTGCTCGAGCTTCTTGGCCATCTCCTCGATATTCTCGGGCGGCCAGCCCGGAATATCCATGCCGAGACGCAGGCCCATGCTGGACAGCACTTCCTTGATCTCGTTCAGGGACTTGCGGCCGAAATTCGGCGTACGCAGCATCTCGGCCTCGGTCTTCTGAACCAAATCGCCGATATAGATGATGTTGTCGTTCTTGAGGCAGTTCGCAGAACGGACCGACAGCTCGAGTTCGTCCACCTTCTTGAGCAGGTAGCGATTGAGCTGGTTGGTGTCGCTTTCTTCCGGTTGCGCCGCAACGCCGATCAGCGGAGAAGCGCCCTGCGGGATCGCATCCTCGAAATGGACGAACAGGGCGAGCTGGTCCTGCAGGATACGCGCGGCATAGGCCACCGCATCTTCAGGGGTGACGGTGCCATCGGTTTCGACCGTCAGGCTCAGCTTGTCGAAGTCCAGCTCCTGGCCGACGCGGGCATTGTCAACCTTGTAGCTGACCTGACGGACGGGAGAATAAAGCGAGTCGACCGGAATCAGGCCGATCGGCGCATCGGCGGGGCGGTTCGATACCGCGGGAACATAACCCTTGCCGGTATCGGCCGTGAGTTCCATGTTCAGGGTCGCGCCTTCGTCGAGATGGCAGATCACCAGATCCTTGTTCATCACCTCGATATCGCCGCTGACCGCGATATCGCCCGCACGCACCTCGGCCGGGCCGGTCGCAGAGAGCTGGAGCCGCTTCGGGCCTTCGCCTTCCATCTTGAGCGCGATCTGCTTGACGTTGAGGACGATGTCGGTGACATCCTCGCGCACGCCCGCGAGCGAAGAGAATTCGTGCAGCACGTTCTCGATCTTGATCGACGTGATCGCGGCGCCCTGCAGCGAGGACAACAGCACGCGCCGCAGGGCATTGCCCAGCGTCAAACCGAAGCCACGCTCAAGCGGTTCAGCTACAAAGGTGGCCTTGCGCTTGCCATCGCCGCTGGGTTTGATGTCGAGGCTGTTGGGCTTCTTCAGTTCCTGCCAGTTCTTGATGTTGACGGACATGTAATTCCCCTAGGGTTCATTCTGGCGGGAACGGCCATGGAGCTTCTTGTATAGCGCCGCAGCCGATCCGAAGGATGGCGGCCTCGTCAGGCCGCCAGGCAGGTTCGACTTAGACGCGGCGACGCTTCGACGGCCGCACTCCGTTATGCGGGATCGGCGTAACGTCCCGGATCGAGGTGATCGTGAAACCGACCGCCTGAAGCGCACGCAGCGCGCTTTCACGGCCGGAACCCGGGCCCTTCACTTCCACCTCAAGGGTGCGGACGCCATGTTCCGCCGCCTTCTTGCCCGCATCGTCGGCTGCGACCTGAGCGGCATAGGGCGTGGACTTGCGGCTACCCTTGAAGCCCATCATTCCCGCCGAGGACCAGCTGATCGCATTGCCCTGGGCATCGGTGATGGTGATCATGGTATTGTTGAAGCTGGCGTTCACATGGGCGACGCCGCTGGTGATATTCTTGCGTTCCCGCCTTTTGATGCGCTGGGGTTCGCGTGCCATGGTTCGTATCCTGTCGTAAGAATGGAAGGGAAGCGTGAGACCGAAGTCCGTCGCTTACTTCTTCTTGCCGGCGATCGGCTTCGCCTTGCCTTTGCGGGTCCGGGCGTTGGTGTGAGTACGCTGTCCACGAACAGGCAAGCCCTTGCGATGACGCAGGCCGCGATAGCAGGCCAGGTCCATCAGGCGCTTGATGTTCATCGCAGTCTCACGGCGAAGGTCGCCTTCGACGACATGATCGGCGTCAATGGCTTCACGGATCTGCAGCACTTCCGCGTCGGACAGATCCTGAACGCGACGGCTGTGATCAATGCCCAGCTTGTCCGCGATCTTCTTCGCGGCGGCAGGACCAATTCCATGAATATAGGTGAGCGCGACAATCACGCGCTTGTTGGTGGGGATATTTACCCCGGCAATACGAGCCACTTATTTCTCCTGCTCCACAGAGATGGCGGACAATCCCGAAGGAACAAGCCGCGATCTCTATCTCAACGCGTTAGACACACCGATCGGAGAGAGGTGCGCAATGGCAAAAAGTCCGGTTGGCGCATCCAGAAATGCCGCCTGCCGGACTACCCCGCTCTTCTCGAATGAAATTGCCAATTAGGACGATTCGCGTGCAACGTCAACCGATGAGATCACACACATAAAGACGCTGCCGTGAACCATCGGTCACAGCGCATTTAAGGTGCAGGCATCATAGCCGATCGATCAGGCGCCGTCAAAAACAGAGTCGGTGAAAATCGCGCCATCACGAATGGCGGATAGCGCTGCCGGATTCAGACGGGAGCGCCGGCGACAATGCTTTCGAGCGAAGCGGTCACCGCGTCGATATCCGCCATCCCGTCGGTCCGGCGGACGATGCCGCGCGCCTCGTAGAAAGGCAGGATCGGCGCGGTCTTGGCGCGGTATTCGGCCATGCGGGTACGCACGGTTTCCTCATTATCGTCGGGCCTGCGCTTGAAATCATGCCCGCCGCACTTGTCGCAAGTGCCGGGCTGTGCCGGCTGCTCGAACTTGTCGTGATAGCCCTTGCCGCATGTGGCGCAGCTGAAACGGCCGGTAATACGCTCCACCAGCGCATCCTCGTCGACATCGAGCTCGATGACGTAGTCAAGCGAACGATCATGATTGGCGAGGATCGCATCGAGCGATTCAGCTTGTGCCACCGTGCGGGGATAGCCGTCGAATATCACGCCGGTCGAGGGATCGAGCGCAGCCAGCTCGGCGTCGATCAAGGAGGAAACGATCTCGTCGGAAACCAGTTCGCCCCGCTCCATCACCGCCTTGGCCTGAAGCCCGACCGGGGTCTGCGCCTTCACGGCGGCGCGCAGCATGTCGCCGGTCGACAATTGGCGCATCCCGTGACGGTCGACCAGACGCTGCGCCTGGGTGCCCTTGCCTGCCCCCGGCGGCCCAAGAAGAATGACATTCACCTCTCGCTCTCCTACCGGCCCGTCTGTCAGCGCAAGCGGCCCTTGAGTTTCGCCTTCTTGATAAGGTCACCATATTGATGGGCCAACAGGTGAGACTGGATCTGGGTAATGGTGTCCACAGTCACGTTCACGACGATCAGCAGGCTGGTTCCGCCCAGGAAGAGCTGCACGCCCGTCTGCGCAATCATGTATTCCGGAATGACGCAGACCAGGGTGAGATAGGCCGCGCCGATCACCGTGATGCGGGTGAGTACGTAATCCAGATATTCGGAGGTATTCTTGCCCGGACGGATGCCGGGGACAAACCCGCCGTTCTTCTTCAGATTATCGGCGGTTTCCTCGGGGTTGAAGACGACCGCCGTGTAGAAGAAGGTGAAGAAGATGATGCCCGCGGCATAGAGCGCCATATAGATCGGCTGCCCGTGCTGGAGGTACTGGTTGAGCATGACGATAAAGCCGCCCGTCGTGCTGTCCGGGCTCACCGAATTGCCCGCAAACTGGGTGATGGTCAGCGGAAGCAGCAGCAGGGAGCTGGCGAAGATCGGCGGAATGACGCCCGCGGTGTTGAGCTTGAGCGGCAAATGGCTGCGGTCGGCCTGCATCATGCCACGCTGGCTCGCCCGCTTGGGATACTGGATCAGCACCCGGCGCTGGGCACGCTCCATGAACGAGATGAAGAGGATCAGGCCCACGATCATGAGCACAAGGCCCACGATCACGAAAGTGCTGATCGAACCCGAACGGCCGCCTTCGAAAAGATTCGCGATGAATGTCGGGAACTGGGCGACGATGCCGGCCATGATGATCAGCGACACCCCGTTGCCGATACCCCGGCTGGTGATCTGCTCGCCCAGCCACAGGAGGAACATGGTGCCGCCGACGAGGCTGATCACCGCGCCTATGCGGAACATGTAGCCCGGCTGGACCACGGCCTGGAGCCCGCTCTGGGCGCCATACGCCTCCAGCCCCGACGCCAGGAACCATCCCTGGACAATGGTGAGGAACACCGCACCATAGCGCGTATACTGGTTGAGCTTCTTGCGCCCGCTCTCGCCCTCCTTCTTGAGGGCCATCAGCGACGGATGCAGGGACGCCGCCAGCTGCACCACGATGGACGAGGTGATATAGGGCATCACGCCCAGTGCGATGAGGCTCATGCGCTCGAGGCTGCCGCCTGAAAACGCATTGAAGATATCGAGGATACCGCCCCTGGTCTGGTTGTAGAGCGTTTCCAGCACCAGCGGATTGACGCCAGGCAGCGGTACGAAGCTGAGGAAGCGGAAAATGATGAGCGCACCCACCGTGAACCAGATGCGCTTCTTGAGCTCCGTAGCCTTGGAGAAATTGGCGAGACTCAGATTGCTCGCAAGATTGTCCGCGCGTGATGCCATGGAAATAAACCAGCCTTGCTGAGGCCCCAACCCCGTTAGGACCGGCCCCATTCTATCGTGAGGCCTGCCATACAGCGATGGAGCGGGGATTCAAGAACCCCGCCCAAAACCTCTGGGGAATTATTCCGCCGCCGCGGCCTTGGCAGGTGCAGTGACTTCCACCGTACCGCCGGCCTTCTCGACCGCAGCCACGGCAGACTTGCTGGCGCCGGCAACCTTGAAACTTGCCTTCGCCTTCAGTTCACCCTTCGCCAGAAGACGCACGCCGTCCTTGCCGCCGCGCGCTAGGCCGGCGGCCTGCAGCGCTTCGTGGTCGATCGGCTTGCCGGCGTCGAGCTTGCCGGCATCGATGAACTTCTGGATCATCCCGAGGTTCACCTCGGCATAGTCCTTCGCAAAGGGATTGTTGAAGCCACGCTTCGGGATCCGCATGTGCAGCGGCATCTGGCCGCCTTCGAAGCCATTGACGCTCACGCCGGAACGGGCCTTGGCGCCCTTCTGGCCGCGACCGGCCGTCTTGCCCTTGCCCGAACCAATGCCACGGCCCACACGCATGCGGCCTTTCCGGGCACCGGCATTATCTCTCAGATCATTGAGTTTCATGATTCCTGCACTCGCTTTCGCTTTAATTCGCGCTGTAAAAGAGCGGCGCCCGTAGAGCCGGGCGCCACCAAATCAATCGACTACAGCCACCATATGCGGCAGCTTGGCGATCGCGCCACGCACTTCCGGCGTGTCTTCGACTTCTACGACCCGGTGCATCTTGCCGAGGCCGAGGCCCACCAGAATCTTCTTCTGGCTTTCCGGACGACGGATCGGAGAGCCGATCTGCTTGATCTTGATCTTGGCCATCGCAATTACTCCACAATCGCGGCGGCTTCGGCTTCCGCCTCAACCTCGCTGGCGCCACCACGGCCGAGCAGGTCGGCAACCTTCTTGCCGCGCCGCTGAGCCACCGACCTCGGCGAGGTCTGGCTGACCAGCGCGTCGAAGGTGGCGCGGATCATGTTGTAGGGGTTGGAGGTGCCAACCGACTTGGTCACCACGTCCGCCACGCCAAGGCTTTCGAACACGGCGCGCATCGGGCCGCCGGCGATGATGCCGGTACCGGCCGGGGCCGTGCGAACATTCACCTTGCCCGCACCGAAACGGCCCTTGCCGTCGTGATGCAGGGTCCGGCCTTCCTTGAGCGGAACGCGGATCATCTTCTTCTTGGCGGAAGCAGTCGCCTTGGTGATGGCTTCCGGCACTTCGCGCGCCTTGCCATGACCGAAGCCGACCCGGCCCTTGCCGTCGCCGACCACGACGAGCGCGGCGAAGCCGAAACGCTTGCCGCCCTTCACGGTCTTGGAAACGCGGTTGATGTGGACGAGCTTCTCGATCAGCTCCTCGCCACCTTCGTCCTCGCTACCGCCACGGCCACGCCGATCGTCACGGCGCCCACGGCCGCCGCGTTCACCGCGCTCGCCACGATCACCACCGCGGCCACGGCCGCGACCACGGCCCTCCCGGGTCTCTTCGCGCGGAGCGGCGGCGATGCCGGCGGCTTCCGGAGTTTCGACCGCCGGGGTCTGTTCGATATTGTTTTCGTCAGCCATCATCAGAACTCCAGCCCGCCTTCGCGAGCGGCGTCAGCCAGCGCCTTCACGCGGCCATGGAACAGGAAACCGCCACGATCGAACACGACAGTGGTCACGCCCGCATCCTTGGCAGCCTTGGCAATGTCCTTGCCTACCTGCGCAGCCGCATCGACGTTCGCGCCGGTGGACTTGCCGCCCAGCGTGGATGCCGCGGCAAGGGTACGCCCCTGCGCATCGTCGATGATCTGTGCATAGATATGCTTGCCCGAACGATGGACGGACAAACGCGGACGACCCGCCCCGCGAGCCTTCAGCGCGGTGCGAACACGGCGCCGGCGACGTTCGAAAAGGGAAAGCTTAGCCATCTTACTTCTTCTTCCCTTCCTTGCGGAAGATATACTCGCCGCGATACTTGATGCCCTTGCCCTTGTAAGGCTCGGGCTTGCGCCAGCGACGGATTTCCGCAGCGACCTGACCGACCTTCTGCTTGTCGATCCCGCTGATCTCGACGGTGGTGTTGTCCGGCGTCTTCACCTCGATGCCCTCTGGCACCGGGAAATCGACGTCATGGCTGTAGCCGAGCTGCAGCTTCAAGGTCTTGCCCTGGGCGTTGGCACGGTAACCGACACCGGTGATCTCGAGAACCTTGGTGTAACCGTCCGTCACGCCCGTCACGAGGTTCTGCACCAGCGTGCGCTGCATACCCCAGAAAGAGCGGGCGCGCTTGGTGTCGTTGGCCGGCTGCACCGAGATGCTGCCTTCGCCAATCTCGTAAGTGACGTCATCTGCGAGGCTCAGCGTGAGAGTGCCCTTCGGCCCCTTCACGGTGAGGGTCCCATCCGCGATGTCGGCGGTGACGCCACTCGGGATGGCAACCGGCTTCTTGCCGATGCGGCTCATCAGAACACCTCCGCCAGCACTTCGCCGCCGACGTTGTGAGCGCGCGCTTCGGCATCCGAAAGCACGCCGCGAGGCGTCGACACGATGGTGATGCCCAGGCCGTTGCGCACGATCGGGAGTTCCTTGCTGCCCGAATATACCCGACGGCCGGGCTTGGAGACACGAGCGACATGCTTGATCGCGGGCTCGCCTTCGAAATACTTCAGTTCGATCCGCAGCGTCTTGTGCTTGCCGGTCAGGTCTTCGCTATAGCCGCGAATATATCCTTCGCGCTGAAGGACCTCGAGCACGTTGGCACGCAGTTTGGAAGCCGGCGTAAGGACAGAATCCTTCTTCGCCTGCTGGCCGTTGCGGATACGGGTGAGCATATCACCCAGGGGATCGGTCATCGCCATGTAGAGATCCTTACCAGCTCGACTTGGTCACGCCCGGAATCAAGCCCTTGTTGGCCAGATCCCGCAGTTCGACGCGACAAAGGCCGAACTTGCGATAATAAGCACGCGGACGGCCGGTGGTGGTGCAGCGATTGCGCACCCGGGTCGGGTTACCGTTACGCGGAATTTCCGCCAGCTTGAGACGCGCGATCAGACGCTCGCTCTCGTCGAGCGAGTTGTCGTCCGCGATCGCCTTGAGCTTCGCATACTTGTTCGCGTACTTCTTCACGAGCTTCTTGCGACGCTCGTTCTTGTTGATGGAACTCAGTTTCGCCATGGACTTAAGCTCTCTTCCTTCGGCGGCTCACGCCGCTTCCTTCTCTTCCTGCTCGGCAGGGAACGGGAAACCAAACAGGCGCAGCAATTCGCGGGCCTCTTCATCGGTCTTCGCGGTGGTGGTCACAATGATGTCCATCCCGCGAACCTTCTCGATCTTGTCGTAGCTGATCTCCGGAAAGATGATCTGCTCCTTGATGCCCATCGCATAATTGCCACGCCCGTCGAAGCTCTTCGGGTTCAACCCGCGGAAATCGCGGATACGGGGCATTGCAACGGTGACCAGGCGGTCGAGAAATTCATACATGCGTTCACGACGCAGGGTGACCTTGCAGCCGATCGGCATGCCTTCACGCAGCTTGAACTGCGCGATCGACTTGCGGGCCTTGGTGATCACCGGCTTCTGGCCGGAAATCAGCTCCATTTCCTCGGCTGCGGTCTGGACCTTCTTCTTGTCCTGGCTGGCTTCGCCCACGCCCATGTTCAGCGTGATCTTCTCCAGCTTCGGAACCTCGAGATGGTTCTTGTAACCGAACTTCTCGGTCATCGCCTTGACGATCTCCTCGTCATAGCGCTGACGGAAACGCGGAGTGTACTTGTCAGCCATCGATCGTCTCCCCGGACTTCACGGCGACGCGAGTCTTCTTGCCGTCCTTCACCTCGAACCGCACGCGAGTGGGCTTGCCGTCCTTGGGATCGGCCAGCGCAACCTTGGAGATCGCGAGCGGAGCGGGCGCACGGTCGATACCGCCTTGCGGATTGAGCTGGTTCGGCTTGCGGTGACGGGCAGCGATGTTCACGCCATCGACCACGACCTTGCCGTCCTTCGGCAGCACCTGGACCACCGTCCCGGTACGACCCTTGTCCTTGCCGGACAGGACGACGACGCTGTCACCTTTCTTGATCTTGGCGGCAGCCATCACAGCACCTCCGGAGCAAGCGAGATGATCTTCATGAAGCCCTTGGAACGCAGTTCACGGACCACCGGGCCGAAGATACGGGTGCCGATCGGCTCCTCGTTCTTGTTGACGAGAACCGCGGCATTGCTGTCGAAGCGGATGACGCTGCCGTCCGGACGGCGCACGTCCTTGCGGGTGCGCACGATCACCGCGCGGTGCACGTCGCCCTTCTTTACGCGAGCACGGGGCTGCGCCTCCTTGACGGAGACGACGATCACGTCGCCGACGCCCGCGGTACGGCGCTTGGAGCCGCCCAGCACCTTGATGCACTGGACGCGCTTCGCGCCGCTGTTGTCCGCGACGTCGAGGTTGGATTGCATCTGGATCATCGATCCGGTTCCTTCTCAATCGGCTTGCCGGAACCAGTCCGGCAGTTCCAAACTATTCGTGACTAACTCAGACGTCGGCTTCGACCGCCGTGCCCTTGCCGGCCTGCACGCGATCGAGCACCCGCCAGGTCTTGGTCTTGGAAATCGGACGGGTCTCTTCGATCCGCACGGTTTCGCCGGCCTTGTAGGCGTTGTCTTCGTCGTGGGCGTGATACTTCTTCGAACGACGGATGATCTTCCCGTACAGCGGGTGCTTCACCTTGCGTTCGACCTTCACGGTCACGGTCTTGTCGGTCTTGTCGGAGACGACGGTCCCGATCAGGATACGTTTCGGCATCGTTTCGCTCCTTAAGCCTTCGCGCGGGCGCGCTCGCCCTGCAGGGTCTTGATGCGCGCGATCTCGCGGCGGACCTCGCGGATCCGGGCCGGCCGCTCAAGCTGATTGGTGGCGGCCTGGAAACGCAGGTTGAACTGCTCGCGCTTCAGCTCGGACAGGTCGGCCGTCAGCTGGTCGTCGGTCCTGGCGCGCAGATCTTCGGTGTTGGCCATTATTCGCCTCCTAGGTGCGAGGAGTCGCCAAGACGGGCAACGACCTTGGTCTTGATCGGCAACTTCATCGCCGCACGCTCGAATGCGACGGCGGCGAGCGGACCCGGCACGCCATCGAGCTCGAACAGGATGCGGCCCGGCTTCACGCGAGCGGCCCAGTATTCGATCGAGCCCTTGCCCTTGCCCTGACGGACTTCGGCGGGCTTCTTCGAAACCGGCACGTCCGGGAAGACGCGGATCCACAAGCGACCCTGGCGCTTGATATGACGGGTGATCGCACGGCGAGCCGCTTCGATCTGGCGCGCGGTGATCCGCTCCGGCTCCAGCGCCTTCAGCCCATAGGAGCCGAAGTTCAGGCTGGTGCCACCCTTGGCGTTGCCATGGATGCGGCCCTTGAAGGCCTTCCGGAACTTGGTTTTCTTCGGTTGCAGCATGATGCTTACTCTATCCTAGCCAATCCTCAGCGCGCGGGACGCACGCCGGAGGTCTGGGCTTCCATCATCAGGCGATCCTGAGCCATCGGGTCATGACCGAGGATTTCACCCTTGAAGATCCACACCTTGATGCCGATGATGCCATAGGCAGTCAGCGCCTCGGCTTCGGCATAGTCGACATTGGCGCGCAGCGTGTGCAGCGGCACGCGGCCTTCGCGATACCATTCGACACGAGCGATTTCCGCGCCGCCGAGCCGGCCGCCGCAAGTGATCTTGATGCCTTCGGCACCCAGACGCAGGGCGGACTGCACGGCGCGCTTCATCGCGCGGCGGAACGCGACGCGGCGAATGAGCTGATCGGCCACCCCTTGGGCGACGAGCTTGGCGTCGATTTCCGGCTTGCGGATCTCGACAATGTTCAGCTTCACTTCGCTCTCCGTCATGGAGGAGAGCTTCTGGCGCAGCTTTTCGATATCGGCGCCCTTCTTGCCGATGATGACGCCCGGACGCGCGGCATAGATCGACACGCGGCACAGCTTGGCCGGGCGTTCGATCACCACCTTGGAGATCGCAGCCTGCGGAAGATTTTCCACGATGTACTTGCGGATCTCGATGTCTTCCTTGAGCAGGCGGCTATAGTCGCGCCCTTCGGCGTACCAGCGGCTGTCCCAGGTGCGGTTGATCTGCAGGCGCAGGCCGATCGGATTGCTCTTGTGACCCATCGATCAGGCCTCCTCGACTTCGCGGACCACGATGCGCAGCCGGCTGAAAGGCTTCAGGATGCGCGTGGACTTGCCACGGCCGCGCGTGTGGAAACGCTTCATGGTGATCGACTTGCCGACGCTGGCTTCGGCAACCACCAGCGCATCGACGTCGAGATTGTGGTTGTTCTCCGCATTGGCGATCGCGGAAGCGAGCACCTTGCGGGCATCCTGCGCCATCGCGCGCTTCGAGAAGGTCAGGATGTTCAGGGCATCCTCGGCCTTCTTGCCACGGATCAGGGCGGCAACGAGATTCAGCTTCTGGGCGGAACCACGGATGGTGGTGCCGACCGCCAGCGCCTCGTTGTCGGCGACGCGACGCGGAGCTTTCTGCTTGCTCATCAGCGCTTACCCTTCTTGTCGGCGGCGTGGCCGGGGAAGTTGCGCGTCGGCGCGAACTCGCCCAGCTTGTGGCCGACCATGTCTTCATTGACGGAGACCGGAATGAACTTCTGGCCGTTGTAGACACTGAACGTCAGGCCGACGAACTGCGGCAGGATCGTCGAACGGCGCGACCAGGTCTTGATCGGCGCGCGACCACCCGATTCCTGCGCGTCTTCCGCCTTCTTCAGAAGGTGAAGGTCCACGAACGGGCCTTTCCAGACGGAACGAGCCATGGCTTACCTCTTCTTCTTGGCGTGACGCGAACGGATGATCATCTTGTCCGTCTGCTTGTTGTTGCGAGTGCGGGCGCCCTTGGTCGGCTTGCCCCACGGAGTGACCGGATGGCGACCGCCCGAAGTACGGCCTTCACCACCGCCATGCGGGTGATCGACCGGGTTCTTGGCAACGCCGCGGGTCAGCGGGCGACGGCCCAGCCAGCGGCCGCGGCCTGCTTTGGCCAGCGTCTGGTTGGAGTTGTCGGGGTTCGACACCGCGCCAACCGTGCCCATGCAATCACCGCGCAGGTAGCGCTGCTCGCCCGAGTTCAGGCGAACGATCACCAGACCGCGGTCACGACCGACGAGCTGGACGTAGGCACCGGCGGAGCGAGCGATCTGGCCGCCCTTGCCCGGCTTCATCTCGATATTGTGGCAGATCGTGCCGACCGGCATCTGCGACAGGAGCATCGCATTGCCCGGCTTCACGTCGACCTTCTCGCCCGCGACGACGGTGTCGCCGACGCCGAGGCGCTGCGGAGCCAGGATATAGGCCAGCTCACCGTCTTCATACTTTACCAGCGCGATGAACGCGGTGCGGTTGGGATCGTATTCGATCCGCTCGACAGTGGCAGGAACGTCCCACTTGCGACGTTTGAAGTCGACATAGCGGTACTTCTGCTTGTGGCCGCCAGCAATGCCGCGCGACGTCACATGGCCCTTGTTGTTGCGGCCACCGGTCTTGTGCTTGCCTTCGGTCAGCGCCTTGACCGGCTTGCCCTTCCAAAGGCCCGACTTGTCGACGAGGACCAGGCCGCGGCGCGCGGGGCTCGTCGGTTTATAGTGCTTCAGTGCCATCTTACGCGCCTCAGATACCGCTGGTGACGTCGATGGACTGGCCTTCGGCCAGCGTCACGATCGCCTTCTTCACATCGCTGCGCTTGTAGGACTTGCCCTTCCAGCGCTTCGCCTTGCCCTTCTGGACGATGGTGTTCACACCCGTCACCTTGACGTCGAACAGAGCTTCCACCGCTTCCTTGATCTGCGGCTTGGTCGCATCGTCAGCCACCTTGAACACGACCGCGTTGTGCTCGGAGAGCAGGGTCGCCTTCTCGGTGATGTGGGGCGCGAGGATCACGTCGTAGTGACGCACATCCACTTCCTGTGCCTTAGCCATTGAACCGCGCCTCCAGTTTTTCGACAGCCGCGCGGGTCAGCACCAGCGTGTCATGCTTGAGAATGTCGTAGACATTGGCGCCGACGGCCGGGAGCACGTTGACATTGGGCAGGTTGCCCGCAGCGCGCGCGAAACCTTCGTTCACGCCGTCGCCATCGATCACGAGCACCTTCTTGCCCCAGCCCGCCTTGGCGAACTCGCCGGCCAGCGCCTTGGTCTTGGCGTCCTTCAGCTCGAGGCTGTCGACGACGACGAGACCATCCTTGGCCTTGGCGGAAAGCGCCATCTTGAGACCGAGGGCGCGAACCTTCTTGTTCAGCGACTGGCCGAAGTCACGCGCGCGGGCGCCGTGTGCCTTGCCGCCGCCGATGAAGATCGGAGCCTTGCGATCGCCATGGCGGGCAGTGCCGCCACCCTTCTGGCGGCCGAACTTCTTGCCGGTGCGGGCAACATCGGAGCGCTCGCGGGTCGGGCGAGCCGGACCGCGACGGTTTTCGAGCTGCCAGGTGACGACGCGGTGCAGGATGTCGGTGCGCGGCTCAACGCCGAACACGGCATCCGACAATTCGATGTCGCCGGTGGCCTTGCCACCATCCAGGGTCTGTAGCTTGACCTTCATGGCTTAGCCCTCCTGGCCTTCATCGCCGGTTGCGGCGGAATTGTTTTCAGGGACGGACGCTTCGCCGGCCGCATCCTGGGTCGGAGCAGCTTCGACCGGAGTCTCCGCTTCATTCACGACCGCCTCGGCCGGAGCGGCATCGTTCTCGGGAAGACCGCTGGCCTTGTCGAGAATGGCGCCGGGGAACGGAACGCCTTCCGGAAGCGGGAGCTTCACGGCGTCGCTGACCAGCAGCCAGGCATTCTTGGCGCCCGGCACGGAACCCTTCACGAAGATCAGGCCGCGATCGGCATCGGTACGCACGACTTCCAGGTTCTGCTGGGTGCGCTGGCGATCACCCATGTGACCGGCCATCTTCTTGTTCTTGAACACGCGGCCCGGATCCTGGCGGTTACCGGTCGAACCGTGAGCGCGGTGCGAGATCGAGACGCCGTGGGTGGCGCGCATGCCGCCGAAGCCCCAGCGCTTCATCGCACCGGCGAAACCCTTGCCCTGGGTGTGGCCGGTGATGTCCACCTTCTGGCCCGCCACGAAGTGATCGGCGCTGATCGTCGCGCCGACGGGAAGCAGGGCTTCCTCGCTCTCGACGCGGAACTCGGCCACCTTCTGCTTCAGCGGAACCTGCGCCTTCGCGAAATGCTCGCGCTGCGGCTTGTTCACATTCTTCTGCTTCGCCTCACCCGAACCGACCTGCAGCGCGACATAGCCATCGCGTTCGGCGGTGCGGTGGGAAACAACCTGGCAATCTTCCAGGGCCAGGACGGTCACGGGAACGTGGCGTCCATCCTCCTGGAACAAGCGGGTCATCCCGACTTTCTTGGCGATCACGCCTGTGCGCATGATCCAAACTCCTACAGAGGCCTGACGAGGACCATCCCCGAAAGGCGTGTTCAGCCCAAAAAATGAAGCGAGCCCCGTCCGGGCTGAATGCCGAAGAACGCAACCATGCGCCAACGGCGAGACGGGGGACGCTTGCCCGGAAAATGCTCACCCCGTCAGGCGGGGGAACGATACCGGAGGTATCCCTATAGTCCGCGGGCGGAAGCCTGAAGGCGCCCTGCCCTGCCGCAATTGAATCGGGATGCGGCGAACCGTTGGCGGGCCCTTACAGCCCCATGGGCGTTTAGGCCAGCTTAATTTCCACATTCACGCCAGCAGCCAGATCGAGCTTCATGAGCGCGTCGACGGTCTGGGCATTCGGCTGCACGATATCGAGCAGGCGCTTGTAGGTGCGAACCTCGAACTGCTCCCGCGACTTCTTGTCGATGTGCGGGCCACGGTTGACGCAGAACTTCTCGATACGCGTCGGCAGCGGAATGGGACCCCGGATGAGCGCACCCGTACGGCGGGCGGTGTCCGCGATTTCACCAGTCGCCTGGTCAAGTACGCGATGATCGAACGCCTTGAGGCGAATGCGGATGTTCTGAGCTTCCATGTCCAATACCGATGCGAAAGAGCCGAAAGAAGCCGAAGCTT
Organism: uncultured Caenibius sp.; assembly: GCA_964468045.1. Classification (GTDB taxonomy): domain Bacteria; phylum Pseudomonadota; class Alphaproteobacteria; order Sphingomonadales; family Sphingomonadaceae; genus JAWKXU01. Next base: position 246,540 of record CAYXTO010000001.1, on the reverse strand, counting down.
CCCTATAAAAAAGGAAAGAACCGCCCCGCCTCACCGACCTTCAGCAGAAGTTTCGGGAAGGGGCGGCCCTTCAAAAGAATTCCGGCCGGCCGGAAAATACTCTGATTCGAGCAAAATCCGGCCAGCGCGGCGCCTATATTACTTCGAGATGGAGCTGACAACCCCCGAACCGACGGTGCGGCCGCCTTCGCGAATAGCGAAACGCAGGCCTTCGTCCATCGCGATCGGAGCGATCAGCTTCACGCCGATCGTCACATTATCGCCCGGCATCACCATCTCGGTGCCTTCGGGAAGGATCACTTCGCCGGTCACGTCGGTGGTGCGGAAGTAGAACTGCGGACGATAGTTGGCGAAGAACGGCGTATGACGGCCGCCTTCATCCTTCGACAGCACGTAGACTTCGGCGCTGAACTCGGTATGCGGCGTGACCGAACCGGGCTTGCAGAGCACCTGGCCGCGTTCCACGTCCTCACGGGCGATACCGCGGATCAGGGCACCGATGTTGTCGCCGGCTTCACCCTGGTCGAGCAGCTTGCGGAACATTTCGACGCCGGTCACGGTGGTCTTCTGGGTGTCCTTGAGACCGACGATTTCGACTTCCTCACCGACCTTGATGATGCCGGTTTCGACACGGCCGGTCACCACGGTGCCGCGACCGGAGATCGAGAACACGTCTTCGACCGGCATCAGGAACGGCTTGTCAACCGGACGGGCCGGCTGCGGGATGTAGTCGTCGACAGCCTGCATCAGCTCGAGAATGGCGTTCTTGCCGATCTCGTCGTCGCGGCCTTCGAGAGCGGCCAGAGCCGAACCCTTGACGATCGGAATATCGTCGCCCGGGAAATCGTAGCTGGAGAGCAGTTCGCGAACTTCGAGTTCGACGAGCTCGAGGATTTCCGGATCGTCGACCTGATCGACCTTGTTCATGAACACGACGAGAGCCGGCACGCCGACCTGACGGGCGAGCAGGATGTGCTCGCGGGTCTGCGGCATCGGGCCGTCGGCGGCGTTCACCACCAGGATCGCACCGTCCATCTGGGCGGCGCCGGTGATCATGTTCTTCACATAGTCGGCGTGGCCCGGGCAGTCGACGTGCGCATAGTGACGGGCGGCGGTTTCATACTCGACGTGCGCGGTCGAGATGGTGATGCCGCGCTCGCGCTCTTCCGGAGCCTTGTCGATGTTCGCGAAATCGACGGCTTCACCGCCGAACGCTTCAGCCAGGACCTTGGTGATCGCAGCGGTCAGCGTGGTCTTGCCGTGGTCGACGTGACCAATGGTGCCGATATTGCAGTGCGGTTTGTTCCGCTCGAATTTAGCCTTCGCCATCTTGTGTAACCTCTGTTCGCTTGAATTGATTACTGCGGGAAAGCGGCACCCGCTGAATCAGGCGCCGCCCCTAAACCGAACCTGCCGGTTAGGCAAGCTTCTCCTTGACCTCGGCCGCGACATTGGCCGGCACCTCGTCATAATGCGAGAATTGCATCGAGTACTGAGCCCGGCCCTGGGTGAACGAACGCAGCTCGTTCACATAGCCGAACATGTTCGCCAGCGGGACCATGGCCTCCACCACCTGGGCGTTGCCACGGCTATCGGTGCCCTGGATCTGCCCGCGCCGCGAATTGATGTCGCCGATGACGTCGCCGAGGTAATCCTCCGGCGTCACCACTTCCACCTTCATGATCGGCTCGAGCAGCTTGATGCCCGCCTTCTGGGCCGCTTCGCGCATGGCGCCGCGACCGGCGATCTCGAAGGCCAGGGCCGACGAGTCGACGTCGTGATAGGCGCCGTCCGTCAGGTGGATGTTGAAGTCGATGATCGGGAAGCCGATCAGGCTGCCCGTCTCGGCGGTCTCGCGCATGCCCTTCTCGACCGACGGGATGTATTCGCGCGGAATGTTGCCGCCCTTGATCTCGTCGAAGAACTGGATGCCCGAGCCACGCTCGCCAGGAACCACGCGGATCTTGACCCGGCCGAACTGGCCGGAACCGCCCGACTGCTTCTTGTGGGTGTAGTCCACCTCGACTTCGCGGGCCAGCGATTCACGATAGGCCACCTGCGGCGCGCCGACATTCGCCTCGACCTTGAACTCGCGCTTCATGCGGTCGACCAGGATCTCGAGGTGAAGCTCGCCCATCCCCTTGATGATGGTCTGGCCCGATTCGTGATCGGTCGAGACGCGGAAGGAGGGATCCTCGGCAGCCAGGCGATTGAGCGCGAGACCCATCTTTTCCTGGTCGGCCTTGGTCTTCGGCTCCACCGAAAGCTCGATCACCGGCTCGGGGAATTCCATCCGCTCCAGGATGATCGGCTGCTTTTCCGAGCACAGCGTATCGCCGGTGGTGGTTTCCTTGAGCCCGGCCAGCGCGACGATGTCGCCCGCATAGGCCTCGTCGATGTCTTCACGGCTGTTGGCATGCATCAGCAGCATGCGCCCGATCTTTTCCTTCTTGTCCTTCACCGAGTTCAGGTAGCTGCCCTTCGCGAGCGTGCCCGAATAGATGCGCGCGAAGGTGAGCGAGCCGACGAACGGGTCGTTCATGATCTTGAACGCCAGCGCCGAGAACGGCGCGTCGTCCGCCGTCTTGCGGCTGTCCGGCTCTTCCGTGTCCGGGTTCACGCCCTGCACGTCGGGAATGTCGAGCGGCGACGGCATGAAGTCGACAACCGCGTCGAGCAGCGTCTGGACGCCCTTGTTCTTGAACGACGAGCCGCACAGCACCGGCACGAAGGCCTGCGCCAGCGTGCCCTTGCGGATCAGCGCCTTGAGCTGCTCGGCGGAAGGCGGGTTGCCTTCGAGATAGGCTTCCATCGCCTCATCGTCCTGCTCGACGGCGAGCTCGATCAGCTTCTCGCGATATTCGGCCGCCTTGTCCTGCAGGTCCTCGGGGATCTCGACATATTCGAACTCGGCGCCGAGGCTCTCGTCCTTCCAGACGATGCCGCGCTCGTTGACCAGGTCGACCAGGCCGACGAAATCGCTCTCCGCGCCGATCGGCAGGTAAAGCACCGCCGGGATCGCGCCGAGGCGATCGATGATCGTCTGCACGCAGTAGTAGAAGTTCGCGCCGGTGCGGTCGAGCTTGTTGATGTAGCACATCCGCGGCACGCCGTACTTGTCGGCCTGGCGCCACACGGTTTCCGACTGCGGCTCCACGCCCGCGACGCCGTCGAACGCGGCTACCGCGCCGTCGAGCACGCGCAGCGAACGCTCCACCTCGATGGTGAAGTCCACGTGGCCCGGGGTATCGATGATGTTCAGGCGATGGTCGTTCCAGAAGCAGGTCGTCGCGGCCGACGTGATGGTGATGCCGCGCTCCTGCTCCTGCTCCATCCAGTCCATCGTCGCGGCGCCGTCATGCACTTCGCCGATCTTGTAGGACTTGCCGGTGTAATAGAGGATACGCTCGGTCGTGGTGGTCTTGCCGGCGTCGATATGCGCCATGATACCGAAATTACGGTATTTTTCGAGCGGATGGCTGCGGGCCATGATGGTTTCCTTCGGGTCATGAGCGAGGCCGGTACGCGGCCCCCGCCCATATGTTTAAATTCGTGACGGCCGTATGACTTACCACCGATAGTGGCTGAACGCGCGGTTGGCGTCGGCCATACGGTGGGTATCTTCCCGCTTTTTGACCGCGTTGCCGCGATTGTTCGCCGCATCCATCAGCTCGCCCGAAAGGCGGGCCGCCATGGTGGTTTCGGCGCGGCCGCGCGCAGCCGTGATCAGCCAGCGGATGGCGAGAGCCTGGGCGCGCTCGGGGCGAACCTCGACCGGCACCTGGTAGGTGGCGCCACCGACGCGGCGGCTGCGGACCTCGATCTGCGGCTTCACATTGTTCAGCGCATCGTGGAACAGCTGGATCGGATCGGCCTTGGCCCTCGATTCCACAGTCGCCAGCGCGCCATAGACGATGCTTTCCGCAACGGACTTCTTCCCGTCCAGCATGAGGTTGTTCATGAACTTGGACAGGACCTGATCACCGAACTTCGGATCAGGCAGGATTTCCCGCTTCTCGGGACGACGACGACGTGACATTGCATCTATCCTTTGCGTCAGGCCCTTTTCAAGCCGTCATCCAGCGAAAGCTGGGATCTCGGGCGGCTTGACCGGACCTAAGAAACTTTCACACGTTCCGCTTGGAGGCACGAGATCCCGGCCTGCGCCGGGATGACGTTCACTCCGCGAACGTCACTTCGGCCGCTTGGCGCCGTATTTCGAACGGCTCTGCTTGCGATCCTTGACGCCCTGGGTGTCGAGCACCCCGCGCAGCACGTGATAGCGCACGCCCGGAAGGTCGCGCACACGGCCGCCGCGGATCAGCACCACGGAGTGTTCCTGCAGGTTGTGGCCCTCGCCCGGGATGTAGGAGATCACTTCGCGCTGGTTGGTCAGGCGGATCTTGGCCACCTTGCGCAGAGCGGAGTTCGGCTTCTTCGGCGTCGTGGTATAGACGCGGGTGCAAACACCGCGCTTCTGCGGGTTCTGCTCCATCGCAGGAACCTTGCTCTTGGCCTTCTGCGGTTCGCGGCCCTTGCGGACCAGCTGGTTGATCGTCGGCATGAGTTACTCTTCACCAATGTTGAGGCGGCACGAACCGGGGTGAAGAGTGAAAGACCGTGCGCCCATTCGTCGTTCCCGCCAGGGCGGGAACCCGCGGCCACCACAGCGGCCCGAACAGGCGAGTCTGAAACGCTCCACCCGGCCGGAACGCCGGGTTACTTTGACGGCTGCCCAATGGAAAAAGGGCCTGGCGAAACGCCCGAGGCCCCCATGGACAAGACCGGCAATGTTCAGCTCGTATTCCGTCGGCGCCAAGCGGACTCGGCACCGGCTCGGCCGGCCCCTTAGGGCAATGTCGGATGCGGGTCAAGGATGGCGGACGCATCCGCCCTCAATCCGCCGCCCTTCACACCGCACGCCACGGGCCAGCTTGCCATCCCCCGCCTCCGCCCATTAACAGGGCCGCCTGAGGGGGCAAGATGGTCCCGAACGCGGAGGCTGACAGGCGCATGAGCGAGATTCTGCAATTGAACGACGGCTGGTCCATGCCGCAACTGGGCCTCGGCCTGATGCGCTTCGGCGACGAAGGCATGACCGCCGCGGTGATCGGCCGGGCTGTCGAGGCCGGCTACCGCCTGTTCGACACTGCCGCCGTCTACGGTACCGAGCAGCAGACCGGCGATGGCCTGCGCCAGATCGCCGTGCCGCGCGAGGAGCTGTTCATCACCACCAAGCTGTGGAACGGCGACCATAACAGCGGCGCCACCATTCCTGCCTTCAACGACAGCCTCGCCCGGCTCGGGCTGGAATATCTCGATCTCTACCTGATCCACTGGCCGCTGCCGATGTTCGACCGCTATGTCGAAGTGTGGCGCGCATTGATCGAGCTGCGGGAGGAAGGCCGCGTCCGCTCGATCGGCGTGTCCAATTTCACCGAGGAGCATCTGGAGCGGATCATCGGCGAAACCGGCGTCGCGCCCGCGGTCAACCAGGTGGAGATGCACCCCTATTTCCAGCAGCGCGGCCTGCGCGCCTGTCATGAGCGGCACGGCATCGTGACCCAGGCCTGGTCGCCCATCGGCGGCGGCTGGGATGGCGCAGCCGACATGCGCGCCGATCCCGTGATCACCCGGATCGCGGAAAAGCACGGACGCACCCCGACCCAGGTGATCCTGCGCTGGCACATCGTCTGCGGCGTGTCGGCGATCCCCAAGGCGACCAGCACCCCTCACCTGCTGGAGAACATGGCATCCTTCGGCTTCGCTCTCGACGCGGAGGACATGGCCGCGCTCACCGCGCTGGACCGCGAAGACGGCCGCCTGGGCTTCGACCCGCTGACGATGGATATCGTGAATCTGGATGTGTAGCTGATGGCCGGATGACAAATCGCCATCGCCGGAGTCTCGTCATCCCGGCGAAAGCGGGGATCGTCATGAGCAGTGCGCCGCCCGGTCGCATGGGATAAACCCGGCTTTCCTGAACTGCCGGGCGTGCATGAACAGGATCAATTGATCTTATCCGCCTGTGCGACGAATACCTTGCCCAACCATTCGCGTTCGATTGCTTGAGTGTTGGGCAGATAAGCTAGATCGTGACCGACATCACGAATAAATACCAACTGTGCATCCGACCTTGCCTTCGCCAACCTTCGCGAATGCTGTGCGGATATCAACCTATCCGCCTTGAGGAACCATCCATTAGTCAATTGCCAGCTTATGGAATGTCTACCGTTACGAACAACCGCAATCGTATCAGGTTATAGGCTTCTCCTCTTCGGCTGGAGCAACCTCTGCTTTCGGCGACGCTTCCGCCTTGGGATCTTCAACAGATTGTACCGTCTCCACAACACTCGAATTAGTTTCAGAGGATGTCGCTGCATCAGTTGTCGGAGGTAACTTCTCCGAAAGTGCCCCCATCACGAATAGTGCTTCATCGATTCTCTCCCAAGCATTGCTATAAACACCTTGCTCAAGGATCGGCTTGTCTTCCCGAGTATCACGTCCGTAAGCAGACGATAATTCTTTGGTGTTTACAAAATTCAACCGGATGCGTGTCGTGCCGCTTGGCATAGGTAGTAGGAACGCGGTCATCATCGTGTTGCCCGATGCTCTCCCTCCGCTAAGCGCATCAAAGAACCCCGTTTTGTTCTCTGTAGGGCTTGACGCAGTGATAAAGCCCGACTGAACATCGGCTGAGTTTACAGTATAGCCAAGATCTTGGATCACGGTCATTACCGCACCAAAAGCCATACTCTTATCGACTTCAAATTCTCGGGATTGAATTGCCTGCAATTCCAATGGGGTCATCTGCGGCTTTTTAGCGATCGCTGGAGCCCCTATAATTGCTAATCCAAGAGAAACGGCGACGAAAAACTTATTCATAAATACCCTCTCAAATCAGAAATCGCTGGTACGACTTCGGAAATCAGAAACCACATCATTTCCGTCGAACTTGATGATCAGCGTCATAGTGCGTGAAGTTTCGGAAAAACCTGCCGCAGACTGTCCTCCCCCTAAAAGCAAAATCGTCCAGTAGTTGCTCGAAGCGGAAGATTGCGCGACCCGCGCATGTCGCTGATAAGTCCATACCTCACTGCCGCTTGCGTCTCGTGTCGTTATGTTTGGCGCGCCGAACACATCCAAGACATTAGCCTTGGTGGTCTCACCGACTTTAAGATTCATCTGAACATTGCCCTGCGTGAGCGCATTGTTCCGAGTATCAACCGGTTGTTGGTTTGTTGTTGTGCATCCAGCTGAAGAGATCGCTAACATGGCTGCACCCAAGATACTCAATCCGTTCATTTATTGCCCCCGTTTCGCGATATAGCGAATCGCGTGGCGAATATCGAACGTGTCCCGTTCGCTGAACAGTGGTCAATCCGTTGGAAATGGATGCAATTACGGAGGGGTCGAAGGTCGACCGTTCCGCCTTTCCTACATCGCGCAAATCTGGCTTATCCTGCCTGATGACACGCAGAGCATCCCGCACCCTTGCTCGTCGGCCCAGCCCTATTCGTCATCCCAGCGCAAGCTGGGATCGTTGTGAGCAGCGCTCTGCGAAAGGTCACACGGAAAAACGCTGGCCGCTGGCGAGCGAAGGGCGGTTTATAGCGGGAATGCGGAGCGCGGTGGGCTGAAATGCAAATCCACATTTCCGGCGTTTTGTGTCAACCGGCCCACCCCGCTTCTCCTTCTTCGTCATCCCCGTGCAAACGGGGATCCAGCCAGCCCGCTCTGGCTCGTCCTGGGTTCCCGCTTTCGCGGGAATGACGAATGGGGTTGAACCAACCGAAGAACTGCATGACGGGAGAGGAGCCGGGATGACGATGAAAATACGGGCATATGAACCTGCGCTTGGTGGGCGGCGGCGCGATCTGCTATCGCCCACCCGGCCGCGCCTTGGGGAGAATGCATGAGCATCATCGCCGCCTATCTGTATCGCCAGGGCAAGCCGGTGGAACCGGTCTCGCTGGATCATGCGCCCGTCTTCGCCAGCCCTTCCGATTTCGTGTGGATCGGCCTGTTCGAGCCTTCGGAGGAGGAACTGCGCGCGGTCCAGACCCATTACGGGCTGCACCCGCTGGCGGTGGAGGATGCGCTCAAGGCCCATCAGCTGCCCAAGGCGGACGTCTATGGCGACCAGCTGTTCGTCGTCGCCCGCACCGCCCATCTCGAAGGGGACGCCATCCTCTATGGCGAAACCGCGATCTTCCTGGGCGAGCACCATATCATCACGGTTCGCCATGGATCGGCGCGGGCGCATACCGAGCTGCGCACCCAGCTGGAGGCGGCGCCCAGCCTGCTCGCGCATGGGGTCGATTACGTGCTGCACGCGATCCTGGACTTCATCGTCGACGGCTATCTCCCGATCGTGGACACCATCGAGGAGGAAGTGCTGGAGATGGAGCAGCGCGCGCTCGACAATTTCCTGGGGCGGGAGGAGATCATGCGCATCTTCGGCCTGCGGCGCGAATTGATGCGCTTCCGCCGCATGCTGGGGCCCATGTCGGAGATGTGCAACCGGCTGGTCCATCTCGACCTGCCCTGCCTCGATCCGGATGTGCGGCCCTATTTCCTCGACGTGTTCGACCATGTGCGGCGGGTGGAGCTGCGGGTGGAAAGCCTGCGCGACGTGCTGACCTCCGTGTTCGAGGTCAGCCATCTGCTCGAATCGCAGCGGCAAGGCGCGATTACCCGCCAGCTCGCCGCCTGGGCCGCGATCCTGGCCGTGCCGACCGCCATCGCCGGCATCTATGGCATGAATTTCCGGCACATGCCTGAACTGGGCACGCGCTACGGCTACTTCGTCGTGCTGGGGGTGATCGGGCTGCTCTGCGCGGGGCTGTATGTCCGCTTCAAGCGGGCCAGATGGCTTTAGAATGATGTCGCAGCAAATGGCATCCCTTCCCCGCGCTGCTTTGTCAGATGTCGGTCCCTTCCGGGAATTCGAGTATCACCACCGGAATCTCGCGGCTGGTGCGCGCCTCGTAGGTTTTCTGCATGGGCTGTTCCTCCCGGATGAAGGCCCACCATTCGGCGCGTTCCGCCCCGGTCGCGGTGCGGGCTACCGCCGGAGAAGACTTCGCGCCGATATGGACATGGCAGTTGGGGTTGGCCAGCAGGTTGAGATACCATTGCGGGTTCTCCTCGATCCCGCCTTTGGAGGCGACGATCGCGACCTTGCCGTTCAGCCGATAATACTGGATCGCCATGCTCAGCTTCTTGCCGGACTTGCGGCCGGTATATTCCAGCAGCAGGCAGGAAACCGGGCCGCCCGGAACCCCGATCACCGCCGGGTCCCAGTAATGGGCCTTTTCCGGATCGGTGAGGTAAAGCTGTTTGTGCGCCTCCAGTTCCTTGACCACCTGGTCCGGCAAGGCCTTCAGCTCGTCCACCCCCACGGCTGCGGTGCCCTTGTATTTTTCCATTTCGTCGCTGGCCACGATCCTGCTCCTTCCATTCTTTCCCGGAAGATTAGGCGCGGCGGCCAAAGAAGCAATGGCTTGCGGCAGATTGCCGCGGGCGCGCTATCCCTTATCTGGAAAAATGGGCGCCTCCGTCGGGGTCTGGGGAGTGACGGAGGCGCCCGTCCGGTAGAACCGGACGTCAGGAAGCCAGCTTGCCCTTGTGGGGGCTCCCCGGCTTTGCCTGGTCTGAAAGAAGGGTTATCAGCATTTCCATGCGGATCGGCGTGCCGAACCGCAGCCCGGCGGCGCCGTCCGCGCACCAGCGCACCGTGGTGTTGGGCAGCACCAGGGGACCGACCTCCACCGTTACCTGCGTCCCGGCCGCGATCTCCACCTCGCCGTCGCAGCGCATGCCGGTCTGCGAGATATTGGCCACCCGCGCCCGGTGGATGGCGTCGCCTTCCCACACGCGGCAGGACAGATCGGACGGAATGCGCACCGCACGCGGCGGGTGGCTGGCATCCCACCCATCCACCGGGGCGCTGTTCTGCACCCCGACCCGATCGCCTTCGCGCCAAACCACCGCCGCCTCGATCGGCGCGATGCCTTCCCAGCAATAGGAGAGCATTTCGCCGACCGGCAAATTCAGCGGGGTTTCGATCTGGGCACCGCCCGGGGAAATATTGCGCACGATCCCGATGTGGACTCTGCCCCCGCTTTCCACCCTGCAGGCACGAAACGTCGTGACGTGTCGCGCTTGCTGGCGGCGATCTTCTTCCCTTGGCGGAGGGGTGATGCCCCCGTTTTCCTCGGGACCGGACATTGTCATTCTCCTGGACCCAATTTCTTCGGGCATTGCTTCACTTCGAACTGTCGCAGCAACTTGCCGCCGCAACCTATCTCGCAATGAATTGCTGAAACCCAAGTTCCCCGATTTTTAACGCATCCGGCAGTGACAAACCGGGAATGTAACGTTACATAAAGGAAATCGCAGTATTTCGTGCACTTATAACTACGGGTCAAGAGCAAGCGGTACGTTCTCTTAAGAGAATTTAACACCGTTACAGCGGGATAGCGAATGCCGGAAAGCATGGTCGAGCGGCCGGATTTTGCCGATCGTCTGAAGGGCGAGGTGCAACGTGTCCTTTCCGATCCGGCGCTCGAGAGAGCGCCGACACAGCGCCGCCTGCTCTCCTTCCTGGCCGAGCAGACGCTGTCCAATCCGGGAAACCTCACCCAGTTTTCCATCGCGGTGGATGGGCTGGGCCGGCCCGAGGACTACGATCTCACCAGCGACAGCTATCCGCGCGTCCAGATGTCGCGGCTGCGCCGCAATCTTCTCAGCTATTATTCGCGCAACGCGCCGGGCGAAGAGCATTGCATCTATATCCGGCCGGGCGAATATCGACTGCGGCTCGCGCCGCCCGAGACGGCCTATCCCGAACTGTTCAAGCGAGACCGCGCGCATTTCGCCGCGGACGGAAGGGCAATCGCCGAGGAAGCGGGCGATACGGCGCCGCGAAAGAAGTGGACCGGATTGGCGAACAACCAGATGGCGGCCGTGCTCATGGCGGTGGCGATCTTCCTCTCGATCCTCGCCATGGCGAGGATCGAATTCCAGCGCCGGGCCCTGGTAAAGCCCGCGGTCGGGCTGGACATATCGGTGAGCGAAGGCTTCACGAAACAGACCGGATGGCATGGGTTTGCGCCCGACATCATGCGGGAGGCGGAAAACTACGTCTCGAAATCCTTCGTCGCCAGCTACAGCAAGGATGCCGCGAAAGGGCCGCAGCCCGACTACGTCATTTCCATGAATTTCGGGCTGAATCTGTCGGATGCCCCCGATCTCAAGCTGACGATGCGCAAGGGGAACGGGCGGATGATCTATTCCAGCACGATCCGCGCGAATCCGGAAGCGAAGGAGTTCTTCATCGACGAGGTCAATGCCAACCTGTCCTATCTCCTCTCGCCCAACGGCGCCCTGGCGCATGATCGCATAGTCGATCAGCAATTCTCGCCGGAAACGGATTATCGCTGCTTCCTGACGATCGAGATCGGTCGGTCCGAAGGCAGCAGCGTTCGGAATCTGATCGACCAATGCCTCAATCGGTTCGAGGACAGCGAATATCGCCCGCACTGGTACGCCAGGAAAGCCCTTTCCCAATATGTTCGCGGATTGCGGCAGGGTGTACCGATCGAGAAGAATACGCCCGCCTGGAACTCATTGCAGGAGGCGCTGCAGCTGGATCGCTACAATGCCTTCGCCAACTATTTGGCGGCAAAGGTGGAGGCGGCCCGCGGCAATTGTCAGCGGGCGGACATCTTCGCGGATCGGGCCCTTCAACGGAGCACTTCCTACCCGGCGCTGATGGGCGCCACGCTTACCGAAGCGGTCGCCTGCGGTGGCGGCGAACCCACGCAAACCGACTGGGCGGCCCAGATCCGCAGCCTGGCGAGAGCCAATCCGGACCCCGATCCCTTGCTGAAGATGCATCTGATGCTGGCCACGCTCGCCATCGGCGATTCGAGCACCAGCAAGCAGATCGCCGATTCATTGCCGATCGAAGATGCAAAGGGAAATATGGCGATAATCAGCCGGAGCATCTCCCGCGCGCTCTATGACCAGCCGTACTTCCGGCAGAATCGCCAAAGGATCGACCGTCAGATCGCACTCTTCATCTGGAACGAGGCCGGCCGGAAGCGGATCCTCGACGAGTTGAGCAAGGCGCCCTCGGCCAGAGTCGCGCTTTATCCCATGCTCTCCGCCGGAATGGATATATCCACCTCCAGCCCGGCACGCTCCCAGCGATAGACGATTTCACCGCGCAATTGCGCGGTGGCTGCGCGCTGCGCCAGCTTCGTCCCGAAACTTCGCCTTTCGGGCTTTCCGAGAATGGGAGGGCCGCCCCGTTCGCGCCAGTGTAGCATCACCATCCCATCACGATCTTCCAGCACGATCGATATTCGTCCGCCAGCCTTGGAGAAGGCGCCGTATTTCACGGAATTGGTGGCCAGTTCATGCAATAGCAGCGCAAGCGCCGTGGTGGCGGAAGTCCCTATCCGGACATCGTCCCCCTCCACCAGCAGCCGCTGCTCGCCTGACTCGGAATTCTGATAGGGCGCCATGATCACCGCGATCAAATCCTTGAGATCACGCGCACCGGCGATACCGGCGTGCGCAACGTCCGGGCGGAAATGATCGTGGGCACGAGCAAGCGCCGTGATACGGGCCAGGAGGCTTTCAGCCTCCGGGCGGAATTCCGAGCGGCGGGGCACCGAGAGGCTGATGATGCTGCCCACCACGGAAAAGATATTCTTGATGCGATGGGACAACTCCAAAGCGATCAGGCCCAACCCCTCTTCCGTGCGCTTCTGCTGGTCGACATCGGTGCAGGTGCCGAACCATCGCTCGATCGCGCCCTCGCTGTCCCGCAAGGCCACGCCTCGGGCCAGCATCCAGCGATATTCGCCGTCACGATGGCGCATCCTGTATTCGACTTCGTAGGGTTGGCCGCTCGCCACGGATTGGCGCCATGCCGCAGCGATCTGCGGCCGATCCTCCGGATGGAGCACATCAATCCAGGCCTCGCCGTCCGTGTCTCCGTGGTTCAAGCCAGTGAACGCGTACCATTGCCGATTGAAGAAATCCGCCATGCCTTCCGCCGTCGTCGACCAGACCATTTGCGGCAAGGTGTCGAGAATCCGGCGGATGCGGTCATCATCCAGCCCCAATGAAATACGGGAATGATCCTGTTCCCGGGAATGGGGCACCCGGCTTCTCCCCTGTGAGCGCAGTCGGCGTTCTTGCAGACCGCCGCGATATCTGTGCGGGAGTAAACATACGTTTGCGGCCACGTCTGCACACTTGTGCACAGAGAACCTTTATGGCCGCGCTGCGTTGTCTTTTTCAAGAAGGAAAGGCAGCTCTCCCATGAACGTTCCTATCCCCTTGGATTGCAACATAAACAATCTCCTTCACTCGCTTCGAGAGAAGGATCTGGAACTGCTCGGCCCCTATCTGAAGGAAAAGCATTTCGAAGCGGGAACAGTGCTTTACGAGCCGGGCGACAATGTTCAGACGGTTTATTTCCCGAAAGGCCCTACGCTTGTCTCCTTCGTGATCGAACTGGCGGACGGACGGGCGGTGGAAACTGTCCTCATGGGGCGCGAGGGCGCCGTCGGCGGCATCGTCAGCCAGGGGCACCTTCCCGCCTATGCCCGCTGCGTGGTCCAGTTTTCGGGCCCGGCCTTCATGATTGATTCCACAGAACTGGAAGTCGCCAAGCATCAATCGATGTCGTTGCGGCATCTGTTCTCGCGCTATGCCGATTGCCTGGTGGCGCAGATGTTCCAATCGATAGCCTGTAATGCCGTGCATACGATCGAGCAGCGGACCGCCAAATGGCTGCTGGCGGCGATCGACCGCACCGGCAGCCAGGAGGTCCCGCTCACGCAGGAGCAGCTTGCCTCGATGCTGGGCGTGGGACGCAGCTACATCAGCCGGGTAATAGGCGGCATGCGCACGGATTCGTTGATCGAAACACGCCGCGGCAAGATCAGGGCCGGGCAGCTGGAACGGCTGCGCGGCCTTTCATGCGATTGCAATGAGCTCGTCCGCCGCCATTTCGACCGCGTGCTGGAAGGCGTCTATCCTCATGAAACGGAACTTGCCGTATGAGGCGGGAACGGCTCCTCAAGAGGATGGGAAGCTCGCCACCGGGCGCGGCCCTTCGCTGGCCATCCTTTCCCAACGATCCTCGCCGATGAATTCGACGGGATCGTAGATCCGCGTCTCCCATTGCAGGTTCTCCGGACGGGCATGCACTGCCAGAGACATGGCGCAGACGATATGGCGAAAATGCGGAGCGAGCAGCGCGAGATTGCTTCGCGCGCCGCGCCAGCCGGAATCCGGCCGGTGTTCCTCTCCGAAGAAGCCGTGAGGCTGGGCGAGCATCCAGGCCACGTTGGAGACATACAGCGTATCGGGAATGATGCCGGCGGCACGTGCCAAACGCATTCCATCGGAGAGGGTTGCGAAGGGGCATGCATGGTCGGCGCCCGCACCACCCCGCATGTCGATGCAGGCCAGTTCTATCCGGCCTTCACGCGCCATCCGGCTGACATGCCGGAACCGGTCCGGCGCGTGCTCCGCAAGCCAGCTGCCGCGACGCGCCCGATCGGCCCGGAGCCATTCCCTCGTATCCGGCACGAATTGGCGCAATCGCGGTCGGGTCGGCAAGGCGGCGACCGCGAGCTCGATGAACTCTTCCGCGCTGGAGGCCGCCCGCAAGGCCGCCAGCACGGCATCCCACACATGGAACTGGTGGATATTGATATCCATCAGCAACGCCCAGCGCGATTGCCGGGCAGCCACGATATCGAGGTTGCGGAAGCTTCCCCAGCCCAGATGCAGGCGGTTTTCCCCGGCCGGTTCGGATTTCCGGAGGAGAGCCAGAGCCTGTTCTGCCCCTTCATCCTCGCGCATCGTGACGGTATACCCACCGCGCTCAGTTTGCAGTGGCTCCGGCCAGGATTTGCCGATAAGCTCTCTTGGATTCCATGCTTGGGAATCAATTGCAGGGGGGCTGCGGTTCATGTTTGCGGTTGAGAGCCGATTACGGCGGGAAAACGCAACAGAATTCTCGCGAATTGACGCCCATGGTCCAGGCGAAGCCGACGATTGGGTGGTTCCTTTCATTGACGCGATGTTGGGCGGCATCTTGTCGACCGCTGATTTCGAGCATGTAGTGGATGGCTTCGTGACAAGCGGATCCCTCAAACTCTCCGCACCCACAGCGGCCGCAGAAACGCTGCGTTACATGGAGGAAGCGCGCCGGATCGACGGCCGGTATGGGGTGGATTGCCCGGAACTCAACTTCCGGAGCCTCTGGCTGGTGGGGGAACATGGCCGCCCCGGTGCGATCTATATCGATGCGCCAGCGGAACGGCTGCCCGCGCCGAGATCTCCCGTGGAGCTCAATCGCCCGCTTCACCTCCATGATTCCGGGCGGATGGCGCTTATCCTGCATGGATCGGCTACGTTCATCATGGGCGAGCCCGGCAGCCGCGATACATGCGCCCTCGCCCGCATTCCCGTATCGACCGGCGATCTGTTGTTCTGGCCTGCCTGGACCGCGCACAGCTTCGACGCGCAAGATGGCTTCGGCCTGCTTTCGGGCATGGCGGCCTATGTCTCCCCGGAAGAAGATGGCTTCAGCCTTCCGATCGGTGCGAAGGATCGATCCCGATAGGCGGAGTGCGGGATGGAATACAGGCCTGCCCGTCAATCGGACCAGGTGTCGCGGAAGGAACCCCTGCCATGAAGATGCATTTCCCGCTCGCGCTTGCAATGTCCGGAGCGGCGGCGTTGGCCGCCTGCACCACTTATGAGCAGCCGGCTCCCGTTACCGGCCTGTCAGGCTCCACCTGGAAGCTGGTGAGCATCACTTCGATGGATGATGCCCAGGGCGTGAAGACACCGGGCGAGCGCAGCTATGCGATCACTTTCAATGTCGATGGCACCTTGAACGGAGCGCTGGATTGCAACCGTGCCGCCGGGCGCTGGACCACCAGTGGCGAAAGCGGGTTTTCGATCACGCCGATGACCATCACGCGCGCGCTGTGCCCCGAACCCCGGCTTGATGCTGTCCTGGTCGAGCAGCTGCCGCATGTCGCCAGCTACCGGATCAAGGACGGGCGCCTCTTCCTCGCCCTGCAAGCCGACGGCGGCATCCTGGAGTTCGAACCGGCAAGGTAATCCCCGGCTTCAGGCCGAGGTGAGATGGGCCACCAGGGCCTTCACCTTCTTCTGCCGCCATTGCGGCGTGGGCGCGATCAGCCAGTAGGCCCGGCGGCTGGCGAGGGGCTCGCCAAGCGGCTCCACCCGCCCGGCATCGATCCAGCTTTCGGCCAGCAGCGCGGGCACATCCGCGACGCCCAGTCCCGCCGCCGCGGCGGCCAGGGCCTGCCCCGCATCCGCGACGCTGAGGGCCGGCTCGTCCATGCCTTCCGCGACAGGATCGCCGGGCCACAGGATGCGAGGAGCCTCGTCATCCTTCGCCTTCCCTGCAGCCGTGACCCGCCGCCTCGCGGCCTCCCCGATCATGATCCCCTCCAGATCGCCGGGGCCTTCCGCCCAGAGCACGGCCAGGTCGAGATTGGCGCTGGTGAAATCTGCGGCTTCCCCGTCCAGCAAGGCATAGCGGACTTCCGGATTGGCGGCACGGAATACAGCCAGACGAGGCCCGAGCCAGGATTCGAAAAAGTCGCGAGGTGCGGCGATGGTGTAGCGATGGCTCGCCTGCCCGGCCTGCATCGCGCGCACCGATTCCTCGAAATGGAGGAATCCTTCGCGCAGCGGGTCCAGCCCGGCCATCGCTTCCTCGGTCAGCTCGAGACCCTTGCTGGTGCGGCGGAACAGCACGACGCCCAGCACATCTTCCAGGGCGCGGATCTGCTGGCCGACCGCAGCCGGCGTCACCGCCAGTTCGTCGGCCGCGCGCGTGAACGAGAGGTGTCGGGCCGCCGCATCGAACACGCGCAGGGCATTGAGCGGAAGATGGGTGCGCTTCATGCCGCCCCCTTAGTCCGCCAGCCGGGCAGCGGCAATCTCTCTCGCTCCGAAGTGCGCCAGCGGGACAATCCTGCAGGGAGGGACAAAACCGCCGATCAGCCCGCGGTGGCCGGCGCCGCCAGCGAGAAGAAGGGAATTGCCACTTCCATCAACGAGCCGTCTTCCCGGCGGAAGGTGTAGTGCCCTTCCATGCTACCATGCGGCGTGTTGAGCGGGCAGCCCGACACGTAATCATGCGTCTTGCCCGGTTCCAGCACCGGCTGTTCGCCCACCACCCCTTCACCATCGACGTAATTGATCAGGCCCTGCCCGTCCGTGATCCGCCAGTGGCGCGAAACGAGCTGCACGGTGATGTCCGAATGGTTTTCGATGCGGATGTGATAGACCCAGAACCACTTCCCCGCGGCGACATGGGATTGTTCCGGCATGAAATTGACCGCCACGCGGACGGCAATTCCATCTGTGAAGGCCGCATGCTGGAAAAGCTGTTCCATAGCGTCTCTAGCCTAATCCCAAACCATCCCTTGGCAAGGGGGGATAATCAACGCTCTCAAGGAAAGGCGGGGACAACCTGATCCGAAAGGGCGGTCTTGCTGGTGAGCGACCAGATCAGGCCTTCGGGATGATATTGCAGCGAAATCTCGGCATCCAGGCCATGCCGGGGCACCCAGTCGATCAATTGCGTGCCGAACCCCTGGCGCACGGGCGTGGCCACCGGCGGTCCATCCCTTTCACGCCATTCGATGCAAAGCGCCTTGTCGTCCTCCACCCGCTTCCAGAAAATCGTGACCCTGCCGCCGGGCACGGACAGTGCGCCGTGCTTGAGCGCATTGGTCGCCAATTCATACAGGGCCATGCCGATGATCTCCGCGCCCTTGGGCCTGATCGCGATATCAGGGCCGTCCACTTCGATCCGGTCCGTCATCTCGCAGGCAAAGGCAAGCTGGCGTTCGACCAGTTCGCCCAATGGAACCTCGCCCCAGTTGCGATTGACTAGGATGTCCTGATTGAGCGCAAGGCTGGCGACCCGCCGCTCGAATTGCTCGACGAAGCTCTCCACCGTTCCATCGCCGGCGGAACGGCGGGCAATGGCCTGCACGGTCGCGAGCATGTTCTTGGCGCGATGGTTGACCTCCGCCAGCAAGAGCTTGATCTGCTCGGCTTGCTCCCGCTGTTCGGTGATATCGGTATTGGTGCCGAACCACTGGCTTATCACCCCTTGCTCGTCCCGGATCGGCTCCGCCCGGGAGAGGAACCAGCGATAATGGCCATCCCCGCTCCGCAGCGGAAAAGTGTCTTCCCACACCTCACCGGTTTCAAGGGAATGGCGAAAGCGCTGCTCCACCCGCTCGAGATGATCGGGATGGTGGACTCCGCGCCAGCCCCAGCTGCGCATGTCCTCCATATTCGTGCCGGTGTAATCGAACCAGCGCTGATTATACCAGATGATGTCGCCCTCGGCCTGCGCGATCCATGCGAGCTGGGCGATATTGTTGGCAAGGAGCTGGAACCGCTTCTCACTTTCCTCCAGCCGCCGCATCGTGCCGAGATAATTGGTCGCATCCCGCGCGATCTTGCTGGCGCCGACGATTTCACCCTCCGCATTGCGGACCGGAGAGACTGTCACCGACACATCGATAAGGGTGCCGTCCTTGCGCAATCGCTTGGTGAAAAATTGCCCGACCATTTCGCCACAACGAATGCGGCTCAGGATCTCATCCTCTTCGCCCTGACGATCCTGGGGGAGCAGCCGGCGAATGGACTGGTTGACCATCTCTTCCGCCGAATAGCCAAAGATACGCTCCGCGGCGGGGTTCCAACTGATGACTATGCCGTTGACGTCCTTGGCGACGATCGCATCCTCGGAGGATTCGACCAGCGCGGCATAATGCTCCTCCCCTTTCATGCGAGTTGCACTCTCCTTGGCGGGCGGTGCGGTTGCGGACCCGGTTACACACCGGGCCCTACGCGCCGTCAGCAATATGATCCCCTTGGCTTGCTCTCAACGCGCCGGAGGGGTGAATTGTTTCACAGCCCGGCTTTTTTCAGCGCCTGGTCCATATCCTCGATCAGGTCGTCGATATCCTCCAGCCCCACATTGATGCGCAGCATCCCTTCCTCGACCCCCATCTCGGCGCGCCCTTCCGGCCCGACATTGTGATGGGTGGTGGAGGCCGGATGGCACATCAGGCTCTTGGAATCGCCGATATTGTTGGAGATATCGATCAGTTCCAGCGCGTCCAGCACCGCATGGGCCTGGGCCCTTCCGCCATCCAGGATGAAGCTGAAGATCGGCCCGCAGGCATCCATCTGTCTGGCGGCCAGATCGTACTGCGGATGGCTCGGCAGGCCGGGATGCAGCATACGCGGCACGCGCCCTTCCATGAATTGTCCCAGCTTGAGCGCATTTTCGCTCTGCCGCCAGGCGCGCAGTTCCAGCGTCTCCAGTCCCTTGAGCACGACCCAGGCATTGAACGGAGAACAATTGGGGCCGGTATTGCGCTGGAAAGGCAGCAGCACCTCGTTGATGAAAGCTTCGCTGCCGCACACCGCACCAGCCATCACCCGCCCCTGCCCGTCCATCAGCTTGGTGGCGGAATAGGCGACCACATCGGCGCCGAATTCGAGCGGCCGCTGCAGCACCGGAGTGCAGAAGGCATTGTCGACCACGCTGATAATGCCGTGCGCCCTGGCCAGGCCGCAGACATATTCCATGTCGACCAGTTCCATCGTCGGATTGGCCGGGGTCTCGAAGAAGAACACCTTGGTGTTGGGCCGGATCGCGGCTTCCCATGCGGCATTGTCGGCGCCGTCCACGATCGTTTTCTCGATGCCGAAGCGCGGCAGCAGATTGTCCACGATCCAGCGGCAGGAACCGAACGCCGCGCGCGCAGACACGATATGATCCCCCGCCGAAAGCTGGCAGAGCAAGGCAGTGGTCATCGCGGCCATGCCGGTTGCCTGGACACGGCAGGCTTCCGCCCCTTCCATCAGCGCAATGCGTTCCTCCAGCATGGCCACGCTCGGGTTCTGCAGGCGGGAATAGGTCATTCCTTCCTGCTCGCCCGCGAAACGCGCGGCCACGGTCGCCGCATCGTCATAGGTATAGCCGGAGGTGAGGAACAGCGCCTCGCTGGTCTCCCCATGCTCCGAACGCCAGGTGCCGCCGCGCACCGCCCGAGTCGCGGGGCGCCATTTGCGGGTGATGGAACGGTCTGTGCCGGTGGTCTTCTTCATGGGCGCGCGTTTACGGGCGGCGCGGCATGGGTGCAAGCGGCAAGCTTGCCTCCGCGCCGCGCGCGCAGTATCGGTCGCGCCCGATGAGCGCTGCGCCAGAGCATCCCCGCGATCCTGTCGGCTGGACGGCGGCCCTTTCCTTTGCGTTCCTCCTGCTGTGCCTGATCAGGCTCACCATTCCGTCGCATCTCTATTTCGACGAGATCCATTACGTGCCCGCGGCCCGCATCCTGCTGGAGCTTTCCGGCCCCGCGAACCCGGAGCACCCGATGCTCGGCAAGGAAATCATCGCCGCCGGGATCGCGCTGTTCGGAGACGGGCCGCTAGGCTGGCGCTTCTTCTCGCTGATCGCCGGCGCCCTGGCCCTTTTCGCCTTCATGCGGGCGATGTGGTTTACCACGCTTTCGCGCTTCGCCACCATGGCGGGCGGGATCCTGACCGTCAGCGCCTTTTCCCTCTATATCCAGTCGCGCATCGCCATGCTCGACATCTTCATGGCGATGTTCCTGATGCTGGCGGTATGGCAATCCGCGGCCGCCATGCGGCAACCGCGGACGGCGCGCTGGCGGCTTGCCATCACCGGCATTTTCCTCGGCTGCGCCCTGGCTTGCAAGTGGAACGCGGCGCCCGTGGCATTCCTGCTGACCTTCGGATTCTTCCTCATGCGGGTGGAGGACAAGGGAAGCAGCTTCCTCACCACCCGGCACGGCCGCCCGATCCCCGGAATCAGCCTGCTGGAGGCAGCGCTCTGGCTTGGGGTGGTGCCGATCGCGGTCTATTTCGCGACCTTCGCTCCCATGCTGTTCTATCAGAACGAACGCCTCCCGATCAGCGGGTTGCTGCGCTTCCAGATGACGATGATGGAATTGCAGGAAAGCGTGAAGAAGCCGCATGCCTATCAGAGCCAATGGTTGCAGTGGGTCTTCAACTGGCGCCCGATCTGGTATTTCTACGACCATGCCGACGGCGCGCAACGCGGCATCTTGCTGCTGGGCAATCCCTTCACGATGCTGGCGGGGCTGCCGGCTTTCGCATGGTGCGCTTTCATGGGCGTGTTCCGGAAACGATGGGATGCGCTCGCCATCGCGCTGTTCTACGCGGCATCGATCGGCTTCTGGATGATCGCGGCCAAGCCCATCCAGTTCTACTATCACTATATGGTGCCCAGCTTCTTCCTCATGGCAGCGCTGGCATTGGCGCTCGACGAACTATGGAAGAAGAGCAGGAAATGGTGGGCGCTCGGCGCGCTCGCGCTATCGCTCGGCCTGTTCGCCTGGTTCTTCCCGATCCTCTCCGCCGCACCGCTTCACGATGGGAAGAAGTCGTTCGAGACCTATACCTGGCTTCACAGCTGGCGGTAGGCCCGTTCCGCGCCGTCACTCCGCGCTCAAGCGGTCGCAGCCCGTCCCTTCGGCCCTGCGAAATACCACACGATGAAGCCGAGCAACGGAAAGATGATGATTCCGACAGTCCAGAGCAGCTTCGCGCCGCCCGATGCGGAGCTCTGCCACACGCTCAGCAGGGCCCATATGTTGAGCACGAGCAGGATGATACCGAAGATGAATTCCATGATCCTCACCGTTGTCTGGCTAGCCCGCCGACAATCGGCGCGGCCCCTGCATATTCAACCGGCGACCGGCGCGACGGTTCCGGATGGCCCGGGCAAGGGCTACGGGTAGCGGCCCCAGACGAAACGGCTGGAGAGGGCATAGTTCCAGACGGAACCGATCACGATCCCGGCCAGCGCCGCCGGATATTCATGGAAACCGAAGCGGACCAGCACCGCCGCCGCCCCGACATTGGCCAGCAGCCCGACCGAGCAGGTCAATGCAAATTTGACCCAGCCGCGCAACAAAGCGGAAAAGCCGGCAAGACGCTTGTCGGCATAGGTCAGCGCATTGTTGAGCAGGAAGTTGAAGGTCATCGCGACAAGCGCGGCGAGAGTCTGTCCGATCTCGAAAGCCGAGACGAGATGGCCCTTCAGCGATCCGCCGAATATGGAGAGATAGACGGATAGCACCGCCATATGCACGACAACGCCGGCCGCGCCGATGGTGCCGAACAGGGCGAAACGCGTGGGAATGAAACGGCCCAGCCACTTGTCGTAGAGCCCCACCAGGAATTCGAACACCACGGCGCGGTCGAGCTTGCTTTCTCCTTCGGCGCGGGCCGCGAAGGCCAGCGGGAATTCCTTGATCCGGAGCGGTGCATCCACCGTCGCCAATATGTCGAGCAGGATCTTGAATCCCACGCCGGACAGGCGGTGCGCGTCGGCGCGCAGGGTTGCGGCGCGGAGCATGAAGTAGCCGCTCATCGGATCGCTCAGTTCCATGCCCGTAACCTTGCGGGCCAGCCGGTTGGCCAGTCCGGAAGCCTTGACCCGATCGGGCTGGTTCCAGGCATCGGTGCTCGCGCCCTCGCAGAAGCGGGAGGCATATGCGAGATCGTATTCGCCGCTTTCGATCGCATCGAGCATCCCGGGCAGCAGGGCCGGATCATGCTGGTGGTCGGCGTCCATCACCGCGACCACGGGGGCCGCAGTGGCGCACATCCCCTCGATCGCGGCGGAAGCCAGCCCGCGCCGTCCGATCCGCTCGATCACCCGCAGCCGCGGATTCGCCAGAGCCAGCTTGCGCGCCTCGTCGGCGGTGCCGTCCGGGCTGTTGTCGTCCACGATGATCGCTTCCCACTCGATCCCCTCAAGCGCCTCGCCAAGCCGCGCGACCAGCGAGGCAAGATTGTTGCGCTCGTTATAGGTGGGAAGGATGATCGCGAGGCGCAGGGTCACGCGCGGTGAAGCCCCTAGAGTCTTGCGAGCACGGCGGCGCCAATCGCCGCGGTGCCGTCGCTGCCGCCCAGATCTCCGCCCCGCATGCCATCGGCCAGCGCCCTGGCGACAGCCGTCTCGATCCGCACCGCTTCGGTCTCCAGCCCGAAGGAGTGGCGCAGCATCATCGCCAGCGAAAGGATCATCGCCATGGGATTGGCCTTGCCCTGCCCGGCAATGTCCGGTGCGCTGCCGTGGATCGGTTCATACAACCCCTTGGTGCCGTATTGGGTCTGTTGTGCCCCCAGTGAGGCGCTGGCAAGCAGGCCGATGGAACCCACGCACATGCTGGCCTGATCGGACAGGATGTCGCCGAACAGATTGCCGGTCACCACCACATCGAACTGGCCGGGCGCCTTGACCAGCTGCATCGCGGCATTGTCGACATACATGTGGGTCAGCTCGATATCAGGATATTCGGCGGCGACTTCCACCACCACATCGCGCCAGAGCTGGCTCGTTTCCAGGACATTGGCCTTGTCCACGCTGCACAGGCGCTGCTTGCGGCCCTGCGCGGCGCGGAAGGCGACATGGGCGATCCGGCGCACCTCATCCTCGGCATAGGCCATCATGTCCCAGCCCTGGCGGCGGCCATCGTCCAGCGTGCGGATGCCCTTCTCGCCGAAATAGACATCGCCATTCAACTCGCGCACGATCAGCAGGTCGATCTGGCCCGCGATCTCCGGCTTCAGGCCTGACAGGTCTTCCAGCCCGTTGAACATGGTAGCCGGGCGAAGGTTGGCGAACAGCTCCAGCTCGCGCCGCAGGCCGAGGATCGCCTGCTCCGGACGCAACGCCCGTTCCAGACTGTCGCAATCGGGATCGCCCACCGCCCCGAACAGCACGGCATCGGCCTGTTTCGCGGCCTCAAGCGTGGCGGACGGCAGCGGATGGCCATGCTTCTTGTAGCCGGCCCCGCCGACATCGCATTGCGTGAGTTCCAGCCCCTCCAGACCGAGCGCATCGAGCACCCGCAGCGCCTCGCGCATGATCTCGGAGCCGATTCCATCACCCGGCAGGACTGCAATCTTCATGATTTTCCTCGTCTTTAGCTAAACCGGAATGCGTGCGAGGCGCGCGCGCAATCGCTCGCGCGCCGCCATAACGTCTCCACGGCGGTCGGCAAGAAGGTAGCGTTCGATCCGCCCGCCCATCCTGTCGAACGCGGCCAGCATTTCCCGCCAGTCTCCCGTGGATTCTACCCTGCCCACGCCATAGCCGAGTTCACGCAGCAGTAATGTCTCATAGGCCAGCAGGCCGCCCGTCCAGCCTCGGGCCGAGGGCGCATGGCAAATCGCGGTAAGCAGGGCGCCCAAGGCATCGTGCAGCGCCGGATAGGCATGGCGCTCCGGCAGGGCGCAGGCAGTCAACGCACAGGCCCAGCCGATGGCGGCGGCCGGCAATGGCTCCCCCAGCCAGGGGCCACGGCTTTCCACCAGTTCGAGCTTTGCGAAGGGGAGCTGGCTTTCGGAGCGGGCGCGCAGGTCGAGATCCACCCGATTGCCCGGGATCACGACCGGCCGCAGGTTCCGCCCGCGTCCCCCCGCCACATAGCCGGCCACCAGCCCATGGTCCGCGGTCAGCAGCCGCGCAATCACCGCCGTTTCGCCATGCGGGCGGGCGGCGCAGAGAATGGCATGTCCGCGAATATGCATCGGCCCATGTGGCCCGCCGGGAACTCCGGAGCAAGCGGGCAGTCGAACCGAAATCCGATACCCGACATGCATCAGGGGAACGACTCAGATGAAGCGGCAACGCCGATAGAGGCCAATATGGACTGAACCTGCCAACAGGCGAACCCTCAGTTACTTGCCCAGCCGGGTTTCCAAGGCTTCGATCCGCGCGGCGAGCTTTTCGTTTTCTTCCCGTGCCTTGGATGCCATATCCTTCACCGCGTCGAATTCCTCGCGGCTCACGAAATCGAGCCCACCCATCGCCTCCTTGACGCGTTCCCGAGCTGAATCCCGCGCCTCACGGGTCATGCCGACAAAGGTGCCTGCCGCGCTGTTCATCAGCTTGACGAAATCGGAAATGATGGGGTTCTCGCTCTGCATGGAGGCTATTTGGTGCGCCGACCCAAGCTTGTCCAGCCTTTCCCTTACAACGCGATACGCTGGACCGCGCCCGAAACCTCCGCCCCATCCGCTTGCGGATTCAATTGCAGGATCTGCCAGTTGAGCAGCGAGGCGAACAGGATCCATGCGAGATAAGGCAGCAGCAGCGCGCCAGCGACCGGCCGGATACGCCAGAACAGCGCGATTGTAACGATCACCGCCACGACCAAGAGCACCAGCACCACCAGGGCACCGGTTATCTGATGAGCCGCGAAGAAAACCGGCGTCCAGGCCAGATTGAGCGCGAGCTGCACAAGAAAGGCCGCAATCGCGAGGCTACGTCCGCGCGCGCCCCAGGCCGAGCAGATCAGGGCGAAGGCAAGGCCCATCATGATATAGAGGATCGACCACACTATTCCGAACGTAGCGGGAGGCGGATAGGTCGCGGGTTTCACGAGCGAGGCGAACCAGGGATTGTCCGGCCCGCTCCCTGCCAGCTGTCCGGACAGAAAACCGGCAAGAAGCACGGCTGGCACGAGCAGGAGCGCCCAACGGACAAAACTCGCCCGCAACTGGCCGCGCGAAGCAAGAAGACTCATCGCGTATTCCCTATGATTCGGGGATGATATTGGCGGGCCGCACCCCCGCTGGCAACGACGCGAAGCACCATCCCTTCACTTTGCGCCAAGAGCAGGTCGCCGCTGCTATCCCCGGAATGCCGAAATCAGGAATTCGATGTTTCCTTCAGGCCCGGTGATCGGGCTTTCCACGATGCCCTGCACCTGCCAGCCCTCACCTTCGAGCCAGCTTTGCACTTCAGCGCAAACCCGCTCATGCAGTGCAGGATCGCGCACCACGCCGCCCTTGCCCACTTCAGCGCGCTCCACTTCGAACTGCGGCTTGATCAGCGCCACCAGCCTGCATCGCGCCGCAGCCAGTTTAAGCGGCACTTCCAATACCTTGCGCAAGGAAATGAAGCTCGCGTCACAAACCACCCAGTCGCACGGAGCATCGATCAAGGCGGAGGTGAGAACTCGCGCGCTGGTCTGCTCCAGAACCGTTACGCGGCTATCCTGGCGCAATTTCCAGGCGAGCTGGTTGGTGCCGGAATCGACCGCGAAGACGCGCGCGGCGCCACGCGTCAGCAACACATCGGTAAAGCCTCCGGTGGAACTGCCGATGTCCATCGCGACTGCGCCTGCGGGATCGAGCGAAAAGACATCGAGCGCATGGGCAAGCTTGATTCCGCCGCGCGAAACCCAGGGATGATCGCGCCCGCGCACTTCCAGCGGCGCATCTTCCTTCACCTGCTGGCCGGGTTTCTCGATCTTTTTTTCGCCTGAAAAGACCAGCCCGGCCATAACCAGAGCCTGCGCGCGAGCACGGCTTTCCGCCAAGCCACGGGCAACAAGCAATTGGTCGATCCGCGTTTTCCCAGCCACGGACAAGCCGATAGCCCGATCATGCCTCTTGAGCCAGCCCGGCCTTCCGGCCATCTACAGGTCATGAATCCATGGAACATTCTTGCCGTCGCTTTTTCCTCAACTTGCCTGCTTGCCGTGGGTGGCTGCACCGCGGTGCCCCCGGCGACTCCGCAACCGGCACCCACGCCCGCCCCCACGTCCGCCCCGAGGCCCGCTCCGGCTCCGGCGCCGGCGCCCACAAACTGGATGGATGCACCCCGCACACCCGGAGACTGGTCGTATGCGGGCGCAACGGCGAAATATGCCGCTCCGAATGGGCAAACCCTGTTTTCCATAACATGCGACCGCGCACGAGGGGCCGTCTCTCTGGCGCGATCAGGCGGCAGCGGCAGCCCGGCACCGATGCGAATCATGACGGAAACAACCACGCGCCTGCTCGATGGCCAACCCGCGAGTGCTCAATCCCGCGATCTTGCCGTCACTCTTTCCGCACGCGATTCTCTGCTCGACGCGATCGCCCTGAGCCGGGGCCGGTTCGCGGTCGAGGCGGCAGGCCTGCCCACTCTCTATCTGCCGAGCTGGGCCGAAGTCTCACGAGTCATTGAAGATTGCCGGTAATCCGGCGATTCTGCCCGGCAAGGCGGCATTTATCGCAGAAATGAAAAAGGCCGGTGGATAACCGGCCCGAAGCGACAATTCTGACGCCAAAAAAAATCAATGCAAGACTTGTGTTGCGACGCCGCATGAATCACATTGTCTACAAGGTCGGCGAGCGTGCCGCCTTAGCCGCAAAAAACGGCGACTTTGGCTCAACAGCGCGAAAGGAGGTGATCCGATGTCTCATGGTTCAGCAGGGAGGTCGGTTAGTTTCCGCGCGGAGCATTATCGTTAAGCTACATCGTAGACGATAAAGGCTCCGTAAGCGGCGCTTCCAGGCCGCTGACCATGTGAAGGGCGGTTTCGGTTCGTGCCGAAACCGCCCTTCTCATTTCCGGCTTTCACTTTTGAGGCCCGCTTCGGTCGCAGGGCACGATCTCTGTCTCTCAGGTCTTTCAACAGCTTTCGATCGGCACTCACTTATCGCGACCGAACCTGCCCACTTGCGCAAATCCCGGCTTCGCCTTACGCGCGCCGCAGCAAGAGAGGTAAGACGCGCATGGCCGACAATCCCGGCATCTCGTTCGAACGCATTTCGCATCCGTCCCCCACTGACGCGGCATCCCGCGCGCAGGCGCTTGCCAATCCCGGATTCGGCACGCTGTTTTCCGATCACATGGTATCGATCGACTGGGACGAGCCGCGCGGCTGGCACAATGCCACTCTCGGGCCGCGCGTTCCGCTTACGCTCGATCCGGCCTGCGCTGTCCTGCATTACGCGCAGGAGATCTTCGAAGGTCTCAAGGCCTACAAGCAGGAGGATGGCGGAATCGCCCTGTTCCGTCCGGCAGCGAACGCAGCCCGCTTCAATGCTTCGGCCCGCCGCTTGGCGATGCCCGAACTGCCTGAGGAAGTCTTTGTCGAATCAATTCGCCAGCTGGTGGACATCGACCGGGAATGGATCCCGCTCGTCGAAGGGGGATCGCTGTATCTGCGCCCCTTCATGTTCGCGAGCGAAGCCTTTCTCGGCGTCCGCCCGGCAAAGCAATACAAATATCTCGTCATCGCCAGCCCGGCCGGCAACTATTTCAAGTCCGGCGCCCCGGCGGTTTCGATCTGGGTGAGCCGGGATTACACGCGCGCCGCGCGCGGCGGCACCGGCGCGGCAAAATGCGGTGGCAATTACGCCGCCAGCCTCGTTCCTCAGGCCGAGGCGATCCAGCGGGGTCACGATCAGGTTGTTTTCCTCGATGGCGCGGAAAACAAGTGGATCGAGGAACTGGGCGGCATGAACCTGTTCTTCGTATTCGATGACGGGAGCATGGTGACACCGCCGCTGACCGGCACCATCCTGCCCGGCATCACGCGTGACAGCCTGATCACTCTCGTGCGCGAGGAAGGACTGAATGTCCGTGAAGAGCGCTACAGCCTCGAACAGTGGCGCGACGACGCCCGGAGCGGCAAGCTGGTGGAAACCTTCGCCTGCGGCACGGCGGCCGTGGTGACCCCGGTCGGCAAGGTGGCCGGCCATGACGGAGAATTCATGATCGGCTCAGGCGGCCCCGGCCAGTTGACTCAGAAATTGCGGCAGAAGCTCGTCGGCATCCAGCGCGGCACCGTGGATGACCGGCACGGCTGGGTTACAAAGCTGCGCTGATATACAGGATGAACGCGCTGCTCCGGTTCCAGCCGTGCAGCTTGTTGACTACGAATTGCTCCATCATGCGGTGAAAGGTCCTGATCGGATTATGCGGCAGCACATTCAGCTTGTTTCCGCCTCGGGAAGATGCGTGTAAATCGGCAGACTTTTCAATGAGCTTGCGGAAAGTGATCGTTCGCGCATTCTGCTTCGCGCCCAACCAGTCGCAGAAATGATCGAACCTGCGCCGAACCAGCCAGTTCTGGATTCCTTTCGAACGATCGAACAGCTCGAAGCTGTGCGATACGATTACGAATGACGGCCAGCCCGCAGCCGCTGCATGGCCGATGGCCCGTCTCAGCTCCCAGTTCGACAGGGCTGTGATTTGCGCATGGCGAAGCGATTTCCCGGCCCCTGCGATGGCTCCGATGGGAACTTCGATGACACCATGATGCTGGATCGGCGCGATCTGGTCGGGCGGCAGCGAAATCCGGCAATCCGAATTCGCTATCCCGGGCGGAAGACTTGAATCGTAGATGAGGCCAAGCGAAGCCAAGGCCCGCAATGTGTCGTCATTGGCACCATAGTTCCCTGCCCGGAACGCAACGGGGCGCGGCGCGCCGGCCTCCACCAGGCGGTCGATCCCGTAATCCAGCAGGGCCCGCTGCTCCTCCAGCGAAAAATCCGCCATGTTGCGACCGGCTCGTCCGACGGGAGCCTGCCCGCCTGCGAACTCGAGCCATTCGGTATGAAGGTGCAATTGGACCCCGTGCCCGCGTTCGAGGATCGGATGAACGATCGCGTCCACCGCCCTTTGCCCCCAGATCAGGGCCGGCATCGGATCGACAAAAAAGACCCCTTTCAAGCCGTTCCGGTCGAACCGGTCCATCTGATAGAGAATCCCGGTATCTCCCTGCTTGCTGTGGCAAGCGATGGATCGGGCGAAGTTGAAGGCCTGGTCCCGCCCCGGACCCTGCTGAAACAGTGCGAGCGAATATTCCGTGTCGATCGTGATGAGGACAGGCAACATGTCCCCGCCTTGCCAAATGCAACTTAAGATCGCGTTTATGCGTAGTTTGCGATCACGCGACCAGCAAGCGCATGGAGCGCGGATTGCCTTCCAGCAACTCGACCAGACCGCGTTCATCACGTGTCAGCCATTTGGTTGGCCGCGGCAGGACAAGGCCGGCCCTCCATTCATGCTGGCGATCGAGCAGATCAATCACCGCCGGATGCACATAGCTCTTGCGGGCCACGGCAGGGGTATTGCCCAGGTTGTCAGCCACATGCTGCAACAGGGCGGCCATGGTCAGATGCTCGGAACTTGCCGCAAGCAGCCCGAATGCAAGGACGCTGGCATGCCAGGTGCGAAAATCCTTGGCAGTGAAATTGTCGTTCATCGTTTCGCGCAGATAATCGTTCACATCGCTCGAGCCGACCTGATGGCAGATGCCCGCTTCGTCGATATATTGAAACAAATGCTGGCCGGGCAGATCCTGCATACGCCTTACCAGCCGAACCAGATTGCGGTCGGTCAGCTTCACTTCCCTTTCCTGCCCCGATTTTCCGCGATACCGCAGGCGCAGCGTATTGCCGCTCACCGCAGCGTGCCGCTTTCGCAAAGTAGTTGCCCCGAAGCTCCTGTTGCTGCGCGCATAAGCTTCATTGCCGATCCTCAGGAAGCCAGTATCGAGCAGGCGGATCACACTGGCGACGGCCTCGTTCTTGCCTGTGCGATGGCTCGCCAGATCAGCCTGAACCCGTTTGCGGACCAGAGGCAGCAGCTTGCCGAAAGCAAGGCATCCATCGAACTTGCAGCTTTCCCGCCAGATCCGAAACTCGGAGTGGTAACGGTACTGCTTGCGTCCGCGCGCATCCATGCCCGTTGCAAGGATATGGCCATTGGGGGCCGGGCAGAACCACGCCTTCTCATAGGCAGGAGGCAGGGCCACGGAGTTCAGCCGCTGAATCTCCTCGCGATCCCTGATGAGCTGCCGTTGCGGATCGTAATAGGCCCAGCCTCGGCCGGAACGCCGCCTCGTTATACCGGGCAGGCTGTCGTCGACATATACAAGTTTCGGAGCTTCCGGCGACATGGCTTGCGAACGCGTGATCGGCCCTTGCGGTTCCGCCACTCCGCCCCCATCCTTGAACCTGTTGCAGAGCAGGAGATGATCGCATGGCGCAAGACGGCTGGAACCCTCCCAAAGTCTGGACATGGGATACGGAGAGCGGAGGACGCTTCGCCAACATCAATCGCCCGATCGCCGGCCCCACCCATGACAAGGTGCTTCCGGTCGGCAAGCATCCCCTGCAGCTCTACTCCATGGGAACACCGAACGGCCAGAAGGTGACCATCCTGCTGGAAGAGCTGCTCGAGCTCGGCCACAGCGGCGCGGAATACGATGCCTGGCTGATCGAGATCGGCAAGGGCGACCAGTTCGGCTCGGGCTTTGTCGAGATCAATCCCAACAGCAAGATTCCGGCACTATCGGACCATAGCGGACCAACGCCGGTGCCGGTGTTCGAATCCGGCGCGATCCTGATCTATCTCGCCGAAAAATTCGGGGCTTTCCTGCCAACGGCTGCCGCAGAGCGTGCCCGGTGCCTGTCCTGGCTGATGTGGCAGGTCGGCAGCGCTCCCTTCATTGGCGGGGGCTTTGGCCACTTCTATGCCTATGCGCCCGAAAAATTCGAATATCCGATCAATCGCTATTCGATGGAGACAAAACGTCTGTTCGATGTCGCCAACCGGCGCCTCGCGGAAAGCCGCTATCTGGCCGGCGATGACTATACCATCGCGGACATGGCAGCCTACCCGTGGCTACGGGTGCTGCAATCCGGCGAAGCCTATGATGACGCCGCCGCCTTCCTGTCGCTCAATGAATATACGCATGTCGCGCGCTGGGTCGGCGAGATCGACGCGCGGCCTGGGGCGCAACGGGGCAGGATGGTGAATCGCACCAGCGGCAAGCCGGAGGAGCAGTTGCGGGAAAGGCATGATGCCAGCGACTTCGCCTTGCGCACCCAGGACAAGCTGGAGCAGCTCGGCGAGCAAGGTTAGCGCGCTTATCCCCTGCCCTCCTCGGACAGGATAGCTTTGGGGAGCCAAACACCGTCCCGGTCGTTGTCAGATCATGAGCAAACTTGCGATCGTAGCGAATGCTCGACCATCGAGGCACTGCCGATGAGGACATCATGGCAAGCACAGTAGACCGTAGCGGCATGGGCGCTCTGGCAAGGGCGCGAGAAATCCTTCGCCAAGGCGCCCTCACCCGCAATCAGTTCAAACAGCTTGACTGGTTGTTCGACCATTTGAGCATGGCGGAGTTCGATCTGCTCACCAGCGATCCCATTCACCGCTTGCAGCTGAAGCGGTATGAATCGTTTCTCTCGAGACGGACGGTGGCAATCATGATTGCCTTGATCGCCGGCTTTTTCATCAGCGCCGTGATCGGCA
Organism: uncultured Caenibius sp.; assembly: GCA_964468045.1. Lineage (GTDB taxonomy): Bacteria > Pseudomonadota > Alphaproteobacteria > Sphingomonadales > Sphingomonadaceae > JAWKXU01. Next base: position 214,319 of record CAYXTO010000001.1, on the reverse strand, counting down.
TTTGGCTGAGTCTGCAGAACTTTTAGCAATCCGGGCGAAAATTTCGCTAGGCACGCAGGAGGAACAAGGTCTTTTTCGAATCGTTATGAATTTGCGAAGCTGAATTTCCGCAGTCTTCTTTTCTGTCCGTCCGTTTGCGCGCTTCGCGAAGGAGGCGTCATGAAATCCTTTCATATCCGCAAACTGGCGATCGCAACGCTGGGACTGCTGACTCTGACGGCCGGCTGCGCCACGCCCACCGCTTATCAACCGCTCGATCCGCAACACCGCTCGGCTGGTGGATACAGCGAGCAGCGGATCGAAACCAATCGGTTCCGCGTGAGTTTTCGCGGCAACAGCCTTACCTCGCGCGAAACCGTCGAAACCTATCTTCTGTACCGGGCCGCGGAGCTTACGCTGGCGCAAGGTTTCGACTGGTTTATCATGGCGGACCGGAACACCGAACGGCGCAGCCGCACCTATATAGATCGTCCGTTCGGCCCGGGCCCCTGGGGCTATTGGGGGCCGCACTGGTCCTATCATGGCCGGGGTTTCGGGTGGCGCAGCTGGGATCCCTACTGGGGCGATCCTTTCTGGGGCGATACAGTCGACGTGCGAACGGTGGATCGATACGAAGCCACCGCCGAGATCGTCATGGATCGGGGGCGGAAGCCCGACAACGAAGCGAGGGCTTTCGACGCACGTTCGGTCATCGAGAACCTGCGCGAACGGATCGTGGCGCCCCGCTAGCACAAGGCATGGGCAACAATCAGGCACGCGCTTTTTAATGCCGGCTGATAGAAGACAGATCAGCGTTCTACTCTCGCATGCAATCGGCAGTGATGCGCTCGCCCGAATCGGACGCAAGGATCCGTCGATAGAGCGCGAGATAATCATCCGCCATCCGATCGACCGAAAACCTGCGGGCGATCGCTTCGGAAGTCGTTCGGCGATCGATGGAACCGATCTTGTCGACCGCAGCGACCGCTTCCTCCACGCTGTCGACCAGCAGCCCCGTACGACCGTGCTCGATTATTTCGGGCATGGATCCGCGTCGCATGGCGATCACCGGAGTGCCACACGCCATGGCCTCGATCACCGAAAGACCGAAAGGCTCGTCGAAATTGATCAGATGCAGCAGCGCAAACGCCCGGCCCAGCGCCCTCACCCGTTCCAAGCCGCCGACGGGACCGTGATAGACCACCCGCGCGCCATCCACCTGCGGAAGAACCTCGCGCTCGTAATAGGCATGGTCCTGGACAACGCCGTAAAGGTGAAGCCTGCGGCCCGCCGCGCGCGCCATATCTATCGCCTCGCGCGTGCCCTTGTCGGGGTGGATCCGGCCAAAATAAAGGAGGTCTTCGCCCCCGACCGGATCCAAGGGGAAGTCCTCGATCACGATCCCGTGGTGAATCGTCGCGGCATAGCGCAAGTCGGGGTGTCGGTCGGCTTCGCTGATCGCGACATAATGGATGCGGTCCTCGAAGGGCTTGTACATCGGCAGGATGCGCTCGGACGAGAATCCGTGGATCGTCGTCACCATCCGGGTATCCACCAGGCGCGAAAATGCGTGCGCAGGGAAATCGGCCTGGTTGTGAATGAGGTCGAAACGGTCGGCCTGCTCGAAAAGATGGGCCAGATGGCGGTATTCCCAGACTTTCGCGTCCACTGACGGATCCTCGCAATAAGGTGCTGGGACGACGCCCGCGAGCTTGGCCGAGGTCAGGCTATCAAGCGTCGCGAACAGCGTGACATTCACTCCCCGTGCCATAAGCGCCTCGGTGAGCAGGCTGGTGACCAGTTCCCACGGGCCGTAATGACGCGGCGGCGTGCGCCAGGCGATGGGAGCGAGCATGGCGATACGCATCGCTTAGCATGTCTCCAGACGCAGGACGATGCCTTCATCCGCAGCGAGGCCGCCGTCGAAGCAGCGCGAACCGAGAGTCGAAATCAGCAATTCAGCGATCCTCACACCGGCTGGAATGTGGACTCGACGCGGCTCTGCGCCCAGATTGAGCGCAATCAACAGCCTCTCGCCGCCTTCGCTGCGTTCATATTGCAGTACCTCCCGTTCGGACGGAAGCATGGTGAAATCGCCGACGCTGAGGGCCGCATGCCGGCGCCGCAGAGCGAGCAGGCGGCGATAGAGGTTCAGCATGGAATCCGGTTCACTTTCCTGCGCGGCGACGTTGCGCTTGCGCCAGTCCTCATTAAGGGGCAACCACGGCTCCATAGTGCTGAATCCCGCATTCGCGCTGTCGTCCCACGGCATGGGGGTGCGTGCACCGTCGCGACCGAGACCAAGACCGGGCTGACGGGTGTCCTGCGGATCGCGGATGCGGTCGGGCGGGATCGTCACCTTGCCGATCCCGAGCTCATCCCCCTGATAAAGTGTCGGCGTCCCGCGCAGCGTCAGCAACAGCATGGCCGCAACGCGCGCTTGCGGTTCGCCCAGCCGCCCCGCGATGCGCGGCGCATCGTGGCTGCCGAGCACCCAGTTGGGCCAGCCGCCCGGCGGCAAGGCGGCTTCGTACTCGGCGATGATGCGGGCCAGCACGTCCGCATCCCACGGCGCCTCGAACAGCTGGAAATTGAAGGGCAGATGCACGCCGGGAGCATCGGGCGTGCCATAATAGGCCATGAGCTGGCCGAGCGGCAGGCAGATCTCGCCGACCAGCAGCCTTTCACCATAGCCGTCGGCCAGCCGACGAAACGCATGAGCGATTTCATGAATCTCCGGCTGATGGGTGGAGTGGTGCTGCAACAGTTTCAACTTCTCGCCCATGTTGGGCGTGAAGGCGGGATTGAGAGGATTGTCGCGCAAATCCTCGGCTTTGATGCAGTGCCACAGCACATCGATGCGGAAGCCATCGACGCCACGGTCGAACCAGAAGCGCAGAACGTCGCTCATCGCCGCGATAACTGCGGGATTGCGCCAGTCGAGATCGGCCTGCTCCTTGAGAAAGGCATGAAGGTAGTATTGGCCGGTTCCGGGGTCGAATTCCCACGCCGAACCGCCCATGTCGCTGATCCAATTGTTGGGAGGGCCTCCGGCGGCAGCCGGATCGCGCCAGATATACCAGCCGCGCCTGGGATTATCGCGCGAGGAACGGCTTTCGAGAAACCAGGGATGCTGATCGGACGTGTGGTTCGGCACGAAATCGAGCAGCAGCTTCAATTTGAGCCGGTGGGCTTCGGCCAGCAGGGCATCGAACTGATCGAGGTCGCCAAACATAGGTTCGATGCCGCAATAGTCGGCCACGTCATAGCCGAAATCGACCATCGGCGACGGGAAGATCGGTGAAAGCCAGATCGCATCGACACCAAGGCTTGCGACATACTCCAGCCGCCGGCGAATTCCCTCAAGATCTCCGATCCCATCGCCATTGCTGTCTTGAAACGAGCGCGGATAGATCTGGTAGATCACCCCGCTTTCCCACCATGGCCGCATGTCATGCCATACCGTTCTTTCGCCCATGCGAGCACAACCCACCAGCGCCGAAAAAGTTCACCCCTGCGGGATGTTGGCACGAGTTTCTGAAGAGCCGCGGTCACGGGACAGGGAGCAAACCGGCCGGTCTCGCGTTGCTCAATGAAAACCAAGGAGAAATGAGTGCGTATCGATCTGGTCGTTCCGTCATTGCTGGCACTCTCCCTCACACTTTCGGCATGCGACTTCAGACCCGCCTCACCCCAGACCGATACGGCTGCCCAAGGACCGATCGAGCAGCCGACATGGACCGATGCCATGGCCCGGCAGCTCCGCAAGGCGATCGACGACCGCGCCGCTCACGGCCTGGATCATATGCGCTTCGACGTCGCTGCCGGATCGGGGGCGGCGATCGATGATGCCGCATTGACCCGAACGGCACTTGCCTATGCCGCCGCCCTGGCGCGCGGCGCGGCCGATCCGGCGAAGCTGTTCAAGATCTACACCGTTCCTAGGCCCAATCCGAATCTGCACCGTGGGCTCGCCGAGGCGATGCAGAGAAGAGCTGTCGACAAATGGCTCGAAAGCCTGGCGCCGCAGGACGACAATTATCGGAAGCTGTCCGAAGCCTATCTCGCCCTGCGCAAGAATAGTGACGTGCCGCTCAAAGCCATTGCCGAAGGCGGCAAGCCGATTGAGCCGGGCTCGGCCGACCCGCGCATCCCGGCCATCGCACGCCAGCTAGCGGCATCCGACTATCTCGACAAGGCAGCGGCGCGAGGCGACCGTTACGCACCGGCCATGGTGGCGGCCGTCCGCAAAATGCAGGCCGACTATGGCATCGAGCCCGACGGGCTGATCGGCAGCGACGCGCTGGAAATCCTCAACCTTTCCGATGCGGATCGCGCCCGCGCGATCGCGGTCAATATGGAGCGCCTGCGCTGGCTGGCACGCAAACCGGCTGCCACCCGCATCGACGTGAACCTGGCTTCCGCCCGCCTTGCCTATTGGCGCAATGGCGCGCTTGCCGACAGTCGTCGCGTTGTGGTCGGTGAACCGGAGACCGAGACGCCGCAGCTCGGTTCCCCGATTGTGCGGCTGGTCGCCAATCCCACCTGGACGGTGCCCAGATCGATCCAGCGCAAGGAGATCGCGAGCAAGGGGGCCGGCTATCTGCGGCGCCATAACATGGTGTGGAGGGACGGCTGGATCGTCCAGCAGCCGGGCCCACAAAACGCGCTGGGACTGGTCAAGTTCGACATGCAGAACGAATACTCGATCTATCTGCACGATACGCCGGCCAAGCAATTGTTTGCCGAAGTGCAACGCCAGCGCAGCCATGGCTGCGTCCGCCTCGAGGATGCGCAGGGATTCGCCGAGATACTCGCGAGGGACGGAGGCATCATCCCGGACTGGCAGCGGGCCCGCGCCAGCGGCAAGGAGAGCTTCGTCTCGCTACCGCGTCCGATACCGGTCCGGATGCTCTATCAGACGGTGCTGTTCGACGATGCCGGCGAGCCGGTCGTGCGCGCCGACCCCTATGGCTGGAATGACCGCGTTGCCGCGGCGATCGGGTTCGCGGAGCGGCCAAGCCGCCGGGTGAGCTCAGGGGCGGCAGACGTTGGACCTTGACCTGCGATCAACTCATTATGGCGACTGGCTGCTTGGTGGGATCCGGGCGGCGCTGACACCTGCGCTCAATCCCTCGATCCGTTCCTCCGCACTGGTTCCGCCCGCAAGCGCGGCCACTGCTTGGCAGAATCTGTCGAAAACTCTTTCAAGACAAGAGCGAAAGATGGTCCGAAAAGGCGAAAATCCGACATTCCTTGTTGCCCGTGCCGGTTGTCCTGTTTGCACTTGACCAACGCGCGCGATGGAACGAAAGGGGCTGAGCCTCAGATTACTGCGGCGTTCGATCTGATCTTGGGGCGTCGCCAAGTGGTAAGGCACCGGTTTTTGGTACCGGCATTCGCAGGTTCGAATCCTGCCGCCCCAGCCATTCTCATTTAACGACGGTTTTGCGTCATTTTTGAGGATCGTGGCATCAACGGCGCAAATCGCGCCCACTGCTGGTCTGCCAGCCCATCCCCCTCAGCCTATTCGCGGAAGCGTCTCGAATTGATGATAGGGTGGCGGGCTCGAAAGCGTCCATTCAAGCGTGGTGGCTCCTTCGCCCCAAGGATTATCGCCGGCCGTTCGGCCCCGGAGCAATACCCAGAGAATATTCAGGAAGAAGAAGATCATCCCGACAGCCATGATAGCGTAGCCGATTGATGCCAGATGGTTCCAAAAGAAGAAGGCTTCCGGATAATCCGGAATCCGCCGAGGCATGCCGTTCATTCCGAGGAAATGCATGGGGAAGAACAGGACATTCACCCCCGCGAAGAATATCCAGAAGTGCAGCGCGCCGAGGACTTCGCTATACATCCGCCCGGTTATCTTGGGAAACCAATAGTAAAATCCGGCGAACAGAGAAAATACCGCTCCTAATGACAGCACATAGTGGAAGTGAGCCACCACATAGTAGGTATCCTGCAAGCTGTCGTCGATACCGCCATTGGCCAAAACCACGCCGGTCACGCCGCCGATCGTGAACATGAAAATGAACCCCAGCGCCCATAGCAATGGGGTCTTGAAGCTCAATGCGCCACCCCACAGGGTTGCCAGCCAGGAAAAGACCTTAACCCCCGTGGGCACCGCGATCACCATCGAAGCGGCAGTGAAATACATCTTCAGGTTGGCCGAGAGACCAACCGTGAACATGTGATGTGCCCAGACGATGAAACCGATCACCGCGATCGCAACCATGGCATAGACCATGCCGAGATAGCCGAAGACCGGCTTGCGACTGAACGTGGAGATCACCTGGCTGATAATGCCGAAGCCAGGCAGGATCATGATGTAGACTTCGGGATGACCGAAGAACCAGAACAGGTGCTGGTACAGGATCGGGTCGCCACCGCCTGCCGGATCGAAGAAGGTTGTGCCGAAATTGCGATCGGTCAGCAACATGGTGATGGCGGCCGCCAGAACCGGAAGCGCAAACAGCAACATGAAGGCCGTGATGAGGACCGACCAGCAGAACAGCGGCATCTTGTGGAGCGTCATGCCCGGTGCGCGCATGTTAAGGATCGTGGTGATGAGATTTATCGCGCCCAGGATCGAGGAAATGCCTGCCAGGTGCATCGAAAAAATCACCATATCGACGGCAGGCCCGGATGACCCGCTGGTCGCCAAGGGTGGGTAGAGCGTCCAGCCGGTACCCGCGCCATCGCCCAAACCACCGGGCACAAAGGCGGAGGCGATGAACAGCGGAAACGCGACCGCCAGCATCCAGAAGCTGGCATTGTTCATCCGCGGAAAGGCCATATCCGGCGCACCGATCATGAGCGGTATCAGCCAGTTGCCGAAGCCGCCCATCATGGCGGGCATGATCACGAAGAATATCATGATCAGTCCATGAGCCGTCACCAGAACGTTCCAGAGATGGAGCGCGGCGGAATAGTCCGTCCCGTTCGTCCAAAGCGGGAGAAACTGGATACCTGGCTCCGCCAGTTCGAGACGCATCATCCCCGAAATCGTACCGCCGATAATGCCGGCGGCGATTGCGAAGATCAGGTACAGCGTGCCGATATCCTTGTGGTTTGTGGACATGAACCAGCGCGCGAAGAAGTCCGGCCGATCGTCGTGTCGATCTGTGTCCGCGGGCTGGGAGGGAGTTGTCCGCGCGGCGGCTTCGGCCATCATCGCCTCCTCGTTTTGACAGGGAGCAACCACGCCTTGTTCCGTCGGAGAATAGCGCACCGCCGCAGTTCGATTAAAATTGCGCCGACGGCCTCCAGCGAAGTCAACGGATCGTCTTTCCGGAGACTGGACTAACACTCGGACAAGCAGCGACAAAGATCATCTTTTCCATCCGTTCCAACAAATCTTTTGCGCTTATCTCCTCAGAGCATGCCAATCTGGCTAGTCATCCGCAAACAGGCGCCATTATTTTTGGCAATTCATGCTCCTATGGCGAGCATTTCAGGCTGACGCGGGAAGAGCCGCGCCGTGAATAAGCGGCGTAAGAGTGTGCGCATGGCCCACCACAAATTGTTAGGGCCAAGACCAAGCACGAGTTCGACTAGCGGGAGCCGGATTTGATCTGTTCGGGACTGACCCATCCATTGGCTTGGATAACATTCACCCTATGCGGCGTGAGAAGCCAAGCCGGTGGCCTGTCGCGCATGGACGCGGGCACAGCGTCGGTTGCAACGGCGAATATATGCGTATAATATAATGCACTTAGGAAGTGAGCGCCAGAGAGCCGCTATTCCTTCCCATCGCAAGGTCCCCCCGAATATTGAAACGCAGGGTAAGAGGCACTACAGTTTGCCGTGCGGGCCGGGCCCCTCTGGCGATCGTCTCAAATGATCGTGATGTCGGACCGCATCGAGTTTGGCTCGATGCTGGTTCGATTATGAATGCCGGATCGAGTCATGGACATTGGAGATATGAATATGACCAATCCCGGTGCTGGAATGCCTTGCCCGGTTTGTACGGTTCCACTGGTGATGAGCGAACGGCAGGGCGTCGAGATCGATTATTGCCCGCAATGCCGCGGTGTCTGGCTCGACCGTGGTGAGCTCGACAAGATCATCGAACGCAGCGGCCGCGACATGGCGGCGCCGCAGGCCGCTCCGGCGGCACCGCCGCCACAGTCCGGCACGCCGTGGGGCCATCAGGGCGGTTACGGTCACAAGCCTCACAAGCGCCGCAAGTCGTTCCTTGAGGAACTGTTCGACTGAAGCCTCTCGCCTCGACTGCTCGGACGTGACATACATTTTCCGGGGCCGGCGCCTTGACCGGACGCCAGCCCCGGCATTCCCAGGAGCCCGTCGAAGACAGGCCACGGCCCAAACCAATGATCCCGTCAATCGTCCAGGTGCTGGTCGCGACGTACCGAAAGGACGCGCTGGCCCCGGCGGTCCATGATCACCTTGATTTCACGTCCCTGGGCGTCGAATCCTTCGACCTCTATGCGGCCATCGTCGCGTTCCACCTCGACAACATGGACGATGCCGGCGCGCTTGATGGCCTCGACATTGGGCATGGGCATCGGTCCGTAGCGCCGGCGATCATCGAAGTCGTCGTCCCAGTGGACGTCGGCGAAGAATGGCTGGTCCTTGGCTCCGGCAGGCGCGGGTCCCGCCAGTGCGACAGTCGCCGCTCCGATGCCGGCAGCGCCGATGGCGACGACAGCAACGGCGGACAGAATCTTCTTCATGGCAATGCTCCTTTTCGAATCACCTTTGTGATGACGAGGGCATCATTGCCGAACCCCGCTGACAGGATGCTCACACGGCATGTCAGCGGAGCGTCAGCTTCGATCGGGCATATTCGGAACATATGGGTCTTGAGTTTCGGATAATGGCCTTGATGGCACTGGCCGCGCTGAGCGCCTGCGATCGCGATGCCCCTCGCGACGATCAGCACGCATCATCGCAATCGGAACACGAGGCGGGTTCCCCGATCGCGTCGATGGTGCCGGCTCCAGGCTATGGAAAGGACGATCAAGAGCCCGAGGTTGAGATCGCCGACCCGGACGGGGGAGCGAAGGCGCTTTCCGGCCCCGGCGCGCCACATCTGCCGCTCGTGCGCATTCTTGCGATAGCCCGCGCGCGCGTACCCGGCGAAGTCATCGAGGTCGAGCTGGACGACGAGGACGGACAGCCCGAATATGAAGTGAAGATCCTGACGGCCGATGGCCGCTCGATCGAAACGAAGATCGACGCGGTAAGCGGCGCGATCCTCAAGTCCGAAGAAGATTGAAGTCATGCGTCTGTTGCTGGTTGAAGATGATGAGGCGATCGCAAAGGGCGTGCAGGAGGCTCTGACCCGTGCCGGTTTCACAGTCGATCATGCGCAGGATGGGGAAACCGCCTGGGTCATGGGCGGGGACGAGGACTACGATGTCGCCGTGCTCGACCTGGGCCTGCCGCGCCTCGACGGCATGACCGTTCTCAGGCGTTGGCGCAGCGAGGGGCGGATCTTTCCGATCATCATCCTGTCCGCGCGAGGCGCCTGGCTCGACAAGGTCGAAGGCATCGAGGCTGGGGCCGATGACTATCTGGCCAAGCCGTTCGAGCCCGCGGAACTTGTCGCGCGGGTTCGCGCGCTGGTCCGGCGCAATGCCGGCCACGCCGAAGCGCTTCTGACATTCGGGCCGCTCATGCTCGACACCCGCCGGATGAAGGCTCTCGTCAATGGCAGCGAGGTCAGCCTCTCGCCCCTCGAATACCGGCTGCTCCATGCACTGGCGCATAGCGGCGGCCGCCCCTTGAGCGCGGGCGAGCTATCCGAAATGCTGCACGGCGTCGATGCCGCCGAGGCCAATGCGGTCGAGGCCCTGGTCGCCCGGCTCCGCCGCAAGATCGGCGCCGGTGTGATCGAGACCCGCCGCGGCTTCGGTTATTGCCTCGCCGGCGACTAACCATGGTTATATCCGCCAATCCCCTCAACCGCTCGCTCAACCTGCGCTTGCTGCTGTTTGCCGGCGTGACCATCGCCATCGCGCTGATCGCCGCCTGGGCGGTGCTCAGCCTCCTGTTCGAGCGCCATTCGGAGCGTCAGCTGCAAGCAGAGCTGGAGCGCCATGGCATAGCCCTGATCGCCACGCTCGATCTCGATGCTAACAAGCGCCCGGTAATCGCGAGGCAGCCGCCCGATCCCCGCTTTCTGCGGCCCGCGAGCGGGCTCTACTGGCGCGTCGTCGCGTCGGGCGGCGAGTTGCGGTCCCGGTCCCTCTGGGACGGCGTGCTGCCTTCCTCCGCCACAGCTGGCTCGGAAAAGTGGACCGCCTTCAACGCGAAGGGCGCCTTCGAGGATCGCGTGCTGGTCGTCACCCGGCAGGTTCGGCTCGGCGCGCATGGACCACGGGTGCTGGTCGAGGTCGCGGCCGATCGCAAGCCGGTGACGGAGGCCCGTGCGGCGTTTGGCAGGGAGACGGCCATCTTCCTCGTAGCCCTGTGGCTCGCGCTCGCGCTCGCGGCCTGGGTGCAGGTGCGCATGGGCCTCCGCCCGTTGGACCGGGTCAGGAAGGAGCTGGAGGATATGTCCCGCGCGTCGGACGCGCGCCTGGCGGTCGCAGATCATCCGGTCGAGATCCGCCCGCTGACCGAGGCGATCAACGCGGTCGCGGAACATAGAGCGCAAGACATCACCCGCGCCCGGCAACGTGCCCGCGATCTTGCCCATGCGCTGAAGACCCCGATCACCGCGCTTCGCCTGCAGGTCGAAACCCTTCCGCCCGGCAAGGCCAGGGAGATGATGCACGGCCTCTCGCTCATTTCCGGTGTCGTCGAAAGCGAACTGGCCAGGACCGGGGTCAGCAGCGAGGGCAGATGGGTCGATGCCTCGGCGATCATCGAACGCCTGTCTGCCGTTATCGCCCGCACGCCCGACGGGATGCGCGTGACCCTTAACAATCGCGTGCCGGCGGGCTTTCAAATACCGATGGGATCGGAAGCCGCGCTGGAGGCGTTCGGCGCGATTCTGGAGAACGCCGCGCGGCATGCCGTGGAGGCGGTCGAAGTTCTGGGCGGTTCCGGCCCGGATTCGCTTTGGATCGAGATATGTGATGATGGTCCGGGTATTCCCGAGGACTTGCATGAGGCAATGTTCGAGCGTGGCGTCCGGCTCGACGAGACGGGAACCAGTCACGGTCTTGGCCTGCCCATTGCCCGGGAGATCGTGGCCGGGAGCGGTGGCGAATTGTCGTTGGGCAGAGGGCCAAAGGGGGGCCTTGCCGTGCACCTTGAATGGCCCATGCCTCTCAATCCTGGCTGAAGTCACGGATTTCTTCAGCTCGCGATTTAACAAGGTTCGAAGCCTGCACGGCCACCTATCGGGTTTCAGGGACCCGGGCTGCAACTGGACTTGAAGAACGCTGCGATCGTCCCGATCTCTCCTATCATGTTCGACGCCTCGGCAAGGCGGCCGGGCGAGCTTCATTCCGGAAGCATCGTCGCAGGCCCGCTGGCCCCGACCTGATCCGCACCAGCGCGAAACAGGCACGGGGCGCTGCAATGGTTTTCCAATCAACCCGCGCTGGCGGGACTCTGCGTAAAAGCACCCGCCAGCAAAACTGGAGGGTCGAATGTCGGATTCCTTCGTCGTCGAAATCAATCGGCAGGTCGTGGGCGTCGCACTGCGTTGCCAAGAGGGTTATCGGTTCTTTGCGTCCGATCCCAGGTTCAACCGTCTCGACAGGAAGACGTTCAAGCGGGCACGGACGCTATCCGCCGAAGTCAGACGCTACGCCGAACGTCTGCGGAAACAGCGAGGCGGTGACGCTGCCGCAACGGTGCATTGAAATGCCTTGTTCCGATCATCCTATCACGTGGGGAAACACTCATGACATCGCCTCCCGTCGTCAAACACCTTGTCGTGCTCGCCCATCCGGATCCGAACAGCTTCTGCGCTAGCATCGCGCGCTGCTGGGCGGAGGAAGCCGCATCGCATAGCCAAGAATTTAGCATCCTCGACCTCTATCGCGAAGGGTTCGATCCGGTGCTCAAGAAGACAGAGCAACCGGGCAAGCCGGGCTTTGCGCCAGCACCCGAGCTGCTGCAGATGACCGAACGCGTACGCGCTGTCGACGTGCTGGCGCTCGTCTATCCGATCTGGTTCGGGACGCCCCCGGCGATGATGAAGGGCTTTTTCGAACGCGCTGTCGGGATCGGCACCACCTTTGCGGAGGGCGCGCATCAGGGACGGCCGCTGCGCAATATCCATCTGGCCGATATTTCCACCTCGGCAACGAGCGAGCCGTGGCTCGCAGAACAGGGCATTCGCGGGTCGCTGCGTACGATCTTCGATCACTACATTGCCGATGTCTTCGGTGCCCGCAGCTCCGAGCGTCTGCATCTTGGGAATGTGGTGACCGGCATGAGCGAGGCGAGCGGCGAAATGAAGTTGGCGCAGGTGCGTGAATTCGCCAGGCGGACTTGCGCCCAAGCCAATGCCTGGCGGTGGTCCCGAAACCGGAATGAGCGTTAAGCCTGCTCACCTGGCTGCCAAGGTTGATCATTCTCACCGATGTGCGATGACTGCCCCATGATAATTCTCCGCCTCCTCCGCACACTGCGCGCCGGCAGACTGATCGCCGGCCTCTAGCCCCGGACGCCGCAACAGAAGGTGTCCGGGGTATAGGACACCCGCGACGGCGGCCGCTCCGCATTGCGCCTTGAGAATTTACATTGCTCCGTCCGAAAGCGGCCCGGCGGAGCGTGAGTGGTGTCATGTCCAAATACCGCAGGCGAACGCCCGGAAACGCCCCCGCACCTATCGCGAACGAATCGATTGTTCTCACCCCCCGTATATTCAGCCTTCCGCGTGCGCTATCGAAGCTCGGCTATTGTTCGCGGACCGACGCGGTGCGGCTGATCGAGGCAGGGCGCGTCACCGTCGATGGAAAACGCGCTCGTGGCGTTTCCCAGCGAGTCGATCTTGAACGGTCGGTGCTCGCCGTGGAAGGCCGCGAGATAGCGGCCGAACGCCGGATCTATCTGATGCTCAACAAGCCGCGCGGTCTTGTCACGACAAGGCGCGACCCGCAGGAGCGCGGCACCGTTTACGACTGCCTGCCACCAGACCTGCCCTATCTTTCCCCGGTCGGTCGCCTCGACAAGGCGAGCGAGGGACTCCTGCTCCTGACCAATGACACCGCCTGGGCCGAGCATCTGCTCAATCCGGCATCGGAAGTGGCCAAGACCTATCATGTGAAGATCGACCGGCTCGCCGATGCCGCGCTGATTGCCGCTCTGACGATGCCGATAGAGGATCGCGGCGAAGTGCTCTGTGCAACCTCGGTCGTGCCGCTGCGCTCCTCCGGCCGATCGAGCTGGATCGAAATCGTCCTGACCGAAGGTCGCAATCGTCAGGTGCGGCGCATGCTGGCCACCCAGGACGCGAATGTCCTACGCCTAGTTCGCGTTGCGATCGGCAACGTCAGATTGGGAGGGCTCGCAAAGGGAAAGTCGCGCGCCCTGGCCGCCGAGGAGGTGGCGCGGATGCGGACGACAACCCCGCCGCTTGCCGGGGGCACGGATTGTTCGTGACTGCGTGAACCCTGTCGACGCCGACTGCGAGGACCTCGGGGAATTCGAACAGTCGTGCCCTTAGAGGCATGGTGCGATATTCACCGGACTTTCTATGGCCGCACGACAAGTATGCCCCGCATACCGGGATGGTATTTGCAATAGAAGAATGACCCGGCACGCCGGAGAACCATGCTCCGGGTGGTGTCGGTAGGGAGCTCGACATTGAAACTCTTGTCACGCGCGGTCGCGGTGTGCTGGAAGAGGTCGCGGTTCACCCACTGGATGGTATCGCCCACCCTGAGATCGGCCGGCACCGCGCCGAACCGCATCGCATTGATCACGATGACATGGGTCTTCGCCGCCGCCTCGCTGCCGGGAAGTGTGGCGGAGGCAACGGCCAGGACCGCGGCCACGAAACGGGCAGGCGTCGGACCAGCGCGGGCCCGTCTTTCGGAGCTAAGGAAGCCAGTCCCGCTTCTTGCGGCTCAATCGCGCCAGTAATTGTTGGCTGCAGCCACCGTCTGGAAGTGGATGGCGATGACCTGCGATGACGCGATCAACTGGGCTGCATCCTGTTCGTAGGTAGCGCGCAACTTGTCGCGCACTTCAGCCGACGGCTGCGTGAGCTTGACGCCAACGCGAGCCAGCTTCGTGGCAAGCTCGAAGCCTTCTTGAGGATTCGCCGCCCTCAGCGACGGAAGCCAGGTCTCAGCCATGATACGTTCCTTTCGATGCACACACATCACCGTTGCCGTTTACGCCGCCATTCGCTCCACTTGGCATTCACAGCCCGGCTATTCTTGCAGACGCTATCGCGTGTGTCAAAAAAGAGGTATATGGAATACCGGTTATTAGATTCGGAGACCACCTGCGGGACGAAAGGAGTCCGGCATGACATTGGACGAGGCGTTTGCGGACTTGGGCGACCTGAAACCCGCACGCTCGGCGAGATCGCCGTTGCGCTACCGGGCGCCACCGCGCTGTTCCGTGCCGCAAAGCTCGATTATTGCTGCGGCGGACAGACGCGGCTTAAGGACGCGGCGGTCACCAATGCGCTCGACCTCGACCAGCTTGTTACGGACCTTCTAGGATTGCGGCCAGAGAGCGCCACAAGCCCGGCGGCGATGGACACGAAGTCGCTGATCGACGCCATCATCACGCGCTACCACCGGGTCCATAGCCGGGAGCTTCCCGAACTCATGGCCCTCGCCGAACGGGTGGAGGTCGTTCATCGGAACCATCCTGCTGTCCCATCCGGGCTCGCAGCCTTGCTGAAACGTATGCTGGGCGAGCTGACAATGCACATGCAAAAGGAAGAGATCGTATTGTTCCCGCAGATGAAGAACGGAGGAAGGATGCCGCTCCAGCATCCGATTTCGGCGATGATGGCCGAGCATAAGGAGCATGGTACCAACCTGGAAGAACTCCGGGACCTGACAGGAGATCTTCGTGTGCCTGATGATGGCTGCGCGACGTGGCGTGCGCTCTATTCGGGAATCGGGAAATTCGCAGATGACCTGGTGGAGCACATTCATATCGAAAACAATATCCTGTTCTCCCGTTTCTTGGCAAATTAGCTCCGGTCCTATACCTAGTCTTCCAAGTGCGAGGACTATCCCCATGGGCACTTAAGTTTTTGAGGGATCCGGCCGGGAATGGATTGTGTCGCCGCGAAGCTAAAGGGAAAGTTCGTCTTGCCTACTTATCATACGACACCAATGCCTATCGACCAATTATATTTATCTTATCGACCAATTATCTTTATTTTGAGGCAACATCCTGGTCACGTATAGTTAGCTGTTCGTAGGGAGTCGGCGGACGGCGGCCCTGCCAATGGAGAGCTGCCATGTCGGATATGAAGAGCGCAACCGGATCAACGATGAGTACCGGCGCGCCGGCGCCGAGCGATCGCAATTCGCTCACTGTTGGCCCTGATGGTCCGATCCTGCTGCACGATGTTCATTTCCTTGAGCAGATGGCGCATTTCAACCGCGAGAAGGTTCCCGAACGCCAGCCCCATGCCAAGGGATCGGGCGCCTTCGGTGTCTTCGAGACGAGTGAGGACGTCTCCGCCTATACCAAGGCGGCCCTGTTCCAGAAGGGTGCCTCCACTGAGATGCTCGCGCGCTTCTCGACGGTTGCGGGCGAGGCCGGCAGTCCCGACACCTGGCGCGACGTGCGCGGCTTCAGCCTCAAGTTCTACACCAGCGAAGGCAATTACGATCTCGTCGGCAATAACACGCCGATCTTCTTCATCCGCGACACCATGAAGTTTCCGCACTTCATCCGCAGCCAGAAGCGGCTTCCCGATTGCGGGCTGCGCGATAATCACATGCAATGGGATTTCTGGACGCTCAATCCGGAGTCGGCTCACCAGGTCACCTACCTCATGGGCGATCGTGGCCTGCCGCGCACCTGGCGCCACATGAACGGCTACGGCTCGCACACCTATATGTGGGTGAACGCAAGGGGCGAGAAATTCTGGGTCAAATACCACTTCCACAGCAAGCAGGGCGTCGAGAACTTCACCAATGCCGAGGCGGCCACGATGGCGGGGAAGGACGCCGACTATCATCGCCGCGACCTGTTCGAGGCGATCGCGCGCGGCGATCATCCACGCTGGAAGCTGTTCGTGCAGATCATGCCCTATGCGGAAGCGAAGACCTACCGGATCAACCCCTTCGATCTCACCAAGACCTGGCCGCACAAGGACTATCCGCTCATCGAGGTCGGGACGATGACCTTGAATCGCAATCCGGAGAATTTCTTCGCGCAGATCGAGCAGGCCGCCTTCTCGCCGGGCAATACGGTCCCCGGTATCGGCCTCTCGCCCGACAAGATGCTGCTGGGCCGCGCGTTCGCCTACAATGACGCGCAGCGCAATCGCATCGGGACGAACTTCCACCAGCTTCCGGTCAACCAGCCCAAGGTGCCGGTGAACAGCTATATGTTCGATGGGCAGATGGCCTATCAGCACAGCGGCAGCGCGCCGGTCTATGCGCCCAACAGTGGGGGGCGGAGCTGGGCCGACGAAACCGGGCCGATGGCCGATGGCTGGGAAACCGACGGCGAGATGGTGCGCAGCGCCTACACGCTACGCGCCGGGGACGACGACTTCACCCAGCCGGGTATTCTTGTCCGCGAGGTGTTCAGCGACGCGCAGCGCGACAGGCTCGTCGAGACGGTCGCCGGCAGCCTGCTCGGCGGGGTACGCTCGCCGGTGCTGGAACGCGCCATCGACTACTGGAAAAGCATCGATGCCGATGTGGGCCGCCGCATCGAGGAATGCGTGCACGCCGGCACCGCGCCCGCGCCGGCCCAGGGAATGGGCGAAGGCTCAGAGGAACACGCCGCACCGGTTTCCTAGCAGTGCGGCAGCGTAAAGCCCGCGACCTATCAGGGTCTGCGCGCGGTGTTACTTTGGGAATCCGGCCCTAATCCCTCCGCATATGCTGATTGGGGCTGCTGCCCCATTTCAATTGGCTCCGCGAAAAAGACCAGGCGTTGCGCGATCAAAATTTCGTCGCTCGAGGAATCCGCTTTTGACGGTCGGGAACGAACCGTACGCCCCGGCGATTGACATGGTGCGCCCCGAAAGGAGGGTAATTTGGCGAAATACTCCATTGGCGATCATGTCAGCTGGAATTCCGAGGCCGGCCGGGTGAGCGGCAGGGTCATTCGGATTCATCATGCGGATTTCGACTACAAGGGCCACCGGCATCGCGCGTCGCGGGATGACCCACAATACGAGATCAAGAGCGACAAGACCGATCACATAGCTGCCCATAAGGGAGCGGCATTGACCAAGATCGATTGATGAACGCGCAATTCGTCACCATCGGTCATTCTAGCCGGCCTCTCGACGAATTCCTCGACATGCTGCGCATCGCTCGAATTGGCATGCTGATCGACGTCAGGACATTTCCCCGATCGCGAACCAATCCCACCTATAATATCGACAGGCTGCCGGAAGACCTGGCTCGCGTGCAGATCGGTTATCGCCACTGGCCCGCCTTGGGTGGGCGGCGACCGAAGCAGCCTGGCATCGACGAAAGCGTCAACGCGCTGTGGCGTGTGCAGAGTTTTCACAACTATGCCGACTACGCACTGGGTGGTGAATTTACCGCCGCTTTCGAAGAACTGGTGGCTCTTGGCCGCAACCAGCGCCTCGCGCTGATGTGTTCGGAAGCGGTCTGGTGGCGATGCCACCGCCGCATCATCGCCGATTATCTTCTCCTCAATGAGCATGCCGTCGACCATTCGATGTCTCCGGGCCGTCTTGAAGACGCTGCGCCGACGCCAGGCGCGCGGAAAACCGCCGAGGGGAAGGTCATTTATCCCGCCGCCAGCCCTTCGGCCGTGAGATCAGGCCTAACTGCCGGGTGCCGCTGCCTCCCCCTGCTTGGGCGAGAGGATCAGGACATTGTTCTCCACCCGCCAGCCCCCGAGGCGTGACAGGACATTCATCCCCATCACATTCATGGTGCCCAGGTTGGGCGCAATCACCGCATCGATCCGCCTTGCCTCGATATTGCCGAACTTCAGCAGATCGATGGTGGTGAGATCCGCGGAGATTGAGCCATTGGCTGTGGTGAGCGTGATCGGTATCGCGCCGGGTCGGGGCTCCAGGCCCGCCTGCCGCGCGGTATTCGCGGAGATTGCCGTCAGCGTCGCCCCGGTATCCACCATGAATCTGGCAGGTCGATCTTCAACCTGCGCATCTATCCAGAAATGCCCGTCCGGCGCGAGCGGTATCCGGGTCTCTCCTCCGACAACCTCCTGCCGGGGGAGGCCGATTTGCGGCAGCACCATGTCGAATCGCGAATCGAACCGGGCAATCTGAACCACGACCAGCACCAATATCCCCATCAGGCTGAGCGTGCTGACACCTCGTAAAAGCCGTCCCAGGCGCGGCACATGGCGGATCAGGATGGATCCCACCACGCCCGCGAGCATCGCCGCTGCTGCCGCCAGCAGCAGGCCTGATCGAGGCAGAGCGCGAAGCCATTCGGCCGGATCGGAAAACGGTAGAAATTCCATTGCGACCATGCATAGCAGCCCTCGCCTTTCCGTGCGATGAGCGGCACGCCAGTCAGGGCGCGCTGCGCGGACGCGTCGCCTCCGCCAGGACGAGCGAAAAACGCCCCCCACTATCCGTCCAGCGCGCGACCGGGGTCCAGCTGCCGGCCAGCAGGAGCGTCATCTGGCTGCGGCGATCGAACTTGTGGCTGTTTTCAGTGTGGATCGTCTCGCCCTTGCGCATGGCGAAGCTGCGCCCCGAAACCTGGAAGGCGATGTCGCGCATCGCTTCCAGATGCATCTCGATCCGTGCGTAATCATCATTCCACAAGGCGACATGGCGCAGGGCATGGACCGGAATGGTGCCATCAAGCTCGCGATTGATGCGGTGGGCCAGATTGCGGTTGAATTCCGCGGTCACACCTGCGGCATCATCATAGGCTGCTTCCAGTATCGACACATCCTTGATCAGATCCATGCCGATCAACAGCATCGCATCGCCGCCCAGCGTTGCCCGCATGGAACGCAGCAGATCAACCGATGTGCGCGCCACCATATTGCCGATGGTAGAACCCGGAAAGAAGCCGAGCTTCGGCAAATCGGCGACCGCCGCGGGCAAGGTAACCGGCTTCATGAAGTCGGCTTCCACGGGAATGACCGGCAACCGGGGGAATTCCCCCGCGAGCTCGGCGGCAGCCGCCCGGAGAAAATCGCCGGAGATATCGAGCGGCACATAGGCAGCCGGATCGATTGCTCGCAGCAGCAGTGGCGTCTTGACCGAACTGCCCGATCCGAACTCGACCACGGCCCGCCCTGCCCCGATCAACTCGGCAAACTCCCGCGAGCGCGCCTGAAGTATCTCGGTCTCGGCCCGGGTCGGATAATATTCCGGCAGCCGCGTGATTTTCTCGAACAGCTCGGAACCGCGCTCATCGTAGAACCATCGCGCAGGCACCGCCTTCTGCTGCTGAGACAGTCCTTCCAAGACATCGGCGCGAAAGGCGCGATCGATTCCGCTTTCATCACGTTCGACCAGCGCGATACAGGCTTCGGTGGCCATGCGTTACAGATCCTTGGCCAGACGAAGGCCGGTGAATTGCCAGCGCTGATGGGGGTAGAAAAAGTTGCGGTAACTCGCGCGCGAATGGCCGCGCACCGTGGCGCAACTCGCGCCGCGAAGCACGAATTGGCCTGACATGAACTTGCCGTTGTATTCGCCCACCGCCCCCCTTGCCGCGCGGAATCGCGGAAAAGGCAGGTAAGCAGAGCGGGTCCACTGCCAGCAATCGCCGAAATATCCGCTGCGTCCGGTCGGCATGGGCGGCGCGGCGCAATCCAGCTGATTGCCTTCCGCAGGATCGCTGCTCTGAGCCAGCGTCTCCCACTCGAATTCGGTCGGCAGCCGCGCGCCCGCCCATGTGGCAAAGGCATCCGCTTCGTAATAGGAGATATGGGTTACCGGAGCATCGGGATCCCGCTCCCGCCAGCCGGAATGGGTGAACTGACGATCGTCGCGCCAATAGAGCGGCGCGGATATGCCTTCGCGGCATACCCACGCCCAGCCATCGGACAGCCAATGGCGCGGTTCGCGATATCCCCCGTCCGCGATGAAAGCTTCCCATTCGCAATTGGTGACCAGGCTGCGCGCCAATCCGAAGGGTTCCAGCAACACCCGGTGGCGCGGTCCTTCATTATCGAAAGCAAACTCCGTTCCGGCATGGCCGGTCATCGCCATCCCGTCCGGATATTCGTCCCACCCGCTATCGGGCGCTGGCGCTGGGGGAATGGTACGAGCGGGCCACATGGGAGGGCCAAGCGGGTTCTGGAACAGCGCGTGCTTGATGTCGGCAAGCAGCAGTTCCTGATGCTGCTGTTCATGGGCGATGCCGAGCGCAACCAGTTCAGCGTGCACCGGATCACCCAGGAGCGGCGCCATGGCGGCATCGACATGGGCCCGATAGGCCAGCACTTCGTCCAGCGAGGGGCGGGACAGCAATCCACGGGAAAAGCGGGCAATCCGGCCCCCTTCCGCCTCGTAATAGGAATTGAACAGGAACGGCCATTGCGCGTCGAACAGGCGGTAATTCCGCAACCGGTCACGCAACAGGAAGGTCTCGAAAAACCATGTCGTATGGGCGAGATGCCATTTCGCTGGGGATGCATCTTCCATCGACTGGATGGTGGCATCCGCATCGCTGAGCCGCGCAATCAGGTCCAGACTGAGCGAACGCGTGGCGGCGAAGCGGTTGGCCAGCGAAGAACGGCCGCTATCCTTCTCCTGGCGGTCCGCCTCGGCCATGCAATTCTCCCAGCAATACCCCAATGTCGATCCGCGCTCTGGCGGATGATCATTACAAGCGTGATGTGCTGGGATTACGCAGCGCGTTGGGGAATGTTCCCCTTTTCAGGGACAGAATCCTGAAGTGGAAATGAAAAAACGCCGGAGCGCGCCAAGGCACGGCCGGCGTTTTTCTTCACTCAAGGCTTCAGGCGGCGTGAGCCGGGCGCTGCGCCGCCTCGAGATTGAGCATTTCCGCTAGCAGGAAAGCCAGCTCCAGCGACTGCGCCGCGTTCAGACGCGGATCGCAATGCGTATGATACCGGTCACCCAACGCGTCATCGGTGATGGCCACGGCGCCGCCCACGCATTCCGTCACGTCCTGCCCGGTCATTTCGATATGGATGCCACCGGCGTGAGTGCCTTCGGCGCGATGAACTGCGAAGAAACCCTTCACCTCGGTCAGGATGCGGTCGAACGGACGGGTCTTGTAGCCGCTGTCCGACTTGATCACATTGCCGTGCATCGGATCGCACGACCACACCACCGGATGGCCTTCGCGTTGAACGGCGCGCACCAGGCGCGGTAAGCCGGCCTCGACCTTGTCGTGTCCGAAGCGGGAGATGAGCGTCATGCGGCCCGGAACGCGGCCGGGATTCAGCGTATCGAGCATCCGCAACAGCGCATCCGGATCCAGCGAAGGGCCGCACTTCATGCCGATCGGGTTGCCCACCCCGCGAAGGAATTCGACATGGGCCGAGCCATCGAACCGGGTGCGATCGCCGATCCACAGCATATGGGCGCTGGTGTCGTACCAGTCGCCGGTCAGGGAATCCTGCCGGGTCAGCGCCTGCTCATACTGCAGCAGCAAGGCTTCATGGCTGGTGTAGAAACTGGTGCCCTGCAGCTGCGGAACGCTTCCCGGATCGATGCCGCAAGCGGCCATGAAGTCCAGCGCCTCGCCGATCCGGTCCGCGATATCGGAGAACCGGTCCGCCCAGGGGCTGCGGCCCATGAAATCCAGCGTCCACTGATGGACCTGGCGCAGATTGGCATAACCGCCGGTGGCGAAGGCCCTCAGCAGGTTAAGCGTCGCCGCGGCCTGGCTGTAGGCGCGGATCATGCGCTGCGGGTCGTTGACGCGCGCGTCTTCGTCGAACTCGATGCCGTTGATGATGTCGCCCAGATAGCTCGGCAATTCCGTGCTGCCCTGGGTTTCCGTGGGGGCGGAGCGCGGCTTGGCGAACTGGCCCGCCATGCGGCCGACCTTGACGACAGGCTGCTTGCTGGCGAACGTCAGCACCACCGCCATCTGCAGCAACACACGGAACGTGTCGCGGATATTGTTGGGGTGGAACTCGGCAAAGCTTTCCGCACAATCGCCGCCCTGCAGCAGGAAGCCCCGGCCGGCGCATACCTCGGCCAGTTCGGCCTGCAGCGCACGCGCCTCGCCGGCAAAGACGAGCGGAGGGTAGCTCGAAAGAGTCTTCTCCGCAGCTTCCAGTGCCGTTGCATCGATATAGCTCGGCAGGTGCTTGGCTTCGAAAGCCTTCCACCCGTCCGGAGTCCAATTCTGTGCCACTTCCAATCTCCTAGGCTTCCCTACAGCCTGCTGAAACGGGCTCGGGCGCAAGCCCATTTCCTCTTCGATCACCCGGACATGGTGCCCCAACGCGCGATTTGGAAGGGGGATGGCCAAGGCCGCTTCCACATTCGTGGAACTTCAAGGCTGCGGCCCATAGCTCGCTCGGCCGCAGATTGCCAATGCGGAAATGCGTTCAGTGTGATCGTGACACTGGAGCGGGCGCTGCCACCCTCACCGGCCGGCTGAAGCGGCGACGCCATTTTCCTGAGGCAATACCGCAACCCGCCACCCGTCGCGGCTCGCCAGATAGCGCTTGGCAAGCGCCTGCATGGCTTCCGGCGTGGTCTGGGTATAGTCGGACAGCAGGCTGCGCATCGCCGCCAGCCGGCGCGGATCGAAGCTGGCGCCTTCCAGATTGTACATCCAGAAACCATTGCCGGTCGAGGCACGGCTGACCAATTGCCGCAACGGCTCGGTGATCCGGGCCAGTTCATCCGCGCTGGGCGGCGTCGCGGCCAGATCTTCCGCGATCCTTTCCGCCTCTTGGAAGAAGGCGGGCACGGCCTCGGGCTCGAGTTGGGCCATCGCGATGATCTTGCCGCCCTTCGCCAGATCGACCGGCCAGTCATTGCTGACCCGCGGGGCATAGCTGGCCCCGGCATGTTCGCGCATCGCATCGAACAGACGATTGTTGAACAGCTGCGTCAGGATTTCGAGCTGGCGCGATTCACGGATGTTCTCCACGCCCCCGCCGCTCGGCCAGGCAATTGCCGCTGCCGCCTGATTGGCGTCGCCGCGATGATGGAGCACTTGCGGTTGGGCATTGGGCGGCGGAAATGCCGGAAGGCGCGATTGAGTCTGGGACGGGATCTGCTGGCGCGGGGCAAGCGCGCCGAATGTC
The DNA here is from genome assembly GCA_964468045.1 of uncultured Caenibius sp. Classification (GTDB taxonomy): domain Bacteria; phylum Pseudomonadota; class Alphaproteobacteria; order Sphingomonadales; family Sphingomonadaceae; genus JAWKXU01. The sequence continues at coordinate 191,042 of CAYXTO010000001.1, read as the reverse complement.
CTTTCCAGCGCGGCGATCGTCTTCTCGCGATTGAAGTCGCCGAAGATCATGACCTCGACCGGCCCCTGCCTCAGCAGCGGTTCCCATACCTTGCGGAAGCCTGCCGGAGTGGTCTTGTCCAGCATTGCCGGGGTCGGCGTGGCGAAGCGTGCATCGCGATCCGACAGCAGCCAATCGAGATCGCGCTGCAGGACGCCGGCCGGGGATGTCGCATAGCTTTCATATTGCAGCTTGGCTGCCGCCTTGGCGCGCAGCACCGGATTGGCATCCCACCGCGGAAGCGCGAGCTTGGCCGCGAAGAGATAAAGCTGATCGTCGAGGTCGGCGGCACGAGTTTCAGCGGTAAAGGTGAAGACCGCCGGATCGATGCCGAACTCGAAGCCCATCTTGCGGCCGGTGGAAATGCTGTCCAGCTCATCCTGACCGAGCGGGCCGACGCCGGAACCGACCAGCGCCATCTGGCCGAGCGTGATATAGGGTGCGTCCTCCGTGGAAAAGGCGCGATAGCCCGACCCGAAGCGGACCTTGACATTGACGCGCCCGGGTTCGGCATCGTTCGCCCAGATCAGCGCGCGCGTGCCATTGGCGAATTCCAATTGCTCGATGCCGAGCAGGCCGGTGGGCGTCGCGGAAGCGAGCTTGCCCGGCTTGCCGACGGGCGGCAGATCCTTGAAGGAGACGGGATCGGCCTTGGCCCGAATGGAACCGTCCGCCATCACAGGCGCGAGCATGGCTGCCTGAAGCCCTTGCGCATCCGCCGCCGAACCGCCCGGCTCGACCATCAGTGTCCGGATGACGGCTCCGCTGAACAGCGCGCGGGTGTGGTCCCGGATGGCCTCAGGCGTGAAGCGCGCCCGCATGTCACGGAACACTTCCAGCACGGTCTCCGGCGTCGCCACCGCTTCGCGAATATCGACCGCCTGGACCACGTCATCCGCCAATTGCGCGCCGGCCATCACCGCGCGCTCTTCCACGCGACTGGCGAAAGCGACATCGAGTTCGGCCACCTCACGGGCGATTTCCGCCTCGCTGGGCGGCGCGGCCACGGCATCGGCGATCACGGCGCGGACATCCTTGAGCGCTGCCTGCCAGTTGCCATCGAGCGGCGTGATCGAAACGAAGGTTCCATCCGCGGAACGGCTGACATCATCCTGCGAGACCTGGGCGAACAGATAGCTGCCACCACCGCGGGCTCGCGCTTCCAGCCGCCGGTTGATGATAGCCTGCGCCACGGCATCCAGCATCAGGCCGCGATTATATTCCAGATTGTCCAGCACCTGCTCATAGGGCCGCAGCACGGCGTAGTTGATCATCGGCGGCAGGTCAGGCTCCACCAGGACCTGCGCCTCGCCCACCGGATTGGCGGGATCGCTGCCCTGGGGCGTCTCGGGCTTGCCGAAATCGGGAGCGGGAACGAGGGCGCCCTTGCCGCGCCAATCGCTGAACCATTTCTCGATCTGAGCCGCCAGCATGGCCGGCTCCGCGTCACCGACAACAACGATCACGACATTTTCGGGGCGATACCAGCGCGCGTGAAAAGCCCGCACCGCATCCTGCGTGGCCCCACGCAGCGTCTCGTCGGTGCCGATCGGGTTGCGCTCCGCCAGTGGCTGGCCTGCAAAGAACAGCTTGCGGGTGGCTTCGGAAACGCGCTGGCTGGCTCCGCCGCGCTCGCGCTTTTCCGCCAGCACGATCGGCACTTCGGTATTGATGTTGGCTTGGGTCAGGGCAGGCTCCCGCACCATGCCTGACAGCAGGCGGAAGCTTTCCTCGAGCGAAGCGGCGGTCGAATTGGGCAGGTCGAGCTTGTAAACCGTCTGCGTAGGCGTCGTTTCCGCGTTGGTATCGCTGCCGAATGTGGCACCCAGCCTCTGCCACGTCGGGATGGCCTGCCCTTCCGCCAGATATTTCGACTGGCGGAACAGCAAATGCTCCAGGAGATGGGCAAAGCCCTGCTCGCTGCGGGTTTCATAGAGAGAGCCAGCATCGACCCGGATCCGGATCGAAATCTGACCGGGAGGCACGTTGTTGCGCCGCACCGCGTAGCGTAATCCGTTGTCCAGGGCGCCGAATACCCACTCCGGATCGCGTGGAATGTCGGTCCCGCTATAGATCCACGGATCGTCGTGCTGGATGGATCGGGGCGCCTGTTCGGCCGCCACCGATGGATTGGACGCCGTCGCGACGGCAAGCAGCAGGACGGCGAATGGCCGGGCGAGCTTGGAAAACAGGTTCATGAACATCGCTATAGATAGTCAAGGGATGAAGGACCAGTGAACGATCGCTTCCATTCCTGCGCCGTCAACGCGCCTTGACCATCCGCCCGGCGCGCTTACATGCAACACCATGTATATAGAAACCGAAACCACGCCCAATCCCGCGACGCTGAAATTCCTGCCGGGCCGGCAGGTCATGCAAGCCGGCACCCGCGAATTCACCTCGCCGGAAGCCGCCGAAAGCTCGCCGCTGGCAGGCGCCCTGTTCGATACTGGCGAAATCACGGGCGTATTCTTCGGCTCTGATTTCATCTCGGTCACCGCCGCGCCAGGTGTGGACTGGGGGCAGCTCAAACCCCAGGTCGTTTCTATCCTGCTCGACCATTTCGTCAGCCAGGCTCCGCTTTTCATAGGCGGTGACGCAGCCGGGATCTCCGTGCCGCTGGATGACGATATGATCGGCGACGATCCCGAACATGCCGACATTGTTGCCCAGATCCACGACCTGCTGGAAAGCCGGATCCGTCCGGCAGTGGCGGGCGACGGCGGCGATATCCAGTATCGCGGCTTTCGCGAAGGGGTGGTCTATCTCTCCATGCAAGGCGCCTGTTCGGGCTGCCCTTCGTCCACCGCTACATTGAAGAACGGGATAGAGGCGCTGCTCAAGCACTATATTCCCGAAGTGACTGAAGTGCGCGCCGCATAAGACTTACAGGAAAAGAGGGAAGCCCCGCATGACCGATAAATCGCCTCTGCCCGATGCGGCGCTGGATCAGCTTTTTCGCTCGGCGCGCACTTACAATGGTTATCTGGACAAGCCGGTGCGCGAAGAAACGCTGCACGAGATCTGGGACCTCATGAAGATGGGCCCCACTTCCGCCAATCAACTGCCCGCACGGCTGATCTGGTGCACAACGCCCGACGCCAAGCAACGGCTTTCCCGGCTTTGTTCCGGCACCAATGCCGACAAGGTGCTCAAGGCGCCGGTCACCGTGATCATCGGGATGGACATCGATTTCCACGAGAACCTGCCCTGGCTGTTTCCCCATGCCGACATGAAGCCGATCTTCGCGGACAATCTGGAATTGCGCAAAACATCGGCGATGCGGAATTCAACGCTTCAAGGCGCCTATTTCATTCTGGCCGCCCGCGCTCTGGGCCTTGATACCGGCCCCATGTCGGGTTTCGACAATGATGGCGTAGACAAAGAATTCTTTGGCGACACCCCCAACATCAAGAGCAATTTCATCTCCACCCTGGGGTATGGCGACGATGCCACGATCTTTCCGCGCAGCCCTCGCCCGGATTTCGGCACCTTCAACAGCGTGATCTGATTTCCGACGATTGCGGTGCATACTCTCGCGATAGATTGCGCCACGGAAAGCTGCTCCGTCGCCTTGCTGGAAGGCAATGCCCTGGTCGCCGGAGAATGCCGGATATTGGGCCGCGGACATGCGGAACATCTGATCCCGATGATTTCCGCCCTGCCGAACCGGGGTCGCGCCGACCGGATCGCGGTTTCACTGGGCCCGGGAAGCTTCACCGGAGTGCGGATCGGGCTTGCGGCGGCACGGGCGCTGGCACTCGCCTGGAAAGTTCCGGCGCTGGGCTTTCCCACTCTCGCCCTTGTGGCCGCAATGGCTCGCGAACGAACGGGGGCCCAGGCGGTCAGCGTGGCGATGACAGGCGGTCACGGCGAATGGTTCGTCCAGGATTTCGATGCGGGCGGCCAGCCTGTTTCCACGCTGGCCTCCCTCAAGCCCGATGACGCCGCACAGGCGGCGCGGTCGCCGCTGGTCGCCGGCACCCAGGCCGAAGCGCTTGTCATGGCGCGCGGTTGGGGCGATGCGCTGGCAATATGGCCCGATGCCCGATATTTTGCCCTGCTGCCGGAAAGTGTCCTGCAATCCGCCGATCGTCCGCTTTACGGGCGCGGGCCGGATGCGCGTATTCCTTCCTGCCAACCGTGAAATCAACAACATGATTTTCGACCCGCTCGCCGAAGAAATGATCGATAACATCATGGGCGTCATGCACGACGCCTTCGACCCGGCTTTCGGCGAAGCATGGACCCGGCCGCAGGTGATGGGTTCGCTGATGCTGGGCAATTGCCATTGCGGCCTTCTGGATGAGGCCGGCCTGCCTCCGAAACCGGGTTCCAGCGCGGCGGGTTTCTACATGTCCCGCAACGCCTTTGACGAAGAGGAACTGCTTCTGCTTGCCGTGCGTCCCGCCTCCAGACGGCGCGGCATCGCCACGAAGCTGCTGGAAGATCTCGCCGGCGGCGCGCGCGAAAGAGGTGTTCGGCGTATTTTCCTGGAAATGCGCCAAGGAAACCCGGCGGAAATGCTTTACACGGCGTGGGGTTTTACAGCCGTCGGCAGACGTCCGAATTATTATCGCGGAGAAAACGGGCAACGGATCGACGCGATTACCTTCGAAAAGATTCTGCAGGGCCGATCGGACTAAATATTCCTGACCGTCAATCTACTGTCGAAGCATTTTATGCTTGAAAATATGATAACTCCGATGCATGGCGCGACTCGCGATTTCCGAGCTACCCATAAATCTATAATATAGTCCCTTCCCATTGGGTGACTCGAAGCACCATGCTGAGGAAAAAATGGAAAATATCGAGATCGACATGAAAGAAACACTGATCACGCTGACTTCCGATATTGTCGCGGCTCATGTCGCCAATAATAACGTGGCGGTCGAAGATGTGCCCCAGCTTATCAAGAGCGTTTATTCAGCGCTTGCCGACCTCGGCGAAACCGAAGTGGTCGAAGAAGAAGCGCCCAAGCCGGCAGTTGCGGTGCGCTCTTCCGTAAAGCCCGACTACATCGTGTGCCTGGAAGACGGCAAGAAGCTGAAAATGCTGAAGCGCCATCTGATGACCCATTACAATCTCACGCCCGAGCAGTACCGCCAGCGCTGGGGCCTGCCCGCCGATTATCCGATGGTCGCTCCCAATTATGCGGAGAAACGCCGGGAACTCGCCAAGAAGATTGGCCTTGGCCGCAAGCCGGGACAGCGCAGGGGCCGCAAGCCGCGCGCGAAGGCCTGAATTGCGTCCAGCCGACGACTTGTGAAAAAAGCCCCGCGGCGCTAAGCTTCGCGGGGCTTTTTTATTCGACGAGACAAACTTTGCCACACGCTATCGACATCGAACAATTGTGCCATGATCGCGGCTTGCGGATCACAGAGCAGCGACGGGTCATTGCCCGCGTCCTTTCGGAGAGCGATGACCACCCCGATGTCGAAAAGCTGCACGAACGTGCATCCAGCATCGATCCCGGCATCTCGATCGCAACCGTCTATCGTACCGTTCGTCTGTTCGAAGAAGCCGGCATCCTTGACCGGCACGATTTTGGCGACGGCCGCGCCCGTTATGAAGCGGCGCCGGAATCGCATCACGATCACCTGATCGATGTCGAATCCGGCAAGGTCGTCGAATTCGTCGATCCCGAGCTCGAGGCCCTGCAAAAGCAGATAGCGGAGAAGCTCGGATACCGGCTGGTCGATCACCGCATGGAACTGTACGGCGTCAAGATCGACCGCGAAGGCTGAACCACGCGATGCCCGCGCCGTCTCCCCGCATCGGGCTGACGGGTTGGTCCCTGCTGATGGCCAGGGCCATGCTGATGCTGGCCCTGATGCTGTTCTGCCTTCCGTTCTATTATCTTTGGCGGTTGCTCGGCCTGCGCCGCTTCTGGCCCCGCATGTTCCTTTCAGGGATTGGGCGGATCGCAGGCATGAAACTGTCCATCGAGGGCATGCCGAGCCGGAATGCCCTGTATTTGTCCAATCATGTAAGCTGGCTGGATATCCCCGCGATTGCCGCCGCCAGCGGCAGCGCATTCGTTGCGCATGACGGGTTGGCGGCGAACCCCATATTGCGATGGCTGTGCCGAATGAACGACACCGTGTTCGTTGCCCGGCACCGGCGCAGCAGCGTATCCGGGCAGGCCGAGGCCATCCGCTTCGCGCTGGATGACGTCGGGGCGATCACCCTGTTCCCGGAAGGCACGACAGGCGATGGGGAAAGCTTACTTCCCTTCAAATCGGCCCTGCTTTCCGCGATCGAACCATTGCCTGAAGGGGTCGCCGTGCAGCCGGTTCTGCTCCTCTACAGGGAGGCAGGGCGGATTGCATGGCTCGGCGATGAGCCCGGCCTGGACAATTTCAAGCGGATCGCGGGCAGCCTGCGCCCGGTCCATGTCACCGTATGCTTCCTGGAACCCCTTTCAGGGGAGGCGCTGCACAATCGCAAGGCCATGGCCGCCGTCGCCTGGACCGCCATAGCCACCCGATTGCAGGAGGCATGAGGTCTCCTCTTCAAAAACGGGGCATTTTGACCTAAGGGCGCGACCATGCGTCCCACCTCGCCTCCCAGGACCTATCGGGTCAAGAGCTTCGGCTGCCAGATGAACGTCTATGACGGCGAGCGCATGTCCGAATTGCTTGCCGAGAAGGGCCTGACCCCGGCTCCCGACGGGGCTGACGCGGATCTCGTGGTCCTCAATACCTGCCACATCCGGGAAAAGGCGGCGGACAAGGTCTATTCGGACATTGGCCGCCTGCGCCGCGAGGATGGAACCACTCCGCTCATTGCCGTGGCGGGCTGCGTCGCCCAGGCCGAAGGCGAGGAGATCATGGCCCGCGCCCCGTCGGTCTCCATGGTGGTCGGCCCGCAAGCCTATCACCGACTGCCCGAAATGGTGGAGCGGGCCGCGGCCGGGCAACGGGCAACCGACACCGACATGCCGGCAGCCGCCAAGTTCGACGCCCTTCCCGCGCGCCGGAGGGCCGGCGCATCCGCTTTCCTCACCGTTCAGGAAGGCTGCGACAAGTTCTGCACCTATTGCGTGGTGCCCTATACGCGAGGCGCGGAAATCTCCCGGCCTTTTCTCGACTTACAGGCCGAAGCGGAAAGATTGACAGAAGCCGGCGCGCGCGAGATCACCTTGCTGGGCCAGAACGTGAATGCCTGGACCGGCGAGGACGCCAGGGGCCGCGCCATCGGTCTGGACGGGCTGATCCGCGAACTGGCAAAGCTGCCGGATCTGCAGCGCATACGCTACACCACCAGCCACCCCAATGACGTGACCGAAGGGCTGATCGCCGCGCATGGCGAAGTGGGCAAGCTGATGCCCTATCTGCACTTGCCGGTGCAATCGGGCAGCAATCCGGTCCTCAAGGCGATGAACCGCAGCCATACGGTCGAAAGCTACCTGCGGCTGCTGGAGCGTTTCCGCACGGCAAGGCCCGATATCGCACTTTCAGGCGATTTCATCGTCGGCTTCCCCGGCGAAACCGAACAGGATTTTTCCGACACGCTGAAGCTTGTCGATTCCGTGGGCTATGCGCAGGCCTTCAGCTTCAAATACAGCCCCCGCCCCGGCACCCCCGCAGCCACGATGGAGCACCAGATTCCGGCTGCGGTAATGGATGAGCGACTTCAGCGCCTCCAGGCCGCGATCAATCGGGATCAATATGCCTTCAACCGGAAATCGGTCGGCCTGCGCTGCGAGGTGCTGGTGGAACGCAAGGGCAAGCATCCCGGGCAATGGCTGGGCAAGTCGCCCTGGCTGCAATCGGTGCATTTCGCAGGGGATGCGGAAATCGGCGATATGGTCACTGTCGATCTGGCCGAAGCCGGCCCCAATTCCCTGCGCGGCATCCTGGCCACACAAGCGGCGGCCTGACCGTTTTCCACCGACGCATGGCGCACAAGCGCTTGCGCCTCGATGCGGGGCGCTTATCCTGCGACTCACCAGACGAAAGGAGCGCATGGCCCGCAAAGCATCCCGCGCAGATCATTCTGCGCTCGCCCACCCCGAGGATCGCCGCAACGCATCGCGCCGTGCCCGGGTTGAAGTGGAGTTCGACGAGCAGACGGTGCTGGGGGCGCTGTTCGGCGAATTCGATGCCAATCTCGTCCAGATCGAAAACCGCCTTGGCGTCTATATTTCGGCGCGCGGCAACCGGGTGCAGATCGAAGGAACGGAAGATGGTGTCGCGCGCGCGCGAGACGTTCTCCGGGGAATGCACCAGCGCCTGCTGGCCGGGCAGGAGCTGGACGCCGGCGCGATCGAAGCCCTGATCGCCATGTCCAGCGAACCCACGCTCGAAGGGATCATTTCCGGCAAGGAAAGCAGCCCTCCCATCATGATCCGCACCCGGCGCAAGACCATCGTGCCCCGCTCGGCCACGCAGATCGAATATATGCGGGCTCTTGCGCGGGACGAGATCATCTTCGCGCTCGGCCCGGCCGGTACGGGCAAGACCTATCTGGCCGTTGCCCAGGCCGTCAGCCAGCTCATCACCGGCAGCGTGCAGCGGCTGATCCTCTCGCGTCCGGCGGTGGAAGCGGGCGAACGGCTGGGCTTCCTGCCAGGCGACATGAAAGAGAAGGTCGATCCCTATCTCCGTCCGCTTTACGACGCACTCTATGACTGCATGCCGCCTGAGCAGGTGGAACGGCGCCTGGCCTCGGGCGAGATCGAGATCGCGCCGATCGCCTTCATGCGCGGCCGCACCCTGGCCGACGCCTTCGTGATCCTGGACGAGGCCCAGAACACCACCCCGGCACAGATGAAGATGTTCCTCACCCGCTTCGGCCAGAACAGCCGGATGGTGATTTGCGGCGACCCGAAACAGGTCGATATTCCGGGGGGTGTCTCGCAGAGCGGCCTTGCCGATGCGGTCAACCGTCTGGAAGGCATACAGGGCATCGGCCTGATCCGTTTCAGTTCGGCGGACGTGGTGCGCCATCCCATCGTCGGCCGCATCGTCGAAGCCTATGAAGGCAAAGGCAGCTGAACCGTTCAGCCGATCTTGCAGGGATGGAACTGGAAACGGATATCGAAAGCCCCTGGCCGGCTACCATGGACTGGGAGGCGCTGGCCCGCCGTTCGGCAGAGGCGCTGGCGTCAATCGTGCCGGAGCTCGGGAATCCGCGCCTAGTCACGAGTATCCTGTTCACCGGCGATAGCGAAATCCATGCACTCAACCGGGAGTGGCGGAACAAGGACAAGCCAACCAACGTGCTGTCCTTTCCCATGATCGAACACGATGAATTGCTCGCGCTGGCGCCCGCAGGCCCGCCTGTCATGCTGGGAGATATCGCCCTTGCGCATGAAACATGCGTGCGGGAAGCGGCGGAGAAAGGAGTGCCCCTGACCGATCACGCGACGCATCTCCTGATCCACGGCATGCTCCATCTGGCGGGCCACGATCATGAAATCTCGGCGGCCGACGCACGGATTATGGAAGAACTCGAAATAAAGGCGCTTGCACAACTGGGCATCGCCGACCCATATGGGGACCATACACAACCTCAGGGGGATGAGTAACGGGCGATGCCCGACGAAAGACATGGTGAAGCCAGCGCGGGAGACGCAGACAGTAGCAGCGGTCTCTGGCGCGTCATCCGGCGTTTCTTCGAGGGAGAGAGCGACGAGCAATCCCTGCGCGCGCAACTCGAGGAAGCGATCGACGAGCATGAGGAAGAGCATCGCGGCGTTGAGGGCAGCAGCAATGGCGACCTTTCCAAGGTCGAATTGCAGATGCTGCGCAATCTCCTCCACTTCAGCGAGCATGATGCCGACGACGTCGCGATTCCGCGGGGCGAGATCATCGCCGCGCCGGCCTGCGCGACCTGGGAGGAACTGGTCGCGCTGTTCGCCGAACATGGCCATTCCCGCCTTCCGGTCTATCGCGACACGCTCGACGAAGTGATCGGGATGATTCACATCAAGGATGTGTTTCCCTTTTTGGCGACCGGCACGCAGCCGCCCGCCGACTGGACCGTGCTGATGCGCCAGCCGCTCTACGTTCCCCAGGCGAGGAACGCGGTGGACGTGCTGGCGGACATGCGCGCGCGCCGGACCCATCTGGCGGTCGTGGTCGATGAATATTCCGGAGTCGATGGCATCATCACCATCGAGGATCTGGTCGAGGAGATCGTCGGCGACATCGAGGACGAGCATGACGACGCGCCCGAGGAGCTGATCATACCGATCGGCGACGGAATATGGGAAGCCGATGCGCGGGCCGAGCTCGAGGATGTCGCCGAGCAGGTCGACGAGCGGCTGGGCGAGGTTGAGGAGTCCGTCGATACGCTGGGCGGCCTTGCCTTCGTGCTGGCAGGACAGGTTCCGCCGGTCGGCACGGTGCTGGCCCATGAGAGCGGCTGGCAGATCGAAATCATCGACGGCAATGAACGCCATGTCACGCGGTTGCGGCTGCATCCGCCGGCTCCGCGCTGGCCCGAGGAAGAGGATGGATAGGCGTCGATAAGTTCCATTGAGGCAGTGACAGGGTATCGCAAGCCCATTAATCTCGCCCGCCTTGGGCCTCTGAAGCCTTGATGAATTGCAAAGCAGCCATCCCTTTGAGGACAAGAAACCCAGTAACTTACCGCGATGCCTGTCCGCCGCCTGCCTCCCCTCCGCGCGCTCGAAGCCTTCGTGCGTATCGTTCGCCTCGGTTCCGCCCGGGCGGCCGCGGATGAGCTCGGCCTGTCCCCATCCGCGCTCTCGCGCCGCGTGGCCAATCTCGAAGATTTCATCGGGAAGAAGCTGTTCACCCGCGCCCATCAGACGATGAAGCTGACGGACGACGGCCGCATGTTCTACGATGCGGTCGCCCCGCATCTGGAAGCGCTGGCGCTGGCGGTGGAAGGGCAGTCCGAAAACCATTCGCTGCTGCGGCTCCACTTGGGCGTCCTGCCGCTGTTCGGCAGCCAGCGGCTGTTCCCCCGCCTGCCCGAGCTGCGCAAGCTGCACCCGCGCCTGCATCTCGATATCGACACTGGCCCGCATCTGGAAAACCGGGTGGGCGACACGCTCGATTGCGCGATCATCCTGACCCGCACGCCCGACGAATCCTTCCACGCGGTGCAGCTGGACCACAATCTGGTGCACGCGATCTGTTCCCCCGAGCTGGCGGCGGAACTCGGCGACGTGCCCGATGTCGACAAGCTCGCGAAGCAGACCTTCCTGATTCACAACGAGCTGCCGGCCAGCTTCGGCGCATGGAAGGACGCGCTCGGCATTTCAAAGCTGGAACCCGCCGCGATCGATCATTACGATTCGGGCCAGTTGATCCTCGAAGCCGCGGCTCAGGGCCTCGGCATCGCCATCATGCATGACGACCACTTCCGCCGCGCAGCCGACAAGCGGATCACCCAGCTATACAATGTGACGGTCGAAAGCCCGTACAGCTACTGGTTCGTCTGCCGGCCGAAGGCGCTCGAAGCGCGCCCGGTCCGGCTGTTTCATGACTGGCTGGTCCAGGCCCATCTCTGAAGCCGCCGGCCAGCGGCAACGAAGGTACCGGGCGGACATTCGATCCGCCCGGGAGGAAATTCATCGGAGTCCGCCGGCCTTCAGCTTACGGTCGCCTTGACGATCTTGCCCGGATTGGCCGGCGGCTCGCCCTTGGGAAGCGCATCGATGTGCTCCATTCCGGACTCCACCTCGCCCCACACGGTATATTGCTTGTCGAGGAAGCGGGCATCGTCGAAGCAAATGAAGAACTGGCTGTTGGCGCTGTGCGGATAGGATGTGCGCGCCATCGAGCATACGCCGCGCACATGCGGCTCGTCATTGAATTCGGCCTGCAGGTCCGGCTTGTCCGACCCGCCCATGCCGGTGCCATTGGGGCAGCCGCCCTGCGCCATGAAGCCGGGGATCACGCGGTGGAACACGACTCCGTCGTAGAATCCTTCCCTGGTCAGTTCGGCGATGCGCTCGACATGGCCCGGGGCCAGATCGGGGCGCAGCTTGATCACGACGTCGCCGGATTCGAGGGAAAGTGTAAGCTTTTCGTCGGCCATGATAATCGAAACTCCTTGATGCGTTGCCGCTGCTATAGGGATGCGGGCAATAAAGTCACGTGCCACGGCGCTCGCCGGTTGCTTTTGCGCCGCACAATTATACACCACGCGCGATGGCGAGCGAGGAACACGACGAGACGCTGCTGGCCGAGTCGGCCGCCGACCGTGTGATAGCGGCGGAGAGCACGCGCGCCGATCGCCTGGACGAGGAAGACCGACTCAAGTCCGAGTATGTCAACAGCATCCGCCGGGCGCTGGAAGAGGGGGAAAGCGGGCTGGTCTACGACCTGGTCGAGCCGCTTCACCCGGCCGACATCGCCGACCTGTTCGAGCTGCTCGAACCTCAGGAACGCCTCTATCTCGCCGCCGCCATCACCGACCTGATGACCGGCGACGTGATTGCCGAACTCAACGACTACGTCCGCGACGACATGATGGAGGCGCTGCCGCCGCAGGCCGTCGCCGAGATCGCGGAACAGCTCGAAACGGACGATGCTGTCCAACTGATCGAGGACCTCGACAAGGAAGATCAGGCCGCCGTCCTGGCCGAGCTCGATCCGGCGGACCGGGCCGCGATCGAAAGCGCGCTGGCCTATCCGGAGGAAACCGCCGGGCGCCTGATGCAACGCGACCTCGTCGCGGTGCCCGAGCATATGACCGTGGGCGACCTGATCGATTACCTGCGCGAAAACGGCAATCTGACGACCGAATTCTGGGAAGTGTTCGTGGTCGATCCGCAGCATCGGCCAGTCGGCACCTGCCAGCTGTCCTGGATCCTGCGCACGCCGCGCCATGTTGCGCTGGCCGACGTGATGAAGCGCGACCAGACCCTGATCCCGGTGACGATGGACCAGGAGGAAGTCGCGCTGCGCTTCCAGAAATACGCGTTGATCTCCGCGGCGGTGGTCGATGAAGGCGGGCGGCTGGTCGGCCAGCTCACGGTCGACGACATCGTGCACATCATCCAGGAAGAAGCGGCGGAAGACGTCCTTCTCCTTTCCGGCGCGGGCGAAGGCGACATCAACGAACCGCTGCGCGACGCCTATGCCGCGCGGGTCCGCTGGCTGATCGCCAATCTCGGCACGGCGATGATCGCCTCCCTGATCATCGCCAGCTTCGACGCGGCGATCGAAAAGCTGGTCGCCCTCGCCATCCTCATGCCGATCGTCGCCTCGATCGGCGGCAATGCCGGCACGCAAACCATGGCGGTCGCGGTGCGCGCCATCGCCATGAACCAGCTCACCCGCACCAATACGCGGCGCATCCTGTGGCGCGAACTGCGGGTGGCGCTGCTGAACGGCGGTACGGTCGCGGCGCTGATCGGCCTTGCCACCGCCGTGATCTTCTCGCCCCTGCTCGGCGCGGTGATCGCGCTCGCGGTCATCATCAACATCATCACCGCGGGAATGGCGGGCGTGCTGGTGCCGGTGCTGTTCGACCGGCTCAAGCAGGACCCGGCCGTCGCCAGCTCGGTATTCGTCACCATGATCACCGATTCCATGGGCTTTTTCGCCTTTCTCGGGCTGGCGGTGGTGAGCGGGCTGGCCTGACGGCGCCCTTGCTCTACGCGGCGCAAGCCCTATCTCATCCCTATGCCGCTCCACATGACCAAGATCGCCTTCGGCGCCCCCAGCGTGGAGAGCCTGCGCGAATGGCTGGAAAGCCGTGACGAACCGCAACTGACCACGCGCTACCTGCCCAAGCGGCATGAGGAGATGGTGGGCGGCTCGCTCTACTGGATCCACGAGCATGTGCTGGTCGGCCGCAGCCCGATCAGGCGCTTCTCGCAACGGGATGACGGGCGCTGGACCATCGCGCTCGAACCGGTCCTCGTCAGGGTGGAGCCGCGCGCGCGCCGCGCCCATCAGGGCTGGCGCTATCTGGACGAAAAGGACGCGCCGCCCGATCTTTCGGACGCTGCGCTGGCCGGGGAACCCCTGCCCGCCAGGCTGGTCAGCGAACTGGCGAAGCTGGGCCTGGCCTGATCTGCTGCCTCTGCGCCTTCCCTCCCTTATCGAGGCGGAGGCCTACCGCAGGGATCGCTGGCCAGCAGCCCGGTGGCCGTCACAATCGGGCAACAGGGCGCGGGCAAGGAAAACCTCTCCGGATCGCATGAGGAGCATATGAAAGCGTCCAGCCTTCGCCAGTTCGCTATAGCCGTTTGCGCGGTTCTGCTGACGGTCGCCGCCCCTGTCTGGGCCGAGAAATTCACCGTGGCGGTGGTGCCGGACACGCAGAACTATTCCGACGTCACCCTTCCGCAGCCGCGCGGCGCGGAGATCTTCGCCCAGCAGATGCAATATCTGGTGGACCGGCGCGAGGAAAGGAATCTGGTGTTCGTCACCTTCGTCGGCGACATCGTCCAGCATGGGGACGGGCAGTTCCGCCAGAAAATCGAGGGCACCGCCGAGGACCAGTTCCGCTATTGGGATACCCGCGCGGAATGGGACAACGCCAATCGTGCCGTGTCGATCCTCAGCCGCTCGCCGATCCCCTTCGGCATGTCGCCCGGCAATCACGACTACGACAATTACAGCTGGTGGGAGGGGCCGGGCAGCCCCGGCGCGGCCCGGCCGCTTGCCGGCGGGCGGACATGGGATCTTTATTTCGGTCCGCAGTCGCGCCATTTCGCGGGCAAGCCGTGGTATGGCGGATCGTTCAACCAGGGGCTGAACAGCTATCAGTTCTTCACCGGCGGCGGAAAACGCTTCCTGCACCTGTCGCTGGAGATGCAGCCGACCCCCGCCGTTCTTGCCTGGGCACAGGATGTGATCGACGCCAATCCCGGCCTGCCGGTCATCGTCACCACGCATGAATGGCTGCATCCCGCCCTTCTCGGCGAGAGCGGGCGATCCAACGGCCACCAGCTTTATTTCATGGGCAGCGACCATCTGCCGCCCGACGAGATATGGAACCGCTTCATCCGCAAGAACCCGGCGATCTTCCTCGTTCTGTGCGGCCATAACTGGACGCCCACCGTGGACGGGGTCTCGCAGGGCGAGAATCTGCGCATCGACCACAACGACGCCGGTTATCCGGTCTATCAGGTGTTGCAGGACTATCAGGGCAACACCATCGGCCCGGATGGCAAGCCGGGCTCCGCCAATGGCGGCGCCGGCTGGCTGCGCTTCATCGAATTCGACACCGAGAGGCGCAAGCTTCACTTCCATACCTATTCGACGCTGCTCGGCCGCCATGCGGGCCGGAATGGGGAGGAGCCGTTCGGCGCCCCTGCCCGCCATTCGGACTTCGCGCTGGATTTCCCGCCACAGCTGCTGAAATAGCAGCCGCTGCCCGCTTCCTTCCCCTTGCGTCGGACGCCGCGTCGGCCCGTTTCCGTTTGAATGCCGGCTTTGCGCGGGACCGACCGCGCCCTTCCTGGCTCCGCTGCTCACTCTCCCGCCGCGAAACAGGCGATCGGCATCGCCTGTCCTTCTGGGCATCGCAATTGTTACAAAGTGTGTTTGCAAACTATTATCAATCGCAGTAATTGCGGCGCGCTTTGCGTTTGAGTCGATCACCGGAGGCTTGGCCGAATTCAGGGCGGGGGGATTTGGATCAGAATTGAGGGTTGCTTCCAATGATATCGAAATTCTCACTCTTGATTGGCGGCTCGCTCGCCGTACTCGCCGTACCGGCCGCGGCCCAGACGAGTGAAAACCAGGCGGCTTCTGGGGACGATATCGTCGTTACCGGGATCTACACGCTGCCCGACAAGATCGACACGGCCACCGGGCTCGGCCTTACCGTCCGGGAAACGCCCCAATCCGTCAGTATCATGACCGCCCAGCGCATCCTCGACCAAAATCTGGTCAGCGTCGCGGACGTGCTCGTCAACAGCGTCGGCGTCTCGGTCAACGAGCTGGACGACATCCGCAACCAGTTCTACGCGCGCGGCTTCGAGATCAAGAACATCCAGGTCGACGGCGTGCCGCTGGCCTGGACCCTGGCCGGCGGCGCGGGCGAAACCAGCATCGACGTATCGGTCTATGAACGGGTGGAGGTCGTGCGCGGCGCGACCGGCCTGCTGACCGGCGCGGGCGACCCTTCCGCCTCGGTCAACTTCGTCCGCAAGCATGCCGACAGCGAGGATTGGACCGGCTATGTCAACGCCAGCTACGGCCGGTGGGACACCGCCCGCGTGTCGGCCGATGTCGGCGGCGCGCTCACCGCGGACGGCCGCATCCGGGTGCGCGCGGTGGGCCGCTACGAGCAGGGCGACAGCTATATCGACCTCTACGAGAACAAGAAGTTCGTGCTCTATGGCGTGGTCGATGCCGATGTGACCGACACGACGCTGCTGCGCGCCGGCATCATCCATCAGGAAGGCAAGCCGGATGCGCCCGCCTGGGGCAATCTGCCGAATTTCTACAGCGACGGCAGCCTGACCCATTGGCCCCGTTCGAAGAGCGCGACCGCGGACTGGACCTACTGGAACACCACCAACCAGAACATCTTCGCCACGCTGCGGCAGGAGATCGGCGAGGACTGGAGCATCACCGCCAACTACAACCGCCTGAAGAATGCGGAGCAGGCGAAGCTGCTCTATTTGTCCGGCACGGTCGACGTCACCACCGGCGAGATCCAGTTCGCCTACCCCTACAAGGATCGCGGATCGAGCGTGCAGAACAGCTTCGACGCCCAGATCAAGGGAAAGCTGAATCTGTTCGGGCGCGATCACGAGCTGGTGCTGGGCGCGCTGCGCAGCGTGCAGAAGCGCTACAACGACAGCTTCTCGGCCCTCAGCTATCCGCTCTCCGGACCGCAATATGAGGATTGGGACGGCACGACCTATCCCGATCCCGGCTTCTCCGCCACTCCGTTCCGCGCGGTCGAGGAGAAGGTGACGCAGACCGGCTTCTACGGCGCGGTTCGCTTCAACCTCAGCGACCAGCTCAAGCTGATCGGCGGCGGCCGCATCGCCAGCTGGAAGCAGAAGGGCGTCAGCTACGGCGTCGTCAGCGATTATGGCGATGATGGCGTGTTCATCCCCTATGTCGGCGCATTGTTCGACCTCACCCCGAACCACCGCCTCTATGCGAGCTTCACCAAGATCTTCCAGCCGCAGAGCGCGCTGGACATCGACTTCCGGCAGCTCGATCCGATCGAGGGCAAGGCCTATGAAATCGGCCTGAAGAGCGCCTTCTTCGATGACGCGCTGCAGACCTCGATCGCGCTGTTCCGCATCGAGCAGGACAATCTGGCGCAGATCGCGGGCATGATCACCCCGCCCGGCGGCCTGCCGCAGAACTATTATGTCGCGGTCGACGGCGTGACCAGCAAGGGCTTCGAGATCGAGGCGACCGGCAGCCCCCTGCCGGGCTGGAACGTGAATTTCGGCTACAGCCAGTTCAAGGCGGATGACCAGGACGGCAACCCCGCCAATACCGACCAGCCGCGCAAGCTGCTGAAGCTGTTCACCACCTACAAGCTGCCCGGCGTCCTGGCGAACCTCACCATCGGCGGCGGCGTCAATTACCGCAGCAAGGCCTATTCGTCCGCCATCAGCGCCAATCCGATCACCGGCGCGCCCTACCGCTTCGGGCAGGGCGGCTATACGCTGGTCAGCCTGATGATGCGCTACGACGTGAGCGAAGCGCTGCAAATCCAGGCCAATGTGGATAATCTGTTCGACAAGACCTATTACGCCCAGGTGGGCTTCTACGAACAATATCGCTACGGCGCGCCGCGCAACTTCACCATCAGCGCGAACTACCATTTCTGATACGACCTGCGGATAGGGGCGGGTTGCGCAGCCGAACGGCTGGCACCTCTCTCGGTAACGTGGTGCAAATGCCCACCCCCTCCCAAGCCTGTCCTGAGCGGCCGGCCTGCCGGCCAGCCGAAGGGCGGGAGGGGAGCGAGACTGCTGAGCTCGCGAGGCTAGTCGCAGCGGGGTGGGAAAGGTGGCAACAGGATCCCCGTTTGCACGGGGATGACGAAACGGGACTTGAACGGCGGGTGGCGCTCCTCGCAAGTGGCTTTCCTACATCGCGCAAATCGGGCTTATCCTGCCGGATGACACGCAAAGTATCCCGCACCTTCGCTCGTCGTCCCGACCCTGTTTGTCATAGATGGCGATCTGGACTGGCCATGAAGCTGCTTCGCGAAAGGTCACACGGAAAAACGCAGGCCCTGACGAACGAAGGGCCATTTATAGCGGGGATGCGGGGCGGGTTGGCCGAAATGCAAATCCACATTTCCGGCGTTCTGCGTCAACCGGCGCATCCCATTTCGCATTTATCGTCATCCCAGCGAAGGCTGGGATCGCTGTGAAGGGCGCGGCACGTCACCCAGAGAGATGCCAGCCAGCCGAAGGGCCGACATAACGTGAGATGCGAAACATCCACAATCACGTCGTCAGCCGCCGTCGCCCGCGCGCCCGACAGCCTGGCGCAGGATCGCCGCATAGGTTTCAGGATCCTGCGCACCGGGGATCAGCATGCGCCCGTTCACCACCATCGCCGGAACGCCGGTGATGTTCATCTGGAAGGCGCGATCCTCCTCCCAGGCGACCTTGCCGTCCAGGCTGTCATCCCCCAGCGCCGTTTCCGCGCCGCTGCGGTCAAGACCGGCTTCGGCCGCGATATCGAGCAGGACCGCCGGATCGGACAGATTGCGGCGCTGCTGGAAATGCGCGCGGAACAGAGCGAGCTTGAGCCTCGTCTGCGCGTCCGGCCCGTGGGTTTCCAGCGCCCAGCGCAGCAGGATATGCGCCCGGCGCGTGTTCCACATCATCGGCGGGGGCGGATCGCCTTCCCCCTGCCAGGCCATGTCGAAGCCGGCCTGCGCCGCCAGCGTGGAGATCCTGTTGGAGATTTCCGTGAATTGTTCCGGGCTGCGGCCATATTTGCGCGCGATATGCGCGTCGCGTGGCTCCCCTTGCGGCGGCATGTCCGGGTTGAGTTCGAAGGGCTGCCACTGCACGACCGCATCGATCTCTCCATCCAGCTGCGCCAGCGCCTGCTCGAGATGCTTGTAGCCGATCACGCACCAGGGGCACATGACATCGGACCAGATGTCGATGGCGACCCGGGCCGTCACCGCTGCAGCCACCATTTCAGCAGTTGGTGGGCGATCGCCTGCGCCGGAGGCGGGGTAAACGCCGCCCCTTCGGCCCCGGTCATCGCGTCCACCACTTCGGCGCGGCTGAACCAGCGGGCGTCCTCCAGCTCGGTCCGGTCGACGGTCAGTTCGGTCTCATTGGCGAAGGCATGACAGCCGACCATGAGCTGAGACGGGAACGGCCAGGGCTGGCTGGCGACATAGGACACCTCGCGCACCGTGACGCCGGCTTCCTCCAGCACTTCGCGGGCGACCGCTCCCTCTATCGTCTCGCCGGGTTCCACGAAACCGGCCAGCGCGGAATAGAAACCGGCCGGGAAGCGCGGCTGCCTGCCCAGCAGCAGATTGCCGCCATGCTCCACCAGCATGATGGTAACCGGATCGACCCTGGGGAAGTGCTGCGCATTGCAGGCGCCGCAATCGCGCTGCCAGCCGCCCTTGGCGAGCCGGGTGGGGGCGCCGCATTGCGCGCAGAAGCGGTGGCGTGCGTGCCAGTCGACCAGGCTCCTCGCCATCCCGTAGACGCCAAGATCGTCATCGCCGAGGATGCCCATGGCCGCGCGGGCGCGGCTGCCCATCTGCAGGGCGCCCGCGTCGCCCGCTTCCGGCACCGCGGCGAAGCAGGCCCGCCCCTCGCGCAGGCCGAGAAAGACCAGCTCCGCATCCGGCGGGCAATCGGCCAGACTGCCCCATTCCAGCTCGTTCTGCGGGGTCAGGACAGGGTCCAGCCCGTCCAGCTTCACCAGCCGCGCGCGCCAATCCTTCAGTTCCTCCAGCTTCGCCGGATCGGTGCGAACATAGTCCGCGCGGTCGATCGAACCGCCGGAAAAGCTGATTGTGGGATAGCTCATGGCCGGTCCACTCCGATCATCAGGATTGCGTCGTTCATGGCCACCTTCGGAAAATCGCGCTGCAGGGGATAGGCTTCCACCGGCATATATTGCGTATAGAGGCCGCCGCGCCAACCACGTTTGAGATCGGCGAAGGCGATTGTGCCGGCAGCGCCGCCCCAGCCGAAGGTTCCTTCCTCCTCGCCCAGCCCGGAACGACCGCCCGCGCCGAAGCCGCCGCCATTGGCCAGCGTGCCGGCCGTGCTGACCCCTGGCGGCAGCAGGTTGGAGGTGCCGAGGCGCACCGCCGCCTCGCTCATCACGCGCTTGCCATCCAGCTTTCCGAGGCCAAGCAGCATCCGCAGAAAGCGGTCGTAATCGCGCGGGCTGCTGACCAGGCCCGAACCGCCGAAGGGAAAGGGCGGCGGATCGAGGAAGACCGAGGACGCGGCGGGGTCGAGCGGGATCAGGAGGCCCTGCATGATGCCGTAATTCGTGGTCAGCCTGCCCGCTTCGCCTGCAGGCACCCGGAAGAAGGTGCTGGTCATGCCGAGCGGATCGAACAGCCGTTCCTGCAGGAAGGTATCGAAGCTCTGGCCGGAGACGACCTCGATCACCCGCCCCATCAGGTCCAGCGAGGTCGAGTAGCTCCACCTCGTGCCGGGCTGATAGACCAGCGGCATCTCGGCGAGGCGATCGGCGAAGGCCTTGAGGCTCGGCGCGGTCGGCCCGGCGCCGAACATCTGCGCGATCGGCAGGCGGCTGATCTCGCCCGGAACCAGGCCCGCCTTGACGTAGGCGGCCTTGAGCGGCCCCTTCTGGATGATGGAATAGCCAAGCCCCGCGGTATGAGTCAGGAGATGGCGCATGGTGATCGGGCGCGCGGCCGGGACCAGATCGTCGATCGGCCCATCCGGCAGGCGCTGGACCTTCATGCTGGCGAATTTGGGCAGGATCTCGGCGACCGGCTGATCCAGCCCCAGCTTGCCCTCGTCGATGAGGATCATCGCCGCCATGCCGGTGACCGGCTTGGTCATCGAATAGATGCGGAACAGGCTGTCCGCCCCCACCGCGCCCGGCCTGCCCAGCGTCCTGGCGCCTCTGGCAAGGACATCGGCCTCGCTCTGCGCAAACCCCATGGCCGCGACGGCGCCCGCCAGCCTGCCCGATGTCACATAATCGGAAACCATGCGGCTGACGCCTTGCCACGGCGCCGCGCGTGCCTGGCCCCATGCCGGACCCAAAGGCATCGCGGCCAGGCTCGCGCCGAAGCCCGCCAGAATGGTGCGGCGTGAAAGGAGCAGTTCCGGGCCAGCTTGCTGCGGCATGATCAATCCCTTGTGGCCAGAGCCAGACGGGCCGCCTTTGCGAAGAGCGTGGGAAGGCCCGCCTCGTCGAGCCGGCCAAGCGGCCACCACTCCCCCGCACTCCGGCCGAGCGCAGCCCAGTCCCGGCCTCTGTAGAGCGCAAGCTCCAATCTCAGCCCGAAATGCGTGAAGCCATGCTGAACGACGCCACCTGTTTCCCAATGCCCTTCCAGCGGCGACCTGCCCGATCCGTCGGCGCGGGCGGACCAGCCGTCATCGGGCAAGGCGCGCATTCCGCCTAGCATGCCCTCCCCCGCCCGCCTGACCAGCCAGACCGCGCCGTCCCGCTCGATCCAGAAGGCCCGCCCGTGCCGCTCCGGCCTGGCCTTCTTCGGCAGCTTGACCGGATAGCGTGCCGGATCGCCCGCAAGGCGCGCGGCGCAACGGCCTGAAAGCGGGCAGATCAGGCAGCGCGGCTCCCTGGGCGTGCAGATGGCGGCACCCAGATCCATCATGGCTTGCGCGAAATCCCCCGCCTGCTCGCGCGGCGTGATCTCGTCCATACGGGCGCGGATCGCCTTGCGAGCATCTGGCAAAGGCTCATCGATCGCGAAAAGGCGAGCGACCACCCGCTCCACATTGGCATCGACCACCACCGCCCTCTGACCGAAGGCAATGGCCGCAACCGCCGCGGCGGTATAAGCGCCCAGCCCGGGCAACCGGCGCAGTTCCTCTTCCGTCTGCGGAAACTCGCCTGTTTCGGCCACCGCCCTGGCGCATGCGACCATGTTCCGCGCACGGGCATAATATCCGAGGCCCGCCCAGGCAGCCATGACTTCCTCTTCCGGCGCGGCGGCCAGGGCCTCGACATCGGGCCAGCGCGCCGTAAAACGCTCGAAATAAGGGATCACCGCCGCGACCGTGGTCTGCTGCAGCATCACTTCCGACAGCCAGACGCGATACGGTTCCGGCGGCTCGCGGCCGGGCGGACTGCGCCAGGGCAGAGTCCGCGCGTGGTTCCCGTACCACCCGAGCAAACTGCTCGCGATCTCGTCCTCGCTGGCGTCCACGCGCCCGCTATGGCATGGCGGAAAGCGGAATGGAACGGGACCCGACAGATCGACCGGGAAAAGCGGGCGCCAAGGCTCGCAAGAGCACGGTGCGCGCCTATGAGCGCCCCCGTGGAGGCACCCCTCGCGCCATCGGCGATCTCATGCCGCAGGTCGGGCGCACGGCTTTTCGCCGGTTCGGTTTCGTGCAATCGAGCGTTGTCAGCCGGTGGCCCGAAATCGTCGGTGAAATCCATGCGAAGGTGTGCCTGCCGGAATCGATCAGGTTCCCGCCGGGGGAAAAGAGCGACGGCATCCTGCAACTGGTGGTCGTTCCGGCTCATGCGCCGTTGATCCAGCATCTGTTTCCGGAAATCATGGAACGGGTGAACCGTTTCTTCGGCTATCGGGCCGTTGCGAAGGTGAAGATTCGGCAAGGCGCGGTTAAGCAGCCAAATGGTGAAAGCCGCGCCAGCGCACCGCCATCGCTCAAGCCGATTCCCCTGGAACTCGGGGAGTCGCTGCGCGACATCGGCGATCCCGAATTGCGCACCGTGCTTGAATCCCTCGCCCGCAGCCTGGGCGGCAAGGAGGATAAATGAAGATTACCGGTTTCGCCCGCAGCGCCAGGCTTGCCGTCGCCCTGCTGGGTATCGCCTTCGTCAGCGTGGGCGCGGCACCCAATTGGAATATCACGGTGGTGCAGACGGAAGGCGGCGGCCATCGGCTGGGCAACCCCGCCGCCAAGGTGAAGCTCATGGAATTCGTGAGCTATACCTGCCCGCATTGCGCCCATTTCGAGATGGAAGCCGCCGATCCGCTGCGGGTGGCCTACATTGCCCAGGGCAAGGTGTCCGTGGAGGTCCGCCACATCATTCGCGACCCGGTCGACCTGACCGCCGCCATGCTCGCGGAATGCGGGCCGAAGGAAAAATTCTTCCTCAATCATTCGGCCTTTCTGCGCAACCAGAGCACATGGCTGAAGAAAATGTCCAATCTCAGCGCAGCGCAGCGCAACCGCTGGGCGACCAGCGATTATGCGGCCCGCCGCCGCGCCATCGCCAAGGATCTCGGCTTCTACGATCTGATGGCCAGACGCGGCTACGACCAGCTCGCGGTCGACAAGTGCCTTGCCGACGAAAATTTTGCACGGCAGCTCGCCCAGCAAAGCGAAGCCAGTGCGCAGGAATTCGGCGTCGAGGGCACGCCCAGCTTCGTGCTGAACGGAACCCTGCTGGCCGGGACCCATAGCTGGGATGCGCTGAAGCCGCAGATCGATGCCCGTCTCTAGGGTCAGGGCCGGTTATTTACATGGGCATGGTTTAGCTGTGGAATAAGCCTCGCCGCGCGAAGCGCGCAGCTTTGCCTGAGGAAGCGCATCGGCTAGCCTTCCAATCGAAATTCCGGGGATATCATTATCATGAGCAGATTTCGCCGCATTGCCCTCGCCACCTTGTTCGCCGCTCCGCTTTGCCTCGGCCTCGGCGCCTGCGGAAAGGGCAATGAGACGACCAGCGGCGTCCCGAAAGGAGAACCGATTGCCGCGATCCAGGCGCCGGCGGACAAGGCATGGGCCGATACCGTCACCGTGACGCCGGAAGGCGGCTATCTGATGGGCAATCCGAACGCCCCGCTCAAGCTTCTGGAATATGCTTCCCTCACCTGCTCGCATTGCGCCGATTTTTCCAGGGATGCTGCGGAGAAGCTGCGCGACAGATATGTGGCGAGCGGTGTGGTCAGCTACGAATTGCGTAACCAGATTCATGACGGGCTGGACCTGACCATGGCGATGCTGACGCGTTGTGGCGCGCCGGAGAGCTTCCATGCGTTGAGCGAGCAGGTCTGGCTCAACCTCGCACAAATCATCCAGACGGCCCAGGGCAACCAAGGGGCGGTGGCGGCCGCGATGCAGTCCGAAGACCAGTCGAAGAGATACAAGGCAATCGCCGATGCCACCGGGCTGACCGATTTCTTCGCCGCGCGTGGCATCAGCAGCGATCAGTCCGCGACCTGTCTGGCCGATGCCGCCAAGGCGGAGCAGATCGTCCAGAACTCGCAGAAGCAATCCGAAGAACTTCAGGTGGAAGGAACCCCCACCTTCTTCCTCAACGGGCAGAAGCTCGATGTGCGAAGCTGGAAGGATCTGGAACCCATCCTGCAAGACGCCGGCGCCCGATAGAGAGCGCCGGAGCGGAAGCGCGGCGGAACGGCGATGCGGATCAGCAAGCTCAAGCTCAGCGGCTTCAAAAGCTTCGTCGAACCCGCCGAACTGCGCATAGAGCCTGGCCTGACCGGCGTAGTCGGACCGAATGGCTGCGGCAAGTCCAACCTGCTTGAAGCGATCCGCTGGGTGATGGGCGAGAATTCGCCCAAAAGCATGCGCGGCGCCGGCATGGAGGACGTGATCTTTGCCGGCACCACCCAGCGGCCGCCGAGGGATTTTGCGGAAGTGGTGCTCCACGCGGAAACCGAAGACCGCGAAGAGCTGCAAGTCACTCGCCGGATCGAACGCGGCGCGGGCAGCGCCTATCGCGTCAATGGGCGCGACGTGCGCGCCAAGGATGTCGCTCTGGTGTTTGCCGATGCGGCGACCGGGGCGCACAGCCCCGCCCTGGTTAGCCAGGGCCGCATCGCCGCCGTGATCGCCGCGCGCCCCGCGGAGCGGCGCCAGATGCTGGAGGAAGCGGCCGGAATCGCCGGATTGCACGTCCGCCGGCGCGATGCGGAAGGCAAGCTCAGGCAGACGGAAGCCAATCTGTCCCGGCTCGACGACCTCATGGCCGGGCTCGATTCGCAAATCGCTGGCCTGAGGCGGCAGGCGCGGCAGGCGGAACGCTACAAGGCGCTGTCCGACCAGATCCAGCAGGCCGAAGCGCGCCTGCTGTTCGCGCGGTGGCGCGATGCGGCTGCCGCTGCGGTGGAGGCCCGCCAGCAGGCGGAGGCGGCCGAGCGCAAGGTGGCGGAAACCCAAGCCGCCGTGAATGAGGCGCAAAAGGCGCAGGCCCTGGCGGCGGCGGCGCTGGCGCAAGCGCGCGAGGAGCTTGCGGATCGGCGCGACGACGCAGCCGCGCATGGCCACCGCATGGCCACCCTGACGAGCCAGCTCGAAGTGGCCGAGCAGCGCCTTGCCGATCTCGACCGGCAAAAGGCGAGGCTGGACGAAGATCAGGGGGAGGCCGACCGGCTGACCAGGGATGCCGCGGAGGCCCTGACCCGGCTGGAGGGGGAATTGGCCGAGGGCCAGAAATCCCTCGCTCTGGAAGAAGCGCGCCGCCCGTCGCTCGCCACCGCGCTCGAGCAGGCGGAGCGCGAAGGCCGGGCAGCGGAACTGGCGCTGGCCAAGGCCACCGCCGATCAGGCCGGGGTGGAGGCGGAATGGCGGGTAGCCGATGCCGAATTCGCGCAGACGGAAGCAAGGCTTGAAAGGCTGGAGCGGGAAACACGCCGCCTGGCGGAGGCGCGTTCCGCCCTCGCCGCGTCGGAGGATCTCGATCAGGCGGTTGCCGCGGCGAAAGCGGCAGCAGAAGCCACTGCGACAAGGCAGGCGGAGTTGCGGGAGGCGCTGGCCCGCTTCCAGTCCCGCAAGGAAGAGCTCGCGGGCACACGGGACGAAACGACCGCGGCAGTCGCCGCGGCAAAGGCCGAGCTGGCAGGCATCGAACGCGAATTCAACGGGTTGCAGCGCGATCGCGAAGCGCGATCGAAGCAGGCGGCAAACAAGCATGGGCTGCCCGCCGCGCTCGATGGCGTGCGCGCGGCGCCGGGCTATGAGCGCGCGCTGGCGGCCGTGCTGGGCCGCGATGCGAAGGCTCCGCTCGGAGCCCCGCAGGGCGATCCCGAAGGCCGCTTCTGGACCGGAGCGGCCAGCCCCGCCCCGGTGCCGGAAAGCCTTGCGGCGCATGTCCCGCAATGCCCACCGGAACTCGCGGCAAGGCTGGCACTGGTTCATGTGGCGGATGCCGACGACGGCCGCGCCCTGGCTCCCGGCGAATGGCTGGTCACAAAGGATGGCAGGCTGCGGCGCTGGGATGGCTTCCTCGCGCGTGGGGAAGGCGCGGCGGAAGCGGCCCGGCTCGAAGCCGAGAACCGGCACGCCGAGCTGGCGGCGGAACTGCCGGCTAGGCGCGACGCGGCCGAGCGGGCCGAACAGCTCAAGCGGGAAGCGGAGGAGCAGCTGAGCGCGCTGCAGCGCGAGCTGATCGCGGCCGAGCGCGAGGTAAGCGCGGCCATCGAGGAGGAACGCGCCGCCCTGCGCGCTCTGGACCAAGCGGAAGCGGCGCGGGAGCGGCTCGCGCTGAGGCTGCAGGAAATCGTCGCGGCGGAAGCCGACCTTGCCGAACAGCGCGCGCAGGCGGAAGCGGAACGGGAAGCGGCAGCTACCAAGCGCGCCGGCCTGCCCGATCCGCAAGCCGGCCGGGCCATGCTGGACACCGCGCGCAATCGGAACGAGGTGGCGAGATCGGCGATACAAGTCGCCGCCGCGCAACTGGCCGCGCATGACCAGGCGCTTGCGGTGGGGCGGGAACGGGCCGCCGCGCGGGCCGCCGACATCAAGGGCTGGCAGGCAAGGGCCGGAGACGCCGCCCGCCGCCTGTCCGACATGGCCCGGCGCGCCGAGGAGATCGCCGAAGAGCGCGCGATTGTCGCGGACAAGCCCGCCGCCCTGCTGCGCCAGATCGAGGAAGGGGAGCAGATGCGGGAACGGCTCGGCCGAGAGCTGGCCGAAGCCGACGGCGCTGTCGCCAGCGCAAGCGCCGAGGCGCAGGCGGCGGACCGGCAGCTTGCCGACATCAACGAGGCCCTGGCCAGTGCCAGGGAAACTAGGGCCGGCGCCGTGGCCCGCGCTGAAAACGAGGAAGCGCGCCGCAGCGAAATGGGGCGAATTTCCGGCGAGCGCTTCCAGTGCCCACCTCCGCTGCTGGCCGAACGGTTCGGCTTCACTGGTGAGGAGATTGCCGATTCTTCGGTCGAATCGGCGTCTCTCGAGAAGCTGACCGCGGACCGGGAACGGATCGGCCCGGTCAATCTGGTCGCGGCTCAGGAACTTGCGGAGCTCGAAACCCGCCATGGCGAGAGCGCGGCCGAGCAGGCCGAACTGACCGAAGCGGTCAATCGCCTGCGCGGATCGATCGGCAATCTGAACCGCGAAGGCCGGGAAAGACTGCGGGTCGCGTTCGAGGCGGTCGACACGCATTTCCGCCGCCTGTTCACCCGGCTGTTCGAAGGGGGGCAGGCCCATCTCGCGCTGGTCGACAGTGACGATCCGCTCGAGGCGGGCCTCGAAATATTCGCCCAGCCGCCCGGCAAGCGCCTGCAGTCGCTCTCGCTCCTGTCAGGGGGGGAGCAGGCGCTGACGGCGGTGGCGCTGATCTTCGCCCTGTTCCTGACCAACCCGGCCCCGATCTGCGTGCTGGACGAGGTGGACGCCCCGCTCGACGATGCCAATATCGACCGCTTCTGCGACTTGCTGGACGCGATGGTCGCGGAAACCGACACGCGTTACCTGATCGTCACGCACAACGCCGTGACCATGAGCCGGATGCACCGGCTGTTCGGCGTCACCATGATCGAGAAGGGTATCTCCCGGCTCGTCAGCGTGGATCTCGGCGGCGCGGAGGAATTGCTCGCGGCGGAGTAGGAAACAAATGTTACTCCTCGTCGATGCATTCAATATCAGTGGGTTCACCCATCGACTGAACGAGCTTGGTAAGCCCCGGGTAGTCGAAGTCGAGGTAATGATCCTCATCGATTTCCAAATTCGATGACGGGTTATCTGCAATAATACTAATATCTGCACAACAGAAGCAAACAGATATCTCGCCTATCTGCTTACCCTTCGCGTCAAAGTAACGAAAAAAGTGAGAAGGAATGAAACAGGCTGCGAATGACTGATCCTCTTCTATTTTCTTGATAGAAATCGCTTCTTCGAGAACCTTTCTCTGCTCCTGAGTCAACGCTTGCCCATCAGACTTCGTGAATACGGCTTGCCCTTTACGACGTTCGCCGCTTTCGACGAAAAGGCGGACTTCAGTCGCGTCCGGGAAAGGATCGGATACCGTAAACGACTTGTGCCGAGCTGACTCATTACGACCGGTTGGGGAGGTATCTCCAGACGAACAGGCAGCGAAAAGTGCGAAAGCGGCCAAAAAGATCCAGCGCATTTGGTGACACCCCCAAGAGATATTTGCGAGGTGTGCAAGACGCTATGGGCATTTCAAGTAAATTCGCTCGAACGCCTGCGCACCTTGCCCCTTTCTCCCGCCATCGCTACATGGCGCGGCAATTCCTCGCATTCCCGCGATCTGCCCTAAGGACGACTGATGGCCGCCCAATACGCATACGTCATGAAGAGCATGACGAAGACTTTCCCCGGCGCGCAAAAGCCGGTGCTGAGCAATATCAATCTGCAGTTCTACCAGGGCGCGAAGATCGGCATCGTCGGGCCGAACGGCGCGGGCAAGTCCACCCTGATGAAGATCATGGCGGGCATCGACACCGATTTCACCGGCGAGGCCTGGCCGGGCGAGAACATCACCGTCGGCTACCTGCCGCAGGAACCGGAGCTCGATACGAGCAAGACCGTGCTCGAAAACGTCAAGGACGGCGCGCGCGAAACCGCCGACATGATCGACCGCTTCAACGAGATCTCCATGCTAATGGGCGATCCGCCCGAAGATGCCGATTTCGATGCCCTGATGGCCGAAATGGGCGAGTTGCAGGAAAAGATCGACGCGGTGGACGGCTGGACGCTCGACAACCAGCTGGAAGTCGCGATGGAAGCGCTGCGCTGCCCGCCCGGCGACTGGCCGGTGGACAGCCTGTCCGGTGGTGAAAAGCGGCGCATCGCCCTCACCCGCCTTCTGATCCAGAAGCCCTCGATCCTGCTGCTGGACGAACCGACCAACCACCTCGATGCCGAAAGCGTCGAATGGCTGGAAAATCACCTCAAGGAATATGCCGGCGCGGTGCTGATGATCACCCACGACCGCTATTTCCTCGACAATGTGGTGGGCTGGATCCTCGAGCTGGATCGCGGGAAATACTTCCCTTACGAGGGCAATTATTCGACCTATCTCGAAAAGAAGGCCAAGCGGCTCGAACAGGAAGACCGCGAGGAAAGCGGCCGTTCCAAGGCTCTCAAGGAAGAGTTGGAATGGATCCGGCAGACCCCCGCCGCCCGGCAGACCAAGAGCAAGGCCCGTATCCGCAAGTTCGAGCAGCTCCAGGAAGCGCAGAACGATCGCAAGCCGGGCAAGGCGCAGATCGTCATCCAGGTACCGGAACGGTTAGGTGGCAAGGTGATCGAAGCCAAGGGCATTTCCAAGGCCTATGGCGACAAGCTGCTGTTCGAGGATCTGTCCTTCATGCTGCCGCCGGGTGGCATCGTCGGCGTGATCGGGCCGAACGGCGCGGGTAAATCCACGCTGTTCAAGCTCATCACCGGCCAGGAAACGCCGGACAGCGGTTCGATCGACATCGGCGAGACCGTGCGCCTGGGCTATGTCGACCAGAGCCGCGATCACCTCGATGGCACGAAGAACGTGTGGGAGGAAATCTCCGACGGCCTCGATTACATGAAGGTCAATGGCCACGACATGTCGACCCGGGCCTATGTCGGCGCGTTCAACTTCAAGGGTGCGGACCAGCAGAAGAATGTCGGCAAGCTCTCCGGCGGCGAGCGCAATCGCGTCCACATGGCCAAGATGCTCAAGACCGGCGGCAATGTCCTGCTGCTCGACGAGCCGACCAACGACCTCGACGTGGAAACCCTTGCCGCACTGGAAGACGCGATCGAGAATTTCGCAGGCTGCGCCGTGGTCATCAGCCACGACCGCTTCTTCCTCGACCGGCTGGCGACCCATATCCTCGCCTTTGAGGGCAATAGCCATGTGGAATGGTTCGAGGGCAATTTCGAAGCCTATGAGGAGGACAAGCGGCGGCGCCTGGGCGATGCCGCCGATCGCCCGACCAGGCTGGCCTACAAGAAGCTGACGCGCTGACACCAGGACGGTTTGCATCTCGAAATATTCAGGCTCCCCGGTCGTCTCGGCCTCGGGGGCTTTTGCCTGCTGCGGCGTGCAGATATTTCGGTTGATCGAGGCGCCGCGGTCGTTCCGGAAGGGCAAACCGCCCATCTTCAGATAAGCGTCAATCAAGATGAACGGCAGGTCATCAGTACGGTTCACATTGATGACAGGGCGACTCGGGTAAATCTTCATCCTAAGGACCGCTCCCCACTCAGCGGCAAATGGATGGAGATGCCGCAATGAAACTTACCTATTTGCTGAAATCCGGGGGATCGGCGGCCCTTGCCGCAGCCCTTGCGATCACGGCCTTGCCGGCCACGGCTTTCGCCGCTGACGCGCCCGGCAATGCGCGCGCGGGCTGGAGCGAGCGGGGCGGCAGCCGTGGCAATATGCAAGCCCAACGGATCGAACGCCGTGGCGACATTCGCGCGGCCCAGGTCAATCGGCAAAGTGAGCAGCGCGCCGCACGAATCGAGCGCCAGGGCAACTGGCGCGCGCAGCAAGTGCAGAATCGCACGAATAATGCTTCTCCCCGCGTCGAACGCCAGGGCGACCGCCGCTCGGCCCAGATCGATCGGCGCAGCGAACAACGCGCGGCGCAAGTGGAACGGCGTGGAGACTGGCGCGCCAGTCAGATCGACCGGCGCAGCGAGCAACGCGCCAATCGGGTGGAAAACCGCAATCGCAGCTATGCCAATCCCAACCGGAACACCAGCTATCGCGATGCGCGCAGGGACGACCGGCGCGATGGAGATCGCTGGCGGAACAATAACAACACCAATAACAACCGGTGGCGTGACAACGACAATCGCTGGCGCGACAACAACAACCGTTGGAGCAATAACAACAACCGGTGGAACAATGGTGATCGCAACTATCGCAAGTGGGATCGCCGCTGGCGGGACAACAGCCGCTACAACTGGTCCCGCTATCGCGACAGCAACCGCCAAGTCTACCGTCTGGGCCGTTATTATGCGCCGTACCAGAGCTACAGCTATCGCCGCCTGAGCATCGGCTTCTACATGGACTCGATGTTCTATTCGAACCGGTATTGGATCAACGATCCATGGCAATATCGCCTGCCGGATGTGTACGGCCCCTATCGCTGGGTCCGCTATTACGACGATGCGCTGCTGGTGGACATCTATTCCGGCGAAGTTGTGGACGTGATCTACGATTTCTTCTGGTGACCGGCCAGAGCAGATCCTGCCGGGAGAGTGGCCCGGCAGCTAGGGCCTAACCAATAGCCGAGGCCCGGAGAGCCCCCGCCCTTCCCCTGGCGGGGGCTTTTTCCATGCAAGGCTTACTTGTTCAGCGACGCCCCGGCCGGCCGAATGGCAGCATGCGGAAGATCGTGCCGTCCCGATCGAACAACTGATGCTTCCATGCCCCGGCGATATGTAGGAAGAACAGCACCAGCATGACGTTGGCCAGCGCGCCATGGATGCCCTCGAAGACTTCATGCGTATCGTGGCTCTTCGGCACCGGCAGGCCGGGGAAGTCGAAGATGCCGAACATGCTGATCGGCCACCCTCCCGTTCCGTACTGCACCAGCAGATAGCCGGTGAGCGGCAGAGCGATGATCAGGAAATAGAAGATCTTGTGGACGGCGCTGGCCAGCATGCGCTCCCATTTCGGGTGATCGGGATTGGGTGGCGGAGGCTTGTGCGTGAGCCTCCACCCCACCCTGACCACGGACAGGATCAAGATGGTCACGCCGAGCGCGACGTGAACACTCATCAGTTCCTGTTCCTTCGCCTCCGGCGCATCTTCGGCAATCTGCGCGATCAGCCAGTTTGCAATGATCGCCAGGGCAATCAGCCAATGGAGCGCGATCGCCCCCAGCGAATAGCGCGCCTGCGTTGCAGCGGCAGCCGTGTCGAGCGTAGACATCCCTGCTTTGTGGGCGATTTGGAAAAATTGGGCAAGAGTTCGCTGCGAGCCTGGCACTTGCTCCTTGCGAAGCGCGAAAACTGTCTTCTATTCTAAGACGAACATCATGGGTTTATTCAGCAAGAATTCCGCGCAGCATCCCGATCGGGATGCCCTGGCCCGCCTCGGCGAAAAAGTGCGCCGCAGGCTGGATGCCCATCCCAACATGCACAAGCTGCCGACCGACGGCGCCGAGATCTATGCGATGGGAGGCTTTCTGGATGCGGGCGAATGCTTCCGCCTGATCGCGATGATCGATGCCGTCGCCAGGCCCTCCACGCTGTTCGGCTCCGACAACGATCCCGAATACCGCACCAGCTATTCCGGAAATCTCGATCCAACGGATTCCGCAGTGAAGATGATCGAGCGGCGCATCGACGATCTGGTGGGGATGGAGCCGGCCTGGGGGGAAACCATCCAGGGCCAGCGCTATATGCCGGGCCAGCAATACAAGGCGCATTACGACTGGTTCCATATCGGCACCGATTACTGGAAATCGGAACGCAAGCGCGGCGGCCAGCGTAGCTGGACGGCGATGATCTTCCTGAACGACGTGGAAGAAGGCGGAGAAACCCTGTTCGCCAAGACCGGATTGCAGGTGACCCCGCAGGCCGGCGCCATCCTCATCTGGAACAATGCCACGCCGAGCGGGGAAGTGAACGACATGACCCTGCATGCCGCCACGCCGGTGGTGAAGGGCGTGAAGCATGTCATCACCAAGTGGTATCGGACTCGCAAATGGGGCTGAGCGCCACCACGGCTCACGCCGTCAACAGGTCCTGACCCTAATCGTCCTGGCCCTAATCCTGCGGATGCCGGGGCGCATGCCCGGCAGCCAGATCCACATGCCCGAGCTTTGCGGAAATCCTGTCGATCTTGCGGTGCAGCCGCAGAAGCTCGATGGTGGTCCGCAGATTCACCTCGTAATCGTGGCGGGCGGCCACCCGATCCTTCTTGGCCTGGCGGTTCTGGCTCATCATGATGATTGGGGCCTGGAGCGCGGCCAGCATCGACAGCATCAGATTGAGAAAGATGTAGGGGAACGCGTCGAAGGAAGGGAGCCCCAGATGTTCGACGGCGCGGCTGTTGAGCAGCATCCAGGCCAGCAGCACCAGCGTGAAGCTGACGATAAACCCCCAGCTTCCCCCGACCGCGGCGACCCGGTCCGCCAGCCTGTCACCCATGGTGGTTTCGGCCGCCGCCCGCTCGTCCGCGTCGAGGCCGATGATCTCTTCGGTCGAGACCCGGACCAGGACCGAGCGTTCTTCCTCGTCCAGTTCGGAAAAAGGCCGCCCCAGAATTTCCTCGGCAAGCGCTTCGGGACTGGTATCGAGCTTCATCCCATGCCTCCGGGCTGGATCGTTATCGCGTCAAGGCCTCTTCGATCAGCTTGCGCGTGTTGGCAATCCCATACAACGCGATGAAGCTGCCCATGCGCGGCCCCTGCTCCGAACCCAGCAGGGTTTCATATAATGCCCGGAACCAGTCCCGCAGGGATTCGAAGGCGAACTCCTCGCGCTTGCCGATCTCGTACACCGCGGTCTGGATATCCTCGGCGGAGGTGTCCTCGGCCATGACCGCCAGATCGCCATCCAGCGCGCGCAGGGCAGCGGCTTCGTTCGAGGTCGGAGCGCGACGATTCAGCGTCGGCAGCACGAAATCCCGATTATAGGCCAGCGCCGGATCTATCAGCGCATTGAGCTCGGGATGATCCGCGGGATCGGCGTCATGGATGTAATTGCCGAGATAGGACCAGACCTGCGCATGGGTCGCATGCGGGCCGAGCACGCCCACCAGGTTGAGCAGCAGGCCATAGGTCACCGGCAGGGAATCGCCCTCGCCCCCCGGTGCGCCTGCGCCCTCGCCATTGGCGCGCAGCAGATGCCACACCGGGTTGCCGAGCTGCTGGTCCAGCGGCTGTTCGGGAAGCCTGGCGCGGAACTGCCAATATTCGTCGACCGCCCGGGGGATCACCCCGACATGGAGCTGCTTGGCCCGCTTCGGCTCGCGATAGAGGTAGAAGCCCAGGCTTTCCTCCGTGCCATAGGTCAGCCATTCCTCGATGGTCAGCCCGTTGCCCCTGGACTTGGAGATCTTCTCTCCCTTCTCGTCCAGGAAAAGCTCGTAGATCAGCCCCTCCGGCTTGCGTCCGCCCAGCACCCTGGCGATCTTGCCCGACTGGGTGACGCTGTCGGTCAGGTCCTTGCCGCACATTTCATAGTCGACCCCCAGCGCAACCCAGCGCATGGCCCAGTCCACCTTCCATTGCAGCTTGGCCCGGCCGCCCAGGACGGATTGCTCGACCGTCCGGCCTTCGTCCTCGAACCGGATGATGCCGGCCTCGGCGTCAATCACTTCCACCGGCACCTGCAGGACGACGCCGCTGCTCGGTGAGACCGGCAGCACCGGCGAATAGGTCTGGCGCCGCTCCTCCCGCAGGGTGGGCAGCATGATGTCCATGATCGCACCGTAATGCCGCAGGACATTGCGCAGCGCATCGTCGAACGCGCCGGAATTGTAGCGGTCGCTGGCCGAGACGAATTCGTAGTCGAAGCCGAAGCGGTCGAGAAACTGGCACAGCATCGCATTGTTGTGATGGGCGAAGCTCTCATACTTGCCGAACGGATCGGGAATGCGGGTCAGCGGCTTGCCGAGATTTTCGGCCAGCAGCGCCTGGTTCGGGACATTGTCCGGCACCTTGCGCAAGCCATCCATATCGTCGCTGAACGCGACAAGGCGGGTCGGCGCGCCGCCGCTCAGCACCTCATAGGCGCGGCGCACCAGCGTGGTGCGCAGCACTTCCTGGAAGGTGCCGATATGCGGCAGGCCCGAAGGGCCATACCCCGTTTCGAACAGCACCGGCGCAGCGCTTCCGTCCCCGGCCGTCTTGCCCCCCGGATAGCGCTGCAGCAGCTTGCACGCTTCCTCGAACGGCCAGGCCTTGGATACGCGCGCGGCTTCGATCAGGGATTCATCGCTCATGGTGGCGGTCCATCGCGCCTTGCGTCCCGTTTCGCAAGCGCGGAAACGCAAAAACGGCCTTGGGGCCTGCAAATCGAACAGCCGGGCTTCCCATGGCTCGCCGGCTTGCACCATGTTCCATTTTCGTTCTAGGTTGCGCATCCTGAGCGAATGCGTCCATGGGAGCGCCGGAGATCGAACCATGCCCCATTTCGGAAGATGCTCTAGCCGCGCATTCGCGGTCGAGGCCGATCTGCCCACATCCGCCCCCAGCCGCGATGGCAGCGGCAGCCACTGCCCCAGCAAGGGCCCGGTCCTGACATTCGTACCTGCCGCATAGTGGAGATTCCCCGCCTTTCCCTTCCCGCGCTGCATGCGAACCACAGCGGATGCTGGCTCCGGCCGGCGGAGGGGGAAACGCGCGCCGTGGGCAAGGGAGAGGCGATCATGGCGGCGGCGGATACGCCGCAATTGATCCTCAATGCCCCGCTGGTGGCGGCGCGGCTGGGCTATCCCGACCTTTCCGGGCTCGACCTGCTGGAGCTGTTCGCCTTCATCCATCCCGCCCGCTTCCTGGTGCCGACGCCGAAGGGGCTGGCCCATGCGCTGGGGCTGCCCGAGGCCGAGGCGGACGATGCCGTACCCCGGCTCTTGCAGGAGGCGGCCGGCGCGCTGCTCGCCACCTGCGAAAGCGAGGGATGGGGGGAACGGGAAGGCGCCTGGAGCGCGCTGCAATCGCTGGCCAAGCTGCGCTGGCCCTGGGCGCAGGTTCTCGCACCGCACATTTACCGCCCGGACCGCGCCGAGAAATGGCTGTTCTCCCGCCTGCCGGAATGGGAGGAAGCGCCCGAACGCCCGCAACCCGCCCAGGTCACGCTGGAGGGCGAGGAGATCGAGGCGCGGTTGGATCGCCTGACCGGCGACGGTGCGGAACGGCGCGAGGGCCAGCGCGACTATGCGCGCAACGCCGCCCGGATCTT
This sequence comes from uncultured Caenibius sp., assembly GCA_964468045.1. Lineage (GTDB taxonomy): Bacteria > Pseudomonadota > Alphaproteobacteria > Sphingomonadales > Sphingomonadaceae > JAWKXU01. The sequence continues at coordinate 154,831 of CAYXTO010000001.1, read as the reverse complement.
CGGCCCGCGCCAGAGCCGCCACGCCCCGAACCTGCTTCTGTCCCAGGCAGGGACCGGCATCGGCAAGACGCTGGGCTATCTCGCCCCGGCCTCGCTCTGGGCGGAGCGATCGCAGGGCACGGTGTGGGTCTCGACCTATACCAAGAACCTGCAGCGCCAGCTGCGCCGCGAAAGCCGCCGCGCCTTTCCCGAAGCGGAAGGGAAAGGAGAGCCGGCGCGCGTCGTGGTTCGCAAGGGGCGCGAGAACTATCTCTGCCTGCTCAATCTGGAGGATGCGCTGCAGGGCGGCTTCGGCGGCAGGGCCGCGATCCTCGCTCAGCTCGTCGCGCGCTGGGCCGCCTATACCCGGGACGGCGACATGATCGGCGGCGATCTGCCGGGCTGGCTGGGCACGCTGTTCCGCAATCGCGCCGTCCGCTCGCTCACCGACCAGCGCGGCGAATGCGTCTATGCGGGCTGCCCGCATTACCGGAAATGCTTCATCGAACGGGCGACGCGCGCCAGCGCTCAGGCCGATCTGGTGATCGCCAACCATGCGCTGGTGATGATCAACGCCGCGCGCGGACGGGACCAGGCGCAGCGCCCCACCCGCATCATCTTCGACGAAGGCCATCATCTGTTCGACGCGGCGGATTCGACCTTCGCCGCCGCGCTGACCGGGGCCGAGACGATCGAATTGCGCCGCTGGGTGGTCGGCCCCGAACGCGGCACGCGCGGCAGGCGGCGGGGCCTCTCGGCCCGGCTGGCCGATGTCGCCAGCTATGACGAGGCGGGCGAGCGGGCGATCGCCGCCGCGCTCGAAGCCGCGCAGGCCCTGCCCTCGGATGGGTGGCTGCAACGCCTGCACGACGGCGCCCCCTCCGGCCCCGTCGAGGCCTTGCTCGGCGCGGTAAGGGCCATCGCCTATGCGCGCGATGAAAGCGGCGGACAGGAGGCAGGCTACGGGATCGAGACCGAGGCGGCCCAGCTCGACGGCAATTTCATGGAGCTGGCCGGGCAGGCGCAGCTTGCGCTCGCCGCCTTGCGCCATCCGCTGATCCGGCTCGGCGTGCGGCTGGACGCGCTGCTGGAGGACCCGCCGGACTGGCTGGACGGCCCCGATAGTAACTTTGGGGGCCGCGCGCGCATCGAGGGGGCGCGGCATTCGCTTGCCTGGCGGATCGACACGCTGTCCGCCTGGGAAGCGCTGCTCGAGAAGATCGGCGGAGCGTCCGGCGAAGGGGAACTGGTGGAATCCCGTTTCGTCGACTGGCTGGCGGTCGACCGCTCCGACGCGCGCGAATTCGACGTGGGCATCCAGCGGCGCTGGCTCGACCCGACGCAGCCGCTGGCGAAGGTGGTGCTGGAACCGGCCCATGGCGTGATGCTGACCAGCGCCACGCTGTGCGAACGCGGCCCGGTGGGGGAAGACTGGCAAACCGCCATCGCCCGCAGCGGTGCCGCGCATCTCGAAACGGCGCCGCTGCTCGCCAGTGCGGACAGCCCGTTCGATTACGCCAGTCAGGCCGAGGTGCTGATCGTCACCGATGTGAAGCGGGGCGACATTCCCGCGCTGGCGGGCGCCTATGCGCGGCTGATCGAAAGTGCGCAGGGCGGCGTGCTCGGCCTGTTCACCGCGATCCGGCGCCTGCGCGCGGTGCATGGGCGGATCGTGGACCGCCTCGCCCGCGCCGGGCTGCCGCTCTATGCCCAGCATGTCGACCCGATCGACACCGGCACGCTGGTGGACATCTTCCGGGACGATCCCCGCGCCTCGCTGCTGGGCACCGACGCGCTGCGCGACGGGGTCGACGTGCCCGGCCACTCCCTTCGCTGCGTGGTGATGGAGCAGGTGCCATGGCCCAAGCCCTCCATCCTGCATCGCGCGCGCCGGGCCGCCAACGGCGGCTCGGCCTATGACGACCGGATCATCCGCGCGCGGCTGGCGCAGGGGTTCGGCCGCCTGATCCGGGGCAAGGACGACCGGGGTCATTTCATCGTCCTGTCCGCCGCGTTCCCCAGCCGGCTGCTGTCCGCCTTTCCGCCGGGCACTCCTGTCTTGCGATTGACACTGGAGGAGGCTTTACAACGCGTCGCCACGAGTGTTTGCTTATCGGGCGAGCCGCGGCTGGACGAGCCAGCCGGGCAGGATGAAGGATAGTGTTGGTCGCGTGAAACTGCTGGGCCTGTTCCGTCATGCCAAATCCTCCTGGGAGGATATAGGCGTCCGTGATTTCGATCGCGCACTCAACGCCCGCGGGCGGAAGGGCGCGGCGCTGATGGGCCGGCACATCGCCGAATACGGGGTGACGTGGGGGCAGGTCATCGCCAGCCCCGCGACCCGCGTGCGCGAGACGATCGACAGCGCGATCGAGGCGGCCGGCCGGTGCCCGCCCATCATATGGGACGAGCGCGTCTATCTCGCCAGCTCCGAAACCCTGACCGACATCCTGCGCGAGAAGGGCGATGGCAGCGAGGCGATCCTGCTGTGCGGCCATAATCCGGGGCTGCAGGAACTGGTGTTCGACCTGGTCCGGGAAGACCACCCCTGCCCGCTGCTGGACAAGGTGGCCGGCAAGTTTCCCACGGCGGCCTTTGCCGTGATCAGGCTGGATATCGAAGACTGGTCGAAGTTGCAGCTGCATTGCGGCGAACTGGTGCACCTCACCCGGCCGCGCGACCTGGACGCCAGCCTCGGCCCGGAAACGGTCGACTACTAGGACCATCAGCGTAAAAGCCCGGAATCCGAAAGGGCGCGCCCACGCCCAGGTTGACACTGTTGACAGGGTTGCGGGATCGGAAAAATGGCTGCCCTCACCCGGCCCGATAATCTCGCGCGCAGGCTACGCGTAGCCGGCAATTATCAGCGATCTTCCTTCTCAGCCCCCACCTTCGTCATTCCCGCGAAAGCGGGAACCCAGCCTTCCTCCGTATGGATCCCCGTTTGCACGGGGATGACGGCTAGGCGATGTCAGCGGCCCTGCCGCGCCAAGGCGGTTCCGCACTCCTTCTCGGCCTCTCCGATCAACGCGACTGAACGCTGGGCCGTATTCTCTTCATTCGCGCCCGGGGATTCGACCCAGCGCCGGATGGCGCCGATCGCCCCCATGCCGGAACCTGTGATTCTCAGGCAGGTCGTCTCGGCGGGCTCGTTCAGGCCGAGATTGAAGATGGCGAGCCTGTCGGCAATGCAGGCCTCCACCCCTCGTTCCGCCATCTCGAGCAGGGCGGATCTATCGGGAACCGCCTCACTCGCGGATCGCATCATGGCGCTGGCGAACCCCCGGCACGTCCTGCTCGCCTCCAGAACAGCGGCGAGCCCGACCCGCGCCTGAGAGGGTTGTGCGTGCGAGAGTTCCAGCTCCTGAGCCGCCACCGCCTGGCGTTCAGGCGGCTGTTCCGCCTTCGGGCTGTCCCCGCACCCCGCCAAAAGCAGGACCCCCAGCAATACCAGACGCATGACCGACTCCATATGGAAAAACGGCATATGGAGTAACGGCATTTACCAATCCGGTCGATGCCCAAAACCATCTTCACTGGAGATAACCGCATAGTGGTGGAAGCGCTCAAGGAAGCGCGCCTGCAGGCGGGGCTGAAGCAAGCGGAATTGGCTGCGCGCATCGGGAAGGATCAAAGCTGGGTCAGCCTGGTCGAAGGCTCGCAGCGCCGCGTGGATGTGGTGGAATTCATCGAGATCGCAAAAGCGCTGGAAGTCGATCCGGTGGCGTTGCTGGGTGGAATTCTGGGGCGGCTGGATTAGCCTTGGGTGCGTCTGGTGTAGGTTGGACGGACGGCGGTTCGACGGACGATGGCGCCGATGATGCGGGGGGCGGCGTGGCATCGACCAGCCCGTCCACCGTGGCGCAGGCCCGGGCGAACCAGCCGTCCCATTGCGCTTCCGTCTCGGCCCGCGCCGCCTCTCCGGCCGCCACCAGCGCATCCTCCCGCGCAGTTTGGGCCTCCTCGTCCCCCGACCAGTCTTCTCCCTGCTGCTCCGGCTCCCCTTTCTCATGCAGCAGCCGATCCTGCGCATCGGCCACCGCCTCGCCCGCCGCTTCGGCCCGTTTCATCGGCAGGGCCTCGTCCATCCCCGCCAGCTCCTCGGGAAAGCGCTCGCCCGCGATCAGCGCCAGGATCTCGTCGAACCGCCCTGCATCCTCCGGCGCCCGGCTGTCCTCCTCCATCAGCCGGTCGAGCCGCGCCAGATGCGCCAGCAGCAGCCGCGTGTCGTACTGGATCCGCGTGCCGACCTGCTCGCCGCGATGGAACACCGGCTGCTCCACTCCGTCGATCGCCCGGCTCGCCAGCACCTGCTCGCTGGTGTCGCGCGCCAGCACCAGCGCCGCCGCCCAGCCCCGCGCGAACAGCGCATCGCGCCGCCGCAGCCGATAGGCCGCCTCGGCCGAAAGCCCGACCCGCGCGCAGGCCGCCCGGACATTGCCCCGGACCGAGAGATGATCGAGAAACCGCGCCATCGCCTGCGGCGTCCAGCCGCGCGAAGGCCGGGGAATGGAGTGATGCTCGGACATGATTCGCTGCTCCTCACAAGAACAAAAGGCGAATCACATCCAGTATGCACACATGCCCATGTAGGACAGGGGTTTTCGGATAAGCCGCATCCTGCCTCGTTACCTCCCCCTCCGTCATGCCAGCGCAGGCTGGCATCTCCTTCGGCAATGTGCCGCGCTACCCACAACGATCCCAGCCTGCGCTGGCATGACGAAGGGAAGGAGGCTGCCTCAAAGGAGGCATCCCCGCCCTTCGAGCATGCGGAAAGCCAGGCTTGAAAAACCCAACGTGATAGGTTAAATGCGATCATGGTCACGGTGCATCGCGAAGCGGGCATGCGCTTCATCATCTACAAGGATGATCACGAACCGGCGCATGTCCATGTTGATGGCGATGGCAGTGCGAAGATCAATCTGGCCGGGCCGGATGGAAAGCCCGAACTGGTCAGCAATAATGGCTTCAAGTCCGGCGATCTTCGCAAGGCGATGCGCATCGTGGCGGAGCAGCAGGCGATCCTGCTGAAACGGTGGAAAGAGCAGCATGGTTGAACTGACACGCGAACAGATCAAGGCGGCGAACGAACGCGGGCGGATAGTCCGCGAGACCCAGCCGCATGCCAAAGCGGCACGCTACGATGCGAAGGCCAATCGCGTAATCATCGACCTGACCAACGGCGCGACCTTCACCTTCCCGCCCGCGCTGGTGGAAGGCCTGCACGATGCAAGCCCTGCCGAGATCGCCGAGGTGGAAGTGATTGGCCAAGGCTTTGGCCTGCACTGGGAAACGCTGGACCTCGACTACACCGTGCCCGGTCTGGTCAATGGCGTGTTCGGCACAGCGAAATGGATGGCGGCAAAGGCGGGACGGGCGACTTCGCCCGCGAAGGCCGCGGCGGCACGGGCAAATGGGGCCAAGGGAGGGAGGCCGAGGAAGGCTGGATAAACCGATCCTAGCGCACGCTCTCCTTCCCGTCGTTCCCGCTTTCGCGGGAATGACGAAGGGGGGGAATGAGGCTGGTTCTGCCCCTTCCCGTCATGCGAGCCCTTCGGCCGGCTCAGGATAAACTGCCCCTTGGGGCAAGCTGGCATCTCTCCCGGCAATGTACCGCGCCACCCACAACGATCCCAGCCTTCGCTGGGATGACGAGAGAGCGAAATAATGCCGGCTCTATCTTGTTCGTCATGCCAGCCTACGCTGGCATGACGAAGTTGCACTCGATCCCCGTGCAAACGGGGATGACGATAGGAGGCACGGAACGACCGCCGGACGGCCTCAGCGTTCCAGCGCGCGGGCGAGATCGCTGCGAATCGCGCTCAGCCTCGCGACGAGGTCGCCGCCATCCTCGCGATCCGCAGCCGGCTCGGCTTCGCCGGCGGGCGGCGCGCCCTTCAGCGCATTGCGCGCGCCGCGCAACGTATAGCCTTCGCGATTGACCAGCCGGTCGATCGTTTCGACCAGGACCACATCCTCGTTGCGGTAATAGCGCCGGCCGCCGCTGCGCTTGAGCGGACGCAGCATGGGGAACTGCTGTTCCCAATAGCGCAGCACATGGGTGGCGATGCCCAGCGCCCGCGACACTTCGCCGATGGTCCGCAGCGCGCTGGCATCCTTCCCGTCGTCGAAACGCGGTTCGGGCAACCCGCTCATCCGTTGAGAATCCGGTCCTTCAGGATCTGGCTGGCGCGGAAGGTCATCACCCGGCGCGGCGTGATCGGCACTTCGACCCCCGTCTTGGGATTGCGGCCGATACGTTCCTTCTTGTCCCTCAGGACAAAGGTTCCAAACCCGGAAATCTTGACGTTCTCGCCCTTGACCATCGCATCAGACATGTGATCGAGAATCGATTCCACCAGCGCCATGGATTCAGCGCGAGAAAAGCCCATCTTCCGATTGATGGTTTCCGCCAAATCCGCACGGGTGAGCGTACCGATCGAACGCATCATGCCGCTATCCCCTATTATGTTTGTCCCCCGAGACTCAGGGTAAACAATTATGGCGGAATTACAACGGTTCCGATGGAGTTTCCAGCATCAGTTCAAATACGGACGAGCGAAGCACCCCAGGTGAAACCTCCACCCATCGCTTCCAGCATGACCAGATCGCCCTGCTTGATGCGCCCGTCCCGCACCGCGACGTCGAAAGCGAGCGGCACCGAAGCGGCGGAGGTGTTGGCGTGCCGGTCCACCGTCTTGATCACTTTTTCTATCGGCAGGCCCAGCTTCTTCGCAGTGGCGTCAAGGATTCGGGCGTTCGCCTGGTGCGGCACCACCCAATCGATCGCGGATGGCTCGAACCCCGCTTCATCCAGCACTTCCTGCAGCACCTCGGCCAGATTGACGACCGCATGGCGGAACACTTCGCGCCCCTTCATGCGGAGCTTGCCCACGGTCTGCGTAGTGGATGGCCCGCCATCGACATAGAGCAGCTCGTTATGCTCGCCATCGGCGTGCAGCCGGGTGGCCAGGACGCCCGGCCCGTCTTCGGCCACTTCCTGCGCCTCCAGCACGAAGGCCCCCGCGCCGTCACCGAACAGCACGCAGGTAGTCCTGTCTTCCCAGTCCAGAATGCGGCTGAAGGTTTCCGCGCCGATCACCAGCGCCCGTTTGGCCATTCCGGTGCGGAGCATCGAATCGGCCACCGCCAGCGAATAGAGGAAGCCGGAGCAGACCGCGGCGACATCGAACGCCGCGCCGCCCTTGCACCCGAGGGCGTGCTGCACCCTGGTGGCGGTGGCGGGGAAGGTCTGATCGGGGGTGGCGGTGGCAAGGATGATCAGGTCGATGCTGGCGGCGTCCATGCCCGCGGCGTCCAGCGCTCGGCGGGCGGCCTCGGTCGCGAGGCTGGAAGTGGTCTCGTCCTCGGCCGCGATGTAGCGCTGGCTGATGCCGGTCCGCTCCACGATCCATTCGTCGCTGGTATCCACCTGCGCCGCCAGTTCGGCATTGCTGACCACGCGCCTTGGCAAAGCCGAACCGCTACCACGAATGACGGAACGGATCATGCCGCCGCGTCCCCTTCCTGCCCTTGAAAGCCCCTGAGATTGCCTTCCCCGAGTTCCGCGAGGTCGGCCGAAATACGCTCCGTCAGCCGCTCTTCCAGCAGGCGGGCGGTCACCGCCACGGCATTGGCGACGCCCAATGCGTTGGCGCTGCCGTGGCTTTTCACCACCACGCCGTTCAGGCCCAGGAAAACGGCGCCATTGTGGTTGTTCGGATCGAGATGATGCTTGAGCAGTTCGGTGGCGGGGCGCGAGATCAGGAAACCGATCTTGGACCGCAGCGAGCTCATGAAGCTGCGCTTCAGCAGGTCGCCGACGAACCGCGCCGCGCCTTCCACCGCCTTGAGCGCGATATTGCCGGAAAACCCGTCGGTCACCACCACATCGACATCGCCGCGATTGATCTTGTCGGCCTCGACGAAGCCATCGAAGCTGAGCGCGAGGCCGGTGGCGGCGCGCAGCTGGGCGGCCGCGGCCTGGACCTGGTCCGTGCCCTTGATCTCCTCGGTGCCGATATTCAGCAGCCGCACGCGCGGCGCCTCCCGGTCAGTGACGATCCGGGCATAGGCCGCGCCCATGATCGCGAACTGGACTAGGTTGCGCGCGTCGCATTCGGTGTTGGCGCCGAGATCGAGCATGACCACGTCGTTCTCGCCCAGCGTCGGCAGCAGCGCGGCGAGCGCCGGACGGTCGATCCCCGGCATGGTCCGCAGGGCCAGCTTCGACATGGCCATCAAGGCGCCGGTATTGCCCGCGCTGACGGCCGCGCCGGCATCGCCCGATTTCACGGCATTGATCGCCATGCCCATCGAGGTGGTCTTGGCCCGGCGCAGGGCCTGGGTCGGCTTTTCCTCGCCGGAAACGACATCGGCGGCGTGCAGGATCTCCGACGCGCCGCGCATGTTGGGATGATTTTCGAGAGCCCGCTTTATGCGGTCCTCATCCCCGACCAGCAGGAACTTGAACCGGTCGTGCCGACGGCGGGCGAGAGCCGCGCCTTCGACCATCACGCGCACACCCTCGTCTCCGCCCATCGCATCGACGGCGATACGCGGCAAGGACATTACGACGCTCTCCGGCTAACCGGGCTCAGAGCCCGACGGCGACGATCTCGCGCCCGTTGTAATGGCCGCAATGGGTGCAAAGATTGTGCGGGCGCTTCAGCTCGCCGCAATTCGAGCATTCGTGGAATGCTTCGACCTTGAGCGCATCATGGGACCGACGATTGCCCCGGCGATGAGGCGAAACTTTTCTCTTGGGGACAGCCATTGCGGCACCTGTTCCTGCAAAATCCTAGTGTTTGAAGCCGCCTAGGCGATCACCCGGTGATGCACAACCCCGAGGGGAGGAACGCGCAGCACGGATTGGGCCCCAGCGGTGAAGGCGCGGCCTATAGCGATTTCTGCGCCGCTTGCAAGCGCCCGTCACATGCAAGGTTCAGGCAACGCCCAATACCCGGTCGCCCACGAAGGGATTGCCCGCGCGTTCCTGCCCGAAAGTGCTGGTCGGCCCATGGCCGGGCACGAACAGCACATCGTCTCCGAGCGGCCACAGCTTGCGCGTGATCGAATCGATCAATGCCTGGTGATTGCTCATCGGGAAATCCGTCCGGCCGATCGATCCCTGGAACAGCACATCGCCCACGATCGCGAAGTGCGAGGGCGCATGGTAGAACACGATGTGGCCGGGCGTGTGGCCGGGGCAATGGATGACATCCAGCTCCAGCTCGCCCACGGTCACCTTGTCGCCATCATGCAGCCAGCGGTCCGGCTCGAAGCTCTCGCCATGCATGCCCCAGCGGCGGCCATCTTCCTCGAGGCGCGCAATCCAGAAGCGGTCCGCTTCCTCCGGCCCTTCGATCGGCAGGCCCAGTTCCCGGGCGAGGATGCCGGTCTGGCCGCAATGATCGAGATGACCATGCGTGACCAGCAGCTTCTCCAGCGTCACCCCGGCCTTCTCCACCGCCTGCTTGAGCCGGTCGAGATCGCCGCCGGGATCGACCAGCGCGCCGCGCATGGTCCTGGTGCACCAGATCAGGGTGCAGTTCTGCTGGAGCGGCGTGACGGGCACGATCGCGGCACGCATCGGCGGTTCGGGCTTGTCGGACATGCGCGAAATGTGGCGGTTCCGCTCGCCAATTGCAACGGCTCGCGACGCGGGCGCTCCCCGGGCTGCTCTCCGGGCCGCTCAGAGCCGCCCGCTTTTCCAGACGACCCGGCCGATTATCTCGATTTCGTCGCGGGATACGGTCTGGGGCGGATAGGCCGGATTCGCGCTGACCAGGGTCAACTCGCCCGGCTTGCCGAACTGCACCCGCTTCACCAGCAAGGCATCGCCCCATCGCAGCACATAGATGCCCTCGCGCGGCGGATTCGGGCGGCGGTCCACCAGAATCTCGTCGCCATCGCACAGCAGCGGCTCCATGCTGTCGCCGCTCACCGCGATCGCCGAAAGCATGGCGGCTTCCAGATTCTGCTCATGCAGCCACTTCGCCGAAAAGCCGAACGCGCCGATCATCTCCTCGCCATCGCCCAGCGCGCCCGGCCCGGCCGAGGCGCTCAGGGCCAGGCGCGGAATCTCCACCCACTCACCCCTTCGGCGGGATTTCGGCGTGCCGGAGGAATTTTCCTCAGGAGCGCCCAATTCCCCTTCATCAACCCCGAAGAATTGCGCAAGGGTGCGCCGGTCGTTCTCCTCCAGCTTGCGCGGGCTGCCCTTGCGGATGAATTGCTGGAGATAGCTGGCATTGCGTTCAATAAGCCCGGAAAGCGCGGCCAAGCTGATCCCGCGCTCATTGGCGAGATCCAGCAAGCGCCGGCGAACGCCACCCACATCATGGTCAAAAGAGCCTGTCATAAAAATATTCCTACACGAAGTATTTTTCCTAGACAAGTAGGATTTCAACGGCGAGGTATCGAATCACAGTCACTCATCGGGGAGATGCCATGCTCATTCGCAAGATCGAGAAATTCCTGCGCAGCACCGGGATGCCGGCCACCAAATTCGGCCGACTCGCCACGCATGATCCCCGTTTCGTGCCTGATTTGCGCAATGGCCGAATCCCCCGCGATCATACGGAAAAACGGGTAGAACATTTCATGAACACATACCAGGGAGCAAGCCATGCGGGCTGAGCCGAACGACACACCGCCCTTTCCCCGCCGCTCCGCCCGAGCCCCCGCGCAACGCCTGCGCGAAGCCATCGCCGCGCTGGCCGGGCCGGCGGGCGAGATCATCCATCATGTCGAAAGCAACTGGGCCAGCATCACCTTTTCCGGCACCCGCCATCGGCTGCTGCTGTATTTTTTCGATACGGAAGGCATCGAGGCGGGAGATCGTTTCATCGAAGCCCTGCCCGAACATGAATTCATGATTCCGCGCCAGTTCGTGGTCGAGGCGACGGTCCGAAAGGTGGAGCAGTCCTGGCTTCCCGAACCGCACCTGGATGTTTCCATCGAATTGCTGCTGCTGGAGGAGGATTGAGGCCGATGCCCCTGCCCGATTACGCCCCCAGATTCCACTCCCAGCCGAGCGGATCGCCGTCCATCACCTCCACTCCCCGCGCGGCAAGCTCGTCGCGGATCGCATCGGACGTCGCGAAATCCTTCTCGGCCCGGGCAACCTTGCGCCGCTCCATCGCCGCCTCGATCTCGGCTTCCTCGATGGTGGCGGACTTCGGGCGGATGCGGAAGTCGCTTCTTCTAAGCTCAGCAAGGCCTAGACCAATCACCTCATCCATTTTCAGAATTGCACGTCCTTTTTCGTGCGCTTTCATACCCTTTGAAAATAGCAAGTCTTCGAAGATCGTGAGCGCCCTAGGAGTATTGAGATCATCAGAAATCGCGTAGTCGAAATTAGATAGATGATCGCCAAGAATGGCTTCAAGTGAGGTCTGTTGAAATTCGCTTGGGACCAGTTCTAACCGAACCTTTTCCCACGCAACGACCAGCCGCTTCAGCCGGGTCAGCGCCGCGCCCAAGCCGTCCCAGGAAAACTCCAGCTCGCTCCGGTAATGCGCCTGCAGGCACATCATGCGGTAGGCGAGCGGATGGTAGCCCTTGTCGATCAGCAATTGCAGGCGAAGGAATTCGCCGGAGGATTTGCTCATCTTTCCAGAGCGTTCCACCAGGAAGTTGTTGTGCATCCACAGGCGCGCGCCGCTGTTGGCGGGCACGTCGAGGCCATTGGTGCAGCAGAACGCCTGGTTCTGCGCGATCTCGTTGGGATGGTGGATCTCGCGGTGGTCGATCCCGCCGGTGTGGATGTCGAACGGGAAGCCCAGCACCTCGCCCGACATCACCGAGCATTCGAGATGCCAGCCCGGCGCGCCCCGGCCCCAGGGCGAATCCCATTCCATCTGGCGCGTCTCGCCCGGCGGGGTCTTGCGCCAGATCGCGAAATCGGCGGCATGGCGCTTGCCTTCCACCGGATCGATCCGCCCCTCCCCTTCGTCATCCGTCGCCGCGCGGGCCAGCCGCCCGTAATCGGCCACGGTCGAGACATCGAAATAGAGGCCGCTCTCCAGTTCGTAGCAATGCCTGTCCGCGATTCCTTTCGCGAACTCGATCATCTGCGGGACGTAATCGGTGGCGACGGTCCATTGCGCCGGCTGGCGGATATTCAGCGCGCGGACATCGGCCCAGTAGGCCTGCTTGTAGTGCTCGGCGATGTCCCAGATGGACTGCGCCTTTTCGGCGGCCATCTTCTCCATCTTGTCCTCGCCCGCATCGGCATCGTCCGTCAGGTGGCCGACATCGGTAATGTTGATCACATGGGTGAGCTGGTAGCCCTTCCAGCTCAGCGTGCGGCCCAGCACGTCCGCGAAGACATAGGCCCGCATATTGCCGATATGGGGGTAATTATAAACGGTCGGCCCGCAGCTATAGACCCGCGCTTCGCCGGAATGGACAGGCTCGAAAATCTCGATCTGGCGAGTCAGGCTGTTGAACAGCGAGAGCGGTGCGGCATCGGTCATGCGCGGGGACTTACGCGCGCAATCGCGCCGGTCAAGTCGCGAGCGAAACCAGCAGCATCGCCACGCCCGCCATCACCACGATCATTCCCAGCAATTCGTGCCATGCCATGGCCTTGCCCGACAGCCTTCCGGAAAGGACGGCGGCCAGCGGCATCTCGATCAGCCCCAGGGTGCGGACATTGGCGGCCGGCGTCAGCGAAAAGGCGGTGAACCAGCACACGCTCGCCACCGCGCCGAGAAAGCCCGCGCCGATGCTGTGCCGCCATTCCCGCAGGGAGGCGACGAACACCGCGCGATCCCGCGCCGCCAGCCACAGGCCCAGCAGCGCGCTCTGGATCGCGAGCGAGATCGCGACCATCGTCATCGCCCGAATGAAGAAGCTGCCTTCGTCCAGCGCCCCGATCGCCCCCCGGAAGGAAATAGCGGACAGGCCAAACAGCGCCCCGGCGCCGACCCCGGCCGCGATCATCGGCCCTTCGCTGAACAGGAGGCGGAACTGCGAGGGTTTGACCGAAGCGAGCAGCACCCCGCCGGTCACGACCATCACCGCCAGCCAGGCCAGGGGCGGCAGGTGGTCGCCCAGCAACATCACGCCGAGCAAGGCGACGATCACCGGCTCCGTCTTGATATAGGCATAGGCCACCCCGAAGGCGCGGCGGTGCATCACCAGCAGCATCAGCGCCGTCGCTCCGATCTGGCTGACCGCGCCGAGCGTCACCCAGCCGAGGGATACCGGGCCGATCGCAGGCAAGGCGGAGCCGCTCGCCCATAGCGCGACGCCCAGGAACAGCAGCGCGAACGGCAAGCCGAACACGAAGCGCACCTGGGTCGCGCCGAGAGTGCCGATCTTGCCGGTGAGCGAGGCCTGCGCCCCATTGCGCACGACCTGCGTCACCGCCCCGGCGATGGTGATCGGAATCCAGAGCGGGATGAAACCCATGCGTTCTAGAAGCCTTCGAAGCGGATCGCTTCCTCCAGCGGGGCGCGCGGCACCTCGAACAGGTTCACGGCGGCATCGGGATCGCGGTAGCCGATCGCCATCCCGCAGAAGAAGATATGATCGTCGGGGATGCTCACAACTTCGCGGATACGGCTGTGATAAAGCGCCCAAGCCTCCTGCGGGCAGGAATCCAGCCCTTCTTCGCGCAGGATCAGCATCACGGTCTGCAGCCACATCCCGATATCGGACCATTGCGGCGGCCCCATGTAGCGCGGCATGTGGACCAGCATCAGCACCGGCGCATCGAAAGCGCGGAAATTGGCGACGAACTGCGCCAGCCTGCCGCGCTTGTCCTCGCGCGCGATGCCCATCGCCCCATACATCGCCTCGCTCACCGCCATCCGGCGCGCCTCATAGGGATCGGGCAGATCTTCCGGATAGATCGGATAATCCTGTTCCCAGGCCGCTTGACCTTCCGGCAGCACGGTGGCGACACGCGCCTTCAGCCGCTCCAGCGGATCGCCGCTGACCACGATCGCCTGCCAGGGCTGGAGATTGCCGCCGGACGGCGCGCGCTGCGCCTGTTCCAGCACTGCGCGCAGGACCCGGGCCTCGACCGGCTTGTCGAGGAAGGCGCGGATCGAACGGCGGCTGGCGACAGCCTCGGAGACCTTCATCTCATTCGACCTCGAACAGATCGGCGAGCTGCTCGATGATCGTGCCGCCCAGCTGCTCCACATCCATGATGGTGACCGCCCGCTTGTAGTAGCGGGTCACGTCGTGCCCGATGCCGATCGCCACGAGTTGGATCGGGCTCATCCGCTCGATCCAGCCGATCACTTTCCGGAGATGCGTTTCCAGATAGCCGGCGCTGTTCACGCTGAGGGTCGAATCGTCGACCGGCGCGCCATCGGAAATGACCATCAGGATGCGGCGATCCTCCGGCCGGGCGAGCAGGCGGCCATGCGCCCAGAGCAGCGCCTCGCCGTCGATGTTCTCCTTGAGCAGCCCTTCGCGCATCATCAGGCCGAGATTGCGCCGCGCCCGGCGCCAGAGCTCGTCCGCCTGCTTGTAGATGATATGGCGCAGGTCGTTGAGGCGGCCCGGGCTGGTGGGCTTGCCCTCGGCCAGCCAGGCCTCGCGGCTCTGCCCGCCTTTCCAGGCCCTGGTGGTGAAGCCGAGAATTTCGACTTTGACCCCGCAGCGTTCCAGCGTGCGCGCCATGATATCGGCGCTGATCGCGGCGATGGAAATCGGCCGCCCCCGCATCGAGCCCGAGTTGTCGATCAGCAGGGTGACGATGGTGTCCTTGAACTCGACGTCGCGCTCGATCTTGTAGGATAGCGAATGGCCCGGCGAAATGACCACGCGCGCCAGCCGGGCGGCATCCAGCAGGCCTTCTTCCTGATCGAAATCCCAGCTGCGATTCTGCTGCGCCATCAGCCGCCGCTGCAGCCGGTTGGCCAGCCGGGTGACGACGCCCTGCAGGCCGGTCAGCTGGCTGTCCAGATAGGCCCGCAGGCGGGTAAGTTCCTCCTCGTCGCACAGCTCGCCCGCGCCGACGATCTCGTCGAAGCGCGAGGTATAGACCTTGTATTCGAAATCATCCGGCAGCTCGGTCCACGGGCGGTTCGGGCGGACGGGCAGCATCCCTTCCTCGCCCTCGTCGCCGGCCTCGGCCTCGCCCATCTCGTCGATGTCGCCCGGCTCGGTGTCGGTCTCGCCGTCCTGATCGCCATCACCGGTCTCACCCGCGATTTCGCTGGGCGTATCCTGATCGGGGCCGTCCTGTTCCTGATCCTCGTCCTGCTCGCCGTCGTCTTCGCCTTCCTCGTCCTCTTCCTCGTTCTCCTCGGGCATGACTTCGTCCGGCTCCACCAGTTGCAGGTGGCGCAGCAAATCGAGCGAAAGGTTCTGGAACGCGGCCTGGTCGTCGATCAGCCCGGCCAGGGCATCGAGATCGGCGCCCGCCTGGCCCTCGATCCAGTTGCGCACCATGTCCACCCCGGCTCGAGCGGCGTCGGGCACGGCTTCCCCGGTCAGCCGTTCCCGCAGCAGCAGGGACAGCGCGGCCTCCACCGGCACATCCTCCGCGCGGGTGGCGCGCGTGATCGGATCGGAGGCGAGCCGCATGGCATGGGCCGCGCCGATATTGCCCTTGATCCCGGCATAGTCGCGCGATCCCAGCGCTTCGTAGCGCACCGTCTCGATCGCATCGAAACAGGCGCGGGCGGACGCTTCGAACGGAGCGCCGCGCGCGTGAAGCGAGGCATCGTGATGGCGCAGCTTCAGCGCGAAGCTGTCTGCGATGCCCCGCGCCTCCAACGCGCGCTGCCGCGAAAGATCGCGACCGGGCATCGGCACCCGCAGCGTCTTGCCCGCTTCCGCCGGGGCATCGGCGGTCCACGAAAGCTCCAGCTCCGGCTCATGGGCGAGCGCGCGCGACGCGCCGGTCAGCGCGGATTTGAACCGGTCGAGGGGAGTTTCTTCCGCCAAGAAGCTGCCTCAGTCCATGGCCTCGCGCAGGATGGTCTGCCCGGTCCTGGCCCAGTCAGCCAGGAAGCCCTCTATGCCCTTGTCGGTCAGGACATGCTTGAACAATCCCCGGATCACCGAGGGCGGCATGGTCGCCACATCGGCGCCGATCCGCGCGCTTTCCAGCACGTGGATCGGATGGCGGATGGACGCGGCAAGGATCTGGGTCTCGAACGCATAATTGTCGTAGATCAGGCGAATGTCGCGGATCAGTTCCATCCCGTCGAAGCCGTTGTCGTCATGCCGGCCGATGAACGGCGAGATGAAGGTCGCCCCCGCCTTCGCGGCGAGCAGCGCCTGGTTGGCGGAAAAACACAGCGTGACATTGACCATCGTGCCGTCGGAGGTCAGCTTCTTGCAGGTCTTCAGCCCATCGATCGTCAGCGGCACCTTGATGCAGACATTGCGCGCGATCTTCCGCAGCACGTCCGCCTCCTTCATCATGGTCTCGTGATCGAGCGCCACCACTTCCGCACTGACCGGGCCATCCACCAGCGAGCAGATCTCCTTCGTCACCTCCATGAAGTCCTTGCCGGACTTGGCGATCAGGCTGGGGTTGGTGGTGACGCCATCCAGCAGCCCGGTGGCGGCCAGATCCTCGATCTCGGCGGTATTTGCGGTATCGACGAAGAATTTCATGGGTGCGGGCTCCGACGCGCGAATTGGGATTCGCGTTTGCTATATGCGTGCAGAGGTCGCTTCACCACCCCCGTCGCCAAGTTGGACCAAAGTCACAATACGCCGAAAACGCCCATCAGCAACGGGTCCCCCGTCTTCCCCGGATCGGCCCGGATCCCCGCTTCCTCCTGGCCCACCGCCTTCCAGATGGCATTGTCGACATCGCCGGCCAGATCCCGCGCCACGCCCGACGCATCGATGCCGGTCAGCGCGGAGATCACCTGGCCTACCAGCGGATCGCTGGAAAGGCGGATCGCATCGCCCAGCGCCGGCACCATCACTTCGACCAGGCTGCCGGCCATCGCGCCGCGCAGGAAATCGGTGGCCGCGGTCGGCCCGCCTTTCACCAGCGCCACGGCATTCTCGATGCCGATGGTGCGGACGGTATCGGCCACCACCGGCGCGGCCCGTCTCGCCCCGTCTTCCGCCATGTGGTTGAATTCCTTCTGCAGGCGATTCTTGAATACCGCCGAGGTCAGGATGTTCTGCACTGTGTTGCCACGCGAACCCAGCACGTCGGGAAGATCCAGCCTGACCAGTGCGTTGTCGTAGAACCCGCCCTCCGCGGTAAGGCCGGCAAAGGCATTCTGGGTGGACAGGGCCAACAGCCGCCTGATCGCTTCCGTAAAGCTCAGGGCGCCAGTGCTGGCGCAACCCGGCAGGGTCAGCAACGCGCTGGCCGAAAGCCCGGCCAGGAAGCTGCGACGCGCGATTGCCAGGGGGACTGTCCGCATATTCTCTCTCCTCATCCTTGCCGCATGACCGGCGAGCCGCCCATATAGGCATCACCCATCATGAACCGCGCCCGTATCCTCGTCCTCAATGCCGCGCTCGGCCCGCTCGACTATCGAGTGCCGGACGGGCTG
This sequence comes from uncultured Caenibius sp., assembly GCA_964468045.1. Classification (GTDB taxonomy): domain Bacteria; phylum Pseudomonadota; class Alphaproteobacteria; order Sphingomonadales; family Sphingomonadaceae; genus JAWKXU01. The sequence continues at coordinate 137,351 of CAYXTO010000001.1, read as the reverse complement.
GATGTCAAGCCGGGATCGGTGGTGGTCGCTCCGCTCGGTCCTCGCCAGGTCATTGGAATAGCCTGGGAGCCCGAGCGGCTGCCGGCAACCGAAGTTCCGGACGCCAGGCTGCGCCCCCTGCTCGGCATTCTTCCGGTGCCTCCGCTCAGGCCGGAACTGCGGCAGTTGGTCGAATGGGCGGCCGACTACTACTGCGCCAGCCTCGCCTCCGTCCTGCGGATGGTGCTGGCCAGCGGCGGCGCCCTGAAAGGCCCGTCCACCATCACCGAATACCGCCTTACCGGCGCGCTGCCCGACCGCATGACCCCACAGCGGGAACAGGCCCTGGCCGCGCTCGAGGGAGAGCAAGGCACGATCCGCGAGCTGGCGGAGTTGGCCGGCGTATCCGAAGGGGTGCTGCGCGGACTGGCCGGACAAGGCGTGCTGGAGCCGGTCGAGGTGGATTGCGACCGGCCATTTCCATCGGCAGATGCGGATTTCAGCCAGCCGGACCTCACCGCCAGCCAGCGCGAAGTGGCGGATCGCTTCGTCGCGGCCGTCCATGAAGGCCGCTTCGCCCCGTTCCTGCTGGATGGCGTCACCGGTTCCGGCAAGACGGAAGCCTATTTCGAAGCGATTGCAGCGGCTCTCAGGACCGGCAGACAAACCCTTGTGCTGCTGCCCGAAATCGCCCTGACCGAAGCCTTCCTCCGGCGGTTCGAGGATCGCTTCGGCGCCGCCCCCATCGTCTGGCACTCATCGCTCAAATCCAGCGAACGACGCCGCGCCTGGCGGGCCATCGCCGCCGGGCAGGCGCAGGTGGTGGTCGGCGCACGTTCGGCCCTGTTCCTGCCTTACGGCAACCTCGGCCTGATCGTGGTGGACGAGGCGCATGAGGTTTCCTTCAAGCAGGACGACGGGGTGCGCTACAACGCGCGCGACGTGGCCGTGATGCGGGGGCGCTTCGAGGGGCTGCCGGTGATCCTGGCAAGCGCCACCCCCGCGCTGGAAAGCCTGCAGATGGCGGAAAGCGGGGTTTACGAAAAGCTTGAGCTTCCGGCCCGCTTCGGCGGCGCGCAATTGCCGGAAATCGGCATCGTGGACCTGCGCGCCGAGCCGCCCGAGCGCGGGCGCTGGCTCGCCCCTCGCCTGGTCGCGGAACTCGAAACCCGGCTAGAGCGGGGCGAGCAATCGCTGCTGTTCCTCAATCGCCGGGGCTATGCCCCGCTCACCCTGTGCCGCCATTGCGGCTACCGCTTCCAATGCCCCAATTGCACGGCCTGGCTGGTGGAGCACCGCCTCAGCCGGCGGCTGGCTTGCCATCATTGCGGGCATGAGACTGCCCCGCCCGAAACCTGCCCGGAATGCGGCACGCCCGATTGCCTCGTCGCCTGCGGGCCAGGCGTGGAGCGGATCGCCGATGAAGTGGCCGAACTGCTCCCCCAAGCCCGGGTGGTGGTGGCCACGTCCGACACGCTCAATTCTCCCGAGAAGGCGGCCGAATTCGTAGCTCAGGCGGAAGCGGGGCTGGTCGACGTGATCGTCGGCACGCAGCTTGTCACCAAGGGGTTCCATTTTCCCGAGCTGACGCTGGTGGGCGTGGTCGATGCGGATCTCGGCCTCGAAGGCGGGGACTTGCGCGCGGCGGAGCGCACCTATCAGCAGGTCGCGCAGGTCGCGGGCCGGGCAGGCCGCGGGGCCAAGCCGGGCAAGGTGCTGATCCAGACTCGCCATCCGGATGCGCCGGTGATCGCCGCGCTGGCCGCCGGCGACCGCGACGCGTTCTATGCCGCCGAAGCGGAGGCGCGGGCGCATGCCGGTGCGCCGCCGTTCGGCCGCTGGGCCGCGATCATCATTTCCTCGGAGGACGAGGCCGAGGCGCGCGACGCGGCTCGCGCCATCGGCGGCGCGAGGCCGCACCTGCCCGATGTCGCCGTCCTCGGCCCGGCGCCCGCGCCGCTCGCGCTGCTGCGGGGCCGATACCGCTACCGGCTCCTGGTCACCGCGCGCCGCTCGGTCGCGCTGCAGGCCATAATCCGCCATTGGCTGGGCGCATTCAAGCTGCCATCAAGCGTCAGGATAAGCGTCGATATCGACCCCTACAGTTTCGTCTGAGGAGAGAGTTTCATGCTGACCGTCCACCATCTCGGCCTGTCGCAATCCGAACGCATCGTATGGCTGTGCGAGGAGCTCGGCATCGAATACGAGTTCAAGCGCTACCAGCGCCGCGCCGACAACAATCTTGCGCCGGACGAATACAAGGCGCTGCATCCCATGGGGATCGCCCCGGTGATCACCGATGGCGACATCGTGCTCGGCGAAAGCGGCGCGATCTGCGAATATATCGCCGCGAAATACGGCAAGGGGCGGATGGCGCCGGGGCCGGACAACCCGGATTACGTGGACCATCTCTTCTGGTTCCACTTCTCCAATGGCACCTTCATGGCCAACGGAATGATGGAAGTGGCTTGCGCCATGGCCGAAGTCGCTCCGCCCGAATTCGTCGTCGACCGCAAGAGCCAAGCCTGGGCGATGGCCGAGCAGCGGCTGGGCGAGGCGCCGTTCTTCGGCGGATCGGAGCTGACGACCGCCGATATCATGATGGGCTTCGCGCTCACCACCATGCGCGCTTTCGTGGAGTTTCCGCTCGATGCCTATCCCCACCTCCGCGCCTATTTGAAAAGGATCGGCGAGCGTCCTGCCTATCGGCGGGCGATGGAGAAGGCCGAACCCGGAATGGATCCGGTCCTGGGTTGAGACAGGTTCCGTTCTGGTCCATCTGTGCTCCCTTCCAGGGGGTGTAGATGAGAGCGATTCGCAAAATCGTGGTGGCATTTCTCGCCGCGCTGGTGCTTGTCGCGCCTGCTTTCGCCATGGCGAAGGGGCCGACATGGCGCCGGGCCGATACGCCGAATTTCATCATCTACAGCGAAGGATCGGAAGCGCAACTTCGCGAATTCGCAAATGATCTCGAGCGTTTCGATGCCCTTCTTCGCGAATTCATGAGCGTTCCGGCCACAGAGCAGAAGCCCTATCGCCTGACCATTTACGCCCTGCCCAATTCCAACTCCGTCGCCAAACTGTTTTCCAGGAAAAGGAGTGATGTGGCGGGCTTCTATGTCGCCTCGCTCGAAGGCAGCTACGCTGTCTCCAATCGCGAGAAGGCGAGCAACAAGCTGGAACTGGACGGTTCCGTGGTATTGCTCCACGAATACGCGCATCACTTCATGCATCGCAATTTCAACGGCAGCTATCCGCTGTGGTTCAATGAAGGTTTCGCGGAATATTATTCGACCACCACCTTCGACAAGGATGGCAAGTTCAAGGTGGGCATGCCGGCCTATCACCGCGCCTATGGGCTGATCCGCGGCAACGATGTTTCCATCGAGAAACTGCTCTTCACAAGCAACCTGTCCACCTTGAAGCGCAGCGAGCGAGACCCGTTCTATGGCCGCGCCTGGCTGCTGATCCATTTTCTCATGGATGATCAAGAGGGTCAGAAGAAGCTTCTCAGCTATCTTCACGATTATTCCGGCGGCATGGACCCGCGCGAGGCGGCAGAGCGCAATTTCGGCGATCTCAAGACTTTGGACAAGGCGCTGGATCAATACCTTACCAGCAGAATGTCTTACCACGTATCGAATGACCCGATGACGCTTCAACCGGCAGTGGAAATGCGCCCGCTCGATCCAATCGAATCCGCACTCGTCCCCTTGCGGTTGAAGATCGCGAGCCAGAGCGATTGCGTTGCCGTGCGCGACGAGCTTCTGGAATTGGCGAAGCAGAATCCGGAACGGGCGGACATCTGGTTCGAACTGGCGCGAGCGCAGATCAATGCCGCGCACCACGAGGCCACTGACACAGGGGATGCGAATGATCCGGATGCGGAACCCGACAATGCCGGGGCGAACAGGCAGCGCAGCCGGGGCGGAGATCTCGGCGAAGTATCGGACAGCTATCTGGCGGCTGCGGAAGAAGCCGTCGACAAGGCGCTGGCGATCGACAAGACCCACGGCCGCGCCAATGCCTTGAAAGCCGACATCATGATGGAACGCCTGCTACGAGCGGATACTTCGTCGGAACAGGATTGGGACGAGGCTCGCAGCTACATTATCGCGGCAAACCGTGCGGACACGGAAGATCCCGTTCCGTTGGTCGCCTGGTATCGAAGCTTTGCCCGCATGGGCGAAACTCCGTCCAAATCCGCGGAAGACGGCCTCGTGAAGGCTTTCACCCTGGCCCGGGAGGCTACCGAAGTCAGGCTCATGCTCGCCTTCGATCTGGCGCGGCGGGGAGAATTCGACACCGCGATCAGGCTGGTCAAGATCCTGGCCAACGATCCGCACGCCGGGGAATACGGCCGCGCCGCGCTTGCCCAGCTTGAAGCGATGCAGGCCAGGCAATCATCCGGGATCACGCCCGCGAAGGCGGACACCGATTAACCGCGCTGATTAACCGCGCTCGCGCTTCAGCAGCTCCGCCTTGATCGTCTCGCCATAGGCATAGCCGCCAAGGCTGCCGTCCGTTCGCACGACCCTGTGGCAAGGGATCAGCACCGCAACATTGTTGGCGCCATTGGCGCTACCGGCGGCGCGCACGGCCTTCGGCTTCCCGATGGCGGCCGCGATTTCCGCATAGGATCGCGTTTCGCCTGGAGGAATTCGCCGCAAGGCTTGCCACACCGCTTCCTGGAAGGCCGTGCCCCGCACATCGAGCGGAATGTCCTGCCCGGTGCCGGGATGCTCCACCGCATCGACCACGCGCTGGAGCAGCGCCGCGAAATCGCCCCCGCCTTCGACCAGCTTGGCATTGGGGAAACGCGCCTGCAATTCCTCCCGCCCCTCGCCGAAGGAGAGCCGGCAGATACCCTTGGCGGTCGCCGCGACCAGCATCGGCCCGAGCGAGCTTCGCACGACCGACCATCTTATGGTGGCGCCTTCGCCTCCCCTGGCCCAAACAGACGGTTCCATGCCCAGTTTCCTTTCTGCATCCGCATAAAATCGCGAGGGAGCCTCGTATCCCGCCGCATAGATGGCCCCTGCCACACCTCCGCCTTCGGTTCGCGCTTCGGACAGCGCCTCACGGGTACGCTCATCCCTCAGCTGCCGTGCATAAGCGGCGGGAGAAAGTCCGGTCAGCCGCTTGAAAACACGCTGGAAATGCGTCGGCGAATAGCCCGTCACGTCGGCGAGATCCGACAGCTGCAGACGCGCATCGCTTCGTTTGATTGCCGAGATCGCATCCAGTACGGCGCGTTCGTCCCTCGCCACATCATCGGGCAAGCAGCGACGGCAGGCACGGTATCCCGCATTCCGCGCCGCTTCCGCATCGCTGAAGAATAGGCAGTTTTCGGACTTGGGCCTGCGGGCCGGGCAGCTCGGACGGCAATATATCCGCGTTGTCGTCACGGCCACCACGAAACGGCCATCCGCTGTGCGGTCGCGCCGGGCAAAGGCGGCTTGCATTGCCGCGATCTGTCGAGGATCTTCAATTCGCATAGTCATCATATAGGCGAACACACCGGGAGGTGCGTCCCGTTTCTTGCGATCAAAGCCGTGCCCCCTGCCAATTGGCCGCGCAAGTCGCTATCAGGAGGATATGAAGCATGTCAGCCAAAGCTCGAGAACGGTAGGCGGAGGGGCCAAGAAGATCCTCTACGCCCTCGCGACTGCGCGAAGAATGGGGCTGAAGAACAGCGCCAAGGCCCTGACATCGAAGAACGCGTGCAAGGCCTGTGCGCTGGGCATGGGCGGCCAGGCCGGCGGCATGACCAACGAGTTGGGGGAATTTCCGGCGGTCTGCAACAAGTCGGTGCAGGCGCAATCGACCGATATCCAGCCGCCCATCCCCGTCGAGGTGCTCACTCACCCGCTGGCCGATTTTGCCGAGCTGGACGGATATGAGCTGGAGCATCTCGGCCGCCTGGCGACGCCGCTCTACAAGGCGGCCAGGGCCGACCATTATACCCCGGTGGACTGGGATTTCGCGCTCGAGCGGGCCGCATACAAACTGCGTGAAGCCGGGGCCGATCGGTCGTTCTTCTATTCCTCGGGCCGCTCCTCCAACGAGGCGGGCTTCCTGTTCCAGCTCCTGGCACGGGCCTGGGGCACCAACAATGTCAACAATTGCTCATACTACTGCCACCAGGCCTCGGGCGTAGGCCTTGGCACCACCATCGGCACCGGCACGGCCACGGTCGAACTGGACGACCTGACCCGCTGCGACCTGATCATGGTGATCGGGGCCAATCCTTCGTCCAACCACCCGCGCTTCATCCACAAGTTGAAGGCCTGCCGCGACCGGGGCGGCGAGGTGATCATCGTCAATCCCGCCAAGGAAGCCGGGTTGGTGCGTTTTGCCCTGCCGAAAAGTCCCGCGTCACTGCTCAAGGGCGGGGACTGGATCGCCAGCGAATATCTCCAGCCCAGGATCGGCGGGGATGCCGCGCTGTTCAAGGGGCTGGCCAAGGCCATTCTCGAGGACGGGGCTGAAAGCGCGGCCTTCATCGCGGGCCATACCGTCGGCTTCGCGGAGTTCCGGGCGGATGCGGCCACGACAGGCTGGGATGCGATCGAACGGGGGTGCGGCCTGCCGGAAGCCCGTATTCGCGAGATTGCCCGCAAGGTCGCCTCCGCGCAGAACGCCGTCCTCGCCTGGGGCATGGGCATCACCCACCATGTGAATGGCAGCGACACGGTCGAAGCGATTGCCTGCCTGGCCCTGCTCACCGGCCACATCGGGCGGCCCGGCGCCGGCCTCCTGCCCCTGCGCGGGCATTCCAATGTGCAGGGCATCGGCACCATCGGGGTCAAGCCCGTCCTGTCCGGAGAGGTGTTCCGGGCAATCGAGGACAACTTCGGCATTACCCTCCCGACCAGCAAGGGCCTGGATACGCTGGCGGGAATCGAGGCGGCGCATGAAGGTAGGATCGCGGCGGCCGTCATCATGGGCGGCAATCTGCTGGAAGCGACGCCCAACCGCGCCTTTGCGCGCGAAGCGCTCGGCCGGATCGGCTTCCGCCTGTTTCTCACCACCACGCTCAATCGCGGGCATGTGGAAGGAATGGAGGAAGGGGAAGTCATCATCCTGCCGGTCACCGCCAGGGACGAGGAATGGGAACCGACCACGCAGGAATCCATGTTCAATTATGTCCGCCTGTCCGATGGCGGGATCGAGCGGCTGGACAATGTGCGCCCGGAAGTGGCGATCCTGGCCGATCTCGCCCAGCGGCTTCTGCCGGACAGCGCGCTGGATTTCGCAGCCTTTTCCCGCCACCGTCATATTCGCGAGGCGATCGCCCGCGTTGTCCCGGGCATGGAGCAACTGGCCGATATCGATGTCGCCAAGCGCGAATTCCACATATCGAACCGCCTGCTGCATGCGCCGCATTTCAATATGCTGGACGGCAAGGCCCGCTTCGTCACCCGCCCGCTGCCGGCGCCGCCGCAACAGGGGCTGGTGCTCACGACCGTCCGTTCGGAGGGACAATTCAATTCCATCATCTACGAGCGGCGCGATACCTATCGCGACAATGCCGACCGCATGACGGTGATGATGCATCCCGCCGATATCGCCGCCGCAGGCTTTGCCGAGGGCGAGCGCGCCACCCTGGTTTCGGATAGCGGCCGGATGGAAGGAGTGACGCTGAAAGGCTTCGACGTATCGCGCGGCACGGTGATGGCCTATTATCCCGAAGCGAACGTGCTGGTCGGCACCGCCGTCGATCCGCGCTCCCGCACGCCCAGCTTCAAGGCCACGCCGGTGCGGCTGGAGCGATGCTGAACTCCATTGCCTTGGGCTGTGCCTCGCGCCAGTAAGGAGCCCGATGTCCGCCCGTCACGATCTCCTCCTCGGGAAAGTCCTCCGCTGTGCCCTTGTGCTGGCCATGTTGTTCATCGCGGCCCTTGCCCTGCCGCGGCCGGCGCAGGCTGATCCGGCGGATATCGCCGCCGCGGCGCGAGGGGTCGTCCGGGTGGTTGTTCTGGGCACCGACGGAGGCCAGCTGTTTCCCATCTCGCATGGCACCGGCTTCGTCGTCGAGAACGGAAAGGTCATCACCAACGCGCATGTGGTGGAAGACACGATCAAGATTCCGGGGCTGACCATCGGCATCGTGCCCCCGCAAGGTGGCGAAGCGGTTCCGGCGAAAGTGGTTTCCTTTTCGCCCCGCAATGACCTGGCGCTGATCGAGGCGACCCGGCCGCTTCGCCTACCGCCCTTGGCCATCGTCGCCAATCCGCCCGAAGACGGCGCAATCGTCTCCGCCGTAGGCTATCCGATGAATGTCGACCGCGCGCAGGGGCTGTCCATCGCCGACGTGCTGAAGCCCCAGCCCCCTGTGAAAAGCAGCGGCTTCGTTTCGGGTACAAGGCCCAGCCGCGAATTCGATACCGTCCTGCATACGGCCCCGATCGCCCGGGGCAACAGCGGCGGCCCCTTGCTCGACAATTGCGGACGCGTTGTCGGTATCAACAGTTTCAGCACCGAATCGGAAGGCACCGGCGCCGATTTCTTCTTCGCGGTGTCCGCGCGCGAATTGCTACCCTTCCTGAGAGCCAACGATGTTTCCGCCCAGATCAACGGCCTGCCCTGCCGCAGTATGGCAGAACTGGATGCGCAGGAGCGGGCGGAGGCGATGCGCGACACGGAGCGGGCAATGGAAACCGCCCGGCGCCAGGCCATCGAGATGGAGCGCAAGCGGGAACGCGCCCTGCGCGCGGCGGAACTGGATGTGCTGGCGGAACGCGAAAACGGCATGGCCGCGGCAGCGCTGCTGCTCGCGCTGGCCCTCGCCGCCGGGATGTTCACCTGGCAAGCCAAGGCCAAAGGCAATCAGCGGCACATGGCGATTGCCGGCGGAGTGACCGCGCTTGCCCTGATCGGCATGCTGGTCGCCTGGTTCACCCGCCCCGGGATGGACAGGATAGAGGAGCGAGCCATCGCTTCGCTTGGGGAAGATCGCCCCCAGGCCACCGCCACGCCAACACCGCAAGCCGAAGGCGAGATCAGCATGATCTGCGCGATTGATCTCGGCAGAAGCCGGGTGACCAGCGCCAAGACCGACGACATCCCGGTGACCTGGCGCGCGGACGGCTGCGTCAATCAGCGCACCCAGTACGGCTTCGCGAACGGGCAATGGAGCCGGGTGTTCGCCCCGAACGACGAGGAAGTCGTCTCGGTGAATCGCTACGATCCGGAACGGCGGGAATATCGGGTCGAGCGCTATCTGCTGGGCGAGGCCGCAATGAATGCGGCGCGGAACGAACGGGCGGCCTTCTCCGCGCCGGAATGCGGGGCGGGCGATCAGGCGGCCCGGACCCTGGGTGAACGGCAGGGGGCGATCCTTGCCCTGCTCCCGCCGCAACCCAATGAACGCTTGGTGTTCAAATGCGAGCCCGGCACGCCAACTGGCGGCTCTCGCGAATAGTTGGCGCGAGTCGGGTTGCATCCTCGGATTCTCGGTGCTAGGCGCGCGCCAACCTTGCCGGGGCACTTTGATGGCGTCCATTTCGGCAGGGCGAGATTTTCCGTATTTCGGACCCAAGCGGACCCCTTGAGGAGGACCAAGACGCGTGGAGATTTCCGCCGGTATTCAGGCCAGTCTGGCCGGGCGCTATGCATCGGCCCTGTTCGATCTTGCGTCGGAGAAAGGCTGCGTGAGCGCAGTGGAGACCGACCTCGAGAATCTGGGCGCCGCCCTGGCCGAATCGGCTGACCTTTCGGCCCTGATCAGGAACCCGGAAATAAGCCGTGGCGATCTGGGCAAGGCAATGGCCGCGCTTGGCGATCTGCTCAAGCTTTTCGATCTGTCCAGGAACTTCCTTGGCGTGCTGGCCCAGAACCGCCGCCTGGCGGAATTGCCTGCCGTGATCCGCGCCTTCGCCGCGATCGCCGCGGCCCAGCGCGGTGAAGTGACTGCCGAAGTCGCCAGCGCCCACCCGCTGAGCAACGAGCAGGTCTCCCTGCTGCAGGAAAAGCTCAAGGCCCGCGAAGGCCGCAACGTGAAGATCAAGACGAGCGTCGATCCCGGCCTGCTCGGTGGCCTTGTGGTCACCATCGGCAGCCGCCGCATCGATGGCTCGATCCGCACCCGTCTCAATTCCCTCGCCCAAGCGATGAAGGGCTGAAAGCCCGCACAAAGGCTTCGATGAAAGGCTAAACCATGGAAATCCGCGCCGCAGAAATCTCCAAGGTCATCAAGGACCAGATCGCCAACTTCGGCACCGAAGCCCAGGTCAGCGAAGTCGGCTCCGTCCTCTCGGTCGGTGACGGCATCGCCCGCATCCACGGTCTCGACAAGGTCCAGGCCGGCGAAATGGTCGAATTCGCCAATGGCGTGCAGGGCATGGCCCTCAACCTCGAAGCCGACAATGTCGGCGTCGTGATCTTCGGCTCCGACGCCGAGATCAAGGAAGGCGACAGCGTGAAGCGCACCGGCACCATCGTGGACGTGCCGGTCGGCAAGGGCCTGCTGGGCCGCGTGGTCGACGCGCTGGGCAACCCGATCGACGGCAAGGGCCCGATCGTCGCCGACAAGCGCAGCCGCGTGGAAGTGAAGGCACCCGGCATCATCCCGCGCAAGTCGGTGCATGAACCGGTGCAGACCGGCCTCAAGGCGCTCGACGCCCTCGTCCCCGTCGGCCGTGGCCAGCGCGAACTGATCATCGGCGACCGCCAGACCGGCAAGACCGCCGTCGCCATCGACACCTTCATCAACCAGAAGGGCGTCAATCAGGGCGACGACGAAGGCAAGAAGCTCTACTGCATCTACGTCGCCGTGGGCCAGAAGCGCTCCACCGTGGCGCAGATCGTCCGTCAGCTCGAAGAAAACGGCGCCATGGAATATTCCATCGTCGTCGCCGCCACCGCTTCGGAGCCCGCTCCGCTGCAGTTCCTCGCACCCTACACCGGCTGCGCGATGGGCGAATTCTTCCGCGACAACGGCATGCACGCCGTGATCGTGTATGACGACCTTTCCAAGCAGGCCGTCGCCTATCGCCAGATGTCCCTGTTGCTCCGTCGTCCGCCAGGCCGCGAAGCCTATCCGGGCGACGTGTTCTATCTCCACAGCCGCCTGCTCGAGCGCGCCGCGAAGATGAACGACGAAAACGGCGCCGGTTCGCTCACTGCCCTGCCGATCATCGAAACCCAGGCGGGCGACGTGTCGGCCTACATCCCCACCAACGTGATCTCGATCACCGACGGCCAGATTTTCCTTGAAACCGGCCTGTTCTACCAGGGCGTGCGCCCAGCCATCAACGTCGGCCTGTCGGTGTCCCGCGTGGGTTCGTCCGCCCAGACCAAGGCGATGAAGAAGGTGTCCGGCTCGATCAAGCTGGAGCTTGCCCAGTATCGCGAAATGGCCGCCTTCGCCCAGTTCGGTTCGGATCTCGACGCTTCCACCCAGAAGCTGCTCAACCGCGGCGCGCGCCTGACCGAGCTGCTCAAGCAGCCGCAGTTCTCGCCGCTTCCGTTCGAAGAGCAGACCGTCTCGATCTTCGCCGGCACCAATGGCTATCTCGACGCGATCCCGGCGGACCGGGTGACCGAATATGAAGCCGCCCTGCTGAGCTTCATGCGTAGCGAACATGCCGATGTTCTCGCGCTGATTCGCGACAGCAAGGATTTCGGCGACGACGCCAAGGCCAAGACGGTCGCCGCGCTCGACACCTTCGCCAAGCAGTTCGCCTGAGACATCAGCCAGTAGGGAGCCGTCATGGCCTCGCTTAAGGAACTCAAGGGCCGGATCAACTCGGTCAAGTCGACCCAGAAGATCACCAAGGCCAAGCAGATGGTCGCTGCCGCGAAGCTGCGCAAGGCGCAGGCCGCGGCCGAGGCCGCGCGTCCCTTCGCCCAGCGGCTGGCGGCGGTCATGGCCAGCCTGGCCAGCAAGGTCGGCGGCAGTGACAACGCACCCAGGCTGCTGGCCGGCACCGGCGCGGATCAGCGCCACCTGCTGGTCGTGGCCAATTCGGACAAGGGCCTCGCCGGTGCGTTCAACTCCAACATCGTTCGTGCGGCTCTTGCCAAGGCGAGCGAGCTGAAAGCCCAGGGCAAGCAGGTGGATTTCTACCTGATCGGCCGCAAGGGCCGCGCCCCGATCCGCCGCGCATGGCCGGACAACGTCTCCCGGATGTTCGACACCACCGATGTGCGCGAACCGGGTTACGGCGAAGCGGAACGGATCGCCGACGAACTGGTCGAGATGTACGAAGCGGGCAAGTTCGATGTCGCGCACCTGTTCTTCTCGCGCTTCCAGTCGGCCCTGGCCCAGATTCCGACCACGCAGCAGATCATCCCGGTCCCCGCCCCCGAGGCTACCGCCGAAGACAATTCCGGCGCGGTCGTGGAATACGAACCGGACGAAGAAGCCATCCTGGCCGAATTGCTGCCGCGCTACCTGAAGACGCAGATCTTCGGGGCACTGCTCGAAAATTCCGCATCCGAGCAAGGCGCGTCGATGACCGCGATGGACAATGCCACCCGCAATGCGGGCGACCTGATCAACAAGCTGACCATCCAGTACAACCGCAGCCGCCAGGCCGCGATCACCACCGAGCTCATCGAAATCATTGCTGGCGCGGAAGCGCTGTAGCAACAATCGAAGTTGGCGCCGAAGCGCTGTAAGAGATTCAAGGCAAGGAAACGAAAATGGCCACCGCTCCCGTTCTCAACAAGACCACCAATGGCACGATCAGCCAGGTCATCGGCGCCGTCGTCGACGTGACCTTCGAAGGCGAGCTGCCGGCGATCCTCACCGCGCTCGAAACCGACAACAACGGCCAGCGCCTCGTGCTCGAGGTCGCCCAGCACCTCGGCGAGAACACCGTGCGCACCATCGCCATGGATGCGACCGAGGGCCTGACCCGTGGTCAGCAGGTGATCAGCACCGGCGCCCAGATCTCCGTGCCGGTCGGTCCGAAGACCCTCGGCCGCATTCTCAACGTGGTTGGCGAGCCGATCGACGAGCGCGGCCCGGTCAATGCGGACCAGAAGGCGCCGATCCATGCGGAAGCTCCGCTGTTCGTGGACCAGTCGACCGAAGCCGCCATTCTCGTCACCGGCATCAAGGTGATCGACCTGCTCGCCCCCTACGCCAAGGGCGGCAAGATCGGCCTGTTCGGCGGCGCCGGCGTGGGCAAGACCGTGCTGATCCAGGAACTGATCAACAACATCGCCAAGGGCCACGGCGGCGTGTCCGTGTTCGCCGGCGTGGGTGAGCGTACCCGCGAAGGCAACGACCTCTACCACGAATTCCTCGACGCCGGCGTTATCGCCAAGGACGCCGATGGCAACGCCACGTCGGAAGGCTCCAAGGTGGCGCTGGTGTTCGGCCAGATGAACGAACCGCCGGGCGCCCGCGCCCGCGTCGCGCTCTCCGGCCTGACCATGGCCGAATACTTCCGCGACCAGGAGGGCCAGGACGTGCTGTTCTTCGTGGACAATATCTTCCGCTTCACCCAAGCGGGCTCGGAAGTGTCCGCCCTGCTCGGCCGTATTCCTTCGGCAGTGGGCTATCAGCCGACCCTGTCGACCGACATGGGCGCGCTGCAGGAACGCATCACCTCCACCACCAAGGGCTCGATCACCTCGGTGCAGGCAATCTACGTGCCTGCCGACGACCTCACCGACCCTGCCCCGGCAACCTCCTTTGCCCACCTCGACGCCACGACCACGCTGAACCGCGCGATCTCGGAACTGGGCATCTATCCGGCGGTTGACCCGCTCGACTCCACCAGCCGCGTGCTCGAACCGCGCGTCGTGGGCCAGGAGCACTACGAAACCGCCCGTCGCGTTCAGGAAACCCTGCAGAAGTACAAGTCTCTGCAGGACATCATCGCGATCCTGGGCATGGATGAGCTGTCCGAAGAAGATAAGCTCACCGTCGCCCGCGCCCGCAAGATCCAAAAGTTCCTGTCGCAGCCGTTCCACGTCGCCGAAGTCTTCACCGGCATCCCCGGCAAGTTCGTGCAGATCGAAGACACGGTGAAGTCCTTCAAGGCTGTCGTCGACGGCGAATATGACCATCTGCCGGAAGCGGCCTTCTACATGGTCGGCGGCATCGACGAAGCGGTCGAGAAGGCCAAGAAGCTGGCTGAGGACGCCTGATAATGGCTCTGCACTTCGAACTCGTCACGCCGGCCAAGCTGGTCCGTTCCGAGGACGTCCACATGGTGGTCGTCCCGGGCACGGAAGGCGAATTCGGCGTGCTGGAAGGCCATGCGCCTTTCATGTCCACGATCCGCGATGGCGCCGTCCAGATCTACAAGACCGAAGGCAGTCAGCCCGAGGAAATCCAGGTGCGCGGCGGCTTCGCGGAAGTCGGGGCCAATGGCCTCACCGTGCTGGCCGAGCACGTCGAGGGCTAACCACCCGCTTTCTCATCCCGGTCAACAGACCAGCAGCGCCCCGCGATCGGCCTCAGTTCCATCGCGGGGCGTCGTGCTTTCAGGCTTCGCCCAGCAGGCGGGCTGCATCCCGCGTGATCCGATCGAGCAGTTCGGCGGCTGATGGGGCATCCTGGATCAAGCCGACCCCCTCGCCGACGGGGACATGGGCTACGCTGAAATCTCCCGCCTTGAGAGCCGCATCGAATTGCGCGCGTGCAGCCGCAGGATCGTTTCTCAGTTCTTCCAACCGCCCTTCCCATTCCCGATGCATCGCATTGCGCAGTGCCCGGAAATCATATTCTTCCGGCCAGTTCTTGCGGCGCAGCACATCGAAGATTCCGCTGCGTGCGGTTGCATCGCCATTGGCCTCGATCGCGGCGTCCAGCGCACCTTTCATCGCGAGGCTTTCCCTGGCAGCCCACAAGCGCGTCCCGACGACCGCGCCGTCCGCGCCCAGCATCAGCATCGCGGCCAGGCCACGGCCATCCGCCACGCCGCCCGCGCCGAGCAACAGCGTGTCTGGCGCATGGCGGCTCAGCCAGTCAGCCACCTCCGGAACCAGCGTGAAGCTGCTGCGCGCATCATGGCCGGCAGCGCCATGGCCGCCAGCCTCCGCTCCTTGCGCCACGATGATCGCTGCGCCCGCTTCCACGCATTGCGGCAATTGGGCCATCCGCTGGATCTGGCATACGAGCATAACTCCCGCCTCGGCAATTCGCCCCGCATAGGGGCGCGGGTCGCCGAAGGAGAGGAAGATCGCGCGAGGCCGCAGGGGCTGATCCAACACCCAGTCCAGCGCGGATGCATCCAGGTCGAGCCTCCATGTGATGAAACCGCATCCGATCCGTTCCGCCGAAACCGAACCATTGAGCCGCTGTGTGGCAATATTCCATTCGCGGCTGGTCCATTCGAGATCGCCATAACCACCGCCGACCATCCCGAACGCGCCCGCCTGGGCACAGGCCGCCGCCAGTTCCCCGCCGGCCGACAAGGCCATGGGAGCGAGCATCATGGGGCTTGTCAGCCCAAAGCGCGCTGTCAGCCTGGTATCGAGCATTCACTGCCTCCTCGTTCACCGCCTGCTGCGCGTCGGTGCATGAAAATCCGGTGGTTTCCCCTTAATCCATTGCAGGAATTTGGCGATCTCCACATGCTCCCTCATCAATTCCGCAGCGCTCCCGATGCGCGCCAGCTCCGCATTGCCGAATGTCGCATGTATCGTGCGATGGCAGATCGGGTGAAGCGGTACCACCTCGCGCCCTCCCCGGCTCCTGGGAACGGGATGGTGCCATTCGACACGGCGCCCCAATGGACGGCCGCAGAGCCAGCAATCGCCGCCCGACCCCTGCGGATCAGGGAACATCGCACTCCGCGACGGCCCGGGCCCGGCCCGAACGCCACAAGTACAGTCCAGCGCCCACGATCATCGCCGCGCCGACCATGCTCAGCGTGTCGGGCCAGTCATCGAACACCAGCCACCCGGCCGCCAATGCGACAAGCAGCTGCACATAGGCCATGGGGGCGATCACCGCCGCGCCGGCGCGCGTGGTCGCGGTGTAGACCAGCCAGTGTCCGCAACTTGCAGTGAACGCCACCAATACGCAGCGCAAGACCACGCCCCAGCTGGGCCAGCCGATCTCGATTCCTGCCAGCCCCGTCGCGGCGGCGATTCCGGTGCCGATACCGAGCATCGCGGCCGCGATGACCGCGGTGTAGAACTGCATGGCGAGCCCGCTCGCCAATCCGGCGGCGATGCGATTGCCAAGCACCAGCATGCTCATGCCCATCGCCGCAGCCAGCGGCAGCAGCACCGCCCAGCCGAAATGCACGAAATTCGGCCTGATCAGCACCAGCATCCCGCCAAAGGCGAGCAATGTGGCGAGCCACACCGATCTTCGCGCCGGCTCTCCCAGCACCAGCGTGGCGAGCAGCGCGGTCAGCATCGGGCTCACGAAGAAGATGGCGGTGGCTTCCACGATGGGCATGATGAACAGCGCGGTGAAGAAGGCCGCCGTGCCCACCGTCATGCCGAAGCCGCGCATCAGCTGAATGCCTGGCCGGGGCATGACGAAAGCGGCCCGGCCTTCCCGAAGGGCAAGAATGGTGCCCAGCACCGTCGCCGCTATCACAAAGCGCAGTGCGGCGACTGCAATCCCCGGCCACGCGCCGCCGATCGTCTTGATGATGGCGTCTCCGACCGAGAACATGCTGAAGCCCGTGACGGCGATCAGCACCCCCTCTCTTTCCAGATGTTGCAAGCCTTGATCCCTTCTCGCGCAACCCGCGATCAGGCCAATACCCGAATTTGCGACGATTTCATCTCTTTCCCGAAGTCTTTGACCCGTTTCGTCAATCTCTTATGGTTTACCAAACATTAAATGATGGCCCTTAACGAACGAAGTAAGACGAGCACCAGGGGGCAAATGACGAAGCTGATCATCCAGATTCCCTGCTTCAATGAAGCGGATAGTCTCCCCGCAACAATTGCGGCGCTGCCTCGCCGGATTCCGGGTGTGGACACCGTCGAGCTGCTCGTGATCGATGATGGCAGCAGCGACGGCACGGCCGAAAAGGCGCGACTATTCGGAGTGCATCACATCGTGCGCCATCGCTGTAATCGGGGGTTGGCGAGGGCCTTCCAGAGTGGGCTCGACGCCGCCCTGCGCGCTGGGGCCGACATAGTCGTCAATACCGACGCCGACGGCCAATATGCGGGCGAAGATATTGCCACGATAGTGGCGCCCATAATCGCCGGGCAGGCCGATATTGTCATCGGTGACCGCGGCGTAAGCGGAAATGCACATTTCGGACCGGTGAAACGGCGCCTGCAGCGTCTTGGCAGCTCGGTTGTCCGCAAGTTGTCCCGCACCGACATTACCGACGCCGTAAGCGGGTTTCGCGCGATCAGCCGCGAAGCCGCGCAGCGCCTCACCATCACCACCGAATTCAGCTACACAACGGATATGCTGATCCAGGCCGGGCGCAAGCGCCTGGCAGTTATCAGCGTGCCGGTTCGCACCAATCGGACAGACCGCCCTTCCCGCCTGTTCCGTTCGATCCCGCAATTCATCCTGAACACCGGCATCACCATCGCCAGAGCCTATACGACTTACAATCCATTGCGCGCTTTTGTCGGCGCGGGGGCATTGATCGCTCTCATTGGGATGATCCCTATCGTTCGCTTCCTGCTGTTCTGGCTGAACGGCGAGGCGAGCGGGCATGTGCAATCGCTGGTGATCGGCGGTTCGCTTCTCGTGCTGGGAACGCTTACCGGGCTTATGGGTGTATTGGCCGACCTGATCGGGGCCAATCGCAAGCTTCTCGAAGCAACGCTCGAGAAGCTCCATCGCCTGGAAGAGCAAATCGAGCGTCAACACACTGATAGCCAGCAATGCCAAGGGTCAGAAGATCTCCCTGAGAAACGTTTCCGCGCGTAATACTCATGATAGCCGGCTCGAACTCAGTGTTACGATACAGGCATTTCTTGGCATCATTAGCCGACGAAATTTCTCCGATAGGCGAAATCAGGCTAATCTCAGGATTTATTGCTCTGCTCATTGCTATGCAGTTTTGGCTCGCATATCGTTTAAACATACACTGGGATGAATATTTCTTTCTCAGTCATATCCATACGTTCCTTCAAGAAAGACCGTTAGCACCGTTTCAAACCTTCCATGTTCATCTATTGGCATGGGTAGCCATGCTGCCAATAAGTGAAGCGGATCAAATCGTTGCCGGTCGTATCGCGATGCTGGTGTGCGAACTGGTCACGCTAGTATTCCTGTATCTGACCGGGCGCAGTTTTCTCTCCAAACGCGATGCCGCATATGCCGTTCTGGCCTTTTGCGGTGCTGGATTTGTGTTACGTCACGGTGCGAGCTTCCGGACCGATCCCTTGGCGGCGATGTTCATCATGGCAGCGCTATGCGCGCTTGTTCGCCTTCCATTACGCTGGTTCACTTCGATTATCGCTGGCCTTGCAACAGCCATAGCTTTGCTGATTACGATCAAGAGTATACTCTATTTGCCTGCTTTCGGCGCAGCGCTCCTGCTTCGCCTGAGCAACGAACCTATAAAGCGTGTACTACTCTTTTTTGCTTTGGGGGGAATGTCCGGATGCGCATTCTATGCTGCGGGATGGTTATTACATACAGAGCTTGTAACCATTTCAAGCCTGTCGAGCGGACAATATGCTGAACCCGTCAAGGGTGCATTCGAAAAGACCGTCGCATCACAGAAATTTTTTCCTGGCCTAAAGTACTTTCTATACTGGATCGGCGCTTCACCGCTCGCAGCGATTGCAATATTCGGGGGATTCCTGGCCGCCGCCAGAAAGCTTATCGGCCGCCGCTTACTTCAGGGCTCAATCATTTTGCTACTAATGGCTCCGCTGGCTAGCCTTTTATTCTATCGGAACGCTTATCCCTATTTCTATCCCTTCATTCTGTTTGCACCCGCGCTTGGGGCGGGTGCGTTGTCGGCTATGGTGGATCGCCCCCTATATCGACTGACATCGATAGTCTCGATCGGCTGTATTCCTTTGATTCATTTCTATTCTATCCAATCTCAGGATCAATCGACCCAAAGAAAGATTTCTTCAGTTGTACACTCTATATTTCCAAAACCAGTACCATATATTGATCGCTGTGGAATGATCCCTACCTTCTCCAAAACAGGTTTCTTCATGTCAAGCTGGGGGATTGAAGGTATTCTTGCTAGCGGGCGACCAGCGATTGCTCCGCTGATTACCAAAGTCCAACCAAAGATGGTTATCGCAAACCATTCAATCCTGACCCAGGCGCTAGATGCTTCAATCGATCCCCGCAATGTCACGCTGCATCCCGATGACGTAGCAGCGCTACGGGCCAATTACATCCATTATTGGGGGCCAATTTTCCTGCCCGGAATGGTGGTACGGCCAGATGCAACGAAGCAAGCCGCCTTTTCTCTCATCATCGAAGGCCGTTATACTCTGGAGTGCAAGGGTCAATTCATACTTGATGGCCAGCATCGACAGTGCGGATCGAGCGTCATACTCAAAGCCGGCAAGCATTACATCGGCCTGAACAATCCAGGCGAACTGACGCTACGCTGGGGCGATCATTTGAAAGCGCCCGATCACCCCCCCCCCGTCAAGCCGATCTTCAATGGCTTTTGAGCCCGCACAGCCAAAACCTAGCGCGCAAGGAGCGATTTTCTTCATCTCGCGCAAATGGGCGCCCGCGGTAGGCGGCATGGAAACCTATGCGATGCGACTGAGCCAGGAATTGGCGAAGCAGACTTGCGTGGATGTGGTTGCCTTGCCGGGACGGGCCGATGGCATGCCTCCCCACATTCTTTCTCTACTGTCCTTTCCTTTTCAGGTTCTGGGCCGTTTGCTCACACGCCAGCGCAGCATTGCAGTCGTGCATGTCGCCGACATGGCGATCTGGCCGCTGGCATTGCTGGCATGGTTTGTCTGTCCCACACCAAGGGTGGTCCTCTCTGCACACGGCACGGATGTTTCCTACCATCGGCGGCCAACGCTGCGGGGTACCCTATATGGAGCCTATCTGAAGCTTGGTTCGCGCCTGCTGGCCCGCGCCACGGTGATCGCCAATTCGCAGGCGACTGCGGAGGTGCTTCGGGAGACCGGATGGAACCGGGCCACTGTCGTCCCGCTCGCAACTGACATGGAAGGAGCACCGGCGAATGGCAATCACAATGGAGAAATCCTGTTCGTGGGCCGGCTGGTCGAACGCAAAGGCTGCGGCTGGTTCATTCGCAATGTCCTGCCATTGCTCCCGCCCGAGACCCGACTGAAAGTCGCCGGAACGATCTGGGACGAAAGCGAACGCGCTGCGCTGGACCACAGCAGGGTGGAATTTCTGGGCAGTCTTTCCGGACAGGCACTGATCGATGCGTATCGTTCGTCCATGTGCGTGATCGTGCCTAATATCGAGCCGGCATCAGGGGAATACGAGGGCTTCGGCTTGGTCGCCGTGGAGGCCGCCGCGGCAGGAGGCTTGGTAATCGCTGCCGATTGCGGAGGACTGACCGATGCTGTCCGAGATGGCGAAACGGGATATCTGGTGCCGTCCGGTGATGCGGAGGCCTGGCGCGATACGATCCGGCAAGTGGGAGCCTTATCGCCAGAACAGCGTCAACGCTTTCTGGAAAAATCGATGAAGATCGCGCGGGATTATTATTGCTGGGAGCGCGTCGCGGCGGAAACCATGGCAGCCTACACCGTCATTTGGTCTGACTGATCCATCCTTTTTCCCGCAGGCGCAGATTGCTCAATCGCCTGTTTTCGAAGCGCCCCGCAAGAAAGCGATAAAAGAACCAGTCCATCATGGACGCTGGCAGAAGCTTGTAAAGTACGCGCTCGAACAGGTTCCAACTACAGTTCGAGCGATCGGCGCGGCGGTCCGATGGAAAGCAGACATGATTACCCGCATAGGCGATTCGCCCCAGCTTGCCGAGGCGATGCACTATCTCATGGTCTTCAAGAACATAGGGCCACAATGCCACATCGAACCCGCCGGCATCCTGCAGGAGCTCCCGCCGGAAAGCTTGGCCGAACCCGCCTGTGTGGCATTTCCCGGACAGGAGGAATGCGAACAAGCGAAACTTTGCGAGTTGGAGAAACCGGCGTAGCCTTGGTCCTCGTTCGGAAAGACCGAATGCCATCACGCAAGATGCATCCGGATTCCCGTCAAACAACGCCAGAATGTGCGAGACATAGTCCGGCGGGTAGATCGTATCGGCATCGAGCGTGCCGACAAGCAGGGTGTTGATATCCCTACAGCCGGTTCGCAATGCGAAGATTTTGCCGGGAGTCTTCTCTATCAGGAAGCGAATTTCGGTGCCGGTCAGACGGTCTGCGGCTGCCTTCGCTTCTATCGGGCCGCGATCAGTCGAGCCATTGTCTACCAGGACAAGCCCGAAGCGACGGTCGATCTGCGACTCCAGACTGGCGATAGTTCGCCCCACGAAGCCCGCTTCGTTGTAGTATGGCAGCACGAACGTAATGCCGGCTATGGATTCGCCGAAGTCAGCCATCGTGAGGTTTCCCGCCGAATGCGCTGCCAGGGAACGATGGCAAGGTGAGCGGACAGTCCAAGGTCAGGTTGATCATTCCAGAGCATCCAATTCGCCAACAATGCCGCCAGCAATGGTTCGCCAGTCATATTGCTTGGCCATTTTACGCGCTGCTTGCTGACGGCGCGCGGCCATTCCATCAGCCAACAAGTGTCGGATCGACATAGGGAAATCTTCAAACGGGCACGTGACCAAGGCGTCATCCCCGGTTACTTGAAGGCCGCGCGCGCCAAAGGGAGTACTTACGACAGGCAGGCCATGGGCCAGATAATCGAATACCTTGATGTTGCTGCCGCTACCGCTGAACATCGGATTGAGAGCGAGATCGGCTGCTGCCGCATAACGCCGCAGGGCTGGAACGAAGCCCGGCGCCTGCACATTCTCGGGAAGGCCGTGTAATGCCTCGCCTACCCGGCCAATGACGAGAAAGGTTACCTCCGGCATCTGGTGGGCTAGCAGGACGATCTTCTGCGCCGCTTCGATGTTGGGTTGCCAACATGAGCCAGCGAACAGTGCCGTCGGCCGGTTATCCAACCCGAGCGAGCGTTTTGCCGCAAGACGCTCGGCCATGTCCGGAACCTGCACACTCGCGATGTCCGCGCCGTTTGGAGCTGTGCGGAACCTTTCCCCGGACAACCCGAATTTTCCGATCGCCCGTTCGTGGTCTTCCCGGGAACAGAACAGGACGAGATCGGCCCGTTCCATGAGCTCGCGTTCCAGGGCGAACAGGGTGCGATTGGCCCATCCGGCGATCGGATTGGCCAGTGCTGTATAAAGATCAGATTCGATATTGTGGGCATCGAGCACCAAGCGGCTGCCAGGCGGAAGACGATGACGGACAAGGCCATATGCATGCGGATGCTCCAGCATGACGATCGGATGTTCCTGAACGAGGCGATCGAGCGTCGGCGACCGCAGGATATAGGAGGGTAGCAAAGAAGGGGCGATCTGGGCTCCGCCAAACTGCTTGAGGATCCGGTTCGCCAACGGCACGGCTGGATTGGAGTAGCGAATTTCGCAATAGCTCTCGCTGTGTCTGAACGCAGTCCAAGCGTGCGAGGCTTCGGGCCATAACGGCCCAATGGAAAACTGCGTCACATTCCATCCGCTCTCAGCGATGTAACGATTGAGGTAATGGATGCGCTGGGTTCCGCCGGTTTCCGGGCGAAATGTCAGGTAAGGGCTGATCGTCAACAGGCGACGATCTCTCGGATCACAGCCCATCAGCCCGGCCGCGCTACGAAATTGGTCATGATCGCCTGTCGATTGCGTATCAGCATCGGCCCGACCACGATCGCATAGGCCACCACGCCGCTGGCAACGAGACAGAAGGTCTTATACGTCATGGGCATCGGAGGTAACCAATTTCGCACCAATGCCACGACAAGCCAGACGGAAATCGCTCCCGCCAGGGGATGGAGGATAACCCGGCCCCCCTCGGCGAAGTGCAGGCCAACGTGCCGCGCAAACATCGCAAAGGCGATAAGCATGCCAAGCAGCGTGCGGCCCAGAAATGCCCAAGCCACGGCTACCAGACCCCAGCCCGAAGCGAAGGCCGTTAGCGTCACCCCGATCACCGTCAGCGTCGCGGCGAAACGGAGCAACTCGCCGGGTCGATCCAGCTTAACCAGAACTGGGCTGAGCAGGTAGTTCACCGTCGCTGGAATGCAGGCAAGCATCAGGATGGCCATCGGCAGAGCGAGATAGGTCCAGTTGCCCCCGAACACCAGCCGCACGAATTCCGGGGCAATGGCGGAAAGACCCGTCGCGACCGGGAATACGATAAACGCGGTCAGGGTCAGTACGTCCAAAGCGGATAGCTTGACCGCATCACGCCCCTCCAGCGGAGAGAAGACCGATAGTGCCACCGTCTGGATCTGTCCGAGTACCGCCTGGAGCACCAGATTGAGCGGACGCGAGGCCAGCTGATAGGCACCGAGTAGCGCCGGACCGCCGACGAATCCGACGATGAGATCGCTGGCTTTGACATTGAGCACGCCCAGCAGGCGCCCACCAGCCAGATTCAGCGAAAATCCGAATGCCTGCCTGAGCCCGTCGAACGAGGGCACCATGGCAGGGCGCCAGCCCGAGACCACCAGCATGATGAGCGAGGTTGCCAGGGAAGTTGCCAGCCGTCCTACCACCAGCGCCCAGAATCCTCCCTCAGCGAGCACGACTCCCACCGACACTGCCGCGCCAACGAAGGCTCCCGCACCGCCCGCAACGGCTATGGGTGCAAACCTGACCCTGTGCCGCAAGCTGGCCTGCGCCATGGAGGATAGCGCTTCTATGAGATAGACCGGCGCCAAGGCGATAATGATAGCCCCGATGTCGACAAAGCCGATTGACCGGAGCAGCAAGCCGATAAGGACGCTCAGGGCGCCGAGCACCGCACCCAGCGAAAGCTGGAACCAGAAGGCACTGGAAGCAAGGCGGTTGTCCCATTTCGCATTGCGCACGAGATAATCGGGCAGACCGGCCAGCATGAGGTCACGGGTCAGATCGAGAACCAGGACCACGACCGCCACCACACCGAAGTCGCGGGCATCAAGGTGGCGGGCAAGGAAAGCGAGGACGAAAAGTCCCATGGCCTGGTTGAGCGCCAGTCCGCCGATGCTCCATGCCGATCCGCCGATCAGTTTGCGCTTGCGGGTCATGTGGGCCTCAGTCGCATGCTTGAGTTAAATCGCCCTTAACTATGCTGCGGCTTAATACCTGCCAGTTGCACGCGGATCGGGGAATCCAGCATGGAGTGCGAAGCGGTGTTCACTGGTTTCGACAATAACGGGCAAACGCGCCTGTCCAATGGTCGCGTGTTGCGCTCGGTGAACGAGGACTATCGGCCGATGGCCCGGCACATATATGACCTGTTCGCGCGGCACGGGCTGGAAGGCCATGGCTTCGCCGAAACCTGGCTTGCCGATGTCGCCGGCTTTGAATTCGAGCATAAGCGCTATACGACCAGCTTTCCGCATGAATGGCCCGGCGCGATGCTCAAGGATGCGGCGCTGTTTCACCTCGGATTGTTCGGGGCTCTTGCCCCGCATGGCCTCACGCTCAAGGACGCGCTGCCGAACAACATCGTCTTCGACGGGCCGGTGCCGCGCTTCGTCGACTTTCTTTCGATCGTGGAGACCGATCGGCTGAGTGACGAAACCTGGCTCCGCGACGCACCGAGCGCGGTGCCGGATCTGCGCCGAACCGTGCTTTCCGAAATGTTCGAATGCTATTTTCTGCTGCCGCTCCTCGCCCATGCGCTGGGCAAGCCCGACTTCGCGCGGCAGGTGCTGCGTCACCAGGCTTGCAACATGCCCGGCCACAAGCCTTCCGCCCGGCAGCTCTATCGTACTCTGCCCAAAGCGAAGCTCATTCGAGCGTGGCTTTTCATCCGGGCATGCCGCAAGGCGATAACCATGTCCTTTCCGGCCGCGTGGGATCGGCTCGCCACACTTGCGTCAAAACTGCCGGTCGCCGACGACACCGACTATGCGACTTATTACGATGGCAAGGGCGAAAACTTTCCGCTTGTGGACACCACCCAATGGCGGGCGAAGCAACTTGGCGTAGCCCAGGCTCTCGACCAGGACCGCCCCAGATCGGTGCTGGACATCGGCGCCAACACCGGGTGGTTTTCGCGCCTCGCCGCTTCCCGCGGAGCAAAGGTCTTCAGCCTCGACATCGACGAGTCATCCCTCAATGCCCTTTACCGCCACGCGAAGGATCAAGGGCTCGACATTCTACCACTGCGTATCTCATTCGGCGAGATCGAGCAGACTTTGGATGACGACGGCGGCGCTGTTTATTTCAGCGCACCCTTAAGCAGGTTGAGAGCCGACATGACGCTGATGCTGGGCCTCATCCATCATCTGGCACTGGGCGAGAACCGCTCTCTCGATGCGATCCTCGGCATGCTGGCACGAACCTGCCACAAAAGCGCCGTGGTGGAATTTGTCAGCCTCGATGATCCGCTGGTGGCGGGCAATCCCGGCTATTTCCCGTCGATCGACCAATGGAACACAGCGAGCTATAACCTGCAGTGCGTCGTCGATGCTGCTCGCCGACATTTTGCATCTGTCCGGATTATTCCATCACATCCGGAAACGCGAACCTTGCTGCATCTACATAAGTGACAATCGGGGCATTGCCGCCCACGATCGAGTACGGTTATGCGCCGAACGTGCCGCGCGATGCTCAGTTCAGGCGTAACCAACCCGGCCTTAGGACAATATCAACGTTCGTCATTTATTCACCACGTTCAATCAGGCGTCTTCTGCCATATTCGATGGTTTGACAACTGAACGAAGCTAGGACGTGACCCGCGGGGAAATAGCAGATGAGTGCATTTGGACGTAAGAACGGCATTGGCGGAATGGGCGCTGGCGCCCGCCCGACCTTTGGCGTGGCACGGCCGATGAAGGGCGGCGGAACGCAGAACGAGAAGCCCGCGCTCGGCCCTCTTCCCGGCGGAGGCCAGTTCCCCGCCATCCCCGGAGAGCTTTCCGAGCCTTCCCAGGCGAGCACCGCCGGCCCGGCCGGCAAGGGCGATGCGATGAGCCGCCTGTCCGACCGCGCGAACAATGTGGTGGACAACGAGCACAAGCTGGAAGGCTTCGAAGCCAGCGTCCACAAGATCAAGGAACAGGTTCTGCCGCGCCTGCTGGAGCGTGTGGACCCCGAAGCAGCCGCCACGCTCAGCAAGGAAGAGCTGACCGAGGAATTCCGCCCCATCATCATGGAAGTTCTGGCGGAGCTGAAGATCACGCTGAATCGGCGCGAGCAGTTCGCGCTGGAGAAGGTGCTGGTTGACGAATTGCTGGGCTTCGGCCCGCTGGAGGAATTGCTGGGCGACCCCGATGTCTCCGATATCATGGTAAACGGCCCGAACCAGACCTATATCGAAAAGAAGGGCAAGCTCCAGCTTGCGCCCACGAAGTTTCGCGACGAAGCGCATCTGTTCCAGATCGCCCAGCGCATCGTGAACCAGGTCGGCCGCCGCGTCGACCAGACAACGCCGCTCGCCGACGCCCGTCTGAAGGACGGCAGCCGCGTCAACGTGATCGTGCCGCCCCTCTCTCTGCGGGGCACGGCGATATCGATCCGTAAGTTTTCCGAGAAGCCGATCACCATCGACATGCTTCGCGACTTCAACTCGATGAACGACAAGATGGCGACCGCGCTGAAGATCGCGGGCGCCTGCCGCATGAACATAGTGATCTCCGGCGGTACGGGCTCCGGTAAGACCACCATGCTCAACGCCCTCTCCAAGATGATCGATCCGGGCGAGCGCGTGCTGACCATCGAAGATGCGGCCGAGCTTCGCCTGCAGCAGCCGCATTGGCTGCCGCTGGAAACCCGCCCGCCCAACCTGGAGGGTCAAGGCGCGATCACGATCGGCGACCTGGTCAAGAACGCGCTGCGTATGCGCCCGGACCGGATCATCCTGGGCGAAATTCGCGGCGCGGAATGTTTCGACCTGCTCGCTGCGATGAACACTGGCCATGACGGATCGATGTGTACCTTGCACGCCAACAGCCCGCGCGAATGCCTCGGCCGTATGGAAAACATGATCATGATGGGCGACATCAAGATCCCGAAGGAGGCGATCAGCCGCCAGATCGCGGAATCAGTGGACCTGATCGTTCAGGTGAAGCGCCTGCGCGACGGCTCGCGCCGCACGACCAACATCACCGAAGTGATTGGCATGGAAGGCGATGTGATCGTGACCCAGGAACTGTTCAATTTCGAATATCTGGACGAAAGCGAGGACGGCAAGATCATCGGCGAATTCCGAAGCTCCGGCCTGCGCCCCTACACTCTCGAAAAAGCGCGGCAGTTCGGGTTCGACCAGGCCTATCTGGAAGCCTGCCTCTGAGGCTAGCCGCTCGTCCAATCGTGCACGGCGAAGGCGAAGAATACCAGCGCCGTGAACAATGACAGGATCGACACGGTCGGCCAGGGCATGAAGCCCACCGAATCCAGTCGGGTGCGCTTGAAACGCCGCCTGTCCTGCCAACTCGCAAAGCCAGAAAAAACAAGGAATGCGGTGCCCAGCAAGGCAAGCCGCACGACGTCCGGATAAAGCCGGATGAATTGAACGCCCAGAGTCATGGGAGGTGCCCATAGTGCAAGTGACTGGGCGACTCAATCAACATGCTTGATCGAAATGCGATGCTCCCTAAAGCGGAGGGATGGCCAACTCGCCCCAGTCGCGTCCTCTCCTCGCACTCAGTCTCCGCCTTCTCGCAGTCGTCTGTCTTTCCACTATGGCCATGCTGGTGAAGCTCGGCGGCGATCATGGGGTTCATCTCTTCGAGATCATGTTCTGGCGCCAGTTCATCACGGTGCCGCTGATCGTCGCCTGGCTGCTCTTTCACAGGCAGCTGTTCCTCCTCAAGACGCCCCAGTTCGGCGCCCATATCCGCCGTGCCTGCCTGGGCGTGTTCGGCATGGCGCTGATGTTCGGCTCGTTCCTGCTCCTGCCCCTGGCCGAGGCGACGACGCTGAATTTCACAGTGCCGCTATTCGCCACGCTGCTGTCGATGCTGATGCTGAAGGAGCATATCGGGCGCTGGCGCTGGTCCGCGCTGGCCATGGGCTTTGCCGGCGTGATCGTCATCACCCAGCCGGGCAGCGGTCACCTGCCTGCCCTGGGCGCCGCGCTCGGTCTGGGCTCGGCCTTCCTGATGGCGCTGCTATCGATCTACATCAAGGACCTCAATCGATCCGATCATCCGCTGGCCATCGTTTTCTGGTTTGCGGCCCTTGGCACACCGATCACCGCGCTAAGCCTGCCCTTCGTGATGACGCCGCACGACAGCACGACCTGGGCGCTGCTGATCGCAACGGGTCTGGCTGGCACGGCGGCCCAACTCCTGCTTACCTTGGCCCTTCGCTTCGGTGAGGTGTCGAGCGTGATCGTGATGGATTACACGGGATTGATCTGGGCCACGCTCTATGGCGCGCTGATCTGGGATCACCTGCCCCCTGCCGCCACGTGGTTTGGCGCCCCGCTCATCATCGGCGCCGGGCTGATCATCATCTGGCGCGAGCATAGGCTGGCGCGTGCGCATACCATGGGCGTCACGCAACCTTGAAGGAACTGGGGATCGCTTCCAGCGTTGGCAGGGAAAGCGCGAATGCGCGAACGGATAGATGGAAGGAACTCCGATGCTCCGCAAAGTTCTGTTGGCCATGGCCGCCGGTTCGATCGCCCTTGCCGCAACCGCCTGCAACACCGTCAAAGGTGCCGGCCAGGATATCGAATCGGTGGGCGAAGCGGGAGACAAGGCGCTTTAAAGCCAGACAATTTGCGATCAACCCGATGCCCGCCGGCTTCTGGCGGGCACTTGTCTTGCGCAGTCATAATTAATCATCGAGTCAGGCAGTGCCGGGCAGAGAGGCCGAATTGAACCTGAGGACAGAAGGAAACATAGATGATTCGCAATCTGCTGCTTGCCTTGATGCTAGGAAGCATCGCGATCGGCGCAACCGCCTGCAACACGGTCAAGGGTGTCGGCAGGGATATTGAATCCGTGGGGGAAGCGGGCGATCGCGCGATGTGATGGCCCTTGCGGCTCACCTTTTCCGGTAAATCAGGGTGAGGTTGTTCGCAGGCATCGCACTGCGCCGTGTGCAGACAAAACCATGGCTTTCCGCAAGACTGTCCAAGCGGCTCAACTGGCGCAGGCCCCATTGCGCGTTGCGCGCCCTCAGATTTTCGTCGAATGCCAGGTTGGAAGGGGCCGTCGCCACATCCGTTTCCAGAAAGGGCCCGTACAAAATCAGCGGTGCGCCTGACGCCAGCAGCGCTTCCCCGCCGGCGAACAGGCCTTCGGTGGCTTCCCAGGGGCTGATATGGACCATGTTCACGCACAGGATCGCGTCGGCCCGGGATATCAGCCAATCTGGCATTTGCGTGTCGAGATACAGCGGAGCGCGAAGATTGCCTGTCCCCTCGTCCGCCCGCCACGCTGCAATCGAAGCCAGCGCTTCGCTCGACGGATCGCTCGGCTGCCATTCCAGATCGGGATAGCGCCGCGCAAAATAGATGGCATGTTCGCCCGAACCGCTGGCGATCTCGAGCAGCAGGCCGGATCGGGGCAATTCCTGGTCGAGGACAGCCGCCAGCGGCTCGCGATTGCGGGCAGCGGCGGGCGCATGTTGCTTCATGTCACAGATCTCACATCCTCCGCATGCACCATGGCGTGCTTGATCAACCCGTGAACCGGCGGGCCGCGCGCAGCAAGGCGTCATGTTCGTGAACGAAGCGCCCTCCGGCCTTCTCCCGCGCCAGGCCAAGCATGGCTTCGGCCAGCCGCTCCGCCGAAATCGATCGCCATGCCCGATAGCGGCCATTCAGAAACAGGTCGGCCAAGGGGCTCAAAAGCATCATCAGGCGCTCTCCCGGCCGGGAATCGTCGGTCCTTCTTCCGCGCAGCAATCCGGGGCGAACGATATCCAGCCGCGTGAAAGGCAGCTTCATCAGAGCCTGCTCCACTTCGCCTTTCACCCGAAGGTAGAGATGCTTGCTGGCCGGGTCCGCCCCCGCCGACGACACGAAGATGAACTGCCTTGCCCCCGCTTCCCGGGCAGCATGGGCAACCGCCAGGACCAGTCGCTCGTCCACCGCGCGAAACGCCTGCTCGTCCTTTCCCGCCTGGCTCCACGTCGTGCCCAGCGCGCAGATGACCACTTCCGGTTGCAATGCCTGCAGGGTTTCGGCCCAGTTCTCGGGATCGGCGACAAACAGCTCCATCCGGGCGCCTGGCGGCAGTTCCATCCGCCGCCGTGCAATCGCACCGAGCCGGATCCCGGGCAATCCGACGCAGCGAGCGATCAGCGTCCTCCCGACAAGACCGGTCGCCCCCACCAGCGCAATACGCATGTCAGACATTGCACAGACCCGCCGGCGTCTTGCCGAAAATATGGGCATGCTGATCGATCGCATACCGGTCGGTCATTCCGGCAATGAAGTCCGCAATATGGCGGCTGCGGGCCGGCTCGAAATCCGGCAGGGTCTCGAACCAGCCTTCGGCAAGCAGGGAACTGTCCTGCGAAAACGCCGAAAACAGCCTGGCGATGACCTCGCGGGCCGTTTCCGCCGCCGCCACCTGATCCGGATGGTAATATAATCTGTCATACATGAAGCGCTTGAGCTTTCGCTCCTCGACCGCCAGCGCCGGAGAAAACGATGCCAATGGGCGGCCGGCCGCGCGGACTTCCTCGATGGAGCCAAAGTCTCGCGCATTCTCACGCGTCTGTGCGACCAGATCGTTCACCATCAGGCCGATCTGGCCTCGTATCAGTTCCCGCAAGCGCCGGTCCTGCGGGACATGGGGAAAGCGTCTTTCGACCCGCCGCCATTGATCCGCGATGAAATCCAGCGTGAGCAGGTCGTCCAGTTGCAGGAAGCCGGCCCGCAAGCCGTCATCGATATCGTGATTGTCATAGGCGATATCGTCGGAAAGCGCGGCAACCTGCGCCTCAAGCGATGGCCAGCTCTCAAGTTCGAGCGGAAACGCGGCGTCCAACTCGGCGAGCGCCCAGTTCGGCACCACCACCGGTCCATTGTGCTTGGCCAGGCCTTCCAGCACCTCCCAGCTCAGATTGAGACCGTCATGATCGCAATACGGGCTTTCCAGTCGCATGAGAGTGCGCAGAGACTGCGCGTTGTGATCGAAACCACCGTACCGCTGCAATGCCTCATCCAGCGCCTGCTCGCCCGCATGCCCGAAGGGCGGGTGGCCGATGTCATGCGCAAGGCAGAGCGCTTCGGCCAGATCCTCGTCCAGGCCAAGCGTACGCGCCACTACCCGGCCGATCTGCGCGACCTCGAGGCTGTGTGTCAGCCTGACTCGGTAATGATCGCCGTCCGGGGCAATGAACACCTGCGTCTTGTGGCGCAGGCGGCGAAAGGCGATGGAATGGATGATCCGGTCCCGGTCGCGCTGAAATTCGGTGCGGGGCCCGCGCGTTCCGGTGCGATCCTCGATGAATTCGCGGCCGCGTGACTGGGCGGGATCGGCGGCAAAGGCAGTGCGGGTCATCGGTCGCGGGTGCTACGCATTCGGGCGGGGCTTGGCAATGGACGAAGGGTGAGCCTCCCCGGACCGTTCAATCCTTGCCGAGAATCCAGTCCGCCGCCTTTTCCGAATGGATCCGGGTGCAATCGTAAATCGGCAGCACATTGGCATCCACATCCACCAGCATTTCCAGTTCCGTACAGGCCAGCACAATCGCCCGGGCACCTTCCTGCGCCATTACCGTGATAATGGTCTTGAGCGTCCGTTCCGCACTGCGCGTAACCTTGCCGTGCATCAACTCGTCATAGATGATCCGGTCCAGCGCCTCGACATTGCGCATGTCGGGCGGCAGCAGGTCGACGCCATGCGCCACCAGCCGCTGGCGGTAGAAGCTCTCCGTCATGACGTTGCGCGTGCCGATCAGCGCCGCGGTCTTCACGCCATCCGCGCCCATGCGTTCACCCACGCATTCGGCAATGTGGAGGATAGGGATGCTCACCGCATCGGCAACCCGGTCATAGACTTTGTGCATGGAATTGGCGCCGATTATCAGCGCCCCCGCCCCGGCTTTCTCCAGCCGCTTCGCCGAAGCGATCAGCACTCCTGCCGCACGGTCCCAATCCTGCGGCGAGGTCAGTCCGCTCAGTTCCGTGAAGTCGAGACTTTCGATCAGCAAGGGTGCGCTGGCCATCGGAAAACCCGCATGGTGCTGAATGATCCGATTGATATGCTCGTAATAGGTCCGGGTCGAAACCCAGCTCATTCCGCCTATCAGACCGAGTTTACGCAATGTCCCGATTTCCCGCTGCCGCCATGAATAATCCCTGACAGTCCGGCCCTAGCCGAATCAACTGCCAAGGACGATAGCTGTGGCCAATATGCGGCGGCAAGCATTGCGGGGCCGCTATTCCACCGCGGCCCGTGCCCATCCGGTACTAAAGCGCCTTGACGATTTCCTCGACCATCTTTTTCGCGTCGCCGAGCAGCATCATGGTCTGGTCCATATAGAACACGTCATTGTCGACGCCGGCATAGCCGACGCCGCCCATCGAGCGCTTGATGAAGAAGATCGTCTTGGCCTTTTCCACGTCGAACACGGGCATGCCGTAGATCGGGCTGGACTTGTCGGTGCGTGCCGCCGGGTTGACGACGTCATTCGCGCCGATGATGAAAGCCACGTCGGTCTGCGCGAACTCCCCGTTGATGTCTTCCAGCTCGAAGACTTCGTCGTAAGGCACGTTCGCCTCTGCCAGCAGCACGTTCATGTGGCCGGGCATGCGTCCGGCTACCGGATGGATCGCATATTTTACCGAAACGCCCGCTTCCTTGAGCAGGTCGCCCATCTCGCGCAGCACATGCTGGGCCTGGGCGACCGCCATGCCGTAGCCGGGGATGATGATGACCTGGTTCGCTTCCTTCATGAGGAAGGCTGCGTCCTCTGCGCTGCCGCGCTTCCATGGGCGATCCGCCTTGGCCGCGCCACCGGCGCTGTCGCCGGAACTGTCTGCGCCGAAGCCCCCCGCGATCACGGAGATGAAGCTGCGGTTCATGGCGCGGCACATGATGTAGCTCAGGATCGCGCCGGAACTGCCGACCAGCGCGCCGGTCACGATCATGGCCGTATTGTGGAGCGTGAAGCCCATCGCCGCCGCGGCCCAACCCGAATAGGAATTGAGCATCGAGACCACGACCGGCATGTCCGCGCCGCCGATCGGGATGATCAGCAGGAAGCCGATCAGGAACGACAGGATGGTGATAGCCGCGATCACCTCGATCGATTGATCGAGCGTGAAATAGGCGGTCAGCCCGACGATCAGAGCAAGCGTCCCGAGATTGATCAGATGGCGGGCCGGCAGCAGGATCGGCGCCCCGCTCATCTTCCCGGCCAGCTTGAGGAAGGCGATCACGGAACCGGAAAAGGTGATCGCACCGATGGCGATGCCCAGCCCCATCTCAACCCGGCTGACGGGATTGATGACGCCATCCTTCAGGATCTCGAAAGCGCCGGGATTCAGATAGGCGGCCCAGCCTACCAGCACCGCGGCAAGCCCGACAAGGCTATGGAAGGCGGCCACGAGCTGCGGCATGTCGGTCATGGCGATCTTGCGCGCGATAACCCAGCCGATCCCGCCGCCGATCGCGATCGCGATCAGAATTTCCGGCAAGCCCGCGATGTCATGCGTGACCAGCGTGGTCACCACTGCGATCAGCATGCCCAGCATGCCGAAGCGATTGCCGCGCCGGGAAGATGCCGGCGACGACAGGCCGCGCAGCGAAAGGATGAAAAGAACGCCAGCCACGAGATAGGCGAGCGCAACCCAGGGATTCACGGCATGGGCAGTATCCGCGCCCGTCGATGCGCAGGCGGAACCCGCTCCGAAAATCGTCATTCCGGCGAAAGCTGGAATCGCCAGCCACCGGCGTGCAGTCTTGCGACCCGAGAACCCAGCCTGCGCCGGGGTGACGTCAAGATGGCAGGAGCCCATCACTTGCGATCCTTCTTCTTGTACATCGCAAGCATGCGTTCGGTCACGGCGAAGCCGCCGAAGATGTTGACGCTCGCCAGCACGACACCGATCAGCCCCAGCCACTTCGCAGCCGGGACTCCCGCGGCGGCGGCCGCGATCAGGGCTCCGACGATGATGACCGAGGAGATTGCGTTGGTAACCGCCATGAGCGGCGTATGCAGCGCCGGAGTGACCGACCAGACGACGTAATAGCCCACGAAGCAGGCCAATACGAAGATCGACAGGATAGAGATGAAATCCATTTGCGGCCCCTTCCGCTCAATCCAACAGGCGCTGATTGACGACCTTGCCGTCCTTGGTCAGGCGTACGGCATCGCCGATTTCCTCATCGAGGATCGGCCTGCCCTGCTCCTTGTCCCAGAAGGCGGAGAGGAAGTTGTAAAGATTGCGCGAGAACAAGGCCGATGCGTCAGCCGCGAGATGCGCGGGCGTGTTGGAATAGCCCATGATCTTCACGCCATGACGTTCCACCACCTGATCGGCCACGGAACCTTCGACATTGCCGCCCTGCGCGACCGCCAGGTCGAAAATGACGCTGCCGGGCTTCATCGAGGCGATCTGGGCATCTGAAATCAGGCGCGGCGCGGCGCGGCCCGGAATAAGCGCGGTGGTGACGACGATATCCTGCTTGGCGATATGGCTGGAGACCAGTTCGGCCTGCGCCTTCTGGTATTCCTCGCTCATCTCGGTGGCATAGCCGCCCGCACCCTCGCCCTCGATCCCGGCCACGCTCTCCACGAAGATCGGCTTGGCGCCGAGCGACTGGATCTGCTCCCTGGTGGCGGAGCGCACGTCCGTGGCGGAAACCTGCGCGCCCAGGCGGCGGGCCGTCGCAATCGCCTGGAGGCCTGCCACGCCGACGCCCATGATGAAGCAACGCGCCGCGGTGATCGTGCCGGCGGCAGTCATCATCATGGGAAAAGCGCGGCCATAGGTATCGGCGGCCGCAATCATCGCCTTGTAACCGGCAAGGTTGGACTGGCTCGACAGCACGTCCATGGATTGGGCCCGGGTGATACGCGGCATGAATTCCATGGCCAGCGCTTCGATCCCCGCCGCGGCATAAGCCTCTATCCGGGGCCGCTGCGCGAACGGATCCAGCACCGCCGCGACCCAGGCGCCCGGCTTGGAGCCGGCCAGCAAGGCAGGTTCAGGACCCTGAACGCCGAACACGATGTCCGCATCCTTGATCACCGGCTCGAGCGCGCCAACCTCAGCACCCGCTTCCCGATAGGCATCGTCGCTGATGGAAGCACTCGCTCCAGCGCCGCTCTCCACGGCGACAACGGCCCCAAGAGCGATGAACTTCTTCACCGTTTCCGGGGTTGCCGAGACCCTGTTCTCGCCGTCCGCCCTCTCCTTCAGGACGGCGATCCTCACCGAAGCTGCCATCGAGGGATCAGGCGATCAGTATGAGCACTAGCAGCACGATCAATGCAATGATCGGCGCGGACCACTTAATCATCGTGATGAAGCCACCGTAGGTCTTTTCAGCGGCTTTCATGTCATTTGCCGAACCCATGAACTGCTGTCCCCGTTCTTGAAGAATGATGTCGGGAGGCTCTACCGCCCATGACAGGCCGGTCAAGTGCGCAATCTCGCTTCATGCCCTGCATTCTTGCATCTCTGCCTAGGTCCACGGGCTGCCTTGCCGATCAGCCTTAATCAGACCTTTACTCCTGCCCGCTAAATCCTTGTTCGTGCCAGACAGGGACATACGGGGGATCATGGCGGAACCGGAACAACGCCTGCTCATGCTGATCGATGATGAACCGGCGCAAAGCCGGCTGATCAGTGCGCTCGCCGCCCGCGAAGGCTGGCGTACGATCGTGGTCGGCGATTCGGAAACCGCGATCGCCACACTCGGCACGCGCGACGGAATGCAACTGGGCGCGATCATCCTGGACCAGTGGGTTCCCGGGGACGATGCATGTTCCCTCATTTCGGAGCTCAAGGTCCGCCGCCCCGCCTTGCCTATCCTGATGCTTACCACCAGTGCTTCACCGCTGCTGGCGGTGGAAGCGATGCGGGCCGGGGCCACGGACTATCTCGTCAAGCCGGTGGCGCCGGACCGGCTGATGCAGGCGCTGCGCAGCGCGACCACTCGCGAAACGCCGCGCGACGAATTGCAGCCCCTGGCCGAAAAAATGCCGGCCGCGCTTGATTTCGACGCCATGATCGGCACCGCACCCGCCTTTCGCGATGCTCTGGCGAAAGCGGCGAAAGCGGCCCGCGGCCATGGTCCGATGATCATCGAAGGCGAGAGCGGAACCGGCAAGGAGATGCTGGTCCGCGCCATTCATGCCGCTTCGCCGAGAGCAAAGACGCCGCTGCGCATCATCAACGTCGGATCCGTTCCCGCCAATTCGATCGAATCGATCCTGTTCGGCCATGAGAAAGGGGCTTTCACCGGCGCTTTCGAACGCCAGATCGGAGCGTTGCAGCATTGTGACGGCGGCACTCTGGTGCTCGATGAAATCGATCTCCTTCCGCCTTCCGTCCAGGAAAGGCTGAGTGAAGCGATAATCACCGGCCAGGTGCGCCCGATTGGCGCAAACCACCGCTTTCGGGTGGACATCCGCTATATCGCCGCGGCCAATACCCGGTTGCAGGATCTGGTGGAGGACGGGCTGTTCGACGGCAGTTTGCTTAACGCCCTGTCCATCACCAGAGTTACCCTTCCGGCGCTGCGTGACCGGATCGGAGACATTCCCGGCCTGTCACGGCATTTCCTTCATCGTATCGGTGAGCAACCGGGCCTGAGGCCTCTCGGCATAACCGACAGCGCGCTCGCTTTGCTGGCGGCCTATGATTGGCCCGGCAATGTGCGGCAGCTTCAGGCAGTGCTGTTCCGGGCCGCAGTATTCTGCGATGGCGAAGCGCTCACGGCCGACGATTTCCCGCAACTGAAGGAACTTCTTGGCAACAGCACCAGCCATCTCCCCTTGCAGGAGAGCGTCGGGGTGATGCTGTTCACGGCCGATGGAAATCTGCGGCCGCTCGAAGATATCGAGGCGGACATCATCCGCCTGGCCATCGGGCATTATCGCGGCCGGATGACGGAAGTGGCGCGACGCCTCGGCATCGGCCGGTCAACGCTCTATCGCAAGCTCGGCGATCTCGGAATCGAGAACTCCAACGCGGCCTGAGGACACCCGGCCAGGCAAGACTATTCTGGCAATTCGGAAAAATCGGTGAGCGCCGCGTCGCGCATGCCGCGCCACACATTGCGGGCCTGCACGGTTTCCGCGACATCGTGCACGCGCAGCAATTGCACGCCGGCATTCATGCCGGCGATCGCCACCGCCAGCGATCCCCCCAGGCGCTGATGCACGGGCGCTTCGTTCGAGAGAGCGCCGATGAAACGCTTGCGGCTCGCACCCAGCAGGATCGGATGGCCGAGCGCATGATAAAGCGGCAGCGCGTTCAGCACCGCAAGGTTGTGAGCCAGCGATTTGCCGAAGCCAATGCCCGGATCGACAAGGATGTTCGCGCGCGCGATTCCCGCTTCGATCGCGGCATTCCTGCGCGCCTCCAGCCAATCGAACACGTCCAGCGCAGGCATTTCATAGTCGGCGCAGTCATGGAGATCCTGCCCCTCGCCCGGCGCATGCATGAGCACCACCGGAACGCCGGTTCCTGCCGCGAATTCGAGGGCGCGCGGATCATGGCGCAGCGCGGAGACATCGTTGATGATCCGGGCGCCCGCCTGCAGCGCCGCTTCCATGACCCCTACACGGCGGGTATCGACGCTGATCGCAGCGCCCATTGCCGCCAGATGCTCGATTGCGGGAATGACGCGCTTCAACTCGTCTCCCTCCCACACGGCCGCCGCACCGGGCCTGGTCGACTCCCCGCCCACATCGATCAGCGCCGCCCCCGCTTCGAGCATGGCAGCCGAATGATTGCGGGCCTCCGCGGGATCATCCAGGAATTTGCCGCCGTCCGAGAAACTGTCCGGCGTGACGTTCAAGATCCCCATCAGCTGCGGCTGATCCAGCCGGATGCTGCGCTCGCCACCCGTTCTCAGCGCAAGGGTCAGCGGCGGATGGGGAATGCGCAGGTCGGCCCATTGCGCTTCCGCCCGCGAGCCGAGATCGGCGGGCAACGCGGCCAGCGCTTCCGTCATTTGGGAAGCGGACACGCGCCTTCGCGAAATGATCCTGTTTCCTTCGCGCACGATTAACGCGAAGCGATGGGCATACACCATCCCGCCGCCCAGCCGGACGGCTTCCCCTTCCTCGCTCTGCGGACTTTGCGAAAGGCCGATCGGGCGAATGTAGATCTTTCGGGTCAGGACACGTCTCCATTCGCGATCAGCCTGTCGAACCAGGAATGGCGCGCTGTTCGCCCTTCGACAAGCTCGGAAGAACGGATCGCGGTTCAGTCCTCGACCGTCAGCAGGAACAGCTGGCGCAAGGCATCGAGCGGCTTTGCCGCGCCTTCGTGCTGGAGATGCCAGAAAGTCCAGCCATTGCAGCTCGGCGCATCCTGCAGCACCTTGCCGACATGGTGGATCGAGCCGGATTCCTTGCCGGCCTCCACGGAACCGTCGGCGCGCACAACGGCACTGAAACGGCGTTTCTTGTCGAAGATTTCCGTGCCCGGCGTGATCCAGCCGGCTTCCACCAAAGCACCGAACGCCACACGCGGCGCTTCCTTGCGGCTCTGCATGGTTGTCAGCGCGCTCTCGTCCAGCGGCAAGGCCAGCTCGATCCGTTCATGGGCGGCTTCGCGATAGATGTCTTCACGCTCGCAGCCGATCCATTCACGCCCGAGGCGCTTGGCAACCGCGCCGGTCGTGCCGGTGCCGAAGAACGGGTCCAGCACCACGTCGCCCTTTTCGGTGGTCGCCAGCATGACGCGATAGAGCAGCGCTTCCGGCTTCTGCGTCGGATGGACCTTGTGCCCCGCCTTCTTCAGCCTTTCCTGCCCGGCGCAGATGGGGATGACCCAATCGGAGCGCATCTGCAATTCGTCGTTCAGCGTCTTCATGGCGCGATAGTTGAAATGATACCTCGCCTTTTCGCCCATCGAGGCCCAGATCAGCGTTTCATGCGCGTTGGTGAAGCGCGTACCGCGGAAATTCGGCATCGGGTTCGACTTGCGCCAGACGATGTCGTTGAGCAGCCAGAACCCCATGTCCTGCATCATCGCGCCGACGCGGAAGATGTTGTGATAGCTGCCGATCACCCAGATTGCGCCATCGGGCTTGAGCACACGGCGCGCTTCGGTCAGCCAGGCCCGGGTAAACGCGTCATAGGCCGCGAAGCTGTCGAAATGGTCCCAGTCATTGGTGACCGCATCGACATGGCTGCCGTCCGGCCGGTTGAGATCGCCCCCAAGCTGGAGGTTATAGGGCGGATCGGCGAAAATCAGATCGATCGAGGCATCGGGCAGGCCGCGCATCGCCTCCACGCAATCGCCCGCCAGGATCTGCCCCAGTGGCAGCCCGGCCCGCACTTGATCTTCGGACACGCGGACACGCGCCCGGGCTTTGGTCAACACCTGCCCCATAACCGTCCTTTTACCCCACACTTATCCACAGGGTGAGTCCAATGGAGTCTCGCGTCAAGCTCGGTCTGGCTGGGGAAGGTCTCAGATCATGGTTAACAGGGGCCTAAGCGCGGCAGGAACACAACGAGTCCGGCACAGCATCTGGCCCCAGAGCGCGCAGGGCGACTCGATATGTTGCGGTGTGGCCGGGAAGACTCGGCCCCCGAAAAAATTTTTCGATTACAGCAGTTCCAGCTGCGCCACGGGGGCGAAACTGCGGCGATGCAGCGGGGTTGGCCCATGGATGCGCAAGGCTTCCAGATGATCCCGGGTGCCGTAGCCCTTGTTCCGTTCCCATCCATAGTGCGGGTGGGAAAGGGCCGCCTGGCACATCAGACGGTCACGATAGGTCTTGGCGATGATCGATGCCGCGGAAATGCAGGGCTCGAGCGCGTCGCCCCCCACGATCGGCCGGGCCGGCCACCGCCATTCCCGTCGTCTTCCCGCCGGCGTCAGATTGCCATCGACCAATACCTGCCCCGGTTCCCGCCGGATGATTTCACACAGGGCGGCGACCGCCTTGGTCATCGCCAGCATGGTCGCGCCAAAGATGTTCAGGCTGTCGATCTCATCCACTTCGACTACGCCCACAGCCCAGGCGCAGCGTGCGCGGATCGTGCCTTCCAGCTGCTCCCGGCGAGCGGCGGTGAGCTTCTTGGAATCGTCCAGCCCCGTGGGACGAGGCTTGCACAGCAGCACTGCCGCGGCCACAACGGGGCCGGCAAGAGGTCCCCTGCCTGCTTCATCGACTCCGAAAACGATCTGCTGCCCGCCAATTTCGGACCCAAATGCGGGATGAGGTGTTCCTGCCAACATGCTTCCACGCAAATTCATAGCCGCCCTGATCCTATCCGCCACATTCATCTCCGCAAGCTGCGGAGCGGAAAGTGTCGGGGAGAAACAGGCGGACAGCGCCACAGTTCGGGAATCCGGAAGCAAGGCCAGTCCCGAAGCGGTGTTCGAGATCAGCGAGCGCGGCACGTTCGACGAGCCTTGGGCCATGGCGTTCGAACCGGGCACCGGCGCTCTGTTCATCACGGAAAAGCGGGGAACCATCAAGGTCTTCCGGCCCGATGGGCAAACCGGTTCGGTGACTGGCGTGCCCCGCGTGGATTACGGCGGCCAGGGCGGGTTGGGCGATTTCGTCTTCGCGCCGGACTATGCGACCAGCCGCACGGTCTATCTGAGCTGGGCGGAAGCAGGGCAAGGCGATACGCGCGGCGCGGCCGTGGGCCGGGCAAGGCTCGCCTGCGCGGAAACCGGCGATTGCCAGCTCGAAGGGCTCAAGGTCATCTGGCGGCAAGATCCCAAGGTCAGCGGGCGCGGCCATTATTCCCATCGCATCGCCTTCTCACCCGATGGAGAACACCTCTTCATCGCCTCGGGCGATCGGCAGAAGATGGACCCCGCGCAGGATGTTTCGAACAATCTGGGCGCGATCGTGCGGCTCAAGCTCGACGGCAGCCCCGCCCCCGGCAATCCGTTTGCGGGGAAAGGCTCCGCCAATCCGGAGCTCTGGTCGATCGGCCATCGCAACATCCTCGGGCTGCGGTTCGACGCCAGCGGCCGGCTATGGGATCTGGAGCATGGCCCACGCGGCGGCGACGAGCTCAATCTCGTGAAGCCCGGCGCCAACTATGGCTGGCCGCTGGTCTCCGATGGCGACCACTACAACGGCACCCCGATCCCCGATAACGACACGCGGCCCGATCTGGCTGCGCCGGCCATTGGCTGGACACCGGTGATCGCACCGGGCAATTTCATATTCTATTCCAGCTCCCTCTTTCCCGAATGGAAGGGTCAGGCCCTGATCCCGGGACTGGAAAGCGAGGTTCTGGTCCGGGTGGAGATCATGGGAGACAAGGGGGTCGAGCGGGCGCGCTACGAGTTCGGAGCACGCCTGCGCGACATCGCCCAGGGGCCGGATGGGGCGATCTGGATAATCGAAGATGGCAGGAATGCCCGTTTGCTGAAATTGACGCCGAAACGCGCCCGGTAAAAACAATCGACATTCAGTGCCTCCCACCCTATCGGCGCGCGGCCCATGGCTGATCTGATTCCCCTTTCCGAAATCGAACCCGCGCTGATCGAGGAATTGCTGGATCGCGCTTTCGAACTGGATCGCCGCAAGCGGACCGCCTATCGCATTCGCGAAGGCATGGAATGGCTGCCGGGCCTGAGCTTTGCCGCCATCGACAACGAAGGCTATCTGGTCGGCACCATCCAGACCTGGCCGATCGCCCTGACCGACCCCAACGGCCGCCCCCACCCGATGCTGCTGGTCGGCCCGGTAGCCGTCCTGCCGGAGCATCAGGGCCGGGGATACGGCAAGGCGCTGATGCTGGCGATGCTGGCGGCCATCGATACCCGGGCGCCCTTGCCGCTGGTAATGATCGGTGACGAGGAATATTATGGCCGCTTCTTCCAGTTCCGGGCAGCACCCACGCAAGGATGGCGCGTTCCCGGCCCGGTTGACCCCAAGCGCCTGCTGGTTCGCTGCGACAATCCCGCCACCTTGCCGAGCGAAGGCATGCTCGGGCCTTGGCTAGGCTAGAGCGATCTGGCATCGGAATGACGATGCCCTACGATCCGCCACCCGAACTTGCCGCGCTGTCGCTGCCGGAACTTGCGGAAGCCGTCGCTTCGCGCAAACTGCCCCCGCTCGAACAATGGAACCCGGCCGGACTGGGGGAAAGCCACATGCGCATCGCGGCGGATGGACGCTGGTTTCACGAAGGCGGCGAAATCACCCGGCCGGCGATGGTGCGGGCCTTCGCGTCGCTGCTGATGCGCGACGAGACGGGCAGGCACTGGCTGATTACGCCATCCCAGAAACTGTCGATCGAGGTCGAGGATGCCGCCTTCGTCGCCACCGACATGGTGGAGAAACAAGGTGCGCTGGCGTTTCGCCTCAATACGGACGATCTGGTTCTGGCCGGCCCCGGAAATCCGCTTCGCGTTACGGGCGATCCCGACGTTCCGGCCATTTACCTGGCTGTCCGGCATGGCTGCGAGGCCCGCCTCAACCGAAGCACTTACGCGCAGCTCGCGGAGCATGCCCTGGCGCATGGCGGCGATTGGACCGTCGAGAGCCAGGGCGCCCGTTTTTCCCTGATTCCGCAATGAATACCCTGTTCGATAACCTCAAGCAGCTGTTCGACGAAGGCCATGCGCGGCGGATCGAGCGCCTGCGTGATGACGGCCAATATGCGCCCCCCGGCGACCCGCGTGCCGCAGCGGTGCTGATCGCCGTCACGGAACGCGCGGAACCGGGGGTGTTGCTGATCCATCGGCCCGAGGCCATGCGCTCCCATCCGGGCCAGGTCGCCTTTCCGGGCGGCAAGATCGATCCCGGTGAGGACGCCATAACTGCCGCCCTTCGCGAAGCGCATGAAGAGCTGGGCCTCGTGCCGCGCAACATCAGGATCATCGGCGCAACCGACGATTTCCAGACCGGCAGCGGCTTTCGCGTCACGCCGGTGCTCGGCGTGATTCCGCCCGATATTCCGATCGTTCCCAATCCGGCGGAAGTCGATCAGTGGTTCGAGGCTCCCCTGCGCTTCCTGCTGGATCCAGCCAACCGCATGGTGCGAAGCGGCGAATTCGGCGGAATGCGGCGTGAATATCTTGAGGTTATGTGGGACAACCATCGAATTTGGGGTGTTACCGCGGCGATCATCGCCAATCTTGCCAGCCGGATTTCCCATGAGCATTTCTGATCGCCTCCCCGATGCGGAATGGACCGCGCGGGAAGATCTCGCCCGGCTGGCTTCGGCACTCGGGCCCGGCAATCTGCGGTGGGTCGGCGGCGCGGTCCGCGACACCCTGCTTGGGCACGCTGTCCGCGATGTGGATGCAGCCACACCGCTCCAGCCCGACGACGTGATGAAGCGACTGGGCAAGGCGCGCATCCGTACCGTGCCGACCGGAATCGCGCATGGCACCATCACGGCGCTAATGCCGGAGGGCAATGTCGAGATCACTACCCTGCGCCGTGACGTTTCGACCGATGGCAGGCGCGCGACCGTGCAGTTCACCGACGATTGGCGGGAGGATGCGGCGCGGCGGGATTTCACCATCAACGCGCTCTATGCCGATCCGCAGACCTTGGAGATCTTCGATTATTTCGGCGGACAGGAAGACCTCACCGCGGCGCGGGTGCGCTTCATCGGTGATGCGCGGGAACGGATTCGCGAAGATCATTTGCGGATATTGCGCTATTTCCGGTTCCAGGCCCGCTTCGGAGGATTGCTCGACAAGGAAGCGGAAAGCGCCTGCACCGAATTGCGCGATACGCTGAAGGGGCTTTCCCGGGAACGCGTGGCGATGGAACTTCTGAACCTGCTCGCCCTTCCCGACCCTTCGCCCACCATCAACAGGATGCACGACCTGGGCATCTTGCAGGTGGTGTTGCCGGAAGCGGGCAGGCGCGAGCTTGCCACGCTCGAGCGGCTGGTAACCGCCGAGACCCGGA
Organism: uncultured Caenibius sp.; assembly: GCA_964468045.1. GTDB lineage: Bacteria > Pseudomonadota > Alphaproteobacteria > Sphingomonadales > Sphingomonadaceae > JAWKXU01. The sequence continues at coordinate 93,319 of CAYXTO010000001.1, read as the reverse complement.
GCCGCCTCGCCCCCGAGGCGCTGCGGCGCCTCGCCGCGCTGATTCCGCCGATCGCGCCGATTGCCGAAACGATTGCGGCCCGGCTGCGTCTTTCCGGCAAGCAGCGCAAATATCTCGCCTGCGTTGCCGAGCGCACCACGACCGATGCCGATCTTCCCCGTGCCCTTGCCTATCGCGAAGGGCTGGAATGCGCCTGGGACAGGCTGCTGATAGGCGGATTCCCCATCGACGCGCTGCGTGGCTGGAACGTCCCCGAACTGCCGCTGAAAGGGGGGGATATCGTGGCGAGCGGCGTGACGGCGGGTCCGCAGATCGCCCGCACCCTGCGGGCGGTAGAGGCTAAGTGGATCGATGAGAATTTCCCGGATGTGGAACGAGTCAGGCAGATCCTCGCGGAAACTCTCTCCCGAGGCTGAATGCGGGTAACCGCCCCAAAACTGCGTTGGATTGCGCCATTTTCACATTTCGTTACTGGAACTGACAGGTTGCTTCACTCATTTAGGCGGGAGTGGAATGACCCGGCTTCACGGGAGTTCCATAACAGCCCTCAGGGCTTCGAGCCGTTCAGCATCTTGGCTTGAGATGCAATTGGAAGCCGGTGTTCGTCTTGCGCCGGTGCGGCTTAGATTTCCGTTATCCTGTGCAGATGCGTGGGATGCTTGCGTCGCTTCGGCGCAGGAATTTTAATGATGAAGTTGGAGTTGGATATGAAGATTTCGAAACTGGCCGCGATCACTCTCGCCGCTTTCGCCAGCCTTCCGGCCACGAGCGTCCTCGCTCAGGAAGCTGCCGCCCCGGCTGAGGCCGCTGCCGCTACCCCGACCATTGCGGCGGGCCAGACGATCTATGGCCCCGCCGGTGAGGAAGTTGCCACCGTGGTCAGCGTGGCGGATGGCAATGTGGTGGTAAACACCGGAACCCAACAGGCCACTCTTGCCGCCACCTCGTTCACCGCCGGTGAAAAGGGCCCGACCATCGCTTTTTCGAAGGACCAGCTGAATGCGGCGATCGAGAATGCGAACCAGCAGGCCTCCGCCAACCATGAGGCTCACCAGCCCGCGACAGGCGCTCCGGCGACCACTCCGGAGGGTGGCCAGTAAGCCCCTTGCTTCCTTGAGAAGCCATCTGCCCCCTCTGGTCATGCCGGAGGGGGCTTTTCTTTTGGCGCCGAGCCTCATCGCGAGTTCGCGCCAAGGGTCGCGCACCGCGAACGCCGTCACTCCTGCATCCGCACCACGACCTTGCCCTTGGCGTGGCCGGACTCGAGGTAAGCGAATGCCTGGCCGATCTCGGCGAAGGGAAACACGCGGTCGATCACGGGCTCCAGCTTCCCGCCCTCGACCAGCCGCCCCAGTTCCGCGAGCTCGGTGCCGCTCGGATGCATGAACAGGTAGCGATAGGTAACGCCGTGCTTCCTCGCCTGCGCGCGTAACCCATAGCTCGCGATCCAGAACAGGGCCGTGAGCACCGCGCCCCGGCCCAGATCCTTTCGCGCGGTTTCGGGCTCGGGCATGCCCGCGATCGACACCACCTTGCCGCCCCGCTTCACCACGCTGAACGATTTCCTGAGCGTCTCGCCGCCCAGCAGGTCGAAAACGCCGTCCATGTCGCGGACATGGTCCTCGAAACGCTGCGTCGTGTAATCGATCACCACGTCCGCCCCGAGCCGCTCGACCAGCGCCCTACCGCGTGGCGAGGCCGTGGTCGTGACCTCCGCCCCGAGCCACTTCGCGAGCTGGATGGCGAAGGTCCCGACGCCGCCTGCGCCGCCCGGGATGAACACCCGGCTGCCCGCCTTCAGCTGCAATTCGTCCCTAAGCGCCTGAAGCGCCGTGAGGCCGGCGAGCGGAATGCCTGCCGCCGTCTCGAAATCGAGCGACGCCGGCATTCTGGCCAGGAGAGTTTCCGGAACAACGGTATAGTCGGCGAAGGCACCCAGGGAATCCTTGGCCACGCGCGCGGACACCCGATCTCCTTGCGCAAAGCGCGTCACCCCTTCGCCACATGCCTCGACCACCCCCGCGAAGTCGTTGCCCATCACCACGGGCAGCTTGTATCGCTGGATCACCTTCAGCATGCCTTGGCGGATCTTGAAGTCGACAGGATTGAGGCCCGCCGCGTGCACGCGCACCAGCACCTCTTGCGGTCCCGGATCGGGGCCCGGCACCTCGCGGAGCTCCGTCGCTTCCGGCCCGCCGTATTTCGTGAGGACAAACGCTCGCATGCCCGCGACTATGCCTGAGAGGCTACCGTTTCGATAGTCGCATCAAGCCAGGGAGGATGAAACGCAAATCAGCGACCACCGGGGACCGGGGACGGTCAGAACCGGTTATCCCTGGGGAAGCCCGTCGGAGGCAGCCTGCCCGCCGCGCCCCGGGCCACCTTCCATAGCAACATGTCCTTTTCGGATCGAACCCGCCCACTTTCTCCGCCCATCGTCCAGCTCAACCCTTCCTCCAGGGTCAGCGTGGTCGCATCGGAAAGCCCGCCATCGCGATAGCGCTGCAGGGTGACGCCCTGCCCGCGCGCCAGAACCGGCAATTCCTCCAGGGCGAAGATCACGAGCTTGCGATTGTCGCCCACCACGGCGACATGATCGTGCCGGGCCGCGATCTCGCGAACCACGGCAAGCTTCACGCCGGGTTTCACGTTCATCACCTGGCGGCCCTTGCGGGTTTCGGCCAGCAGCTCTTCCATTTCCGCCGCGAAGCCCTTCCCCGCGCTGCTGGCCAGCAGAAGCTGTCCCTTGGGCTTGTAGACCAGCACGTTCACGATCTGCGCTTCGGATTCAATGTCGACCATGGTCCTGATCGGCTCGCCGAAGCCACGCGCGCCCGGCAGCTTGTCCGCGCCCAGCGTATAGAAGCGGCCGTTATCGGCGGCGACCAGCAGCTTGTCGGTGGTCTGGGCATGGATCGCAAAGGCCGGCCCATCCCCTTCCTTGAACTTGAAGTCGCCATCCAGCGGCACATGGCCCCGGGCGGCGCGTATCCAGCCCCGCTGCGAAAGGATGACGGTGACCGGTTCCTTCTCGATCATGGCGTCCATCGTGAATTCGACGGTCGGGACCGCTTCGGCAATCGTGGTGCGGCGGCGGCCCAACGCCGTGTCCTCGCCATATTCCTTGCGCAGCGCGTTGAGGTCGCGCTTCATGCGGGTGCGCTGCCGGGCCGGAGATTCGAGCAGCTTTTCGAGCTCCTCCCGTTCGGCGAGCAGATCGTCCCGCTCCTGCCGCAGTTCCATTTCCTCAAGCTTGCGCAAGCTGCGCAGCCGCATGTTGAGGATCGCCTCGGCCTGACGGTCGGTCAGGTTGAATTCCGCCATCATGACCGGTTTGGGCTCGTCCTCGGTCCGGATGATCTCGATGATGCGATCCAGGTTGAGGAAGGCGATGATATAGCCTTCCACCAGCTCCAGCCGGGCCGCGATCTTTTCGAGCCGATGGCGGCTGCGGCGCTGGAGGATGTCGATCTGGCTGGCCACCCAGTTGGTGAGCAGTTCCTTCAGCCCCATCACCATCGGCGTGCGGCTGGCGTCCAGCACATTGAGGTTGAGCGAGAACCGGCTTTCGAGGTCGGTCAGCCGGTACAGGCTTTCCTTGAGCAGTTCCGGCTCGACATTGCGGCTGCGCGGCACCAGCACGATCCGGATGCGCTCATCGGATTCATCGCGCACGTCATCCAGGATCGGCAATTTTTTGTCCGCGATGGCCTGGGCGATCTGCTCGATCAGCTTGCCCTTCTGGACCATGTACGGGATCTCGCTGATCACCAGCTGCCACTGGCCGCCGCCCAGCCGTTCGATCCCCGCTTCACGGTCTTCGGCTTTTTCCGCTTCGGACGCGAAAAAACGCCCGCGCACCCGGAATGCGCCGCGGCCGGTTTCATAAGCCATGGATATGGCGGCGGGGCTGTCGACGATAACGCCGCCCGTCGGAAAATCCGGCCCATGGAACAGCTCCATCAGCCTCGCATGCTCCACATGCGGATTGTCGATCAGTTCCAGCGTGGCGTCGATCACTTCCGCCACGTTGTGGCTGGGTATCGAAGTGGCCATGCCCACCGCGATTCCGCTCGCACCATTGGCTAGCAGATTGGGAAACAGGCCGGGGAAGATTTCCGGCTCTTCCTCTTCGCCATTATAGGTGGGCGCGAAATCGACGGTGCCCTCGTCGAGCCCCGCCATCAGGCGGATGGCGGTGGGGGTAAGGCGCGCCTCGGTATAGCGATAGGCAGCTGCATTATCGCCATCGATATTGCCGAAGTTGCCCTGCCCTTCGACCAGCGGATAGCGCAGCGCGAAATCCTGGGCGAGCCGGACCATCGCGTCATAGACGCTGGCATCGCCATGGGGGTGATACTTGCCGATCACGTCGCCCACCACACGCGCCGATTTCTTGAAGGCGTTGGCGGGATCAAGCTTCAACTGACGCATCGCCCAGAGCAGGCGGCGATGGACCGGCTTCAGCCCGTCCCTCAGGTCCGGGAGCGAACGGGCCGTGATCGTGGAAAGCGCATAGACGAGGTATCGTTCGGACAGCGCGCTGTCGAACGGCGCATCGACAATCGCATCGAAGGGATCGGGTTCGGTATCGGCAACGGTATCCATGCGCCCCGCCCTATCACCGGCACGGCCCGCGGGTAAGCATGGAACCTTCGCAATCCACCGCCCATTCAGCAAGCAAATGCTGAAAGGGGACTATCGATCATGACAAAGCGCGTATTGATCCTGGCAACGGACGGGTTTGAACAATCCGAATTGCTCGAACCGCGTCAGGCGCTGGAGGATGCCGGATTCGAGACGACCCTGGCGAGCCCGGAAGCAGGCAAGATCAAGGGATGGAACCACAAGGATTGGGGCAAGTCGGTAAAGGTCGATCTGCCGCTCGACGAGGCGAAGGCGGCAAACTTCGACGCCCTCCTGCTCCCCGGCGGCCAGATCAACCCGGACAAGCTTCGCCTGGAAGACAAGGCGGTGGCGCTGGTGAAGGACTTCGTGAAGGCGGGAAAGCCGGTGGCCGCCATCTGCCATGGCCCCTGGCTGCTCGTCGAGGCGGACGTCGTGCGCGGAAGGACCGTTACAGGCTGGCCTTCGATCCGGACCGATCTGAAGAATGCGGGCGCGAATGTCGTGGACCGGGAAGTCGCGGTGGACGGCAATCTCATCACCAGCCGCAAGCCCGATGACATTCCGGCCTTTTCACGCGCCGTGATCGAGGCGCTGGAGCAGGTCCGCCAGCCCGCCTGAGAGCACTGCTACAGAAGCTGCATGTCATGGCTTTCGGGCGGAATATGCGCGGTAAGCCCATCGAGAGCGGGTGTCAGCACGATCTGGCATGACAGGCGGCTGTGGCGAACCACTCCGGCCGCGAGATCGAGCATATCCTCCTCATCGTCGCTGGCAGGGCGGAGCTTCGCGAACCATTCTTCCGCGATAATGACATGGCAGGTCGAACAGGCCATCTGCCCTTCGCACGTGCCTTCCAACGGCATTCCGCAAGCCTGGCCCGTCTCCAGCAGGCTGGAATTTTCCTCGGCCTGGGTGGAAACTCTCTCGCCCTGGGCGGTGATGAATTCGACCCTGATCATCGCATATCCTGTCGTTCGGCGGCGGCATTCAGGCTTCCGGCCACCATCTCGATCTCCTCCAGCGTCGTATAGCGCCCGAAGCCCAGCCGGATCGAGCTCTTTGCCTGTCTTTCGCTCAATCCCAGGGCCGACAGGACATGGCTTGGCCTGCCGGAGCCGCTCGCGCAAGCCGATCCCGCCGAAAATGCAATCGTCCGCAGATCGGACATCAGCCGCGCGACATCCAGCCCTTCGCGCCTGATGTTGAGATTGCCGCGCCAGCGGCTGTCCGCGCTGCCGTTCAGCTCCCATCCCGACAACAGGGAACACGCCCGTTCCCACAGCTTTTCCACATGTCGCGCATCGCTTTCCGACAGCTCTATCGACAGCTTGGCCGCAACCCCGAAACCCGCGCAAAGCGCCGGACTGAGCGTGCCGGAACGCAACCCCTGTTCCTGCCCGCCACCCGTGAGCAGCGGCTCGAGCACGACCCCATCCCTTATCCATAATGCGCCGATCCCCTTCGGCCCGTAGAGCTTGTGGGCCGACACCGCGATCATGTCCGCTTCCGCCGGCGGGGCGAGCTTGGCGGCACCTTGAACGGCGTCGCACAGGAAAAGCGCGCCCAGTTCCTTCGCTCGACAGGCAATCGCATCGACCGGCTGGATAGTGCCTATCTCGTTGTTGACCTGCATCACCGCAACCAGGCGCACCGCATCAGGCAGGCCGCAGGCCGGATCGACCAATCCCGCGCGATCCACGGGCAATATCTCCACCGGGCAGCGCAAGGCTCTTGCCGTGTCCAGCACGGCCGCGTGCTCGATCGCCGATACCGCCACCGGGCGGGCGTCGCCGGGCGGATGCGAGCCGCGCAAGGCCAGGTTGATCGCTTCGGTGGCGCTGCCTGTGAAGATCACGCGCCCGCCGGGGGGGAAAAGCGCCGCCACCCGGTCGCGCGCCAGTTCGACGGCAGCGGCCGCCTGCCGCCCGAACCGATGCGGGCTATGCGGATTGCCGAACCCGGTGCCATCCGGCCCATTGAGCCAGGGGAGCATTGCCTCGCGCGCTTCCGGCGCCAGGGGCGTCGTCGCCTGATAGTCGCAATAGATCATGCGGCGCGCGCTCCGCTCCCTTCCGCCAGTGCAATCCAGCTGTCGCAGAAGCGTTCCACCTCGTCACGCGTCGTGCTCCAGCCGAAACTGATGCGGATGATCCGGCTGGCCAGTTCGTCGTCCAGCCCCATGGCTTCCAGGACATGGCTTCGCTTCAGGCTGCCGGACGAGCACGCGCTGCCCTGAGACACGGCAAATCCGGCCATGTCGAAGCGCATCAGCTGCGCGCTGCCGGACATCTCGGGCATCGCGATGGCCTCGATATAGGGGGTGGGATCGGCAAGGCGATCGGCAAGCCGCATTCCGCCGAGGCGGGCGATGGCCGGGGCGAGCCTTTCAGTTATAGGCCTCAAAACCGCCGGATCGAGATAGGGCGTCGCGCAAGCTTCCAGTGCTGCGGCAAGGCCAAGCACGCCCGGCAGATTCTCCGTGCCGCGGCGATACCCGCGCTCCTGCCCGCTGGATGGCGCCAGCATGGCGAAGTCCTTCACCAACAAGGCTCCGACACCGGGCGGGCCGCCGAACTTGTGTGCGGAGAGGATTACCATATCCGCCTCGGCCGGCAAGGCGAACTTGCCGACGCTTTGCGCCGCATCGACCAGCAGCAGGCCGTCCGCCGAATGCACAATCTGCGCAATTGCGCCCAAATCCTGCCTGTTGCCCGTTTCCGAATTGATGGCCTGCACCGCCACAATCGGGCGCTCCCGGCCGTCCACCACTTCCTCCAGCACAGCGAGATCCAGCGCGCCATCCGGGCGAACCGGCAGGATCTCCGCGTCCGGCAAGGCTTGCAGCACCGAGTCATGCTCCACCGCGCTCACCAGCCGGGCCCCGCCCTTCGCACGAGCGAGCGCCAGCGCCGCGCTCTCGCTCGCGCCGCTGGTGAAAATCAGCTCATGCGGCCAGCCCAGCGAGGCGGCCGCGCGTGCCCGGGCATCCTCCAGCGCGGCACGGGCCGCCCGGCCCTCGGCATGGGGGCTGGACGGGTTCGCCCATTTGCCCATCCCCTCCACCACCGCGGCGGCTGCTTCGGGGCGGATCGGCGTCGTGGCCGCATGATCAAGATAAATGCGCAAATTCACTCCATTGCGTAGGAATTGCGAAAAACGGTGAGAACACTATATAGCCTCCACCCTCCCGCGCGCCACCCGCGCGCTCAAGTCAGCGCATTCAGACAGGTCACATATGCCCTCAGTTATCTTTCCCGGTCCGGAAGGCCGCCTCGAAGGCCGGTTTCAGCCTTCCGCCCGCCCTCGTGCGCCCGTCGCCATGATCCTCCATCCCCATCCCCAGGGCGGTGGCACGATGAACGACCGGATCGTGCAGCGGCTCTACAAGACATTCGCCGATCGCGGTTTTGCGACGCTGCGCTTCAACTTCCGGGGCGTGGGCCGCAGCCAGGGCAGTTTCGACAATGGCATCGGCGAGCTTTCCGATGCGGCGGCCGCGCTGGACTGGGTGCAATCGATCCATCCGGAAGCGCAGACCACCTGGATCGCAGGATACAGCTTCGGCGCCTTGATCGGCATGCAATTGCTCATGCGCCGGCCTGAAATTCGTGGCTTCATCTCGGTTTCGCCGCCGGCGAACATGTATGACTTCAGCTTTCTCGCCCCCTGCCCGGCATCGGGCATAATCATCCAGGGCGCGGGAGACACGGTGGTTCAGCCCGGAGCCGTGCAGAAGCTGGTCGACAAGCTGCGCACGCAGAAACACATCACCATCCATCACGATGAGATTCCCCGCGCCAATCACTTCTTCGAGCATGAGCTCGAGGACATGATGCTCTCGGTCGACAAGTATCTCGATTTCCGGCTCTCGCCGGAATGCACCATCCGCTGACGAACGGACGGGCTGTCTCATACAGCCCGTTTGTCCGGTCTCCGATCTGCGGGTCAGGCTCCCGCGAACCGCACGGCATAATCCTTCGCGAAGTCGAGGTAGTTGCGGTTCCAGCAGAATTCGACCCAGCCGGTGCCCTGCTTGCCTTCGATCTCCACGGTGAAAGCCGCTTCGTTGAGGTAGACCTTCGGATCGTATGAATCGAGCTGGATCGTGGCGAAGGCCTTGGCATGGACCACGGCCCGGCGGCCTTCGCTATCCACCACGACCACTTCCATGCCTTGCTGCATCATCTGGTCATCGTAATCGATCCTGTAATCGACCGAAGCGAGGTGGCGCATCTGCCCATCCTTGAACAGATAGCCGCGCAAGTGATTATATCCGAAGGATTGCATCTCGAAGAAATGGATCGAGCAATCCTCCGTCGTGGCGTGGAACCATTTGTGATTCTGGTTCAGGCCCCAGATTCGCGGGCCCCATGAGTGATCCCTGATGAGGAAACCCTCATGCTTTCCGCGCAAGCCGTCGACACTGAATTCCGCGGTGAGACGGCCATGCTGCTCGGTGCGGTCGTCGCCATAGTAGGGCGGATTGCCCCCGGGGTGCGAACTGAACGCATAGGGCGGGTGCATCGCCTCGAAGCGGCCACAGAACTGGATACGCTCCCCTTTCCAGTCGAGATCCACGATCCTGTGAGCATCGCGCACGGCCATCATCAGCGGCCCGGTCCGCCAGTCGTCGAAATCCATTCCTTCCGGGACATCCGCTTCCACTTCCTCGATCACCGGTGCGGGCAAGGCCGGCCCGAACAGATAGGTGCGCACCTTCGCCGGTCCGGTCGCGCGGATCGACGGATAGATGAAGCCGGCTATGCCATGCTCCGGGAACATCAGCATGTGCGCGAGCGATTCCCGCCCATCCTCGCGCAGCTTGTGCCGAAAGGCATGTTCCGCAGGGAAGGACGCAAAATACTCGTTGGTCTCGCTCATCGGATCGTCTCTTCTTTCAGCTCGGCAATTCTCAGGGCGAAGCGGATCGGCCGGTAAAAAGCAATCCTGCACTGCACGATAACCGAACGATGTTCGCGAACGGTCGCATGCCACCCATGCAGGGCAGGGACACCCGAGAGCAGCTATTCCCGCCCGGCGCCTTCGATGGAGCGACCCAGCGGTGCCTCGCCGCTTTTGTCGGGCAAGGTCCAGATCGCGACATTGAGGATCATGACCACTGCCAGAAGGAGCATCAGCATGATCTGGCGCTTTGGCCTCCCATAGCGCCAGGCGACGAACGCACCAAGCAGCAAGGCGATCACAGCCAGAACGAGAATCGACAATACAATTTCCATGACTTCTCAGCTTTCTGCGGACGGCAGCACTTCATCAAGCGGATTGTCCGCCTCGTCCAGCTCCAGCAAAGCAGGAATCCCGTTGTCGTTGCCATGCAAGGGATCGGCCCTGATCGAGATGTAGCCGCCGAGCAGCATGGCAAGCAGGGGGAGCATCTTGCGCAGTTGCGCGTTGTCGAGATCGGATCTCTGCGCGGCCGCGTCGGCGACGGAATCGACGGCTTCCGCTGAACCGAAGATCGTTTCGAGAATGGCCGGGCCCGCCGCCATGGATCCGTTTCCGGGAATCAGCACGGCAGCGGCCATCTCGCCATCACCCCACAGGTTCAACACGTTCAGCAGGGCGGGAAGCCCCTCCTCCCCAGGGCCATGCTGCTGGCAGTAGCGCTTGAATCCGCCCAGCAGGAAAGGCAGCAAAGCTTCCGCTCCCGCCGAAGCTTGCGCTGGCGTCAGATTCATGTGCCGCGACAAGGCCGCAAGGCCGCCCGTACGCCGCAGCGTGTCGAGCATCTCGATCATCCGGTCCCCCTCCGTGAAACCGATGCGACCCGGTTTCATTTCTTATCATAATAAGATTTAATATTATTATTTTATGGAAGCAATACTGTTTTCAAAAAGTTTCTGGCATCTATCCCCATGGATGAAATGGGGTAATAGCCTATGCTAAAAAGCCCGCTTATTTCTTGCCAAAGAAGCCCTTGGCGATATCCGCGATATCATCGAGGGCGCTGCCATCCTTGTCGCGATCCAGAATATTGGCGAATTTCGTCAGCGAACCTTCGCCGCCGATAGCCTGCACGATCTGCTGCAAGGTGGAAGCGGGCAGCCCGGTCTTGGCGGCAGCCAGCTCAACCGTGTCGCCTTGCATCTGATGGGACTGCCCCAGTGCCGCAATCGCCTTTTCCGTCAGGCTCGGATCGATGCCGAGCTTTGCGGAAAGATTCGCCACGTCGTCAGGCGCACTGCCAATTCCCTTGAGGATCGTATCGAAAATGCTCATCGCTGCTTCTCCTGTAAGGGCATCATCCCCGACGCATGATGCCTTTTCGTAACAGCGAGACAAGTCCAATCTTTGACACCGCCCGACCATTGCGGACTTTCGGCAAAAAAATGGGGCGGGAAAAACCCGCCCCGTCATTTTCCGGTTCCTGGAGGAGCCTCAGGCGGCCTGCGGCGCGGCCTGACGCACGCTTTCGTCGACATGCGCCTCGAACTGCGCAAAATTGTCCACGAACAGCTGAACCAGCTTCTGGGCGGTACGGTCGAACTCCTCCTTGTCGGCCCAGGTCGAGCGCGGATCGAGGATGGTGCTATCCACACCCGGCACCGCGACCGGCACATCGAAGCCGAAATTCGGATCCTTGCGGAATTCCACATTGTTCAGGCTGCCGTCGAGCGCCGCATTCAGCAGGGCGCGGGTCGCCTTGATCGGCATGCGGCTGCCCACCCCATACTTGCCCCCGGTCCAGCCGGTGTTGACCAGCCAGCAGGACACGCCGCCCTTGGCGATCCGCTCCTTGAGGAGATTGCCGTAGACGCTGGGATGACGCGGCATGAACGGCGCGCCGAAGCAGGTCGAGAAGGTGGCTTCGGGTTCGGTCACGCCGATTTCCGTGCCGGCGACCTTGGCGGTATAGCCGGACAGGAAGTGATACATCGCCTGGTCGGGCGTAAGCCGCGCGATCGGAGGCAGCACGCCGAAGGCATCGGCGGTCAGCATGATGACGTTGGCCGGAACCGGGCCGAGGTTCTCTTCCGAAGCGTTCGGGATGAAATCGATCGGGTAGGCGCCGCGGGTATTTTCCGCGAGCGAATTGTCGTCCAGGTCGAGCAGGCGGGTCTCGGGATCGATCACCACATTTTCGAGCACCGTGCCGAAGCGGCGGGTCGTCGCATAGATTTCCGGCTCGGCCTCTTCCGACAGGCGGATCATCTTGGCGTAGCAGCCGCCTTCGAAATTGAAGACGGCGGTGTCCGACCAGCCATGTTCGTCATCGCCGATCAGGGTGCGGCTGGCATCGGCCGAAAGCGTGGTCTTGCCGGTGCCGGACAGGCCGAAGAACACGGCCGTCTTGCCATCCGGGCCGATGTTGGCCGAGCAATGCATGGGCATCACGCCCTTGGCCGGCAGCAGGTAGTTGAGAATGCCGAACACGCTCTTCTTCATTTCGCCGGCATATTTGGTGCCGCCAATCAGGATCAGCTTTTCCGAGAGATTCACCGCGATCACGGTTTCCGTGCGGCAGCCGTGGCGTTCCGGATCGGCCTTGAAGCTGGGCAGGTCGATGATCGTGTATTCGGGATCGAAGCGGGAAAGTTCCTCAGCGGTCGGACGAACCAGGAGCGTGCGGATGAACAGATTGTGCCAGGCCAGCTCATTGATCACGCGGACATTGACGCGATGTTCCGGCTGCGAACCGCCGAACAGATCCGCCACGTAGAGCTTGCTCTTTTCCGCGAGAGCCTTGAGGAAATCCTCCTTCAGCGCGGCAAAATGCTCCGGTGTCATCGGCACATTGGTGTTGCCCCACCAGACCGTGCTTTCCGTTTCGGCATCCCTGACCGTGAACTTGTCCTTGGCGGAGCGGCCGGTATGGCGGCCGGTTTCAACCACGAGCGGGCCGGAAGCGGCAAGCAGGCCCTCACCATTCTGGATCGCATGCTCGACAAGCGGCGCGGTCCCCAGATTGGCGAACACGGTCGCACCGGTCGAAATACCCTGGCGGTCGAGAGAAAAGGAAAGCGAAGCAGTCAAGATCATCTCCTGGGAATCGGCCCGTGGGCCGCGCAATTTTCCTGAGGCGGTCCATCGCGCATAGTCGCCAGACAGCCTCACGTCAATTTGACACGATAAAGCTGAAAATCTATCCGCTCCTTTCAGCACATTACCGCATCTGCACAAGCAATAAAAGCCCCCCTTCCATTGTCTCCGATGCCGTCTCGGGATAACGACGGGAAATCAATCCGGAGCATCGTCTACCGCCGCATGACTTCAGGCAAACCCAACATTCCTCCGGCGGGCGCAGATGCGCCACAGGTCATCGCGCTGGTCGATGACGATCGCAATATACTCACCTCGGTCTCGATCGCGCTCCAGGCGGAAGGATTCGCCACCAGGGTCTATTCCGACAGCTCGGCGGCGCTGAAGGCCCTTGCGGACAATCCGCCCGATCTCGGGGTCTTCGACATCAAGATGCCGCGCATGGACGGCCTGGAACTGCTCCGGCAGCTCCGGCTCAGTTGCTATTTCCCGGTAATTTTCCTGACGAGCAAGGATGACGAGCAGGACGAGGTGGCCGGTCTCGACATGGGGGCGGACGATTATCTGGCCAAGCCATTCAGCCAGCGCCTTCTGCTGGCCAGGATCCGCGCGATCCTGCGGCGCGGCAAGGCTGTCCGCGAAAGCTCGGACACCACCCCGCAAGACCCGGACGATTCCGCTCCCGTTCTGGTGCGGGGCCGGCTGAGCATGGATCCGGCCCGCCACTTCGTCGATTGGGACGGCCATGCGGTATCGCTGACCGTGACCGAGTTCCTGATCCTGGAAGCGCTGGCAGCCCGCCCGGGCGTGATCAAGAGCCGCAACCAGCTGATGGACGCGGCCTATCCGGACGATGTCTTCGTCGATGACCGGACCGTCGACAGCCATATCAAGCGGCTGCGCCGCAAGTTCCGTGTGGTCGATCCGGAATTCGCGGCAATAGAAACGCTGTATGGCGCAGGTTACAGCTTCACCGATGGCTGACCGGCCGACCCATCGGACCAATGAGCTTGGCGTGCCGCTCCAGCGCCTGTTCTGGACCCGCCGGGCTTCGCTCACGGCCCGCATCCTGACCGTGAACATCGTCGCGCTGGCCCTGCTGGGAGCCAGCCTTTTCTACCTCGATTCATACCGCAAGCAGTTGCTGACGGAACGTTTCAAGCTGGCCCGCAGCGAAGCGCAGATCACCGCCGAGGCGCTGGTCGTCGCATCTCCGGAAAGACGGCGGAGCCTGCTCGTCCAGCTCGGCAAGGAGCAGAGGCTGCGGCTGCGGCTGTATGACCGCAAGGGACGGTTGGCGGCGGACAGTTTCGCGCTTGCCGATCCGTCATTCACCCTCATCGATCCGAATAGCGAACCCTGGTATCAGCATGCCGCGCGCCTGCTGGATCGCGGCATGGATGTTCTGGTCGGCGCGCCTCCCATTCCCGACTATGTGGAACCAGCAGAGACGGACGCCGATCAATGGCCGGAATTGATCCAGGCCCGCGAAGACCGGAGCAGCAAGGTGATGCTCCGCTACGCACCGGACCGGACGCCGGTGATCACCGCGGCGGCACCGGTCGGGAAAACCGGGGAAATGCTGCTTGCCACCCGCAATGCGCTCGATATTACCGAAAATGTGAGGGCCGCCCGCCAGACGCTGGCGATCGTGGTGCTGATCGCCCTGGTGATCTCCATCCAGCTTTCGCTGTTCCTGGCCCGGACGATCGTGCAGCCCCTGCGGACCCTGGTGCGGGCGGCGGTGCGGGTGCGGCTCGGGCGCGACCGTGGAGTGGAGGTGCCGCGCCTGCCGGAACGACGGGACGAGATCGGGCTGCTGGCCCGCGCCATTTCCGACATGACCGCGGCCCTTCGCCATCGGATCGATGCGGTGGAAAGCTTCGCCGCGGATGTGGCGCACGAGATCAAGAACCCGCTCGCATCGCTGCGCAGCGCGCTCGAATCGCTCGGCAAGGTGACCGATCCAGATCTGCGCCGGCAATTGACTGAAATCGCCGTGCATGACGTGCGCAGGATCGACCGTCTGGTGACCGAGATCGCGGACGCCAGCCGGATTGACGCCGAGCTGAGCCGCGCGACATTCGAACCCGTGGAGATGACATCCCTGGCCAACAACTCGATCGGTGCCCTTTCGGATCATCAGCTTCACGGCGGCCTGGAAATCCGTCTGCAGAAGCGAGGCAGCCTTCCCGCCGTGGTGATGGGGGTTCCCGCACGCATCGAGCGGATCCTCCAGAACCTGCTCGACAACGCGGCCTCGTTCTCTCCGCCCGATGGCGTGGTGACCGTGGAAATCACTGTGACCGATGACCTCGTGGAAACGGCGATCTGTGACGAGGGTCCGGGCATTCCCGAAGCGGAACGGGAAGCGGTGTTCAAGCGCTTCCATTCCATCCGCCCGCCCGCCGAAAGCTTTGGCAATCACAGTGGCCTGGGCCTCGCCATAGCCCGCACCATCGCAGAAGCGCATGACGGCACCCTGCGGGCCGTGGATCGCCCCGACGGAAAGCCCGGCGCATGCCTGCTGCTGAGCCTGCCCAGGGCCGGACGGCGGTGAGCCCGATCATCCATCAGGCGAGCTGCGTCGCGATCGCGAAGCGGGCGCTGCTGATCGAAGGCTCCCCCGGCATCGGCAAGTCGAGCCTTGCCCTGGCTCTGATCGACCGCGGCGCTGCCCTGGTGGGCGACGATGGCGTGACTCTCGAATCCCGGAACGGGACACTTTGGGCATCCCCGCCCCCCAACACCGCAAGCCTCCTGGAAATCCGGAATGTGGGGATCGTATCGATGCCGGCGCGAAGCGCGCGGGTCGCCCTGATCATTGCCCTGGACCGCGCCGCGCCGCGCTTTGTCGATACGGTAGCGACGCGCGAGATCTGCGGCGTCAAGATTCCCGCTATCAGCCTTTACCCCGACAGCGCCGTGCTGCCGCTCCGGGCGGAGTGGGCCCTGAAAATCCACGGCACGGACTGATCGACCCCCTTTCCTTTCATCTGCCGGAGGCGCACAGCTGCGCCGTTATGTCCTGCGATTCGGCTGACAATCGCCAACGCATACTGCTGGTCACCGGGCTGCTCGGTGCAGGCAAGACGACCGCGCTGCGCGTTCTGGAAGATCTCGGCTGGGAAGCGATCGACAACTTCCCCGTCAGACTGCTCGATCGGCTGATCGGCGACGGCGAAAGCCGGAGCGGCGATCTCAAGGCGCCGATGGCTATCGGGTTCGACAGCCGGACTCGCGGTTTCGATCCGATCGACATCATCGAGCGGGTCAAGCAGCTGACCTCCCGCGACGATCTCATCGTCACCACCCTGTTTCTCGATTGCGCCGATCATGAGCTGGAACGGCGCTATAACGAAACCCGCCGCCGCCACCCGCTGGCCCAGGGGCTTCCGGTCTCCGCCGGAATCGCGGCGGAGCGCGAGTTGCTTGCGCCGCTGCGCCGGTGGGCGGATGCCGTTATCACCACCACCGATTTCAACTCCAACGAGTTGCAGCAGGCGATCCGCGACCGCTTCGCCCATGATGCGCCTGGCGAAATGACGGTGACGATCAGCAGCTTCGGCTTTGCGCGCGGGCTTCCCCCCATCGCCGACCTACTGTTCGACATGCGCTTTCTCGACAACCCGCACTGGGTGCCGGAATTGCGGAATCAGACGGGCAAGGATCCGGCGGTCGGGGAGCATATTCGCCGCGATCCGGCATTCGCCGCGAGCTTCTCGCAAATCCGCGACCTGCTTCTGCTTCTCCTGCCGAGATACGAGGCGCAGGGAAAAACCTATGTTAACATCGCCTTTGGTTGCACCGGCGGACGGCACCGGTCCGTTTTCGTGGCTGAGGGGATAGCGCAGGCCTTGCGCGAAGCGGGATTTTCGCCCACTGTGCTGCACCGCAACCTGGCATCCCGCGCTGCAGAAATGATTGAAGGGACGCAGCAGACGTGATCGGCCAGGGATCGCCTTGGAGCGCCGCGCGCGCAAGCAATGTCTGCCCCAACTGGAGCCTTCCCCCCGTATGATCGGTATGATTTTGGTCACGCACGGCCATCTGGCCGAGGAATTTGTCCAGGCGATGGAGCATGTCGTGGGCAAACAGGAGGCGGTGATAACCGTCTGCATCGGGCCCAACGACGACATGGAGCGCCGCCGCAACGAGATTCGCGACGCGATCGCCAAGGTCAATTCCGGCGAAGGCGCGATCATCCTGACCGACCTGTTCGGCGGCACGCCCTCCAACCTCGCCATCTCGCTGATGCAGGCCGGCAAGGTTGAAGTGATTGCCGGCATCAATCTGCCGATGCTGATTCGCCTTGCCGGAGCGCGCAAGACCATGGACATAGGGGCCGCCATCGTCGCTGCGCGCGAAGCTGGTCGCAATTACATAACGATAGCATCGGAATTCCTCGGCCAGGATGCATGAGGCAATAATAAATCGGGGGAGGCAAGGTATGGCAGATGCGCGGCAAGAGGTTGTGATCGTCAACAAACGGGGCTTGCACGCCCGCGCAAGCGCGAAATTCGTGGAAGCCGTCAGCCAGCTTCCCCCGACCAATAACGTCAAGGTCGCCAAGGATGGGGCGGACGCGGCCGGAGGCTCGATCCTCGGCTTGATGATGCTCGGCGCAGCCCGTGGCGACACCATTGAAATCTCGGTGGACGGCGATGGCGCGCAGATCGCGCTCGAACGGCTGGTCAGCCTCGTCGCTTCCGGCTTCGGGGAGGAGTAGGAAGGCTTAGGCCATCCTGGCGCGATCCCCGATGCGGCGAAGCATTACCGGCCTGTCCAATCCCACGGTCAAATATCTGCGTTCCTTGCGCGACAAGAAGCACCGGCGGCGCGAAGGTCGTTTCCTGGCCGAAGGGCTGCGGCTGCTTACCGATGCGAGAGAGTCGGGGAAGCTGCCCGAAACGCTGGTGATGGCCGCCAGCCGCGATCCGCACCCCCTGCTCTCGACACTCGAAGAACAGGTGGAAGCGGCCGGCGGCGAGATCCTGGAAGTGACCGAGGACGTCCTTTCCAAGATCACCGGGAAGGACAATCCGCAGGCGATGGCCGGCGTCTTCGCGGAATTCGACAGTTCGCTCGCCAGCCTGGACCGGAACGCCGCGCCGATCTGGCTCGTGGCGCAAGCGCTGCGCGATCCCGGCAATCTCGGAACCATGCTGCGCACGGGTGACGCCGTGGGCGCAGGCGGCCTGATCCTGCTCGACAATTGCGCCGATCCGTTCTCGGTGGAGGCAGTGCGGGCAAGCATGGGCGCGATCTTCACGCAGCGCGTGGCGCAGGCCGGATGGGAGGAATTCATCTCCTGGTTGCGCGACGGCGCGGGCCAGCTCGTCGCGGCTTCCCTGCGCGACGCCCAGCCCTATCGCGGCGCGCCTTATCAGGCCCCATGCTTCATTCTGGTCGGCAACGAATCCAGAGGCCTGCCGGAAGAATATGAAACGGAATGCGATCTGCGGGTGACCATGCCGATGCGCGGACGGGCGGACAGCCTCAATGCGGCGGTCGCGGCCGCCGTTCTGGCTTACGAAGTATTGGCCCAGCTCGCCCCCTGAGCCTGTTCAGTGGAGGCTCAGCCTGCCTCTGTCATGATCCAGGCCATGCGATTCCTTTCTCTTCTTTCCCTTCTCGCGCTGACCGCTTGCGCCGCCGATGCCGCACCGGGCTATGGGCTGAGCGGAACCAGCTGGCGCTTCCTGAAAATCGACGGGATGGAAACAGTCACCCATGGCACCAGGCTGGAATTCCAGGACGGAAATCTCGGTGCGAATGTCGGCTGCAACGGCATGGGCGGACCGTGGCGCGTGGAGGACGACCGTCTGATCGCCGGTCCGCTGGTGCAGACCGAGATGTATTGCGAAGGTGCGGTGTGGGATCAGGAAAAGGCGGTCGGAGCCTTGCTGGCCGCAGCGCCGTCCGTCGAATTCCGGGACGACCGGCTCATCCTGCGCTCGAGCGGCCATGATGCGGAGCTGGAGCGGATCAGCCACACCGCCAGGGCGAAGTAACCCGGCCCTTATTCCGCCGCGTCGCTGAGATCTTCAGTCGAAGCGGGCAGCGCCGACGGTTCGTCCTTGCCATCGCCATAACGCGGCGCGCTTTCCACCAGCGGCACATCCTCGATCTCGCGCTTGCCGATCTCGATACCCTTGTCCTTCAGCCTGCGCCCGGCCGAAAGGACATTCCGCTCGAAGCTGCCGACGAATTTGTTGTAATTGTTGACCGCGCTGTCGAGGCCGGAACCCACGCGCTTCAGATGTTCCGCGGCCATGGCCAGCCGGTCGTAGAGATCGCCGCCCATGCGCCCGATTTCCCGCGCTTCGCGCGCCAATCCATCCTGCCGCCAGACCTGCGCGACCGTGCGCGCAATCGCAACGAGATTGGTCGGTGTCGCCAGCAACACATTGCGTCCGAAGGCAAAATTCCAAAGCTCCGGATCCTTCTCGAGCGCGGCGGCGACGAAATGCTCGCCCGGCACGAACATCACCACATAGTCGGGCGCATCCTCGAACTGGCTCTGATAGCTCTTGGCGCCGAGCTGGTGGACGTGATGGCGCATGGAGCGCACGTGATCGGCCAGCGCCGCCTCGCGCGCATCGTCTCCATCGGCCTCGAACGCGGCCTGATAGGCATTGAGCGACACCTTGGCGTCGATCACCAGTACCTTGTTGCCGGGAATGCGCACGATCGCATCGGGCCGCAGCCGCCCCTCTTCCGTCGTGATCGAATGCTCGGTGACGAAATCGGTATGTTCGGCAAGGCCGCATTGCTCCAGCACGTTGCGAAGCTGCTGCTCGCCCCAGCGGCCCCGCGCCTTGGGCGCATTGCGCAAGGAATGGCCGAGCCGCGCCGCTTCCTGCCGCACCGCCTCCTGCCCTTCCTTCATCGACTGGATCAACCCCGTCAATTGCCCAAAGGAATCCACGCGCTTCGCTTCCAGCGCGGCGACCTGCTCCTCGTAGCTTTTCAGCCGTTCCCCTACCGGAGCCAGCAGGGCCTTGATCTTCTCCTCCGAGGATTTCTCGGCATGGCCGAACCGCTCCGCCGCGTTCCTGAGGAATTCCTCCTGCGCCTTGCCCAGCACCTTCGAGCCGGTCAGCTGGAATTCCTTGAGCAGCTCCTCGCGCGCTTCCACCAGCAGCCGCTTCTGTTCCTCAAAATTGGCGGCATTGGCCTTGAGCGTGGCGAGTTCGGCGGACAGCCCTTCCCGCTCGGCCCGCACGCCCGCCAGTTCGTGGCCCAGCGCCTCGGCATGACTGGCCCGCTCGGTCACGCCCGCAAGTTCGGTGATCGCGCGGCGGAACTTCTCGTCCAGATCGCGCGCCTCCCCATCGCGAACAAGCCAGCGCTGCTTCCATTCCGCGACGGGCCGGGAGCCGAAGAACCAACCCAGCCCCGCGCCTGCGAACAGGCCGAGGAGAAGCGCGAGTGCGATCACGAGAAACTGGTCCAAGAGAAATTCCCAATCCGGAACGAACCGGGAACTTATCGGAGGACACCGTGCAACACAAGGCCTCGTGCCAGGTGCCGGTGGATAGAGTCAGCGAATTGGCTGGGGCGCCGGATCAAGCCGCCTTGCGCAGCTTCTCCAGCCGCTTGAGCGCCATGTTGCGCTTCAGGCGCGAGAGGTGATCGATGAAGAGTATTCCTTCGAGATGGTCCATCTCGTGCTGGATGCAGGTGGCCATCAGGCCTTCCAGATCCTCCTCATGCACATTGCCTTCCAGATCCTGCCAGCGCACGCGGCATTGGGCCGGGCGATCCACCTCGGCATAGATCTCCGGCACGGACAGGCAGCCTTCCTGATAGGTGCTGAGCTCCTCCGACGGATCGAGGATTTCCGGATTCACGAAGACGCGCGGTTCCTTCTTCGTCGGCTGGTGGGTGTGGTGATGGCCGCCATGCGCGGTGCAGACTTCCGGTTCCGCATCCGGATCTTCCGGCTGCAGGTCGATCACCAGCACCCGCAGCGGCACGCCGACCTGAATGGCGGCGAGACCGATGCCCGGCGCGTCATACATCGTCTCGAACATGTCGGAGACGAGCGTCTTCAATTCCTCGTCGAACTGCTCGACCGGCTTGGACACGGTTTTCAGCCGGGGATCCGGCACTTCAAGGATTTCACGAATGGCCATGGGCTGAAAATAGGCTCCGCGACAGCTTATCGCAAGAAGCTATGCGGCTCGCGTTCCGCAAAAAATCGATTGCGCTGATCGCATCATCCGACCGGCCTGCGCGCCCGCAACGCCTGCGCCAGCGTGCCTTCGTCGAGATAGTCCAGCTCGCCGCCCACCGGCAGGCCATGCGCAAGCTGGGTGATCCGGATCGGGTAATGCTCGAGCCGCTCCGCGATGTAATGCGCGGTCGTCTGCCCTTCGAGCGTGGCGTTCATCGCCAGCACCACCTCGTCGATCCCGCCCGCCTCGACGCGCTCCAGCAACTGGCCGATCGACAGGTCCTCCGGCCGTACACCCTCCAGCGCGGACAGGCGGCCGCCCAGTACATGATAGCGGCCCATGAACAGTTTTGCCCGATCGAGCGCCCAGAGATCCGCCACATCCTCCACCACGCACAGGGAGCGCGGATCCCGTCGCGGATCGGCGCAGATGGCGCAAGGCTGACGCGTATCGACATTGCCGCAGACCGCGCATTCGACCAGCTTTTCGCGCATCGCGGACAAGGCATCCAGCAGCTGCGCCAGGGACGTCTCGCGCCGCTTCACCAGCCACAGCACGGCCCGGCGCGCGGAGCGCGGCCCGAGCCCGGGCAATCGGGCCAGCGCAGCGGCGAGGGTTTCGATCTCTTGCGATGCCATGACCATGTCCTAATCGTTCGGACCAAGCTTGTCGAAGCCCCGTCCTTTCCTTTTTCGGTCCCTGAAGTAAGGACGTCCCTTCGACAAGCTCAGGGCGAACGGAGGTCGAGTGAAAATCATCTTCATGGGCACCCCGGATTTTGCCGTGCCCACGCTTGCGGCGCTGCACGAGGCCGCGCACGAGATCGTCGCGGTCTATACCCAGCCGCCCCGGCCCGCCGGGCGCGGCAAGCAATTGCAGCCTTCGGCCGTCCAGAAGGAGGCGGAGATCCGCCACCTCGAAGTGCGCTGCCCCCTTTCCCTGAGAACCGAGGCCGAACAGCAGGCCTTCGCCGCGCTGGAAGCGGATGTCGCGGTGGTCGCCGCCTATGGCCTGATCCTGCCTGTCCCCATCCTCGAAGCCCCGAAGCACGGCTGCCTCAACGTCCATGCCTCGCTACTGCCGCACTGGCGCGGGGCCGCGCCGATCCAGCGTTCGATCCTGGCCGGCGATCCGGTTACCGGCATTACCATCATGCAGATGGAAAAAGGGCTGGATACCGGCCCCGTGCTCGCCACCGCGCGCACGCCGATCGAACGCAAGACCGCGGGCGAGCTGACCGCCGAGCTGGCGGAGATCGGCGCGCAGCTCATGGTCGGCACGCTGATCGACCTGCCGATGCTCCATCCCGTTCCGCAGGACGACAAGGAGGCGACCTACGCCGCCAAGATCGACAAGCGCGAGGCGCGGATCGACTTCCATCGCGACGCCGAGTTCGTGGAGCGGCAGGTCCGCGCCTTCGCTCCTGCTCCGGGCGCCTTTTTCGAGCTGGGGCAGGAGCGCTATCGCATTCTCGCCGCAGAAGTGATCGGGCGGGAAGGCGCGCCAGGCATGGTGCTGGACGAGGAACTGACCATCGCCTGCGGCCATGCCGCCATCCGGCCCACCCTGATCCAGCGGG
This sequence comes from uncultured Caenibius sp., assembly GCA_964468045.1. Taxonomy (GTDB): domain Bacteria; phylum Pseudomonadota; class Alphaproteobacteria; order Sphingomonadales; family Sphingomonadaceae; genus JAWKXU01. Next base: position 70,930 of record CAYXTO010000001.1, on the reverse strand, counting down.
CCGGCAAGCCTGCCATGGAAACGCGGGCGCTGCTGCGCGGGCATTCCATCGCCCCCGGCACGCAGCTGCACTGATCCCGGGCGCATGACCCGCTTCGCCCTGACCCTGGAATTCGACGGCACTCCGTTCATGGGGCTGCAGCGGCAGGCGCACGGGCCGTCGGTACAGCAGGCGGTCGAGGACGCGGTATTCGCCACCACCGGCGAGCGCGTGACGATGCATGCGGCGGGGCGCACGGATGCCGGAGTGCATGCGCTGGCCATGCGGGCGCATGTCGACATCGCCAGGCCGATAACCCCCTTTCGCCTGATGGAAGCGCTGAACGCGCATATGCGGCCCGCCCCGGTCTCGGTCCTGGAATGCGAGGAAAAGCCGCAGGATTGGCATGCGCGCTTCTCCTGCATCGGGCGCAGCTATCTCTACCGCATCTGCAACCGGCGCGCGCCGCTGACGCTGGAGGCGAACCGCGCGTGGCTGATCCACCAGCCGCTCGACGCCGACGCGATGCACCGGGCGGCGCAGGCGCTGGTCGGGTCGCATGATTTCACGACCTTCCGATCGGTGCATTGCCAGGCGAACAGCCCGATGAAGACGCTCGACCGGCTTGAAGTACGACGGGAGGGAGAATTCGTGCTGGTGGAAGCCGCCGCGCGCAGCTTCCTGCATCACCAGGTCCGTTCCATGGTCGGCTGCCTGACGCTGGTCGGCATGGGACGCTGGGCGGAAGCGGAGGTCGCACGAGCACTGGCGGCGCGGGATCGGCAGGCGCTCGGCCTGAACGCCCCGCCGCAGGGCCTGTACTTCGTGGCTGCGGCTTACCCGTGACGCCGCCCGGCGGGCGGCTTCCGGCAAATATCCGTCAGGCCTTGCCGACCACGCTTTCCGGCAGATCCTGGCCAAATACGCGCTGGTAATATTCGGCGACCAGCATCCGCTCGGCCTCGTCGCACTTGTTGAGGAACGAGAGGCGGAACGCGAAGCCGACATCCTTGAAGATCTCGGCGTTCTGGGCCCAGGTGATTACCGTGCGCGGGCTCATCACGGTGGAGATGTCGCCGTTGATGAAGCCCTGCCGGGTCAGATCGGCGACCCGCACCATGTTGGCGACGGTTTCGGCGGACGTCTCCGGCGACTTCGCCTTGACGATCTTCCGCTCCGTTTCCTGGGGCAGATAGTTCAGGCCGACCACGATGTTCCAGCGGTCCATCTGGCCCTGGTTGATCTGCTGGGTGCCGTGATAAAGCCCCGACGTGTCCCCCAGCCCCACCGTATTGGCGGTGGCGAACAGGCGGAAATACGGGTTGGGGCGAATCACGCGGTTCTGGTCGAGCAGGGTCAGCTTGCCTTCGGTTTCCAGCACGCGCTGGATCACGAACATCACGTCCGGCCGGCCCGCGTCATATTCGTCGAACACCAACGCGGTCGGGTGCTGCAGCGCCCAGGGCAGCAGGCCTTCATGGAATTCGGTGACCTGCAGGCCATCGCGCAGCACGATCGCGTCGCGCCCGATCAGGTCGATCCGGCTGATATGCGCATCGAGGTTGATGCGGATGCAGGGCCATTTCAGGCGAGCCGCGACCTGCTCGATATGGGTGGACTTGCCGGTGCCATGATAGCCCTGCACCATCACCCGGCGATTGAAGGCGAAGCCGGCGAGGATCGCCAGGGTCGTGTCCGGATCGAAAATATAGTTCTCGTCCAGATCGGGCACCCGTTCGTCCGCCTTGGAAAAGGCCGGGCACTCCATATCGATGTCGATGCCGAACATTTCGCGCACGCTCACCCTGGTGTCGGGCGCCGACAATACGGTGGCATCATTGCCGGGTTGGGATTTGCTCATCTCGTTCATGGTTCGGCTGGCCTATACGCGCAGGCGTTGCGCTGCAACAGGATTGGTGGCCGCATTCGCGCTTTTCAGCAGCACTTGGGCGGCAGGCTGAACAGTGACACGAACCGCATCGCGAGGCCCACATCTCCTTCCACGACCAGCCCGAAATCGCGGATCGCATCCACCAAGGGGAGTTTGCCATAGAACAGCGGCAGCAGAGCCGAGGCCGACGGAGCCACGAAGCGGAACTGGGCGCCTTCCGCATTGCGATTCACCCGCCGGATCGCCAGCTCGCCCTGTTCCAGCCGGGCATCGAATCGATCCTCGCCGATCTCGAACCCGAGCACGGCGTCGAAGGCGCGCGCGGCATCGTGATCGATCATCGTGCGCAGCGACAGCATCGCCGCGACCGGGGTGATCGGCAGCGCGGGATCATGCGAGGGCGACCGCACCGCCCAGCGGCCCAGCTCCTGCATCAGCGGCTCGGCCAGATAGCCCCACTCGGTCAGCTCGTACACCTGGCCCGAGACGGGGGGCGGCAGCTTGCGGCGCGTCAATACGCCACTGGCTTCGAGGCCCTCCAGCCGCTCCGTCAGCACCTTGGCGCTTATTCCAGGCAGGCTGGCGCGCAGGTCGGAAAACCGTCGCGGACCGAGCATTAACTCCCTGACGACCAGCAGCGCCCAGCGCTCCCCGATCAATTCCAGGGCGAAAGCGGCGCCGCAAGCATCGCCATACCACCTGCCGTGCACCTTAGTTTCTTTTTGTAACTTCATAGTTGCTTTTTGTAACTCATATCGTCACCTTGGTGCAAGAACGATTCGCCATAGGAGAGACAAGCCATGAGCCGTATGATCTTCGTCAATCTGCCGGTCGCCGACCTGGCCCGCGCCATAAGGTTCTACGAAGCGCTCGGCTTCGCCAACGAACCGCGCTTCACCGACGAAACCGCCGCCTGCATGGTGTGGTCCGAAGCGATCTTCGTCATGCTGCTGACGCATGACAAGTGGAAGACCTTCACCCAGCGCCCGATCCCATCCAGCGACAGCAGCGAGGTCATGCTCGCGATCAGCTGCGACAACCGCGAGGAGGTGAGCCGCATGGCCGACACCGCAGGGGTCAGGGGCGGCACGGCGGACATCAATCCGGCGCAGGATCACGGCTTCATGTTCAGCCGCAGCTTCGCCGATCCCGACGGCCATATCTGGGAACCGATGTGGATGGACCCGGCAGTTGCCACGGGAGACAGCCCCGTTCCGGAAACCGCGTCCTGATACCGTCCCCTCACCAAGCCCCGGCAGCACGCTTCGCGAATGCCGAACCACGGAGGCCACCCGATGCCCCTTGATCCATCCGGATATCGTCATCACCGGCTTCGGCCATGTGCCCAAATTCGCGCAGGGGCTCGTTCGCGACCTGCGCCTGCGCTGGGCGCTGGAGGAGATCGGCCGCCCCTATCGGGTGGAACTGCTGGACGCGATGGCGCCCAAGCCGGACGATTACCACCAGTGGCAGCCGTTCGGGCAGGTTCCCGCCTTCGACGACGGCAAGGTCCGGATGTTCGAGAGCGGCGCAATCCTCCTATACCTCGGCGAACAGGACGAACGGCTGCTGCCCCGCGACGAGGCCCGGCGCTGGCAGGCCATCACCTGGCTGATCGCCGCCCTGAACAGCGTCGAGCCGTCGCTGATGCAGATCGTCATGCTCGACGTGTTCCAGGCCAATGAACCCTGGGCCAAGGATGCGCGGCCCAGCGCGGTGGAATTCGCCAGATCCCGCCTGTCGCCCGTGGTCGACGCGCTGGGCGACCGGGAATGGCTGACGGGGCCCTTCACCATCGCCGACATCATGATGGTGACGGTCCTGCGCCAGCTTCGGCATACCGACATCGTCGCCGGCTTCCCGAAGCTGGCGGCCTATCAAGCGCGGGGTGAAGCACGCCCCGCTTTCCAGCAGGCGCTGGCCGACCAGATGAGCGGCTTTGCGGTTGCTGCCGACTGAGGAGAGAAAAGATGACCTATATCGAAGGCTTCGTGATCGCGGTTCCGAACGCGAACAAGGACAAGTTCATTGCCCACGCCAATCTCGCTGATCCCCTTTTTCTGGAGGAAGGCGCGATCCGCATCCTCGAATGCTGGCAGGACAATGTCCCCAAGGGCCACACCACCGACTTCTTCGGCGCGGTGGACTGCAGGGAGGATGAATCGGTCGTCTTCAGCTGGATCGAGTGGCCGGACAAGGCAGCCCGGCAGGAGGCGATGGGCCGCATGGAAGAGCTGATGAAAACGGACGACCGCTTCAATCCCGAGAAGAATCCCATGCCGTTCGACAGCAAGCGGATGATCTACGGCGGCTTTACCCCCCTCGTCGAGGAAGGCACGGCCATCGCCGATCCCTATGTCCAGGGCTTCATCGTGCCGGTTCCGGAAGGCAACAGGGAGGCCTACCGCAAGGCGGCCACGGATTTCTGGGATGTGATGAAGGACTATGGCGCCAGGCGGGTGATCGAGGCCTGGCAAGACGACGTTCCCAAGGGCCAGCAGACCGATTTCTTCCGCTCGGTCAAGGCCGAGCCGGGCGAGATCGTGGTGTTCTCCTTCATCGAGTGGGAATCGCGCGAAGTCTGCGACGCCTCGCACGAGACGATGATGCAGGACGAGCGGCTGAAGAAATTCATGGAAGAGAATCCGGATCATCAGCCGCCGTTCGACGGCAAGCGGATGGTCTATGGCGCGTTCCGGCCGGTCGTGGAGCTGACGCGCGAGAACGTGGGAGCATGATGATGGGCAATCCCCTCGGCAGCTTCATCTGGTACGAGCTGATGACCACCGATCCCGACGGTGCCGCAGCTTTCTATGGTCCGGTCGTGGGCTGGACCATCGCCGGCCATTCCGACCCGCAGGCAGGCGGCATCGATTACCGCATGATCGTCCGCAGCGATGGCGGGAATGCCGGCGGAGTGCTCGGCCTGACCCGGGAGATGCGCGATGGCGGGGCGCGGCCGTGCTGGCTCGGCTATATCTGCACTCCGGACGTGGATGCCGCGATCGCGGCGATCACCGCCGACGGCGGCACGGTGCAGATGCCCGCCGTCGATTTTCCGGTGGGCCGGATCGCCATGGTCACCGATCCGCAGGGCGCCCCGTTCTACCTGATGAATCCGGTGGCGCCCCAGGGGCAGGAAGATCAGGCCAGCGACGTCTTCAGCGTGATGGAGCCGCAGCATGTGCGCTGGAACGAGCTTTCCACCACCGATGCCGATGCCGCCATCGGCTTCTATGCCAGGCACTTCGGCTGGACTCAGGATGGCGACATGGACATGGGCGAGATGGGCAAATACCGCTTCATCCAGCACCATGGCACCACCATCGGCGCGATCATGCCGAAGATGCCGGAAATGCCGGTCAGCCTGTGGAGCTATTACATCGGCGTCGACGATATCGACCGCGCGGTCGCAGCGATCGAGGAAGGCGGCGGCAAGCTGCTGTTCGGGCCGATGGAGATCCCCGGCGGCGAGTTCGCGCTCAACGGCCTGGACCCGCAAGGCGCGGCCTTCGGCCTCGTCGGCCCGCGCAAGAGTTGAGGGAGGAGAGGCTGCCATGGCCGAAATCACCTTCTTCACCAACCCGATGTCGCGCGGGCAGATCGCACGGTGGGCCCTCCACGAAGCCGGCGCCGATCATGAGACCGTGATCGTCGACTGGAACGCCAAGCCGGCCGCATTCCTTGCCGCCAACCCGATGGGCAAGGTGCCGACCATCATCCACCATGCCCCCGGCGGAGACCGCGTCGTCAGCGAAGCGGCGGCGATCTGCGCCTATCTGGCCGAGATCCGCCCCGGGGCGGACCTGCTGCCGCAGGAGCACGAGAAGGCGGATTATTACCGCTGGCTGTTCTTCGCGGCCGGGCCGGTTGAGCAGGCGGTGACATCCCGGGCGCTGAAGTTCGAGCCCGCCCCCGAGCAGCAGTCCATGGTCGGCTTCGGCAGCTATGACCGCACCATGGACACGCTGGAGCACCATCTGGCCGCAAACCGGTTTGTCTGCGGCGATCGCTTCACCATGGCCGATGTCTATGTCGGCAGCCATGTCCAGTGGGGCCTGAGCTTCGGCACGTTCCCGAAGCGCGATGCCTTCGTTGCCTATGCGGAACGCTGCGCCGCGCGCAACGCCCACAAGGCGGCCAAGACGATCGACAACAAGCTGATCGAGGAGATGTCCAAATGACCGCGAAGAACCAGATCTGCCTCTGGTACGATCACGACGCGGAAGCGGCGGCGAAATTCTACGCCAGCACCTTTCCCGATACCAGGATCACCGAGATCCAGCGCGCGCCGGGGGATTATCCCGACGGGCAGGAGGGCGACGTCCTGGTCGTGCTGTTCGAAGTGATGGGCATTCCCTGCATCGGCCTCAATGGCGGGTCCGCCTTCCGGCAAAGCGAGGCCTTCTCGTTCCAGGTGAGGACGGAGGACCAGGCGGAGACCGATCGGTACTGGAACGCCATCGTCGGCCATGGCGGGCAGGAAAGCCAGTGCGGCTGGTGCAAGGACAAATGGGGCGTGTCTTGGCAGATCACTCCGCGCGTCCTGACCGAAGCCATGTCCAATCCCGACCGCGCCGTCGCCAAGCGCGCGTTCGAAGCGATGATGCCGATGAAGAAGATCGACGTCGCCGCCATCGAGAATGCCGTGGCCGGGGGTTGAGCCGATGGCCAGCACCTTCGCCCATATGGCTTTCCCCCACGAAAGCCCCGCCTATCGCGAGGCGCGCAATACGTTGCTCGACGCCGAGATCGCGCTCCGCCGGCAGATCGAGGCAGTGGCCGCGCTGCGCCGCGCCCTGCCGCCCGGCGGCGAAGTGCCGCAGGACTATGTCTTCGAGCGCATCGGCGCGAATTTCCGGCCGGAGCCGGTCAGGCTTTCGGAGCTGTTCGGCGAGCATTCCACGCTGCTTCTCTACAGCTACATGTTCGGCCCGGACCGCGACAGCCCCTGCTCGGGCTGCACGCATCTGCTCGATTGCGTAGACGGCGCGGCGCGGCATGTGCCACGGCGCGCGGCGATCTATGTCGCCGCCAAGTCGCCGATCGCCCGCCTCGCCGCCTGGGCGCATGCGCGCGGCTGGAACCATCTGAAGCTGCTGTCCACCGCCGGCAACGCCTACCCCGCCCATTACTACGGCGATACATCCGCCCTCACGCCGGAGATGAGGGCCGAGCGCGGCTACAAGGATGGCGAATGCTGGGATGAGCCGATGCTCAACGTCTTCCGGAGGGACGGAGGCACGATCCGCCATTTCTGGGGCAGCGAACTGGTCTTCGCGCCGGATGATCCGGGGCAGGACCATCGCGGGCTGGACCTGATCGATCCCGTCTGGAACCTGCTCGACACGACGCCGGAGGGACGCGGCGATTTTTTCCCGAAAGTGGACTACTAGCCGTTCCTGCCCTCGCGCGAAGCGCGGGGAGGACGGCAGAGGAACCCGCCGACCATGCTAGCTCTCTACGGCCATCCCTTCTCCTCCTACACCTGGAAGGCGCTGATCGCGCTCTATTCGGTCGAGGCGGAGTTCGAGTTCCGGACGGTCGATCCCGATCACCCCGACAATCTGGCCTTCGTGCGCAAAGAGCACCCCGCCGCGAAATTCCCGGTCCTGACGCATGGCGAGACGACGATCATCGAAGCCACCGCCATCCTCGAATATCTCCACCTCCACCATCCCGGCCTGGCGACGCTGATCCCGGCCAAGCCGGACAACGCGGTGACGATCCGGATGCTGGACCGCGTGTTCGACAATTACGTGATGGGCAACATGCAGCGGGTGGTGAACGCCTATCTGGCGGATGCGGACCATCCCGACCCCGGGGAGATCGCGGCGGGGAAGGATGGACTGACCAGGACCTATCGCTGGCTGGAAAACTGGCTGGGCGAAAACCGGCTCCCCGCCCATGTCTCGCTCATCACCTGCGCGGCGGCGCCCGCGCTGTTCTATGCCGACTGGGTCGAACCGATCAAGCTGGACTGCCCGCGCCTGGCGGCCCTGCGCGCCGAATTGCTAGCTTTGCCGCCCGTTGCCCGCTGCGTGGATGACGCGCGCCCCTGGCGCCCCTTTTTCCCGCTCGGAGCGCCCGACCGGGACTGAACGAGAGGATGATTCCGATGAACGAACTTTCCATCACCCGCCATATCGCCGCGCCGCCGGAAAAGGTGTGGGACATCATGGTCAACCGCCAGGAGGAATGGTGGTGCCCGGCGCCGTGGCACGCGAAGATCGACCTGCAGGAACGCCGCGCGGGCGGCGTCTGCAACATGACCTTCTATGGCCCTGACGGCGAAGTCATGCCGCAGGAAGGCATCTATCTCGCCTTTGACGAAGGCCGCCGTTTCGTGACCACCGATGCGGTCAAGGCGGATTTCCAACCGTCCGGCCCGTTCATGATCGGCCTGTGGGAAATCGATCCGGACGGCGACGGCACGCGCTATACCGCCACCGCCCGCCACTGGACCGAGGAGACGATGAAGCAGCACGAGGAAATGGGCTTCGCCGAAGGCTGGGGCGCCTGCGCGGACCAGCTCAAGGCGCTGTGCGAGGAGGGGTGAGGCGCTATCGCTTTCCTACATGCCGCCGGATGTGCTGGGGTGCGCCGCGAAGGAGAAGCCCGGTGCGCCGCCAGCAAGCCCCATGCCGCCGATGCAGGATCGCGCCGTTCCGGAGCCGGATGGGCAGGCTCATCCTGCCGATCTGCGAAAGGTCACACCTCTTTTCCGGTCAAGCGTCTGGTATCATGAGGAAAACCGGCACATCTCAAAACCACAAAAACCGCCTTCTGCGTCAACCTGCCTATCGTGGAATCAGGCGAAGGCGGCGCTTTTCCGCAGCAGCTGGTAGGCCTCCACCACCCGGCCCAGCCGCCCCTCATGGCTGCGGTCGCCGCCATTGCGGTCGGGGTGGTACTTGCGCACCAGCTCCGAATAGCGGCGGCGCAGGGCGGACCGATCGGTATCCGGGCCCAGCCCCATCGCGTTCAGCGCCTCTCGCTCGCGCGGGGTGAAGCGGGAAAAGGCGGCGTTGTTGCCTTCCGCCCGGCGCCTTATGTCGCCGGCCCGCGCGCCGATCGCATCCAGCGGATCGTGGAAATCGGCCCAGCGCGGCATCCCGTCCACTCCGGCATCGGCGCGGAAGGCGCGGGTTTCGGTGGCCCAGCCCGCGACCGGCGATTGGGCGCGGATGATCTCCTCCGGGCTCATCCCTTCGAACCAGTCATAGCCGGAATTGAATTGCCGGACATGGTCGAGGCACAGCCAGCGCCATTCGCCCGGCCCGTCGAAACTGGAGCCGCGATAGCCCGGCGCCCGGAACTCGCCCGGCTCGTCACATTCGGGGTGCTGGCAAATGCGGCCGCGGTTCTCGAACCGCCCATGGAACTTGTCGCGCGTCACATCCTTTAGGATGGGGAATGATCGTCTATATGGGAACCCCTCTCTCCAACAAGGAACCGAAAATGTCCGGCCCCATCGCCCAGCAAATGGAACGCCTGCTCGAAGCCGAATTCGCGCCGTCGCGCCTGGAAGTGATCAATGACAGCGCGCGCCATCACGGCCATGCGGGGGACGACGGCAGCGGCGAATCCCATTTCACCGTGGTGATCCAGAGCGCCGCCTTTTCCGGCAAGTCCCGGCTGGAGCGGCAGCGCATGGTCAATCGCGCGCTGGGCGACATTCCGGGCGAGCGGGTCCACGCCCTCGCCATCCGCGCGCTGGCCCCGGAAGAAGCATAGCAGCGTAAGTGATTGCCCTTTGCCCGCGTCGCTCCTAAGTGCCGAGCCGCTATGACCGAGCCGTTGACATTCGCCGTGCCGAAGGGCCGCATCCTGGACGAAGCGCTGCCCGTGATGGCGCGCGCCGGTGTCGTTCCCGAGGCGGCGTTCCACGACAAGGCCAACCGGGCGCTCAGCTTCGCGACGGAGCGGGCGGACATGCGCCTGATCCGGGTCCGCGCCTTCGATGTCGCCACCTTCGTCGCCCATGGCGCGGCGCAGGCCGGGATCGTCGGCTCCGACGTGGTCGAGGAATTCGCCTATGCAGATCTCTACGCGCCGGTCGATCTCGACATAGGCCACTGCCGCCTGTCGGTCGCCCGCCCCAAGGATGCGCCGCAGGAAACTGCCGGCCGCGTCAGCCATCTGCGGGTCGCCACCAAATATCCCAACATCACCCGCCGCCATTTCGAAAGCCTGGGCATCCAGGCCGAATGCGTGAAGCTGAACGGCGCGATGGAGCTTGCCCCCAGCCTCGGCCTGGCCGGGCAGATCGTCGATCTGGTTTCGACCGGCAGGACCCTGCTGGAAAACGGGCTGGTCGAAACCAGCGTCATCCTGCCGGTTTCCGCGCGGCTGATCGTGAACCGGGCCGCGCTCAAGACCGACCCGAGGATCGGCGAGCTGGTGGAAGCGTTCCGCGCCCAGGGCCGGAAGGACGCGGCCTGATGCGCCGGCTCTCCTCCACCGATCCGGGCTTCGAGCGGGATTTCGACAAGCTGGTCGCCGACCGGCGCGAAAGCGATGCGGATGTCGCGCAGACCGTCACGACCATCCTCAACGAGGTCAAGCGGCGTGGCGACCCGGCCTTGCTGGATTACACGATCCGCTTCGACGACTTCACCCCCGCAGGCGAGGATGACTGGCGCATTGCGCCCGCCGCCTGCGCGGTGGCCTATGCCGCGCTGGACGGCAAGCTGCGCGACGCGCTCGAGCTCGCCGCCGCGCGCATCCGCGCCTATCACGAAGCGCAATTGCCGGCGGATCGGGACTACACCGACGAAGCAGGCGTGCGCCTCGGCGCGAAGTGGCGCGCGGTCGATGCGGCCGGGCTTTACGTTCCGGGCGGGCGCGCCGCCTACCCGTCCTCGCTGCTGATGAACGCGATCCCGGCCAAGGTCGCCGGGGTGGAGCGGCTGGTGGTGTGCACGCCCACTCCGCGCGGGCAAGTGAACGAGCTGGTGCTGGCGGCCGCGCATCTCGCCGGGGTGGATGAGCTCTGGCGCATCGGCGGGGCGCAGGCGATCGCAGCGCTGGCCTATGGCACCGGACGCATCCGCCCGGTCGATGTCATCACCGGCCCCGGCAATGCCTGGGTGGCCGAAGCCAAGCGCCAGCTTTACGGCGTGGTCGGGATCGACATGGTGGCGGGGCCGAGCGAGATCCTGGTCATCGCCGACGGCAGGAACGATCCGGACTGGATCGCCGCCGACCTGCTGAGCCAGGCCGAGCACGATCCCTCCTCCCAGTCGATCCTCATCACCGACGATGCAGCCTTCGCCCAGCAGGTGGAAGACCGGGTCGACGTGCAATGCGCCATGCTGTCCACCAGCAAGGTCGCCCGCAAGAGCTGGGACGACCATGGCGTGATCATCACCGTCTCCGATCTGTCGGAAGCGCCCGCCCTCGCCAATCGCCTCGCGGCCGAGCATGTGGAGATCGCCACCGACGATCCCGAAAGCCTGTTCGGCGCGATCCGCCACGCCGGGAGCGTGTTCCTCGGGCGGATGACGCCCGAAGCGGTGGGCGACTATGTCGCCGGGCCGAACCACGTCCTGCCGACCGGGCGCCGCGCGCGCTTTTCCTCCGGCCTGTCGGTGCTCGATTTCATGAAGCGCACCAGCTTCATCGCGCTGGACGACGCGGCGCTGGCCGGGATCGGCCCTGCCGCCGTCGCGCTCGCCGAAATGGAAGGGCTGCCCGCCCATGCCCAATCCGTGAAGCTGCGCCTGCCATGAACCGGCCTGCCCGCCAGTCCCGCGCCCAGGCGCGGTCCGCCGCCCGCCTCGCCGCCGTGCAGGCGCTGTACCAGCACGAGATGGAAGCGACGCCGATCGCCCGGCTGCTGGACGAGTTCCACCAGCATCGGCTGGGCGAGGAAATAGACGAAGCGCAATTGGCCGAAGCCGAAGTCGAGTTCTTCGACGATGTGGTGAAAGGGACCAACTCGCGGCGCACGGAGATCGACAATTTGCTGGAGGCGCGGCTGTCCGAAGGCTGGAGCCTGAAGCGGCTCGACCGGACCATGCTGCAGATCCTGCGCGCAGGGACCTATGAGCTGCTCGCCCGGGCCGATGTGCCCACCGCCAGCGCGATCAGCGAATATGTCGATGTCGCCCATGCCTTCTTCGAGGCGCGCGAAGCCAGGTTCGTGAACGGCGTGCTCGATGCGGTGGCCAAGGCGGTCCGCTGATCCGGCTTTCCTTTCGCCATCCCGGCGGCCGGCAAAAGCGATTTTCCTACAGCGCGCCGATTTGGCATAGGAGGGTGATGCCCCGCCCCGACGCCTTCTCCCGTCCCACGTTTTCGCCGCGGATTTCCATGCCCCGGAGCGGGTCGGGATTTTGTCCCCTGAACAGTGTCAACTGTGTCAACTTCCCCGAACCGAAGCCGGAATGGACGGGGTGGAAAGTGTCGCCCCCGCTGGCGAGGCGGCCATGAACGAAGGCGAATTCATCTCCGCCCTGCGGGCCCTGGCCCACCACCCCGCCGCACGCGACCTCGATGACGATTGCGCCGTGCTCGCCCTCGGCGGGGAGACGCTGATCCTCACGCATGACGCGATTGCCGAAGGGGTGCATTACCTGCCGGGGCAGGACCCGGCGGATGTGGCATGGAAGCTGGTCGCCTCCAACATGTCGGATCTCGCCGCCAAGGGGGCGGAGCCGCTGGGCGTGCTGCTGGGCTATATGTTCGGGGCGGACGACGCGCGCTTCCTTGCGGGGCTGGAGGAAGCGCTGGCCGCGTTCCATGCGCCCCTGCTGGGCGGGGACACGATTTCCGGCAAGGGCGCGCAGGTGCTGGGCCTGACCGCGATCGGCCGCGCGAGCTTCACGCCGGTTCCTTCGCGGGCGGGTGCGAAGCCGGGTGATATTCTCCACATCACCGGCCCGGTCGGCGGTGCCATGATGGGGTTCGAGGCCCTGCGCGATGGGACCGGCGGAGACAGCCTGGCCTATCGCCGCCCCGTTGCCCTGCTCCGCGAAGGACAGGCGCTCGCCCCCCATGTCAGCGCGATGATGGACGTTTCCGACGGGTTGCTGCTCGATGCCTGGCGGCTGGGCAAGGCCAGCGGCGTGACACTGATGATCGAGAGCGCGGGTGTCCCGCTCGCCGCGCCGGAACATCGCCGGCAGGATGCGCTGCGCTGGGGCGACGACTACCAGCTGCTGTTCACCGCTGCGTCGGACGCCGCCTTGCCGCTGCCGGCCCATCGGATCGGCGAGGTACGGGAATGGAAGGGCGCGCCGCTCATGCTGGACGGGCAGGAACCCGGCGATCCGGCCACGCTGGGGTACGAGCATGGCCGTTAGCCTCCCCGAACCGGGACGGATTAAAGGGCTGAGCAATCCACCCCGCGCTTTTCCAGGATCGGCTTGAGCGCGAAATAGGCTTTCCTGGTCCGGTGATTGGGAATGCCCGGATAGAGGTGATGGATCAGATGGGTTTCCATGCACATCGACAGGACATGGCCGAGCCGGCTCTTGAAGATCCGGGCATTTTCATACCGCCCCTTCTTGCCCTCGCGCGGATGGTGCGGCGCCCAGCTGAGATAGAAGCGGATATAGGACAGGCCGACATGGCGCGGCAGCCACCAGATCAGGGCCGCTTCGATCGCATAGCCGCTCCATGCCATGGAAAACAGCACGGCCATGAAGAACAGCTGGAGGATCAGCGTGTCCTTGAGGGCCTTCGCTGCTTGCGGCGTGCCCATCTCGGCCAGGATGCGCTTGTAATGGTGGATCGAGCCATCCACCCCGGGCTGGCGATTGTACCAGGTCTTGTACCAGGCGGCCCACATGTTGGGCGCCTCGTCCGTATAGTCCGGATCCTTCTCCGGATCGTTGCAGTGATAGTGGTGTTCCAGGTGCATCAGCCGCGCCATGCTGAACGGAAACACGATCGGGATGGTCGAAACCTTCCCGACCCATTCGTTGACCCAGCGCCATCTGGTGCCGGCGCGCGCGATGTTGGAATGCATCGCCTCGTGGCTGGTGACATAGCCGCCCGTGGCGAAGATGCAGGACAGGACGCAGGCCAGCGGCAGGTTGAGCTGACCCATGATCGCAAGCGGGAAGAAGCTGAGCCAGATGGCGAAGCAGCCGAACGCCGCCACGACATAAGGCCACATCGCCCCGCCGTGGAATTGCTGGGCGATCGCGATCTCCTCCTTGCGCAAGTCGCGCCGGGTATAGCGGTCCAGCCCGTCCGGGCCGAGCGGCAGCGCGGGGCGAGCGGGCGCTGGCGGCGCTTCCGCGCCGGGCTGGCGCAGCAGCAGGTCGTGCTCGTTCACAGCCATCGGCCCCGGATATTGGCGATCAGCCCCCATGTGCCGCCGAACAGCAGGCCGAACGCGACCGGGCTCAGGCCCAGCGGCGGATCGACTTTCCAGAGAACCATGATCTGGGCGATCAAAGGCGCGATGAATCCCAGTCCGAAAAGGAACGGCATGATCGCGAACAGTTTCTTCAGGGCCCCTGCCATCGGGTTAATATTACATAAACCATGAATTGCCGCAAGAAATCGCGGCGCTGGGCCCGCCTAATCCCTCCTGTGTACTGGAGTCGCTTTGGGGTTGCGCCCCCCGACATGGTGCTTAATACCTGCGTCCGGGCTTGCGGCCATGAATTACCCAGACCGCCGGCTGTGAAAAGAGGAAGGGGGTTAGGGTGGACTTGATAGTCATCGCAATTGTTCTGGGGCTGCTGGCCGTATTGTACGGTTTCATTACCAGCCGCCAGGTGCTCGGCGCGGATGCCGGCAACGCAAGGATGCAGGAAATCGCAGGCGCAATCCAGGAAGGCGCCCAGGCTTACCTGAAGCGGCAATATACGACGATCGGCATCGTCGGCGTTGTCGTCGCCGTCATCATTTTCCTGACATTGGGACGTGTTTCAGCCGCCGGCTTCGCGATCGGCGCGATCCTGTCCGGCGTGGCCGGCTTCATCGGGATGAATGTCTCGGTGCGCTCCAATGTCCGCACCGCGGCTGCGGCGCAAAGCGGGCTGCAGCAGGGCCTGACCCTGGCCTTCCGGGCCGGGGCGATCACCGGGATGCTGGTGGCGGGCCTCGCCCTCCTCGCGATCGCGGTGTTCTTCTGGTATCTGATCGGACCGGGCGGCTATACCGTCGGCGGCGAAGACCGCACCGTGGTCGACGCGCTGGTCGCGCTCGCCTTCGGCGCTTCGCTGATCTCGATCTTCGCTCGTCTCGGCGGCGGCATCTTCACCAAGGCCGCGGACGTCGGCGCCGACCTCGTCGGCAAGGTCGAGGCAGGCATTCCCGAGGACGATCCACGCAACCCCGCCGTGATCGCGGACAATGTGGGCGACAATGTGGGCGACTGCGCCGGCATGGCGGCCGACCTGTTCGAAACCTATGTCGTCACCGTGGGCGCCACCATGGTGCTCACCGCCCTGCTGCTCAAGGGCGTGGGCGACCTGCTCATTCCGCTGATGGCCCTGCCGCTGCTGATCGGCGGCGCGTGCATCGTCACCTCGATCATCGGCACATACTTCGTCCGTTTGGGCGGCGGCAAGAACATCATGGGCGCCATGTACAAGGGCTTCCTGGTCACCGCGATCCTCTCGATCCCGGCGATCTGGCTGGCCACCAGCACGGCGCTGGGCGGAGACATGAATTCCGTCATCGGCGGGCAAGTGGCTGCGGATGCGGCCGCCGCCACGCTCGACGGGGTGCTCATCGAGGAAGCAGTCGCCACGCAGGCCGGCGGCTTCACCGGCATGGATCTGTTCTGGTGCTCCATGCTCGGCCTCGCGATCACCGGCCTCATCATCTGGATCACGGAATATTACACCGGGACCAATTATCGCCCGGTGCGCTCCATCGCCAAGGCTTCGGAAACCGGCCACGGCACCAACGTGATCCAGGGTCTGGCCGTCAGCCTGGAGGCAACCGCCCTGCCCACCGTCGTGATCGTCGCGGGCATCATCGGCGCCTATCAGCTCGCCGGGCTGATCGGCATCGCCTATGCCGCCACCTCGATGCTCGCGCTGGCGGGGATGGTGGTCGCGCTCGACGCCTATGGTCCTGTCACCGACAATGCCGGCGGCATCGCCGAGATGGCCGGGCTCGATGACAGCGTGCGCGAGAAGACGGATGCGCTGGACGCGGTCGGCAACACCACCAAGGCCGTGACCAAGGGCTACGCGATCGGTTCGGCGGGTCTCGCAGCGCTGGTGCTGTTCGCCGCCTACACCACCGACCTCAGGGAATTCTTCCCGGATCTGAACGTCGATTTCAGCCTGGAGAATCCCTATGTCATCGTCGGGCTGCTGCTCGGCGCCCTGCTGCCCTATCTGTTCGGGGCCATGGGCATGACGGCGGTGGGCCGTGCCGCGGGCGACGTGGTGAAGGACGTGCGCGACCAGTTCGCGGCCGATCCCGGCATCATGGCGGGCACCAGCCGGCCCAACTATGCCCGCACGGTGGACCTCGTCACCAAGGCCGCGATCAAGGAAATGATCATCCCGTCGCTGCTGCCGGTGCTGGCCCCGATCGTGGTCTATTTTGTGATCACCGCGGTCGCGGGCGACCGGGCCGCGGGCTTCGCGGCGCTGGGCGCGCTCCTCCTCGGCGTCATCGTCGGCGGGTTGTTCGTCGCGCTCTCGATGACCTCGGGCGGCGGCGCCTGGGACAACGCCAAGAAGTACATCGAGGACGGCAACCACGGCGGCAAGGGCAGCGAAGCCCACAAGGCCGCGGTGACCGGCGATACGGTGGGCGATCCCTACAAGGACACCGCCGGCCCCGCCGTCAACCCGATGATCAAGATCACCAATATCGTCGCCTTGCTGTTGCTGGCTGCCCTCGCGGCAGGCTGACCGACCGCAACGCTTCGAGACTTCCCGGGAACCCTGTCCGCAAGATTTGCGGGCGGGGTTTTCCCATTTTCGGACAGGGGCGAATATCCACCTGCGCCCTTAACAATTCATTGGGCCAGCCGCGCTAGACGAGCCGGGACGGAAGGCGAGTCCGTCATCGCGGAAGGTTAATGCATTTGGCTGGCAAGGCCTCTCTCATATTCGCAGCGGAAGGCACCGCGACGCCGGGGCCTAGGGCCGACGCGGCAGTCGGCGATCCGAAGCTGCGCGAGCTCTGCTGGACCGAACTCGACGATCCCACCTTCCTCGGTGGCTGGACTGCATTGGCGGCGACGGCCAGCGAGCCCAATCCGTTTTTCGAAAGCTGGTATCTGCTGCCCTCGCTGCGCGCGCTCGACCTGCAGAAGCGCGTGAGGATCCTGGTGCTGGAGGCGGCCGGCATTCCGCTGGCGCTGATGCCCATTGCGCGGTCCATGGCCTATTACGGACATCCACTCCCCCATCTTCGAAACTGGACGCATGCGAATTGCTTCCTGGGCTGCCCGCTAGTGGCGCAGGGCGCGGAGATCGCGTTCTGGCAAGGCCTGATCGACTGGGCGGACGAGAACGCCGGATATGCGCTCTTCTTCCATCTTGTCCATTTGCCCTTGTCGGGGCGGCTCCATCACGCGCTGCGCGACCTGCTGGCAGAACAGGGCCGCGCCGCCGCCCTCGTCTTTCGCGAGGAGCGCGCGCTGCTCGCCTCGAACGGCTCGGCGGAGACCTATCTGGAGCAGGCGCTGTCCGGCAAGAAGCGCAAGGAGCTGCGGCGCCAGCACAAGCGGCTTGCGGAAGCAGGCACGCTCCACTTCACCCGCCAGCTGGGCCAGGCCGATCTGGATCGCTGGATCGCGGACTTCCTGCGGCTCGAGGCGCAGGGATGGAAGGGCAAGGCCGGATCCGCCCTCGCCTGCGCCGATGATACGACAGCACTGTTTCGCGAAGCGCTTGCCGGCGCCAGCGCCGCCGGAAGGCTGGAACGCCTCAGTCTTGCTCTCGATGGCAGGCCCATCGCGATGCTGGCCAATTTCCTCTGTCCGCCGGGCGCCTTCTCCTACAAGACCGCATTCGATGAGCGCTATGCCCGCTTCTCCCCCGGCGTCCTGCTGCAGCGGGAAAATCTGGCGCTGCTCGACCATGAACAGATCGACTGGTGCGACAGCTGCGCCACCGCGGATCACCCCATGATCGATCATATCTGGCGGGAGAGGCGTGCGATCGGGCGGATCAGCTTCGGCATCGGCGGCGCGGCGCGCCAGACCGTGTTCCGTCAGATCGCACGGCTGGAAACAGGCGCGAATACGGGAGCTATGGCCTGATGCTGGAAATCCCTTCTCCTGATTGCGCCGACAGCACCCCGCTCGGCATATTCACGCAATCGGCCAGGCAGGTATTCGCCGTGTCCTATCCGGAAACTCCGCATATCCTGAAGCACGAGCTGCGCGCGCATCCTCTGCTGGAGCGCGAAGCGATGGCCCGGCTCGCGGAACGGCTGCCGGAATCGTCGATCGAGTATAACCGTGGCGACCTGCCGATCGGCATCGACGGCAAGCCCCAGGCGAATGGCCTCAGCATCGGCGAAACCATAAGGGATATCGCCAACAGCGGCAGCTGGGCCGTGCTCAAGAACATCGAGCAGGATCCGGCCTATGCCGCATTGCTGGAAGGGCTGCTGGAGGAATTGCGAAGCTGCATAGAAATCCGCACGGGCGAGCTGCTGACTCCGCAGGGCTTCATCTTCATTTCCTCGCCCAACGCAGTGACACCGTTTCATTTCGACCCTGAGCACAATATCCTGCTGCACATCGAAGGCAGCAAGGTCATGACCCAGTTTCCGGCCGGAGACCCACACTATGCACCCGATACCGCGCACGAGGCCTATCACACCGGCGGCCCCAGGGAGCTGCGCTGGAACGAAGGCCTGGAAAAAGGCGGAACACCGTTCTCGTTGCACCCCGGCGATGCGATCTATGTTCCGGTGATGGCCCCGCATCACGTGAAGGTCGGCCCGGAACCCTCCGTGTCGCTCTCCATAACCTGGCGCTCGCAATGGAGCTATGCGGAAGCGGATGCGCGCTGTTTCAATGCATTGCTGCGCAACAGAAGATTCGCGCCCAGACCCACTTCGCGATGGCCCGGCCACAATCTGGCGAAGGCGTTTGCCTGGCGCGCCATCCGCCGCATTTGCGGTTTACATTGACGACTCGCTCCCTCCCGCCGCAATATCCGGAAATGAAATATCCCCCTACGCCAGAGCGGCTCGTTGCCGACCTCGTGCTCCTTCTCGACATGGAGCCACGCGGCACCGACCGGTTCGAGGGGCGGCGCAGGAAGGGGGGAGTCGGGCGCGTCTATGGCGGCCAGGTCATCGCCCAGGCGCTGGCCGCCGCGGAACGGACCGTTCCCGAAGGCCGCGCGGCGCATTCTCTCCACGCTTATTTCCTGCGCGGCGGCTCCGAGGATCTGCCGATCGATTACGCCATCATGCGGGATTTCGACGGGCGCAGCTTTTCCAATCGCCGGGTCGTGGCAACCCAGCGGGGCGAGCCGATCCTCAACCTGACCGCCTCGTTTCAAGTACCAGGGACCGGGCTGAGCCATCAGAACACGTCGATCGGCACCGTTCCCCAGCCGGAGGAACTCGAATCCGACAATGTCGTCAGCCGCAGATACAGCGATGAGATCAGCTTCCCGCATCAGACCAAGATCGGCATGCCGGGACCTATCGATTATCGCAGCGTCGAAGCAACACGCTGGCTGGAATCCGGCAAGTCGCCGCCCATCGCCCACACCTGGTTCCGCACGGTCGCGCCGCTGCCGGACGATCCCCGCGTCCATCGCGCGGTGCTTGCCTACGCATCGGACATCAAGCTGCTCGGCACCTCTATCTTTCCGCATGATTACCGATGGGGAGATCTCCTGTCGGTCAAGCCCGCCAGCCTCGATCACGCGATCTGGTTTCATGAGCCATTCCGCGCAGATGAATGGCTGCTCTATGTCACCGAGAGCCCCTGGGCCGGCCATGCCCGGGGTTTCGCCAACGGCCGGATCTTCGCCCGGGACGGGCGTCTTGTCGCCAGTGTCGCCCAGGAAGGCATGATCAGGGTCGTCGGCGGCGAAGGCTGACCGGATTATCCTGACGGATGATAGAAATCATAGACCGCCTGCGCCACCGCTGAGCTCACGCCCGGAGCTCGCTGCAGGTCTTCAAGGGCGGCCGCCCGCACTTTTCCCGCCGTGCCGAAATGCAGCAGCAGGGCGCGTTTCCTGGCCGGGCCGATGCCCGGTATTTCATCCAGCGGTGAGGCCTGGATCGCGCGGCTGCGTTTCGCCCGATGCGCACCGATGGCAAAGCGGTGCGCTTCGTCCCGCAACCGTTGCAGGTGGAACAGGACCGGCGAATTGAGCGGGAGCGTCTTTTCCCTGCCGTCGGGGAAATGGAACACTTCGCGCCCCGCGTTGCGATCCGGCCCCTTGGAAACGGCAATCAGGCAAACATCCTCTATGCCCATTTCCTCAAGCGTATCCCTGACCGCGCTCATCTGCCCCTTGCCGCCATCGATCAGCACCAGGTCAGGCCACGCCTCACCGCCTTCGCTCGCCTTGATTCGGTCGGGATCCTCTTCGAGCGCGCGCGCGAAACGGCGGGTCATGACTTCGCGCATCATGCCGAAATCGTCGTTCGATTGCGCGCTCTTGATATTGAACTTGCGATACTGGTTCTTGAGGAACCCGTCCGGCCCGGCCACCACCATGCCACCCACTGCCTTGGCGCCCTGGATATGACTGTTATCGTAGATTTCGATACGGCTCGGGACGTCCGGCAGTTCGAGAAATTCCGCCAGCTCGCTCAATATCCTGGCTTTGGTAGAGCTTTCCGACAAGCGCCGGTCCAGCGCCTCAACCGCATTGCGCCCGGCCTGCTCGACCAGCCGCCGCCGGTCCCCGCGCCGGGGCACGGAGATCGCCACCCGCTTGCCGGCCGCTTCCGACAGGGCCTCTTCCAGCAACTCGCGCTCGGCAGGCTCGCGGTCGACCAGCACATGCCGGGGCGGCGGCACTTCCTCGTAGAATTGCGCCAGGAAGCTCTCCAGCACCTCCTCCTCGCCCACCCCCTCGGGATGGCGCGGGAAGAAGGCGCGGTGACCCCAATTCTGCCCGCCGCGAATGAAGAAGGCCTGGATTCCGATCTGCCCCCCCTGCGCGGCCAGTGCGAAGACATCGGCGTCGCCCACCCCGCTGGCGTTGATCGCCTGGCTGCCCTGGATGAAGGTCGCCGCCCGCAGCCGGTCGCGCAGCAGGGCGGCCGTCTCGAAATCGAGCGCTTCGGACGCCTGCCGCATCTGGCCTTCGATCGTCTTCTGCACTTCGGAGGATTTCCCGCCGAGGAAGTCCTTGGCCTGCCCGACCAGCTCGGCATAGCCCTGCTCGTCGATCCGGCCCACGCAGGGCGCGGAGCAGCGCTTGATCTGATAGAGCAGGCAGGGCCGGTCGCGGCGCGAGAAGAAGCCGTCGGTGCAACTGCGCAGCAGGAACAGCTTCTGCAAGGCATTGATCGTGGTGTTGACCGAGCCGGCGCTGGCGAACGGGCCGTAATAATTCCCCTTCGCCCTGCGCGCGCCACGATGCTTCATGATCCGGGGAAAGGCGTGATCCGCCCGCAGCAGGATGAAGGGGAAGCTTTTGTCGTCGCGCAGCAGCACATTGTAGGGGGGGCGGAAGCGCTTGATCAGCTGCGCTTCCAGCAGCAGGGCTTCCGCCTCGCTGTTGGTGGTGACGATTTCCATCGCCCGCGTCTGGCTGACCATGCGCTTGAGCCGCAGCGGCAGGCGTTCGACCTGGGTGTAATTCGCCACGCGGTTCTTCAATGCCCGTGCCTTGCCGACATACAGCACGTCGCCCCGCGCATCGAGCATGCGGTAAACGCCAGGCTTGGGCTTGAGCGCGCGCACCGTGTCGCGGATCGCCTTCACGCCCGCTTCGAGGTCGGGCTGGGCCGAACGCACGGTGAAGGCCGCGCGTTCCTCATGGAAACGCTCGGCGCTGGCACGATCGGGAGGAGTGGCGGGCTTCCTTGCCATGGAGGAGGAGATAGCCACTCCTTGCCGCTTTTGGGAGCCCCCCGCTCCACCCCGTCATCGTAAAAAAGGGGCCGGATCGCTCCGGCCCCTTTCCGAGTTTCTGCCTGATGGCGAGATCTTACATGCCCGAACCCGGACCGTAGGTGATCTCGACCCGGCGGTTCTGCAGTTCGCGCACGCCGTCGGCGGTCGGAACCCGCGGGTTGGCCTCACCGAAAGCCTCGCTGGTGATCCGGTCACCCGGAATGCCGCGAGCGGTCAGGTAATCGCGAACCGACGAGTTGCGCCGCGTCGAGAGACCGAGGTTGTACTGCGTGGAACCCGAGCGGTCGGTATAGCCGGCCAGCATGATCGGAACCACATCGCAATTGCCATAGGCGGTCACCGCGCTGTCGAGGATGGTCGCGGCTTCCGGCGTGATGTCGGAACGATCCCAGTCGAAGAACACGATGTACGGACCCTTGTTGCACGCAACCTCGGGAGCCGGCGGCGGGGGAGGCGGCGGCGGAGGTGGCGGCGGGGGCGGAGGCGGCGGCGGGGGAGCCGGTTCCTCGGCGAGGCCGAAATTGTAGGTCAGCGTCAGCAGCATCGAATGGGTTTCGGTCTCGACATCGATGCCACCGGC
Organism: uncultured Caenibius sp.; assembly: GCA_964468045.1. Taxonomy (GTDB): domain Bacteria; phylum Pseudomonadota; class Alphaproteobacteria; order Sphingomonadales; family Sphingomonadaceae; genus JAWKXU01. Next base: position 48,475 of record CAYXTO010000001.1, on the reverse strand, counting down.
ATTGGTGATCATGCCCACGATGGGCGCATTGTAATAGCGGTACTTGAGACCGACATCGAGGTTGGGAGTGACCGGATAGCGCACACCCGCGAGGATCTGCCACGCCAGGTCCGATTCCTTTTCCCTGAAGAGCGTCGGCCCCGTTTCATCGATCATCTTCACCCGGGCCTTGCTGATGCCGGCGCCGCCACCGATGAAGGCCTGCAACCCGTCATCCGAGCCGATGTCGATCAACGCGTTCCCCATCAGGCTCAGCGCGTCGAACTGTCCATTCACTGCGAATTCCGTACCCGGCAGGCCGGTCACGATACCCGAACCGTCCCTGAAGGAGTTGATCCCCAGCTCCCGGTAGCTGCCTTCCGCTTCGATGCGGAATATCCCGAAATCATAGCCGATGACACCTTCGACATCATAGCCGATGTCGGTGTTGAAATCGGTGTCGACGGCATCGCCGTTCACGAAGACGTTGGGGTCGTGCTTGGTCACGGTACCGCCCGCGCCCACGCCGATATAGACGCTGCCATCCCGGGCAAAAGCCGGTGTTGCCAGGACAGTTGTCGCCATGGCCAATCCGATGAGATATCTTTGCATAAACATGCTCCCTTGAACCCTGCTAGGCCTAAAGTGGGGAGCCCAAGCCAAGGCCCCCGGCGGAGGCGATAACCAATCAGGTCGCGGGAAAGTTCCGGAAATATTGAGGGAATTCGACAGGAAGGCGGAAAGCCGCGATCAGTTGAGGCCTGCAGCCTCGCGATTCAGGCGAAAAGACCGGGTGGAAATCGCAAGCACTTTTCGGAAGCGGACCTCCCCAATGGCAGGATGTGCCAGCCAGCGAACGATCCGTTTCCATGGAACGCCTCCTTGCCTCACGCGTTGGGTCAGTTGAGGCTTGCAGCCTCGCGATTCAGGCGAAAAGACCGGGTGGAAATTGCGAGCCTCTGCTTTCGGAAGTGGACCTCCCCCAATGGCAGGATATGCCAGCCAGCGAACGATCCGTTTCCATGGAACGCCTCCTTGCCTCACGCGTTGGGAAGGCCTGGAAAAGGGAAATGCGGATGCTTGGAAAGATCATCGGTGCCATCGCGGGCGAACGGGCAGCTCGTCATCTGAATGGGGTCAACAGCCCCATGGGCGCGGCCTTGGGCGCCGGGGCGGTATCCCTTGCACGGCGTTTCGGGCCGCTGGGCCTCCTGGCGGCGGTGGCGGGCGGCTATGCATTCAAGCGCTATCGCGAAAAGCGGGACCGCCAGCCCGACGGGCAGGTGCCCGGCCAGCCTTGATGAAAGGACGAATTTCGTTACGAAACCTCTGAGGGAATCTTCTCATGATCAAGAAAACGCACTGTATCATTGGCGCGGCAATCCTTGGCCTGGGCCTTTCGGCCTGTTCCGAACAGACGCAGGAGAGCGCGGCCACCACGGCCGATCTGGCGACCGAAGATGTCGAGAACGCGGCCGACACCGCTGGCCAGGCGGTGGAAGACGCGGCGCAGGCGGCCGGGGAAGCGGCCGACCGGGCGGTCGCTGCCACCGACGAGCTGGGCGACAAGGCGGAGCAGAAAGCCGCGGAAGTGGAAGCCTCCGCTCACAATGAAACGGTGGAGGAAGCCAAGGCCGACTGACGGCCCTGAGCGCCTGGCATTTCGAGGAACGGAGAGTTGGCCTGTCTGCGGCGCTTGGCGAGTGCGTTGCAGGCAGGCCTTCCATATCGCCAGATCGTCATCCCCGTGCAAACGGGGATCCAGTCCTCATCAGAACATCTTGCGGAACTCGATCTGGACGAAGCGGCCGGCCGGGTCGAGAAACGCCGGGCTATAGCGCAGCGGAACCACGCCGTTGTCATCCGTGACCCGCTGCTGGGCGTCGAGGATATTGTCGATCTTGAACGACATGCGGCTGTTCTTGAGGAATGGCACCTTGTCGACCAGGCTTTCCTGTTGCCCGAAGTCCACGAAGGCCCGCACATCGAAAGTGGCGATCGGATGGAACCGCAGGGACGAGCTGCCCGGCGCTCCGCTGCCATCCACTCGGCTGCCACCGAGATATTCGCCGGACAGGCGCAGGCCGAAGCCTTTGTAATAGACCCCGCCCCGCAATTCGATCTCATGCCGGGGCTTGGGGGTGGCGGAAAGCGAATCCCCATCCAGCAGATCGAGGACAGGGCCGTTTTGCGCTATCCGCACGGTTTCATCGAAACGAACGGTGTGGAAGAGGGCCAGGTTCCACCTGCCTCCCCCGCCGCCGCGCCCGCCCGGGCCGAAGCCGGGCCCGCCCATGCCGCCGGCCCCACGACCCGCACCGCGAGCATCCCGGTTCCCGCCCGCGTCGCTGCTGCCGCCGATGCGGTCTGAAATATCGAGGCCGTAGCGCACCCTGCGGCTTTTCTCCCTGTCGAAGGTCACCGGACGCTGGTCGATCTGGAGCAGGACGCCACTGGCATCGCGGATCACGCGATCCGGGAACGCGGCCTCGATCGCCGGGGTGAGCAGGGGAAAGGATGCCGTGACATCGGTGGACGTCTCGTCGAAATATTCGGCGATGAGCTTGGAGCGGTCGAAGAGCGGCAGGTCCCAGTTCACGCCAATCTTCCAGTCCCGCTGCTTTTCCGCCAGAAGCGCGGGGTTGCCGCCGCCGATGACGTCGGCGAGCACGGTCTGCCCGGTCGCGAAGTCGTACACCGTGCTGTCCAGCGTAAGAATCTGTGGCGCGCCCAGCTGGGTGAGGCTCGGCGCCTCCTCCGCGTAGATATAGCTGAGCTGCAGGCTGAGCTTGTCGGTGATGCCCCAGGTCAGGCCCGCGCTCCAGTCATACAGCGTGCCGAAGTCCGAAAGATGGTCCACCCCGCCGGAAAGATTGAGCGTGAGATTGCCGATGGCATCCAGCACGCCCTCGCGGCGGCTTGCGATGGGAATGCCGAGGGTGAAGCCCGCATTCGCATTGCCCCGGGTGAGATCCGTCTGAATGCCCGAGTTTCTCGTGTCGGCGCTCTGGATGTTGTCCCAGTCGAAGCCGCCCTTCAGCGTAAGCGACAAGGGTCCGGCCGGCAGGCTGGCGGGTGCGCCGATCAGCGTAACGAGGGCGCTGGCGTCTTCGGTATTGCTGCGGGCACGGTCGATGGGGCCATCGAGAACGAGGCCGCTCGCCAGCAGCGTGTCCACCGGCGCGTCGATGGCGATCGTTCCGGCCAGCGCCGCATCGACCAGCGCGGAGGCATCCGCGCTGCGGTCGATCAGGGTTCGGCCTTCCGAATGCGCCCAGTTGGCAGTGGCCGCGAGTTGCCAGTCGCCCAGCGGCTTGTTGAGCGTGGTGCCCAGCTCGAAGCCGGTGGTGCGCGTGCGGCTGCGGCGCGCATCGAAGCCCGGCCCCTCGGAATAGAGCGTGCGCAAGGCGCTTTCGCCATTGGCGTCGGTCAGCGTCACCGCATCGAGGCCGGAAAGCCGCTCGCTGTCCGATCGTGTCACTTCCGCGCTGAAAGCCAGGGAGCCGTCGCGGCCACCCTCGCCAAGGCCGGTCGACCAGTTGCCGGTGAATTTGAGATCGCGGCTGTCCGGCACGAGCGAACGGTATGCCGCCGGATCGGGGTCGCCCGCCAGCGGCATCAAGCCGGACGAGGAAATGTCGCGCTCCGCCTCGGTCAGCGCGGAGGTATCGTCCGCTTCCACGGTCAGGTTCAGCCGCCGCGGGCCATCGATCCGCACGACCGACGCTTCCAGTGCGCTGGTGGAATAGCCTCCCTTGCCCGGCCAGCCCAGCTCGCCCTGCAGCGTGGTGGACATGAAATTGTCCTTGAGGATGAAGTTCACCACTCTCTGGTTGGCGGAATAGCCGAATTGCAGGGCCACTTCCTCGGGCAGCACCTCGACCCGGCGGATCGCCTCGGGCGGATAGTTCCGCAACTCGCGGAAGCCGGAGATACGCTGGCCATTGAGCAGGATCACCGGCTGGCCATCGCCCCGCCCCCGGCCCGATCCGGCCTGCGGGGCGATTTCCTCCAGCAATTCCTGCAGCGAGCTGGCGCCGTAGCTGGCGATTTCCTCTTCCTCGATCACCGCCAGCGGAGGCTGCGCGGAATCCACGGAACCGCGATAGCGCTCCGCCGTGACGACGATCTCCTCCTCCTCTTCCGGCACAGCGGGATTTTGGTCCACGGTCTGGGCCAGGGCAGGGGTAGCAATACAGATCGCGAGGATCGAACAGCCAAGAATACGCAAGCGGGTTCCTTTCAAAGATCTCGCAGGCCGCCCTCTCCCGGCGTGATTTCCAGCGTAATGCTTATTTGTCTGGTCTCGTTCCCTGCGGGGGCAGGAATGAACCCCGGATGATCGAAATGTCGGGCGCGCATTCACAAGCGCTTCAATAGGTGGCTTTCCTTTTGCCTTTTGACGCGGCGGCGGCTATGCGCGCGGCCATGACAAACATTGGACACGGAAACTAACCGCCCATGGCGAAAGAAGAACTGCTCGAGATGCGCGGCAAGGTGGTGGAATTGCTGCCGAACGCCATGTTCCGGGTGGAGCTAGAAAACGGCCATGAGATCCTCGGCCACACGGCCGGCAAGATGCGCAAGAACCGGATTCGCGTGCTGGTAGGCGACGAAGTGCTCGTCGAGCTCACGCCCTACGACCTGACCAAGGGCCGCATCACCTATCGCTTCATGCCCGGCAGGGGCGGCCCAGGGCCGCAATAGGCATGGCGGGCGTAACCGCGCCCTCTCTCATCCTCGCATCTGCCAGCCCGCGCCGGCGGGAGCTTCTCGCTCGCCTGGGCGTGGAACCTCTTCGCGTGGCGGGCGCCGATATCGACGAGACCCCGGCCGCCGGCGAATTGCCCCGCTGCCATGCCCGGCGCATGGCGCGCGAGAAGGCGCTGGTCGCCGCCGATCCGTCGAGCTTCGTGCTGGCGGGCGATACGGTCGTGGCGGTCGGACGGCGCATCCTGCCGAAGGCGGAAGACGAAGCCACCGCGCGCCGCTGCCTGGAGCTGCTGTCGGGCCGCCGCCATCGCGTGTTCTCGGCGATCGCGCTGCGCGCGCCGGACGGCACGGTCACGGAGCGCCTGAGCGAAACGCAGGTCCGTTTCAAGCGGCTGTCGGACGAGGACATGCGCACCTATCTCGCCAGCGGCGAATGGCACGGCAAGGCTGGCGGCTACGCCATCCAGGGCCAGGCCGAAGGGCTGATCGCATGGATCGCGGGCAGCCATTCCGGCGTCGTGGGTCTGCCGCTGTTCGAAACCCGGGCCTTGCTGAAGGCGGCAGGATTTCGCCTTGGCTGAATGGCTGGTCGAGCAGGGCATCGGCGAGGAACGCGCGATCCGGGTCGATCATGGCGCCATAATCGCCGCCCGCGCGCATTGGCCGGGCCCGCTCACCGCCGGTCAGGTCGAGGACGCGGTGCTGGTGTCGCGAACCGCTGGCAGCGTCCGGGGCACGGCCCGCTTCGCGAATGGCGAGGAGGCGCTGGTCGACCGCTTGCCCCGCGACGCCAGCGAAGGCGCACCCCTGCGGCTGAAAGTGATCCGGGCGGCCATCGGCGAAGTGGCGCGCGCCAAGCTGGCGCAGGCAAGGCCGACCGACGATCCGCTGCGGCCCGCCCCATCGCTTGCGGAGATGCTGCGCCAGGAAGGCCACGACGTCCGGTTCGTGCATCGCTTCCCTGTGGATGGCCCAATGGATGGCTGGGACGGACTGGTCGCGGATGCGTTCTCCATGCGAATGGAATTCGCCGGCGGTGCGCTCCACCTTGCGCCGACCCCGGCCATGACGCTGATCGATGTGGACGGCGCGCTGCCGCCGCGCGAGGTGGCGCTGGCCGCCATTCCCTCGATCGCATCCGCGATCGCGCGGTTCGATCTGGCGGGATCGATCGGCATCGATTTCCCGACCCTTGCCGCCAAGGCGGACCGGCGCATCGTGGACGAGACACTGGCGCAAGCACTGGCGGGCTGGCCGCATGAACGCACCACCATGAACGGATTCGGTTTCGTCCAGCTCGTCTCGCGGCTGGAGCGCCCTTCCCTGATCCATCGAATCACCCGCAGCCCTGCGGCGGCCGGAGCGCGTCTGCTGCTGCGCCGGGCGGAAGCGATTGCCGCCCCGGGCAAATTGCTGCTCACGGCGCATCCCGCTGTCGTGGCGGCGGTGCAGCCCCCATGGCGCGACGAGCTTGCCCGCCGCGCCGGGCGGCCGATCAGCTGGGCCGAAGATCCCGCGCTTGCGCTGGAAGCCGGTTTCGCGCAGGCCGTGCAGCCATGACCCAAGGCAAGCCCTGTCCGATCTGCAAGAAGCCGCGCACGGCGGAGTTCGCGCCGTTCTGCTCGGCCCGCTGCCGCGACCGGGATCTCGCGAACTGGTTCAACGATGGCTATGCCGTGCCGGGCCCGCCCGCATCCCCGGACGATCTGGCGAACGAGAACTGATTTCCCCTTGCCATAGGCGCGAGGGTTCGCCATAGGCGCGCTCTCCAATCGCTCGCCGGTCTCTTGCGAGACCGCCGCCGCAGCGACGCCCGGGTAGCTCAGTTGGTAGAGCACATGACTGAAAATCATGGTGTCGGTGGTTCGATTCCGCCCCCGGGCACCATTGCCTTCTTGGGTCCGTGACGATCCTCGGCCGTCCTCTTGCAGCCGGTCCGGTTGCTGCTCCTACGACAACCCGCCGCCGCTCAAATTCTGAGATAGGTCCGCCTGGGCGGTCGCCCCTAAGGCAGTTTCGACAGGGCTGTTCGGATCGCCGCAATGATCACCGGGGGACTGTCGGCCAGGGTTTCAGCCACCGGGCCATAGGCAATCCCGATCTTGCGTTTGAGATTGAAGCCAATCAGCCGGGAGCGCACCACTCCCGGCGCTTCGAACCTGTCTGGCATGACGGTGACCCCAAGGCCTGCGGCAACCATGGCTATCGCCCGTTCGTCATTGGTCGTCCGAAAGGCGAAATGAGGTCGCACGCCACGATCGGTGAAATGGCGGCTGGTTGCCGACAACACCTCGCAATGGGGGCGCAGGATCATGTGGTCGTTGCCCAGGGCCTCCGCCGCCACTGCAGCCTCCCCGGCCAGCGGATGGCCGTCCGGCAAGGCCAGCGAATAGCCTTCCTCGTAAAGCGGCTCCTCAAGAAAACGTTCTCCGCCGCGTTCGACAAGGGTCAGTGCGCAATCAACCCGCCCGCGGGACAGATGGGCATGCAATTCGCGTTCGCTGCCTTCGACCAGTTCGACCTGGGCCCGTGGATCCTGCTTGCACATTTCCGTGATGATCCCCGCCAGCATCGCGCCCGGCAAGCTGCGCAGCACGCCCACCCGGACCATCGGATCGTCCGAAGTATCGGTCAGAACATGGGCGGCCAGATTGAACTCACTTTCGATCCGCCGTGCGTGGACGAGGAAGCGCGACCCGCCCTGGGTGAGGCGCACGCGCTGGCTGTTACGCTGGAACAGCCGCGAGCCCAACGAGTCCTCCAGCTTGGCGATGCCGACCGACAGGGTCGGCTGGGACACATTGCACGCAGCTGCCGCGCGCGTGAAATTGCCGTGATCGACAACGGCAAGGAAATAGCGGAGCTGGTGCCGGTCAATCATAGATACGATCTATGCTTTACCTCCAACTAATGCAATTATGCTTTGGCATCCCTGCCGGATATAAGCTCCCGGAGAGGAGCAACGAGATGACCGATTTCGATCTCGGCGAAACTGCGGGAATGATTCGAGAAACAACGGCCCGGTTCGCGAACGAGCGTATCGCTCCGCTGGCGGCCCGCATCGACGAGGAGGATTGGTTTCCTCGCGCGCTATGGCCCGAGATGGGCGCACTGGGCCTGCACGGGATCACGGTCGAGGAAGAGGATGGCGGGCTGGGCCTCGGCTATCTGGAGCATGTCGTCGCGCAGGAGGAAATCGCCCGCGCTTCCGCCTCCATAGGGCTTTCCTATGGCGCGCATTCCAATCTGTGCGTCAACCAGATTCGCCGCTGGGGCAGCGCCGAACAGAAGGCGAGATACCTGCCCAGGCTGATCTCCGGCGAGCATGTCGGCAGCCTCGCCATGTCCGAAGCCGGAGCGGGTTCCGACGTGGTTGCCATGAAGCTGCGCGCGGACAAGGCCGAGGGCGGCTATCGCCTCAACGGCACTAAGTTCTGGATCACCAATGCGCCGGAAGCGGATACGCTGGTGGTCTATGCCAGGACCGCGCCCGATGCAGGATCGAAAGGGATCACCGCTTTCCTGATCGAGAAGGGCTTCGCAGGCTTTTCCATCGGGCAGACCATCGCGAAGATGGGAATGCGCGGATCGCCGACGGCCGAGCTGGTTTTCGACGATTGCTTCGTGCCCGAGGAGAATGTGATGGGCCCCCTCGATGGCGGGGTTACCGTGCTGATGAGCGGCCTGGACTACGAGCGGGTGGTCCTCTCCGGCATTCAACTCGGCATCATGCAGGCCTGCCTGGATACGGTGATCCCCTATGTCCGCGAACGCAGGCAGTTCGGCAAGCCGATCGGCGCATTTCAGCTCATGCAGGCAAAGGTGGCGGACATGGCTGTCGCGCTCGATTCCGCGCGCGCCTATGTCTATGCGGTCGCCCGGGCCTGCGATACGGGCAAGACCTCGCGCCATGACGCGGCAGGCGCGATCCTGCTCGCCAGCGAGAACGCGGTGAAGGTCGCGCTGGAGGCGGTGCAGGCGCTCGGCGGCGCGGGCTATACCAAGGACTGGCCGGTCGAACGCTACCTGCGCGACGCCAAGCTGCTCGACATCGGAGCGGGCACCAACGAGATCCGGCGGATGCTGATCGGCCGTGAATTGATCGGTGCGGCCCGATGAGCGGACCGATGCTGCCGACCAGCCACGATCCGGCAAGCCCCGAAGCGCAGGCCCGCGCAGCGCATAATCGGGCGCTGGCGGGGGAATTGCGCGCGCGCGTGGCCGAGGCTGCCCTGGGCGGCAACGAACGGGCGCGCGATCGGCATACCGCGCGCGGCAAGCTGCTGCCGCGCGAACGGGTGGAGCGATTGCTCGATCCCGGCTCGCCTTTTCTGGAGATCGGCCAACTCGCCGCCAATGGCATGTATGACGGCGACATTCCCGGCGCGGGCCTCATATGCGGGATCGGTAAGGTGTCCGGGCGCCGCGCCATGATCCTGTGCAACGACGCCACGGTAAAGGGCGGAACCTATTACCCGATGACGGTGAAGAAGCATCTCCGCGCGCAGGAGATCGCCGAGCGGAACCGCCTGCCCTGCGTCTATCTGGTCGACAGCGGCGGCGCCAATCTGCCTCATCAGGCGGAGGTATTTCCGGACCGGGACGATTTCGGGCGGATCTTCTTCAACCAGGCGACCATGTCGGCCAGGGGCATCCCGCAGATCGCCTGCGTGATGGGCAGCTGCACCGCGGGCGGCGCCTATGTTCCGGCCATGTCGGACGAGACGGTGATCGTGAAGGATCAGGGAACGATCTTCCTGGCCGGCCCGCCGCTGGTGAAGGCGGCGACCGGCGAAGTGATCAGTGCCGAGGAACTGGGCGGCGGCGATCTCCATGCGAAGAAGTCAGGCGTCGTCGATCATCTCGCCGCGAATGACGAACATGCGCTGACCATCGTTCGCGATATCATGAGCCATATCGGCCCGGCTCATGCGCATGGGCTGGCGCTGCGCGATCCGCTTCCGCCTCGCTACGCGGCGGAAGAACTCTATGGCATCGTTCCCGAGGATGTGCGCGCGCCCTATGACGTGCATGAAGTGATAGCCCGTATCGTGGACGGCAGCGAATTCCATGAGTTCAAGGCGCTCTATGGCTCGACCCTGGTCTGCGGCTTCGCTCATATCTGGGGCATTCCGGTCGCCATCCTCGCCAATAACGGCGTGCTGTTCTCCGAAAGCGCGCAGAAAGGCGCGCATTTCATCGAACTGGCCTGCCAACGCCGCATTCCGCTGCTGTTCCTGCAGAACATCTCCGGCTTCATGGTCGGCGGCAGATACGAGGCGGAAGGGATTGCAAAGCACGGGGCAAAGCTGGTCACCGCCGTCGCCACGGCAACGGTCCCCAAGATCACCGTGATCATCGGCGGCAGCTTCGGCGCGGGCAATTACGGCATGTGCGGCCGGGCCTATTCTCCCCGTTTCCTGTTCACATGGCCCAATGCGCGCATCTCGGTGATGGGCGGGGAGCAAGCCGCCTCCGTGCTGGCCACGGTCCATCGCGATGCGGAGAAATGGACGCCGGAAGAGATGGAAGCGTTCAAGGCCCCGATCCGCGGGAAATACGAGGACGAAGGGAATCCCTATTACGCTACCGCGCGCCTGTGGGACGACGGGATCATCGACCCGGTCCAGACCCGCGACGTGCTGGGGCTGGCGCTGGGAACATGCCTGGAAGCACCGATACCCGAACGCCCGAAATTCGGCGTGTTCAGGATGTGATGGTCATGATCGGATCTCTCCTCATCGCCAATCGCGGCGAGATCGCCTGCCGGATCATCCGCACTGCCCGCCGGATGGGCGTCCGCACCATTGCGGTCTATTCAGACGCTGATGCGGATGCACTGCATGTCCGCCAGGCGGATCATGCCGTCCCCATCGGGCCACCGCCCGCCTCGGAGAGCTACCTGAACGGCGAGCGGATCATCGCCGCCGCCCTGGAGACCGGCGCGGAAGCGATCCATCCCGGCTATGGCTTCCTTTCGGAGAATGCCGATTTCGCGCAGGCGGTGATAGATGCCGGGCTCGTCTGGATCGGACCGAAACCGGACAGCATCCGCGCCATGGGGCTCAAGGACGCGGCCAAGAAGCTGATGATCGCGGCGGGCGTGCCGGTGACGCCCGGCTATCTGGGCGAGGATCAGTCCGAGCAGCGGCTGAAGGCCGAAGCGAGCCGGATCGGCTATCCCGTTCTCATCAAGGCGGTGGCCGGCGGCGGCGGCAAGGGGATGCGGCGGGTCGACCGGCCAGGCGATTTCGCCGATGCATTGCGGTCCTGCCGCCGCGAAGCGGCCGCCTCATTCGGCGACGATCGCATGCTGATCGAGAAATACATCCTCTCGCCCCGCCATATCGAAGTGCAGGTATTCGGGGACCGGCACGGCAACTTCATCCATCTGTTCGAGCGGGATTGCTCGCTCCAGCGCCGCCACCAGAAGGTGATCGAGGAAGCCCCCGCGCCCGGCATGGACGAACCCACCCGGCAGGCGATCTGCGCTGCGGCGGTGCGCGCGGCCCAGGCCGTGAACTATGAAGGCGCGGGCACCATCGAGTTCATCGCGGATGTATCCGAAGGTCCAAGGGCCGACCGGATCTGGTTCATGGAAATGAACACGCGGCTGCAGGTCGAGCATCCGGTGACGGAGGCCATCACCGGCGTCGATCTGGTGGAATGGCAATTGCGCATAGCCGGCGGAGAGCCGCTTCCCTTGCGGCAGGATGAGCTATCGATCAACGGCTGGGCGATGGAAGCGCGCCTCTATGCCGAAGACCCCGCCAAGGGCTTCCTCCCGAGCACAGGGACGCTTGAGTTCCTGCGGTTCGGCAGGGCCGATCATGGCAGGATCGATACGGGGGTCGAACAGGGCGCGGAAATTTCGCCATTCTATGACCCGATGATCGCCAAGCTGATCGCCCATGGCGGCGATCGCGAACAGGCGATAGCCCGCCTCCACGCCATGCTGTCCGGCAGCGCGGTCTGGCCGGTGAAGACGAACGCCGCCTTCCTGGTAAAGGCGCTGGACCATCCCGACTTTCTCTCCGGCCAGATAGATACCGGGCTGATCGACCGCGATGGCGATGCCATGGCGGAACCGCCGGAGCCACCTGCCGACGCGCTTGCGGCCGCTGCGGCCGCGCTGGTGCGGGAAGAGAACAGCCCCGGCTTCCGGCTCAATGCGGAAGCGGTCCGCTCGGGCTGGTTCCTGCTCGATGGCGAGGCGGTGGAAATCCAGCTTTCCGGCGCAGGCACCGCCGAGCCGGCGGATTTCGCCTTCGTCACCGGGGAAGGCATGGCCTGGCGTCTCTCTCCCTGGCGCTTCGACAGGATGGACAGCGATGTCGGAGCCGACGGTTCGATCGTGGCCCCGATGCCGGGCAAAGTGATTTCGCTGGATGTGGCGACAGGCGATGCGGTGACCAGGGGGCAGAAGCTGCTCACGCTGGAAGCCATGAAGATGGAATATACGCTTGTCGCGCCGTTTGGCGGCGTTGTGACCCAGCTCAGTGTCGTTCCGGGCGCGCAGGTGCAGGTTGAAGCACTCCTGATGCGGATTGAGGCAGAAAAGGAATAATGGCGGGACGTTTATCGACGAATGGTATGCAGGAACATCGGCTGACGCGGCACGTTCCAGCAAATCCCGCCCCGAACGCCGTGCGGCGGGTGATCTGTCCGGAATCGGAACCTCAAGGAGAGCAGGCCTGCGCGCAGTCTGGGAAATCATCTGGGCACTGACCGGTGGCTTGCTGATCGCCATGGCCACGGTCGGTGGAGCGGTGGCGGCCTTTTGCGCGATGTCGGCCGGAGGCTGCCTGTGGTGGCGGCAAAGGAAGGGCCGATCCCGGCCGGAACGCTGAGCCGGGAAACCGCTGCCCCAAGCTGGCCGCTCGAAGATGGCACGCCCTCCTTCTCGAAATATTTTCACCGGAAAACCGCGCGGCAAGACAGCGCCAAGGCAAATATGCCTTGTTATGGTCAGGTTTAGCTTGTTAGCCCCGCAGTCCAGTGAATGGCGCCAATCGGGAGAAAAATGATGTCGGCCTATGATTTGAACGGACGGGTGGCGATCGTCACCGGCGCAGCCAAGGGAATGGGAGAAGCCCATGTCCGGCTCATGGCCGAACGCGGCGCGGCCGTGATCATTTCCGATCTCGACCCCAAGGGCGAGGCTGTGGCGGAAGAACTGCGCCAGTCCGGCGCTTCGGCCCGGTTCGTCAAGCATGACGTAACCGACGAAGCGCAATGGGCGAAGCTGACCGCCGACGCCGTCGCGGAACACGGAAAGATCGACATATTGGTCAACAATGCCGGCCTCGCCGATCTCCAGCCGGTCAACGAAGCGACGGCGGAGGATTTCCGCCGCATCTTCGACGTGAACGTGATGGGCGTATTCCTGGGCTGCAAGCATGTGCTGGAAGGCATGAAGGCGGCAGGCGGCGGCTCCATCATCAACATCGCTTCGGCCGGCGGAACGCAGGCGCTGTTTCCCGATCTCTCCCTCTACACCGCATCCAAGGGGGCCGTGCGCATGCTCACCAAGGCGGTGGCGGTGGATTATGCGAAATACGCCATCCGCGTGAATGCGGTGAATCCGGGCTTGATCCAGACCTCGATGAACGAGGAATATCTCAAGGACCCGGCGATGTGGCCCACCATGCTCGGCAACACCCTGTTCGACCGGCCCGGCAAGGCGACGGAAGTGGCGGAAGCGGTGGCGTTCCTGGCCTCCGATGCATCGTCCTACATGACCGGTGCCGATATCGCGGTGGACGGCGGCTGGACCTGCAACTGATCGCATTCCCGGCGGCGGTGCGTTCGCTGCCGAACCTCCTTGATCCCCGGCGGCTGGGCCTGCATCGTGCGGATACCAGCCGCATGCTTGCCGCATGATATCCGGAGTTCGAATATGACAACCGAAGGTCCACTGGCCGGCGTCCGGGTGCTCGAACTCGGCACCGTCCTGTCCGCCCCGCTGGCGACGATGTTCCTGGGCGATCAGGGCGCGGATATCATCAAGGTCGAGACGCCCGGCGGCGACCAGCTTCGCCAAAGCGGCAACCGCCGGCAGGGCGTGCGCGGATTGGGAACGATGTTCCTCAACGCCAATCGCAACAAGCGGTCGATCGCGCTCGATCTCAAGGATGCCGGCGATCTCGCCATTGCCCGCAAGATCGCGGTTCAATGCGATATCGTCGTCCAGAACTTCCGGCCCGGCGTCGCCGACCGGCTCGGCATGGGCTATGAGGATCTTCGCCGGCTCCGGCCCGACCTCATCTACATCTCGATCAGCGGCCTGGGCGAGACCGGCCCCGGATCACGCCGCCGCGTCTATGATATCGTGGTCCAGGGAATAGCGGGTTACGCCGGCGCGCAGGCCGGCGGGCCGGGCGGTGAGCCATCGACCATGCGGACCACCGTGGTGGACAAGACCACCGCGCTGTTCGCCAGCCAGGCGGCGACCGCGGCCCTGTTCGCCCGCGAACGCACCGGCAAGGGGCAGCATATCCGGATCAGCATGCTGGATGTCGCCCTGTCGTTCATCTGGCCCGAAAACATGAGCGCGGCCACCCTGATCGGCGAGGACGTGATCGATGGCGGCAATCTGGCGAATGTGCGCTACTGCTATCCGACCGCAGACGGCCATATCCTGGTCGGCTTCGTGTCCGATGACGAATTCGCCGGGGTCTGCGGCGTGCTGGGTTGCCCGGAACTGGTCACCGATCCGCGCTTCGACACCATCGGCAAGCGATTTTCCAATGCCGCGCCGCTCAACGATCTGGTCGCGCAGCGGCTCTCGCTCCATCCCACCGCACACTGGCTGCCCTTGCTGGAAGCCGCCGATGCCGTGTTCGCCCCGGTGAACTGGCCGGATCGGATCACCGAGGACCCGCTGATCCGCGACGCGGGCTTGCTGGAGGAACATCTGCATCCAATTGCCGGCGCCTACCGCCAGCCGATCCATCCCGCGCGCTTCTCGGAAAGCCCGGCCAGCTTGCAGCGGCACGCCCCCGAACTGGACGGAAACAGGGATGAGATACTGGCGGAATTCCAGATCACCCCTGACCAGACTCGTTCCGGTTCCGGTTGAGTCGGAACGAGCCATGAAATCTATTCGTTTTCCGCGAGTTCCGAGCCCGGCTTGACCCGGTCGATCCTCAACACCCGCTCATGGCCGCTGCGGTCCGGCCAGATAATCGATTGACCCTGGCGCAGGCCGATCAGGCCCGCCCCGATCGGCGTCAGGATCGATATGCGATTCGCCGCGATGTCCGCATCCTTGGGATAGACGAGCTGAACCGTTCGCTTCGCGCCGCTCGCCTCGTCGCTGAATTCGACGGTCGAATGCATCGTCACCACATCCGCGCCGATCTTGTCGGCGCTGCATATCCGGGCGCGGGCGATCTCGTCGAGCAGCATCTCGCTCACTTGCGGCAAGCGATCTTCGACACCCATCGCGAGGTTGGTCAAGGCATCCGCTTCCGTGTCGATCATATCGATCGGGGGCCGCCGGCGGGCGGTATTTCTGGTCATGATAAGGCTTTCCGGTTGGCAGGGGGCACGGCGAAATCGCCGCCACGCAATTGAGCGAGAGATCACCCCGGGCTCGGGGCGTGACGCACCGGAACCCGGGGCTATTTGCCCGCGAGCAGTTGGCCTCCGTGATATCGGAACCAGGAAGGAAGAAGAGCGTGTCCAGCCATCGGCCCGAAGCTGTCACCGAAGCAGGGCCAAGTCAATCGCCGCCCGCTCGGCCGGTCATCGCGCGCTGTCCTCGATCGCTTCCATGTCCTCATCCGAAAGGCCGAAATGATGCCCCACCTCATGCACAACGACATGGGTGATGAGCTCTTCCAGATCGACTCCGGTCTCCAGGCATTCATCCAGCAGGGCTGCCCGGAAAAGCGTGATGACCGGCGGGAAATCGCCCGATTCCCAGATCGACTGGTCGCCCACGGGCCGGCCCTGGTAAACCCCGCTCAGCTCCAGCGGATCGTCGATGCCGAGTTCGGCCAGCGTTTCCTCATCCGCGTATTCCTCCACGCGAAAGAGCGCATCCTTCAAATGGGTGCGGAACATTTCGGGCAGCCTTGCGACCGCCCGCAGCGCCAGCCGCTCCATCGCCGCGATGTCGGGCATGTCAGGCAAGGTTTCGTCCATGCCCCGCTTATGCTTCAAAACCAGGGATATTGCACCTCTGCTCGGTCAACCCGGATCGAGCGAAAACTGTCCATCTGGACAATTGCCGGAAGTCTGACCTATCCACGCAAGGTGGGGCCTGAAGCGCCGCCCGGCGAGATGACCCGCCGGACGTGCGGCGATGGACGAGATGGGAGAGCATGATGGAAGTCGATGTCGTCGTGATAGGTTCTGGCGCGGCCGGTTTGACCACGGCCGTGGTGGCCGCGAATGAAGGCCTGAAAGTCCTCGTCGTGGAAAAGGGCGAGCTGTTCGGCGGTACGACGGCCATTTCGCTGGGGGCGCCGTGGATCATCGCCAACCCCCGCCAGAAGGAGATGGGCCTCGAAGACGACGCGGCGGCCGGCGAAACCTATCTGCGCAGCGTCCTCGGCAATCTCTACGATCCCGTGAAGGTCGAGGCCTATATCGCGTCCGGCGCCGAGATGGTCGAGTATATGGAAAGCAGGACGCACGTCCGCTGGAAAGGCGTGCCGATGCCGGACTACCTGCCGGAGCATGAAGGCTTCCGCTACGGCAGGACCATGCTGGTGGAAGCGTTCGACGGCAGTGTCCTGGGAGAATACCTGCCGCAGATGCGCGTCCCGCTGCCCGGCTTCGTCGCCTTCGGCAGCATGCAGATCGACATCCTCGAGATCGACCGGTTCAAGCAGACTCTCAAGGGGCTGGACAATTTCCTGTTCGCCGCCGGCCGGGTGCTCCGCTACGGCCTTGATGTGCTGCGCTATGGCCGGGGCTCCTATCTCGCCAACGGCAATGCGCTGGTCGGCCGGCTGCTCCGCTCCGCGCTGGACGCCAAGGTCGAGCTTTGGCGCAGCGCTCCGGCTGTCGGCCTGCTCACCGAAGATGGCGCGGTCACCGGGGTGACGGTGGAGCGCGATCGCCAAAGGGTGACGGTGAAGGCGCGGCGCGGCGTGGTGCTCGCCAGCGGCGGCTTCGGGGCGAATGAGGAGCTGCGCGGGAAATTCATACCCAGCGCCGATGTGCATGTGTCTGTCCAGCCCGAGGAAAATGCCGGCGATGGCATCCGTCTGGGGCAGGAAGCCGGTGGCGCGCTGGGCGAAGTCAATCCCCAGAACGGAGTATGGGCGCCGGTCTCCGTCTTCCGCCGCAAGGACGGGCGCCTGCTGAAATATCCGCATTTCGGGCCGGACCGGGGCAAGCCGGGCTCGATCATCGTGGATGAAAGCGGCAAGCGCTTCGCCAATGAGGCGGCGACCTATCAGGATTTCGTCAATGTCATGCATGAACGCGGCATCAAGCGCGCCTTCTTCATCGGCAATCGCACATTCCTGCGCAGCTATGGCATGGGGCTCGCCCTGGCCGCGCCCTATCCGCTCCGCGATCTGGTGTCGCAAGGCTATCTGACCGAAGCGGCAACGCTGGGCGAGCTGGCCGGCAAGATCGGCGTGCCGGCGGCGGCGCTCGAGGAAACCGTCGCGCAGTTCAATGTCCATGCCGCCAAGGGAGAGGACCCGCAATTCCATCGCGGCGCCAGCGCCTACGACCCCTCGCAGGGGGATTTCACGCATGAGCCCAACCCCAATCTCGCGCCGGTGGGCGAAGGGCCGTATTACGCGATCACCCTGTATCCGGGGGATGTGAGCACGGTTCTCGGCATGAAGACGGATGCGGACGCACGCGTGCTGGACGCAGGCGGGAATCCGATTCCCGGCCTGTATGCGGTCGGCCTGGACCAGAACACCGTGTTCCGGGGGATCTATCCCGGAGGCGGCGCGGGCATCGGCCCGGGCATGACCTTCGGCTACCGCGCGGCGCGCCATCTCGCGGCGGCCGACGGTCCGGCATAGGGCCGCACAACGGCGGCAAACCCTTCAAACTTCCTCATCCTGCACAGACCGAATGCTCAGGGCGGAGGAGGTCACAGCGCCTGGATCGCCTCCCTCGTGGGGGCGCGAATCCACTCGTTGCGCGACCAGGCATTCATATTAACCGGCTGATTTACATATTTTTTAATCTGATAAAATTTGCTCCCTGTCACCCAAAAGACACCATTCCGGCAAAGCTGTGCAAGGCGGGTTTTTTTGGGCTTGAACGGCGCAGCATCCTTAAACTATTAAATTGGTAAAATTTGAATCAATTCCAAATGCCGGGACGCCCGGCGAGCTTTCAGGAGAGAACCATGAGGCACTTCAAGAACCTTGCTCTGTATGCCGGCTGCGCCACCATCGCGATGCTGGGGACGGCCCTGCCGGCCTTCGCGCAAGACAGCGATCCGCAGGCCAGCGACTATCGCGGCGCCGGCGAGATCGTCGTTACCGCCACCAAGCGCGAACAGAGCCTCAGCGACGTGGGTTTGACCGTTGCCGCCGTGGGTGCCGATGCCCTGAGGAACCAGCGTATCGCCGATGTGGCCGATCTCGCCAACGCGACACCGGGTCTCAATTTCGCTCCCTCGCCCAACGCTACTCCTGTCTATACGCTGCGGGGCGTAGGCTTCTTCGAATCCTCACTTGCCGCCTACCCGAGCGTGAGCCTGTATATCGACCAGATTCCGCTGCCCTTCCCGATCTATTCGACCCTGACCG
This sequence comes from uncultured Caenibius sp., assembly GCA_964468045.1. Taxonomy (GTDB): domain Bacteria; phylum Pseudomonadota; class Alphaproteobacteria; order Sphingomonadales; family Sphingomonadaceae; genus JAWKXU01. The sequence continues at coordinate 30,044 of CAYXTO010000001.1, read as the reverse complement.
CCTTCGACCTGGAACGTGTCGAAGTCCTGAAAGGCCCGCAAGGCACCCTGTTCGGCAACAACGCCACCTCCGGCGCGATCAACTTCGTCGCTGCCAAGCCGACGGATCAATTTACCGCGGGCGGCGAAGTCACTTATGGGCGTTTCAACCGGCTCGAGGCGCAAGGCTATGTCAGCGGGCCTATCTCCGATACGCTGAAGGGCCGCCTTGCATTCAAGACAGCTCAATCGGACGGTTGGCAGAAGAGCTACACCCGCGACGACAAGAACGGGGAACTCGATACCTTTGCCGTACGCGGGCTGCTGGATTGGGAGCCGACGGATCAGCTCCGGTTTCAGCTTAATCTGAACATGTGGCGGGACAAGAGCGATCCCCAGGCACCGGCTGCGATATTGCATACGCCGCAAAATGACACATCGGGGCCGCCGGTCGGGCCGGGTGCTGCGAACTGGACGCCGGGCTATCAGTGGCCGGTCACGACTTACCCGCTTGCTCCCAACAACGCGCGCGCGGCGGACTGGACGCCAGGTGTCATTTTCGCCAACAACCGGTTCCGTCAGGCAGCATTGCAGGCTGATTATGACTTCGGCGGCGTCACCTTGACCTCGCAGACCGGCATTTCGGACCTGAAGTTCCGCAATGGCACCGAAGGCGGCGGCACCGAGCTCATCGATCTCGATCTTTTCGCCGATGTCGGCAAGATGCGTTCGTTCACTCAGGAACTGCGCCTTTCAAACGGCGGTGGTGGCCCGGTGCGCTGGGTCATCGGCGCCAATTATGAGAATTCCAAGGTCAATGAGCTCATCAACCTGCACTACGATGGAACGACATCGACCTATGTGAACGGCATTGTGGTCAGCACCTATTGGACGAAGCAGCGCATGAAGAACTATGCGGGCTTCGCCAATGTCGAGTTCGATGTATCGGACCAGTTCACCCTCAAGGGCGGCTATCGTTATTCGAAGGCCAAGCGCACCTATGAAGCGTTCAACGGCGACGTCGTTGGCTACCCGATTGGGCAGGATGATAATTTCGCCCTTTCGAATGAGCGCGGCATCACCCTGACCCAGTTCTTCAACAATGTTTACGGCGCGATCTATGGCGGCGTAGTGCCGACGATTGCACCGTTCGATTCCATCGTTCTGGACACGCGATCGGGGCCTGACGGAACGCTCGACTATAACCCGTCGACTTTCCTGACCACCGGCAATCCTACCGGCAAGCTCAACGAAGGTTCGCACTCATGGATGGCGGGTGTCGATTTCAAGCCCGTCGACGATGTCCTGCTCTACGCGAACATATCCAAGGGCTACAAGGCGGGCAGCTTCGGCCATATCTCGGGCGCGATTTACGACGCGTATCGCGGGGTCAAGCAGGAATCCATTCTGGCCTATGAAACCGGCTTCAAGCTGCAGCTCGCCGACCGCAGGGTTTCGATCAACGGCGCGGCCTTCTACTACGACTACAAGGACAAGCAGCTTCGCGCCAAGTTTGTCGACCCGATCTTCGGTTCGCTCGACCAGCTCGTCAATGTTCCGAAATCGCGTGTGAAGGGTGCGGAGATCGAGATCAACGCCCGGCCAACGGAGGGGCTGACGGTCACCGCAGCGGCCACCTATACCGATGCCAAGGTGAAGAAATACACCGGCGTGGTCGGCCTGTTCCGCGATGGAAACGGCCTCCTTCAGCCGCTTCTCGACGATTTCAAGGGACGGCGCCTGCCCTTCTCGCCCAAGCTGCAATACAGCGTGCGCTTCGACTACGACACACCCGTATCCGATCGGTTGAACGTGTTCATCGGGGCAGGCTTCAATGGGCAATCGAAGTCCAGCGGCGTGCTGACTACGCTCGGCGTCCAGCCGGAGGAGATCTTCGATATCAAGTCGCGCACCCTCTTCGATGGCAACCTCGGCATCCATGCATCTGACGACAGCTGGCGCCTGACCTTCTGGGGCAAGAATATCTTCAACAAGTTCTACAGCACCAACATCATCCAGGCGTATGATACGGTTGTGCGCTACACCGGCCGTCCGGCCGAATATGGCGTGACCGTCGGCTTCCGGATGTGAAGTCAAGAGGTGGGCTGGGCGTGTTCCGGCCCCCTTTTTTACGGTTAGAACTATATCTGCGGGCCGGCCCAGACCGGCTGTGTCGCTCTTTACCCTTGCTGTCATCCCAGCCCTTCGGCTGGCCGCTCAGGATAAACTGCCCTTCGGGTAGGCTGAGATCTCAGGTGTATCCGTCATCCCAGCGAAGGCTGGGATCGTTGTGGAAGGCGGGCCGCGTTGCCGCCTGAGATGCCAGCATTCGCTGGCATGACGATATTTGTGACAATTACGGAACTGGACATCGCCCATCCCCGTTCGGGCTGAGCCTGTCGAAGCCCAGCTTTTCTCTTCTTCCGTAACGGAAAAGAGCGGTCCTTCGACAAGCTCAGGACGAACGGAAGCGTTCAAGAGATCATGTCTCTTCCACCTTTCCTACACGGCTGAAATCTGCCTTATCCTGATGGATGACGCGCATACGACATCGCTCCGCCCGCTGGCCTGCCTATAGACGGGTTCCCTGCTTCACCCCGGTTCCGCTGCGCGCGCGGCGCGACGGGTGGACGCCCGAGCGGCAAGCCCGTTTCCTCGGCTGGCTGGCCCAGACCGGCTGTATCACGCAGGCAGCGGCGAAACTCGGCATGGCGCGCGAGACCGCCTACCGCCTGCGCCGCCGGGAAGGCGCGGAAAGCTTCGCCCATGCCTGGGATGCGATCATGGCGATCCGCAGCGGCAGGGAAGCGCCTCGGCGAAAGGTCACACTGGATGAACGCTGGTTCCTCGCCATGGAAGGCGGCTTTGTCGTCAGGATGCGGCGGGGCCGTTTCGTGCGGACCTGGCGCAAGCCCAGCACTTCCGCGCTGCTCAGCCTGCTTGCCTCTTACGACCGGGCATTGCGACGATGGGACTTGCGGACGTGAGGAGGTGGAAAATGCAAATCCACATTTCCGGCGTTTTGCGTCAACCGGCCCACCCCGCTGCCCCTTCTTCGTCATCCCCGTGCAAACGGGGATCCAGTTACAACTTCGCCCTGGGTTCCCGCGTTCGCGGGAATGACAAGTGGAGGGCACGGCACGTTGCCGATAAAGATCCCAGCTTTCGCTGGGATGACGAATGGGGTCTGGGTCCCCGCTTGCCCCAAGGGGCAGCTTATCCTGAGCTAGCCGAAGGACGGGAATGACAAGGGGGCCAGCCTTTTGCCTGACTATGCGCTCTTCTTGCCTGATCTTGCGGATGGATTGATGATTTTGCGCAGCAATGTCATGCCATGGGCGAAACATCCATAATATCGGAGAGAAGCGGACTATGCATCCGGCCCAGCACGCTGAAACGAATCCCGGCAAACCGGCGCTGATCTATCCCGATCAGGGCCTTGCCATCGATTTCGCCACCCTCGATGCGCTTTCGAACCGGCATGCGCACCAGTTGCGCGCGATAGGCCTGCAGCGCGGCGATGGCGTCGCCTTCCTGTTCGGCAACGGGCCGGAAGTCTTTATCGCCAGCTGGGCCGCACAGCGCTCCGGCCTTTACGCCACCTCGATCTCCAACCGGCTGAGTGCAGCCGATGTCGCCTATATCCTGCAGGATTCCGGCGCCAGACTGCTGCTCGCCTCCGACAGCCTGGCGGAACTTGCCGCCGCCGCGATCCAGGACCTGCCCGACCTCAAGGCATTCCTGTGGAACTCGCAAGACGGCCGGCTGGGGAACTGGTCCGCACTGGCCTCGACCCAGCCGGCCACCCCGATTGGCGACGAAAGCGCGGGCAACGACCTGCTCTATTCCTCCGGAACGACCGGCAGGCCGAAGGGGGTCAAGCCCGTGCTGCCCGATGGCCCGATCCATGACGAAACCCCGCTGACGCGGATGGGCAGCAGCCTGTATGGAATGGGTCCGGACACAGTCTATCTTTCGACCTCGCCGATGTATCATGCCGCACCGCTGCGCTGGGCGCTCACCGTCCAGCGGCTGGGCGGCACTGTGGTGATGATGAACCGGTTCGATCCGGAGGAAGCGCTCAAGCTGATCGAAGCGTGGAAGATCACGCATTCCACCTTCGTTCCCACGCATTTCGTGCGGATGCTCAAGCTGCCGGATGAGGTGCGGCAACGCTACGATGTCAGCTCGCTGGAGGCGGTGATCCACGCAGCCGCACCCTGCCCGGTCGATGTGAAGCGCGGAATGATCGAATGGTTCGGCCCCGTGCTGCATGAATATTACGCGGGAACGGAGACTTGCGGCATCACCGCGATCAACACCGAGGAATGGCTGCGCAAGCCCGGCTCGGTCGGCCGGGCCGTGCTCGGCACGACCCGGATCGTCGGCGAAAGCGGCGAGGAACTGCCTGCCGGGCAGACCGGGCAGATCTACTTCTCCGACGGGCCCAAATTCGAATATCTCAACGATCCCGAAAAGACCGCGGCGGCCCATAACGACAAGGGCTGGGCGACGATCGGGGATATCGGCCATGTCGATGAAGACGGCTTCCTGTTCCTGACCGACCGCAAGAGCTTCATGATCATCTCGGGCGGGGTGAACATCTACCCGCAGGAAATCGAGAATGTCCTCGTCACCCATCCCAAGGTGCTGGACGCCGCGGTGTTCGGCGTGCCGGACGAGGAAATGGGGGAACGCACCCTGGCCGTGATCCAGCCAGTGGCCGGCGTCGTCGGCGATGCCGCGCTGGCGGATGAGCTGCGGCAGTTCACCCGGGAACGGCTCGGCGGCGTCAAGACCCCGAAGGAATTCGACTTCAGGGAGGAACTGCCGCGCGAGCCGACCGGCAAGCTGATGAAGCGCAAGCTGTTCGACGAATATCGGCAGTCCGCGGCCAATGCCGGCTAGACGCGGAACCCGGAGTGCTATTGCAGCCCGGCGGAACGCCAGGCGCTGGGCGTCTGCCCGGCGAAATTGCGGAACGCACGGGTGAAGTGGCTCTGGCTCTTGAAGCCCAGCGCGTCGGCCACCTGCGCAATCGACAAGCCGCTGCTCGCCAGCAATTCCTGCGCCCGTTCCAGCCGCGATTTCATCACGAACTTGTGCGGGCTCATGCCGGTGGCGCGCTTGAAGACGCGACAGAAATGGGATGGGGTCAGGCCCGCCTCCTCTGCCAGCGCTTCGACATTGTGGTCGGCTTCGGGCCGCTCCAGCACCGAATTCATGATGTGATGGATGCGAAAGGCCGAGAATTCCGAGGTCGGGAAGACGGGGGAATTGCCGGTCAGCGGGCCATGCAGCATATGCGCCTTGAGCGCCTCCACCAGCGTCGAGACATAGACCTGGCGGTCGGCGGTTTGCGGGGCATACAGCTCGGCCAGGACCTGGCGGGTCAGGGCCACGCCCAGCGGGTCGGAAAAGGCGAAGCGCAGCCGTTCGAACTGATCCCGGGCCGGGGTGGACCGGAATTCGCTGGAAGCGATGCTGAGGGTGACGACGTCCAGCTCGCCATCCACCAGCCAGCCGGTGGGACGGCCCGCCGGAACGATGGTCGCGCAGCCGGGAATGGAGCTTGCCTCGCTCCACCCGTCCCGCAGCCAGGTCTTCACCTTGGGCTTGCCGCCGATATGCACCACGAAGGTCGGGTTCGGCAGCGCGGGCAATTCATAGCTGCCGACGAATTGCCGCCAGCGCGACAGGCGCCAGCTGCGGTCCTTGCCGCCCAGATCGATGTCCGCGCCACGGCCCAGGACGTCGGAAATTATCTCCTCGTTGGTCCAGGTTTCTCCCATCGCACCGGCTCTCAGGCAGGCCGCAGAACCACATTCAGGTCCTTCACTCCATTGATGAAATTGGACCTGAATCGGCGCGACGGCGCAGTTATCTCGAAAGAGGTAACACGATCCGCCAGTATTTCGAAGGCTACCCGCAACTGCATCTCGGCAAGGCGCGACCCCACGCAGACATGCTGCCCGGAACCGAAACCCACATGGGGAATCCTCTCCCGGGTCAAATCGAACTGGTCCGCGCGATCGAACACGCTTTCGTCCCGATTGCCCGAGGCATACCACAGCACCACCTTGTCCCCTTTGGCGATGCGAGTGCCGCCCAGTTCCGTATCCTCGGTGGCGGTGCGGCGCATATGCAGCACCGGGCTGGCATAGCGCACCATCTCGGCCGTCCCCTTCTTGAGGATTTCGGTGTTCTGGCGGACGAGCTGCCATTGATCCGGATTGTCGGAGAAGGCGCGGACGGTGTGGGACAGGGAATTGCGGGTCGTCTCATTGGCGCCCACCAGCGCCAGGATCAGATTGCCGAGGAAATCGCGATAGGGCACCGGCTCACCGCCCACTTCCATATTGGCGAGCAGGGTGGCGATATCCTCCCCCGGCTGGGCGCGGCGCTGGTTGAACAACTCCTCAGCGAAGGCGAAGAATTCCGTGAGGGTGGCTGCCATCGCTTCCGGGCTCTGGCGGAAATCCGGATCGTCCTCGCCCACGAAGGCATTGGTCCAGTGGTAGAGCTTGGTCCACATCTCCGAAGGAATGTCGAGCAGCTCGCAAAGGGTGAGCAGCGGCAGCGGTGCGGAGAGCAAGGGAACGAGATCGACCGCCTCGCCCAGCGCAATGGAATCGATCAGCCTTTCCGCCCGTTCCCGGATCCGCTGCTCGATCCCGCCCAGCCGAGCTGGAGAGACTGCCGGCATGATATGCTTGCGATACTGGGTGTGGACGGGCGGATCGATCGAAATGAACGGAATGCCGATGGCGCTTGCACCAGCGTTGGTCAGCCCGACCTCGTTCTCGTTGAAGATGCGGTGCCCGCCATTCTCATAAGCGGAGGAGAACAGTCCGGGATTGCGCGAGACCTCTATGATATCCGCATGACGGGTGACAGCCCAGAACCCCGCGCCATCCACTTCCGGGTTCCAGTGCACCGGATCGCTGCGGCGCAATTCCGCGAATACATCCCAGGGCACGCCCCGCTCGTAAAGGCCGGGGTCCTTGAGATCGACAGCCAACCCGCTTTCCATGGTCAGTCCCCTTTATGCCGGCTTCCCGCCTGGATTGGCGGGCAGATTGTCAAAGCGGCCTTCCGGCCGGAGCTTCGCATAAGCCGGAATGATCGGCGCCAGCTCCGCCGGCGTCGCGCCATGCAGGATCACTCCGTTCACGCCGAGGTCGAACTGGCCCAGCACCTTGCGGGCGCATTGCTCGGGCGAACCGCTGGCGGCGGGCGCAAGCCATTCGTCAGGCAGCAGCTCGGCGATCTGCTCGAGCTGCTCATGCGTCGCGCGGGCATCGACCCATCCGCCCATGTTGGCGATCACGGGCGCTTCACGGAAACGCTTCAGCACGTCCTTGTCCCAGCCATTGGTCTCCACCAGCAAGTCGCCGTAGACCTGCAGATAGGTGGCGAGCCTGCCGACGCTCTTCTTCAGGTAGAGCTTCGGCTCGAGATGGTCGCCCAGAGTGGCGAATACCGACCAGATGCGCAGCCGGTCCGGATCGCGGCCTGCCCGTTCCGCCGCGTCCCGGGCGATCCGCACCAGCCGGGCAGTGCCTTCCTCGCCGATATAGGTGTGCAGGATGATCGCGTCGAACACGCCTCCGGCGAAGTCCACGGTCTTGGGGCCGAAGCCCACCAGCCCGATCGGAATGTCCTCGTCGAAGGTGGGATCGAGCTGCAGCACGGGGAAGCGGCCGATCTCGCTCTCGTAATTCTCCACGCGCTCGCCGCGCCACAGCCGGCGGATCAGCGCCACGAATTCCGCCATCTGAGAATTGGTGGCCGGGGTCAGGCCGAATGCCTTGATCTGGGGGATGATCCCGCGCGCGATGCAGGGCAGGTAACGCCCGCCGGTGAGCCGGTGCATGGTGGTGGCATGGGCGGCAAAGGCCATCGGGTGGCGCGTATTGTGGTTGGTGGCGGCGAGCGCGATGCCCAGCTTTTCCGTCACCGCGCCGATGGCGCCGCACATGGTCGCGCCTTCCTTCACGTTGAAGCGTTCGGACAGGAACGTGGCGCCCAGCCCCAACGCCTCCGCCTCATGGCATTCCGCGATCGCATCCCGCGGGCTTTCGACATGGCCGCCCAGCGCATAATAGCCCAGCTCGTTGAATGCCGTGGCGGCATATCTCGCTACATCGTTCATTCCATTATCCTCTTCCATGCCGCGCGATCACGCGCGTTCCCTCAGCAGTTCGACCCCGTTGCAATCCCGGACATGGCGGACATGGCGATCGAGCATGGTCAGGAACATGCGGTCGCCCCGCTCGGTGCGCTTGACCAGCATCGCCGCGCAGACGGACACGACAATTCCGGCAAAGGTGAAATGGCGGTAATCCCGGGCAAGGTCCTGCTTGCCATATCCAGTCACGCCGCCGGCCAGCAGTTCGTCGTGGTAGGTATCGAGCAGAGAGTTCTCCACCGCGCGGCGCTGCTCCGGATCGAACCCGCCGCCAATGACATAGGCGACATCAAGCGCGTTGAATCCCAGCGCCACCGATTGCCAGTCCAGCACTGCCAGCCGGTCCGGCGCAAACAGCATGTTGTCCGCGCGGAAATCATTGTGGACCACGCAGCGCGGGCGATCGAGCGGTGCGGAATAGCCATCGTAGAATTCGGCGAAATCGTCGCAGGTGGCGACATGATCCGGCGACAGCATGTCCATATAGCGCTCGCGGAAACCGGGCCACATCTCGCGAAACACTTCGGCCGGGTAGAAGGCCTGCGCGATCCTGCCGGTTTCAAGCCAGGCAAAGGAGGGTTCCTCCGCGCGACCCCAGAACGAGGCATGGAGCCGCGCCGCTTCCAGCACGGCGCGCCGGGCATCATCCACGGTCATGCCGATCAGCTGGTTGCCCGGCTTCGCGCCCTGCACATCTTCCATCAGGATGAAGAAACTGCCGTCGTCGGCCAGGCCGGTCGCATAGACGCCCGGCACGTCGACCAGCGCGGTGGGCGCCAGCTCGCGATAGAATCGCACCTCGCGCTGATAGAGCGACCAGCTCCCGGCGATTTCGCGGCTGGAGGGATCGGACGATGCGATCTTGCACACCACGGAACGCGGCGCGCCATCGCGCATGATGCCACCCTCGAATGCCAGCCGGTAGGTTTCCGCAAGCTGGCCGGTGCCGATCGGGCTTACTGCGACCGATTGCGGATCGAATTGCGGCGCAACTTGTCGAAGCCACGCCAGCCCCAGCGAATCCCGAGTCGGGATTTTGTCGTCATGCACTTGCAGGAACGCCTCCATCAGGTCGTCCCGCCCTTGCTTTCGGGCTTTCTTCGCGGCAGCCGAAGCCGCCAGTCGCCAACCCACCAGGGCGGATTATCCTCTTCCAAACACAGGGGCATTACTACACCCTGCGTGCGAAGCTGGCATTGCTCTCAATTGCCCGAAAATTTGATCATTCTTGCGGGCATGGAAATCAGGGAAAAATCCCCGACGCCTGCCCCGCGAAAATCCGTCCTTTCACGCCCCTTACAGGCGCAGCGCCACCAGCACTTCGCCATATTCCACAAGGTCGCCATCCTCGAAGAACACGGCCTGCACCACGCCCGCGCTTTCCGCGACCACCGGCGTCGCGCGGTCCAGCACGTTCAGCACGCCCAGCGAGTCGCCAGCGGCAACCTGCGCGCCCGCTTCCACGCTGCGAGTGAACAGCCCCAGATGCGGCGCGCTGACCGGCACGGTGGCAGCATCCGCATCGACCTCCCTCGCGCCTTCGGCCTGCGTTATCTCGAGCAGCGGATTGGGCTTGCCCCCCGGCTTGGCCATGAAGATCTGCCAGTCAGCCGATCTCACGCAGAGGTCCAGCCATGGCGATTGCCTGAAGTCGCGCAGGATTGCCCGGATTTCGTCGACCAGTTGGCTCATCCCGCGCGCTCCTCCATCAGTGCAAGCATCGCGGGCAGAACCGGAGTGGTGAAGAACCGGCTCGCCCCCGCCTTCGCGGCGCCGCGCACCACCTCCGGGTTGCCGAGGCTGCGGCCGCGCACCGCGGACTGTCCCGCCACGGCTTGGGCCAGTTCCTCGACAGAACCTTCCGCGAGCACTCCGTCCACATCCAGCGCGGCGCCTGCGCCATCCGCGTCAAGCGGCTGGACTGCCGCCCTGATCTCCGCCGGCAGCCATTCGATCAGCTTGCCCAGATAGGGGTCGGCGGTTTCCGCCGGGATCTCGGTCGGCAGAAGCCCGGCAAACACCTTGCCTTCCCCGCCGTCGATCGTCACCTGCTGGCCCACCCGGTCGGTCAACCCCGCCCCGGTGCCAACCACGCATGGGCGGCCGAGGGCACGGCTGACCACAGCCGCATGGGAGGTCGAGCCGCCCTGCTCCGTCACCACGCCGCGCGCGGCAATCATGCCGTGCACGTCGTCCGGGCTGGTGGTCTTGCGCACGAGAATCACGTCCTCGCCCGCCGCCGCCCGCTTTTCCGCTTCGTCGGGATCGCCGACCAGCACGCCGGAGGCCGCGCCGGGGCAAGCCCCCTCGCCCTGCGCGATCAATTCGGCATCGCCGCCGCCCGCGAGGCGCGGCAGGAGCACGGCCACCGCCTGTTCCGCCGTCACCCTGGACAAGGCAGTGGCCGGGTCGATCCGCCCTTCCTCCACCATATCCACGGCAAAGCGGATTGCCGCCTGCGGCGCGCGCTTGGCCGAGCGGCTCTGCAGCAGGTAAAGCTGGCCGGTCTGCACCGTGAATTCGATATCCTGCACGTCGCCATGCTTGCGTTCGAGCAAGGCGGAGGCTTCGAGCAGCGCGGCATGGGCCTGCGGCTCCTGCTCCTTCATCGCATCGAGCGGCAGCGGCGTAAACTTGCCCGAAACGACGTCCTCGCCCTGCGCGCGCGGGAGATATTCGCCATAAGGCACATTCTCGCCGGTCAGCGGGTTGCGGCTGAACAGCACGCCCGTGCCGCTCCGCTCATCCAGATTGCCGAAGATCATGGCCTGCACCGTGACCGCCGTGCCGAGATCGTCGGGAATATTGTTGTGCTGGCGATAGCGCTTGGCGCGGCGGGTGTTCCAGCTGTCGAACACAGCCTGGATCGCCGCCATCAATTGCTCGCGCGCCGAGCCCGGCAGCGGCGCGCCGAGCGAAGCCAGTTCCTCGCGCCATGCGGAAGGCGCCTTCGCCGCATCGAGTTCGATCGGCTGCTTGAGCACGATGGCGGAATACAGCTCCACGAAGCGGCGATGCGTATCCCGCGCGAAGTCGGCCATGCCCGTCTCCGCCGCCAGCGCCGCCTCGCCATCGTCGTTGATGCCGAGATTGAGCACCGTATCCATCATGCCCGGCATGGAGATCGCCGCACCCGAACGCACGGAAAGCAGCAAGCGCTTCTCGCCGTGGCCGAAGCTGCGGCCGATCCGGCCTTCGAGCCAGGCGAGCGCGCTGTCGATCTCCTGTTCCAGCCCGGCTGGGAAAGCGCCGCTTTCCAGATAAGCGAGGCAGGCCCTGGTGGTGATCGCGAAAGCCGGGGGAACGGGCAGGCCCAGCGCCTGCATATCCGCGATGGATTGCGCCTTCCCGCCGACCAGATCGCGCGTGACTTCGGTTTGCCCGTCAAGCAGGACGGACCACGAATTACCGGACATTTTCAATCTACTCCTGCCGTTCGCGGCCCATGATCCGCAGCAGATCCTCATGCAGTTCGAACCACACGGTGTGGTAGCTTTCGCGCCGGATATCGCTTACCCATTCGTGATCGCCATCCTCGGCCGCTTCCAATGCGGCAAGCAGCTTCTTCCCGAAGATCGCGAGGCGCGGCAGTTGCGCCGCCAGCCGCTTGATGATCGGCTCCACCTGCTCATGCACCGCGCCCAGCCGGTCGATGACTTCCGCGTCATAATCCGGATCGGAGTGATCGTTGGCGACCTTCTTGCCACCCACCGTCATGGTCTGCCAGTCGGTAATCACCTGCTTGAGCGAGACATTGACCCGCTCGAACGCCTCGTAAGGCTGCACGAAAGCCGGATTCTCCCGCAGATCGCCATAATGCAGCGAATAGCGCGAACGCAGCGCCACATCTGTCAGCGGGGTCAGCGCGTAGCGATCATTATGCATGACCGCCCGCCCGGTTTCCACCGCACGCGCCAGCTCACGCTCCACCGTTTCGAGCGGCAGGCCGACGATTCCGGCAATCTCGGAAGGTTCGGAATGGCGTTTCAGCGCCGTGCCATGCAGCACCGTATCGCGTATATCCATGGTCAGCCCTCCCCGACCAGCCAGACGCGGGCCGTGCGCTCCACGTTGTTCTGATAATCCTCCGCCGTCTTGGCGGCGGCGGTGGCTTCGATCATCACGGTGTCGCCATCGCGGATGGCGGTGATCTTCGCATTCATCACGCAAGGGATATTATATTCCCGCGTCAGGATTCCGAGGTGGGAACGGACGGTGCCGCCCGCGCAGATCACGCCCGCGAACTGATCGATGATCGGCGCGGTCAGCGTGCCGCCCGAGTCGTCGATCACGGCAATGGTGCCGGGCGGAACGCCTTCGGACAGATAGGACAGCACGCGCTGGTTGGAACGGATATAGCGCGCCACCCCGGTCACATCCTGATTGTGGCGAACGACGTTGTCCCCCACCCCGCGCAGGGCGCGACCCTGCTCATCGGCATCGGCGGTCGGCGCGTCGGGATGGGCGAACATGAAGTTCTCCGCATCCTCCGCGGCACCATCCTTCGGTTTGTAGATTTCCGGCCGTTCCTCCGCCGAAATGGAGGCGGACCAGTCAAACCGGTGGCCGCTCGCCAGGATGCGCTGCTCGATCTGCTGGATCATCTCGGCAGTCACGAGGCTGTCATTGCCCTGCCTGGCGAAGTGATTCCATTCCTGGCCCGAGGCATGCCACGCCTCACGAATCTTCTCGCGCAGCAAGCCGAGAGTCGCCTCCACCAGCGGCGAAGCAACCGGCCGCTGATACTGCACGGAATCGATTGGCAGCTTTTTCAAGCCACTCCCCTCCTTTTCTTTCGTTCCGAGAACCTGCCCGTTATAGAGGACAGAGACAATAGCTGGAAAATTGTCGGACGATATTGACTGATTATCTCGAATTGTTCAAGGCCCTAATCGCATATGACGAAAGATGGAAGGATGAAGGCGGCGTGAGCAAGGGAATGCGCATTCTCATCACCAATGATGATGGGATCGATAGCGACGGGATCCGTTTGCTGGAACGGGTTGCTCTGCAATTCTCGGACGATGTCTGGGTCGTGGCTCCGGACGGGGAACGCTCCGGCGCCGGCCACGCCATCTCGATCTCCCACCCGATCCGCATCCGCAAGCGCGACGATCGCCACTTCGCCGTGCAAGGCACGCCCACCGATTGCGCCTTGCTGGGCATTCACGAGTTGGTCACCGGCAAGCAGCCCGATGTCGTCCTTTCAGGCGTCAACCGGGGACCCAACCTGGCCGAGGACGTTACCTATTCCGGCACCTGCTCCGCCGCAATGGAAGGCGCGGTTCTCGGAATTCCCTCCATCGCGCTGAGCCAGTTCTACCGCTATCAGGGGCAGCTCCACTGGCCCACGGCGGAGAAATATGCGCCGGTCGTGCTCGAGCAATTGCTGAACATGGATTGGCAGCACGGCCAGTTCGTGAACGTCAACTTTCCCGAATGCCCGCCGGAGGACGTCAAGGGCATCCGCGTGACCAGGCTGGGCCTGCGCCCCGGCGGATCGTTCCGCCCAGTCGGCCGGGTGGACGAACGCCACGTCCCATACTGGTGGATCAAGATTAACTTCCCCGACGGCGGGCACGAGCTGGAAAACGACCTGCAGGCGATCCGCGACAATGAAATATCGGTCACGCCCCTGCGCCTCGACATGACGGATTACAACGGGATGGAGCGGCTGCGCACGCTGTTCTGAGGGGACAGGCAGAGCGCATGGCGCCTGCGATGCCGGTGGTGGAAACCGGCTGGCTGCTTTCCAGATTTAGGAGCGACATTCCGGATAGTGGGCGTGCATCATATTTCCTTGAAAACCGGCATTGCAGGCATCGGCAAAGTCTATGACGAGGTGGAAGACAAGAAGCCCTTCACGATTCCATTGAACCGCTCGGCATGCTCCAATTGTGCCCAGTGCCCGCAACGGTTGAAGACCATCAAGCTGGACGACGGCATCAGTGCCGCAGTTCGCAAGCTATGCTCTATACCCACCACCCGGTCATCGCGGCCATGGATGATGAGTGCCGGCACCCCGCTCTTCTCCAAAGCATGCATTATTGCGTCGTGCCCGACTGCATCGATGTGCATTGCCGAAAGTCCTGCCAGGAAAAGCTCGAGATGCCGTGGGTTGGCCAAGGCATTGTCAAGCCGTTCATTGATCAACGCCTCGGTGGCAAAGCTGGGGTCGAACACCATAACCTCCACGAGGCGGCGAAAGCTGTCATGGCTCGGCGCGTGATAGGCGGCAAACAGCGCCTTCAGGCCTTCGGTGAGACCTGTGGGCGTGAAGAAGAGCTGCGGCCCTCCAGGCGCCGGAGCGCCCATGGTCACACAATGACTGACGCGTTCCGGATATTGCGCGGTCAACATCTGAGCCGCGATGCCGCCCATCGAATTACCGATCAGCGCCGCCTTCTCGATGCCCAGCGCGTCCATCAATCCCAGCACCGCCTCGACATTAGCGGGGAACCGGGCATGCGACTCGGGATCCAACTCATCAGACTGACCCCAGCCGGGAAAATCCGGAGCGATCACCCGATATTCATTCGCAAGCGGACCTATGTTGCCGGAGAAGTTGCTTAGGCCTGTCGCGCCCGGTCCCGAGCCATGGAGCAAAATGACGGGATGGCCTTTGCCCGCTTCATGGTAATGCAGGTGCCACCTGCCTGCTCGAACGAAGCCGCTCTCCACCTCATGCGCGATCATGCGTATTTTCTCCATCTTTGTCAGAATTCAGGAACATTTGATAAAGCAGTTCCGCATGGCTTTGGACGAACTCATCCGAGGTCACGTCAACACCACTCAGCCACCGGGCTTCGTCCGGGATCATGAAGACCATGCCGGCCGATATGAGCTGGTAGTACATCCCGACTGGTGATCCCGGTCGCAGGAGCCCCCGCTCCTGTCCGTCGATGATGATGCTGGTCAATACGTCGAACACAGGCCGAACATGTTGTTCCGCATACCACTTGCTGCGTTCGTTGGTTGTCCTGTTTAGCTCGATAAGAATGCGGAACAGATTAGGATTGTCGGCTGCCCACCGCACATAAACTTCGACGATGCGCCGGAAGATCTGGGCCTGGTCCCAAACGACCGCTGCACGAAGCTCTGAGGCGAGCATGTTCCGGAACGCGCCGACGACCTCATCGACCACGGTCTGCCAGAGCTTCTCCTTCGACCCGAAATGGTAGGTGATCAGGCCCTGATTGATATCTGCTGCTGCTGCAATCTCGTGCGTCGAGGCGTGCTCATAACCCTTGGCTCCGAAAATCGGCACCGCCGCCGCGACAATCAGGCGTCGGGTCTGGATGGCGCGCTCCTGCCCGCCACGATCGGCTGATTCGTGAAATTCCAGTGCATCAATCAACGCATCGATCATCAGGCTTCACTCCTATCCGCCGCCTATATCGCGGCCGGTAGCCTACGGGAAAGACAAATTTATTCGGATGACTAAATTTTAATTGTTCGATCGAATAACTTTTGTTAGGAGAGTGCAAGGAAGTCGGAAGGAGAGAGTCATGGGAATCCGTTCTGGGGAGCAATACAAGGCCGGTTTGCGAGACAACCGACGCCTCTTTATCAACGGGGACGTGGTGACGGATGTCACCAGCCATGGGGCGTTTCGCGGCATCATTCAAACCATCGCCAGCCTCTATGACGCCCAGTTCGACCCTTCCTATCAGGAGGTGATGACATACATTCTGCCGGAGACGGGCGAGCGGGTCTGCCGGAACTACCATCGGGCTATGACGCAGGACGAAATGATGGCCCGGCTTCGCTGCGATCATGTCCGCGCTGATCTGACTTTCGGTGTGATGGGCCGGCTGACCGACTTCATGAGTGCATGGCTGACGGATACGATCGCCTCACTGGAATTCACCGGCAGTCACGACGCGGCTGAACGCAGCCGACGGTATCATGCTCATGTTCGCGATAATGACTTGATGCTGACACATGCATTGATTGACCCTCAGAGCGACCGCTCGAAAGCCGAAGCGCCGGAAGAATCGGTCCGCATGGTGGAGCGTCGCTCGGACGGCATCGTCGTGCGCGGGGCCCGCCTCCTTTCGACGCTCGCGCCTGTGGCAGATGAAGTCTACATTGGTCCCTTCATGCCCCGTCGCTCCGACGAACAGGACAAAGCGCTGATCTTCGGATTACCGATGAATGCGCCGGGGCTGAAGATCATTTGCCGCGAGGGCTACGACCAAGGCCGCAGCATTGTTGATCGCCCGCTATCGTCTCGCTTCGACGAGGGAGACGCCATTCTCATTTTCGACGATGTCTTTGTTCCGGACGAACGGATCATTCTGGCGGGAGATGTCGAAAGTTATAACAGCATTCTGCCCAACTTTCCCGGCTACGTGATGCTGCAGGCGGTATCGCGCTCCGCAGCAAAATTGCGCCTCCTCGCGGGGATTGCTTCCCTTGCGGCCAAAGCCACGGGCCGTGACAAGAGCCCGCGGTATCAGGAAATGCTCGGAGAAATGACGACGCTGGTCCATATTGGAGAGGGCCTGCAGCAGGCAACCGCCCTGGAGATTGTTGCGCAAGCCAACGCACAGCGAGAAGGCAAGCCGTTGTGGATAAGCGATCGCCCCGGCGAGCCGTCCACCCTTCCCAGAGTGGGCAACGCCTCGATCGTCAACTTCTTCCCGAACGCGTCGCGGACCTGTCTTGATCATCTACGCGTGATTGCGGGAAGCGGCGGGCTCGTCTTTTCCGAACGGGATTATGAGCAGCCGGAAATCAGAGAATTGATCGACCGCTACGTGAAGGGTGCGGCAATGAATGCTCGCGACAGATTCAAGATCATGAAGCTTGTATGGGACATCACAGGCGAGCAGTTCGGGTCGAGACAGGCCCTCTATGAGCGCTATTACTCGGGTGATCCGATCAAGAATATCATCGGATATTTTTCCTCGCCCAAGCTTGCCGAGGCTGAGGAAATGGCCAGTCGCTTGCTGGTGAACGCCGCCTGAAACTCATCCCGCTGCAATAAGGAGAGGTCAAATGGGAACGATTTCCGCACTGGGATATATGGTCGTCTGCGCCAGCAATCTGGAAGAGTGGGCAAGTTTCGCTTCCGATATTGTCGGCGCTCAGCCGCGAAGGAACGGGGAAAACGGAGCACTTGCCATCCGGCTGGATGAATTTGCCTATCGCATTCTCGTCATCGAAGGCGAGGATGAGGATCTCTTCGCGGCGGGCTGGGATCTGGAGACGGAAGAAGCTCTCAAAAGCTTCATCGGAACGCTCCGCAATCGAGGTATGGAGATTACCTTGGGAGATGACGCGCTGCGCGATGTTCGTCAGGTGGAAAAGCTGTACTGGTGTGTCGACCCGGATGGATTGCGACATGAGTTCTACTTCGGCCTCCGATGTGGTTCGATGGCCGATCCGTTTATGAGCAAGGGACTGGTCGGGCCCGGCTTTTTGACCGGCCCGCTGGGGGCCGGACATTTTGTACATAATGCACGATCATACGAAGCCACGCTTCGCTTCTACCGTGACGTGCTGGGACTGCGCCTCAGCGACTTCATTCGCCAGACAGACACACCGGTGCCGGGAAACACTGTCGAAGTGGCTTTCCTGCATACCCGCACGGGCCGCCATCATTCGGTGGCGATCGCCGTTCTGCCTGACAGCAAACGAACTCATCACCTGATGGTGGAACTCCAGTCGCTGGATGATGTGGGCCTCGCCTATGATCGATGCCTGGCGCAGGGCGTCCCCATCCAAATGGGTATCGGCCATCATCCCAATGATCGAATGACCTCTTTCTACATGGAGACGCCTTCGGGATTTGCATTGGAATACGGATGGGGTGCCATCGTAGTCGACGACGAAAACTGGAGCGTGAAAAGCTATTCAATTCTCAGCGACTGGGGGCATAGACCTCCGGTTCATGGATGATCTGTCGCTGCGCACGCTGTTCTGAAACGCCGCTGCCCGGTATGCGGCTGCCATGATCATAAGACGAGCCAATCCCGGCGATGCCGGGGCGATCGCGGCGATCATCCTTCCCGTCATCAGGGCCGGCGAAACCTATTCGCTCGACAGGCATATGAGCGAAGCCGAAGCCCTCGCCTACTGGTTGGGACCGGATAAGGAAACGTTCGTTGCGGAGGATGCGGGAACGATCCTCGGCACCTACTACATCCGCCCCAATCAGGCGGGAGGCGGCAGGCATGTCTGCAATTGCGGTTACATGACCAGCGCCTCCGCCACCGGCAAGGGTGTGGCAAGGCGCATGTGCGAGCATTCCCTGAATCATGCCAGATCGCAGGGCTACCGGGCGATGCAATTCAATTTCGTGGTGAGCACCAATGAGCGTGCCGTGCGCCTCTGGCAATCATTGGGCTTCGCGGTCGTGGGCCGCCTGCCCGGGGCATTCCTGCATCCCGGCGAAGGCTATGTGGATGCACTGGTGATGCACCGGCAACTCTGACCGAACCACCCTTCCGCCGGCAGATCTAGCGCGCGAGGATGGTGACGGCGGACATGCCGTCCTCCACGCCGTAGAAGCCGCCGGAGTTTTCCGCCACGGCGATCTTCGCGCCTTCGACCTGGCGGGCACCCGCCTCACCGCGCAGCTGGGTGACCAGTTCATGGATCTGGCCGATGCCGGTGGCCGCCAGCGGATGCCCCTTCGACACCAGGCCACCGGAAACATTGACCGGGATCCGCCCGCCCAGCGACAATTCGCCTCGTTCCGCCGCCGGGCCGCCTTCGCCTGGAGCCACCAGGCCCAGCCCTTCGACCTGGATGATCTCCCCGATCGAGCTGGCGTCGTGCACTTCGGCCAGGTCGAAATCCTCCGGCCCCAACCCCGCCCGCTCGTAGACGCGGGCAGAGACCAGCCGCGTCACGTGATGAGGGTAGTCGTCCGGCGCGCGATCCTGCCCGGTGCGCGAATCCGCGGCGACGACGCGGATAGCCCGGCTCGCGCCGAGCTTGCGAATGGTTTCGGCGGAACAGACGATGGCCGCGCTCGCCCCGTCGCTGATCGGCGCACACATCGGTACGGTCAGCGGCCAGGCGACATTGGGCGCGGCAAGCACTTCATCGATGGTCATGGAATTCTGGTATTGCGACAGCGGATTGAGCGCCGAATGGGCGTGATCCTTGGCGGCCACGGCCGCGATCTGGCGGCGGGTGGTGCCATATGTCGCCATGTGCAGCCGCGCCTGCGCCGCATAGGCTTCCATCAATATATTGGGGCTTGCCCCCTCGAATTCAGGCGGCACGGGAGCCAGCTTGTCGCGCGTGACGGCGACATAGTTTTCCGCCACCTCGATATCGAGCGGCTGCTGGAACACCGCGAACTTCTTGGCGCGATCCTCGCTGTAGAGCTTCTCCACCCCGAGCGCGAGGGCGACATCGCTCTGGCCGGACTGCACCTGGGCGATGGCGGTGTGCAGCCCCATCGTGGAGCTGGCGCAGGCCGCCTCCACCGTCAGCGTGCGCACTCCGCCGATCCCCAGCGGGCGCAGAGCGAACTGGCTGGGAATCGACATCTCGCCGGCGAAGAAGCCCTGCACCACCGTGGCATAAACGGTGCTGTCCACCGCGCTCGCCTCGGTTCCGGCATCCGCCAGCGCGAGCCGAACCGCTTCCTGCGCCAGCTCGCTGTGGGTCTTGTCGAGATGGCGGCCAAAGCGCGTCATCCCTACCCCCAGAATATAGACGTCCCGCATCAGATGGCCCTCCCCGCGCCTTCCCAGAACGGCTTGCGCACTTCCGCGCGCGAGATCTTGCCCGCATTGGTGCGCGGCAGGGCCTCGACCCGCTCCACCCGCTTGGGCGCCTTGATCGGCCCGATCCGCTCCTTCGCGAAGGTGATGACCGCCGCCGCGTCGAACTCCGCGTCGCCGCGCGTCTCGACGAAGGCGATCACTTCCTCGCCCCATTTCTCGTGCGGCACGCCGATCACGGCACATTGGGCGACCGCCGGATGGGCCAGCAACGCATCCTCGACTTCGGCCGGATAGATGTTGAAGCCGCCCGAGATGATCATGTCCTTCTTGCGGTCCACCACATAGAACCAGCCGTCCTCGTCACGAATGCCGATATCGCCGGTATGATGCCAGCCGAAGCGGGAGACTTCCTCGGTCGCCTCCGGGTTCTTGTAATAGCCCTTCATCACCAGCGGCCCGCGCACCACGATCTCGCCGCGCTCGCCCGGGGGAAGGATATTGCCTTCATCGTCCATGATCTCGACGATGGAGAGGAGATTGGGCCGTCCGCAGCTTCCCGGATGGGCCAGTTCGCCGTCCGGGCGGAGATGCTCGTGCGGCGGCATGGCGGTGACGCACATCGGCGCCTCGGTCTGGCCGAAGCTGGCGTTCATCACCGGACCGAGCACGCGGATCGCCTGCTTGAGCCGCTCCAGCGCCATCGGCGCTCCGGCATAGGAGATGTATTCGAGGCTGGAGAGATCGCGCTGCTCCACTCCCGGGTGATCGATCAGCATGTAGACCGCGGTGGGCGGCAGGAACATGTAGGTGACCTTGTGCCGCTCGATCGCGTCGAGCACCGCGCCCGGATCGAACTGCGGCAGCACCACCACCGTCCCGCCCAGCGCCATGCTGGCCAGCGCCAGCGGCCCGGCGGCGTGAGTCATCGGCGCGGCGACGCAGTTAACCGGCGGCACTTTCATCGGCATGGACGCGACCAGGCTGGCGACCAGCGCCTGCCAGTTGCCATTGGACAGCATCACGCCCTTGGAGCGGCCGGTCGTGCCGCCGGTATTGGCAAGGAAGGCCAGCTCATCGGGCAAGCCCGCCCGTCGCTGCGGCACCTCGGATGCATCCAGCGCGCGCTCCGCCAGCTCGAAGTCGCAACCTTCCACTGGGCCATCCAGCGCGATGAAGCGCCGGATGCGCGGGCATTCGCGGCGCAGAACCGGAACCCTGTCCGCCATCTCCTGAGCCACGAACAGCGTATCGATGTCGAGCAGATCGAACAGATAGGCGTTTTCCATCACGCCCGCGCGATGATTGGCCATCGCCCACACCCCATCGGCGCGCAGGATGCCGAGGATCGCCTCGAACGCGATCACGGCATTGCCGCTGAGCACGGCGGCATGGGCGCCCGGCGCAAAGCCATCGACGATCAGCATATTGGCGATCCGGCGGGAGCGTTCACCCACCTCCCTGTAGGTTCGCGTCCCCTCGCTGGAAACCAGGCACGGCCGCCCCGCGGCGATGCGCAGGCCCCGGTCGAAGAAATCGATCATGCGCATCGCGGAATTCCTTTCAGCGGCGGATGGTCAGGTCCAGCTCTGCCGAACGGATCTGGACGAAGGGCGTGTTCGCAACCTTCATCAACCGGCTGACCTGCTCCAGTTCCGGCGAGGACAGGGTCGGGTAATCGCGCGCGGGCGGCCCGGACTTACGCATCGCCTCGATTTCCGAGGCCGGAACCAACGCGCGCAGGATGAGCTCATCGTCATCATCGCCCGTGCCATGACGGCGGCGAAGCTCGTCGGCATCCGGCTGCTCCGGCGGATTGGCGAGGATCTCCCTGGCGCGCGGCGTGCCCATGATGCGGTCCATCACATCGCCGTCGATCGGCGCCACTGGATCGCCATAGAAGCCGGCGGCATACTGGATCACCTCGTCGGGCACGACGGAATAGCGCTTGCCCGTGACGATGTTGAGCACCGCCATGGTGCCCACGATCTGCGCGAAGGGCGTCGCCATGCCGGGATAGCCGAGTTCACGACGCACATTGGCGACTTCTTCCAGCACGACCGGAAGCTTGTCCTGCATATTCTGATCGGCAAGCTGGGAGCGCAGCGTGCCCATCATGCCACCCGGAATCTGGTGACGGAGCGCGGTCACGTCATATTCGTAGTGCTGGTTGACCAGGTAGCCCGCCGCCTTGCCGACCCGCTCGAAATGATCGGAGACCTGCTTGAGCTTGCTGGTATCGATATTATGGGTGTGCCCCATCATCTCGATGTTCTTGGTCATGATCTCGATCGAAGGGATGGACGGGCCATTGGCCATGGAACGCACTGCCGTGTGCAGCACGGTGACCCCGAATTCGATCGCGTCCATATAGCTCTTGGCGGACTGGCCCAGCATGTTGTTGGCATGCATTTCGATCGGCTTGCCACGCGACTTGGCGACGATGGCCGGGACGAGCGTGGAAATCCGTTCGCGGTCCAGCACCCCGCCCGTATCGTAGAGCAGCAGGCTGTCCACTTCCGGCAGGGCGGAAAGCTTGTCCGCCTTGTCCGCGTAATATTCATCGGTGTGGACCGGCGAGAGCGTGAACAGCATGGTGCCCGCGATCTGGCAATTATGCCGCTTCGCCACCTTCGCTAGCCGGTGCATCTTGTCGATGTTGAACAGCACGTCATATAGCCAGAAGCTGCGCATGCCGTGGACGCACAGGCGGTCCACCCAGATGTCCATCAGCACATCGGGCGTGAACCCGAAGGTGACCGAGCCATTGGACCGGCAACCCGCACGCAGCGGCGTCTTCGGCATGGATTCCACCAGCATGTCCATGCCCGCCCATGGATCTTCGCGGCGGCGCTTGATGAGAACCTCGAACAGGGAGGATCCACCCAGGCTGATGATCTCATAGCCGGTTTCGTCGATGATCGGGGTCACCGGCAGCGCCATGCCCGCCTGCATCTGCATGCCCCACAGGCTCTGCTGCCCGTCGCGCATGGTTTCGTCCAGGAATTTGATATGGGCCATCGGTCTACTCCATCGCCCCGGCAAGGACGGTCTTCTCCAGCCAGCGCGTATGGATGCGGTTGGCCATGAAATCGGGTTGGCTTACGATCTTCGCATGCAGCGGCAGGGTGGTCGGCACGCCTTCCACCTCGAACCCGGCAATCGCTTCGCCCAGCTTCGCCACCGCTTCCTCGCGACTGGCGCCATGGACGATCAGCTTGCCCACCATGCTGTCGTAGTAAGGCGGGATCATCGCCCCCTCGGTGATATGGCTGTCCAGCCGCACCCCCTCGCCCTGCGGCGCTTTCCAGCGAGTGACCGTGCCCGGCACCGGCATGAAATCGCGCTCCCAGTCTTCCGCATTGATCCGGCATTCTATCGCATGGCCCGAGAGCACGACCTGATCCTGCGTCAGGCTCAGCGGCGCGCCGGTGGCGATCCGCAATTGCTCCTGCACCAGATCGAAGCCGGAGATCATCTCGCTGACCGGATGCTCCACCTGGATGCGGGCATTGACCTCGATGAAATAGACTTCCTGCCGGGCGACATCGTACAGGAACTCGGCCGTTCCGGCGTTGCGGTAATTGACGCTGGCCGCCAGCGCGACCGCGGCTTCATGCAGCTTCGCCCGTAATTCGGCGGGCATGGCCGCGCAGGGCGCTTCTTCCACCAGCTTCTGATAGCGCCGCTGCACCGAACAGTCGCGCTCACCGAAGTGAATGACCTGGCCCTTACCGTCGCCCATCAATTGGACCTCGACGTGGCGCGCTTCGGGCACGAAGCGTTCCATGAACAGCGTACCGTCATTGAAGGCGGCCAGGGCTTCCGCGCTTGCCTTGGCGAAACCGGCTTCGACTTCCTTCGCGTCATGCGCGATCACCATGCCTCGCCCGCCGCCGCCGGCTGAAGCCTTGAGCAGCACGGGGTAGCCGATTTCCGCCGCCGCCGTCACCGCATCCGCCGCACTGACGATCTCGCCGGTGCCAGGGACCAGCGGCACGCCCGCGGCTTCGGCCATGGCGCGCGCGCGCAACTTGTCGCCCAGCGCATCGATCACATCGGGGCGCGGGCCGACAAAGGCAATGCCATGTTCCTCGCACAGGCGGGCAAGTTCCGCCCGTTCCGACAGGAAGCCATATCCGGGATGCAGCAGGTCGCAGCCGGTGGACAGCGCAGCCTGCACGATCAGCCGGGCGTCGAGATAGCTCTTGGCGGCAGGGCCTGGCCCCAGCACGACCGCCCGGTCCGCCTCGCGCGCGGCAAGGCCGCCACGATCCGCCTCCGATACGCCGATTACCGCTTCCATGCCCAGGGCGTGGGCCGCGCGTACGATGCGCAGGCCGATCTCTCCCCGATTGGCGACGAATACGCGATGACTCGCCATGATCAGGCCGGAATCACGACAAACAAGGGCTGGTCGGCCGCGACCATGTCGCCATCATTGGCAAGCACGGCATGCACGGTGCCGCTGCAGCTCGCCCGCACCGCGGTGAACAGCTTCATGACTTCCACCAGGCACATCTCGCTGTCCTGCGTGACTTGCTGACCAACCTCGACATAGGCTGGCGCACCGGGCTTCGGCGCGCGGTAAAACGTGCCCAGATAGGGTGCGCGGATGACTTCGGCTCCATCCGGAAAGCTGGCTTCCGGCGCGGGCGCGCCCACAGCGGGGCTTGCGGACGCGGGTGCGCTGGCGGCAGGCGCCTTCGCCGCAGCCTGCCGTCCCCTTGCAACGGGCGCGGAAGCGGAAGGCGCGCCATCCAGGCCGGGCGCATCGGCATCGTTCGAGAGATAGATCTCGAAATCCCCCCGGCGCGCATGAAGCTCGCGCAGGCCGGAGGCCTCGAACTCGGCGATCAATTGCTCAATATCGGAAATCGTATCCTTGCCGGACATTTATCGCCTCCTGCGTTCCACCTCGTCGCGTGACAGGCGCAACGGAGCGCCCGCCAGGGCAGCGCAATGCTTGCGCTCATCGGCGTAAAGACGCTGCACGGCCTCATTGTCGTCCGCGGCATATTTGATGCTGGTATCGCACAGATGGCGCAGCCCCTGCTCCATCTGCGTGGGCCGGTTCCCGGACGCTCGCCGGTTGTACTCCTCCAGCGAGAGCATTCCTTCGGTCGTGCGATATTCGCCCGTCTTTTCAGGAAAGTGCGAAACGCCCTTGCCGATCGGCGCAAGCCCTTCCCCAAGCTCGGCCCGGTCCAGCACGGAATAGGGAATCTGCGAAATATAGCGCGCCGGCCGGTTGTTGTGCTGCATCATCGCATATTCGTGCAGCTGCTGGCTGGGCAGGCCGACCAGCCCGACCATCTCGCCCAGGAAATCGCGGCCGAACTGGTCGTTCAACAGAGGGCGGAAGCGATCGGCGCGGGCATCGATCTTCATCCAGTCCTCCGGATCGTAGACGCCGGCGATATGCGCGAAATCCTTGATGAAGGAGAAATAGACGATCGCGCCCGCATCCATCATCTGGTCGCGGCTCCAGCCCGCCATGCGCTTCCACAGCTGGATGGTCGCTTCCTTGATCTTCTCATTCAGCGCCTCGAAAGTCCCCGCCAGTTCCTCCGCCGAGCCCATGCCGATGGGCAGCAGGCCGTCGCTCAGGCAGTCCGAAGTGTAAAGCCCGATGCCCGACAGCGCATCGCCGGTGAATTCCGGACGGGATTCGAAACTGCCCCAATCGTCCATCAGGTAGAAATGGCAGCCGGTGGCTTCCATCGTCACGGTCAGGTTGTTGTAGGGGATCAGGTCGCCGATCCCGTCGAGCCAGGGATAGTCGCCGCGCGAAAGATCGGTGAATTCGCGGATCACCATCTCGCGATCGTCGGCCAGCTTGTAGGGCCCGGAATTGTTGAGCGTGCAGCGGCTTTCGCAGGAAACGAGGAAGCCATATTGCGAAACGGCGGCCAGGAACGCCTGCGCCGCGGTATGCAGCCGGTCGCCCGGCTTGCAGGCGAGCATGTCGGCATGGAAGCGCTGGATGCGCCGCTCCGGCAGGTGCTGCACCCGCTGGCCGAATTCGCGGGCGTTGAGGTGCCCGTCCTCGCGCTGCTGGGCCAGCTTGAAGCGGCGCCAGAAATCCGTGACATAGGCGACATCCTCGGCACCGTCTTCCGGGCCGATCACGCCGAAATTGATCAGCATCTCGCGGCCAAGCAGATAGAAGGTGGGCATGGCCCAGCCCGTCACGCTGCCGAACTTGCCGCCGAATGTGCGCGAACGGTCGCCGATCTCTTCCGCCCGGATGCGGCTTTCGACCTTCCGCAGCAATTCCGGATAGCGGTAATAGCAGCACAGGTAGGACAGCAGCATGTAGGACGGCACGGGGAACAGCTTCGATTCCTGGACCGTGCGGGTGACGCACAGCCAGTAGGTGTCGTCGCCGATGGTCTGAATCGCGTTGTTCGCCTCCAGAAGGCGGACATAATCTAGCATTTATCGGCTCCGCTTCCTCTCGATTCAGTTCCCGGCCTTCGAACCTTTGCGCTGCTGATAGCAGATGCCAGTGCGCAGGCAAGAGTGTTCGATCAAAATTGTTCGACGAAAAAGACTGACAAAATGCGCTCAATGGATGGCGCGCGTGCCCCTCATCAACTTGCCGCCACTGCCCGCCGTTGCAGCAGATCCATGTAGGCCGGCAACAGCTTTGCAAATCCTTCGAAGCGCGGATCCCTTATTCGGCCGGTGCGAAACAGATGCGCCCCCACCGAGATGATCGCTGCGACCTTCGCCTGGCCGAGAACGGTGTAGCGCGCGATATCCACCGCGGTGCGGCCGGTCCGCGCCTCCCATTCCGCGACCATCCGGTCCGCCGACCACCAGCCCGGCAACTCATAGCCGGCATCGCCCAGCGAGGCGGGGCCCTGATCGTGGAACATCAGGATATAACCCAGGTCCAGCATCGGTTCGCTGATCCGCGCCATTTCCCAATCGAGCAGAGCTGTCAGCTTGCCTTCATGCCACAGGCAGTTTCCATGCTTCGTATCGCCATGCACGGGCGTGGCAGGCCCCGTGGCGCGCGGTGGACGGGCGGACAGATCCTCAAGGATCCCGATAAGCTCCGGCACCGCTTCACATTCGCGGGAGACATCGAGCCAGTAATCCACTTCTTCCTGCACCGTGCGCTCGCCGGGGAGCATATGTTCCACCGGCATATTGTTCAGGCTGGTGAAGGCATCGAACCATTGGCGGCAGACGGATTCCGCTCCGTCAACCGGATCGGCCGCCAGCCAATCGGGAATGGAATATTCGAACGCCTCGCCCGGCAAGGCGCCCATCAGATAGAACTCGTCGCCCAGCACATCCGGATCGGTGCACAATTCCAGCATGGGCGGCATCGGAATGCCGGGCGCATGCGTCGCCACCGCAGACATCACGGCATGCTGACGAGCCATGTCGTAGGGAGGAAGCAGGCCCTCCTCCGACGGTGGCATTCGGAGGATCTCGTTCAGACCCTCCACGAAATAGGTTTCGTTCGAATGCCCGGCCGAAAGGGTCCTGACGCCGGTGATCCGATTGCCGCGCGGCAGCCAACGGCGCAACCCGTCAGCAAGGCGTTCATTGTCGCGTGCCATGTTCGTGCACTCAGATGAGCGAGTTTTCTTTGGTCAGCCCCAGTTCCGGATGGGCGCCATGAATGATGGTTTCCATGATTCCATAACCGACCGCGTCGCCTTCCGTGACCTTGATCGGGCAATCGCGCAGCTGGCGGATCCGCTTCAGCGTTTCGCGGTCCAGCGTGTTGTCGAACTTCTCGCCTTCCAGGGTCAACGGACCATGCCAGGAGCCGTGCTTGCGACCGTCAAAGCCGAGATAGAGGCCCGGCCCGAGATGCACGCCTGATGTTCCGACAACCTCGATATTCACCGTATGATTGCCACCCTGAAGCATGTCGAAGTGCACCTGGCCGCCCAGCAAGCGACGTGTGGTATCATCATATTGCAGCTCGGGGCGAACCCGGGCGACCTTTTCCTGGGTGCCATCCGGACGATTCAGATAGCCCGACGAGTAGAAGATGCGGCCCATGCTGGACATGAAATAGAAATGGTAGGCGTAGCGCTCGCCATTCGGCTTCTGGAGCATGAACGGGCTCCAGATGAGGACGAATTCGTTCTGGCCGAAATTGGCGTCGCCAAATCCCGCGCGCGGGCGAATGTCGGCAGAATGGGCGCCTACGTCCAGACGCGTGCCCCAGCTGTGATCGCGATATTCGGTCCATTCCTCGGGACGCACCTCGATCCGCTCGCCTTCGATCTCCACCCAGCCCGACGGCACGCCGATCTGGTGATAGCGAACCACGTCCGAACCTACGCGGAAGCCGTCATGCTCGCGTTGGCGATGGCGATCCTCGAAGAAAGGCGGCATCTCGCTCGTAAAGGTGATGTCATAGGAGATCGGCTGGAGGTCGTTCTTTTCCAGTACATAGCGCACCTGGCGGAGCGGCTCGATGATCTCGTACCGGAGCGGGCCCACCTCGGTCACCGTGGGATCGTCGCGGAGTTCGCGATTGGCGCGAACGGTCCACTGCTCCGCACCCCGCGATACGGCGCCCCATCCGTCCAGCACTCCGCGATTGTGATAGCGGCCAAGGCCGAAATCGATGGCAAGCCCGCCATCCTTGCGGACGATCGCCGTCCAGATCTTTTCCGTCCAGCTGTGTTCGGACGTGGAAACCGTGGAGAAAGTATCCGCAATCTGATGATTCAGTTGCTCATCCAAAGCGGTGAGCATGCCGATATCTTCCATTGCATTGCGGACAAATTTCAAAGGCTGATTGGATATAGCGTTCATTACCGTCTCCCAAACTTTCGGTGTTCCGCTGAATGCGAGAATGCCTGAGCATCCCCGTGCAGTCAGCCCAAAAGTGATGCTTCCAGCACCCGATTCGTTTTGGCCCTGCTAGGCTTAAATGCGTCGGACGATTTCGTCTAGCTATCTTCGGGAAAAACAGAAATCTTTGCGCCCGCGACATGCGCACGGGGAGTTTCGGTATTTGCTGTCGGCAAGCCGGTCACGCAACGGCAGGGCTGGCCCAGCCAGGCGCAATCGCCGTCAAAAGTTGGACTGGGGGAATGCATCTTCGTCAAGCTCCGCCATGGTCCGGCGGGTACCCGCGAAATGTTCCATCACGGCCTTGTCGGCCGCCGCAGGATCACGCGCAGCGATTGCCTCGGCTATTCGTTCATAGCCTTCGAAGTGCAAGCGCCTCTGCTTCTCGTTCTGGCGGGTTTCAACCTGCGCGCGGAAGAGATCGGCCCGGGGCAATGGCATCGTACGCGCCAGCTCATAATTTCCGCCAAGCTCGATCATGATATCGTAAAAGCGGCGGCGTTCATTGAGATAGTCGCCCCGGCCGCCAGAAGCCTGCGCCACCCCAAGCTTCCTCGCCGCATCCAGCAACCGGGCATAGTCCTTGTCGGTCGCTCCGCTGCGCGCGGCGAGCCGGGCGCCAAGCCTTGCCAGCGGCTCCAGCGTGTCCAGCAAGTCGAGCACCGACTTGCGATTCAGCGTGGCGATGTAGGCGCCCCGAAAGCGACTCAGATTGACTATGCCGGCTGCGGAGAGATGCTTGAGCGCCTCACGCAGCGACCCACGGCTAATTCCAAGGCGAGCGGTCAACTCCGGCTCGAGCAGATGCTGGCCGGGGACCAGGCGGCCACTTCTTATATCCTGCAGAATCGCTTCGGCCACCCGGTCGCTCACGCTCATGCGCTCGCTTGCCTGCTTGGGCGGCGACGCATTTGCGCCGTCGACTCGCTCGATTTTATTTTTGACCGTCTGTGTCACGTGGCTCCCCGGCGGGTACGCCTCAAAGCGTGGAATATTTCGCGCGCCCTCTTTGCTCATAACACATCATCAGGTCAACAAGATCACCTCATCTCACGAAATCGTTCGACATTATTGACTAGAGAATTTTTCCGCATAAAATGACGCCGGTTCGCTTGGCAGAGACGGATAACCGGAGCGAGGGAGGAATATCTCCCCGAGGCTACCCCTTTCGACCAGCAACTTAATGAGGGAGGAAATCTGAAATGAGGCAATTGAGAACGATCGCGACGTGTAGTTCGTTGTTGGCGTTGTTGGCGTCTGGGGGAGCGGCCTTTGCGCAGTCGAGCGAGGGGGGTTCTGCGGGCGAGATCATCGTGACCGCGAACAAGCGCGAGCAGTCGATCAACGACGTGG